>CAJYGB010000044.1 GCA_913774355.1 uncultured Chryseobacterium sp. | reverse complement strand
TCGTGGGTATCGGATTCTAATATCAACCGATATTTAAGTGAGTTTTGTTTCAGAATAAATCGGTCCCAATCAAAGCAAACAATCTTTAATAATCTTATCAAAAGAATGGTGGATAGAAAGCCTGTTTCACAAAAAGATCTAATATGTAGTTAAGTTAGGACCTCTATAAATTAAATATTATTGAATTTACGTTATTTTTAAGGCTATTATCAAATTCAATGATTGGTCTTAGTAAAAATAACCTATAGAAAATGCGGAGCTCGGCTCCGCATTTTTATATATCCATAAACTTTCAAAAAAATCACGAGAAAATCTGTAAGCCGGATTTTGTATCCCATTACAAGAACAGGATGCCTGTTATTTATCTGTGTCATACATTGCTGCATGACTTTAGCTGATTACCCCTCGGCTTTCAGAGCGAGCCACCCCTATTTTCATTACTGAAAAGAACCGATATACTTATCATTGCACCACAAAGAGTTTACCTGGTTTCACTACAGCCGAACTGTACATTCTTTCTGTTGCACTGGTCCTACCCTCACGGGTGACGGAGGTTATCCGCTTTGCTGCTCTACGGTGTCCGGACTTTCCTACCCTTACCGAAGCAAGAATCAACAGGCCGATTTTCTCGTGGCTGCAAAGATAGCGATTTAATGTAACAGTTTACCAATCTGACAGTATAACAATCATACGATCCCGCTTAATGAGCACTGCATATTAAATCTAAGCAACTATCTTCAAATTGACACATTGACACATTGACACATTGGTACATTGGTACATTGATAAATTGTTACATTATTAGATTTATTTTTTATCTTCGTGCAACCATTTATTACATCAGCATTGGCTTCAAAGGAAAAAGAATTTGCGCAGCTTATCAAGGATAATCAGGGCCTGATTATCAAGGTTTCGCGCCTGTACACCAATTCCCTTGAGGATGAAGAAGATCTTTTCCAGGAAATCGTTTTACAGCTGTGGAGAAGCTATGATTCTTTTAAAGGGAATTCCAAAATTTCTACCTGGATGTACCGGGTAGCCCTGAATACAGCTATTACCCTTTTCAGAAAAAAAAGCAAAAGCCTGCCCACCAATGAGCTGGACATCAACCATGCCGATTTTATCGAAGATGATGACGAAAAACAGCAGCAGATATCCCTTTTGTACACGGTTATCAAGACACTTCCGAACGTAGAACGGGCAATTGTAATGATGTATCTGGACGATTTGCCTTATAAGGATATTGCAGAAAACCTCGGGATCACCGAAGTGAATGCGCGTGTGAAAATGAACAGATTAAAGAAAACCCTTAAAGAACAGATGGAAAAATATGCCTGAATTTGATTTAGACAGCTTTAAAAAGACATGGCAGGAACAACCTGTTCAGAAAAAATACGGCAGCGATGAAATCCTTCAGATGCTCAACAGGAAATCACGGAATTATGTGAAATACATTTTCTGGATAAGTGTAGCTGAATTTCTTTTCTTTACCTTAATCGGTCTCTTTTACATTATCCAGGGAAAAGAAGCCAGTTCGTTTCTCAATATTCTCGAAAGGCTCGGTGTACAGAAAACTTCGGAGCTGGAACTTACATTTGATACTATTTATCTTGTACTGAAAATAGTGAGCCTCTCCGTAACGGCATATTTTGTGTTCCGGTTTTATCAGAACTACAAAGGCATCAAGGTAGAGGAAAACCTGAAAAAATTTATCCTTAAAATCATTCAGTTTAAAAAGACGGTAAATGCATTTATTCTCATTAATATTATCTTACTGGTTACTTTCACTTCCATTTTTACCGTATTTGTATTCTATATCCTCAATACCCAGAAGATCGAGATTACCAATTCCACCATTGTTGGTTTTATTGCCGGAATGGTGATCAGTACGGTTTTTACGGTAGTAATGGTCTGGCTGTACTATAGGGTTGTGTATGGAATTATCATTAAAAAGCTCGACCGGAATCTTAGTCAACTGAAAGAAATCGATTCACAGGAAATTTAATCCGTAAAGCCGGAATGTAAGATTTTATTATTAATTTTATTTCACCAAATCTTTCATTCTATGCAATTATCTTATGTTCATGGAGCTTCCGGCATTCCGTTATTGGGTGAAACGATCGGAAATAATTTCAGGCGGACCGTTGAAAAATTTCCCGATCAGGAAGCTTTAATATGTGTTCACCAGAATTACCGTGCTACGTATCAGGAATTTTACAACCAAACGACAGCGGTAGCGAAAGCCCTCATTTTTCTCGGTGCCAAAACAGGAGACCGTATCGGTATCTGGTCTTCCAACCGCTATGAATGGGTACTACTTCAATATGCCACCGCAAGAATCGGAGTTATTTTAGTCAATATAAATCCTGCCTACAGAACGAGTGAATTGATTTTTGTGATCAATCAATCTGAAATGTCCCATATTTTTTCATCCCTTACTTTTAAATCCAGCGATTATAAGCAGATGATCGCCGACGCAAGAGAATTTTGCTCAACCTTAAAATCTGAAATTTTCTTTGATGACAATTGGGATGAATTTTTGAATAACGGACATGAAATTTCGGATGACACTTTGCACAGTTTTGAAGAGCATGTGCAGTTCGATGATCCGGTAAATATCCAGTACACTTCGGGAACAACGGGTTTCCCGAAAGGCGTTACACTTTCCCACCACAACATTCTGAACAACGGCTACTTTATCGGGATCCGTCTGAAATACACCGAAAAAGACAGGGTCTGCATTCCTGTTCCTTTCTATCATTGCTTCGGGATGGTAATCGGGAATATCTGCTGTACTGCCCACGGTGCATGCATGGTGATTCCGAATGACAGTTTCGATCCTGAAATCACCTTAAAAGTTGTTTCTGACGAAAAATGCACATCGCTCTACGGCGTTCCGACCATGTTTATTGCTGAACTAGCGGTAAAAAACTTCGAAACCTTTGATTTTTCAAGTTTAAGGACAGGTGTCATGGCAGGCTCCGTCTGTCCGCCTGAAATTATGAAAAAGGTGGAAAATCTTATGAATATCAAGGAAATGAGCATTTGCTACGGAATGACAGAAACCTCCCCTGTTTCTACACAAACCCTGATCGGAACTTCATTTGAAAAGCAGGTGCATACGGTAGGAACTGTGCAGGATCATCTGGAAATAAAAATCATTGATGAAAACGGAAAAATTATTGCGCGTGGCGAACACGGAGAGCTGTGTACAAGAGGTTATTCCGTTATGCTAAAATACTGGAACGATCCCGAAAACACCAAAAAAGTTCTTGATGAAGGAAGATGGATGCACACCGGCGATATGGCGGTAATGGATGAGGAAGGCTATATTACCATTTCCGGAAGAATAAAAGATCTGATTATCCGTGGTGGTGAAAATATTTCTCCAAAAGAAATTGAAGATTTTTTATACACCTATCCGAATATTCTGGATGTTCAGATCATCGGCGTTCCGAGTGAAAAGTTCGGGGAAGAAGTTATGGCATGGGTAAAGGTGAGAAAAGGATTCAAGGTAACCGAAGAAGAGTTGCAGAAATACTGCAGCGGAAAAATTGCCCATTACAAAGTTCCGAAATATTGGAAATTCGTAGATGAATTTCCGATGACCATCTCCGGAAAAATAAGAAAAGTGGAAATGCACGAAGTTTCGATAAAGGAACTTGGACTGGAAAATATAAAAGCAAATTAACCTGGCGAGTATAAAAAAAGCATTTCCGATGGAAATGCTTTTTTTATACTTAAAGTTCTTTTCTTAATCTCGCTACCGGTATATTAAGCTGTTCGCGGTATTTGGCGATCGTTCTTCGGGCAATGTTGTACCCCTGCTCTTTCAGGATCACCACCAGCGCATCGTCGGTAAGTGGTTTTCTTTTGTTTTCTTTGCTGATCACTTCCTGAAGATGGGTCTTGATTTCTTTCGTGGAAACTTCCTCCCCATCATCATTTGTTAAACTGTCAGAGAATAAATCTTTCAGATAAATAATTCCGTTCGGCGTATCGGCATATTTGCTTTTTACTACCCTTGAAATTGTTGAAATATCAAAACCGGTAATATCAGCGATATCTTTCAGGATCATTGGCCTCAGTGACTTTTCATCACCGGTCAGGAAATAATCTTTCTGGAATTTTACAATGGCCGTAATGGTCTGCAATAATGTGTTCTGACGCTGGTTGATGGCATCGATGTACCATTTTGCCGCATCCAGTTTTTGTTTGATGAATAAAGCTGCCTGCTTATGTTCCGAAGAGTTTTTATCGTGTGAATACGTAGATAAAATATCTTTATATTCTTCAGATACCCTTAATGTCGGGGCATTTTTGCTGTTCAGCATCGGGATTACCTGTCCGTCCTTTACCTGGATTACAAAATCCGGAATGATTTCCTGATTGATGGTGATCGTTTGGGTATCGAAGTTTCCACCGACCTTCGGGGATAATTTTGAAATTTCATCCAATGCATCCCGAAGATCCTCCTCTTCAATATCGTATTTCTGGATGATTTTGTTGTAATGCTTATTGGTTAAAGCATCAAACTGATATCTCAGAATATTGGCCGCCAAGGAAACGGCTTTATCCGAACTTACTTTTTTCTCGATCTGTAACAGAAGGCATTCCTGTAGCCCTCTTGCCCCTACCCCCGGCGGATCGAGCTTCTGTACATAGTTTTCAAGGATGTCTTCTACATTTTCCTTCGTCGTATAAATTCCCTGGGAGAATGCCAGATCATCCACAAGGGACTTTATCTCCCTTCTCAGGTAACCGTCGGTATCAAGATTACCAATGATATATTCTGCAATTTTCTCGTCTTCTTCGCTGATGTTTACAAGGTGAATCTGCTCAAGCAGATAATCATACAACGACTGCCCCTCTGTTAAAAGGCTTTCATTATCGAATTCTTCGTCGTCTGAAGAATAATTGCTGGATGCGGTCTTATAGTTTGGTTCGTCGTCGTAGAGATACTGATCGACATCAAAATCGGTTTCGATGCTTTCCGTTCCTTCGGTTTCGTAGGAATCTTCAAGCGAGGCATATTCATCTTCCTGGGATTCTTCTTTTGCAATTTCCAATGCCGGATTTTCTTCCAATTCTCTTTCAAGTTCCTCCTCAAATTCCAATGTATGGAGCTGGATCAGCTTCATCAGCTGAATCTGCTGGGGAGCCAGCTTCTGTCCTAATTTGAGTTGTAAGTGTTGTTTTAGCATATTATAGAATGGTGTTTTAACATAACATATTCTACGAATTTAATGATTTTTTTTGAAAAAAATAATTTTTAGCACGATTTTTGTACTCAATCCCACATAATAAGCTATTTAAAATAAACAGAAAAAGCCCTGATGCATGATCGCCAGGGCTTTTTTACGTTTTTATTCTAAAAAAGACTGATAACTATTTCTTATTTTTTATCTTTAAAAGAAGGGCTTGAAGAAGGAAACCGGATGCCGGAAGTTTTTTTGGTCAAAATACTATTAACGATCTTAAATATAAGAGCTCAGATAACATCGAAGTCATGCTACTTTACATTTAGATTTTCAGGGTTTCTCCGGTTGTCCCAAAAGGCTAGAATTTCAACGACATCTTTATTCGTTCTGTAATAGAGGGAAAATTTTTATCAATTAAAACATATCGTATGCCTTCTATTTCAGAGATGGAACCCATGTCCGGGTTTTTGGAGATCAGTTTCTCTTTCTTTTCGACTTCCCTTATTAATTTATCAGATCGGTTGTGACCAATCCAATATTTTAACGTATCAAAATAGTCAGATTCAGCCTGATGCTACCAGATTACCCTAAGCATTTTCTGGCTTTTTTACTTACAGACTCACTGGAAGAAAATTTACCTTCCGCAATATCTGAAATTCCTTTCATAATTCTTTCCTTCTGCCAATCCGTTAGATTTTCTTCTTTATTAATTTCAAAACTGATCTTGAGCTCTTTCAAAAGGGCCTTCAGAAGATTGATCTGGTTTTCGTTTTCCGTATGGATGGTAATGGTACTCATTTGTAAATTTTTAGTAAAGTTAATAAAAAAATCCTTCCGGTATTTCAGAAGGATTTTGGTATGTTTTAAAGAAATTCTTAGAATTCTGCATTTTTCGGCGTTCTCGGGAAAGGGATTACGTCCCTGATATTCGTCATTCCCGTTACGAAAAGCACCAGTCTTTCCAGTCCTAATCCGAAACCGGCATGCGGCACAGAACCGAATTTCCGGGTATCCAGATACCACCAAAGTTCATGCTCGTCAACGTGCATTTCGGCCATTTTCTGCTTCAATACATCCAGTCTTGCCTCTCTTTCGGAACCGCCGATGATTTCTCCGATCCCCGGGAAAAGAACGTCCATTGCCGCAACGGTTTTGTTGTCATCGTTCAGCTTCATGTAGAAAGCCTTGATCTCTTTCGGATAATCGAACAGTACCACCGGACTTTCAAAATGCTTCTCCACCAGGTATCTTTCATGCTCAGACTGAAGATCCGTTCCCCATTCTTCCACAGGATACTGGAATTTCCCTTTTTTATTTTCTTTAGAATTTAATAAAATTTCGATGGCCTCCGTATAACTTACTCTTTTAAATCTTTTAGCCACCACATTTTCCAGCTTTTCGATCAGTCCTTCTTTTGCTCTTTCCTTTTCCGGCTTTGATTTCTGTTCTTCGGCAAAACGCTTGTCAAGGAAATCAAGATCGTCTTTGCAGTTATCCAGCACATACTGGATTACATATTTCAGGAAATCTTCCGCCAGGTCGATGTTGTCTTCCAGGTTATTGAAAGCAACTTCCGGCTCGATCATCCAGAATTCGGCAAGGTGTCTCGTCGTATTTGAATTTTCTGCACGGAACGTCGGTCCGAAGGTATAAATTCTTCCCAATCCCATCGCAGCTGTCTCTCCTTCAAGCTGTCCGGAAACGGTAAGGTTGGTTTTTCTTCCGAAGAAATCCTGGGCGAAATCGATGTCTCCCTGCTCGTCTCTCGGAATGTTATTTAAATCAAAATTGGTTACCCCAAACATTTCACCTGCTCCTTCCGCATCGGCACCGGTGATTACCGGCGTGTTGATGTAAAAGAACTGGTTTTGGTTAAAAAATGAATGTACCGCAAAACTCACGGCATGGCGCACTCTGAAAACCGCACCAAACAGATTCGTCCTGAATCTTAAATGCGCCTGCTCTCTCAAAACTTCCAGCGAGTGTTTTTTAGGCTGAAGAATGGTTTTATCCCGATCTTCCGTAAAGTTATCGCCTAAAATAATAATTTTCTTAGCGATAATTTCCACAGCCTGCCCGGCTCCCTGGCTTTCGACCACTTCGCCTACTACTTTCAGGGAAGAAGCGGTACTGATCTTACTGATAATTTCTTCGTCGAAATTTTCGAAATCAACAACAATCTGCAAATTATTAATTGTAGAACCATCATTAAGCGCGATGAAGCGATTGGCCCGGAATGTTCTCACCCAGCCGTAAACCGTAATGTCATGATGTAGTACTTTCTTGTAATCCTGTAGGATTTCCCTAATGGTCTGCTTTTTCATTTGTTGATTAAAATTTTTGTGTAAAAATTAATGTCTGCAAAGGTACAAAAAAACAGCGCAATCTTATGACTGCGCTGCCTGAATTAAAAAGTCCTTATCAATTATTGCACAAAAAATAATGCTCTACATACAAATCAGTTAAAGAAAACCGATTTTTTCCGCTGTTTTCCTTTTCGGATTTTCCAGGCATGATAGCAGCTCGGAACATCATACTGCCATTTCGGAAGGATTAAAATAATTAAAATAACATCTGCGTGGGCAACGAATCCCAATCCTGCCATAAGATAAAAAGCCCAACCGACTGTTCCGAATCCAATAAGATAAGTGAAGGCAAGCAGCAGACTCAGTCCCCACATTTTCGATAAAAACGCATGCGTACAGGTTTCTTTGCCAAATTTCATCCAGCTTATGATATAGCACAGCACCTCCATTATGAAAATAACAGAAATAATTTTCCAGTGATTTCTGATCAGATCAGAATTTAAAAAGTAGGCGGCAAATCCTAATGACAGCCAGAATACGAGATCGGTCTGGCTGTCAAGCCTCCTCAGTTTCTCAGAAGAGACGCCAGCCTTGCGGGCGATAATTCCGTCAAAAATATCGGTCAATATTCCGGAATACATCAGGATTAAAATTAAATGCCTGGCATTTTCATCGGTGTAATAAGCAACGAAAGCAATAACCGGCGCTAAAATGAATCTTAAAGCAATTAAAAGATAAGGTATTGTTCTCATGGTTTCTGTTTTTCAAAAGTTAAGTGATAATGGAATGTTTTCCAATCGTTCATGACGATCATTGCTCCGCGGAAGAAAAAATAATTGATTTCGACGGTCAGCCTATTATTTTCGTCTACGGTAAAGCGGGACTTCTGGACATTCCAGCCACCGAAGATCAAAGGAAGACCATCCAACATAAGTCTCTTCTCTTTTAAATATAAAAAACCATCATTTTTCAGCTTCATCTTCATGTCTTTATCAAATAACAATTCTTCTTTTCTGTAAATTTTCACATTCATTTTATCTTCGCTGATAGATTTTAATTTAAAATGTACCGCCCTAGTATCATACTTATTCCTACGGGTGAACATATCCTTATTTCTATCAAAAATATCAGCGAGACCATCAACATATCCAGGATCTCCTTCAACAGGATAATTGTTATAACTTCCGTCTATGCGGCTTACATTCTCTCTGCTTAGGACACCGTGAGTACTTCCGGTATTCTTAAAACCGGCACAGTTAATCATCATCAGAACAAAGCATAAATAAAAACACAGTCTTCTCATAATTCATTAATTTATAATTGTTAAATCAAAATTATAAGGATAAGACGCCAAGACGAATGTGAAAAAAAATTAAAATAAATACCTACATTTGTGAAAATCGCAAAACCATGCATCAGGAACGCTTGCTTAAGGAAATCCGAAAAAAAATTGCCGACAAATCGTTGAACGACGAAATTGCAAACATCCTGAATATAAGCTATGACGCCGCGCACCGCAGAACTTCCCTGAAAGCTAAATTCAGTTTTGAGGAAGCCCTTGAACTCGCAAGACATTATCAGATCTCCCTGAATCAGTTCCTGACTTCGGATCATCAGATTTTAGTGCAGAAAACCAAAGCGGTTACGGAAACAGGAGATTTGCAGTCTTTCTTTAAGCACAACCTGAATGTTTTTGAGAACCTTCCTCTTTCAGAAGGGATGATCATTTATTACTCTGCCAAAGACATTCCTTTTTTCTATACGCTTTCGGATACGCTGCTTTCCCGTTTTAAAGTTTATGTGTGGATGAATTTATTAAACTCAAGACAGGTATTTATTCCTTTTCTGCAATTTTCACCACCCGACTTTGAGCCGGCAACGCAGGAGCTAAAACAGAGATATGAAGAACAGCATGTAGTGGAATTGTGGAATGATATGACGGTATCAAGCATTCTGCAGCAGATTGTGTATTATTTTGAAACGGGACTTCTTCAAAAAAAGGAAGCCATGGTTATATTGGAAGAATTAAAGGAGCTGATCGGATACATAGAACGGAAAACCGAAAACAATCCGAAATTCCATCTGTACGAAAATGAGCTGATGCACTTGTCCAACGACATCTTTTTCCATCACCCGCAGCAGTCGCTTTTTGCGATTCCTACGAATATGTTTGGCTACATCCTCATCAATGATGAAAAAACCTGCAAAGAGACCCTGAATTATTTTGAGCACCAGATCAGAAATTCAAAATCGATGAATACTTCCGGAAACAGGGACCGGAAAATATTTTTCAATAAGATGTATCAACAGATTGAAAATTTAATTCAAAAGCTATCGCATGAAAAACCTTCGTAACGGCGAATTTTTCGGACAGATCAATGAAAAGCTCGACTTTGACGGATTGACTATTACTGATACCGAATATACGTATCCTTATGTCGATTGGCATTATCACGAAAACCCATATTTTACTTTTCTGCTTCAGGGAAATATCAGGGAAGGAAATAAAAAAGAAGTATACGATTGCTCAGCAGGAACCTTACTTTATCATCATTGGGAAGATGCGCATTACAACATCAAACCGGATCTTTTTACACGAGGTTTTCACATTGAAATTACAGAAAATTGGTTTGAAAAATTTCACCTTCCGAAAGATTTGGCGGAAGGAAGCCATAATATTAAAAATCCTATGATCATATTATTAATGTATCAGATTTTCAAAGAATCAAAACTAAATGATAACTTGTTTGAATTGAACATTAATCAGATTTTGTTGAATCTTTTCGGCAGATTGTCCAATGTGAAGAAATCTCCTGAAAAAAAGCCTGTTTGGGTTAATGAGATTGATGAGATCCTCCACGAAAGTTTTACGGAAAAACTGACCCTTACAGAACTTTCACAACATTTGAATATTCATCCAATGCATTTAAGCCGTGATTTTCAGAAGTACTTTCAATGTAATTTGGGAGAATATATAAGAAAACTGAAAGTCGAAAAATCCTTGAAGATTTTAAATGATTTTGAATCCTTAGCGGAAGTCGCTTTAGAATGTGGTTTTTCAGACCAAAGCCATTTTATCCGTTGTTTCAAGGAAAACGTCGGGATCACACCTTTAAAATATAAAAACATTCTAACTTAACAGCGCTTTCCCACAAATTATAATGTTAATTCTATTCTATTTTCTTCGAGAACCAAAGTCTAATTTTGTCAGATAAAATTAAATCTATGCCCAAGTTTTCAAGACAATTCAACCTGTTGCTGTTTTTATCTGTACTGATGATGTATTCCTTTTCTTTCGGACAAATAGCGAATATTGTGGAAACTGAAGGTATAAAAACAGAATTACAGAAAAAGAATATCGGCAAAATATTTTTTACCGATAAGAAAATTGGGAATGATGTTTTAAAGCAGGAAGATTTTTTAAGTTCTTATACGTTTACCAACAAAAGCAATCTTTTTTTCGTTGCTTATTTTGACAATTCTCTTACCAATTATAAACATTTTCTTTCGCCGGAAACTCCGGTAGATTCCTTATTCAAAAGTGGAAATTACCAATTTACCCTGTTTGTAGACGGAAAAGAAACTTATAAAAGCAATCTGATGCCGGGAGCTCCGCAATCCGAAGTTCAGGATCAAGCGACTTCGTTAAATCGACCTTTTATAGACAATATGAACGGGCAGGGCTCCTGGAGCGAATCTTTCTGGAACCGGTTTCTGAATAATGGCGGGGATCAGGCGCTTTCGGATGGCAGCCATACGCTGAAGATGGAAATCCGCCCTTATGTAAAAACCGAAACGGTAAAAGCAGGTGAAGTAATAGCCTCCGGAAGCCTGAAACTTAACGTTGTAAGAAATCCAAAAATTGATATTTCAAACATTGTTTTAAATAAAATACTTCCTTACAATGAATTTTCTATTTCTAAAGAAAAATACGATACAGAAAAAATAAAATTCCTGAAAGGTTCTATAGACCAAGGGATTTTTAAAAAGATAAACAGCATCGTTGTTATAAAGAACAGCGGAATATTAATTGAAGAATATTTTAATGGCGAAAACAGGGCAACGCTGCACGACCCGCGTTCTGTAGGAAAATCCTTTACTTCTACATTGATGGGGCAGGCCATTGCTGATGGTTATATCAAAGATGAATCAGAACCCCTTAAAGCTTTTTACCAGCTTGATCAATTTAAAAATTTCAGTACAACCAAAGAACAAATTACAATTAAAGACCTTCTGACAATGAGTTCCGGATTCGACGGAAATGACGAAGACAGTTACAGTCCCGGAAACGAAGAAAATATGTATCCTGCTTCAGACTGGGTAAAGTTTGCACTGGACCTGCCTTTTCAGGAAAAACTTAATCATCGGTGGCATTATTTTACTGCCGGAGTGGTTGTTTTAGGAGATATTATCAATAAATCTGTTCCGAATGGTTTGAAGAAATATGCTGATGAAAAACTATTCAAGCCACTTGGCATCAAGCATTACGAATGGCAGTATACACCACAGGGCGTTCCCAATACAGCCGGAGGAATCAGGATGAACGCACTGGATTTTGCAAAATACGGCCAGCTTTATAAAAATAAAGGAATCTGGAACAAAAAACAAATTCTCGCTAAAAACTGGATCAACAGTACTTTTACCAAACAAAATCAGATAACCGGCAGAAAAGATGAATATTATGGATATTTGTTTTGGAACAAAAGATACAAATCCAACAGGAAATTATACGAAGCTTATTATTGTGCTGGAAATGGCGGAAACTATATTTTGATTTTCAAAGACCAGCCATTGGTCATTGTCATTACCGCAAGTGCTTACGGACAGCCTTACGCCCATTCGCAGGTTGACAAAATGGTTCAGGAATTTATATTACCCGCAGTTATGGGTAATAAGTAATTCGGAATAAGCAATAAAATAGGTTGAGTAATATAACAAAAGGTGAACATGCTTTCTCAGTTCGTGCCGTCTTTTTATCAAAAAAAATTATTCGTCTTTCTTGGAAGGTACCAGGAAAACATCGATAAGTCCTTCCGGCAACTGCATTTTGATGAACCGTTCTTCCCGGTTTACATCAAGAACCCAGTCTTTGATCATCGGGATTACGACCTCTTTACCGTCAAGATTGGTAATAAAGTACACCTGTGCCGTTTGGTCATTCACGGACCGGATTACACCACAGTCATTGTCGTTTTCATCGAAAATGGTAAATCCTATGATTTCGTGATAGTAGAATTGTTTGCCGGTAAGTTTCGGCAAAGTGGAGAGCGGAAGATAAACGTCTTTTCCTAAAGACTGGTCTACCACGGCTTCCGTAGAATTTTTAAAGGCAATATTCAGAGCATCCAGTTTGCTCCATGAGGATTTGGCAATAAAAAAAGGAACCAATAATCCGTTGATCTCAACGAATATTGATTCCAGTTTATTGTAAAGCTCGGGTTGATCGGTATCCAGTTTAAGGATAACGTTTCCCGCAAGTCCGTGTCTGCGTGTGATTTTTCCTAATAAATAGCAATCTTCTTTACGCATACGGGATTTTTCTTAAGCTTCAGTGTTTTCTTCTGTAGATTCAGCAGCAGCTTCTCCTTCTGTAGTTTCTTCAGCAGGTGCATTGGCAGCTTCCTCAGCAGCTTTTGCATCGGCTTCAGCTTTCGCAGCAGCAGCAACTCTAGCTTCGTTTACTTTAGTTTCAGCATCCAAAGCCGCTTTTTTAGCATCGGATTTAGCAGTTGCCAAACCTTCTACTTTACCTTGTACTTTAGCATCTTTAGCCTCTACCCAAGCATTGAATCTTTTTTCAGCTTCAGCTTCATCAAAAGCGCCTTTGGCCACACCACCTTGTAAGTGTTTTTTGTAAAGGGCACCTTTGTAAGAAAGGATTGCTCTTGCAGTATCAGTTGGCTGAGCACCGTTGTTTAACCACTTCACGGCAGAATCAACGTTCAAATCGATAGTTGCAGGGTTTGTAATTGGGTTGTATGTTCCTAACTTCTCGATGAATTTACCATCTCTTCTAGCTCTGGAATCGGCAACCACGATGTGGAAAAAAGGTCTTCCTTTAGATCCGTGTCTTTGTAATCTGATTTTTACTGACATAATGTTTGAATTTTACGGGAACTCGTCCCAGTTAAATATTTAAGAGTGCAAAGATAAACAAAAAAAATTATTGGACAATCAATAAATGTAACAATTAATAAATGTAACAGTTTACCAATTTAGCAGCACAACCTTATTTATCCGAAAAGTCCTTTTATCGTTGTATCATTGTCTTATTTTCATTCTTTCACTGATACATTGCTACCCATTGTATTGGCAGATCTCTGCATGGTTAAATTGCTACACTATTTCATTGTTACATTGTTACATTGCATCTGCAACGCCCATATAAAAGAAGCCCAGGCATTTTTGGTTTTCTTCGATGGTTAGGGATTCTTTCAGATGGTCTACCAGCTTCGGAGAACTCCAGTAGCAGCCGATTCCGTTGGCGGTACAGGTAAGATACATATTCTGGACAGCCATGGAAACGGCGGCAATCTCTTCCCATTCCGGAACCATTCCGCTGAAATTCACCACAATGGAAACCACAGCATCCGCTTTATTGATCTTAAAGCCGATATCGTTGTACTTTTTCTCTAAAAACACCTGTTCGGGCTGGGTTGCTTTATAGATGGCTTGCATTTCGGTGGCAAGCTTAGCCTTTTCTTCTCCTCTGAAGGTTTTGAAACGCCATGGTTTGGTCCTTTTATGATTGGGAGCCAGAGTTGCCGAGTGTAAAATGTCCTCCAGAATTTCCTGAGGAATTTCGGTATCTGTATAGTCTTTGGGAAAAATACTTCTTCTCCGTTCTATAATTTCTTTTAAAACATCTGCTTTATTCATGAAACAAAATTACGAAAAAGATGAAAGCCGGAGACGTGATAGAGAAAGTTTAATGTTTAGAAATACAGGCGGCGTAATGAGTGATGGGTTATGAGTGTTTATCAAAAAAACATTTTACATTTTACTTAGAAGCTGTTTGAGTTATTTATTTTGAAAAAAAGCAGAAAGGTTTTATATTGTTTAAATGCGAATAAAAACATATAGTTCAGACCTTTCTGCCAAGAGCTGGCAAGTTATAAAAAATATCCTA
>CAJYGB010000043.1 GCA_913774355.1 uncultured Chryseobacterium sp. | reverse complement strand
TAGGATATTTTTTATAACTTGCCAGCTCTTGGCAGAAAGGTCTGAACTATATGTTTTTATTCGCATTTAAACAATATAAAACCTTTCTGCTTTTTTTCAAAATAAATAACTCAAACAGCTTCTAAGTTTATAGGAAGTATTTTAGAAGCTCCGTTTAATGCCGCTCAGGATTTTCAGGGCGCTATGGAAACGCTGGATACCATTTGTGATTTCTTATTTGGCGGACATTTCTGGGAAAACCTGGGAACTGCGGTTTCAGAAATGTATCATAAAATGCTGGATTTTGTAAGACTCACAGTAAGGAAGATTTTGATTGGGTAAGGGTTGCCTACATTGCCGGTAGCGGAGTTGCTTTTATTGGTAGTTTTTTTATACCTTTTACGCAGGTTCTGAAAGCTGCTAAATTAGGCAAAATTGCAGAAATCGTTGAAGCGGTAAATAAAGAGGTAGGAGCAGCAATCTCAGCCGCAGCAAAGTATGGGAAGGATCAGGCATACAGGGCACTGTCCGCTTTACTGGAGCTTTTCTCAAAAGGAGGCAATGGGTTGAAAAAATTCCTGCAACAGGTTTGGAACGAGCTTCAAAAATGGTTTTTAAAAGCAAGGTATAAACTTTCCAAAGCCAAAGAGTTTTTAGGATTGGGCTTTAGCAGGGAAACCGCAGAAACTTTAGGGAATCTTGGTCTTAAACCTAAGCTTGGTTTTCAATCGAAGGCAGCCCCAATGAATGTTCCGTATGGAAACTTTATAACACGATTGGAATATAAAGGATTTACGGTTTTTACTGGAAGTAAAAAAGCAGTTGCTGCATTTGCGAAAGAACTTGATGAAATGGGCGAAGAAGCTGCAGCTAAATACTTGAATGAATTAGCAGGCATTGAACGTAAGGGTAGAAAAATCCTTTATATTGATGATATAGAAAGATTAGGTGAGCAGGCGGCGGAAGTAGAGCTGTCATTAGTAGATAAATTTGGTACAGTAATTTTAAAAATGGCCCGTAAAGTAACCAAAGAAGGTAAGAAATTTATATTGATTATTTTATAAATGGGGAGCACTCGGGGTACCTACAGATTATGTCACCGGAAGAAGCAGCATTGCATAACTTACCTATAAATGCAGGAGAAAAAATTATTTATGGGGATATTAATATCAGTAAAGAAATTACCGACAAATTTGCAGAAATAGGTAAAGTAATATTAGATGACACGTATGAATTTATGAAGAAGAATAAAGAAATAGGTGAAGCGGATGGAGTACTTGGTTTCTGGAAAGCAGACGGAGTATATAATCCTTATGGGGGACAATCGGTGAATCTCAAAGCTTTCTGGAAAGCTGTAGATACTGGTATGTCTTATGAAGAAGCTGCCTAAGAAACCTTCACAGGGAAATGGGCAAAAGCCAAAGGATTTAAGAAAGCTATCTGGAGAAATGACGGCGATGTACAAAGAGATAAAACAATAATAAAATTAATAAAATAGGATATAATGCGAAGCATAATATTCAGTAATTATAGTTTTTTTGATAAAGATTATATCAAAACTTTTTCATATCAAAATAAATATAAATTTTTTTCTATATATGATATAACAGGATTTTTAGGTTCTTTTTATTTAAGAAAATTAAGAGAAATTTTTGGTAATAAAGTAGACGATGCTTTTAAAGATTTTTTATTAAGTAAAGAACAGATAATGCAGATAAAGAATATTTTTGAAGAGCAGATAGATGAAAACTTATCTTTGATAGAACCTGTGGAAGGAAGGAGATATAAAAGCTGGACTTTGGAATGGAAAGGTAAATCGTATGATATGAACCTTAGCCTCATAAGTCCGAAAAGCAGAAATATTCAGGATTTCTACAAAATCGTAACTATTGCAGAAGAATGTTTGGCTGACGATAAACCAATGTATCTTTCCATAGACAACTTTGATTCTTAACTGTATATCAACAAATTTCCTTGAGTGATTTTTATCTCAGAGCCATTTGTAGAAACTTTATCGGTAAAAAAAAGTTGAATGTCAAAAAAAACTATCGTAGAAAATAAATGTATTAAAACTAGAGTCATTATAAAATTTATTAAAGAATAAAGTATGGCAGTATACTATCTAACGTAAAAGAGTAAGATAAAAATACTTGATATGAATAAACTAGAATTTAAAAAAGTCGATACAGATTTCAGAGTTGTAAAATCTACAAACGATAAATATTTATTATTAAGTCTTTTCATAGGACAGTATAGATTTCCGGATAATATTCAGGAAATTATAGATATGCTAAAATCTGTAAAAAATGGTAGTAAAACCTGGAAGGAAGTTATAGATCCTTGGATGTTTTTACAAATTAACGATGCAGGTGATTTTAAATGTGATAAAGAAAAAGCCTTTTTCATTGCAGATAGTTCTACTCCTTTTCAAAATTTAGAAATGCCATTACAAGAACTTATTCATCTATTGGAAGATTGGAAAGCATTTATGAGTTAGAACAGAAAGCAGTCAGTAATGGCTGCTTTTACTTTAAAAAAATTCCCGCAACAGATTTGGTTGTAAAAGGCAATGTTTAAACTTTCCAAAGCCAAAAAAATTTTAGGATTGGGCTTTAGCAGGGAAACGGCAGAGACTTTAAGAAATCTTGGTCTGAAACCTAAACTTGGTTTTCAATCGACGGCAGCTCCAATGAATGTTCCGTATGGAAACTTTATAACGAGACTTGAATATAAAGGATTTGCTATTTTTAAAGGAAGGAAATTATTTAATATGTTCGAAGTCTCTTTACAAAAATAAGAAGTTTCAGTAGCAATGTATAAATTATTAGATAAAATAGGGTTTGAAACAATTGAAGCAAGTTATGGCTCCGATTCTTTAAGTAGCAATTTTAAAGCGTTTATGAAAGTTTATAACATTTCAAATGATGCCGTTGAGGCAGCATATTCAACTCCTGCAGGTAGAGCAATAGTTAAAGCTTTGAATAACAAGTATAAACCGATAGATATTGTTATTACAGAAAATAAAGTTAAAATGTACTGGATTAAAAAATAAATTATAATATGAAAAAAATTTTAATTAAAAGGAATGAAAATAAAGGAATGATTCTCTTAAAAGTTCTTGCATTGTTTAGGGATAGGGATATTATACATTCATTACAAGAAGTTAGTGAATATATGAAAGCTTATGAGAAAGATGATCAAGTTATTGTAGATTGTAAAATGTCAGAATTTAATACTATTATTCAAGAACTTGAAGATGAAAATGTCAATTATGAAATTTTGTAGAGATTTTAAAATCTACTAATATTATATTGTCGTGGGTTGAAATAATGAAAAAAATAATTATTAAAAAAAGCGCTAATCCAAACATGAATATTTTACCAATTCTTAAATCATTATATATGGAAGGAAGTGAAATAAATTCTTTGGGAAAAGTTTTAGAATTTAAAAAGACTTATGATGATACAGATCATATAAGTATTAATGTTACAGATAAAGCTTTAGATATTTTTCGTGGCTATTTTCCTGATGGTAAAATTAATTATCTTGTAGAATAGTTAAAGCAGTCTTCGAACTGCTTTTTTTCTATTTAAAACAGATATGAAAAATTCTGAGACTTTTATAGAAAACAGTTTTTTAAACATACAATATAAACTTTCTAAAAAGCATGTAGTATTCAGACAATAAAATAATGGGAAAAATAGAATTTAAAAAAGTCGATACAGATTTCAAAGTAGTAAAATCTACGGACGATAAATATATATTACTAAGCCTTTTTGTCGGACAATTCCGTTTTTTAGACGATATACAGGAGGTTATAGATGATTTGGAAAATGTGAAAAGCGGGGCAAAAACGTGGGAAGAAATTATTGCTCCTCTGGGGAATAACTGGGATATTGCTTATGGTAATGGGAATTTAGATATAGAAAACGATACCGCATATTTTTTAGCTGAAGACAAAGCGAACCAAAGCTTTAAAATGCCATTACAGGAGCTTATTGATTTAATGAAAGATTGGAAAGCATTTATGAGTTAGAACAGAAAGCAGTCAGTAATGGCTGCTTTTACTTTAGAATAAATGATTCCTTCATATTACAGATTTTTGGAATGTATCAAATTTATATTTAGGATTGAGTTTATATATATTCAAAACAAAAAAGCCACCCTTTTTCAGGATGGCTTTCGTAGACCCACAGGGATTCGAACCCCAGATGACTGAACCAAAATCAGTAGTGTTACCGCTACACCATGGGTCTGTATTTCTGTACCGCGAAATTAGAAAAATTATTTTAAAAATAAAAGTGATACATCGAGATTAATTGATAAAAAATGGAGGTGGCGGCTTTTATTTATTGATAGTCAAAGAATTAATTTTATGGTTTTTTCAGAAAGGAAATGCCGGAATACAGCGTATTTTGAGCTGATCTTCAAAAGCGCTTCGGAAGGTACCGGGCTTTACATGAAATAAAAATCCTATCTTTGCAAAAAAATTGGGCTCCAAAAGTTGGAGTAACCCATTGATAATCTTGTCCTGAGCTTTGTCGAGGGATTATTAAACATTTTTTTATGTCGAATATTGTTGCAATCGTTGGGCGTCCCAACGTAGGAAAATCCACATTGTTTAACCGTTTACTGGAAAGGAGAGAGGCCATCGTAGATTCCACGGCTGGGGTAACCCGTGACCGACACTATGGGAAATCCGATTGGAACGGGGTAGATTTTACGGTTATCGATACCGGAGGGTATGATGTGAACAACGATGATGTATTCCAGGGGGAAATTTCAAAACAGGTTCAGCTGGCAGTTGATGAAGCCACGTCTATTATCTTTATGCTGAATGTGGAAGAAGGCCTTACGGATACCGATTACGAAATTTATGAGATGCTGAGAAGGTCCAATAAGCCGGTTTACATCGTCGTAAACAAGGTAGATTCATCCAAAGAGGAACTTGCCGCTACCGAATTTTACCAGTTGGGAATCGAAAAATATTATACTTTATCTTCGGCTACCGGTTCAGGAACCGGTGATCTTTTGGATGATATCGTTAGAGATTTTCCAACCACAGAATATAAAGACCCGTTCGAAGGGTTGCCGAAAATCACCATTGCCGGACGTCCGAACGTAGGGAAATCCACGATGACCAATGCTTTGTTGGATACAGACCGGAATATCGTAACGGATGTTGCAGGAACCACACGTGACAGTATCCAGACGTTGTACAACAAATTCGGACATGAATTCGTATTGGTAGATACGGCGGGAATGAGAAGGAAGTCAAAAGTTTCCGAGGACCTGGAGTTTTACTCCGTTATGCGTTCCATCCGTTCCATCGAATATTCCGATGTGGTCGTTATTATGGTGGATGCTACTTTAGGCTGGGAATCCCAGGATATGAATATTTTCGGACTGGCGCAGAAAAACAGAAAAGGAATCGTGATTGTGGTCAACAAATGGGATTTAGTGGAAAACAAGCAGACCAATACCACCCGGGATTTTGAAAGTGCCATCAGGGATAAAATCGGTCAGTTCAGCGATATTCCTATTCTTTTCGTATCCGCCCTGACGAAGCAGAGAATCCTGAAAGTGGTGGAAACGGCCATGGCAGTATACGAAGACCGTAAAAAGAAAATCAAGACTTCCAAACTGAACGAAGTAATGCTTCCGATTTTTGAAGGAACGCCGCCGCCGGCCAATAAAGGAAAATACATTAAAATTAAATATTGTGTACAGCTTCCGACCCCATCGCCGCAGTTTGTGTTCTTCTGCAATCTGCCGCAGTATGTGAAGGAGCCATACAAGAGATTTACTGAAAACCAGCTGAGAAAAGAATTCGGGTTTACCGGAGTACCGATTGAAGTATATTTCAGACAGAAATAAAAAGCCGTCATGGAAGTTTGGGCAGCCTACAGTTTTCTCCATCAGACTGATGAACAACAACTGGAAAAAGAATTTGCCTTGCTTCCCGCTCATATCACTGAGCCGGTGTACCGATATAAAAATCCTGCTGACAGAACAGGAAGGATGATCTCCAGAATACTGTTAGAAACCCTGATAAAGAAATACTTTCCTTATCAGGGTTTTTCATGGAATCGTTACCGTAAAGATGCTTTAGCAAAGCCTTATTTTGAAGGTTCGGACATTCACTTCAGCAGTTCGCATCATGAAGGAATCAGTTTTGTATGCATTACTTCCGGAAGTTCATGCGGCATCGATTCCGAACTTTTAAAGCCGGTGGACCCGCTTTTATATGCTGATTTCCTGCATCACCGCGAGAAAGATCTTATCACCAACTGTGAAGATCCGGCACAATCATTTTATAAAATCTGGACCCGCAAAGAGGCAGTGCTGAAAGCTTCAGGTCTGGGAATATCCTGCGAACTGAACTCCATTGATGCACATACTGATACGGTGATCGCGAACAATAGTTTATATTATACAATGCCAATAACTTTGTCGGGAAATATCATTACACATCTGGCAACTCCTGAAATCATCACGGCACTCCATCTTGAAGAAATCATTTTCTGATTCAGAGCCATTTTTCATACATCATCCGTACCGGACTGTAGCCCTGTGTTGAAAGCCAGCTTTGCATCGTATGGTTGTTGCATAAGGTAAAACGGTAGATCCGCCTGATGTCATCCTCTTTATAAGCCGTCTCAAAAGCCTCGTTGAGTGCGGCATAAATCCCCTGCTTACGGTATTCCGGCTTCACATATCCTTCCGAAACATAGAGGTCGTCAGCATCACCCAGCTCAAAATTACTGTCATCATTTTCATCGATATATCCAAAAATAAAACCGATGGCACGGCCTTCTGTCTCAGCGATCAGAAAAGTGCCGTTGTTTTCTTCCTCACATTCGCTCATAAAGCGAAGGTAATTTTCGCGGATCAGCGGCCAGTCGGCAGTGTGGCTGTTCATTTCCTTTTCCGAAAGGTGAAGTTCGCCCACCAGTTCATCCACCAAAGAAAGATTTTCTTTTATATTGATCTTCCGGATTGTATATTCCATCGTTTACATTTAAATAATCATTAAAACCAATCATCAATCATCATTTATTACCCATTGCCTATTACTCATTTCCCCCTTACAGGGCTTCCATGCCACGACGTATTGTCTGATAAAACTTCTCCCTTCATTACCAGCGACAGCGCATCCACCGTCACATGGTCTCCGATTTCCGTATCGTAAAGGATAATACTTCTTGTATTGATCGTTGTCTGCTTACCGATTTTTACCGGCCCGATTTTCATGATCCGGTCTTCAAAAAGATGGGTTTGCGGGCCGCAGTCTTCATTCAGCATGGCTTCATCACCGATGGAAACCATATCGTATTCCGTAATGTCGGTCGTGTTCAGCCATACCTTTTTACCGATCTTTACCCCCAGGAACCTCATGAAAAACGGAAGCCACAAAGTGCCCCGCAGGAAATCCAGGAAAAACTGTACGGGAAGTGCTTCATAAAAGGTGGTAACCCCTTCGCTCAGCCATACTTTGAGGCTGTACATCGGCATTTCCGACTTTTTATATTTCCCGACAAAAATCCATTTCAGCAGCACCATAAAAAAGAAGCTTGGCAGTGCTACAATTCCCAGATAATAAAATGGTGAAAACAACAGCAAGTGGTGAATTCTTCCTTCCATAAATTTACTGGTATAAGCTACAAACAAAACACTGCAGATAATAACCACGGTCTGGGGAAGGATAATCCTGATGCCTTCCACCAGTGCTCTTGCAATTTTCAGCTTTACAGGAGGATTGTATGTAAGATTATCTTTGAAAACTTCTGATTTCTGTCTTGAAGGCAGTCCGATCGGAGGAGATCCGAACCAGTCTTTTTCCTGCGAATTTTTAAGCTGTTCTTCCGTAGGAGCCTTGCTCAGCACCCCGATCAGCATATTGTCGCCCAGTTCATAACCTTGGGGAATCAGTCCGCTGTTCCCTACGAAGCTGTTGTTTCCGATTTTGGTCCTTTCCAGGATCAGCTTTTCATTTCTCACATCATGCTCGCCCAGGATCACGGCATCGGCAATAAAGGAACCTTCACCGATTTCCAGTAAATGGTGGGAAACATCGCTTGCCGTAGAAATTTCAGAATTTTTCCCGACTTTCGCGCCCATCATTTTGTAAAATTTACTGATGTATACCGAAGCGAAGATAGGATGAATCACCACAAGCGACAAATTAAAAATCTGGTCTTTCACCCATTTTCTGTAATAGGTAAAACTGAACACCGGATATACGCCCGGCTTCATATTATACTGTAATGCTCTTGTTACCAGGCTGACAATGAGAATGAATAATAAAATGTACACGGCAGAAAGTATCGGAGCCTGCCATAAATAGTAAAAGCTGTAATCCGGTGACTGCTCGTCAAGATAATACAGCGTATAAAGGGTAGGAGCCAGCGGCAATACGATAAGCAGCGGAAAGAAAAACAGGGAACAGGCATAGAGCATGGCAAACCGGTTCCTTTTTCCGGCGGAAGAAAGCTTAGGGGCTTCCAGTTCTTCCCCGGATTTCATTCTTAATTTCTCCGCAGGGCTGCCGTTCCATATTTCGCCGAAGCCGATTCTCTTCCCTTCATTCAGGCAGCTCAGATCCTGAAGTTCGCCGAACTCGTCAATCACCGTATCACCACACACAATCGCGGAAGAGCCCAGATAGGCGTGTGCTTTAATATGTACTTTTCTGATTCTCAGGATTCCGTTTTCTACGGAAGCATTGTCGATGCTGCATCCGGAGCTGGTGTTCACGTTTTCATCAATCGTTACAAGGTCTTCGGCTGCAATAGGCAGAAGGCTCAGCTGTGCGCTTGGATGTACTTTTACACCGAGCAGCCTCAGGTATTTCGGATATAAAGGCGTTTCAACGATAAATTCCGAAGGCATCAGCCTTTTAACGGTTTTCCAAAGCCACCACCTGAAATAATACCAGCCCCAGAGCGGATAATCTCCTTCTTTAATTTTCCCGATTACCAACCATTTTACTACTATTATCACAAGTGAATATACAGGAGGGATAAGTGTATACAGAAGAATTGCACTGAGCAGGGCAAACCAGGTTCCGTAATCATTCAGCTGAAAATAATAGTAGCTCAGGTACGGGAAAAAGATCTGGAAGCTCAGCAATGAAAAAATCACGAACAGGCAAAGGGTCTGCGCAGCGTTGCAAAGATAATACTGTAAGGTAGAGACCCGTTTGAAAGGCTCTTGCTGATGGTTCTCACCGGGTTTTTTATGGCTGAGGCATTCCGCAAAAGCCGAAAGCGGGCGGTTTTCATAGATATCTTTTAAAGAAGCATACGGAATGCCAGCTTTTTGTCTTAAATGAGAAACCAAAGTAGCCGCGAGTAAGGAATGGCCTCCCAGATCCGTAAAGAAATCCTGTTCTAAACTGATCGGTTTACCGGGAAACACCCACTGAAGCGTC
Source organism: uncultured Chryseobacterium sp. (assembly GCA_913774355.1). Lineage (GTDB taxonomy): Bacteria > Bacteroidota > Bacteroidia > Flavobacteriales > Weeksellaceae > Chryseobacterium. Next base: position 68,095 of record CAJYGB010000043.1, on the reverse strand, counting down.
TGAAGCAGTTTTTCATCAATGGAAGCCCCCGCATCTATGGAAATCTCTTCGGTTTTTTGATGAACAGTGAAACTTTCCGGAAGTGGCAATTTTTTACGGTCTATTTTCCCGCTCGGCATTCGCGGCATTTCTTTCATATCGATAATCGCGATCGGAACCATATAAGGGGCCAGGAATTTAGCCACTTCTTTCCGCATTCTTCCTTCGTCAAAAGAAGAATTCTGGGTCATCACTGTGTAACCGACAAGCTGCCCCTGTCCATTGGCATCTTCTTTCACGGCAACCGCCGCAGAAGACACGCCGGGAAGCTGGTTCAGCCTCGATTCGATTTCACCAAGCTCGATCCGGTAGCCGCGGAGCTTGATCTGATCGTCGATTCTTCCCTGGAAGTCGATAAATCCGTCTTCCCGGAACACCACAGCGTCTCCGGTTTTATAAATGGTCTCTCCCGGCATTTCGGGAAAAGGGTTGGGCAGAAATTTCTGTGCTGTAAGCTCAGGAAGGTTAAAATAACCGTTGCTGACTCCGGGGCCGGAAATAATCATTTCACCCCGTTCACCACACGGAACCATATTCATCTGTTCGTCAACAACAGCAATATGATAGTTAGGCAGCGGCCCGCCGATCGTCAGTTCCTGGTCAGCCGTAAGAACCGCCATATTGGAAGATACAGTGGTTTCCGTGGGCCCATAGCTGTTGATAAAGGTACGGTACGGTTTTGCCCATTTTTCCTGTACCTGCCGGGTACAGGCTTCGCCGCCGGTATTAATCAGCCGGATATGGGGAACTTCATCAATAATCGCCAGTATACTTGGGACTGCATGAAGCACCGTAATTTTATTTTGAGTTAAAACATCGCTAAGTTCATCGATGGCCTTTACGGTAACGGAGTCGGCAATCCAGATCGTGGCACCTGAAAAAAGGCTGACCCATACTTCTTCACACCACATATCAAAAGACACGGAGAATCCCTGATAGACGATATCCGTATCCTTTATTCCGATAAAATCCTCTTCGGAACGGATAAGGTGGCAGATATTACGATGGGAAATCGGGATGCCTTTTGGGTTACCGGTACTTCCGGATGTAAACAGCACATACGCCCAGTCATCAGGCGTATTGTGTACCGGAACGGCAGGAACGGTTTCTTCCGGCTGAGAGCCTATGCTGATCGGATTGCAGTGAATGTGTGCATCGGTGTCGGAAAAATAAGTTTTAACCTCAATATCCGTAAATACTTTCTTAATGCGGTCTTCGGGCATTTCACGGTCGAGAGGGATGTATGCGGCCCCGGCTTTTAAAATTCCCAGGATGCAAACCGGAAGTTCCAGGCTTCTCGGATACCATACGCCGACACGGTCGCCGGGCTTTACGCCTTCCTGCTGAAGCTGTCTTGCAATGGCGTTGCTCCAGCTGTCAAGCTCACCGTAAGTAAGTATTTTATCCTTGTATATAAAAGCTGTTTTATTTTTATACTGTTCAAAAACAGGGGATAAGAGCTGAGGGAGTGTTTCGTCTTTTATAAATTCAGGACATATTTTTCCTAAAATCAAACTTTTCGTCATTGGCAGATATTTATGCTTTTTGGCTGTTTTCTTTAATGGTAAAGTACATGATAAATATACTGTATTTGTATTTATGTTCCGCAAGTAAATTGTAGTTTTGCAAAATCAAACAAAGATATTCATGCTTACTATTTTATCACAGGACTTTTCTTTAGTCAACCAATGGATCAATGAGCTTCGCAATATTGAGGTGCAGCAGGACAGGATGCGTTTTAGAAGAAATATGGAAAGAATCGGCGAGATCGCAGCGTTCGAGATCAGCAAAACCCTGGAATACCGGGAAGCGGATATTCAGACACCTTTGGATAAAATCAAAGTAAAAGAAATTGCAGTACAGCCGGTAATCACGACCATTTTACGAGCGGGAGTTCCTTTGTTTGAGGGGTTGCTGAACTATTTCGACAGGGCAGACTGCGGATTCGTTGCTGCTTACCGGAAACACGACGCCAACGATTATTTCTCCATCAAACAGGATTATCTTACATGCCCGGACATCGAAGGAAGGCCGTTGATCGTCGGAGATCCGATGCTCGCGACCGGTGCCTCGCTGATCGAGGCTATTAAAGATTTGCTGACGAACGGAAATCCGTCATCTCTCCATATTGTAGCAGCCATTGCTTCCAGGCAGGGTGTTGAAACCATTGCCAATGCGTATCCTGAGGCCAAAATATGGGTAGGTGCCATTGATGAGGAATTAACTTCAAAAGGTTATATCACTCCCGGATTGGGTGATGCCGGGGATTTAAGCTACGGGGAAAAGCTGCAGCGGTAAATTTTATGCCGGCCATATTCTTTGTATAAGGAATTCTGCTATTTTTATTGATATTAAAAAGACCGAAGGAAAAAGTGTTTTTTTTCGTCAAAGATAAAAAGTGACCGAAATGAACACTGAGATATGAATTTCGAGCTTATTTTTTATCAGTATCAGAAAATGGTGTATAACCTCGCGTTGCAATATACCCAGAATACGGAGGATGCTGAAGAAATAACTCAGGATGTTTTTGTGAAAGTATCCCATAAACTGGACGGCTTCAAGAATGAGTCGTCTTTAAAAACATGGATTTACCGCATTGCGGTCAATACATCGCTGGATTTTCTTAAACATAAAAATTCTAAAAAAAGATTTTTTTTCGGGGTGTTCAGAAGTTCTGAACAGGAAAACGTACCGAATGAACCTGTGGATTTCAATCATCCCGGTGTTGTTCTGGAGCAGAAGGAGGAGGTTATGAAAATCTTCAGCTGCATTAATCTGCTCCCTGATGATCAGAAGACTGCTGTTATTTTATTGAAAATTGAAGGAAATTCGCAGCAGGAAACCGCAGAAATTATGAATCTCAGCCGGAAAGCAGTAGAATCCCTTTTTCAGCGGGCTAAAAAAAATCTTATTCAAAAACTAAATCAACAGAAGGAATATGGAAAATAAGTCGTCTAAGTATGTAATGGAAGATCAGTTGCAGATATTAGAGAAAATTCAGAGCGTTGAGGCTCCTGCAGAATTGTACGGAAAGGTTCTCGGTAAAATTCAGGAACAGAAGAGAGATATTGTCTCTTCAAAATGGATTTTTGCAGCTGCAGCGATAATTGTTATGCTGATCAGTCTTAATGTTAAAATTATTCAAAACGCAAAATATTCTTCAAGATCAGATTTTGATACATTATTCATGATGAAATCACAAAATGCTTTTTCTTATGACTAAGAACAGGTTTTATATTTTTATAATCATCGGTTTGCTGATTTCCAATCTTTTATTGCTGGTCTTCATACTCATTGCAAGATCTCCACATCATGAAGGCCCACGGAACCTCATTATTGAAAGGCTGCATTTTGATGAAAATCAGGTACAGCAATATGACGGGCTGATCCGGCAGCACAGAATGCAGATGATGGAAAAGCAACACGAATTGATGGATGCTAAAACGCAGTATTATTCATTATTAAAAAATAAAGATCAGAAAAATGGAGACGCTTTGGTTCAGCAGATTGGAAAGATAAGCATGGAAACTGAGAAAATAAATTTTAAACATTTTCAGAATATCAGAAAAATTTGCCGTCCTGATCAGGTACAGGCTTTCGATCATCTTATTGATGAATTTGAATCTCTGTTTGCTCCGGAACCGAAACCTCCACATGAACGATGAAAAAACATTCCGCTTTTATTTTCCGGGTTCAGGTGATTTTGAAATTAAAAGCTTTTAAACTAAATATTCTAAAAACCCCTTATGAAAAAAAACTTAAAATCATGGCTTGTTCCTGCTTTCTTTGCTGCAGTGGCGGTATATTCCTGTTCAGGTAACGATGTTTACGAAGCAAAGCCTGTTGCCCAGGATGAGTATCCGGGTATTCTGGCTGCTTTCGGATCCAATATTAATCTGAGCAGTCTTGAGAATTATGCCAATCAGCCGAAACCCTTTTACATAACCAGGGATAATACGATGGGAAATCCTATTACGGACAAAGGTGCTACGTTAGGAAGAATGCTGTTTTATGATAAAAACCTATCAAAAAACAATACCGTTTCCTGTTCAAGCTGTCATAAGCAGGAATTGGCTTTCGGGGATAATGTTGTGGCAAGTGTAGGGGTAAACGGGAATACGGGAAGACACGCCATGAGGCTGGTGAATGCCAGGTTTGGTAATGAAATGAAATTTTTCTGGGACGAACGGGCAGCAAATCTTGAAGCACAGACTACTTTTCCGATCCAGGATCATAATGAAATGGGCTTTAGCGGAATAAACGGGGACGGTAACCTTCAGGATCTGATCGCCAAACTGCAGAACATCCGGTATTATCAGGAAATGTTCAGATATGTTTACGGAGATGCTGCTGTTACACAGACAAGAATCCAGAATGCGTTGGCGCAGTTTATCAGGAGCATCCAGTCATTCGACTCCAGATATGATGCAGGGAGAGCGGCGAGTGCCAATGACCAGCAACCATTTGCCAATTTTACGGCACAGGAAAATCAGGGAAAAAATTTATTTCTGGCCCCTCCGGTATTTGATGCTTCGGGAAACCGAACGGGAGGAGGACTTGGATGCGCGGCCTGCCATGCAGCGCCCGAATTTGATATCGACCCGAACTCTAAAAATAACGGCATCATCGGTAAAATCAGTGGTACGGGAATCGATATCACCAATACAAAAGCGCCGAGTTTAAGGAATGTAACCAACGGCAGCGGCACAGAAAACGGGCCGTTTATGCATACCGGGAATTTCACGACCCTTCAGCAGGTAATTGGGCATTACGCCAATATTAATCTTGCTCCAGGAAATACAAATCTCGACCCTCGTCTGGCACCTAACGGAAACGGCCAGAAACTTAATCTGACGGCACAGGAAACAAATGCCATAATCGCTTTTCTGAAAACACTTTCCGGGAGCGATGTCTATACAAACAAAAAATGGAGCAATCCTTTTAAATAATTGCAATTTCCTAAAGCTGTTCTTTGTAGAGCAGCTTTTTTATTCATCTATTGCCATAACCAGTACACTCACTTTATTATTTCCGGCACTCAGGATTTCCCAGGCAATGGTAGCGAGGGTATTTCCCGTGGTAAACACATCATCGATCAGCAGGATATGCTTGCCGGAAATGTTCTTAGTTATGGAGAAGGTGTTTCCTGTTTCCAGCCGGTGCTGTTTGTCCTTTAAGGCCTGTGCTTTGGAGTAATGGTTTCTTCTGATCAGATCATGATCAAAAGGGATGTCATAAAATGATGAGAGGATTTCTGTAAAAAGGTGCAGCTGATTGTATCCGCGTTCTTTCAGCTTTTTAGGATGAAGCGGAACGGGAACCAGCAGATCAGGTTTTCCGTATCGGAAATCGAGGCGGCCGGCGGTCCACTCTGCCAGTATTTTTCCGATGTTTTCCCGGTTTCTGTACTTTAAATCATGGATTATGCTGCGGCTCACATTCTCCTTTTCAAAGTTCATCAGGGCAAAAGCGTTTTCAACAGGAAAAAGAAGCTTGCATTTCTGCTTCATGAAACTGTCTTCGGAATATCCGGTGTGGGTGAAACGTATCTGTTCCATACAGAGCGGACAGACCAAAAGATTGACTTCGATAATTCTGTTGCACGAAATACATCGGTTCGGGAATAAAATATCCAGCATCATTTGCGAATTGAATAACTAAAATAAAATTTTTATTGCAGGAATATGCAGATTTTGTATTCACTGAATGAAGTAAGTATACCCAAAAATAAAAATAAGATCAGGATTATAAATAAATCTTTGGAATTTCAGTGTTCGATTAAAATCTTTTATCCCTTGCTGTATAAAAATAATCATTTTTGATGAAAAGAATGGGAAGAATTAAAAATTTGGGAAAATTTACAACAGATCTTTCCTGATTTTTTCAATCGCATTTTTCATTCCTGAATTAAAATATTCCTTTTCCAGACGGATCGGTGGCGATTGTCTTACTTCGCAGTCTGCAATGCTGCACGATTCGCAGGTTACTCCAACATTAATGGTTTTCAGAGTGGGAGATTTGATGAAATTTATTTTTTTGATGGTCTGTGAGTTCAGTAAAATTCCCAGACAATAGCTTCTGTTGCTGCCATCAGAGAAAGGATTTTTCTGTGAAGTGGAAATCACCAGATAACTGATTCCCTGATCTTTGTAATGCGAAATCTGGGCATCTGTCAACGTTTCATTTTCTTTTAAATGGTGAAGGTTTTTCACGGCGATCCATCTTCTGCAATAATGTTCGTTGGTTGCATTCGCATGAGGAGCTTGTTGATGATTGAGGTGTAACTCTTTTAAAATCTGTATTTTATCGGAGTTTTTCTTTTTAACCAAACATAAATAAAACAAATCCTTTATTCCCGGTTCAGAGGAAAGAATGTTCGTCAAGCGATAGTAAAAAGTTTCAGGAGAATTCGTAAAATTTTCGATGAGGTTTTCAAAATGCTGAGGGTTCCATTCGTTTTGCAGGAAAAATTCTGAGGTTTTTTCAATGGTTTTCTGTTTTGGAATCAACAGGGCTCCGGCAAAATAGGAAGCATGAAAATTATTTAATATTTCTTCAAAACTTCCGAAATCAAGCCACGAATAGGTATTCGGACGGCTTTTCAGTTCCAGAACATTAAACCCGATCTCTTTCGCAAGAATAAATGTTTTCTGGTCTTTCTCTAATTTCACGTTCAAGAGCAATAATTTCTTTTCAGGGATAAATAGCGACCGCAGATTATCCAATATTCCATACTGCTCAAAATTCGCTGACTGGATTTGATAGTTAAATTTTTCATTCAGAATATTTTCCAGCGCATCAGCCTGTAGATTTTTGTCAATCTGCAATCCGTTTTCCCGAGCGAAAAGAAGAACTTTTTCTTCAATTTCAGGAAAATAATTATCATAAAGTTCCTGAAACGAACGTAAAACAGCAAAGTAAAATCTTTCTTTTCCTAGATTGTAGTTTTGTGAAATTTCAATCAGGGCATTGATGAAAGCAGTTACTTTCTTTGGCGCGTCGCTGATGATGCTGATCAGATTATTTTTATTGATCCCAAAAAGGTCCAGAGGAATCTCTTTGAAAAAATCAGACTGAAGAATCTCGTTAAAAGGCGTTAGGCTTTTGTCCAGTTTCGTGGAAACCAGATCGTCAAAAGTGCAGTTCAGTGCTTCTGAAAGCTGAATAATCTTATCGTGCTTCGGATATTTTTTTCCGTTTTCAATTTCGTTAAGGTAAGATTTCGATAATCCTGTTTTTACCGCAAGATCCTGCAAAGACCAGTTTTTCTTCTGTCTCTGCTGTTTCAGTTTCAGCCCGAAAACCGTTTTAATAAAGTCACTGTCCGAATTCATAATTCAAATATAAATATTTAGAAGCGATTATTCGCATAATAATTTTTAGATAATTTTAGCGAACGTTCGCTATTTGTGAAAATTTTTATTTATGTTTGTATTGTTGAATTACAAAATAAGAATGATATGCAAACCAGAACTCAATTGAAAATCAACGATCAGTAAAATTTTGAAGAAGCGTTTACCAATGATTTGATCGATTTTTTGGTAGAGCTTCATCAGAATTTTAATTCGGAAAGAATAGAACTTTTAAAAGAGAGGGAAATCAGGCAAAGGGAATTTGATAAAGGAATTCTCCCGAAATTTTCAGAGGAAACAGAAGCAATAAGAAACGGAAACTGGACCTGCGCCCCGCTTCCGGAAGATTTGCTCGACCGACGAGTAGAAATTACAGGGCCTGTCGACCGGAAAATGGTTATTAATGCTTTAAATTCCGGAGCTTCTACTTTTATGGCGGATTTCGAGGACAGCAATTCTCCGACCTGGAAAAACTGTATGGAAGGTCAGTTAAATCTTTCTGATGCTATAAATCAAAGGATAGATTTTACGACTGAGCAGGGAAAATCTTATCAGCTAAATGAAAAGACGGCTGTCCTGTTAGTTCGCCCGCGAGGTTTGCACCTGAATGAAAAGCATATTGAAATTAATGGCGAACAGGCTTCGGCGTCATTAATCGATTTCGGGATTTATTTTTTCAGAAATGCTGAACAGTTACTGGAAAACGGAACCGGTCCGTATTTTTATCTCCCTAAATTAGAGCATTACCAGGAAGCCCGATGGTGGAATGAAGTGTTTGTCTTTGCTCAGAATTATTTGGGAATTCCGCAGGGAACCATTAAAGCAACGGTTTTAATAGAAACAATCACCGCTTCTTTTCAGCTTGACGAAATTTTATTTGAGCTGAAAGACCATAGTGCCGGACTCAACTGCGGAAGATGGGATTATATTTTTTCTTTCATTAAAAAATTCAGAAATCTTCCCCGGTTTATTGTTCCGGACAGAGATCAGGTAACCATGACGTCTCCTTTTATGAGTGCTTATTCAAAACGCGTCATCGAAATCTGTCACAAAAGAAATGTTCACGCGATTGGAGGAATGGCAGCACAGATTCCTGTTAAAAACGATTATGAAGCAAACAGCATTGCCTTCGGCAAAGTAAGAAGCGATAAAGAACGGGAAGTAAAAAACGGACACGACGGAACGTGGGTGGCTCATCCTGCTTTGGTTTCCGTGGCTAAAGATATTTTTGATACATATATGCATTCCAAAAATCAGATCAATAAAAAATTTGAATACTACATCACTGAAAATGATCTGCTGGAAGTTCCCAAAGGAGAAATCACAGAAAAGGGCGTCCGGAAAAACATCAACGTCGGAATTCTCTACATCGAATCCTGGTTAATGGGAACGGGAGCCGCGGCAATTTATCATCTCATGGAAGATGCGGCAACTGCTGAAATCTCCAGGACGCAAATCTGGCAATGGCTGAAAAATGATGCTGTTTTAAATGACGACCGCACTTTAACCAGAGAAATGATTCTTCAGTGGGAATTTGAAGAACTCGAAAGAATTGAAAAATATGTAGGCGAAGAACGCTTCCGGAAAGGGAAATTCAATCTTGCCAAAGAACTTTTCAATGAACTGATTTTCTGCGAAAAATTTGAAGAATTTTTAACCTTAAAAGCGTATCCTTTTATTTAAAGTAGGAGAGTAATGAGAATGGGAGCGTTTTAGTGTTCAATCTGATTATAACTATCAATCATCAATCAACCAAACAATTAACTAAACAAAAATAGTATGAAAACAAGACAAGAACAAATTCAGGAGATCGAAAAAGACTGGCTTGAAAACCCACGCTGGAACGGTGTTAAACGTCCTTACACGGCAGAAGATGTTTTAAAACTTCGTGGTTCCTATAAACTCGATTACACCATTGCATCGGAAATGTCTGAAAAATTCTGGAATTTACTGAACACTCAGGATTTTGTTGCAGGACTTGGTGCCTTAACCGGAAATCAGGCTGTTCAGGAAGTGGATGCCGGTTTGCAGGCAATTTATCTTTCCGGATGGCAGGTTGCGGCAGATGCCAATTTATCCGGAGAAATGTATCCTGACCAGTCATTGTATCCCGCAAATTCGGTTCCTTCGGTAGTAAAGAAAATCAACAATGCTTTATTGAGGGCAGATCAGATCCAGTCAGTGAACGGCGGCGGCGAAAAGGAATATCTGGTTCCGATTATTGCCGATGCAGAAGCCGGTTTTGGCGGAAACTTAAATGCGTATGAACTGATGAAACAGATGATTGAAGCCGGAGCAGCGGCAGTGCATTTTGAAGACCAGCTTTCTTCTGCTAAAAAATGCGGCCACCTGGGCGGAAAAGTTTTGGTTCCTACGCAGGAAGCCATCAATAAGTTAATTTCTGCACGTTTGGCGGCGGACGTTTTGGGTGTTCCCAGTATAATCATCGCAAGAACAGATGCAGATGCAGCAGATTTGCTGACTTCCGATATTGACGACAGAGATAAAAAATTTGTAACAGGCGAAAGAACTTCCGAAGGTTTTTATATTGTGAAAAACGGAGTGGAGCAGGGAATCGATAGGGGTTTGTCTTATGCGCCATATGCAGATCTCATCTGGATGGAAACCTCTAATCCGGATCTGGAGCAGGCAAGAAAATTTGCGGAAGGCATTCATGCGAAATTTCCGGGCAAAATGTTGGCGTACAACTGTTCTCCATCCTTCAACTGGGCAGCAAGACTTTCCGTTGAAGAAATGCAGAACTTCCGTGAAGAACTGGCGAAATTAGGGTACAGATTCCAGTTTATAACTTTAGCGGGTTTCCATGCATTAAATACGGCGATGTTCGAGCTGGCTTTAGCTTATAAAGAAAAGGGAATGGCTGGATATTCTGAATTGCAGGAGCGCGAGTTTGCGTTGCAGCAAAAAGGCTTCCGTGCGGTAAAACACCAGTCGTTTGTAGGTACAGGCTATTTTGATGAAGTGCAGAATATTGTTACTAATGGTTCTTCCGCAACGGTTGCCATGAAAGATTCTACGGAAACCGCACAATTTCACTAAAAAGTTCCGTTTTTAATTAAATTTAATTGTTAGAACCTTCTCGATTTTGGGAAGGTTTTATTTTTTATGTGCTAATTTTGAATGTATATTTGAAGGAAATGAGTTTGATTTTTGAAAAACAGATACGGGTTACAGAGCAGCATATTGATGGAAACAATCATGTGAACAACGTCCAGTATGTTCATTGGGTAGAAGAAATTGCCGGAGAACACTGGGATTTTGTAAAACATAAAACCCAATACCCCAACGATATCTGGATGCTCCTGGATCACCATATTCAGTATAAAAAGCAGGTGTATCTTAATGATATCATTACGGTAAAAACCTACCCCAGATCGCCGGAAGGAATTCGTCAGCCCCGCAAAGTGGAGTTTTACTGTAATGATCAGTTGGTTGTGGATTCTACCACATTGTGGGTTTTGGTAGATGCCGAAACAAAGAAAATTAAAAGACTGGAAAGTGACTGGCTGGATAAACTGTGATTATTGTATAGCAATTCATGATTAAAGTTAATAGTTTCCCGAGCTGAAGACGGATAATTAAGCAAACCGAAACTCAAACCAAATTCCCTATCTTTGCAATATGATACGTATAACAAAAATTTTTACATTCGAAACCGCTCACGTACTGTACAATTACGACGGGAAATGTAAAAATATGCACGGGCATTCCTATAAACTGTTTGTAACGGTGAAAGGAAAGCCGGTTAATGATTTGGAGAATCCCAAGAATGGGATGGTGGTGGATTTTGGAGATATCAAAAGTATCGTAAAGTCTGAGATTGTAGATGTCTGGGACCATGCCGTTCTTATCAACGGACTTTCGCCGCACCGCGAACTGGGGGAAGACCTAGAAGGAAAAGGGCACAAAGTGATCTACTGTACTTTTCAGCCGACCTGCGAGAATATGTTGTATGCCATCGCAGCAAAAATAAAATCGAAGCTGCCGGAAGGGATTTCCCTGGCTTACTTAAAGCTTCATGAAACCGAAAACTCTTACGGAGAGTGGTTTGCAGAGGATAATCAGTAACTTATTCAACAAAAATTCAGAAGGTGTTAAAGACAACCATCAACCTGGAACCTGGAAAAAAAGTATATTTCGCTTCGGATCAGCATTTCGGGGCACCCACCCCGAAGGAAAGCAAAATGCGGGAAGAGCGTTTCATCCGGTGGATGGACGGGATCAAGCATGATGCACAGGTGCTGTTTTTAATGGGAGATCTGTTTGATTTCTGGCACGAGTGGAAACATGTGATCCCGAAAGGTTACGTCCGGGTGCTGGGAAAGATCGCCGAACTGAAAGACCGTGGGATCCACATTTATTTTTTTGTGGGAAACCATGATCTATGGATGAAAGATTACCTGGAAGATGAAATCGGGTGTACGGTTTTTTATAAAAAGCAGTACTTTGAAATGGGCGGAAAACAGTTTCTGCTGGCACATGGTGACGGGTTAGGTCCGGGCGATAAAGGGTATAAAAGGATGAAAAAGGTCTTTACCAACCCGGTGGCGCAGTGGTTTTTTAAATGGCTGCATCCCGATATTGCCATGAAGATCGCCTTGTATATGTCGCAGAAAAATAAAATGATTTCGGGAGATGAAGACAAAGAATTCCTGGGTGAAGACAGGGAATTTTTAATTATTTATTCCAAAGAAAAGCTCAAAACCCAGCCTATTGATTATTTTATCTACGGACACCGCCATCTTCCCATGATCCTGGATCTGGAGGGAAAAGCAAAATACATTAACCTGGGAGACTGGATTACCTACTTTACCTATGGCGTTTTCGAAAAGGATTTTGAGCTGAAGACCTTTGGGGAAGGCACAAAAAAATTACCTCAAAAAGAGGTAATCTTCGAATGATAATACATTCTTGTTTTTAATCCATATTCTGTAGAGTTCAATACAAGAAGCCGACCAAAATTTAATTTAATTATTAAAAAAATATTAAAACAGGATTTGTTTTTGTTAATTTACTCATAATGAGATAATAAAGTTAAAATATTCAGAAGTGGAAGAAATATTCAACATACAGACAGAGCGGGATTTTTTAACGGCAGCACTCGATACATTCCTTTACCAGTATGAAAATGTTGAGGTATACAGGCGTTTTGTGGATTATCTCAACATTGATCCGGATAAGGTGGAAAGTTTGGAGAATATCCCGTTTCTGCCGATCGAAATGTTTAAAAATCACCTGATTTTAGATGAAAATTCAGCCACAGATCTGTTTTTTCAGAGTTCGGGTACCACAAAGATGAATCTTTCAAAACATTTCATTGCTAAGCCTGAACTTTATGAAGAAAGCATTTATAAAAGTTTTGAACGGTTTATCGGCAAGCCGGAAGATTTTATTTTTCTCGGGCTTTTGCCAAGCTACCTGGAAAGACAGAATTCTTCACTGATTTACATGGTCGATTATCTGATGAAGAAATCGGGCAGACCTGAGAATGGTTACTTCCTGTATAACCACGAAGATCTTCTTAATCTTTTAAATACGCTGGGTGACAAAAAAGTAATTCTTTTCGGTGTTTCTTTTGCCCTGCTGGATTTTATAGACTTCTGTAATTCCATGCAAAGCGGCGTATCGCTGGCTGCTTCGGAAAACATAACTGTTATTGAAACCGGCGGAATGAAGGGGAGAAAAGAGGAAATGACCAAAGACGAACTGTTGAAAATATTGCAGGAAGGTTTTAAAACCAATACAATTTATTCGGAATATTCGATGACCGAGCTTCTTTCGCAGGCGTATTCATTAGGGAATAATGAATATGAATGCCCGAACTGGATGAAGATTATGATCCGGAATGCAGAAGACCCTTTCAGCTATGAAAATGAAGGCCGTACCGGAGCCATTAATATTATTGACCTGGCAAACATTCATTCCTGTTCGTTCATTGCTACACAGGATTTGGGAAAAACAGCCGGATCCAAATTCCAGGTACTGGGCAGGATCGATCATTCGGACATCCGCGGGTGTAGTCTGCTGGTGAGTTGAAGTAATGTTGTTTGAGTGTGAGAGTGTTTGATAGTGGGAGTGATCGGGAGTAGAAGAGTTATGTAGAAGTGTGAGGGAGATAAAAGAAATAGGGAAATTCTCCGTTAAAAGGGTAATCAATTAAATTAATTAAAAGCAAAAGTGTTAAAAATAGAAGAATTGGTGCATGCGTTCATCCATTCTCAGTGTGATTTTGAGAAGGAGATTGTCTTAACCAATCATTTTCAGGCCGATTGGGAAGCCGATATTCTGCTGGTGAATGCAGAGGGTTTCAGCCATGAAATCGAGATTAAGCTCTCGAAAAGCGATTTTAAGAACGACTTTAAAAAATCATATACCAACGCAAATACGGGGGAAAAATTTCTGAAACACGATAAAATTTCATGCGGAGACTATATCTGCAATGCATTCAGTTTCCTGTTGCCAATGGGGATGGTAGATCATAGCCTGATCCCTTTGCATTGTGGGATTATCGAATTTTATCATAACATTGATCGCTGGGATACGGAATTTTATAGGATCCGGGAACCGAAACGTGTTCACGAAGATTCGTACTGGAAGCTTAATGATAAAGATGTTTTTCTCCGGAAAATGGCGCTGAGCCTCCTGCAGAAAAAACTGGAAATCAAAGGGAAACATGAGGAACTTATTTTCAGGAGTCCTTTTGAGATTAAAAAAGCGAAATAAAGAAATCCTGTTTTAAACAGGATTTCTTTATGGATCATTTTCAGCCTGTTTAAGGCTGATATAAGTGATGTTGCTCGATCTATGCTTGCTTTTCCGGCATTTCAATCAGGGAATTATAGGTAAATGCGGCAGCAATACCTCCCAGAACAGGAGCTGCGATAAACAGCCATAGCTGGCTCAGGGCTTCACCGCCTGCGAATACTGCAGGGCCGATGCTTCTCGCCGGATTTACGGAAACTCCCGTTACTTTAATACCTACAATGTGAATCAGTACCAGGGAAAAACCGATAGCCAGGCCGGCAAAACCTCCGTTGATATTCTTACTGGAGGTAGCTCCTAAAATAACCATCAGAAAAATAAAGGTAAATACAAATTCTGCCACAAATGCAGAAAGCGTATTGTACTGGTCCAGATAGCCCGTTCCCCAGCCATTGGAACCCAATGCCCATGGTTTCATTTCAGCGCCGGGATGTCCTGTGAAAATAATATACAGGATTCCGCTACCGATTATTCCTCCAAGAATCTGGGCAATAATATACCGGACCGCCTCGTCGGCTTTCATTCTTCCTGCGGCCACCATAGCAATGGATATGGCAGGATTGATGTGGCAGCCGGAAATGTGCCCAATTGCATACGCCATGGCCACTACGCTGAGCCCGAACGCAAAAGAAATTCCCAGAAGTCCGACTCCGGTAGTGCCATCGGCACCGGCAATAACGGCACTTCCGCAGCCCATAAAAACAAGTACCATGGTACCCAGCATTTCTGCGACAAATTTGGATGTTTTTGAAATCATCATCGTATATTTTTTTTGTTAATCCTCTAAAGTACAAAAATTAATAAATCAAATTATTTTTTATTTTTCAAATTTTATTATCGTGGTTTTGGTGATTTTACTGATTTATTTAAATTAAATTAACTATTTTTAACGTATTATGTGTTTTGATAAAAATTTATGATTTTGTTTTAAATTAATATATTTGAATAAGGCAGATGCTGTATGTATTATTTTTTGCCCGGTTTCTCAGATGAAAAAATTGCTGTATATCCATATTCTGTTTTTAGTATCGTTTTTTTATGCTCAGAAAGCTGACAGGGAGCTTCCCTGTTATGACCTGAAGGAAATCGTGAAGGTAGAACCTACCGCACTCTATAAGCCGCATCTGGATGCTGCGAAAAGTTTTGGCATAAAGCTGCTGAAAGATTCAAAATCTGTAGAAAAGTATATTCACAATGGAAAATTCCACAAAATAAAAAAATCCGGAAAAGGGTATCGCGTACAGAAACTTGATTATAGCAGGGCGTGGATGGTTCCTAAGGGTAAGCTGATGCTGGAAAAGATCGCGGCACGTTTCAGCAAAGAAACAAACGGCAATACCTTTACCGTTTCGTCCCTTACGAGAACACTGGAAGACCAGTGCCGGCTGCGCAGGGTGAACTCCAACGCTGCCCTGGGAATCAGTTCTCATAATTACGGAAATTCTTTTGATATTTCTTATGTCCGCTTTAACGATGTCCTGAAATATAATCCGAAAATGGAAAGTGCTCTGGAAAAGGTACTTAAATATTATAACGATGCAGGGAAGATTTATTATATCAAAGAGAGACAGCAGAGTTGCTTTCATATTACCGTAAGAAACTATTAATTAATTTTCAATTATTTGTGAGATACTTGCATACGTAATATAGTTTATATAATTTTATCGCAATAAAAAACTTAGAATATGGAAACATTAAACAGGGAACAATGTAGCGCTGCAATTGCAGAATGGGGAAATTGCTGTGGCGACTTTGAAATGATTAAGAATACAGTACATACCAATTATGTTTTTAATTTTGATTCCGAGCAGATCGACTGGATGAAGAGAATGAACGAGTGTAATGAATTCTGTGCTGAGATTGGCGTATATCAAAGCCAGCTTGTAGCTATCCTTTGTCCGTTGGATTATTACGGGCAGAAAAAGTCTTCAGACAGCTATCCTTTCAGCTTTTTTAATGAACTGGATACCAACTTGAATCTGGTAGAAACAGAAAAATACGTCCTTGTGAAAAATGCGGTTCTTTCCAAAGAGCTAAAAACCATTGATGACAGTTCCGATATGTTCTGGCCGATCGCCGATAAGCCGATGATGGAACAGGATAAAGCAGTGGAAGCCATTGAATCCTGGAGAGATGAAGGAATGATGTGGTTCTACAGAGAATGTTCCGAATTACAGGGAACAAGGATCTTCAAAAAGTTTTTCGTGCCCGCAGAAAACCTTAATCCGCCGAAAGAGGGCCTTACCCATATGGTATGTTCTTTCGGGCTGAAATTTTCTGAGGTATACCAGAGGGTGTTACCAACTCTTATTTTTATTTCTTTTTATCAGGACCTTACCAATTCAGGAAGCGTGCTGAAGACTTCAAATACTTATGACTGGTCGTACCCTTGTCCGCCAATCTGCCAGCTTTTATAATTTTTTAACCAAAATATATTGTGAGTATTTTTTATGTAATTGCTTATCTTAATAATGCACTACTTGCTGTTTGTGCTTTGATAGGAATTATCAGGTTCAGAAATTTTAGAAATACTGAAAAATGGTATGTATATTATATCATTTTTCTTTTTTTCATAGAAGCAGCGAGCCGGATTTCCATGAATGTACTGAATGTAAAAGACCTTAACTTTCTGTTTCCGTATTTTGTTGCGGGAGAGTTTCTTTTACTGGTGATTCTTTTTATCAGAAAATTAGCGCTGCCTCAGTATTTATACGTTCCGATGATAATGCTTGCCGCCTTTTTTCTGCTGGATACAGGCATGGTTGCCAATGAAGTAAAAAAAGTAATATCAAACATTATCATCATCTGCTTTGCGGGTTATGCACTGTTAATGGAAATTAAAAATACAAAAGTCGATGACCGTTTCATAGCGGTAGACAGTCTTATTTTCCTGTATTATGGATTGTCGGTCTTTCTGTTTTTCCTTCTCAGGCAACTTGTGGATTTAGGGCAGGAAGAAGCCGGGATGATCTGGAGCATCAATAATGTCCTGTGCTGCTTTCTTTACGTATCCATCATTTATACCTTTTTAAAATTAAAGAAATAACATTAAATATTACCTTCTTCATTGCGCTGATTGCCGTTCTGGTAATTATCATGTCTTTTGTCCTGTTGGCTTACAGAAGCTTTATCCAGAGAATTCTCAAGGAAAAAAATGCACAGTATGAGGCAGAGGTTCAGCATCAGAAACAGATCGTACTGGAAAACATAAAAGCGCAGGAGTCGGAACGGAAAAGAATCGCGGTCATGATCCACGACGATATAGGAAACCGTCTCAATATTCTTTCTTTATGGCTGAACAACCTCGACACCAAAGGGGATGAGCTTATTAAGAAAAATATCACGACGCAGATGTCTTCCCTTATTGATTCGGCGAGAAGCATCTCTCACTCATTATATCCCGTGAATCTGGAATCGGTAGGGCTGGTGCTGTATATTGAAGAGCTGATTGCCAACCTGGCAGGTAGGATCAATATATCGCTGAATGTAAGCCCGAAATTTCAGAAAAAGGAAATTTTTATAGAAGTTCAGTTATACCGGATCATTCAGGAATTTACTACGAATGTCCTCAAGCATTCGGAAGCGTCCCGGGTCTGGATCTATATTAAAGATAATACCGGTAACCTTGCTGTTGTAATCTCAGACAATGGGAACAGTTTTGAATATGAAGAAGTGAAAAAGGGGATGGGTATCAAAAATATCGAATCCAGAATAAAATCGATGAATGCGGCACATAAATGGAAAAATGTCTTAGGGCATGGCAGCCGGTTAATTATTAAAATTCCGTACAACAATGAAATCTCAGATCAAATTAGCATTAGTTGATGACGAACAGCTGATCCTGGAAGCAGTTAAAATGTTGCTTTCCTCTGAAAAGGATATCTCCGTAGTGGCGATGGCAAACAACGGGCCGGATTTTCTCGAGACCCTTGAAAATTCTGCTCCTGAAGATTTCCCTCATATTGCTTTGGTAGATGTACAGATGTTACCGATGAATGGTTTTGAACTGGTGGAAATACTCAAGGAGAAATATCCCGACCTGAAGATTATTATCCTTTCATCCCATTATAAGACGACAATTTTAGGTTATATGGTAAAGCTGGGCGTTTCTGCTTTTTTACCTAAAAATTCCAACAGGAATGCCTTTATTGAAGCGATTACCATGGTCTATAAAAACGGGATTTTCTTTACGCCGGAAGATCACCAGATGATCTTTTCCTACATGAACAGCCCTACAAAGAAAAGAACCCTTTTCGAGATGGATGATGAGCTTTCCGACCGCGAAAAAGAAGTGGTAAAGCTGATATGCCAGGAATGCACCAACAATGAAATTGCAGAAAAGCTTTACATCAGCCCGAGAACGGTGGAAAGCCACAGGCAGCGGATTGTCGAGAAGATCGGCGCAAAAAACACGGTAGGTATCGTTATCTATGCCATTATCAATAACATCCACCCATTAGAAAGAATATGATTCCGTAGAAATACGGAATTTTTTATTTGGTATTTTCTACGCTATTATCAGAGTTTTTTTCATCGTTACTTTGGAGGGTTCATATAATAAAGCACTTCGTTATCCTTAATGAAGACAAGATAAAAACCACAAAGTGAAATGAAATATAAAATTATCTCTGCCGGAATCTTTTTCGACGGTACCGGAAACAACGGGTTGAACGCAGCTTCTCCCCGCAAGCCAGACAAAAATAATGAGAGCTATTACAGCGGGATTACCAATATCTATAAATTATTCAGTCTTTTCAGCGGTGATGAAAAAATTTATATAGAAGGAATAGGAACCGTTACAGGATCCGAAGACGACGATTTTGCCATAGCGACCTGCAAGAATTCTTCAGGCGTATCAGGTTACTCTTCTGATGACAAGCTGGAAAAGGCTTTCTCATTTGCCCGGAATCTGACTGCTGAAGGAGGGACGGAATATCATTTTTATGTCTATGGATTCAGCCGTGGCGCAATGCTGGCAAGAAATTTCTGCTATGAACTGTTAAAAGAATATTCGGAGTTTTCCGGAAGCCCTGTAAAAATAAAATTTCTCGGGCTCTTTGATACCGTAGAATCCGCAGCGTTCAGCAATTATGAAGTAACCGTACTTCCGGAAACGGAAAAGGTACTGCATATCTGTGCCCTGAATGAATGCCGTTATTTTTTTCCGCTTACCGGTCTTTTTGAAGATTCAAAAGAAAGAAGCGATTCACATTATGCAACGGAACATTCGGTGTGGAAAGAAATTTTCGTACCCGGCTCCCATGCCGATATTGGAGGCGGTTATCTGGAAAGCTCGCAGTCGGTCTATATTTCCCCGACTTTTACGGAAAACCATGATCTTTTCGGCTATATGGAAAGCATCAGGGCCACGCTGGAAGATACTGAAGGAAATAAGATCTGGAACAATCTGCTGGAAAATTGCGGCGTAGAGCATAATGGTATTTCCTCGCAGGCTTACGTGATCAGGGATTGGGTGTACAACGGGCTTCCGAAAGTCTATGGCCGACTGATGATCTCTGAGACCAATGCAGAAAAACAAATCTTCAGGACAGATTTCAGGGAATCTGATTTTGAAATCGAAAAATATGAACATCCCTGCCTTGCGGAATTGTCGGATGCGCTTGAGCAATATGTGCAAAACCCGTCGCCGGATACAAAACCGGACTATAATTATGAAATGCTGACAGACTATACTCATATCTCCGCGAATTTCGGACTGTACCACGATGCCTTGCTTCGGCATTCCAAAGATGATGCCCATGCAGAATTCATTAACAACGGGCTGAATGTTCCCGGGCATTCAGATCAGCAGTATAATAAGTCTCAGACCAGGTTACAGTCGGAAATACACCATATAGAAGATTCTGTGGTGGATTACGCATACGGAACCAATATTCCCAATAACGACCATTGGAACCGGACCATACTTATAAAAGAAAGTCTTTACAATAAATGTTAGTACTTTTTCAGTTTTAAATTTAGGTGTAGAGTTGCCACAGTTGGCAGCTCTTTTTATTTATTGGGTATGGCCAGACTAACTTAAGCGCGAAGCAGAAACCAGGATAAAGGGCTAACCTAAAAGGTGTAGATGATTTTAATGGCAAATGTATATTTTTGTCTTATCATTTTTATTGGATACAAATTAAAAAAACAATCAGAAAAAATATTTCAAATTATGAAGCTGCCTACAGAACTAGGAGATAAGTATATCGATACCGTCCTTTCCAATTTTTCCTTAGAAGATCTTCAGGATGAGCGGTGGGAGCTTATTGAAGGATTTGAGAATTATGCCATTTCCAATTACGGACGGGTGAAAAGCCTGGAACGAATGGTCCCGCTTCCCATCCATGGAGAACAGAAAATATTGGATAGGATTATCAAGCCGCAAGTTTTCAGATATTTTAATAAGCATTTAAAGGCTCATTTCTATAGTGTAAGATGTAATCTTTGTCTCGATGGAAAAGTATATGGAAGATCAACAGCCCGTTTGGTTTATTATCATTTTGTTGAAAAATTTGATATGGATGATCACTCCTATCGTGTATCATTTAAAGATGAAAATCGTTTCAATGTGCATTATAGTAATCTTGGGAAGATAACAGCTATCGAGCTTCGTAATAAAGTACTCAATACAGGAAGAGGAAAAAAGGGGAATTATTGGCAGGCCGTGAGCCAATATACCGTTGATGGCGGTTTTGTCGCCAGTTATGAAAATATCTATGCCGCAAGTGAGATTTTGGGGATTCACCATGTACATATACTGGCTGTTATCAACAAAAAAAGAACTACCGCCGGAACATTCCGGTGGTTTGCAAAAGATGATATACCCACGAAAAAAGATTTTATACCGGACGAAAAAAGTAGATCAAAAAAAGCATTTAATATAAGCCTGTGGAAAAAGATCGGAGAACCGCCCGTTGATCATAACAACCCTCCAGCCTGCCTGAATTTATCGCTGGAAGATATTCCCGGCGAAATATGGAAACCAATTCCTAATCTTGAAGGATATTTTGCCATATCCAATAAAGGAAGAATAAAGCGGCTGGATACCTGGACTGAAAATAAAAACAAAACTCTTTTCAGAGAAAACATCATTTCTCTTTTTGTGGATAATTTTAATAGCAAGTGCTATCTGTATGCCAACCTAAGTCATAAATGCAAACGGGTCCAGATAAGACTGAACAAATATCTTTATTACTGTTTTGTTAAAAAATTCGATCTCAATGACCGTTCGATTGTTATCATTAATAAAAATGAGCCTCTATGGAATATTGATATTGCAAATCTGGAACTATGTTCCCCTACCCATCATCTAAATAAAAAAAAGTAACCGCACTGAACTATTGAGAATCGATTGAATTTTTATCAGATTAAAAGGTGTGCTTTAATTTTTCTATCTAAATTAATCAATGCCTGCAGGATACAGCAGCAGGTTTTTCAGGACTTTATAACTAATAAGCCCCTGATTTCTTCGCAGTGCTGTAAACGTATTAAGATTGCTGTTATTGGCTTATGAATGTCGAATTATTATTGTAACTAAAAATTTCCTTTATCCGTAGAAATACCTAATCGGAAATTTAGTCATTTCTACCATACCACATTTTCTCTGTTTTACCGAATTTTGCCTTATTCAACTTATAAATGTATAAGTTTTCCCCCCTTGAGCCATTTTTTAAGTGGCTCTTTTTGTTTGGCTTAAATTGCTTTATTTTCCGTATTTTTGCACCCGAAAATTCATTATTCACATTAATCATTATTTAACACATGCTTTCGGTTCAAGGTTTAGGATTACATCATTCGGGAAACTATCTGTTTCAAAACGTAAATTTTACAATCAAAAAAGATGATAAAATCGGTTTGGTCGGTAAAAACGGAGCGGGAAAATCCACTTTGCTGAAAATGCTTTCCGGAGAAATTACCTTCTATGAAGGAAACGTGGTTCCCGAAGGAAACATTACCATCGGTTTCCTGAAGCAGGATCTCGATTTCGTTAAAGGAAGAACCGTATGGGCAGAAGCGATGCAGGCCTTTGAGCAGATCAATGCATGGAAAGAAGAACTGGAGGAAGTCAATCATCAGATGACCGTAAGAACCGATTATGAAAGTGATTCATACACGGATCTGATCAATAAAATGACCGAGCTTAACGATCTCCTGATGCATCATGATGCCTATAACCTGGAAGGTGACGTGGAGAAAGTTCTTTTCGGATTAGGATTTAAAGCCGATGATTTCCAGAAGATCACCGATGAATTTTCCGGAGGCTGGAGAATGAGGATTGAACTGGCCAAGCTGCTGCTTCAGAAAAACGACCTTATGCTTCTCGATGAGCCTACAAACCACCTGGATATGGAATCCATCATCTGGCTGGAAAACTTCCTGAAAGACTATCCCGGAGCGATTGTTCTGGTAAGCCACGACAAGCAGTTCATGACCGCAGTCTGCAACCGTACTTTTGATGTGAATAACCGAAAAGTAGACGATTACAAAGCCAACTATTCCAAATACCTCATCATGCGTGAGGACCGCCGTGAGAAACTGATCCAGGCTAAAAAGAATCAGGATGCTGAGATCAAGCAGATGGAAGACAACATCAATAAATTCCGTGCCAGTGCTACCAAAGCTTCTTTTGCCCAGTCATTGATCAAAAAACTGGATAAAATCGAGCGCATCGAAGTAGACAATGAAGACGTTTCCAAATTCAATATCCGTTTCGTACAGTCTGTTGTTCCTGGGAAAGTAATCTTTGAAGCTGAGAATTTAGGAAAAGCATACGGCGAAAAGCAGATCTTTGACGATGTGGATTTCATTGTTCAGCGGGGTGACCGGATTGCCTTGCTGGGTCAGAACGGACAGGGGAAAACAACACTGGCTAAAATTTTAGCAGGGGATATTAAAGACTATTCCGGAAGTTGGAACCTGGGCCATAATGTAAACATCGGATACTTTGCCCAGAACCAGGAGGAAGTTTTAACTCCGAATAAAACCGTACAGGAAGAAGCAGAAGATGCCGCAACGGAAGAAACGAGACCGAGAGTCCGTGACCTTTTAGGTTCTTTCCTTTTCCAGGGAGAAGCGGTGAATAAAAAAACAAAAGTGCTTTCCGGAGGAGAAAGAAACCGTCTGGCACTTTGTAAATTACTATTGCGTCCGTTCAATACCCTGATTATGGACGAACCTACGAACCACCTTGACATCCAGTCCAAGGAAATCATCAAGCTGGCCTTGCAGAAGTTTGAAGGTACTCTGATCGTCATTTCGCACGACCGGGAGTTCCTGCAGGGACTTTGTGACAAAATCTACGAATTCCGCGACGGAAAGATGAAAGAATTCTTAGGCGATATCAACGAATATCTGGAATTCAGACAAAAAGAATCAATTCGTGAAATCTCGGCTGAAAAGGCAAAGCTTCATAATGATGTTCCTAAGGCTGACGTGAAAAAAACGGAAGAAAAACCAGCGGCCAACAGCGGTCAGCCGGCAACGATTATCAGTAAAGAGCATAAAAATATCCAGAATAAAATAAAGAAAGTCGAAGAAAAAATTTCGGAGCTTGAATTAAAAGTAGAAGAATTCGAGGCTTCTTTTGCCAAAGAAAATCCCTCTGAGGAAACATTGGAAAAATACAGCCAGACCAAAGAAGAGCTGGAAGTGGCTCTGCAGGAATGGGAGTACTTAGGAACTCAGCTGGATTGATTTTTTTCTGAGGGAATTTAACGGCAAATCTCTCCAGTTGGTTATCTAAATACAATGTTTCGGTTCCTGCCGTGCGGGAAATCGTACATTCTGAATAGTCAATGCCAACTCGGATATGGATTGAAGTTTTCAATAGATGAAGAAATGACGAATGGCATTTAGGAAGGTGCAGTGCTTTTGTAGCATCATCATTTCTTCCTAATTGAGGTATTTTAAGAAAACTTTAATCCTGATTTTAAAATATTTTTATAATTTTGAAACATGATTTTTAAAGAAAGTAGAAATCTGAAGAATTTCATTTCCAAATTGCTGTTTGGGATCTACTTTCTTGCGCTGTTTTCTCAAAACTTCCACAGCCACAGTTCGGAGGAGGTTTTCAAAAATTTCAGCTTTAAAAAATCAGAAAATATATTGACCAAGAATGCGACACAGGAAAAAGCGGCCGACTGTCTGGCCTGTCATTTCTTAGCGACAGGACATACTTTAGTTCCTGAAGAATTGAATTTATCCTTTGAAAATTTTACCCACGAGGTAAAACAGCGTATTGTTGTTCAGGAAAAAATATGGTCTCAGACCAAATTTACCTTTCAGCTGCGGGGGCCGCCTGCCATTTCTTAATTTTTACAAAATCAGTTATCATAACCGCTCTGGCTTCCTTTAGAGTCAGGTCTTTTTGATTTACTTTAATCTTCGGGAACCTATGTTTCAGGAAGATATCTCCTATTACATTATTCATAATCAAAAAATTAAAAAATGAATCTGAAAGCATATTTCATCTTCTTTCTTATACTTGCCGGAATTCACTCCGTAAAGTCGCAAAATTCTCTTTCCGGCAAAGTAACAGACGTCGGCAATCATACGTTATTGTCAAAAGCCCGTATTACCATTACCGACCTGCATGTCTCTTCCCAGACAGACGCCTCCGGAAACTATGAGTTTCAGAATCTGCCTGCTGCATCATATGAAGTACAGGTAAGCCAGCCGGGATATAAAACCGTGTCTCAGACTGTTACGATCAACGGGCAGACCCATGCCGATTTTGAACTGGATAAAAGCGCAACGGAAATTGCAGAAGTTGTCATTACCGGATCTTCCAAAGCAACACAGATCAAAAAATCACCGCTGCCCATCGTAAGCATTAATAAAGAGTATCTTACAACCAATCTTTCGACCAATATTATAGATGCCATTGCTAAAACTCCCGGTGTAAGTGCAGTAACTACGGGGCCAAATATTTCCAAACCCTATATCCGTGGATTGGGCTTCAACCGGATCCTTACCTTATACGACGGCATCCGCCAGGAAGGCCAGCAGTGGGGCGATGAGCACGGAATTGAAGTGGATGATTACGGGATAGACAGGGTAGAGGTCATCAAAGGGCCTGCGAGCCTTATGTATGGTTCCGATGCTCTGGCCGGAGTAGTAAACCTTATTCCTTCGCCTGCAGGAACTCCTGGCAAAATATTATCAGGATCTGCCACTACGGAATATCAGACCAATAACGGGATGTTTGGTGGTTCACTGTTTCTTTCCGGAAATAAAAACGGTTTCGAGTACGGGGGAAGATTTTCTAAAAAGCTTGCAAAGGATTATAAAAACAGCATAGACGGAAGGGTTTTTAATACGGGTTTTAACGAAACTGCTGCCAATGCTTTTTTCGGGATCCATAAAAAATGGGGATATAGCCACCTGAATCTTTCCATGTACGACGACCTGCAGGAAATTCCGGACGGATCCAGAGATTCCCTTTCAAGACAGTTTACCAAACAGATTACGGAGCTTGATGATTACAGGCCGATTGTCAGCAATGGAGAACTCAATTCCTATAAAATCAACGTAATTCATCAACGTGTTCAGCATTACAGGGCATTCCTCAAAAACAGTTTTTTCTTCGGAAGCAGCAGACTGGACGCCAATTTTGCTTTTCAGCGAAGCCTGCGTAGAGAATACAGCCATCCGGAAATACCTTATCAGGATACACCGGGTTTATATCTCCGGCTTAATACCTTTAACTATGACGTGAAATATTTTCTGCCGGAAATAGACCGGTGGGTAGTCGCAATCGGTGCTAACGGAATGTACCAGACCAACGATGTAACCCAGGGAACCGAATTTGTGATCCCTTCTTATAATCAGTTCGATCTGGGGAGTTTTATAACCATTAAAAAAGATTTCGACAAACTGAGCCTGAGTGGGGGAATCCGTTACGATTACAGGAGGTTCCGTAATGATGCCCTTTATATTAAACCGAATCCCGTAAGCGGATTCGATATGCCGGTGTATGGGGCAGACCGTGACGGGGCAGATCAGCCGTTTCTTCAGTATTCCACTTCTTTCGACGGAGTTACAGGAAGCGTGGGAGCAAGCTATGCAGTAAATAAGAACTTTACGGTAAAGGCTAACCTTGCCCGTGGATACCGTGCACCGAATATTTCTGAAATTTCAGCAAACGGAGTACATCCGGGAACCGGTTTCTATCAGATCGGGAATGATCAATTTAAGCCGGAATTCAGCAATCAGGCGGACGTGGGTGCAATTTACACTTCAAGGATTGTTAATGCCGGAGCCAGTTTTTTTGTTAACAGTATAGATAATTATATTTATAACTCAAGACTTTTATCTGCTTCAGGGGCCGATTCTTTGAGCGTAAGCGGCGGCCAGGAATATCCTACCTACAAATTTCAGCAGGGCAAAGTATTGCTTTATGGCCTGGAAGCAAATCTGGACCTCCATATTGTAAAAAGACTGCATTTTGAAAACTCAGCTTCTTTAATTTACGGAGATAATAAAAGTTTTACGGGTGCCGAAAGAACAGATGCGACGAAATATGTTCCGTTGATGCCTCCGTTCAGATACATTTCCGAACTGCGTTATGAGCTGGGCGAAAATTCCGGTATATTTGAAAAAGCCTTTGTAAAACTTCAGCTACAGTA
This sequence comes from uncultured Chryseobacterium sp., assembly GCA_913774355.1. GTDB lineage: Bacteria > Bacteroidota > Bacteroidia > Flavobacteriales > Weeksellaceae > Chryseobacterium. Next base: position 41,292 of record CAJYGB010000043.1, on the reverse strand, counting down.
CACAGCTGCCCAGAACAGGGTTTACAGTTACGACAATACGGAGACCAGAACTCCCGGATATACTCTTATCAATTTCGGAGCGGGAACTTCGCTGAATAATAAGAATGGTAAGAATCTTTTCGATATTTATATTCTGGCTAATAATATTTTTGATACTGCTTATCAGGATCACCTGAGCCGTTTAAAATATTTTGAACAGTATTCGGCATCTCCTAACGGACATCTGGGAGTTTATAATATGGGAAGAAATATCAGTATAAAACTGGTTAAAAATTTTTAATATCCTCTGCAGTACGGTAAAGCATATGGAAAGATCAGTCGTAAGGCTGATCTTTTTTAATAAACGCTGATCAGAAAAACATTTCTCTGAGATCCGGAATAAATGAATTCCGGTGATTTCAAATATCTGCCGGGAAAATCAGCACATCTGTTTCGGGATAAATATTTGATGCTTAATAATTTATTTGAAATGACTTATTTTCATAAAATTTTCATATTTTTGCAACCTAAAATTTTAATCAATAATGAAGGTTACTGCAAAAAACCATGATGATGTAAGTGCATTGCTTACAGTGACATTGGAAAAATCTGACTATAAGGAAAAAGTTGAGAAACAGTTGATTAATTATGCTAAAAATGCACAGGTTCCTGGTTTCAGAAAAGGAAAAGTGCCTTTGAGTATGGTTAGAAAACAATATGAAGCAGGTATTGCTTTTGAAGAAATCAACAAGCAGGTTTCTGATGCTTTAAACAACTACGTAAATGAGAACAAACTAAGACTGGTAGGCCAGCCTGTACCGCAGCCGGTAAACCAGTTCGATTACAATGCAGATCAGTTGGAAGTTGCTTTCGAAGTTGGATTTGAGCCGGAATTCAGTATCGATTTATCTAAATATGAAGCACCTCACTATAAAGTGGAGGCTTCCGAAAAAGAAATCAACAAAAGTATTGAGAACATGCAGAAGCGTTTCGCAGAGCAGGCTCCTCAAGACAAAATCAATAAAGACTCTTACATCGCGTTAGAAGTTTCCCAGGTTGTGGAAGAAGGCGCTGAAGGAGAGCACCACCATCAGCCGAAGAACGTTACCATTACTGCTGAAAACAAAGAAGCTTTCAAATTGGTAAAGTCCCTTAAGATGGACGGATCGGTAAAGGTTTCCAAAGAAACCCTTGCGGAAAACGAAGAGCTGGCTAAAGAACTTGGATTCTCCAAAGAAGAAGTGGAGCACCTTCACCACAATGAAGTGGAAGTGAAAGTAAAAGATTTTTACGGTCTTAACTTAGCTGAGCTTAACCAGGATTTATTCGACAAAGTATACGGGGAAGGAAACATCAAATCTGAGGAAGAGCTTAAAGAAAAAGTGAAATCCGAATTGGACGAATACTTCCAGCAGAATGCCGATGTTCACTTCGTGAATAAAGTATTGGAGCAGGTTTCTGAAAAAGAAGAAGTAAAGCTTCCTGAAGAATTCCTGGTAAAATGGTTAATGTTCTCCAACCAGAACATCCAGTCTGCAGAACAGGCTAAAGAAATCCTTGAATCTGAGAAAAACCAGCTGAAATACCAGATCATCGAAGGAAAACTGATGACGGAAAATGAAATTCAGTTGGATTACGCAGACGTATTGGCGCAGGCTGAACAATTGGTCAGAAACCAGCTGGCAATCTACGGAATCCACCATTTAGGAGATGAAGAAATCCAGAAATATGCAGTGGAAATGCTGAAAGATCAGGAGCAGGTAAGACAGATTTCTTCTGAAGTAGCGATGGCAAAACTTAAGGATGTTATCCTTGAAAAAGCGACTAAAAAAGAAACAGCTATTTCTCACGACGAGTTTTTAGAAGAACTTAAAAAATAATTATTGTATTATAAATATTTGGAAACCACTGCATCAGCGGTGGTTTTTTTATGGGTAATGTTCTGCTTAAAGTCACCCGATATTCATATATTTACCATCTAAACTTAATTTATGAAAAAGATCATCGTTCCGTTTTTCTGCGTAGTGCTTTTCTCTACTACAGTCGCGGCACAAACTGCCAATACTGCTGCCGCCAAGACGGAAGCAGTACAATCGAAACTTACTCCGAAAGAAGTAATAGATAATTATCTGAAGGCTTTGGGCGGAAAAGATAAATTGGAATCCGTACGTACCGTCATTATTGAAAATACCATTACCGGTGCTGCCATGCCGGGTGAGATTGGAATGACGGTTAAGAAAATGGGAAATAAATACAAATCCGAACAGACTTTTATGGGACAGGTGGCTGCATCCCAGCTTTTTGACGGAGAAAAAGGCTATTTCCAGCAAATGGGACAGAAAAATGAAATTCCTGCGAACAAAGTGGCAGAGCTCAAAAAAGGAAAAGCCATTGATGCTTTGGCTTACGATGCGGCCAATTATTCCTCTGTTACCACTGAGAAGCTGGACGGTAAAGACTATAATGTTCTGAATTCCGACAAAGGTAAATTTTACTTTGATGCAGCTACCGGATTACTCTACAAAACGTTAGGAAAAGAAGGAAACGCTACAATCAAAAGCTATATGACAATAGACGGAATAAAATTTCCTCAGGAAATCCAGGCGGAAGGTAACGGACAGAAGGTGACGATCAAAACAATAAAGGTTACCCTTAATTCAGGTGTAACGGATGCGGATTTTAAATAAAAAATCAATTATTTGCATATTACGGCCGGTATTTCCCGGCTTTTTTTATGGGCATTAAATATGAAAATTCCGGCTTTCTTTACCCGATCCTCAACCTGATTCTGCTTTGGGGTTAACGTTGAAATATATCCTACTTGATATCAAAACTTTTGTTATCTGTCTTTAAAAAACAGTTAGGTTTTCAGATATTAATTTTTTAATTTTTATCCTTGTTTTTATTTTTTTGTTTGTATCATGGATTCAATTTTAACGAAAATTTACGAAAATTTAACTTTAAATAATTTAATGTGCATTTCATCGTTATGTGAATAAATGGTATTTTTGACCCCATAAAATTAATAATCAAAAAAACAAGCTATGAAAAAAATGTTTTCGTCACTTGCCCTAGTCGTTCTGATGTCTGCAGGTGTTTCTGCTCAGAATATTCCTATGGATGCTTCTGTAAAAACCGGTACGCTTCCTAATGGAATGAAGTACTATGTTAAGAAAAACACATTACCCGAAAAAAAGGTGGATTTCCGTCTGGCCATCAATGCCGGATCCATTCTCGAAGATGAAAACCAGCGCGGGCTGGCCCACTTCATGGAACACATGAATTTCAACGGTACCAAAAATTTCCCCGACAACAAACTGGTGGATTTCCTGCAGTCGATCGGTGTAAAATTCGGGCAGCACTTAAATGCGTACACCAGTTTCGATGAAACAGTGTATATGCTGCCGGTTCCGCTGGATAAGCCGGGAAATCTGGATGCCGGGCTTAAAGTGATGGAAGACTGGGCATTTAACGCTACCCTTTCCGATGAACAGATCAATAAGGAAAGAGGAGTCGTGCTGGAAGAGCTCAGGCTCGGTCTGGGAGCGGATAAAAGAATGTCGGATAAATACCTTCCGAAGTTGTTGTACAATTCCCAGTATGCCAACAGGCTGCCGATCGGTAAAAAAGAAGTGCTGGAGAACTTCAGCCCTGATGTGATCAGACAGTTCCACAAAGACTGGTACAGACCGGACCTGATGGCCATTGTTGTGGTAGGAGACATCAATGTGGATGAAGTAGAAAAGAAAATCAAGGATAATTTCGGTAAATACAAAAATCCTTCAAAACCGAAAGAAAGAAAAACATTTGATCTTCCGAATCATAAGGAAACCCTCGTGGCTGTTGAAACGGATCCTGATGCAACCAATTCTATGGTACAGTTCATCATGAAAGATGCAGACGCTTATCAGCCTGATGTTACCGTAGAGCAGTATAATCAGAGCTTAATAGAACAGCTTACCTCTACCATGCTCAACAACAGGCTTAGAGAGCTTGTTAATTCCAATAATCCTCCGTTTACGTACGGGTCGGTTTATCATGGCGGAACTTATGCCAGAAGCAAAGAAGCGTTTCAGGGATTTGCAATGGTAAAAGAAGGAAACCAGCTGAGTGCCCTGAAGGTTCTTTTAGAGGAAGTCGAAAGAGCAAAAAGATTCGGATTTACCCAGACGGAACTGGATCGCGCTAAAGCGCAGGTCATCTCCAATATCGAAAGAACCTACAACAACCGGGATAAAACGGAAAGCGATGATCTGGTAGATGAATATGTAAGAAATTTCCTCGAACATGAGCCAATGCCGGGAATTGCCTGGGAATATGAAGATACCAAAAAATTCCTTCCGTCCGTAACGCTGGCGCAGACCAACGAAATTATTAAAAAGTTCGTAAAAGACGACAGCAGGGTAGTGGTAATTACCGGTCCTAAAAAAGACAATATCCAGATGCCGACTGAAGCCATGGTCATGAATACTTTTGACGCCGTGAAAATGGCTGATCTTAAACCGTATCAGGAAAAAGCTTCCATCAAAAACCTGGTAAAGCCATTCAAATCGGAAGGGAAAATAGCCAAAACCGAAACGGATGCGAAATTGGGAACAACAACATGGACCCTAAGCAACGGAGCGAAAGTTACATTTAAGAAAACAGACTTTAAAGACGACGAAATTGTATTCTCCGCGAGAAGTATGGGAGGAAGTTCCCTGATCAATGATGCGGATTTCAATACAACACAGTTTGCCTTTCCGGCATTATCCGAAGCAGGAGTAAACGGTTTCACAAAAGCCGACCTTACCAATTACCTCGCAGGAAAGCAGGCAAATGTAAACGCCATGATAGGGCCTTATTACGAAGGGATTTCAGGGAGAACCAACCAGAAAGATTTCAGTACGGCTATGGAGCTGATGTATGCTTATTTTACCGGACTGAACTACAATCAGGATGCCTTCAATGCTTATAAAACAAAGCAGTCGGCAATGCTGGACAACCTGCTTTCAAATCCGCAGTTCTATTTCTCCAGCGAACACGCCAAGTTCATGAACCAGAAAAACCCAAGGTTCATCGGGGTTATTCCAACCGAAAAAGAATGGGCGAATACGGATTATAAAAAAGCGTATAATATTTATAAAGAGAAATTTGCCAACGCCGGAAACTTCCATTTCTACTTTATCGGAAACATCGATGAAGCCAAGCTGAAGGACGAAGTGCTGCAGTATATCGCAAGCCTTCCGTCCACAGGAAAAACTACTAATTTCAGGGATACCGGATACAGGCAGATGACCGGTGATTATACAAAGGTTTACAAAAAAGGAAAAGACCCTAAAAGCATGGTGACCATTTCCTACAGCGGAGAAGCCCCTTTTAATGAGAAAGAAGCCCTGGCTATGGAAGCCCTTGGCGAAGTAGCTACCATCAAAGTAATTGAAAAACTGAGAGAAGACGAGAGCGGAATTTATGGCGGCGGTGCCAGAGGGGGAATGTACAAAGTGCCTTTCGGAAGCTACAGTTTCAGCATTAATTTCCCTTGCGGACCGGAAAATGTAGATAAGCTGACGAAAAGTGCTATCACGGAACTTCAGAAGTTAATCGACAAGGGTCCGGAGCAGAAAGATCTGGATAAGTATAAAGAAGGGGAAATGAATGATTACAATACCCAGATCAAAGACAATATGTTCTGGATGAGCAATCTTACCAAAAACCAGTTCGACGGTACCGATAAGTACGAAATCCTTAATTATAAAGAAAAGGTACAGGCTCTAACGGTGAAAGACCTTCAGGAGGTAGCCAAAAAATATCTTACCAAAAGCATGATCGTAGCGACTTTAATGCCGGAAGACGGATGGGAAAATGCCAAGAAGCAGGAAACAAAAACAGATACAGCGGTTACAAAAACCGGAGCAGCGAATTAATTGATATTCGATATAAATTTCAAAAGAAACCGTCCCGTGAATTTTATGGGACGGTTTTGTTTATTTTCTGAATTCTGGGAACGCAACGTTCCCAAAGAATAAGGTGTATTGTATAAGGTTCACAGAGCTGTTTCGCTTATAAGAGATCGTACATCCCCAAACATAAAATTGGCGTTGATTTTTTTAATATTTCTCATTAACAAAAAAATCTGCGAAATCTTCATGACCTGCGTAATAAAAAACGAACAGACTTATAAAACACAAAAATCCTCCGACCCTAACACTCTCAAACCCCAAAAAACCTCAGACACAACTATCCTCCATATTCCTTCTTCCACTCCTCAGCCACTTCACTCAGTGTATCGTAGAAATCTTCTCCGTATTTGCGGATCAGCGGGGTTTTCAGGAATTTATAAACGGGAACTTGGAGTTCTTTGCCCAATGCACAGGCATCGCTGCAGATCTTCCATACATCGTAATTCAAGGCCTTAAATGTGGAATATTCCGTGACACGGATCGGGTAGAGGTGGCAGGAAATCGGTTTTTGCCAGTCTATGGCGCCGTCTTCATACGCTTTTTCAATACCGCATTTCGTAATTCCGTTTTCATCGAAAGTTACGTAGGCACACTCCCGGTTGTCTACCATCGGGGTTACGTACATGCCGTCCGTCGGGTCGGTGGTCCAGGTACCGGTCTGTTCGATGGATTTGATGCCTTCCTGGGTGAGAAAAGGTTTGATTTTATCAAAAATATTATCTAAAATTTCCAGCTCACTTTTATCTAAAGGAGCACCTACATCTCCTTCCACACAACATGCGCCTTTGCATTTTGAAAGGTTGCAAACAAACTCTTCGGAAAAAATATCCTCGGAGATCAATTTATCGTCAATCTGAATCATAATCTTTAAAATAAATTAAAATAAGTTCCGGCTTTAAAACCGGTTAAGCTGAAAATTATCAACCATAAGCTTACTTCCTGCATCCAGTACTTCGGCAGAAACCTCAGCATCCGGCTGATGATAATCGTCGAAGGAAAGGCGAGAAGCAGCAGATATTCGTAGCTTTTATTCATATAAAGCACAATCGTGATCAGCTGTGCCACGGAGAATACCAGCAGGAATGTATATTTGTAGCGGCTGATCGGGCTCTTTTTATTGTAATTCCGGAAGTGGTCATAGATCGCGTAGATCAGCATCAGCATAACGGGAATCAGTGGGATCAGTTCTTTGTAATCTTCGGCCGGCTTCAGCTTGCCAAACGGGAAATAATCGATATTCCATTGGGTAAAGTCAAAGAAGAACATCACGGAGAAATAGCTGAAGACGATCAGTATAATACCCAGCAGGAACCTGAAGATGTTCAGTCCGATCCGCTCCGAAGTGGCAATAACATGGATAATCACAAAAACTGCCATCGGCCACGTGGTTGGTAGGAAAATAAAGTTTAATGCCACAATTGATCCGACCAGTACATAAGATCTTTTCCTGATATCTTCATTGGTACTCGTAAGCAGAAGCAGCAGGAAAGAATTCGTAAGCAGTGAGACGGCAATCCCGATATCTAAATGTCCCGGGTAAAGACCGGAAATAAAAAATGTATACAGAAAAAGAGGCAGGTGCGTCTGGTAATTCAGGGCAATGCTGTGGAAACAGAAATATCCCAAAGCAATTCCTAAAAAAGTAATCCCGGCAATAATGGCCTCATAAGTGTTGAAATTCAATAAATTAAAAGTTATTACGATTAAAAGAAGAAACCCGATGTACACAGGAATTGAAAAAATATTGCTTTCTTTTGAAAGTAATTTAAACATTTTTTATAAATTTGTACAAAGTTAATTTAAAAAAGGAAAATAATGACGTCTTTCTTTCTATTCTTAAGCAAAGTTTTCAAATGGTCTTTCGGTTTCTTTGATACTTTCGGTAACGTTCTGAACTGGGTTCTGTTTATCGTCTGCTGTATAATGTTCACCTACTGGTGCTATGTTTTGGTATCCACTTTAGGGAACAATAAAGATAAAGACTACTATTCTCCAACGGAAGGCAAGCATCCTTACTACGATCCTACGATCTACAAAAACGAAGGTTAATTAATTGGTTATATAGTAAAAAGCCGATCGGATTTTATATCTGATCGGCTTTTTTATTAGCGGTTAAAATTTAATGTTCACTTTTCTCATGGATAGGCAGTACCAGCACGGGGATATCCGAATCTTTCGTGATTCCCTTGGTTAAGCTTCCTACGAAAACGTCATAGATTCCACTCCTTCCATGCGATCCCATGACAATGAAATCGGCTTTCTTATCACTGGCATGCTCGAGGATGATGTCTTTTGCCAAACCCTGTTTCAGGATATGCTCGCAATCCACGCCGCCGGCCAGGATCTTTTGCTGAAGTTTGTTCAGCTGTACCAGCTCTTCACGGATTTCGTTTTCCTCCACTTCCGGAAAATACTGGAAGCCCATATCGCCGATGGCAAAACCGATGTCGGAAGGTGCCACGTGAATAAGATAAATCCTGCCGTTGATCTGCTTTGCAAATCGTACAGCGCCCTCTAACAGCTGATCGGTCTTTTCCCCAAAATCTACGGGTAATACTATATTTACCATGATCTCTAATTTTGTGTATTAAAGATAGGAAAATTATGCCAAACGGCCCATAAAAAGGCTTACAAAATGCGGATGTCAAGAACTTTTTTATCCTCGAGATAGGCCTCAAGAATGTCATTCTCTTCCACTTTTCCTACACCTTTCGGAGTACCGGTAAAGATCAGGTCTCCTACGCGCAGCGTAAAATATTGGGAAACAAACGCAATAATATCGTCGATGGTAAACATCATGTCTTTCGTATTGCCATCCTGAACCTTTTCTTTATTTTTTAGTAACGAAAATCCCAGAGATCCGAGATTGAAATTCTCTTTTTTGAAGAAATTCCCTACGACAGCCGATCCGTCAAAGCCCTTGGCCAGTTCCCATGGCAACCCTTTGGATTTCAGTTCGCTCTGTAGATCCCTTGCCGTAAAGTCGATACCCAGGCCGATCTCTTCGTAATGTTTGGCTGCCGTTTCCTTTTGGATATATTTTCCGCCTTTTGAAATTTTCACCACGACTTCCAGCTCATAATGCACATCGTCTGAAAATTCAGGGATATAAAAATCATTTCCTTTCAGTACGGCGGTGTCCGGTTTCATAAAAATTACCGGTCTTTCCGGGATTTCATTGCCCAGCTCTTTGGCGTGCTCGCTGTAATTTCGTCCTATGCAGATGATTTTCATAATTTATTTTTATACTATTTTTTTAACTAAATCCAATGATAACCTTAGCAAGATAACAAACAAATCATTTGTTATTTCAAACTTATGGTCATCGTTTTGATAAAAACTTCCAGCTTTCAGCATCATTCTTCCAGCTATCAGGTTTCTGCTTCCGATTTACTTTGCTCTCAGCGCAACTTCCGGTTTCCTGGTTGTTTTTTTAGGAGCTTTTTCCTGCTTTCCGCTATATATTTTGCTCCACTGCGCTTCACAAAAGGATGCCGCTGCAATCAGGGCTAGGAGAAGGGGGCATGTATCAAAATGAATCCGGCTGATCGATCATTGCTTATCTTACAATTCCACTGAAATATCTTTCCCTTCTTTCAAAATATTTTTCCGGACCGGCCTTATGTTCCTCTTTAATGCATAAACTCATTCCCGCAGTAATAGCACACAAACTTATGGCTTGTCAGGATCGAAATCCCGAAAAAGCTCGTGGCGCTGTCGTCCCGGTAAATATGGTTGGAGCCGCATTTCGGGCATACAAAATCAAACGGAGGGTTTTCAATCGTATGTTCCACTTCCAGCGGAAACTCTTCATTTTCCTTGTAGTCCAGCAAAGCCTGATGGGCTTTTTCAAGGTCTTCTTCAAACACCTGAAGCTGAATCCCGCCCACGGCCTGAGACAGCAGCCAATCCGACTGTATCAGCTGCTCGTTCGCAATAAAGCTGTTGATGCCGCTTTCCGCCAGAATCTGTTTATCGCGGTTCGCCTGCAGTGCCGTTTCGTAGAATTTGAATTTTACAAGCTCGCTCATGGTCTAAAATTTACTCGATAACTGAATTTTTGTGAATACCTTTTTGGTGTACAGCGGGAAATCGGCATTCTGAAGCCATCCGTAATACCCAAGATCTTTCTTAAAGACTGCTTTTACGCCCTGTCCCTTATATTTTCCGAAATTGAAGATCTCCTCACCTTTGTCGGAATATCCGATAAACCCTGCCAGATCGGCATTTTTATTATGGAAGGTAAACTCGCTTAGCTGGGCAATTTCATTCGGGATATCGTCGTATTTTCCGATCTGCGCGTCCAGTACTTCAAAAGTAGCCAGTACATCGGCCTCCGCAGAATGGGCATTTTCCAGAGTCTTTCCACAGTAGAACTGGTAAGCGGCACCCAGGTTTCTCGGCTCTTTTTTATGGAAAATCGTCTGTGCATCCACCAGTTTAAATTTACTGAGGTCGAAATCCATTCCTACCCTCAGTAGTTCTTCGGCCAGTAAAGGAACATCGAAACGGTTGGAATTGAAGCCGCCAAGATCTGCCCCTGAAATCATTTCCATCACTTTGGAGGCGATTTCTTTAAAGGTCGGTGCATCTTTGATGTCTTCATCATAAATTCCATGGATCTCGCTGCACTCTTTCGGGATCGGCACTTCCGGATTCACCCTCCAGGTCTTGCTCTCCCTTGAAGCATCGGGATTTACTTTTAAAATACAGATTTCAACAATACGGTCTTTGCCAATATTGGTTCCTGTGGTTTCAAGATCAAAAATACAAAGCGGTTTATGTAATTTTAAGTTCATTTTTAAATTGCTTTTAGCGGTTGGCTGATTGCTTTCGCGCCTATGTTTATTTTATAATGTTAGAATATGAATTTGACACGGAAACTTCCATCTTACTCATCACTTTAACTGTTTCTGAAAGATCATTGAAATGAAGATGTAATAAAGAATCACCATCGGGATTCCGAGCGTTTTAAAAATAAGCAGAATAAGGACGGCTCCTGCCAATAGAGCCACTTTCGGGTAATTGTCCTGAAGCTTTTTCGATTTAAATTTCATTGCAATCATTTTAATAGGGGAAATCAAAAGCCAGGATGAAAACAGGGTGGTGGTGATTAACAGTATTTCGCTGTTCATCAAGAAAGAAAAACTTTGATTTTCTCTGAAAGCATAATACAGCCCGAAAATTAAAATCGTATTGCTTGGCGTGTTCAGGCCTTTAAAATAATATTTCTGATCTTCATCCAGATTGAAAATAGCCAGCCTTAAACATGAGAATAATGTAATTAATAATCCGAAATATTTAATTTCAAAAGGTAATGACAGACCTAAAAGATCAGTTCCGAACGGTTCAAGAATTTTAAACATCGTCAGTCCCGGCACCAGCCCGAAGCTTACCATATCCGCCAGCGAATCCAGCTGTGTTCCCAGATTGGAATTTGCCTTCAGTGCCCTTGCCACGAAACCGTCAAAAAAATCCAGGACCAGGGAGAATATAATGCAGATTGCCGTCGTCTGATAATCGCCCAGAATAAGGTGGATGGCGCCTACACATCCTGAAAACAGATTTCCCAGCGTAATGGCGTTGGCCAGATTATTTTTAATACAATTCATAGTCACAAAATTAAAACAATTTATTAATGTAACAATTTAACAGTGTAACAATGTATCGATGTAGTGAGAATATTCAAAAAATAATTTAACGATGATTAATTGTTTATTATAACTTCAAGCCGGGAATTTCAATTATTAATTTGCTGTGGTATACTGTTTCATTGTTTTTATTGCTACACTATTCTATTGTTCCACTGTTACATTAATAAACTGTTACATTAATTTGTAAATTTGCGGCATGAAATTGTTTAAAGAATTTAGAAAACAGGAGGTTCTGGTGCTTTTGTACAGGATCTTTCTGGCCTATTTTTTCTACCAGATCGCAAGATTCCTGTTCTGGTTTTTCAACCGGGGGCTGATCAAAATAGATTCTGTGTCAGAATATTTCAGCCTGGCCTATCATGGGATTGCATTTGATACCACGGCTATTCTGTACGTAAATGCGCTGTTTATCTTATTAAGTCTTATTCCGATTGTCGTGAATACAAGAAAAGGATATCAGAAATTCCTGTTCTGGCTGTATTTTATCACCAACGGTATTGCCTATGCTATGAATTTCGGGGATTTCGTTTACTTTAAATTCTCGCAGATGCGTTTGACGTCCGCGGCGATTCAGGTAGCCAAGCATGAGGACAATATGTTTAGGGTATTTATGGCTTCCATCATCCAGAATCCTTTCATTCTGCTGTGGTTTATGATGCTGATGGCATTGTGGATTTTCCTTTATAAAAAGGTAAAAGTCAAGGAACAAAAACCCGTAAAGCTGGTTCCGTACTTCATCTGGTCGGTTCTTGTGCTTTGCACTACGGCAGTTCTGGCAGTCGGCGGGATCCGGGGCGATTTCAAACACAGCACAAGACCGATTAACCTGGTGGATGCCAACCGCTTTGTAAAGCTGCCTGCCCAGGGAAATGTCGTTTTAAACAGTACGTTCTCCTTTTTAAGGACTTTAAATACCAATAATTTTAAAGAAGTTCATTTCGTCGATCAGAAATTTATCGATGAAAACATACATCCATATAAATTGTACGATCGGAATGTGGTGGATAAACCCAATATCGTCATCTTTATCGTGGAATCCTTTGGAAGGGAATATTCCGGGGCTTTTAATAAAGATAAAAAAATAAAAGATTACGTTTCTTATACGCCGTTTATCGACAGTCTGGCCAACGAAAGCCTTATTTTTCCGAATACCTTTGCCAACGGACGGCAGTCGATCCACGGGATGAGCTCCGTGCTTGCCGGGATTCCGAGCCTTACCGATGCCTTTACCAGCTCGCCGTATTCCAACCAGAAGATACAGTCGATTGTTTCAGTCTGCAACGATATGGGCTACGATACCTCTTTCTACCACGGGGCTCCGAACGGTTCCATGGGCTTCCTCGGCTTCGGGAATATCCTGGGTTTTCAGCATTATTTCGGCAAGACAGAATACAACAACGACCAGGATTTCGACGGGATCTGGGCGATCTGGGATGAACCGTTTCTACAATACTTTGCTAAAAATGTAGGCAAAAAACAGCCTTTTATGGCAACCGTGTTTACCGCTTCCTCGCATCATCCTTTTAAAATCCCTGAAAAATATCAGGGAAAATTTAAAAAAGGAAAAATCGTGATGCACGAACCGATCGAATATATGGATTATGCTGTCAGGAAGTATTTTGAAACGGCCAAAAAACAACCCTGGTACCATAATACGATCTTTGTATTCACAGGCGACCATACCAACGAAATGTATTATCCTGAATATGAAAAAGCAATGAACCGGTTTGCCGTTCCATTGATCCTGTATTCTCCCAATCCGGAATATCATTTAAAAGGGGTTAATCCTGAACTGGCCCAGCAGATCGATATTTATCCTACACTGGCAGATTTAATCGGTTACAACAAAAAAATCAGAAGCTGGGGCAGGAGCCTGGTCAGTGAAAAACAATATCCGCCGATCATTGCCAATTCAGACGGAACCGTTGAGCAGTTTATCATCGGGAATTATATTTACCGTTTCGACGGGAAGAAAATTGTTGGCGTTTTTGATATAAATGATCTTGGGCTGGAGAAAAATCTGATGTCCAAATTAAAAGGAAATCAAGAGGTAGCCAGAGGTGAAAAAATAGCAAAAGCCTGGTATCAGGATTATATGGACCGGGTGATCAACAGAAAGTTACATTAAATCAAATAATAGTTATTTTCATGATTTTTTGGAATATCCTTTGTAATATATGCTTTGTATAATAAATTTTTTTGCCGTTTTGAAATTAATTTATATTTTTAGCAATATATAGAATCGAAAAACTGTACTAGAATTAAAAGATAAGAATATGAAAAAATTATTGTTAACCTTCGCCCTGTCATTGTTTGGTGTCATGACCTTTGCACAGATTGAAGGAAAATGGAAAACCATAGATGATGAAACAAAGCAGGCGAAGTCTATTGTAGAAATCTATAAAAAAGGAGACCAGTATTACGGAAAAGTATCCCAATTGCTGATCAAGCCCGCCAATCCGAACTGTACGGAATGCAAGGACGACCGTAAAAATAAGCCGATCCTCGGACTGGAGATCATAAGAGGGCTGAAAAAAGAAGGCAACGAATTTACCGGCGGGACGATTACGGATCCGAAAACCGGTAAAACTTACAAATGTACCATCAAAAGGGAAGGCGATAAGCTGAATGTAAGAGGGTATCTGGGGATCTCCGCTTTTGGAAGAACGCAGACCTGGCAGAAAGTGAATTAACCTGATCAGGATTAATTACAAGTAATACGCGGCATTTCATCAAATGAAATGTCGTTTTTGTTATGTAAATAATAAAAAAACATTACTTTTGTACTCTAAATTTTTCAAATAAATATGGCAGAATATACTTTTCGTGAGGTAATTGCACAGGCAATGAGCGAGGAAATGCGTAAAGACGAATCCATCTTTTTAATGGGGGAGGAAGTTGCAGAATACAACGGTGCATATAAAGCTTCAAAAGGAATGCTTGATGAATTTGGTCCTGAAAGAGTAATCGATACTCCTATCGCCGAGCTTGGTTTTACAGGGATTGCTGTAGGTGCCGCGATGAATGGAAACAGACCAATTGTAGAGTATATGACCTTCAATTTCTCTTTGGTGGGGATCGACCAGATTATCAATAACGCAGCGAAGATCCGCCAGATGAGCGGAGGCCAGTGGAACTGTCCGATCGTATTCCGTGGTCCTACCGCTTCTGCAGGACAGTTGGGCGCGACTCATTCCCAGGCTTTTGAAAACTGGTTCGCCAATATTCCCGGGCTTAAAGTAGTGGTTCCTTCAAACCCTTATGATGCGAAAGGGTTATTAAAAACAGCCATTCAGGATAACGATCCGGTGATTTTCATGGAATCCGAGCAGATGTACGGAGACAAGATGGAAATTCCTGAAGAAGAATATTACTTACCAATCGGAAAGGCCGATATCAAGAGAGAAGGTACCGATGTAACGTTGGTTTCTTTCGGAAAAATAATGAAACTGGCGATCCAGGCTGCCGAAGACATGGCGAAAGAAGGGATTTCCGTAGAAGTAATTGATCTTAGAACCGTTCGTCCTTTGGATTATGAAACTGTTCTGGCGTCCGTTAAAAAGACCAACAGACTGGTAATTCTTGAAGAGGCATGGCCATTCGGATCCGTAGCGTCTGAAATTACATATATGGTTCAGCAGAAAGCATTCGATTATCTGGATGCTCCGATCAAGAGAATTACAACCCCTGATGCACCTGCACCTTATTCTTCTGCCTTATTCGCAGATTGGTTCCCTAAGCTTGAAAAAGTGAAAGAGGAAATTAAAAAAGCAATGTACGTTAAGTAACAAAACGATTATAGAGAAAAACTTCCGAAAGGAAGTTTTTTCATTTATTATATTCATGAAGAAAAATTCGTAGGGTTGTAAATTTCACTTAAATTTGCGCTTTTAAAAATTAAATTAGCTGGTATGGCAGACGTTGCAGAAAGCGGTCATCACTTTGACATTAAAAAGCTTTCTTTCATTGGAATCTTAGTTTCTCTCGGAATCGTTTTCGGAGATATCGGTACTTCACCGCTTTACGTAATGAAAGCCATTGTAAACGCCAGAGAGAGCGGAAGTACGATGCCTTTTAATGAATATATCGAAGGGGCGCTTTCCTGTATCATCTGGACTCTTACACTTCAGACCACCATCAAGTATGTGATTATCGCATTGAGAGCGGACAACAAAGGCGAAGGCGGAATCCTGGCTTTGTTTTCCCTTGTAAAAAACCTTAAAAAAGGCTGGCTGTACCTGATCGCGATCATCGGCGCGGCAGCCCTGATCGCGGACGGTGTAATAACCCCCTCTCTTACGGTAATGTCGGCCATCGAAGGTCTCGAAATATACAATCCGCATACGCCGGTAGTGCCTATTACCATCGGTATCTTAATTGTAATCTTTGTAGTACAGCAGTTCGGAACGAGCTTTATCGGGAAATTCTTCGGGCCGGTTATGGTCATCTGGTTTCTCGTGCTGGGAGGTTTGGGACTGTCGCATCTAAGTGAAAATATGGAGATTCTAAGATCTTTCAACCCTTATTATGCCTATAAACTGATTGCCCATTCTCCGAGTGCCATCGTTATTTTAGGTGCGGTTTTCCTTTGTACGACAGGGGCAGAAGCTCTTTATTCCGATCTGGGACATTGCGGGGCAAAAAACATCAGGGTAAGCTGGGGATTTGTTAAAATAATGCTGATCCTGAATTATTTAGGACAGGGTGCGTGGTTACTGACTAATTATAATAAACCCGGTTTTTCAGCCGTAAATCCTTTCTTCGGTATTATGGAAGAATGGATGGTGGTTCCGGGAGTAATTATGGCAACGGCAGCGGCGATTATCGCAAGCCAGGCTTTGATTACAGGATCTTTCACCATCTTTTCCGAAGCGATGTCCCTGAACTTATGGCCGAACCAGAAGATCGATTATCCGTCCGGAGTAAAAGGGCAGATGTATATCCCTCGAATCAACTGGGGGCTGTTATTGTTCTGCATCATCGTAGTATTGCATTTCAAGGAATCCGGGAAAATGGAAGCAGCGTACGGATTATCTATCACCGTAACGATGCTGATGACTACCGTACTTTTGGTGTACTGGCTGTTGAAGCGCAGGGTAAACAAGCTTTTCATTCTGGTATTTGCTTTAGTCTATATGGCCATTGAATTAGGTTTCTTCAGTGCAAATGTCATCAAATTCCTTGAAGGAGGCTGGATTACCGTTGTGTTGGCAGGTTCTATCGGAGTTTGCATGTACGCATGGTACAACGGAAGGCTTATTAAGACGAAATTCATTAAGTTTATAAAGCTGGATAAATATATTCCTATCATTAAAGATATGAAGCTGGATGAAACCATTCCTAAATACGCGACAAACCTGGCTTATCTGAGCCGCGCTAAAAGAAATGACGAGATCGAATCAAAGATCATCTATTCCATTATCAAGAAACAGCCGAAAAGGGCCGATCATTATTTTATCCTGAATATTGTCAACCAGGAAGATCCATATACTTTCAAATATGTAGTGGACGAAGTTCTTCCCGGAACCATCTATAAGATTAATTTCATGCTCGGATTTAAGATCGACAGAAGGATCAACGACTATTTCGATATGGTTTTAAGAGATCTGATGGCAGACGGAACAATTCCTTCACGAAGCAGCCACCCGTCGTTAAGAGCTCACAATATTCCGCCGGATCTGAAATATGTAATCATAGACAATACCTATATCAACGATATTCTTCTTACTGTAAAAGAGAAGATTATCTTAAATATCTATAATTTTGTTAAATATATAGGCAGTGATGATTTCAAGGCCTGGGGGGTAACTTCACACAATGTAGTGGTGGAGTCCGCGCCTATCACGGAAGATTGTGTGGGAAGTTCGAAAATCCAGCAGTGCGATTTTATCCGTCATAACAGTTAAATTCTTTAACACCGGCAGACCATAAGTATTTAAATAAAAATCAATAAATTTGTAGATAAATTTTTTGATGGATACGATACAGAAAGAAAAAAATATCGCACTTATAAAGGACGTTTTAAGAAACTATTTACTGGAAAAAGGTTTTAGGAACACGCCGGAAAGATATACAATATTAGAAGAAATTTACAGTATGGATCATCACTTCAATGTGGATGATCTGTACCTGTTGATGCTGCAGAAAAAATACCATGTTTCCAAGGCAACCATTTACAATACCATTGAGATCTTCCTGGATGCGGGACTGATCCGTAAGCACCAGTTCGGGGAAAAAACGCTGACGTCCTCATCTTATGAGAAATCTTATTTTGATAAACAGCATGATCACCTGGTGATCTATAAAAAAGATTCCGACAAGGAAATTGAAGAAATCATCGAATTCTGCGATCCTAGAATCCAGGGAATCAAAGAAGCTATTGAAGAAGCATTCGGCGTAAAAATTGATTCCCATTCGCTGTATTTTTATGGCACTAAGAATGACTAATCTATCATTTCCGCTAAAGCTGGTATTTCTTATATCGGTCTTTATTTCGTCGTTTGTCTTTTCACAGGAACAGCCGAAGCCATTCCAGAAAGACCCTTATTTTACCCCTGCAACGCCTCAGAAAAATGCAGCCCCTGCAGAAAAAGTGAAGCATATTCATTCCGATGAATTGCGCAAGGACGATAAATACGAGGGCAATAATTACTTTGTAGGAAACGTGCAGTTTTCCCATCAGGGTTCTCTGCTGAATGCGGATCTTGTGATTGTTTACGAAGAGCAGAATTTCATCAAGGCTATCGGAAACGTGAAGCTTCAGAATGCCGACGGCTCCGTAATTACGGCCGACGAAATGGAATATGACGGAAACACACAGAAAGGGATTGCCCGGAAAAATGTTGTGCTTACCGATCCGAAAGGAACTGTCATCAAAACTGAAACCATGTATTATGACAGGATTTCAAATCAGGCCTATTACAATACCGGAGGAACCATTAATGATGGCAAAAGCACGACTTATTCAAAATCAGGAACCTACTATCTGGCAACGAGAACAATTGATCTTACCGGAAGAGTGAAAATTGAAGACAATCAGTATACGTTGGAAGGTGACAATGTAGTGCAGAACCAGAACACCAACATCGTGAATATTAATGGTCCTACAACCATTATCAATAAAAAAAATCCGAAGAACCGTATCGTTACCGACAAAGGGAACTATAATACGAACACAAAGGAGGCTTTTCTTTATAAGAACTCCAGGGTTTATTATAATGACAAGATCCTTACCGGCGATGAAATGTACTATAACCAGCTGACCGGTTTCGGAAAAGCCACAGGAAACGTAACCCTCGATGATCCTAATGAAAGAAGATGGATCAAAGGCGGTTACGGAGAAATTTTTGAGAAGAAAGATTCTGCCATGATGACTAAAAATCCATATGCTGTAAAAGCGCTGGAAAAAGATTCAATGTATTTTGCGGCGGAAAAAATTATCTCCTTTCAGCGGCCGGATTCTGCAGATATTAAAGTCAAGAAAAGTTTTTTAAGAGCTTTCCGGAAAGGAAGGTTCTATAAATCGAATGCCCAGGGCAGGGCAGATTCCATAGCCTTTAATGAAACCGACGGCGTTCTGCACATGTACACTGATCCGATCCTCTGGAGTAACGGCAAACAGGTAACGGGCGATAAAGTGGAAGCTTATTTCAATACCCAGAACGAAAACATTGACTCGTTAAAGGTAATCGGAAATGCCTTTGCCATCAGTAAGGTAGATTCTTTGAACCTGAAAGATGAATTCAACCAGGTAAAAGGAAAGCTGATGACGGTGTATTACGGACCGGACAATAATATTAAAGAAGCCAAAGTAATCGGAAATGCACAGGCAATCTCATATTCGGATGACGAAAACAAGCAGACCGGTGAGAAGGAAAGAGTAGGAATTTCCCTGACTTCCTGTGGAATTATTGACGCCGTGTTCGAGGAAAAGCTCCTGTATGTAGTAGAGTGTAACATTGGTGCTGCATCGGATACCTATCCGATGAGCATGATCGAGCCGGAAAAACGTAAATTCCCCGACTTTAACTGGAATACGAAAGACCGTATACTCAAATGGCAGGATATCTTGGTCGATACACCAAATTACGAAGAAATAAAATACGAATCCGACAATACTTTATACGATAAAGCACAGGAAGCGGTAGCAAAAGAAAAGGCCAAAGAAGAAGCTAAAAAGCCTAAACGGACCCGAAGATAGCTCGTTTATCACCGGATAAGCGGTTAAAAAAAGGAATCAATTCACCATTTTCTTAAGGGAAATGGTGAATTATTTTTATAAAAATACTGTGTTGATAAATCTTTACGGACTTTTTTTAACTCAAATGATAAAAATTTAATTATAAATTTTTCAAAAATAAGTGAAGGCGGAAAGCTTATTACAAAAGGGTTTTAGGATTGGAAAATATTCATGGATTAATGAATTGAAGTAGGATATCATTATAAAAATAAAATATTTTTTACTGAATGTGTATTTTTATCTAAATTTTTCTATATATTTATCATAGAAAATATACGAAAACTATATTAATATTTTGTGATTTGGTGGTATCGCTTACAGGATTTACTGTAAGCGATTTTTTTATTCTATCGGGATTATTTCTGCATATGGCGAATGTTTTTTAGCTTTGCTTAAATTTTTCAGGAAACAGACATGCAAAAAGATTTTTTTACCTATCAGGCTCAGACGACACCATTTGCCGCAGGTTTTGAAGTTGAGAGAGCGGAAGGAAGCTACATTTACGGTAAAGACGGAAGAAAGTACCTGGATTTTGTAGCCGGGGTTTCCGCAAATACATTGGGGCATTCGCATCCGAAAATCGTTGAAGCTATAAAGCAGCAGGCAGAAAAATATCTTCACGTCATGGTCTACGGAGAATATGCTCAGGAAAAACCGGTTGCGCTGTGCAGGCTGCTGGCCGAAGCTACCCCTGATCCCCTGGAAATTACCTATCTGGTGAACAGTGGGGCAGAAGCGATCGATGGAAGCCTGAAGCTCGCCAAAAGATATACCGGAAGAGAAGAGATCGTTTCCTTCAAAAACTCATACCATGGGAATACGCACGGCGCGCTGAGCGTTTCCGGAAATGAATTCCACAAAAGGGAATTCCGTCCTTTGCTGCCAATGGTTTCTTTCATTGAATTCAATAATGAACATGACCTTAATAAAGTCACGGAGAAAACGGCCTGTGTCATCATGGAAACCATTCAGGGAGCAGCAGGCTTTCTTGTTCCGGATAAGGAATATTTAATTAAATTAAAGAAAAGATGCGAGGAAGTGGGTGCTTTGCTGATCCTCGACGAAATACAGCCTGGATTCGGCAGGACCGGCAAGCTTTTTTCTTTTGAACATTTCGGAATTGTTCCGGATATCCTCGTAATGGGAAAAGGCATGGGCGGAGGTGTTCCGGTAGGCGCCTTTATGAGTTCGAGAGAAATTATGGAAACCTTATCCCATTCTCCGAAGCTGGGGCATATTACCACTTTTGGCGGAAATCCGCTGATCGCCGCATCCAGCCTGGCTACTTTACAGGAAGTACTGGAAAGCGGGCTGATGGATGAAGTGGAAGAAAAAGAACAATTGTATAGGACATTGCTGGTGCATCCCAACATTAAAAATATTAATGGCAAAGGCCTGATGCTGGCCGTAAATCTTGGATCGCCGGAATATACCCTCGATGTAGCTAAACGATGTATGGACAAGGGCCTTATCGTTTTCTGGCAGCTTTACAGGAATGAATATCTGAGGATTTCCCCGCCGCTCAACATTTCCAGGGAGGAGATTGAAGAGGGCTGCAGGATCATTATTGAGATATTGAACGAAAATTAAAATGGAAAAACGCTTTGCACAGAAGCGTTTTTTCATTGGGAGCAACTGGCGGATTTTCCTGAATTTATTATTAAACATTTATGTAAAAATCTCTGACAAATATCATAAAGATTATGTAAAAAAATAAATACATTTTTGTGTAATAAAAAAATTAATTTATATATTGCGGGACGATTAAAACAAAG
The DNA here is from genome assembly GCA_913774355.1 of uncultured Chryseobacterium sp. Classification (GTDB taxonomy): domain Bacteria; phylum Bacteroidota; class Bacteroidia; order Flavobacteriales; family Weeksellaceae; genus Chryseobacterium. The sequence continues at coordinate 19,703 of CAJYGB010000043.1, read as the reverse complement.
ATATATGGCGAAACATAAAGTCCATTACGAATTCCCAATGCACTGTCTTTCAGAGATTTTATACGAATATCTGGCGACTGCGGAGGGGTTGTCTGAATGGTTTGCGGATGAGGTAACAGAGAAAGGGGATGACTTCTTTTTCAGCTGGGGCGGAGGACCTGCTGAGAAGGCAACGCTGATCAGGTATAAGCCTGAAGGCTTTGTGCGTTTCCGTTGGGAAGAAGATGAAGGAACGAAAAATTTCTTTGAAATGACGATCACCATTGACGATATTACCGAAGATCTTTCCCTTAACATTACCGACTTCTGTGAGGAAGGTGATGAAAATGAAAACGCCATGTATTGGGAAAACCTTATTGAAAACCTTAGAATTAAACTAGGTGCTGCCTAAACGTAGGCTGTACTGCATGATAAAACTGATGAACGATTTATCGTTCATTATTTTTTTATAAAGAAATCAGAAACAAGTGGACAATCAATATTTTACATCAGACGAAATAGCGGTACGGAACAGGGCTTTCCTTTCAGGAGATGCGGTAAAGGTTTCATTTTTTATCAGGAATGGTAAGCTGATCATGGATGAAGAGTGTTATTTCTTCCTGATGGCTTCCATGCGGAAAATGAGGCTGAACATCCCTTTAAGCTATACCCTGGAATTTTTCCAGTCACTTTTCAGAACGGAGATAATCGAAGGAAAAGGGATCCAGGACGGAATCGTCAACTTCCTGGTTTTCCGGAATACGGATGGCATCACTTTATCGAAGTCTTCGGTTTCTTATTTTTATGAAATCGCTGAAACGGCAGATGTACTGGCGGTTCAAGAAAGACCTTTGGAGCTTGATTTAATAAAGGAAATTAACGTTAATAATAACCTTTTAAGCAATATCCGTGTTCATAGCCCGGAAAACATTTACGGGGAGATTTATGCCCAGGAAAATGACCTGGATGATGTAATTCTCCTGAATCCTAATAAAAGGATTGCCCGTACGACTTTTGGAAATCTGCTTTTTCTGGAAGGAAACGTTATTAAAATCCCTAAACAGACTGAAGGAGCTTACATTTCGCCTTTGATGGAAAATTTTGTAACCTTCCTGCATAAGAACAACCTTGCCGATATCCAGGAGCATGAGATCATTGCTTTTGAATCTCAAAAAGCTGAAGAGATCCTGTTGATTTCCGATGAAAAAGGAATTTTCACCGTGGGCAAAATCAGGAATAAAACCTTTGGAAATACCCGTCTCAAAGAACTGACGGAAAACTGGAGAAACAGTTTTTTATAGTGAACATTTTCATAAATTTTAAATAAATGAAACCCGGCAGAGATTGTCGGGTTTTTTGATGCGATGAAAAATGTCAGAAGAAATAAATTAATCCAATTCTGTAAACATCCCGCCGCGCATGGTAATAAGTTAATATCAATTGATCAAACTGTTTGGTGAATCCTTTTGAAAAGCTTCCTTCCAAAGTAAAATGATCGGATATTTTATAGTTCAACCCGATGTCTCCACTGATGCCAAATCTTCTGCGGAAATAATAAAAATTATTATACTGTTCATCCGGAATATAATTGAGTTTCGGGCCTATTACAAATGAAAATTTTCTGTAAAAATCATGTTTGTAATATATAGGTAACTCAACAAAGGTTACTGATTCCGTATATGAGACAGTAGGAGCAACTTGCAGATATGATTTCCTGGAAATTTGCTTTTCCAAAACAAAACCTGCATAGGCTTCATCAATAATATCGCTTAAATATCCTGACGGCTCACCGTTTTCATCTATTGCGTTTACATTAGAGTAGTTCCAGCCTGCTTTTACACCGTATTTTAAAGGGTATTGTTGTGAATATGCAAAGATTGTTAAAAACAAAAACAAAACATTGAGAGACTTGCTCTCAATGTTTTTATTTATATTAATACACTTCATTTTGATAAGAATTTCCTTCTTGTTTATGTACACTAAAAAATACATTCTGTTTCACGGCCAAATCCCCAAGTATATATTCTCTTTTTTTAACTTTTTTCCTCCTTCTTTCTTTGCCGGTTAATGGTTGGTCACCATAATCGTTGCATTGATAAGCTGTTGCCGTTTTTCCATAAAAACCTGTAAAAATAGTAGCTTTAAATTTTTTCCACTTTCCTTTCTTCTTTCTAAATGATTTTGTAAAAGTTTTCATTAATGTTTGTCCTGAAAAATTAGGGAAATGAGCATCTTTAAACTTATGCTTCCACATTATTCTCCTTTCAGAACTAAATAAATGTTCACCTTTATCTTTAATCTCACTGTGGCAATAACCGCCTTGTGGAGCAGGGACAGTAGCAACAACGGTTACCCCTGAATCTTTATAAGGCTCTACAGCTTGTGATACTTGTCCTTGAGTAGCTCCGACAATATTGATCGGTTGTTGTGTAGGGTTGGTAATGTTGTTTAAGGCAGTCAGAATATCAGTTGCTGTTCCGATATCATTGATAGGAAAACTTGCGTATCCCCAATCATATCTTTTATAAAGCGTATAACCGTTTTTACAGTCACCAACAATAAATTCTGAACCTAAGCTTAATAATGCCCTTTCTGTTTCATCGTCTATATAATATTCATCAGGAGCCGTATTTAAATCCCATGCTCCGTCACCTTGTTGATCTAGCCACGTATCATCCAGTTCGGCCAGGTATTGTCTCAGGGAGCAAAAATGCAGATCTTTTTCAAAATCAATTAGTGGCTGATTTTCATCAAAACCCACTGATTCAGCATAATCATCTGCTTCTTCATCTGTCATACCGGCAGTTTGCTGATCAAAAGCATCATTGTAATCTTCAATCTGCTGATCTAATTTTACAATAGCTGTTTCATAATCCTGCAATGTAGGAAATACTAAGATGTTGTTTTGGCATGAAGTAGCGAGACTGTATCTAAATTGACAGCTTTTATGCCTGGAATAACAGTACTTGCGGTAGAATTTTCAAAGAAATCACAAACGGATTCACGTCCTTTAGCTGATATTTTTGCATTTGATTTATAATTTGCTTCAGTGTCAAATTCTCTTTCCGAAGAACAAGAAGAAAATAATGAGCCGACAACCAAGCTCATGATTAGAGTTTTTTTCATTGTAATTAATTTTTTAACAGAGCAAAAATATGTAAATTTTTGTGGTACCAAAAATTATTTATGAACAAATTATTAATTTTTTTAATCCCATGCTATTCTAAAAGTGGAGTTATTATTTGTGACAGATATTTTGTAAGATCCTTTCTAGACAACAACAAAGTTCTAAATCAATAATATATATCACTCTAAATTGACAAACCCGGTAAACAACGTATCACAGTCCTTTACCGGGTTTTATTCTGAACAGGTCAGAATTTGTTATCTTAATATTCTTTGAAGACTTCTGTTAGTTTCCGGGCAATTTCCTTTTGGCCTGCTTCGCTGCTCATATAGGTTTCATCTTTTGGATTATTGACAAATCCCAATTCCATAATGACCGCAGGAACTTTGGATTCTCTTAAAATATGAAGGTTTCTATCTTCGATCTTCTGAACATTGAACTTTCTGGAAATTCTTTCGGCAAGTTTTTTTGAATTTTCTGTATTCTGCGTGTATATTTCCGGGCCTTCCTGTGTAGAATGACGGTCGGCACTGCTGTTGATGTGCAAAGAAATAACCAGTTCAGGATGAAGCTGATTAATAAATATGGTGCGCTCGCTCAGCGGGAGGTCGGTATCGCTATCGCGGGTCAAGATAACTTCATATTTACTTTGGGTAGCATTGAATTTTTGGATCTCTTTTCCGATGCTGAGGACAATATCTTTCTCATAAATCCCGTTTCGATGGGCTCCCATATCGTTTCCGCCATGGCCGGCATCGATTACGATTAGCTTTTTATTTTCAGGGGTAAAGGATAAAAATGCTGCTGAAAAAGCGGCTAAAGCCAATAGTTTTATTCCTTTCATATCGCTGAGATTTTGGTTTAACAAATAACGGCAATTCCAGGCTTAAACTTAGTTAATGGATTCTTAAAATTTGTTAAATTTTTATTCAGCTTGCAAGATAAATTTTAATTCAGTGAAATATCTTCAGGAGAATTGGCCCACAGCAGGTATTCACCGCCAAGATTCTGCATAATCGATTTCCATAAGGTCTGGTCATTCGGCAGAGTGTAATCAAGATTGTAGACATCCACTACGGTCCACACTTTCCGCTGGATCTCGCCGTCGAGTTGCAACGCTGTCCATCCGGAATATCCGGAAAATATCTTTACATCGTTAATATCCAGCTCCCCGTTTAGAACGGCACTGATAATGTTTTCGATATCTTCCGTAAGATAAAATTCAGAAGTTATTTCCGTGTAAATTTCGGTAACTTTCTTGCCTTTTACTATAAAGAAAACTTTGTCATTTTCCACCGGTCCTCCATCATACACTTCGATTTTAAAATCAAAAAAATCCTTGAACTTACTGCTCATCTGGCTGTTCTTTTTATTCAATATTAAACCGAAAGCACCATTTTCATTGTGCTCAACAACAAGCACTACCGATCGGGAAAAAATATCGCCGGAAATGTCAGGTGTGGAAATTAATATTTTACCTTTGTAAGAGTAATTCATACTCAAATTTAATAAAAAATATTTATGGAAAACCTGCACGATAAAAGAAAAGTGTATGATAAATCCCAACTTATTGAAAGTGAGATAAAACAAAATCCCATGGAGCAATTCCGGGATTGGTATGCGGAAGCCGGCGAAAATCCGAACATTTCTGAAGCCAATGCAATGGCGGTTTCTACCTTGGAGGAAGACGGCTGCCCGCGTACCCGGATGGTTCTGCTGAAAGCTTATACCTATGAAGGATTTATTTTTTACACCAATTACGACAGCAGAAAAGGTCGTGCTATTGAGGAAACCCATAAAGCCTGCCTGCATTTTTTCTGGCCCGGCCTGGAACGGCAGATCATCATAAAAGCGAACCTGGAACGTATTGCTGAAAACCTGAGCGACGGCTATTTTCATTCCAGACCGAAAGGAAGCCAGCTCGGTGCCATAGTTTCTCCGCAGAGCCGTGAAATTCCCAACCGTGAATTTCTGGAAACGAGGCTTAAGGAACTTGAAAAGGAATATGAAAGTACTGAGATTCCAAGACCTGAAAACTGGGGCGGATATATCGCAAAACCTTATGAAATAGAATTCTGGCAGGGAAGGCCGAACCGTCTGCACGACCGGATTATCTATGAACTGACAGACGATTTCGAATGGAAGATCTCAAGACTGGCACCGTAAACCGGTATCAGGCATAAAAAAACCTCATCGGATGATGAGGTTTATTATTATAATCTTAATTGATTATTTTTTCTTTTTGGCTGGAGCAGGAGCGTTAGCTGAAGCTACGGCAGCTGAAAGATCAGCACCTGCCTTGAATTTAGCAACGGTTTTTGCTTCGATGTTGATCGGCTTTTTAGTGGCAGGATTGATTCCCTGTCTTGCTGCTCTCTCTGCTACTGAGAAAGTTCCGAATCCTACTAAAGAAACTTTTCCGTCTTTCTTCTTTAAAGTAGTCATTACGTTGTTGATGAATGATTCCAAAGCAGCTTTGGCTGCAACTTTAGTGATCCCTGCATCTTTTGCGATTGCGTCGATTAATTCAGACTTGTTCATAATTTTTATTATTAAAGTTAGTTCGTTAGTATAGCAAATATAATACTATTTTATAAATGTGCAATTTTATTGTAAAAAAATAATTAATTTTTTTAATTTTAAGTAAAATTGGTTAAAATATCATAATTCAGGATCTTACGAAAAATCTACGTTACACGTTGCTAAAATCATGCCAATTGCTTATCTGTATTGACTTTAGTAAATTTTGAAATTTATTTTTAACATTTATTAAATCCTGAATTTAATATCAAGAATTAAGGGTTTTCAGGATATGTTTATAAATTCGGTAAGTAAAATCTTCAAAAATTATATTTAAAGAAATTAATGTGCTGTGTATCTGTTAGTTTTAAATTCATTGTAAAAGGCGGTTTTGTAAATTATTATTAATAAATTTGCACCATGTTAATAGAAGTTTTTAAGTCTAAAATTCACAGGGTGAGAGTTACGGCTTCTGACCTTAATTATATAGGAAGTATTACCATAGATGAAGAGCTGATCGAAGCGGCAGGACTGGTAGTGGGAGAGCGGGTTTATATCGTAAATGTAAACAACGGAGAGCGTTTTGATACGTATGTGATCAAAGGAAAAAGAAAATCGGGCGAGGTTTGTCTTAATGGGCCGGCTGCAAGAAAAGTACAGAAAGACGATATCATCATTATCATCGCTTACGCACAGATGACTCCCGAGGAAGCGCAGGCTTTTCAGCCGAAAATCGTTTTCCCGGACGAAAAAACCAATCTTTTGACGTAACGTAACAGGATGGAAAACAAATCAAAAAAGCCTTTAAAAACAATCCTTACCATTGTAATCTCGCTTGCTTTTGCAGGCTTTTTTTTATGGTTTGCTCTAAAAGGACTGGATTTTAAGGTGATCCAAAAATCATTGGCAAAAGCCAATTACTGGTGGGTTTTACTGGCGGCCTGTTTCGGAATCGCAGCCTACTGGTTCCGGGCCATCCGGTGGAACCTGATGCTCGAGCCGATGGGACATCATATTTCAGACTCCAATTCGCTGTGGTCGATTTCATTCGGTTACCTGATGAACCTTACCATTCCCAGAAGCGGGGAAGTGGCACGGGCAACCGCTTTATATGGGGTTGAAAAAGTTCCGGTAGACCAGTCTTTCGGGACCATTATTCTGGAAAGGGTTGTGGATCTGGTGTGTATGGTCGTATTCCTCGGCCTGACCCTGATCTTTAAAGGAGAGGTGATTTATTCTTTTTATAAAAATTCAGGAATAGAACTTAATCCGGATAAAATTCTGATGGGTGCAGCGGTTTTAACTGTCGGTGCGATATTGTTTTTTGTGTTTAAAAAAAAACTGGCGAATGTTCCTGTTCTCGATAAGATCATCCGGTTCATTGATGGTGTTCTGGAAGGAATTACCTCCGTATTTAAATTGAAACAGAAAGGGAAATTCATCCTTTATACGGCAGGCATCTGGATTTCTTATTATTTTGCAGCCTATCTCGTGTGTTTTGCACTGCCGGAAACTTCGGATTTTACTTTTGATGACGGATTTTTGATTCTCGTTGTGGGAACTTTCGGGATGATCATCCCTGCAAGCGGTGGCATCGGAGCTTTTAACCTGGCAATGAAGTACGGTTTTATGGCCCTGTTTATTTCCATGGGAAAAAGCGGCGAGCTGGGTGGAGAAATAGGATTAACCTATTCTTTTATTTCACTGCCGTTGCAGATCGTAATCATGCTGGTGATGGGACTTGTTTCCATTCCGATGCTGGCTAAGGCAAGAAATAGGCTGACCGAAAATACGGTATCCGAATCATAAGATGAAGAGACATATTCTAAAACCCGGCACATCGCCGGATTTTTTTGTACCAGATAATTTTGCAGATTTCATTTGGAAAATTCCCGGATGAACACTAATTTAGAGGGAACAACACATTTATAATTATGGCAATTAATTTACAGAAAGGTCAGCGGATAGAAATTGGATTTACCAAAATGACCATCGGTCTGGGCTGGGATCCTAATGAGGGCATGGGATATGATTTCGACCTTGATGCTTCGGCAATTATGATCGATGCCGACCGTAAACTGGTAAGTGAGGAATATTTCGTTTTCTATAACAACCTGAATTCTCCCGACGGCGCCCTTACGCATACCGGCGACGATCCAAGCGGGAAAAACAGCGACGGTGACGATGATGAAGCGATTATCGTGGACCTGGAAAAAGTAGATTCGCGGGTTGAGGAAATCCTTTTCGTGGTAACCATTGAAGATTTTGAAAGAAGAAAGCAGAATTTCGGACAGGTGAGAAATTCCTATATCCGGATTATCGATAACATGACGCACCAGGAAATTGCCAAATATGAACTCGATGAGGACTTTTCCATCGAGACGGGAATTGAATTCGGAAGACTGTACAAGCGGGGCGGAAGCTGGAAGTTTGAGGCTTCGGGCATCGGCTACCGTGCAGATCTCGGTTTTTTTCTGGAAAAATATTACAAAGGGCAAATTATAAAATAATATGGCGATCAATTTACAGAAGGGGCAGACCATCAATCTGCGCAAAAGCGACAACGGTGGCGAAATATATGATCTTTCTTCCGTAACCATTGGCCTGGGCTGGGATGTACGCCGCTCCGGAGGCTTTCTCAACCGTCTTTTCGGCAGTAGTAGCGGCGCGGAATATGATCTGGATGCCATTGCCTTTCTGCTCGATAAAAACGGAAAGGTGGCAGATATGGGAAAAACATTCCCGGCAGGCAACGGGCGCGAAATTGTCCTGTACAAAAGTGATGTGATCTACTTTAATTCCATGCGGCATCCGAGCGGAAAGATCTGGCTTACCGGTGACAACAGGACCGGTGCGGGGGATGGCGATGATGAGCAGATCATTGTAAAGCTGGATGAACTGGACGAGCGCTATCAGAAGATCGTTTTCGTCGTGTCAATTTATCAGGGACTTGCGAACAGGCAGCATTTCGGGATGATCGAAAATGCTTTTATCCGGGCTGTTGATGCGAGGGGAAAGGAAATTACCAAATTCAGTCTTTCCGGTGATGAAAGCATGAACGGTATGTGCTCCATGGTTTTTGCGGAAGCGTACCGTTATAACGGCGACTGGAAATTCCGTGCCATCGGGGAACCCCATAAAACGGATAATTTTATTGAGGTACTGGTGCCGTATACGTATTAAAAATTATGCAGGTAAAGCATACTTGTATTGGTTTATTGTAGTGCTAAAATTAAAACAAGAGATATAATTATAATTGAAATTACAATAAAACTTGTGCCTCCTTTTTTAGCGACATAACTATTCTGGTTTTCAAAATCAGGATACTTTTTTTGGGCTTTACTAACTGTTCTCATTGCTTTTTTCAGATATAGCAGATTTCCTGAAAATCCTGTGGTTATTATAAACAATACGGTAACGCAAAGACTAAAAATAACCGTTCTTTCCTCACCAATCAGTCTTTTAAGGAATAAATTTTCAAATAAACTCTCTAAGGAAATTAATGAATAAATAATTATAACTTCAATATACATTTTTCTGTAAAGAAACCAGAATATTCCAAAGATTAATGTGGCATAATTAAAAGTAAATTTTTTGCTTTGGTTATATTTGTCCAGCTTTTCCAGATAATAATCATCTCTTTTCTGAAAGAAGCTTTTATAAAGTTCAATATCGTTTTTCATAGTTAGTGTTAAAATAATAAATTACCTCAGCGCGATTTTCAGTCCCATTTCGTCTTTCATATACAACAACACTTCCGCATTTCCCCGGGCATCATCTACGGGATGATGGGTATGTTCCGTTTTCCTCAAATGCTTCCACTGTGCGAAAGTATCTTTTTCCAGTCCGCAATACAGATCGGAAAGCCTCCTGGACGAAAAACCGAATGGATTCCGTCCGATGAAATGATGGAAATACCAGCAGATGAACATCCAGTCGAAGCCATTATTGTCGCTGATGAAAATCGGCCGGCCTTTGGAATGCTCTTCTATCCAGGCAGCAAATTTCAGCATGATCTCTTTGGGATCGTCAAAGTCCAGGGTTTCCTCTCTCGCAAATCCTGAAACCGCCAGCGCATCAGGATTATAATTTTCGGAAATCGGTTTTAATCTTCCATAGAAAGTTCTGTCCAGATTTTCGTCTACCAGAACCGCTCCGAAACAGACCATTGAAAAATCCCCGGGAATCGGGCCGTCCGATTCTATATCGACCATGATGTAGCTCATATCCTTTATTTTTTATTAATTTTTGACCTGACGAATATATCAAAAAATTGCCTCTGAAAATCCGGTATTTACAAAAGTTCAAAAAAACTTCTCTTCCCGATCTTGATTTTTGTTCCTTTGGTTACTGCAACTTTTTCATCGGGATTAGTTATTTTCTGATGATTGATCTGAATCCCGCCGTTGGTAATGAGCCTACGGATAAAAGACTTGCTTTCTTTGTTTTTCAGCTGATGGCAGAGTTCTGCAAGAGTCATGCTTTCCTGACGATGATTCAATGAACTTAAAGAAACCGGCTCAAACACTTTTTCACCATCATTTTTATTTTGAAACTGGTTCGTGAAAAACGTTTCAGCTTGTTCCGCAGATTCAGGATCGTGGTATTGCGTAATGATATTTTTGGCGATCAGCTTTTTAATATTCATTGGATTTTCACCGTTTGTAATGCTGAGCTTCAGGTTTTCTTTTTCTTCACCGGAAAGATCGGAGGTAAGGTCGATGAATTCAGTGATCAAAGTATCCGGGATAGACATGGTTTTGCCGAACATTTCATTCGGGGTATCTGTTAATCCGATTGTATTGTTCAAAGATTTACTCATTTTTTCTTTCCCGTCCAGGCCTTTAAGCAGCGGCATGCACATCACGATTTGCGGAGATCTTCCGTGGTTTTCCTGCAGCTGTCTCCCCATGGTACAGTTGAACAGCTGATCCGTTCCGCCCATCTCTATATCACATTCAATCTGTACCGAATCGAATCCCTGAAGAATCGGGTATACCAGCTCATGCATGGCAATTGGGATATTTTCGGTAAATCTTTTGCTGAAATCGTTCCGCTGCAGCAGCTGCGCCACCGTTACTTTAGACAAGAGCTGAACGACTTCTGAAAAAGGCAGCGCATCCAGCCAGTCGGAATTGAATACTATTTTTGCTTTTTCAACATCGATTACTTTGGCAAGCTGGCTGATATAGGTTTCTGCATTGTGCTTCACCTCTTCAGCATTTAAGGGTTGCCGGGCTTTATTTTTCCCGGTCGGATCCCCAATTCTTGCTGTAAAGCTTCCGACGACGATCACAACCTGATGGCCCAGCTCCTGAAACTGCTTTAGCTTTTTCAGGACGACGGCATGCCCAAGGTGCAGGTCGGGAGCGGTAGGATCAAAACCTATCTTGATGATGAGTTTCCTGTTTTCTTCTGCGGCCTGCTGAAATTTTAATTCCAGACCGTTTGGCGGCAGCATAATTTCTACGTTTTCTTTTAGTGTACGGATCATTTTTTTGAATTTTATATATGAAAAAACCCGGACGAGAGGTCCGGGTTTTCTATTATTCTAGTTGAATGTTTACTGAAATAGATCTATAGAAGCTTTCCCGAACCATAGGCCGGGTAATAATAATTGCTGAAAAAAGGCAATCGTAAGATATTGTTGAGCTGCTTCATTGCTGCAAATATAGAAATTTTTTCAAATCTGTGAAAAGAAATACCTCGCTACACACGGTGGAGTATTATAATATTTCCTTTGTAAAATTTAGTGGAATCATACAGTTCGGAAAAATGACGGTGCATCTCCGGTTTTGGCATATTAGATTTATTTTCCTGATAAGCGGTTTCAGCAAGGGAATAAAGGTTTGAATAACCGGATTTCAGGTAATCAAAATGAAAATCTGTTTCACCGTTTTTATTGATCATCCCTGAAAAAAAGATCCCGTAGATGAGGAATGGATTAAAAACTTCAGAATCCATTTTACAGCCGAGGATTGTGTTTGCATGTTTCTTATAATCCGACAGGATCCGGTGGAAAGCTTCCACGTCCGATGCACCGGAAATCTCATGGAATATATCGATCCCGTGAGTAAATAACTGCGCTTGCAATTCTTCGGGATCCGTATTGCATTTGGCCTCAAACCACCTGAAAATATCCAGCAGCTCTTCTTCTGAAATATCGTCTATATGATGAAGTGTTTTTTTCTTGATGAGCTCAAGGCTTGTTTTTTTATCATCCTGGAGAAATTGGAGAACATGCTCTTCTTCGCGGCAGAGTTTATTGTATAAATTGATTTTTGCCACAACCGGATTGGTCTTGATGAAGTAAAGTTTTTCTGCCATACTATTGGGTGATGCCTTGTTTTTCAGTAAATAACATGACTAAGTTAGTGAAAAAAAGGACATAAAGACACAGAGCGGTAATATTTCATACGCACTCTGTTTTTGCCGTTAATTTTTATTATTTATCGAAAGCAGGCAGATGTTTTATGTCATCATTTAATACCATTTCCTTCAGGGCTTTGTGAATCAGGCGGCGAACCACGGAAAGCGGGTGGTCGGGAAATTCCTTATCGTACTCCTCTCTTTCGGATTTATTCATCAGGGCTCCCTCTCTGAATGAAGCGTCATAGGGGTCTTCAAACCAGTTTTTCAGTCCATCATCGTCGAAAGTGACCTCGCCGGTCTGTAGAAATTGGCTTAATACAAGATTGTCTCTTATTCCCGTTGTTCCCACTTCAACTGCCTGGGCTTTAATTACAAAACTGCAGTTTTCAAAGGGTATGGTAACGGAAGCAAGATAGGTCATCCCGCGTTCCGGCTGCGGCATTTTAAAAATAGTTTTAACGCTGGGGATACCGTGAAGTTTGAATACAGACACTTCAACGAGGCCTCCTCCTGATTCTGCAACCGACTGCCGGTAAAAATTCCGTAATTCTTCTACGTTTTTAACCGTTGGTAAATCGGGCGGAATGTTAAAAAAATAAAGAGAAATCAGAGCGCTCTGCTCCGGATTTACCCAAACGATGCGTTCATCATTCTGTTCGACGGTTTCCCATCCGAAAGTCGGGACAGAAATGGAGCGGATGTTTGTTTCAGGATTTTTTCTTTTAAAAAATGTGAACATAGTTATTTGCTTTTAAAGTTTTTGATAAGATGTTTTTAAGTGATTTTTGATGCTTAAAATTAAATAAAATGACTAACGGGACTCGGGATTGAAATGGGCTTTAAAGGTTAGCGGATCTTCCGTTTTGTCTTCTGCTTCTTCGAGGTATTCGTGGTACTCTTCCGGATGTTTCCCCATGTAGGCCATAACAATCGCAAGGTTGATGAAAAGGTTTTTGTCGGAAGAACCGAGATGTAATGCTCTGTGCAGATGGGCCAGTGCCTGTTCGTCTTCTCCCATATCGGAATAGACCGCACCGGTATTGATCAGAGCTGAGGTATTTTCCGGCTCAATCTGCAAAATTTCATCCAGTTCCCTGATCAGAAGATCGTTGATCGCATCCCAGTGATCTTCATTTTCCCAACGTTTGGCCTGAAGTTTTTTTACGTTTTCCAGTCTTTTGATTATGATATTCATGATTTTAAATGATGAATGTGAAATGCTTACATTAAATGTTTCTCCATCTTGATATCCGCTCTTTCATAAAGTCCGGGTTCAAGCGGTACTTCCTGAAAGCCATACTTTTTATAGAGATGTATGGCAGACTGTAACCTTGTATTGGAATACAGGACCAGTTTTTCAATGGAAAGTTCCTCTGCAAATTTAAGACAATGCTCAAGCAGTACCGTTCCGATCCCGTGGCCCTGAGCTTTTCCGGAAACAGCCATTTTACCGAGCTCGAAAACAGTGCCTGATTTTTTCAATAAAGAGGCTGTTCCTACGATTTCACCGTTAAGTTTTGCGTAAAAGATGAATCCGCCTTTCTCAATAATTTCTTTTTTCGGATCGGACAACGAAACCCGATCACCTTCTTCGATCCTGAAATATTTTTCCAGCCATTCATAATTAAGGATTTTGATATGGTCCTGAAGATCATCGGAGAAAGGGATGATTTCAATGGGATGAGGTTGTTTCATAAGGGGTTTTCGATGTGTTCAACTAAAATTTTATCTTGGAGATTTTCATTTTCCATTGTTTGATCTGAAATTTTTAATTGAGGTTCTTATCTTTATAAACTTTATTCTGATAACAGAGCTTGAACCTTTGCTATCCCGGGTGAAGGGCCGGATGCTCTGCAGCTAAGCCATACCGGGAAACAGACAGGTGCAGGGCTCGAACCTGCGTCGATCCGGAAGAAGAGCCGGACATTCTACCACTGAATTAACCTGTCTTTAATTATTATTAATTTTCCCCGAGAAAAATTTATTTTTTTTAAGTATTTTTGCCATAAACGGATTTGAAACCATTACGCCGTGCACAAGTTCGGGGGTAGGTTTAAATTTTGCAACCGTATGCATTCTTGGGGCGATCCATCCGGATTTTTCCGGATCTGTTCCCACTTCCCTGCAAATATCAGCAATTAATTTTTTATTACAAAAAGCTTTTCCTTCAAAAACTTCCCAAGGTAGCGGAAGTTTATTCCAGACTTCCGTATCAGGATCAATTTTACCACCGGTTGTATAATGCCAGGCAACGACATCAGCGGCCATCAATCTCATGGCTTTCCCAAAGCAGAGATCATCCAGAATAAATTCCATTCCTAAGGAATAGATAAGATTCATCCAGCTGTCTCTGGCTTTATTCCAGGCTCCGGCAGTATTATTCCATGTAGACGAATCATTTCCTCTTCGTACTGTCATGGTCTTCCTGTTAATGTCATTGTTTTTCCATAAATCACCCAGAAATTCCGCAATTTCCTGAATTACTGAGGTCCATTTTCCTAAAAGCAACCCCTTTTGTTCCTCCGTTAAATAAGATAATGTTTCATCACTCGTGTAGATATGGGAGATCGCCCACCAGTTCGTAGATTCGCTATTGTGGACGCATCTTTTAAATAACATGTCACAGATTTCATCAAAAGGTCTTTCCTGGCTATGATTGGTAAAGACACTTCTTACATTGCAACGTGCGTTATAGTAAGCAATGAAACAGGCTGTGTTTAGATCTGAATTGAAATCCTTAAAAGCAATAGTGTGGCTTAAACCATGTTTTGAAATCTTCTGGAATTCCAGTTTTTTATGTTCAACAATACATTTCTGAAGTCTTTTTTCAATCCTTTTCAGGAGGCGCCATTTTTTGTTGTAGCTCCTCCTTGAGATATGAAGGCCTGCTTCTTTTCGCTCTACCTTATTCAATCGGTCCGTTTTGAAATTATTCTGACCTACCGATTTTGAAATTAGAGGAGAAATACCATATAAAAAAAGTTCAATTCCTTCGGTCTTACTGTAATCCGAATCTGAAAAGTTTTGAACCTTGAAGATTTCAAGAGCTTTGTTAATCTGCCTGTCGGCTCCGATGACTTCACCGAAACTTTCCAGCATGGATGTGTATCCGAAAAAATTTCTGTTTAAGGCACTCTGTGCAGCTGTTTTAAGAATTTCATTTTCAGCAACTGTGAGTTTATCATGCATAAGATCAGCAATGAGCTCTGCAATATCTTCCGGGCGCTTGCGCTCGTTCAGGCTTTTATAAAGATTCTGAATATTATGCATCGTTTTTCTAAATATTAACCGGCTGATATCTCTTTAAAATCAGCTCCATTCTGATATTCTGCAGGATTCACAAAAGTAATAACTCCGACATCGGAATTTAATTTCTTCTTTAGATCCTTTAAATAAATTTCCGCCAATGAAATAGTTCCGTCAATCGTCAGGCTGAATACGGTTTTGTTATCATCTGTTATATTAACGCCAAACGTAAGGTTGTTAGGGTTATCATGCTGCTGATTCCAGTAAAATGTCTGGCGGATATTGTCCGTGATTACAAAATACTCAATCATTTCATAATGACTTTTAAAGCCTTCCTTTAGGGTATAATCTAAATTCAGCTCTTCGTATTTCGGCAGATATAGGTTAAGAAGTTCAAATATCTTTTCGGTTGACTTTTCGTCAAAGTATACCTGGCAGACAATATTCATAATTAATTCCATGGCTCTAATTTAAAATAAAAAAACCATTAAGCTCATTCACTCAATGGTTTTTAAAAAAAATATTTCTACCCAAACGCCCTCTTCAGCAGACTCTCCACTTTTGGTTCACTTCCCCGGAAGTTTTTGTACAACTCCATCGGATCTTTTGTGCCGCCGGAAGACAACAGAACCTTATATTTTGCGGCAATTTCCGGATTGAAGATCCCGTTTTCCTTGAAATATTGGAACGCGTCGGCATCCAGCACTTCCGCCCATTTATAGGAGTAATATCCTGCGGAATATCCACCTTGGAAAATATGGGAGAAACTCGGGCTCATTGCGGTTTCCGGATTGGCGGGGTACAATTGGGTCGCCTTCGTATATTCATCCTCAAACTCTTTCACACTTTTACCCTCCAATTCATTAACCTTAGTATGGTAATTCATGTCCAGCAATCCGAAACCAAGCTGTCTGAGCGTCTGGTAACCTTCCATGAAGTTCTTCGACTGGGCGATTTTTTCTATTTTCTCGTCCGGTAAGACTTCGCCGGTTTTATAATGTTTCGCAAATGTTTTCAGGAATTCCGGTTCGTAACAGAAATTTTCAAGGAACTGGGACGGCAATTCCACAAAATCCCATTTCACGGAAGTTCCGGAAAGGGTAGGGTATTGCGTATTGGCCAGCATTCCGTGAAGGGCGTGTCCGAATTCATGAAACAGTGTAGTTACTTCCTGAAACGTCAGCAGGCTTGGTGTATCTTTTGTCGGTTTGGTAAAATTGCAGACAATGGAGATATGCGGACGCGAATTTTCGCCGTCTTTCTGGTACTGGTTTTTATAACTCGTCATCCAGGCGCCGGCTCTTTTGCCTTTTCTAGGGAAATAGTCGACATACAGCAGGGTTTTGAATTGTTTTTCAATCATTCCTGAACTGGATGCTGCAATTGTTTCTTGGACTTCATAAACCTTTACATCTTCATGATATTTGGGAATATCATTTCTTTCCTCAAAACTAAGGTGGAAAAGTTCTTCGGCTAAGCCAAAGACGGCATCCTGAACCTGGTTCAACGGGAAATAAGGTTTCAGTTCCTCATCGTTTAAATCATATTTCGCTTTTCGGAGCTTTTCGGAATAAAAGGCATGGTCATACGCCTGCATCTCTTCGATTCCGTCTTCTTTTGCCAATGTTTTTAATTCCTCAATTTCTTTGGTGGCGTAAGGCTGTGCTTTGGTTAAAAGTTCGTTCAGAAAATTAATTACTTTTGCCGGAGATTTTGCCATCCGTTCTTCGAGAACATATTCTGCATAATTTTTGTAACCTAAAAGCTCTGCTTTCTGCTGCTTGAGTGAAAGAAGTTCTTTAATAAGATTCTGGTTATCGAACTCGCCGCCATCAAAAGACTTTTTCCCGTTTGCTAGTGCCAGTTCCTTTCTTAAATTCCGGTTTTCTGCATACGTCATGAACGGAATATAGCTTGGATACTGTAAGGTTACCACCCATCCTTCGAGATGCCTTTCTTTTGCTTCTTCGGCATATTGTTCCAGAATGGCTTCGGGGATTCCCGCCAGGTCTTCCTTATGGGTAATGTGTTTAAAATAATGATTGGTGGAAGCCAGGACATTCTGCCCGAACTGAAGCGACTTTAAAGATAAATCCATGCTGATTTTCTTTAATTTTTCCTTGTCTTCTTCATTCAGCAGGGCACCGCTTCGTACAAAACCTTTATAAGTCTCGTTTAAAAGCATCTGTTGTTCCTCGTTAAGGTTGTATTTTTCCTTTTCTTCGTAGACTTTTTTAATTTTGTTAAACAAGGCTTCGTTCTGGGAGATTTTCGAGGAATATTCCGTTAGGATCGGGGAAACTTCCTGGGCGATCTGCTGCAGCTCATCGCTGGTTTCGGCAGAATTCAGATTGAAAAATACATTGGAAACAATATCCAGCTGTTCTCCGGAGTAAGCCAGGGCTTCGATTACATTTTCAAAAGTTGGTTCTGCAGGATTATTGACGATCGCATCAATTTCCTCTTCCGATTTTTGGATCAGCTCTTTAAAAGCAGGAAGAAAGTCTTCATTACTGATCTGATCGAATGGAGCCGAATGATATGGGGTATTAAATTTTTCCGTTAAAATAGTCATAGTCTTATTTTAGTATTTGTAAATGTAACGATTCTGATGAACCGACAGCTAAATTGCTCAAAAATAATGCCTGAGCCCGGAGATGTGACAAAATTGACGGGATTGCATAATCTTGTCATATGCGAAGCCGGAATATACCGGAATTGATTACATTTGACAGCAACCGGATTATCTCCTTATCTAAAAAAATTAACCTCTAAAATACGGTGACTATGAAAACATTTCTAAAAATTATCGGCATCCTAATTATCTTATTTGTCGTGTACGCTGTTATTGCCATGCTGGCTTTCGGCAAAAACTATCACTATGAAAAATCCATGGTGATCCACGCGCCGAAAGAGAAAATCTGGCAGCAAATCAGTTCCATGCAGGCCGTCAACAAATGGAATCCCTGGCTGAAACTGGATCCCAAAATGAAGCTTGTTTATTCGGGAACTTCAGGGCAGATAGGAGATCAATATTGCTGGGACAGCAAAAACAATGATGCAGGCGCAGGCTGCCAGGAAATCAAAGAACTGGTTCCTTATCAAAGGCAGAAAACGGAAATGATTTTTAAAAAGCCGTTTGAAGGACAGGCTACTTCCGAAATGATTCTTTCACCTGAAGGAAACGGAACAAAAGTAACCTGGACTATGGATACGGAACAGGATCCTATGATGAAAATAATGCGCCCGATCATGGATTACCAGATGGGAAAGTCCTATGAAGAAGGACTCAATAACCTAAAAAAATTAACTGAAAAATAAAATGAAAGCCTTGTCGACGGACAAGGCTTTTTATTAAGCTTCTTTTTTACCGATTTCGTTAATCGAATTGTAATTTCCCTCTCCTTTTGGATTCGGTCCGTATTCGTTTGGTCCTTTATCGCTGTCTGCAAATAACATCCACAGTCCATAAAAAGGAATGATCTGGAACCATCCGGAGTTGCCGCGGTCGTGGCATCTCTTCGCCCCTTGTGCCAGCATAAACCAAATTAAAGGAATAGCTAAAAGTAAAAAGATGACAAGAACGATTCCTGAAGGTTCATCGTTATTAAAAGTGAAAAGATTAAACGGAACAGAAAATGCTAAATAAATAAGATAGGATAACCCGTATTCTGTTCTTCTGATTCTCCCATTGAAGGAAAATGGTGCTTTAAACATGATTTTAGTTTTTAAAATTAAAGTTCGTAAATGTAGAAATAATTTTTAAAAATTTAAAAAATAAATGGGATTGTTATTTTATGTTAAGCTGATTAGAGATTATTTAAAAAATATTATCTTTATAGTAAAGATTCGATACATGGAGAAGATAGTATTTGAGAAAAATAACATAAGAAATTATGTAAAAGACGTGATTGCCGGAAAAATTGAAAAACTTAAAAATTTTATTGAATTTACCCTCGAAGCAAGCCGCGAAATAAAAAAGACCCCGAAATATGACAGTATAAGAGAGGAGATGCAGGAGGAAATTTACCAGATGCAGCGCCAGTTGGGTGCTTTGCATGATCTCAGGAGAAATATGGCGAAAGTCCTGAACAATTCCACAGACAGGGTACAGCTGGGTTCTCTGGTAATTACCAATAAGGCGAGGTTTTATATTTCGGTCTCATTGGGAGAATTTTTCTTTGAAGGCGACCGGTTCTACGCCATTTCCTCCGAAAGCCCGATGGCTCAAAAAATGATGGGCATGAAACCCGGAGACGAATTTACTTTAAATAAAATCCATCAGAAGATTGTGGAGGTTTTGTAAAGGAAAGAGCCATGTAAAAAGTACTAAGAAGCTGTTTGAGTTAAATTTTCTTAGCCAATCTCATGATGTTCGCTATGATCATATAAGCATTGGCATTTTCAGTTTTTCTTTCATAATCTTTGGAACACCTTCTATTATTAAGCGTCCAGGCAA
>CAJYGB010000042.1 GCA_913774355.1 uncultured Chryseobacterium sp. | reverse complement strand
ATCTGGTACAACAAAAAAAGAAGGCACAGTACTTTGAATTATCAAACTATTGAAGAGTTTAACAATCAAAACAAAATTTATCAAAATGTAGCTTAACTTATACTGGAAATTTTGTTTGCATATCCAAAGTTGCATATATATTTTAAATTCAATTATTATGAAATCATTAAAAGAATTCATCGCAGAAAATTTAGAAAATTCTAATGTTCCGACTGTTAAAGAAAATACTAACAAAAATCAGCAAAATATTAAAACTAATGAAACTAATGAAAATAATGAGAATATTTTAAATGGAAGGTCAAATAATGAAAAGACTGATTAAAAAATAAAGTTTACCATTATTAGAAGGAATTTATTTTACATTTGCCCGTTAAAGTAAATAATTAAGATATAATTTTTTAAAATTAGTTTGGTTATGGAAAACCGTAATATGCTTAATATTTTATTTTTTATCTTAGCAAAATAAATAATAAAAACGTAATCAATTATTTACAATTTTATTTTTTGTTGTTTAGGAACAAATTTTGTATATATTTGATTGAAATAATTTGCTCCATTTATAAATAACAAATTATATTTGACAAAACTAATTAAATGGCACAAATTAATTCTAAGAGAACTTTTAATAGACCTAACGTTTGGGGAATGATTCAAAATGTATTAATTGCATCCTTAAATAAAGGTCAATTTTTATTGGGAATTATTGGCATTTGTTTTATAATAATGATTTTTAAATTAAGTCAAGCAGACACAAAAATCTTTCTTGACAGTTTATTAGAAGCAGCAGGTAATTGGAAATATGCTGGATGGTTTTTAGGGATTTTTTCAACAGGAGGTTGGTATTTTGGTACCAAAAGATTGAGAACTTTACATACTAAAGAAATAAACAGAATTTCTGAAGAAAAGAAAATTTTACAACAGTCTAAGATGAATAATAAAAAGCTTAGTTCTAGTAATAATAGAAATAATAACAATAATAAAAGAAGATAATCATGGCAAATTTATTTATAATCCTATTTATTTGCGCAATGTTTCATTTTATATATGAGTCTATTCTATCACCAATGTTTAGAATGGAAATTAGATATAAACTTTTTGAAACAAGAGATAAATTAAGAAATTTTAAGTTAATCAATATAAATGCATGTGATGATGAGACGTTTGATTTACTAGATGACTATGCTTCAAAAACAATTAATCTGTTACCAACATATAATTTTTCAAATTTATATTATGCATCAAAAGTTAGAAGTGATGAAAAATTATTAAAGGAAGTGTCGAAACATTCAGAATTGATAAAAAATTCTAAGTTTGATGAATTGAAAAAAATTGATAAAGAAATAACCCGAGCAGCAGTTAAATCTTTAGTTGTGAATTCTGGCGGATGGATTTATATAATTGTACCAATTGTTGTTCCGGTCATATTGTTAATTTTTGCAATTGCATTGATAACAGACAGTTTGAGTATATTAAAGTCGAAGCTGGTAGATGGTTCATATAAAATGTCATATGCAGGTGCAACCGATGCCTATAATTCTTACGAATTCCAATAATTAAATAAGTAATATCATATACAAAACCCTCTAAAATAGAGGGTTTTGCGTTTTTCAGCCTTAAATCTTTTTTATATATTTGTATTATTAAAAATAAAATCATTCTGTAAAGGAATGTAAAATAAATCGTGCTTTTTGCATTATTGTCAACCTAAAATTACCACAACGAAGTAATTTTTTACTTCACCCATAGAAAAGACAAATAATGTGTATAAGGTACGCCAGTTTTGGCGTGGCTTGTATCATTGTTTTTTAGGGTGTGGTAATCCTAAGGTTGACGTGGTACAATGTCCACGCTTTATTTTTTATGTCAAACCTTAAATTACCACACAATGAAATTTGAATTCTCTACATTCAAAGCAGTAGCATCATGTTCTATTTTGATGCTAACAAATCTCTCTTTATTAGGACAAGAAAAACTTATAATTGATGATGAAGTTGTCAATAAAGTAAAAATTAATGAAAATGATATAAAAGTCATTGCAAGTAAAGAAATTGATGATTATACCTTTATCAAAGGAAAAGTACCAACCTACTATTATGATTTATTTCTTAATTCCAAAAAATTAGCGAAAGAGTCATATGATGAATATATGAATAATCCTAATAAATCATCTTCATATATTCCACCTGTTGTAAAAGAATATCCTGAAATGCTGGAAAAAGAAAAAACATTTTCAGAAGAATATAAATACAAAGATGGATTTGTTAAGTCAGCAAATAAATCAAAAAGAATGGCATATTTTCAAGATGGTGAAAAAACAATTTTAAATTTTTCAACAATTAAAGGTGATTATGATGTAATTTCAAAATACATAACAATTGCAATAGAAACAAGAGAAGGTAAATTTGTTGAAAATGAAGTTTCCGATAAAATTTTTGAAGAATACGGTCAAGATGGAGAAGGCTCGATTTTAATTAAGAATTCTGAAAATAATTCTTACTATTTACTTTCTCATGAAATATATGACAGGATACAAACAAGCAATTTTGCAAATGATGGAGTCTCAATTGCTAAAAAATTTGGTTATACAATATATGATGATAAGGGTTACAAATATATTAAAACCAAATATTATGACATTTCTTGTAATGGATCATTAAGTAGGGTTTTGCAAAAAGACCAAGATTATCTTAAAAAACTTGATATTTGGTTTGAAGAACGACAAGCTATTAGAAAGCAAACCATAGCCATGATTTCTAAATTACATCATTATGTAAGATTATATAGAATGCAAAGAAATAGAATGTCTAAAACTGATATTTCAGCATGGACAACCCTAACAAAATCTGCTAATCTTTTGAATAAAAAACAAGTTGATTTAAATGACAAATTATTTGGTTGGACTGATCGTAATGATTCAGATAAAAATTACTATAAGTATTCAGATGAGTTTATCAACTATTTAAGTGCTTCAACCGGAGTTTTAGGATTATAAATTAAATACAGATAAATAAAAAACAGGAATACAATTGTATTCCTGTTAGATTAAATTATATTTTCTTTTTTCATTTTTAGATATATAAGGACTAATACTTAAGACATTAATAACTTTTACCATAATATCTTTTTCTACATTGCCACAAATTTTCTCTGGATTTTTAATAATATAATCAATGATATGTTGAAGATTTTGTGGATGTATTTTTGTACAATCAATAAAACTATCTATTTCTAGAAAATCATGTCTAGCACAATCTATACTTACATGTTGAGATTTTAAAAAAGGATTTCTATTTACATTCTCATTTATTTCAGAATTAATAACTAAAATTCCACACTTAGCAAAATCTATATTATCTTTGGCTAAAAAAATCACATACTTTTTATATGTAAGATTAAATTCTGGTAATTCTATTAATATAGCAGCTCCAGGGTCAATATTTCTTTTCGCAAACTCATTCCTAAAACTTTCAGGAAAGGAATCACCCAATGACATTAAAGAAATGAAATTTTATTATTAATTTCATTTTGTTTTATAAATGCTATAATATCTTCACTAGCATTTCCTTCTATAGCAATTTTAAGATAATCAATTTCCCAATCTGAATTTGTCCAAGCATAATCGTGACTAATTTCTGTTAACTCTTCAAATGTATAATCTGAAAAGTTACTAATTGCAAAATTTAAAGCTTCTATTTCACTTTGTGACAAGTCATCTAAATCAACGTCTTTTTTTGTAGATAAAATACTTACTCGACCTTTTCTTTTTATATCCACACAACCTTTAAAATCATGTTGTTCATTTTTTGCAACATAATTCATAAATGAAGGTACAGGACCAAATGTCTGCTTGAGATATGTATCACCTGAAATAGGGAAACCATACTTTACCAAGTGTTCTCGGTCAGCAAAATAAAGAAGTTTCATGACTTTATGTAAATCTGTCTTCTTTTGACGTTTCTTTAATTCCTTTATAATATATATAAGAGAATTTATTGATTTACTTTTATCAATATTAAACATTTGTAGTAGATTAGTTTGTATTGTTCTCGTTTGGAAGAACTTATATTGTATAATTTTTACAAAGTTACATTATATAGATGATATATAAAAGTTTTATCTTTACTTTCATCTTTAGTTGCAACATTTCTTTTATATGCAACAAAATATATACCTTTTAATAATTTAAGCATATAAAGTTCATATTGTTATAATGTAATAATCTATATCCTTATTTTATATTTATAAGCTGAGTGAATTTCTAAGCAATCAGCTCCTCATAAGTAAGTCGTTCCTCAAATGCACAATATAAAGCAAAATTAAATCGATTACCTTCATCAAAATCCTTAGTATTATATCTGAAGGAAAATTCATCACAATATTTCTGTAAATGTTTCGGACTAACTGAATGATAAATACCAAGTATTCCTCGTTTTAGTAAACTCCAAAAACCTTCGATACTGTTAGTATGATAAGAATCTTTCACGTATTGACCTCTAGTATGAGGTATACTTTTATGTTCATAATGTTTGTGTACTTGTGAATAACCTTTCCAACCATCACTAACCACAATAGAACCTCTTTTTACCATGTTTTTAATAATCGTTGTGAGAGTTTTTCCTTTTGTGTTAGGAACTATTTCTGTGGATACTTTTCCATTACTAAGTAAACCAAATACAACAGCTTTTGTTTTAGTACTTCTTCCCTGGGTATTTTCTACTCTTTTTTGCCATGATTTTTTATGATTTTTACCACCTATATAAGTCTCATCCACTTGAGTGTCACCATCAAAACTTTTAACTTTTTCAGAACGTAATGAGTGTCTTATCCTCGAAAGCATGAACCATGCAGTTTTCTGCGTTACGCCAATATCTCTTGATAATTGATGACTGCTAATACCTTTTTTGTGTGATGTGAAAATATAGATTGCATAGAACCATTTTCTTAGTGGAATTGCTGAATTTTCGAACATCGTTCCAATTTTCACATTAAAATTTATTCTACAATTCTTGCATTTATAGATACCATTGAATTCACCATTCTTTTTTAATTTGTAATGGTCAGGTCGCTCACTTAAACAATTAGTACATATTGGGTCGTTGTACCAAAGTAAGTCTTCCAAATATTCTCTACATTTCTGTTCTGTATTAAATGCTTCCATCATATTCGTTATAGAATCTGTAGGATCATTAAATCCAAGATTGAAAAGCTTTGTTACTCTGTGAATTATCATATTTTATTAGTATATATAAATTTAATAAAAAAGATCGAGGCAGAACAATGCAGGGAAACAAATTTTTATGATTTTTATCTTGTTTTAGTTTGATTGTCAGTAAATTATATTTGTTTTTTAGTGATTTCAGATACAAAAAGACAGCACTAAAAGATTGGTGCTGTCTAAGTTTTGAAATGTTGTTTAATTAATTTGGTATTAACTAGTATATTATTATCCTATTTTTTTAAGGATACAAAATTCATTAATACTCTGTCAACCTGAAAACGGATTTAATGGTTAAATTTTTAAATTTGCATTGAATTAATTGTAAATTAAATATCTTTCAGTGAAAATAATATTGGATGATTACGATTACCGGATTTTAAAGATCCTGAATGAAAATTCCCGGTTAAGTTATGCCGAAATAGGGCGTAAAATTTCCCTGTCTCAATCGGCGACCAAAGAGAGGGTACAGAATCTTATTGATAATGGAGTTATTAAGCAGTTTACCGTAGAGGTCGATTATGAAAAACTGGGCTATTCGCTGAAAGTGGTAATTAGTCTGAAATTTAAGAATGATGAATTCCGCAGGTTTATCGATGATGTGCACCGGTTTCCGGAAATCCTCAGCTGCAAAAGGGTAACAGGCGAATCCTGCCTGATCACAGAATGTGTGCTGAAAGACAGCCGGCACCTGGAGCAGCTTATCGATCGATTAATTTCCTACGGGATTCCAACCACAGCGATCCAGCTTTCCGAAATTAAAACGAGACCTTTCCTTGCGTAATATTTAACTTAACTCGAAATAAACAGGCTGGAAGAAGGAAGCTGGATGCCGGAAGGTTTTAAGTAATCCATCCCACGGATTTTTTCCAGGCTTCCATGTCTTCGTTTCTTTGCTTCAGATCTGCCGGAGGATGCTGGTTTTCTTTCCGGGCGCGGTTTCTGATACTGGCAGTTTGGTCTTCCAGTGAATTCAGACCGAGTGATTTTCTTCTCTCGTTCACTTTATTCAGATCATCATAAATATTCGGGCTCAACTTACCGTTTTCGTTCCAGTCGAATTGGGTTCCGTATAATTGCGGTCGTCCTTCGAAAACGGCAATCCGGTCGGATAAATAGGCGGTATTTATTCTCTCAGCATGGGTTTCAGGAGTGGAATCTTCCAGCAGCTTCAGGCATTTCCTCATGAAATCCGGCCGGGCGATGGCATGTTGGATAACGATCCAGGCAGCTTCAGAAGCTTCTTTGCCTACTTTTTCAGTGGTAGGATAGCCGATATGATCGATGATTTCATCCAGTATTTCGGCATTTTTATGATGAAGAGCCTGCATTTCTCCATGATAGCCGTTTCCGAGTTCTCCGTTTCCGATCAACCGATCCCGGAGTTCAAGATCTGCATTTTTAAGACCGATTATTTTTTTGGCGATGCTTTTAAAATCCATAAAGTGAAGAGAATGTTAATCCTGATAAAAGTTTTCCCTGCGTACGGCATACACCAGCTCATCCTGCAATTCGCCATTTTTGATAAGTGTCTTCTCAAAATGTGCTTCCCGTACAAATCCGTTTTTTTCCAGGACTTTCTGGGATGCTGTATTGCTGCCGAACGGGCGTGCAAAAATACGGTCGATGTCATTATAATTCCGGAAAGCAAAATCCAGGGCCTGCCGGATGGCCCGGCTGATGATTCCCATTCCCCAGAAAGGTTTTCCCAGCCAGTAGCCGAGCTCTGCGTTCTTCCGGTGAATGTCGTGTTGAGGATGGATCCCGATACCACCAGCGGCTTCGCCGTCTACTTCAATGGCAAAGATATGGGCAGAACCGGGTTGAGTAGCAAATTCAATAAACGACATTCCGTCAGCTTCCGAATAAGGATGCGGAAACATATCGGTCATATTTTTTGCGATGCTTAAATTATTGGCATATTTAACGAGGCTTTTGAGATCTTCCTTTTTCCAGGCTCTCAGTTTGAATTCTTTTTCCATATCAATTTTCTGTAAAGGCAAATGTAGGAAATCTAAACGTCCTGCCTTTTTAACAGTGAAATAAATTTCTGCCGGATGTTTCTGAGGATCTACTCGTTATTAACCAGCCTTTAAAACAAAAATTTGAAACGGCTATGGCTAAATCTGTAAAATTCATAGTTTTCAAGGGTGATTTTTCAACTAAATTTATTGTTTAGGGCAGGCTGATTTTATTCAATAACTAATTTTACATAGGTTTTGCCATCTTCGCCTTCCATTTCGATGTTATACACCCTTTTACCGATAACGGTTTTTAAAAACTCACGGAGATCTTCCGGATCGCCGGCAAATTCAAGACTCAGATGTTGTGATTCGATCCTGTCAGGATTGATAAAGCCGGAAATGTACAGGTTGAACCGATCCAACAGGTCTTCCAAAGGATATTGGGAATCTTCGTCTTCTTCCAGTTCCAGACTGAGCGCGGTGACATATGTGTTTTCTTCCGTATTTCTGTAAATGTAATGATCTATGGATTCATACCCAGAAGTATCGTATTTTTCAAGAGTGACAGATCTGATATTTTTCATTTTAAGATATTTAATTTAACGAAAGAACAAGAATAGGATAGTAGGAATTCAAATACAATTTACTTTCAAAATAAAAGTAAGATCATTTGATATTTAAGATCAGCAGTATTAATAATCAGCATCCAGCTTCCTTCTTCCAGCCTTATATCAATAAAAATTTTCCAGTTCCAGTTTTTTGATCCGGGCAACAATAGCTCCTCTGGTTCTTCCGAGGTGGTCGGCGATTTCCTTAATCGGGCAGCCGTCGCTGAACATTCCGGCCAGTTCATCATCTTCATCCTGGGTCCAGGGCTTGTAGGCTCCTTTGTGGGTCGTCCGGATCTGTTCTACGGAATAGGTTTTCTCTTTTTTATTTCTATTCTTTTCAGCACCGGCAAAAGTATTTTTCTTCGGTAGCTCTTCATCTTCATTTTTCACTTTTACAACATGAATGTGCGGTGATTCTGAATTAAAGGTATCCGGCAGCAACGTTTCAGGAATGAAAAGATCGGTTTTGGCCCTCGTTACGGCAACGTACAGCAGATTGATCTCTTCGTTGAGCTTAGGAATGTTCAGTTCAAAATTCTGGCGGTCTTCCTTTAGTTTATCCAGCCTTTTTTCGGAGATAAAATCATTTACCAATTCAACGGAATCGTATTCCATACCTTTGCAGCGGTGAACGGTAGAGAAAATCATGTCTGCTTCCTCTTTGTTGTTGTTCCCGACATGTCTTTTCTTGATGGTGTTAATGATTTCCGGGACTTCATTTTCATATTCTTTAATAATTTCGACCATCAGGGAAAGCTGCACGTCTTCCGTTTTTTCAATATAATCTTCCAGCTCCGCCAGGTCTTTCATGGAACGGATCAGCTCATCTTTAATGAGATGGCGTTTGTTGCTGTAGAGGTTCAGCACATCATAAAGTGACGCACCGTCATCGGCATAGGTGTAGGAACTGATATTCCCTTCAAAATAAAGTCTGGATCTTTTGTTTTCCGTTACGTATTCTATGGCTTTGAGCAGCAGCCCGAGATTGGTTCTCGCCAGGGTTGCTCTTGTTTTTATTTCTTTGCTGTTGCCTGCTCCTGTGATGGAAACAGAGGTTTTAAAGTTTTCATCAAGATGGCTTTTCAGTTCCAGTATTTCCGAAGCCAACCCGGCAATATCCTGCCCGAACCGGAAGCTGGTGGACAGATGATGGGTCGTAAAGTCTGCTTTCTCCAGGGAATTCACGGCGTACCGCCAGCTGTAGATCTGCTGATGGGTATCGCCGACGATTACTTTTACGGCTTTCTGTTTAAAGAAAAGATCCAGCATCGCCGGGGAAGCATCCTGGCCTTCATCAAAGAGGATATAATCATAACCGAGTTCCGGATTCAGCAGCTGGAATTTCTTCAGGTAAAAGTCGTGGGTCACCTCGATTTCCCCTTTGTCCATCTTGCTCAGCAACAGTCTGGTCTGGGCAATGATGTAATCGTAGAATGTTGAAACGAATGCTCTGGCTTTCGGGTCGGTAACGGTATCCAGGTAATTCAGGTCCTGGACCTTCCGTTGGTCGCTGTTGCAGAAATAAGCGATGCATTTGTTGATGTGATTAGCGACAATATATTCCGCATGTTTTTCCCCATTGCCTTGTAGGTTCAGAAGTGCGGCAATCTCATGGGTTTTGTAGCCTTGTGCCCGTACTTTGTAATTGTGCTTAAAAACAATATGCCGGAAAGCCAGCGAATGGGCGGTTTCCACCTTTACCTGCTGAAGTCCTTTATCAGCAAATTTTTTGGTTGCTTCGATCCGTACCGTTTTGTTGAATACCAGATAGAGGATTTTGCTTCCGGCCGGGCGTGTCGCGGCATACTCGATAACGGTGGTGGTTTTCCCCGATCCGGCGACGGCATTGATCTTGATATTTCCGGAAGAGTTGATAATGTCCTGCTGCTCCTGTGTAAATTTCATCGGTTGTGTGTTTTTGTTGTTTATTCCATAAATTCTTCATTGATAAAGTTATATCCGTTGGCCATCAGCATTTTCAGGTATTCTTCAAAACTATCGGCGATGACCGTAAATTCATCCGGGTCGTGGACAAACCGGACAATCTGGCCTTTTGTTCCTTTTTCCGACGGACTGAAATCGATGAACAGCTGAGAGGTTCCGCCGTTGTTCATACAGTCTGAAAAATGAAGCCAATTCAGGCTCTTTGCAGTACCCGTAATTTTTTCATCAATGTCTACTCCTTCATATTTCCCTTCGATATAATCGGCGTAATATCTGAATGCCAGATCATGATTTTCAATAATTTCACCGGAAGACAGCAGGTAATAAGGATATTCTTCCATATCGGAACCAAGAAAGTAGAATGCTATTTTCTCTCCCTCATATTCCTTCCAGTAGGTACCGTCCACATATTTCAGAAGATCGATCAGTGCATCCGGAATTTCAGGATAAAGCTCTTTCAACTTTTGAATGTTTTCTTCGGCAAGGCCATGCTTTATCTTTTCAAAATGTTCCCAGCTTTCTTTTCCCTGGTTTTCAAAATAGGCTTTTTTAAGTCCTGCAACGTACAGTTCTGTGATGGGATTCATTTTTTTATTTTAAATGTACGGAATTCTTTTCTGGTGAGTTTTAAAATATCTTTTTACGTAGCCCGGTGAAAAGAATTATTTTGTAAGTTGTATAAATTCAGGATCGGTAAAAAGATTCTGGAGCTCCGGGAAGCTGCGGGCATCTTCTTTCAGGGCAGGTTCCAGCTCAAAAGTTGTCTTTAATAATTCGATACATTCGGCTGTTTTTCCCTGGCTGTTTTTCATGATGGCCATCTGGTAATAGTTCCAGGAGAACGGCTGTACGGTATTGAGTTGGCCATACAGCTGTATGGCTTCGTCATATTTCCCGATTCCTTTTAAATAAAGGCCTTTGTTGTACTTAAGCTGATATTTTGCTTCCTCACCGGATTCATTTTCTATGAGGTCAAACTGCTTCAGCGCCTCTTCTTCAGGGAGCATATACATAGTATCAACCATAAGCTGAATGGTGACGTGTTCTGAATAATATTTTTTAAACAGTTCCCTTACAGACTTTACGGCATCCTCGATACGGTTTTCTTTCTGGTAAAACTGGATGATAAATATCAGCGCATTGGGATTCTGGGGATCATTTGCCAGGACATCTTTTATATTCAGTATAAATTCATGTTCATCGATTTTACCTTCCTGAAAGAGTTCGAACACAAAGTCTACCTTATTTTCCAGAATCTGTGGATGTGCAGGCTCCAGTTCCAGCGCTTTATTGGTAAAGAATAATGCCTTTTCGGTGTCATTCTTCAGCCCGTAAAGTTTTCCTTTATTGGCATAGGCTAGCGTTGCATTTTCATCCAGTTCTATAGCTTTGTCGAAGAGCTCCAGTGCATTGTCAAGATCGCCTCTGTCCATCTGGTAGGCCCCATATCCGATATAACGGTCGATCTGGTCCTGGTCCGTATTTCCTTTTGTGTGCTCAGGATTGGGCGTAATTTTTATTTCTGAAATAAATCCGCTGTCCAGATCCGCCTGAAAATCATTGACCATTTGTGTGTTTTTTTCCTGTAATGCC
Organism: uncultured Chryseobacterium sp.; assembly: GCA_913774355.1. GTDB lineage: Bacteria > Bacteroidota > Bacteroidia > Flavobacteriales > Weeksellaceae > Chryseobacterium. Next base: position 148,996 of record CAJYGB010000042.1, on the reverse strand, counting down.
ACGATGATTTCTTCCGACTGCTTTCTGCTCAGCCCTTCTTTGAACAGTTCGTGCTGAACCACCTCATAACGGTGATTGTTCTGAAAATACAGCTGCTGTGCATGATCCAGTATATTTACCCGATAGGCTTCACTGTTGAAAAGATTTTTATCTATTCCCTGATCCTGGGGAGATGAAGCCTTTAGTTTCTGACCGGAAATTTCCTTTACTTTTTCAAGGATAACGTTTATCTGCTCATCATTCAGCCCTACCTTTTTCATTTCATAAACCGCAATATTCGGATTCATGTCATTTTCTTTCAGTTTCCATAAGGCCAGCGCGCAGATTTGGTTCTGAAACTCTACCGAGATGAATTTTGAATTTTCGATGCCTGTATTTTCCTGTTTTTTCTTTTTGAAAAAATCGAATAGTCCCATTGTTTTTTAAGTTTTATTTAAAAAAAAATTACGGTAATCCCTTGGTGAAGTTTACCTGAATTCTATTTGATGAAGAATGAATCATAGTTTTAAGTGAAAAGTAAATGAAGTTTAACTAAGGTTTTAGCTTTCCTTTTCAAATCGGAAGCCCTGCGACTGCAGATACTCATCGAGATCGACCTCGAAAGGAAGATAGAATCCGTTGTCCAGATCATAGACCAGGCTGCTTGAGTCCGAAGCTTCCAGGAAGCCCAGGATTTTTGAACGGGTCTGCTCTTTCGCTTTTTTCCAGCACTGCCTCAGGAATTCATGCTCCAGTCCGGACTGGTTTTCCCAGTAGTTGGAAAGGTCGGGAAGGCCGTTTCTGTCCGTGCGGGAGTCGTATGAAAAATCATTTTCGTCCAATACTTTTTTGCAAAGCTCCTGCAGATCCAGGTAAGTGTACTCTGCGAATCCATGCTCTTTCAGATGAAGTTCTGCGATATGTACGGTTTTGTCTGGTGCATAATAGGCGTAATTCGGCATGGCGAAAAGGAAGCTTAAAGGGCTGGCTGCGTAATAATACAGGCCGATAACCTCGATCTTCCGGCTGTCTTCCCTGAATTTTTCTGGATTGTTTAACACGGATACCAAAAAATCGATGACGGTCTGTTCCCTCGGAAAGAGAATGTTTTCCTGGAAGGCTTCATCCATTTTCGCCTCTAAATTCTTCATTGTCGATTCGTTTTTAAAACTCTAAAATAGGAAAAGGCTTCGGAAATACGGCATGCAGATTTAGATTATAGTTGATTTTGTTTTAGAGCATGTTTTTAACATTAAGAAATTAAGGTATTTTTAGTTTTAAAAACCAACTTATTGGCTGTAGTTTTATTTATTTAATTTATTGAAATTGAAATTCAAGCAAAAAGATTGCGTGGTGAAAAAGTTAAGAATAAACAAAGTTTGTTTAAATTCAGAAAATTAAGAGGAAAAGAGATGATGGAAATTCTCTGAATTTAAATTTAAACAAACTCTTAAAATGATTTCCTATCCAGATCGGTGATCAGTAATGCATTGTCCTGCCGCAGCTTTTCGATTACTTTTTCGGTTTCTGAAGGGGCCGGATTCTGTTCCAGCTGTTTAAATTCATTGGTGGTAAGGCCTACGAGCTGTAAGAAGGAAACTTCCCCATGTGGCGTATCTATCTTTCCGAGTTCGGGATCAAGGGTAAAGGACAATGCAGTGATGTCGGTGTTATACCCGATCCGGATCGGGCCGTTGGCGGGAATCAGGTGGTATTCTTCAAACCATTTCCCGGACTGGAAAACGTACCGCGCCAGATTCTGAAGAAGATTGCATACCCAATGGATGTTGTCGTCTTCCTTTTCCATCTTCAGCCGGAAAGTCAGCTCAAACCCAAATTTACTGAATTCCCCACCTACACTTTTTTCATTGTAATAGAGTTCGGAAAATCCGTAGGTTACAAAGTGGAAATGTTTTTCCTACTTTTCGCTTTTATAGACACTGATGCCATCCAGCGGGTCGTTGCCGCCTGCCACATAATGGAGTGGTGGTGCAAAATGGAGCGGTTCCTGATCCGGGTAAATCTTTTCCAGTTCCTGATCAATGCATTCCCAGCCGACGGCATCGTCTTCGGTAAATTGTTTTCTGTATTCTTCGGTGTTCATTGGTGTGGATTTTTGAAGAATTAAAATACAGAAAATTTGGAGTTAACTGGTATTTAATTGATCAATTTCATCAATTGTGTCGGGCTTTAGCCCGATGTGTAAATCATAATTCCAAATTGGCTTTAGCCGAAATTTATTGTAGGTTTCGGCTAAAGCCACTCATTATCCGGCATAGGGTAAATGGGCTAAAGCTCATTTCTATTGATATTTGAATGTTATGCTTACACTGAACACACTTTAAATATCACCTTTATAAATGATAAACCGCTCATATTCGAGCGGCTGTATTGTATCATGCTGTAAAATGGAAAGGAATCATTGCCTGGTTCAGGATTAATCTTTACCGATCATATATTTTTACTTCATTCTATTGAGTTCGGTGGCACTGTAAAGTCCTCCGATGGCTTCGAAAACCTCATCCTGATCTTTTTTATCGGACCATCCTTTTCCGGCAAGTTCTTTTCTTATTTCCTCCTCCGATTTATTTTTAAAAGCATGGTAACAGGCAAAATCCACGACTTCGGCAGGTATTCTTTCAAGGACATATTTCGTAAGCACCATTATTATTTTAAGATAAGTGAAAAGGCCGGTTAATCCCAACTGAATAATCCAGCTGATGATCCAGCCGATCCAGCCCAGATTGACTTTATTTACCGTAAACCCCTGAGAAAACCGAATCTTTAAAAAGCTCAGAAATCCGATTCTTTCCAGATTGTTCTCACGAAGAATTATTTCATACTGAAAATACTGGCTCGAGGCATAAATCAGTATGATCATTGCGGCTAATACGTACTGAAGCTTTCTAAAATCGGTATAATTTGAAAATTTTATTAAATATTTCATGGCAAAACCAATTGCGGTTGCTACAAGAAATTCAAACAAGATGATGAGGTACACTCCTTTTACGGAAAGATATGCTAGGGTAAATCCCAGAATAAGTGAAACGAATAAACCGCCGATTAAGGGAATCGTAAGATCGGGAGTTTTTGTCTGAGCTGGTTTTGGCAGAGTATCCGGAATGATGTAGTCGTCCCAGTTGTTCTTTCTTTCCGCCTCTTTTTCCAATTCCTGCAGTGCTTCCTGATCGAACGTTTTTAAAGTTTCCTGGTACGCGTAGATAAATAACTTTACTCTTTTCGAGTTTTTGCCGGCATCCCAGATCTCGTTCCCCAAAGATTCGCTTTTTACAGCAATGTTGCCTTCTTTGTATGTTGCGGTAACGATTTCCGTCCAGCGTTCATTCATCCAGCCGGCTTCCTTGCGTTTTGCTTCGATAGTAAAGTCGTCTTTATAAACGACGTCCCACCCAAGTTTTTCAAATGCTTTTTCCGCAACTGCAATAAAAATGATCTCATTAACCGATGTCTTAAATTCTTCTTTGTATTTTGGCGAAAAGCTGATCCGGTGCTTTCTGGGAATTGTTTCTTCGTAATTTTTGAAATTTTTGTCCATTGATGATCTGAAAATGGTTGATCAGTTTGATTTTACCTGCAAATGTAATAAAATAGGGGTTTTATGAAGAAAGATATTGTGAAATAATCATGGACTAATTTTGTCTATCTTTCCATTTAATGTTGAATAAACGAGATATTTGCGCCAGTGAAAGAAAGCATCAATATTTTGTTCTAAATTTTCTTTTCCCGAACATAAAAGAAATTCCCAGTACTAAAATTCCGAGCAGAATGCACAGAATAATCGTTAAGTTTCTATTTTCTGTTTTCAGGTCTTCGTATCTGGACTCAGCCAGGTCGGCTTTTCGTTTTAGTTTTTTAATATAAATATCCGGCTTGTTTGTTTCCAATTCAAAGTCTTCTATAAAAGGCTTTACAACGGCATATTCATCCTGAATCAGATATTCTTTCTCCAAATCCTGTAAAATTTTCAGTTCGTCTTTCGTAACGTTTTTCAGAGGTCTGGTATAGGTGCAGAATTCAGAGTAGAGTAGGCCGGTATCGGGTTCAATATAACCGAAAATCAGATATTCGATATTTTTTTCATAAAACAGATCGCATGACCTAAGCGGGGATGAAAAAAGGACAGCCTCTCTTTTGTAAAATTCTCCGTAAGCCTCCGACTTGTAAATTTTCCCGATCTGTATTTTGCTGAGGTAATCATGTGAGGTCTTGAACCCCGAAGGAATCTGAACAATATCATTCACTTTTCCTGTAAACACAAAATCTGCATGTTTAAAGGATTCCTGAATGCTCATGTTCTCGCATTTGCATCCGGATAATTTTGCTGCAATCAGAAATGATAGGATAAGAAATTTTATTTTCATGGGTGTTTCAGAGGGATGCGTAAGGGCATACGGTTACATTTTCTTTTTCATCAAAGGCAACTGCATCACATCGATTTTCCCTTTCTTATTGGGATAATACAATGATTTTCCATCGAGAATAAAAAATTCGTCCCGGATGTTGTCTTCATATGCGGCGATATCTTCGATTTCAAACTCGAAGACATTGGAATCATTATTAGCCTTATTGAAAATAAGGTAGTTGCTGAGATTGTGGGTCCTGAAACCGAGCTGTGAAAAATCTTTTTTGGAAACACTTACGGAATTTTCCTTATTAAGGATATTTTGCCTATCTATATACGGAGCCCTGCCGCTGCTTTTTACATAAGGCGACTTCAGGATATTGATATAATTTGCTTTTTTATCAAAATAAACGGTTGCCATTTTGAAGCCGTCGCTTACCGTATTTCCGGAATCATCCTTTTTCGGAATGTAGCTGATCTTAATGGTAATGGAATCCGAATTGTTTCTGGATTCTTTCATTTTTACTTTGGCAAATTCTTTCCTGAGGTCGGGATTTAGCAGAACCTTGTTTCCGGAAAGCTTCCAATGGCCCTCATATATTTTTCCATAATAGTTGTAGATGAAAGTGGAGTTCGGTTTCAATTCAATATAACTTGCTGCCGGGTTGAGTCTGTTGAGAAGTCCTTCACCATATATTCCTGCAATGTCTTTTGTTTGAGAATGAAAAACAGAAGCCATTAATAGTAAAGCAACTGAAAGAATGGTTTTCATGATTTTAACTGATGTTTAAAAAGGTAAAAATAAATAAAATATAATGGTTTTCTGCCAAAATACATTCCAAATAACACTTACAGCCATCATAGAGGTTGTCCGTTCAGATCCGTCGTCAGCACTTCGCTCATATAATCAAAGAAAGGGCGCATGGCAAGAAAGGTGAGGACTGCTTCTTTCGCAAAATCATCCGAAAAAACTTCCTGGTCGGTAAATGGCCGCATGACCACGTACTGCTTTTTCCGGATGAGATTAATGGCGGGATGGTTCTTATCGAAACCTCTGGGTGCTGTTTTCACGGCGTCGCCTTTTATTTCTTGAAAATAGTTGATAAAAGTCTGGTCTGAACTGATCTTATCAATTTCCACGGTGCTGATTTCAAATTCTTTACGGATGCGGAGCAGGTCTTTGGCATCCGGTCCCCAGAATCCACCGCCCACAAAGCTGTTGCCGGATTCCAGATGGATGTAATAGCCTCCTCTCAGCATCGGTTTCAGGCGGGAATACCCGGCTCCGAAATGGGTTTTGTACGGTGTCTGGTCCTTGGAAAAACGGACATCCCGGTAAATCCGGTATATATGGATGCCGTTTACCCGATCATGCTGTTGAAGTTCAGCATAAATCTGATCGAAAAGCACTTTGTTTTCTTTTACTACTACATCATATTCCGTTTTGTGGGCGGCAAACCATTGGCGGGTGTTGTTTCTTTCGAGCTGTTTGAGGAATTCAAAGGCTTTTTTCATCTTACTTTTTTTAGCGAATTTAATGATTTACAAATGAAGAGAAATATTCAAAACCAACACATTTATCCTGAAGTTTTTTTATAAAATACCTGGATTCAAAACTTTTTCTAAATCTCCAATTTTCAGTAAATCCTCAATAGCCTTTTCAATACATTCTCTTGTGAGTTCCTTCACAAATAAATCCGGCGGCTTTTGGTAAAGGGCATTTAAGTTTTGTCCCGTTTTCTTGTCTTCTTCAATGGCCGTTTCTAAATATGCATACGTCCAGATAATTAGACCATAATGTCGCCCGTCTTCCATATCAACATGAATATTGCAAAAGTCATTTTCTTTGTTCCAGCTTGCCGGTTCAACTTCTTCAAATTCCAACCACAAGGTAAATTTTTTGCTTTCCGGTTTTCTACCTTTTAATTGGCCATAAAGTTTTTTTAATTCTTTATTGTTTACCCAACCTTTACTCTCGGTCATGGCAATAATGAGAAAATCTTTTGCTTCGTCCATTGTGTTAGCTTCTCCTTTAATGACTGCATACTTCCAAGGACTCTGTTCTTCGGGCATTTGATATTCAAACTGAAATCTTTTGTCTCCTATACTATTAACTGTCACTGACCAATCATCTTCCCAATTATCTGTTGCCTGAATGACAAGTGAATAATGAGAAGTCACTCCATACAATATGGTTTTTGTAAAAGTTAGGTTTACCATTGAAATAAATTCGAGCATGGCTTTACCTATTTCATTTTCTATGAAAGTTGAAGCAACATTCATTAATTCACGATAGAATTCTTCGAGTGTCATGCTCTTCTGTCCTGAATATCTAATTATGGGCATATGGAACTTTAAAATTATGATTAAATGTATTAATGGCTTAAAAAAAATTCGAGATTGCAGGAAATTGTCAGCCCGGTTAACTTCATTTTTACAATATTAATCAATTCAGGTTTTCCAGAACTGCATTCACCTGATCCTCAATTTCCTTTTTCTCTAAAATCTTTTCATCATACATTACCTCAAGCTTTGTTTTTTTCCAGAATGGGAAAAAGATCAGGCCTGAACTTCCGATGTCGACAAGTGTAGCATCGGGATATTCAATTTCTACCGTTGTCTTAAATACTGTATTTCCTTTTAGGTAGTTGGCTGTTCTGATTCTGTTGGTCAATAAATCGAAAGCCTGGACGATTCCGTCTTCTAAATTTCCGAATTCTTCACTGAAATGCGTGTGATGGGAACCGTAGCCCACTACCAATTCCCCAAAAGTCGTTGAAACCCAGAATTCTGAATTTTTAAGGGCCAAAGATTCGGTTCCGTCTTCGTCTTTTGAATACTCAACCCTATCTCCTAATTTTTCAATAAGGACCTTTTTGATTTCTTCAAATTTCTTTTGGTTGCGGTTCATGTTTTAATTGAGGTTGAAGTTCGGGTTTAAGATTTAAAAGGTTTCGGTAAGTTGCATTAGCAAGAAGCTTTCACTATTTCGTATCAAACCTGATTCTCTTAATCCATCTTTTTGAATCGGTATGGATTTTATCCCGTCCGTGCAGCATTAAATCGTTTCTGAATAAGATCAGGTCGCCTTTTTCCAGCTTAATTTCGAAGGAAAGGCTTTTGAAAAGCTTATCGAGTGTATTTAATTCATCAATTTCCGTTGCCTCAAGCCTGGAAAAAGATTCCATCGTAATCCGGTCGTAGCAGAGGGCATAATTTCCGTCTTCAAATGATAAAATACTTCTCAGCTGATTTCCGAATTTCCATTTTTTACCCAGCATTTTCTGCTTTTCGTCTTCGGTAAGGTGGTTTAAAAGACTGCTCAACAGCATAAAGGTATTGGTACCCTGGCCTTTTTCATCCGGCTCCACGCACAATAGGCCTATCGTATTGGGAATGGTATCGAAATCGGCACAATCAGTATGTAGTGGAAAGGCTAAATTGGAATTGGCAATAGAGGTGAAAAAATTGTTATGGCGGACAATGGTTACGTCAAAAACCGATTTTCCGTTGTTATTCCGTCTTTCGTTTAACGCGGTTCCCAACCGGCTGATGAATAATTGCAGTTCTTCGTCGGACAGAGGGAAATTTTTTATAACCAGCGGATATCCCTGCTGAAGGTCTTCTTTGATGGTAGCCTCATTGGGATGTTCTCCCCACTGATAACTAATTAACAAGCCTGGTTCTTCCATCGATTACGATAATCATTGCTCCGTCCTGCCCATGCTTAGGAAAATTACTAATTTTTTCTTCCATATCGGTGATCATAAGGTAGTCATCATATTCGCCTTTTTCAATGACATAATAAGTACAGGCTATTTTTTCGATAAAATCTTCCCACTTTAGTTCTACATTGGCGGGAATATTTGTCTGTTCATGGATTTTATCGATCAGTTGCCCGATTGAAGATGAGTTTTCATCGATATCGACTTCAATCATTTTCGGAAATTCGTCGTGTTCAATGGATAATTCCGGTTTTAATTCGATTTTCATTTTAAGAGGATTAATTTTTAGGCAGCTAAACTAAGAAAAATCACGGCAAAATAAATAGGAAGACGAAAAATAAAATGAGGTTCTCAATTCACCGTCATTTTTGTGCGTTTAATAAAGTAACTCTAGATAAGGTGATGCAGATTTCAAATTCATAGGTTGGATAAAATATTCCAGTGCATAATGGAGTACGAGCCTGGAAACTCGCGCCGGAAGAAGCCATTAACGGGTACTTTCAGCGGAAAGTGTTCCCTCGCTGATATCCGCAGCTTGAAGGCTTTTAAGGGCCGATTTGGCGGAAGATGTCGTACTTCCGCCGATGATGTAGAGTTTATCGTTATAGATTTCCGCAGCGGCATGTCTTCTGGGAATCATATTGGAGGATAACTGATGCAATGTGTTGGTCTCCGTATCGAAATAGGCTAAGAACATCTGATTATTGCTCCCTCCGGCAATAAAGATCTTATGACCGGATACCGCCAATGCATGACCGGCTATCCCCACAGGCATCGTATATTGCTCAGTCCAGAGATTTTTGTTGAGATCGTAAACATTGACCAGCCGGGAAGGCGTACCGTTGAAACCACCGATGACATACAGCTTATCCTTTACAATCTTGCCCTTTGTTTCCCTGGCCGTGGGCATATCGGGTAGGGGATGCCAGGTATCGGAAGCAATGTCATAGTATTGGAACCTGTTGGAAAATACAGTGGTGGCAGCATTATTCAGCCCGCTGCCGCCGAACACATAGATTTTTCCGTTGTGGATGGCAGAACCTGCATTTCCCGTATAGGCTCGGTTTACCGCTCCCTTTGTGATCTTATTGGTTTCGAGGTCCAGAATTTCAAGATGGCTGTTTCCCCAGCCGTTGAAAATATAGATTTTATGACCATCCGTCTCGGAATTACCGAATCTTCTGGGAAGCAGCTTGGCGTTGACGACACTCCAGCGGTTATCTTTAATGCTGTATTTTTCGATAAAAGTGGCATTGCCGTCATTGTCCCTATACCCGTTACTCACATAAATGTCGTCATCTGCAACGGCACTGCTGATCCCTCCTCTGCGGACGGATAGATCCGCCAGATGCTTAAAATTCAGGGTTTGCGCATTCGTGAATAACAAGCCGGAAATGAAGAGAAGAAATGCTGTTTTTTTCAATGGTGGTAAGGTTTTGCTGAATTGATTTTTAAAGATAGGGAAAAAATGAGGAGTGTAAATCGTTGATATTAATTCAACCTTCAACAAACCTAACGGGTTTTGAAAACCCGTTAGGTTTTGTCGGGTTCCCATGCTATTGCGGGAAATTAGAAACAGGGGTGTTTGCGACTAAATACAAATGCAGGAATTCTTGCGCAAGTTGCGGGAAGTAAAATGCAATTGCAGGAAATTAGAAACAGGTGTGTTTGCGATTAAATACAATTGCAGGAGATTACAAACAGGGTTGTTTTACACCTTCGGAGGACTGAGGAGGTTACAAACAGGGTTGTTCGTGACTAAAGAAGTTTTGAAATAATTTAAAATGACCGGGAACCTCAGGAAATTCTCCTAAAATCTGATTACAGATCAAATGCTTTTCGATAATGCTCTTAGACTTTGCCCATAACAAAATCATTTTGCTTTGATCAAAGGCAGAGGCTAATTTTTTTCCTGCGGATCCAGCGTAATGGTTATTTTATTTTTTCTCTGCTGTACTTTGATGGTATTGCCCTGCTCAAAGCCGATTTCCTGCAACCATTTGCCACATAGACGGATTTCAGGAAGGATATTTGGTCGCCAGGGATTGGAATTCCCGGTGTATTTTCCATATACTTTCAGATGACGATCTTTTTTATGGTGAAATTTTTTTTCTTGCTTCATTATGCGAATTTATTGCTATAAAAGTATAATTAATTATATTTTAAAACAAATAAAAACGCATGAAATTATAATTATTGTTGTTTTAAGAATGATTTTCAGGTCTTTAGAATTTTACGATATTTGCAAGAGAAGTTAATCATTGAGCACTGTGTCGAAAATAAATTTAAATAGAATAAAGTCTGTCTTAGCAGAAAAAAATAAGACCAGCAAGGATCTCGCCAGTCATTTGGGAAAGACAGAATCCACCGTTTCACGCTGGTGTACCAATGAAGTCCAGCCTTCCATTGAAACGCTTTACGAAATATCTAAGTTTCTTAAAGTAGATATCCGGGAATTATTGGTGTCTACGGGTTCATGATCAAAGATCAATTAAAAATAGCACTAGGAAAACGAATCATCAAACTTCGTGAAGAGAAAGGCTGGAGCCAGTCTGATCTTGCCCGCGCCTGCAACAAAGACCGTCAGGCCATAGAAAAGCTGGAAAACGGCAAAGTAAATCCTACGCTTTATACTTTGCTGGAACTGGCGAATGCTTTGGAAGTTTCTTTGCCGGAGTTGGTGGATTTGAAGTGATTTTACTTTAAAATAGGCACGAGCGTAAGGCTCTCACTAGCAAGGAGGTTTCTTATTCTAAGATTTCTTTATGGTGGCAAAAATTAGTGATGTTGCTAATAAGGTAATGTGGTCAAAAATAGTTGGTGTTTTTCACAAAAATAATTCGTAATATTTAGGTGTTGATTGAAAGAGGAAATGAGCAATGCTGAGGAGCAACTCATCAGCAATACCATCAACGCTGTAAACAATAGTTTAAAGGATGGTTTTTACCATCCTTTTTTTTGTAAATTATTGGAACAGCTCTATGGCTTAAAAAACCTTTTACGACTTTAGATTTTTATAAAAAAGGTACCATTGGATAAACTTTTTTCTCCGGCTCTTGGTAAGTCCCCGATGAATATTGAGATTACCTTTCAGATGACCGAAAAAAGACTCTATACCGTTGGTTGTTTTCGGAATTTTAGGATTTTGCAGGAAGATAAACATATTGGGTAGAGCCTTTCTGACAACTGAAAAACATCTTCTTACCATTTTGTGCGTGTACCAATATCTTCCGGTTTCCTGACTGTATGATTTTTCATTCAAAAAATCTTTATGCTTCTCAGACCAGTCCAAAAATTCTTTGATCCAATACTGCTTTTTAATTTCATTGTCAATAAAATGAATCTTGCAGACAATTTCACGCAACTCAAAACCCGCTACAGACTTTGGATAAGCCGAAAGCCATATTTTGCACATCCTTTGAATATTTACAAGACATCTCTGAACAGGAACTTTGGGACAGACTTTCCGGATGGCTTTCAGTAGAGATTTGTCTCCATCGCAGGTTATCCCGCCAATTTTTATTCCTAAATTCAAGATGTTTTCCAGATCCTCTTTCAATTCTTCATAATGCTCTCCATCAGTAATTCTGTAAAGTTGGGTTTGCTTAAAAACATTGTCTCTGTATACCACTAAACAGATTTCATTGGAAAAGTAAGTCCCGTCAATGAGCAAAAAAACTTCCTTATTCTGGCTGTAACTGAGTTTTGGTGCTTTGCTAAGCATCATATTAAAATACCGCTGAAGAGTACTTACCGAATATCCTGATTCTGCTGAAATCTGCTCATAAGTCTGTTTTCCGACAATCCATTTTTTGAACCAAATTTCTTTGTTTTTCAGGCTCACCGATTTATTTTCGGAAGTAAAATAAATGCCGCATTTTTTACATTTAAAACGATGCTTACCGTTTTGCTTTCCCCAAGAAATTACATCCAGACTTTTACAACTCCAACAACGATTTTTTTTGAATTTTCAGCCATAAAAAAAGTTTATTGAAACAAAGTTCAATAAACTTTCTATATCATCAGTAATAATCGGTATTACAAAGAATTTTACCAACTATTTTTGACTATTAAACCGCTAATAATAAGATTGATTGCAAGCTCATTACTTTCATTGAAATTGCAACAATTTTACGAATACATTTCAGAGAGTTGTGTGATATTGTTTTTTGAAGAATATTATTCTGAATTGGATAAAAAGGAGGGTGTCCAAACTTTTTTGGCACCCTCTTTTTATCGATTTTATTCATACCCCAATGCAATATGCATATTCAAATATTCGATTTTTAAGAGCTCTGTACTACTTTTAGGACACACTCTTTATTTTATTTACTAAAAAAGTTATATAGAGATAGATGTTATCCTATTTTTCATAGTTTGATTTCTGTATATAAATCTTTCTACCTTTTAATTCATACTTTGATGAGTTTTTAATAGCGTTTTGAGCATCTTCTGGATTCCCATATTCAACATATGCAAAACCTCGTATATGTTTAGATTGAAAACGTCTTGGAATTTTTACCGATACAACATCACCAAATTTATTAAAGAAATCTGTAAGATCAATTTCGTTTATATCAAACGGAATATTTGTTACATAGATCTTTGTATAACTTAAGTCATCAAGCAAATCATTAGATTCAACTTGCCGAGCTTGTTTTATTTCTATTCCCTTTCCTTTTCCATCTTTACTAGTTTTAAAACTTGAAGGAATAACAATTTCAAATTGTTTAATTTCCTTTTTACTAGTTCTTGACTTTTTTGCAATTTCGTAAGCTTTATTCCTATCAAAATTTCTCCTAAAAATTCCAAGCTCTTTCATTGACTCAAGAAGCTGACGGTATTTATCGGTATCAACAATTCCACAAGCCTCCCAAATATCATCTGTTGAAAACAATTTACCATTTGTGCCCAGTCTAACAACTGTTTTTTGTTCTCTAGTTAAATTAAGTTGAGAAAAATTATCAAGCCACAATTTTTCTTCTTTAGAATAAACATGCTTTTGCGAGAGTGTTACTTTGAATGATTTATTTTTTGATTCAAATTGAGGAGCTTCCAAATCATTGTTACGCATCAATTCAAATATCCTTCTTATTCCTTCTCCTAATTCTCTCATATAACCAATTTCTCGGAGAGCTTTTGCAATATTTGAATTTCTGGATTGATGTACACCCTTTTGTTTTTCAAGATCATCAACTTTAACAGATGACAATAATTCACCTGGACTTTGGATTTCCAACCTGTCAGAGTAAACGTAAACTTCAATTCCTCTACCTTCTATGCTGTAATCTCGATGCGCAATTGCATTAATAAGAGCCTCTCTACATGCTAGCTCAGGATAAACTATTTGGGTTTTAAAGAGTGCTTGTTTTGAAAATTTAGTCTCTGTTAGGTGGGGTCTAATAATCTCCCAACTTGATTCGATTAATTTGACCACGTTATCACTAATTTCCTCATCATTAATAACGTTAAAATCTTCTCCACTTTTTAGTTCAACTCCGGCAACCTTTATTACACGAACTTGCAATCTTGGATGCCATCTATTAGGTTTTTTAGCAAAAAGTAATAAAGCTGCTCTTTTTAGTCTTAACTTGTTTCCGTCAAATTCGGCTAAGTCTATATGTTGTAGAAATTTTTCAGGTGTAATCTTTATGGATAATTGTTCCGTTATATGTGAAATTAACTCTATATCAATATCACTAATATCAGCATTTTCAATAAAGTTTCGGTCGTATTCCCTAGAAATAGTTTCTTCTCTTGAAAAAAGTATTTCCTCAGCCGAAATTGGAACTGATTCCAAATCTTTTCTTTGAATACAACGACCATCTGATGTTAAATAAACGAATTCATTTCCTTTAGGAATTGAAAAATAGAGAATAGTTTTTCCATTATATTCAGTTATGCGTGACCTGAAATTTGGTAAAGGTGTATTTTTGTGAACATGAGTTTTAGGGGCATTTAATAAAATTTCTAGTTTCTCTTGCGAATAGTTTAAACCTGATACTTGCCCACTATCTTCTACTCCAACGAGTAGTTCTCCACCGTCAGCATTTGCAAATGCAACTAAAGTTCTAGAAATGTCTTCACAGACACTTTTGACATCGCGATTAGTTTTGTTTTCGGGTGGTCCTTCTTGTCCGCTTTTAAATTCTCTATAATGACTCTCGCCTAGTTCTAGAGCAATCTCAAGTCTTTCTTTAAGTTTTAATATTTCAATATCCATCTGATTTTTAATTTTATAAGGTTATCTATTTTTAGAATTATTCATAACATTTATATAATAAAAATGCTAATTTATTTATATTGTGTAAATGCTTTTAGTATGTATTGATTGTTTGATCTAAAAATATTTCGGCTACATATTTTTATGATCAAATTATAACGATATATATTTTATACTGATTTTTAGTATTAATAGTATAGTATATAATTCACTTATAAAATTTTAAAGCTTAAAAATAAGAGGTATACAAAATAAGAAGTTAATTGATGTTGTTCCATGGTTTTATTTAGTTTGCTCAAATATAATAAAAAAAATAATACAAAATAAAAACCGCTCTGAAAATCAGAACGGTTTATGTAATAAATTGCCTCGGTCGCTGACCGTTACATCATTCCCGGCATTCCGCCACCCATTGGCATGGCTGGTTCGTCTTTTTTCACTTCAGTGATTACACATTCGGTGGTTAAAAGCATTCCGGATACGGAAGCAGCGTTTTCAAGAGCTACTCTCGTTACTTTCGTAGGGTCGATAATTCCTGCTTCAAGCATGTTTACGTATTCGTCGGTTTTCGCGTTGTACCCGAAGTCGGCCGTTCCTTCTGCTACTTTCGCAACGATTACGGAACCTTCACCTCCGGCGTTGGCAACGATTTGTCTCAACGGCTCTTCGATCGCTCTTTTTACGATTTTGATACCGGTGCTTTCGTCAGCATTAATTCCTGTAAGGTTTTCCAAAGCAGCGATGGCTCTTACCAAAGCCACACCACCTCCGGCAACGATTCCTTCTTCTACGGCAGCTCTTGTTGCGTGAAGGGCATCATCCACTCTGTCTTTTTTCTCTTTCATTTCCACTTCGGAAGCAGCTCCTACATAAAGTACGGCAACCCCACCGGCTAATTTAGCCAGTCTTTCCTGAAGCTTCTCTCTGTCATAGTCGGAAGTAGTGGTTTCCATCTGCGCCTTGATCTGGTTGACTCTACCTTTGATCTTGCTTTCTTCGCCGCCTCCGTTTACGATGGTGGTGTTGTCTTTATCGATGGTTACTTTTTCAGCAGTTCCCAGCATATCCAGAGAAATGTTTTCCATCGTGAACCCTTGCTCTTCAGAGATTACGGTTCCGCCTGTCAGGATCGCGATATCTTCAAGCATCGCTTTTCTTCTGTCCCCGAATCCTGGTGCTTTTACGGCAGCAATTTTAAGGGAACCTCTCAATTTGTTTACTACCAAAGTAGCTAAAGCTTCACCTTCCACTTCTTCAGAAATAATCAATAAAGATTTACCTCCCTGAGCGATCGGCTCAAGAACCGGAAGCAATTCTTTCATAGAAGAAATTTTCTTCTCTACCAAAAGGATGTATGGGTTTTCTACCTCAGCCACCATTTTCTCAGGGTTGGTTACGAAGTACGGAGACTGGTATCCTCTGTCGAACTGCATTCCTTCTACAACGTCTACTGTTGTATCGATTCCTTTTGCTTCTTCTACGGTGATTACCCCTTCTTTTCCTACTTTCCCGAAAGCCTCAGCGATCAGTGCACCGATGGTTTCGTCGTTGTTGGCAGAAACGGAAGCTACCTGCTTCACTTTGTCGGTAGAATCACCTACTTCCTGGGATTGGGCCTTCAGGTTTTCCACAACAGCGGTTACCGCTTTGTCGATCCCTCTTTTCAGGTCCATCGGGTTAGCCCCTGCTGCTACGTTCTTCAGACCTTCTCTTACGATAGCCTGTGCCAAAACGGTAGCGGTAGTGGTACCGTCACCTGCGATATCGTTGGTTTTGGAAGCCACTTCTTTTACCATCTGTGCTCCCATGTTTTCTACTCGGTCTTCCAGTTCGATTTCTTTCGCCACGGAAACCCCGTCCTTCGTTACGTGAGGCGCACCGAAAGATTTTTCAATCACTACGTTTCTCCCTTTAGGACCTAAGGTTACCTTTACTGCATTTGCCAATGCATCAACCCCTCTTTTTAAAGCATCTCTAGACTCGATATCGAATTTTATTTCTTTTGCCATTGTTTTAAGCTTTTGGCGAATAGCTGTTGGCTTCTGGCCTCAGCGATTCGCGGTTTTGATTTTATAATTTGATTTTAATTTCCGTTCAGCCTGTTCCAAAGGGCGACAAGCTTCTTTTTTAATGTGGTTAATTCTTGTAAAAGATTCTGATAATCATTTTTGTTGATGTAGTTTAAATCTTTGGCAAGAATCAATTGGTTTTCGGCTTCATTGGACGATCCCAGCGCAATATTGATGAAATTAGCAAACTCTTTATCAGAATTTCTGCCGCTGCCTTCAGAAATATTATATCCGATGGAAGCGAACGATCTTCTGATCTGAGAAGTCAACCCGAAAATTTCTTCTTTGGGAAAATTCCTGGTTGAAGTATAAATTTTTAAAGTTAACTGATGGCTCAATTGCCAAACCTCAAACTTTTTAAAATCCCTCATTCGCTATTTTCAACGCTGGAAAGCCATTAGCCAAAGGCCATCGGCTATTAGCCAATCACTCCCAGAAGATCTCCCTCTTTTACAATTAAATAATCTTTTCCATCCAGTTTCAGTTCAGAACCGGAGTATTTTCCGTAAAGTACTTTGTCGCCCACCTGTACGGTTGTCGGCTCGTCTTTTTTACCTGGGCCTACTGCCACCACGGTACCTTCCTGAGGTTTTTCTTTAGCGGTGTCCGGAATGATAATCCCTGAAGCGGTTTTCGTTTCTGCAGCGATCGGCTCGATCAAAACTCTGTCTGCTAATGGTTTAAAGTTTACTGACATAATATATTTAATTTTTTTAATTATTTCTGTCTTGTATTTCCCTAATAGTATGCCATCGGCCGTCTGTGACTGAAATGGCAGAATTTTTTTGGAAGAACTGAAATTTTGGCAGAAAAAAACCTCAGGAATTCCGGAGGTTAGGGTATGTCATTTACCTGTTGCATTTCTTATTGTAATCCTCTACCAGTTTCAGATAGGGTTCCATGCCGTATTCTGCATCAATTTTCATTTGCAGAAAATCTTCTTCGGCTTTATCTTTCGTGTTTTTGCGAATCTGCTTCTTTTTTTCTTCCTTGTCATAATACATCTGTTTCTGATCTTTGGTCAAGCGCTTTTCGAAAAGCTTCATGGTTTCATTGATATCCGACTGGAACTCGGGGCAGTCTTTTGTAGATTCCTCTAATGCCTTCTTAAATTTAGCTTCCAGTTTTCCCAGGTTAAAAATATTCATCCTGTTGATGTCGAATGGAAGATAAGCATACTCGCTGTTTGAGCTTTTAAGGTAAGGGATAAATAAAGTGGCCAGGTATTTTGTAGGGGAGCCGGACATTCCCGAATTTCCGTATACCGCCACTGTAATGCCGTAAAGATTAAGCTTTCCTTCCTGTTCCAGAGGTAAAATAACGGTTTTATCTAAGTCTACCACTTCATTTTTGGAATTGATGGTCCTGAGTTTCATTTTGTCGTAAATCAACCGTTCAGAGCCGTCCGTATTCAATACTATAATTCGTTTCACATCATCAATATTGATGGGCTGAACAGCAGAACCGGCCTCTTCTTTAAATTTGAATTGTTTGGTTTCGTATTTCAATAGTTTCTCAATGCCGCCAAAAGATTGCAGATCGGAATTATAAAATCTCTGGGACTGGAAATCCTGAAGAAATCCTTTTTTGGCTGTTCCGTTTTCCAGGATGATTTCGGCGCTCACCAATTTCTTTTTGCCAAAATAGATGTCGGATTGGGAAAAGGCAAAGACAGAAAAGATGAAACAGAATAAAACACTAAGTTTTTTCATGGGTTTTAAATTTTTATAATCTGCGTAAAGCTAAAAAAAGTACCCGGATGAGGAGTACTTTTTAATAATAATTCGTAATAAATTTAGTTTTTCTTTCCGGCTGCCTGCATCGGGTTTACTCTTCCGTTGGAAGCGCCTCTCGTGGCCCCGGCTTCTTTCTGCTTAAAGAGATCGAATTTGGAGACCTGGGTGTTTCCGCCGTCGCTGCTCCAGAAATTGTTCGAAGTATCGATGTCGGCCGTCTCCCGCATCGGATCCAGCTGGATGGATTTTAATTTCTTGTCGAAATAATAGGTCTTGGAAACTTTCTGCTCGTTCAGCCTCCAGATCTGGGCGGAAGATTTATCTTTCAGTTTCGTTCCGTCCTCAAAGGTGAATTCCAGGATGATCGGCATTACCAGTCCGCCTTTATTGGTGAAATCGATCTGGTAAGCGGTCATGTTTTTAAACTTGTCTTTTTCCTTTTGCGTTAAAGGTTCCGTTCCTTCGGATTTAAAAACGTATTCTTTCGTATTGTCCACTTTTTCCTGGCCTCTGTCGTATCGGTAGTAGAAATCCTGGGCTTCTTTATCCTTATCGACGTAGAAGGTGATGTTTTTGTCTTCTCTATTCCTGATTTTTGAGATGTCCTCAAAATCATTCTGGGCAGGTTTGTCTACTTTATATTTTGTTTCCTTTGCTTCCCTTGGAGGTGTTTCAAGATCCGGTGTGGCAATGGTTACTTTATCGATAGCAATATCTACAGGATCCGTTCCATAGAACCATCCTCTCCAGAACCAGTCGAGGTCTTCGCCGCTGGCGTCTTCCATCGTTCTGAAGAAATCCGCAGGCTCAGGATGCCTGAAGGCCCATCTTTTCGCATAGGTTTTAAAGGCTTTATCGAAAAGCTCTCTTCCCATAATGGTTTCCCGGAGGATGTTCAGTCCCGTTGCCGGTTTGGAATAGGCATTCGGTCCGAACTGGATAATGTTTTCCGAGTTGGACATGATCGGCTCCAGCTGGTCTTTCGGAAGCTTCATATAATCGGTGATCGTCCATGCCGGTCCTCTTTTGGACGGGAATTTATTGTCCCACCGTTCTTCGGTAAGGTATTCTACGAAGGTATTCAATCCTTCATCCATCCAACTCCATTGTCTTTCATCGGAATTGATGATCATCGGGAAGAAGTTGTGGCCTACCTCATGTATTACCACGCCCAGCATTCCGTTTTTAATCCCTTCCGAATAGGTTCCGTCTTTTTCTGTTCTTCCATAGTTGAAGCAGATCATTGGATATTCCATTCCATTGGCCGCTTCCACCGACTGGGCTACCGGGTAAGGATATGGAATCGTGAATTCAGAATAGGTCTTGATGGTATGCGCTACCGCTTTGGTTGAATATTTACGGTATAAATTATAGGCTTCTTTCGGATAAAAGCTCATCGCCATCACCTTGTTGTTGTTTTCAGGAATGGTAACACCCATTCCGTCCCAAACGAATTTCCTGGAAGACGTCCAGGCAAAATCCCTTACGTCATTGGCTTCAAAGCTCCAGGTTTTTCTCTGCTTGGAATGGTTTTTCTCCGCTTTTTTCGCTTCATCCAAGGTTACGATTTCCACCGGTTCCCCTGATGTTTTAGATTTGTTATAGCGTGCTAATTGTTCAGACGTTAAAACCTGGTCGTAGTTTTTACATTCTCCCGTTCCGCCGACTACATGATCTGCCGGAACGTTCATGTTTACTTTAAAGTTCCCGAAAACCAGGGCAAATTCGCCTCTTCCGGTAAACTGGTGATTCTGCCATCCGTGGAAATCGCTGTAGACGCACATTCTCGGGTACCACTGTGTCATGGTGTAGAGGTCGTTTCCGTCTTCGGCAAAGTTTTCATATCCGCCGCGGCCGCCCATCTTGATACGGTTCGGGATGTTGTAGTTCCAGTCGATCTTAAAGACCAGCTTTTCTCCTTTTTTCAAAACCTTAGGCAGGTCGATCCGCATCATGGTTTTGTTGACCGTATATTTCAGCGGTGTTCCGGAAGCGTCGGTTACTTTTTCAAGGTTAACGCCATAGCCGTTGTCGGCAGCAGGAATTTCCGTCGGGCGGAGCTGCTGGTCATTGGAAGCTTTCGGAAGGGTAGAGGAGGAAGGGAAGTCTGCTTTTTTTACCGTCGACTGCTGGTTTTCGTCCAGCTGAAGCCAGATGTAATCCAGGTCGTCCGGAGAATTGTTGTAATAGGTAATGGTTTCCGAACCTTTCAGATTCCTTTTATCTTCGTCAAGATAAGCATTGATAGTGTAATCCGCCCTGTTCTGCCAGTAGCCGTGGCCCGGTGCTCCGGAAGCGGTTCTGTAGATATTGGGTGTGGGAAGGATGGTTCCCAGCTGTTCGAACCGGTTTCCGTGGTTGCTCCCCGGGTTGTTCTGGATATTTTGTGCGGTGAAACCTGTATACGCAAATACAGAAAAGGAAAGTATGGCAACTTTTAGTTTCATAACCGAAATTGTTTTAAGGATTTTCAAATATAATGATAAGTAGCTGAAAATTCGGAAATGTTTCAGCGTTAGAACGGAATTCTTTCCAATGTCATTTTCAGGGACAGAGCAAAAACTCCGGAAGAAACAAACAGCACCCAGTCTTTCTGATTGACTTTAAATATCTTAAGCAGGATGAATAAGACGATCAGGATTCCGAAAACGATGGCGATCTGCCCGAGTTCCAGCCCGATATTAAAACCTAACAACGGAACGGCTAAGCTCTGGCTTTTGGCAATCATCACCCTGGCCGTATTCGCGAACCCCATTCCGTGGATCAGACCGAAGATCAGGGCTAAATAATAATTGGCTTTCATCAGCGTCTGTTTTTTGTTCTTCATCAGGATATTGTCCAGTGAAGTTAAAACAATGGTCAGCGGAATCAGGAATTCCACCCAAGCTGAATTGATTCTGACAATATCAAAAGTACTTAAAGCCAAGGTAATTGAATGGCCGATGGTAAAAGCCGTGATCAGAATTAAGATCTTTTTTAAATCATTAAAGGAATAAACTGCGATCAAAGCCAGTACAAAAAGCTGATGATCAAGCGCATCGAGTGAAATGATGTGTTCCCAGCCCAGGTTGAGGTAAAATAAAAAATCCTGCATATTCTAAATCATTTATCGAACTGCGATGATACAAAATTTATTTTAACTTTGTGTAAAATTAAACAGTATGATGGTCAATATAGAATTGGAAAATACGGCAGATTTCGTATTTATAAAGAAACTTCTGGAAAATATAAAAGGCATTAAGTCAGTTTCCATAGCTCAGGATGATGAATTGTATGAAGACGGCACACCAAAATGGTTTATCGAAAAGCTGTCTGAATATGCTGATCGTCTTGAAGAAAAAGATATGATTTCTGAAGAAGAGTTTTTTGCAAACGCCAGAAAAAAAAGTATGCGAATAAAGTAAATGTCAATTTAAAAGTACTGTGTTTTTATTACTGTAATATCTGAACTAACATCGTATAATTTGTTTAATTTTTTTAAGATTGAAGTGATGAATTTAACCATAGAAATAGATAAAGAACACTATTCATTTATTAAAGAACTTCTGGAAAGACTGGAAGGCGTAAGAATTGTGAAAAGCGATTACGAAACCATAGAAGGTCTGCCTGCACATGTTTTTGACAAAATTGAAGCCTACGGGGAATCTCTTAAAGATGAAGATATGATCTCTAAAAAAGAGTTCTTTACGTTTATCGATGAAGAAATATGCAGGTTGAATTCTCAGAAATAGCCAGACAAACATTATTAGAAAATATTGAGTTTCTCAATAAAGTGTGGACCAGACGAGAAATTACAGTTTTTTTGAATGATGTTAAAAAAATTACCGATGATCTGGAAAACGGAAAATATCTGCAATTTGAAAATTCATCCTGTAAAACCAAAAGTGTTTTAATAGGTAAAAAACACGTGCGGATGTTCTTCAGGAAAGAAAATGAGGATCTGATCTAAGTCCTTCTCTTCTTTGATATGCGGCAGGATCCGCAAAAACTCCTAGATTTGTTGTCATGAAAAAGTTCCTTTTATTTTTTTCGGTCTTATTTGTATTTTTCTCTTTTACACGGGCAAAGCATCCATATCATGTAGGATCGGTGGAAATCAGTTATAATCAGAAATCAAAAACTTTTGAAGTTACCGGACGTTTTTTTCTGGATGACCTGGAGAACGGCCTGAACACCAAATACGGAAAATCCCTGCATTTCAACGATCCGAAATTCAAAGCCCAGCTCAACGAATCCCTGAAAAACTACGCCGCCGAATATTTCAAGCTGAAAGCCAACAACAAATTCCTGAACGTAAATTATGTAGGTTACGAGGAAGACCATGAGTCCGTCAACATCTATCTTGAATCGGAAAAGATCGAAGCGCCCAAAAAAGTAGAAGCCGCTGTGAGTTTCCTGTATAATTTATTTGACGATCAGATTAATATCGTTCATATCATCGTGAACGGTGAACGGAAAAGTGAAAAGCTGACCTACCCAAACCGCTATCTTTTTCAGCAGTTTTAATCAGTTTCCATTTGTAGCAAGGCATGGATGCCTTTGGCATGCTCCATGAGATCGGGAAAAAAATCGTCATAACATTCCTGAAGGAAATTCTTATTTTTCAGAAAAGCTTCATGAACGGGAATATCCGCATTTAAATATTTAGCTTTATTAAGAACATTCCGCATACTGTAGCCGATGTTTTTCTCGTAACGGTAGTTGTACAGCCAGTCGCCTTCCTCCATTTTTTCGAGCATTCTTCTGAAATTTTCCGGCAGGTATTTCTGATGTTCATTCAGGACCCGATACACTTTTATAGAATGGTTTTCCCAGCCCTGCAAGGAATGTAATTTCATATCATTGGCTACAAAATAATCCATCGAAACATCCACAAAAGCCCCTGCATACAACCTTACCAGAGGCGCAAACACCTTTTTTGCTTCATGAATGGCCGGATGGGCATCCGTAAACGTATCAATCACCCGGTGCATCGTGATTCCGTCCCGGATGTCTTTCGGGAAAGAAAACCGGTCCCTGTTCCGGATAAAATCCTCCAGAAACTGACCGACAATCTGCCCGTCGGTAAAGGTAAGGAAAGAATGCGCAAGGTAATTCATTAGGTAAAAATAAGAAAAATAACGATGTTAGAGCTCTAAGCTCTAACATCGTTATCTTAGCAGCGCTAGGATCTCTTCTACTGCCAGCATCGGATCATCAATCCCATTGCAGATTTTAAACAACGACGAATACCGGTATCCTTCAACATTTTGCGTAATCGCGTGTTTAAGCGGATTGTTATGGATATACCGGATTGTATTGACTAACTGGTCTTCAGACGTAATTAACTTTCCTGAATGGTAATTCAAACAATTTTCCCGTTCTTCCGAAATGTTTGTTGATGGCTTGGGTGTAGCTGTTGAAGGTATTTGAAAACTGCTGGCTGATGATTTTGGAAACCTCGGTTTTGCTTTTTTCCGGAAAGGCCTGCCGTATTTCTTGTTCCGGTTTTATCCGAATCAGAAAATGGAAGTGGTTCCGTAGAAGACAATAGGCATACACTGATGCGATGGGTGCAATTTTACGGCGCATCAGGGAAAGGAAATAATGGTAATTCTGATCGGTGAAGAACAACCTTTGTCCGTTGATTCCTCTGTTGAAAACATGGTAGAAGCATTCTGCCTCTAAAGGGTAAACATTTTTTTTCATAAGTGTGTTTTTTTTAACGGTTGGCAAAGGTTTTTAGAGCTTAAAGCCCTAACAACCTAGAAGAGGCGTTCGTGGAAATCTTCGATCTTGCTTACTTCTTCGATCTTGATCCCGAATTTTTTCTTCGGAAGCTTATTCAGATTGGAAATAAAAATTTTCTCGTAGCCTAACTTTTCTGCTTCGGTAATTCGTTGTTCGGCTTGGGCGATCGGGCGGATTTCTCCGCTGAGGCCGATTTCTCCCGCAAAACAGTAATGTTCGGAGATGGCAACATCATCATTAGAGGAAAGGATGGAAGCCACGACGGCCAAATCCAGCGCGGGATCATCGGTTTTGATTCCTCCGGTAATGTTCAGGAAGACATCCTTGGCGCCCAGCTGGAAGCCTGCTCTTTTTTCGAGGACGGCGAGCAGCATATTGAGCCTTTTGGCATCAAAACCGGTTGAGCTTCTCTGGGGTGTTCCGTACACGGCAGTACTTACCAAGGCCTGGATTTCCAGAAGCATCGGTCGGTTTCCTTCCAAGGTTACGGCAACTGAATTTCCGGAAAGTTCCTCAAATTTTTTGGTGATGAGAATTTCGGAAGGGTTTTTAATTTCCTTTAATCCCTGGGAAACCATTTCATAAATTCCGATTTCGGAAGTAGACCCGAAACGGTTTTTATTGGCCCTCAATAATCTGAAAAGGTGATTCCGGTCGCCGTCGAAATTCAATACGACATCCACCATGTGTTCCAATACTTTCGGTCCGGCAATCTGTCCGTCTTTGGTAATGTGTCCGACTAAGAAAACCGGAACGTTGTTTTCTTTGGCGTATTTAATAATTTCGTTGGAGCATTCCCTGATCTGGGAAACGGTTCCCGGCGAGCTTTCGATAAGCTGTGATTGTAAGGTTTGAATAGAGTCAATAATCATGAAATCCGGCTCCAGTTTTTGGGCTTCATGAAGGATTTTTTCAAGATTGGTTTCTGTAAAAAGGAAGCAGTTTGGATTTTGGATATCCGTTAATCTGTCGGCTCTCATTTTGATCTGGGACGCACTTTCTTCCCCTGAGACGTAGAAGATTTTCTTTTTCATCTTCAGGGCCAGCTGAAGCAACAGGGTAGATTTTCCGATTCCGGGTTCTCCGCCGATCAGGGTAACAGAACCTAAAACGATTCCGCCACCTAGCACCCGGTTCAGTTCTTCGGAAGGCGTCTTGATCCTCGGTTCCTCACTTGTTTCAACCTCAATGATATTGATAACGTTCTGTTTCGATTTTGAAAAGGGCGGGGTTTTGTGGGAAGAAGGTTTTTCCACGATTTCTTCCACCAAAGTATTCCACTGCCCGCAGCTTTTACATTGTCCCATCCATTGGGAATACTGGGCGCCGCAATTCTGACAGAAATATGCTGTTTTTAATTTTGCCATCCTGCGAAGTTCAAAATTTTTTTTGGATTTTTCTTTCGATTTTTAGTTAATTTTCAGCCATGAAAAATATTTTTTTAAGCCTGGCGGTTTTTGTGGTCATGTCATTATTACATGCGCAATTTGCAGATTGGGAAGTGGGTTTCCTAAAATTAACGGGCAGAAGTTATGAAATGTTCTCTATATTTATGCTTGTTTTCTGCTCAGTCATTAGCGGAATAGGCCTGCTGACGGTTATTATTTTTAGAAAGACTTATTATTCTATTTTGAGAATGGCTGTTTATTTGAAATCATTTATCTTTTGTTTCTGGTCGTCTTAGGAAATAATCCGTTTTTATATGTTTATAAACCGACCAATGAAAACCTTTTAATGATTATGGTTTATGGGAATGCAGTGGCAGTATTTATTATCATGTATTTAGTTCATTTGCTGTATTCTAAAATAAACTCATCATCTGATAAAAAATAACATAGATCAACGGGATATTATAACAGCTGATTTATATTTGCTTTAGAAATTAATATAAAATAAAATAGTATGAAAAAAGTATTCTTAACCTTTGTATTGGCACTGTTCAGTGTGGTAATTTTTGCACAGACGGCATGGAAAGTAGATCCGATGCATTCCTCCGTAAATTTTAACATCAAACACATGGGGATCAGTTTCGTGCAGGGGAGATTTGACAAGTTTGACGGAAAAGTCGTAGCAGCGGCCGATAACCTGAACAATGCTGAATTTTCTTTTTTTGTTGAGGTAGGCACCATCAATACCGGTGTTGAAATGAGGGATAAGCATCTGAAAAGTGCGGATTTTTTCGATGCTGAAAAATTTCCGAGAATGACTTTTGAATCCGGTTCCATTACGAAAGATAAAAACAATACCTATCTGCTGAAAGGAAAACTCACGATTAAAGATGTAACGAAGGAAATTAGCGTTCCGGTAACTTTCGGAGGGGTTACCAAAAACCAACAGGGAAAGGAAGTGATGGGATTCCAGACATCATTTAAAGTAAACCGTTTGGATTATAATATTAAATACGACCCAACGGGAGCCGGTGTGGCAAAAGACGTTGATGTTAACTTATATTTTGAATTGATTAAGCAATAGTTTTATAATATTGTGTGTGTAAAAAGGTTTCTAATATCAGAAGCCTTTTTTTGATTATTTTTGCTGAAAGTTTACTGCGTGAAAAAACATATTCTCAGGTTTCTTATTCTGAGTAGCGTTGCATTTTTGTTGAGTTCCTGTATTTCTGATGAAGAAAGCCGGAGCCAAACAAATTCGGGATTCTCGGGGGAATGGACCGGAAGTTTCACCGGAGATTTTTCAGGAGCCATTAATTTTACGGTTTCTAAAGAAGGCATGATTGAAGGAGCGCTGATGTTTTCCCCTAATAACAATTCCGAAACTTTCGGCGGCTATGTCAACCAGAATGGTAAATTTGATTTTAATACAAAAAACAACTTTCTCTTTTCAGGAATTTTGCTGAAAGAAAAGAACTCTTCGGGACAGTGGCATGGAAACGCTTCAGGGTCGCCCTCTTCAGGTTCTTTCAGTATTTAAAAGAAATAATTTTCTCTGGTGAATTCATTTGATTTGAAGGTGATCCAAATTCAGACCGAGATTAATCCGTAACAAAATTGCTTTGTATTTCTTTTTCCCATAACTTTGCACAAACCTAATCTAATGAGTAAAAAGAATACTAAGTACATCTTTGTGACAGGAGGTGTGACTTCATCTTTGGGAAAGGGAATCGTTTCTGCTTCTCTTGGCCTTCTACTAAAATCACGTGGCTTCAACGTAACCATCCAAAAGCTTGATCCTTATATCAATATCGATCCGGGAACTTTGAATCCTTATGAACACGGGGAATGCTATGTAACCGAAGATGGTGCGGAGACGGATCTGGATTTAGGTCACTATGAGCGTTACCTTGATGCGCCAACATCCCAGAACAACAACGTTACAACAGGAAAAATCTACCAGACGGTGATTGAAAAAGAGAGAAAAGGAGATTTTCTTGGAAAAACGGTTCAGGTAATTCCTCATATCACAAACGAAATCAAGCGCAGGATTAAAATCCTGTCCAAACAGAATTACGATATTATCATTACGGAAATCGGTGGAACTGTCGGGGATATAGAATCTTTGCCTTACATCGAAACGGTTCGCCAGCTGAAATGGGAACTCGGAGAGAAAAATTCGATGGTTATCCATCTTACTTTACTGCCTTATCTTGCTTCCAGCGGGGAACTGAAAACAAAGCCTTCCCAGCATTCCGTTCGTCAGCTGATGGAAAGCGGAATCATGGCTGATGTTTTGGTTTGCCGTACCGAACATAAAATCCCTAAAGACCAGAGGGCAAAACTGGCGCAGTTCTGTAATGTTCCGTTAGACAATGTTATCGAATGTAAAGATCTGGAGACCATCTACGAAGTTCCGATGTATCTTCAGAAGCAGAACTTTGATGATGTGGTCCTTAAAGAACTTGATCTGAAAAGTGACAAGGATGCAGACCTTAAAGAATGGAAAACGTTCCTGAAGAAATTCCAGAATCCTAAAAAATCGGTGGAGATCGCTTTGGTGGGAAAATATATTTCTCTACAGGATTCCTATATCTCAATTGCCGAAGCTTTTAAACATGCCGGTGCGGATCAGGAAACTGAAGTGAAGATCAGATGGGTATACAGCGGAGATCTTACGAAAGAAAATATAACGGAAACTTTAGCCGGTGTAAACGGCATCTTGGTGGCACCAGGATTCGGGGACAGAGGGATTGAAGGAAAAGTGCTGACGGCTCAGTATGCCCGGGAAAATAAGGTTCCGATGTTGGGAATCTGTCTGGGAATGCAGATCATGACAGTAGAATTTGCAAGGAATGTTTTGGGCTATTCCAAGGCCAATTCCATGGAATTCGATACTTCTACGGAGCATCCTGTAATTTCATTGATGGAAGAACAGAAAAATGTAGTGGATAAAGGGGGAACAATGCGTTTGGGAGCATGGAAATGTTCTCTGAAAAACGGTTCCAAATTAAATGACATCTACGGCGCAAAGAATATTACGGAAAGACACCGTCACCGATACGAGTTCAACAGCGAATATATCGGAGAATTTGAGAAAAACGGCTTCCTGGCTACCGGAACAAACCCTGAAACGGGATTGGTAGAAGCTTTGGAGATGCCGGATCATCCATTCTATGTAGGAGTGCAGTACCACCCGGAATATAAGAGTACGGTTTATACACCACATCCTTTGTTCATCGCTTTCGTAAAAGCGTGTACCCAGAAATAAAGTAATTGAAAATTACGGACGTCATATAAAACTCAGGCTGATTATTCTCAGCCTGAGTTTATTATATAGTAATAGATTAAAGGATAGAGTTTTGATAAAAAAAGAGTATTTTTGTCGACTCAAATCAGGTACAGCCATAATGTACGGAAAAAGATAAAAATTTTAATTAAAATAAAATGCAACAGAACAACGGACTCGATAAAAGTCAGATTATCAGTTTTGCGGTTTTATGTGTGGTTCTTTTCGGATTCATGTTTTATTTCCAGAACAAACAGTCGAAAGAGGATCAGATCAAAGCTGAGCAACAGAAAACCGAGCAGGTGAAGAATGCCGTAAAACCCACTCAGGCAAACAATATCAATCCTAATGTAACGCCGAATTCCATTCAGACTGCCACTTTGGCGAACAATGTACTGAAACTTGAGTTCAATAGCCTGGGAGGACAGGTCTCTAAAGTGGAACTGGTAAAATATAAAGCCTACGATCACAAAACAGATCAGGCAGATCTTCCGCTGTATCTGATCACGAAAAATAATTCGAATTACGGATTTCAGTTTAAAGACAAGACCGGAAAAACCATCAATACAAAAGATCTGG
Source organism: uncultured Chryseobacterium sp. (assembly GCA_913774355.1). GTDB lineage: Bacteria > Bacteroidota > Bacteroidia > Flavobacteriales > Weeksellaceae > Chryseobacterium. The sequence continues at coordinate 119,915 of CAJYGB010000042.1, read as the reverse complement.
TTTTTGCTCCGGTTATAAATGGAAATGTGGCTACTTTAACCGCCAATTATAACGGCGCAACCATTCAGTTTGTCTATACCCTGAATAATAATCCGAAAGCGGAACTGAAAGACCAGTATGCTTTAGATTTTAAAGTGAGAACACAGGGACTTTCAAAAATTACCGCTGATAATAAAGCGGATTTCATCTGGGACTATAGTGTCAGAAATCTTGAAAAGGGTAGGGCACAGGAACAGTCCCACTCCGAGTTCTCCTATGCATTTAATAATTATAAAGATTATGACTATGACGGAAGAACGACGATGGATGAAGAAAAGGAAACTCTTAACTGGATTGGCGTTAAGCAACAATTCTTTGCATCGGTGATCGAATCCAAAACCGGATTTACCCAAAGCAAAGGAAACCAGGAAGCCATAGAAGAAGGCGAGTACCTGAAAAAATTAAACTATGAAGGTTTCGTTCAGATGACCGGCAGCGAACTGAATCAGGATTTTACCTGGTACTTTATGCCGTTGGATTTACCTTTGTTAAAATCTTACGATAAAAACTTTGACGAGATTCTTCCGCTGGGCTGGGCATTTATCGGCTGGATGAACAGAGGATTCTTTATTCCTATTTATAACTTCATTGCCTCTTGGGGATTAACAGCGGGCTGGGCCATTTTCGTACTAACCATTTTGGTTAAACTGATCCTGTCGCCAATTATGTATAAGCAGCATAAACTAAGTGCGATGATGAGGGTCATCCGTCCGGAAATTGATGAGGTAAATGCCAAATTCAAGGATGCGGATCCTATGAAAAAACAACAGGCTACGATGGAAGTATATCGAAAGGCAGGTGTCAATCAAATGGCAGGATGTCTTCCGGCACTTGTCCAGATTCCGATCTTCTATGCCCTGTTCCGTTTCTTCCCGAACTTTATTGATTTAAGAGGAAAAGGATTCTGGTTTGCCAAGGATTTAACGGCTTATGATGATCTGATCAAATTACCTTTCAAAATTCCGTTCCTTGGCGATCATTTAAGTGTTTTCGCTTTGGCGTGTACAGTAGTGATTTTGATCTATACAATTATGACCTCCGGAAACATGCAGCAGCCGCAACAGGAGGGGATGCCAAATATGAAAGTATTGATGTATATTTTCCCGGTGACGTTCTTATTCTTCTTAAATACTTCAGCTTCCGGTCTTTCATGGTACTATTTCGTGTCGAATGCGATCAACATTCTGATCATTCTTGTGATTAAATATGTGATTCTCGACGAAAAGAAAATCCATGCACAGATTCAGGCAAACAAAGAAAAGCCGAAGACTGAGGGTAAGTTCCAGAAGAGAATGCGGGAAATGATGGAAAAAGCTCAGCAACAGCAAACCTATCAGGAGCAACAGAAAAATAAAAAGAAATAAATTATTTTTTTTCATTAATAACAAAAAATCCGTCTCACAATTGAGGCGGAATTTTTTATATATGTAATAAGGTATATAAAATCTATACAGGCTTAATCATACTTCAGCCTGAATGACTGTCTATGGTATTTCGTGGGACCAAATTTAATTAATGCTTCCTGATGTTTTTTGGTAGCATAGCCGAAATTGGTATCCCATCCATACTCAGGATGTTCTTCATGAAGTTCGATCATCAGCTGGTCCCGATAATTTTTTGCGAGAATAGAAGCGGCGGCAATCGACAGCACTTTTGAATCGCCTTTAATGATGCATTCATGAGGAATGAAATTGTACGGATGAAACCTGTTGCCGTCCACCAGAATCAGTTCCGGCCTCGTAATCAGTTGGTCGAGTGCCCGGTGCATTGCATGAATGCTGGCATTCAGAATGTTATGTTCGTCAATGAAAGCCGGAGGAAGTTCGGCGATCGCATATTCTTTAACGTGGTCTTTGATATAACCATCAAGATTCATCCTTGTCTTAAAATTAAGTTTTTTTGAATCATTAACTAAATTTTGGTTAAAGTTTTCATCTAAAATCACAGCGGCGGCTACCACAGGACCGCATAAACAGCCTCTTCCTACCTCATCACAACCCGCTTCAACATAAAAAACAGACCATTTTTTTATTAAATCCATAATTATTATAAAATATGAAACATTTAACTATGCAATATTAAATATTTTTAACAAAATATTTGGTTACTTTAAGAAAGTTTTACATATTTGCAAATAATAAAAAATAATCAATTTAAATATGAAGAAATTAACTACAAGTGTATTGCTGGTGGTTTTGTCATCATCTTTTGTTATGGTGAATGCCCAAAATACACAGGATACACAGGGTGATACTCTAAGAACTCAGAGCATTCGTGAAGTTGTTGTTACCGGAGCATTAGGTCTTAAGAAAAGACAAGATGCTGTTGTTACTAGTAATAAAGTTATTGGTGACAAAGAACTTACCCAAGCAGCAAGTCAAAATATTCCTCAGGCTTTAATTGGAAAAGTATCAGGTTTGCAAATAAACACGACCAGTAGTGGTGTAAATCCAACATCAAAAATCTTATTAAGAGGTTTTAGATCTATTAGTGGAAATACCGATCCTCTATTTGTAATTGATGGAGTAGTTTCAACGTCAGCTGTATTTAATCAATTACCTCCTGATATTGTTGAGAATGTAAATGTCATCAAAGGTCAGCAAGGATCCGCACTTTATGGTTCACAAGGAAGTAATGGAGTTATTGTTGTAACGACTAAAAGAGGGACGCGATCCGAAAGAGTCTCTGTTAATCTTAGTTCATCTATTGAATTTACATCACCTTATAAGCTTCCAATTAGACAGAATTTATATGGGCAAGGATATCCAGGAGAAGCAGACTTTTCTACAGTGGATTATAACGGAACAAACTGGGTTCCTTATGAGAATACTTCATGGGGACCTGCTTACACTTCTGCCTTAGGTGGGCAACTGGTAGAAGTTGGTTTACCGCAAGCTAATGGCCAGTTTTTAAAAGCTACCTACGCGGATAGAGGACGTGACAATATCAAAGATTTTTTTGGGACAGGAATTCAATTTAAAAATGGATTTAATGTAAGTGCTGGAGGAAGAGATTCTTATGCATTTCTTTCTTACGATAGATTACAAAATGAATTTATTGTACCAGGGGATGATCTAAAAAGAAATACAATTTTCTTCAAGGCAGGTAAAAAGATCGGTAAATTTAGAGCAGATGGTAACGTTAGTATTATAGATCAAAGTATTAATCAATCCAACGCAAATATTTATTCACAATTATTACAAACACCGTCAAATGTTGATATCAGAATGTTTAAAAATTCTGGTTTTGCAGGAAACTATACTTCTTTTGCTTACAACCCATATGCATTAAAAGATTATTTAAGAGGTGATAGCAGACTGACATCAGCAAATGGAATAATCACTTTAGGTTATGAATTTAATAATCATATAAGTTTATCATATAACGGAAGTTTATATGCTGCAGGTCAGGATGTAGAAAATCACGTTGATGGATATAACTCTAATGAAGTCATTATAAATGCTCCAGGAACAGGAATTGATGGCATTTCTCTCCGAAATCTTGGCGTTGCCGCTATTACTTCTTCATATAATAAATCAGTATCAAGAGTAAGAAACTTTTATGGTGACTTAATTTTGACATTTAAATATGATCTTACTGACAAGATTAATTTCTCAGCTAACGTCGGTAATAATATTCAAGATAGATTTTCATCCACAACTTCTGCTGGAGGAACAAATTTAAGAATTCCTTATCTCTATAATATTGCTAACGTTGTCAATCCAACACCTGCTTATAACTTGAATAATAACTATGTTCGCTCAAGATTGTATGCTTTCTTTGCTAATGTTGATTTAGGATTAGAAGATTATTTGTTTGTAAACCTAACTGGTAGAATTGAACAATCTTCTGTTCTAAGTGTGAGGCCTACAGGGACTTCTAGTGAATTTAGTAATAAAGCGATCCCTTACTATTCTGCAGGTGTATCATTTATTCCTACAAAAGCATTTGCAGGGTTGAAAGATAATTCTTTTTTGTCATATGCTAAATTGAGTGCGAGTTATACTTTAACAGGTAATCCTGTAATCGGTGCGTACGATACAGACGAGATAGGTGTATTCCCAACTGGTTATCCTTTAACCAACTCATCTTTCATTCTTAATAAAAATCCTACTGATCAATTTATTAAGCCTGAGGCAAATAAAACGATTGAAGGCAATGTAAGTCTGGGATTCTTTAAAGACAGAATTACATTAGACGCTTCAGCCTTTCAAACAGATACAAACAGACTTATTACTGCAAGTACTGTGTCATCCGCAACTGGCCTAAATTCCTTAACAAGCAATATAGGAAATATCAGAAACTCTGGTTTTGAAGTTGATTTAGGGCTTACTCCTTTTAAATCTACAAACTTCGAATGGAATCTTCGTGGATCATATTCTAAATATGAATCATTAGTAAGGGATCTTGGGCCAGGGATAAATGAAGTAGCTTTAGCTCAGGATGGAAGTGGAATTCCTGCAGGTATTTTTGCTGTAAAGGGTGAACGTTTTCCTGTAATCAAAGGGATAAAATATGAAAGAGATCCAAGTGGAAACATTATAGTAGATGAGACTGGATTGCCAGTAACAGATTCCAGATACCAAATTCTAGGAAAAGTTACACCGGATTATATTCTTGGTTTCTCTACAAATGTACGATTTAAAGAGTTTTCTCTTGCTGTAACAGCAGATTATAGAACAGGTAACAGCTTCATCGCTGATACTAAAAGTTTATTAGGATTTGCAGGAGCGTTGGAAGAAACTGTAGCTTTCGATCGAGCACAAGGATATGTTATTCCTGGATCTGTACAGAACACAGGTACTGCTGCAAACCCAATCTATACACCCAATACCACAACTGTTGGTGATAGTCCTTCATACAATGGCGCAGCAAACTACTTTACAGGTAGCTGGAGAACGACAACAGGTGAAGAGTTTGTTGTAGATGGAACTGCTCTAAAAATAAGAGAAATTGCACTTTCCTACTCTATACCAAGATCCGTATTAGCTAACTCATTTGTTAGAACCTTAACCTTAGGGGTATATGCCAGAAATGCATTTGCATGGTATGCTAAATCTAACAGAAATTTCTCAGATCCTGAAACTTCATCAGTAACTGTAGGAGGTATTGCAGCTACTAGTCAGTATCCAACGACTAGGACATTTGGCTTCAGCTTAAATGCTTCTTTTTAATTAATATATAATAAAAAAAATGAAAAAAATAAAAGTCTTAATGTTTTTAGCAGTTGCAGGAATTGCTTTAAACTCATGTAATGATTATTTAGATGTTAACCAAAATCCTAATAATGTTGCACAGGAAAATTTATCACCTGATCTAGTTTTTCCTGGTGCTGTATCTCAGACCTATAGAACGCAGGGTACAACAATGTTAGAATTTGGAAATATTATGATGAATAGCTGGGCAGGTAACTCTTATGCATTTGGAGGGCCATTCTCTGATGAATATACTCTTGCTGGTGTTAACAGTAGCTTCTATTCAGGTATTTGGGATGGTATTTTCCCAAATTTAGCCAACTTTGCTTATATTGAAAAATATCCAAACGCTGATGGGAGACAGAATTATTATGTTGCTGCTGCAAAAGTTATGAAAGCTTATTATATGCAGTATCTTGTCGATCTTTATGGAGATGTTCCTTACTCAGAAGCATTTATGGGACAAAATAACCTAACTCCTAAATATGATGATGATGTAGCTGTATATAAGTCTTTGATTAACGATATGGATGTTGCCAAAAATCTGATATCTACAGCACCAGGAAATGTTCGTACAATGGGTGCAACGGATATCGTTTTTCAAGGTACTATGTCTAACTGGACTGCTTTTGCAAATACCATTAAGTTCAGACTATTAATGAGAATGTCTAATGTTACCGGTGATTTAGCTACTTACAGAGATCAACAGCTTGCAACATTAGCTACGGCTCCAATGATTACAGCAGATGTTTTCGAAAAACCTGGATATGCGGGAACAAGTGACGCTGCTTTGCATCCAACAACACTTACTTATTTAACTAACAGTGCTGGAAATACACCTCAACGTAATCTTCTAATTACGGCATCAGAAAATTTAGCTGTTGCATTGAATGGTAATAATTCAGGTTTACCTGACGCATATTATCAAAAATATAATGGATTACCTGATCCAAGAAGAGTAAGGTTATTCCTAACAGTTGGAGGCGTTGTTAGAGGGGTTAGGCAAGGTGCAACCCCAGGTCAACCTGGTGCACCGAATAACAGCAATGTTGTTTCTTCTTTATCTCCTTATATCGTGGGAGCAAACTCAACTGCTGCAGGAACTATAATTAATCAAGGGAATGCTAGAGGCGGTTTATTAATGTCTGTTGCAGAGCTTAATTTGTTAAAGGCTGAAGCAGCACTGAAATTTCCGACAATTTTTCCTACATTTGATGGCCAAACCTTATTTAATAATGCAGTAGTACAATCTGGGACTACTATGAATGGAGGTGCAGTTTTAAGTACTATGGCGGCCTACGTAACAGCGATTTCTACTAGACCAGGTTTAGGCTGGGTAGGAAGCAACGAGCAAAAATATGAAGCAATTTTAACTCAAAAATGGATATTGTTAACACAGTATAATCCAACAGAAATGTATATTGAGTATAATAGATCAGGACAAAAATATCCGGTTTCTCCTTTGGCTACTACTGCTACCAGACCAAACAAACCTTGGAGGTTAATATATCCAACTTCTGAATATGTAGGTAACTCAGCAAATGTACCAAATATTTCAAGCTCAGAGGCATTTACGAAAAACTCCAAAACGCCATTCTGGAATCAAAACTAATTTTTGCCTAGCAAATTTTAATACAAAACCGCCTTCGGGCGGTTTTTTTATTTCCGTATATTTGCAGTTCAGAATGAAAGAGTGTACCTGCTCTTAAAATAACAGATAATGAATATTAAAAAGATAATAGAAGAAAAACTTTCGGAGGTTATTTTGAATGTTTTTCAGCTGAAAGACATTCAACTGGAAGTTCAGGAAAATAAAACGGAATTTGAAGGGGATTTTACAATTGTCACTTTTCCGTTGGTGAAGCAATTGAAGAAAAATCCTGAAAGCATCGGAATGGAGCTGGGGGATGCCTTAACGCAACAGACCGAATTATTGGATAGCTTTAATGTGGTAAAAGGTTTCCTTAACGTTAAAATCAAAAACCAGTTTTTTGTCGATAATTTTAAGGGCGTTGCGGAAGATTTCGATACGGTAGAGAGACAGAACTCTACTGTGATGATTGAATATTCTTCCCCGAATACGAATAAGCCATTGCACTTGGGACATATCCGGAATAATTTATTGGGATTTTCGGTAGCTGCCATATTGAAGGAAGCGGGATATGAAGTCATTAAAACACAGATCATCAATGACCGTGGAATCCATATTTGTAAATCGATGCTGGCCTGGGAGAAGTTTGGTAAAGGGGAAACGCCTGATGCTACGGAAACAAAGGGGGATAAATTCGTTGGGAATTACTATGTCAAGTTCGATCAGGAATATAAAAAAGAAATTTCAGAACTTGTTGCTCAGGGGATGACCGAAGAACAGGCTAAGAAAGAAGCTCAGCTAATTAAAGAAGCCCAGAAAATGCTGCTTGACTGGGAAAATGGCCACGAACACGTAAGAAATCTCTGGAGCGAAATGAACTCATGGGTTTATAAAGGGTTTAATGAAACCTATACCAGATTGGGCGTTGATTTTGATCAGGTGCAGTACGAAAGCAATACGTATATTCTGGGGAAAGACCTGATCCAGGAAGGACTGGAAAAAGGCGTACTGTATCAAAAAGAGGACGGTTCGGTCTGGTGTGACCTGACAGGTGAAGGACTGGATCAGAAATTGTTGCTGCGTTCGGACGGAACTTCGGTATATATGACGCAGGATCTGGGAACGGCCGTCGAGCGTTTCAAGCAGAATGATATTCAGAAACTGATTTATACCGTAGGAAACGAACAGGACTATCATTTCCAGGTACTGTTTAAAATACTGGGCAAATTAGGATATTCATGGGCGGATCAATTATACCATTTGTCTTACGGAATGGTGGAATTACCAAACGGAAAAATGAAATCCCGTGAAGGAACAGTTGTGGATGCAGACGAACTGATGCAGGAAATGTATGAGGCCGCAAAAATGAAAACTATTGAATTAGGAAAGCTGGAAGGGCTGACGGAAGAAGAAAAAGAAGTTTCCTATGAAATTATTGGTCAGGCCGCATTAAAGTATTTTATGCTGAAAGTAGATCCGAAAAAGAAAATGCTTTTCAATCCGGAAGAGAGTATCGATTTTAACGGGAATACAGGGCCATTTATTCTTTACACGTATGCCAGAATTCAGTCTTTACTAGGAAAAGCAGATTATCAGCCTAGAGATATTGCGGATATTCAGCTGAATGCTCAGGAAAAGGAGCTGGTGATGCTGCTGGCCAATTACAAACCTACGGTTGCCAAAGCTGCAGAACTGTTAAGCCCGGCTCTTATCGCGAATTACCTATATGATCTGGTAAAAGCTTATAACTCTTTCTATCAGAGTAATCCTGTTCTGAAAGTGGAAGACGAAAATGTAAAGCAGATTCGGTTGAATTTATCAGACCTCACCGCGAAAACCATTAAAAAATCTTTAAGTTTATTAGGAATAAAAACCGTAAACAGAATGTAAAAACCAAAACCTTCAGGATTTCTGAAGGTTTTGGTTTGCTTTAATGTGAATCTGACAATATTGAATCAATGTTTAATCATTTAAGTACCTCGGTCATATATAAAAATTCAATTTTCTACTTCCCGGCCATTAACAATTTTTACTGTGAATTCATGGTAGAAGACTTCTCACTTTCATTTTTTTCTTTCACACTATCCTCATACATTTTCGCCTCATTCCATGTGGCGTGCGGGGAGGGTATAACCTTAAATCCTGTGCGTTGAGCATATACTTTGGTATATTCGGCACCGAAAAAGATCAGCATGCAGGAATAATTAATCCACATCATAATCAGGATGACAGTTCCTGCCGCACCGAAGGCCGAAGTCGGCTGTGCTTTACTGAAATAAAGGCTTAAAAAAAATTTTCCCAGGGTAAATAGGACTGCAGTCAGAAATGCACCGTTCCACACCGGCTTCCAACGGATACGGATATCCGGAAAAAATTTAAACATCAAAGCAAACAGCAGCATGGTAATCAGAAAGCCAACACTGAAGTTGATGAGCTGTACCAAGATATAGGTTTCCAGGCCAAAATAAGCCGTAATCCAGTTATTAAAAATACTGATGACCGAAGAAAGCAGCATGGTAATCATTAATAAAAATCCGATAATCAGGATCAGTCCCAATGAATTAGCCCGGTCGATCAGGAACTTAACAAAAGCTTTTTTAGGAGCCGCCTTAACTTCCCAAAGACTATTAAGAGAATGCTGAAGCTGAAAAAAAAGAGTCGTCGAACCGAAAACCAGTGAACCGATTCCAATAATTTTCATGATGATATTTTCTTTATCAATCAATGCTCCGGCAATCATATCCTGTATGCTTTTGGCGACATCCTGTCCCATAATTCCGCTGATCTGGTTACTGATTTCTCCACGAATGGCTTCTTCTCCGAAAAAATGCCCGGCAATCCAGATGATAATAATCAGCAGCCCCGGAATTGAAAAAATAGCATAATAAGCAAGGCTTGCAGAATCATTTGATGCTGAAGAATTATTCCATTGGGTAAATGTTTCCTTTAATGTTTCCCAGTAAAATTTAATGCGCTTCATCATATCATAGTCATTTATATTAGAAAGGATACCCGATGGCGATATTGAGGATAAGGTTGTCTTTACGCCAGCTTGAATCTCCGAAATTAATTTTATCAAAAGTCCACCGGTCGCCTTTTTCATAGTAGGGTACCCGTAAAGGCATCGCCAGGTCCAGTCTTAAAATTAAGATTGAAAAATCAAGTCTCAGACCAACTCCGGCTCCTACTGCGATTTCATTTAAAAAGTCTTTAGAAAACTTGGCGCCCGGCCTTGTTGGGTCGTCATTGATCAGCCACACGTTTCCTGCATCAGCAAAGATGGCTGCATTTAAAAATTTATAAAGATTAGCACGGTATTCAGCATTCAGTTCAAGTTTTACATCACCGGACTGATCAAAATAGTAACCTTCTTTAATCGTTCTCGGGTCAAAGCTTCCCGGCCCTAAAGTTCTTGCACGGAAAGCCCTCACACTATTGCTTCCCCCGGAGAAAAACTGCCTGGAGAAAGGAATATATTCCGAATTTCCGTAAGGATACGCAATGCCGGCAATAGCCCTTGTCGCCAGCGATGTTTTTTCACTGAATTTATGGTAAAACCGGAAGTCATTCTCAATTTTGGCAAACTGACTGAAAGGTACACCAAAGATGTTTTTCTCCTTATCTTTTTTTGCATTGGCACCGGTTAAAAGACCGGTTAAATTACCCGCGAGGTCTAAAGTTCCTTTATAATAGAAAGTATTTGCCTTCGGAAGCATGGTGTTGGTATACGTGTAAGAATAAATCGGACCGAAAATCAATTGTGGTTGGACAACTCTTCGTAAAGCATCATTAGCTAATGAAATAGACTGATATAAAGGAGTAACGTTGGCCGGTGAAACATATGTAATATCCAAAACTTTCAGATCATGTTCCTTTCTTGCATTCTCTTTCCATACGTAACCAAATGAGCCGGTAAAAGTATTTAATGAATAATATTCCGTCCGGTTCTGGAATTCATAGCCTAAGGAAATATTGGTTCTCGGTACAAAAGCACTGGAAGAATTAAATCGGAACGGTGCTACGATTCTTGGAATGGAAAGCTGCGCATTGGCACCGGTCCTGAAAATATTTTTGGCATTCTCCGGTCCGCCGATCTGGAAATCGAAAGCCCCGTACAACGAAGCTTTAAACTGCTCGGCACCACGGAAAAAGTTCCGGTGGGTCCAGTTAAGGTTTACTTCACTTCCCGCATAGTTGGCAGAATTTGTCCTTCCCAATGTTTCCAGACGGAGCGATTGAAGCTGTCTCGGGGTCAGTAGATAATATGCATTAAATTTATGCTGCAACGAATCCGAAACGATAAATTCATTTTTCACAAATTTAAAAACACCTAAACTGATCAGCCGGTTTAAGGTCAGATTATGATTCGTCCGGTTATAAAGGTCTCCGGTTTTAAAATATAAAGCGCGGTCGAAAATTTTCGGTTTGAATTTATGTTCGGGGTCAATAACATAAATATCGTTGTGCCGGTATTTTTCCAGCGAATCCGCATTCATCGGTACATTGTACTTTCCGTTTTTTACATCCTGAATATTGTAATTTGGGAAAACAATCACTTTATCGATGCTGAACTGTTCCGTTGAAATATCAGGCGTATTGTCTTTCAGTTTTACGTTCAGCTCGACTTTATGGTTTTTGCTTACCGTACTGTCGGCCTGTACAATGATATTGTCCGGATGGAAATAGTAGAATCCTCTTTCCTTTAAACGGTTATCGATCCTTTCCCGTTCAGATTTAATCACATCAAGATCAAAAGGATTCCCCCTTTTCAATAATGTTCTCTCCGAGGTATTCCGGATTTCCTGACTGACCAAAGAAGAATCTTTCTGAAACTTCACGTCACTGATCAGATATCTGGCTCCCGGTCTTACGGTGTAAATAACTCTTGCCTTCCTGTTTTTAGAAATGGTATCGTAGGTTGCCTGTGCATTGAAATAGCCTTTGTTTTCAGCATAGTTGACAATAATATCTTTGTTGAATTCGCGGTCTACATCACCCAGTAAAACAGGTTTTTCACCCACTTTATATTTCAGCCAGTAGTTAAAGCCTTTTTCTTTCTTCGGCTCTTTGGCAATATTATAAAAGTATAGTTTAGGTCTTAATCCTAAGAACGATGAGTTGGGTTTTGGCGTAAGATTGGCTTCTAACGCACTTTGAAGATCCTTCTTTTCTTTTTTCGGAAGGGTATCGTTTTCAATTTTTACTTCTGCGCCGGTGTACAGCATTTGTCCTTCCTTCAGGAATCTCGTATTGCTGCAGGAAAGTGCAGCTGAAGCCATTCCGAAAGTCAGTAAATATCTGAAATAGGTCTGATAATTTTTGTCCATTATTTAAATTCTACAACCTGGTTTTGCTTATTTTTTTTCTGTTCCTTCTGCCTGTTGTTTTTTGATTTCTGGAAGATTTCCCGGAATTTGTCATAATCGAGCGTGATGATAAATCCTAATCCGGTCTCTACGATCTGCCCTTGTAATGCTACCTGGTATTCGTTCTTACGGTAAGCCCGGAGCATATATCGTCCGTCGCGGGACAGGCTGTAATCCACCGTGACGTCACCGGCAATATTCGTGGTGCTTTCATTCTGGCGGGCTTCTCCTTCGAGGGCAAAATTACTTCCTACCGAAACCTTCAGCCGGTCATTCAGCAGTTTTTTACTAAGCCCGACATTCAGGTCGGTTCTCGTATTTTTATTTCCGGTGGAATAATCCTCGGAAGATTCAAGGTCAAAATTAAGATCCACACCTTTGATCAGATCGGAGGCCAGATTATTAAGCTGCTGCGAAAGGATCTTGCTCACACTCTGACGGGCCAGCATTTCGCCGGAAGTTCCGGCTCCGGACTGGAATGGATTTTCACCGACAAACCGGTTCAGAAGAAGAAGGGCGAAAACCTGTTTGTTCATTTCGGATTCCTGGGTTCTCAGCTGGGATAATTTCTGATCAACAATATCCGTTACATTGGAAGAAACCGCATTGTTTTTCTCATCCGTCGTAATATCAAATGTTATTACCGGTTTCAGCAGTTCCCCTTTCATTTTCAGTAAAGTATTGAAAGGAATTTTCTGTTTGAACTGGTTAAGGGTTGAGGCCTGTTCCCCGCTGATCTGCTGTTCCACAAGATCGATCGGTGCGGCCTCCGTCTTGTAAACGGCAGTGATATCAAGATTGGCCGTTGTCGGCTCTCCGGTCCACGTAATGGTGCTTCCTTTCTGGATATCAAACTTACGTTTCAGTACACTTACCGTCATTTCATAGCTTCCGGATTCCACTTCATAAACGCCGACGAGTGTTGTTTTTCCTGACGGATCTACGCCGCCCGTCAATTCGGCTTCTCCCTGGAGTTTCACAAAATCACCGTTGGCTTTATCAATCAGCAATGACAATTTTGCTTCCTTGCTGAGTTCGATGTTTACATTGACGTCCATCCCTTTCATACGGGTTTGCGAACTGATGGAATCTGCCTTGATGGTCTTATTCAGAGCTACCTGATCCTGGTCGATGAACTCTACGATGCCTTCCCTTTCCTGCAGGGTAGGTGAGGATTGCGGAAGAACGAAGGTGAAATCCGTATCGTCAGTCACCGCCAGTCTTCCGTCTACTTTCGGCAGGTCAAGGTTTCCTCTGATCCTTAAACCGGCGTCGATCGATAGTACCCCATACATAAGGGCTTCATTGGACTTTTCGGAATTGACTACCTTAAAGTCTTTTGCATTTACATCAAGATTGAAAGCAAAGTCCCTGTAGGTCTGTGTCAGGACCTGGCCGTCAATCTTCAGCGAGTTTCCGTCTTTATCATTGATTTTAAAATCGTTGAATTCAATTCCGCGGCTGGTAAAATCAATCTCATCATTCAGTTTCCTGAAATCGCTTCCCGTTTTGGCAATTTCGAGGCCTGCATCATTGAATTTTACTTTACCTAAAATATTCGGTTTGGCTGTTGTTCCTGTGATCTTTAAATTTCCTGAAAGATAACCTTCGGTATTGGTGATGGCATTCATCGAGAATCCCTGTACCGATTTCATCTGAAGCTGGTTGATGGCCATATTCAGATCGAAAGTACTGGAAGAAGTATTGTAATCGCCGAGAATTTTCACATCATTGTTATTCCCGGAAAGAGCTATATTGGCATTCAGGAGATTCGGCGAAGTATTATTTACTTTCACGGCAAGATTTCCGACCGGGCTTCCATAGACGATGAGATCCGAAATATTCAGGTCGGAGGTGAATGTCATTTTCTTGGTCAAATCTCTCAGTTGTGCGGTTCCGTTAATCGTTCCTCTGGCTAATACCGTGTCTTTTTTTATGAGCTCCGTAATGGTTTCAATCTTGAAATCTTTTAATGAAACGTTCAGCGGTGCATTGGCAGTCTGGCTTTCAGACTGTAATAAGATTTCGCTTCCTGCATTCGATAGCCTGAAATTATCTGCCAGGATTCCGTTTTTGCCGATCTGGATCCTGTTGTTTTCGGAGACGGTCCAGTCGGTATAATTCAATTTTAATCCGTTAGGATTAAGTGAAATTTCGGTAATGTCATTCAGCGACTTGGCATTTCCTGCGATCAGGAACTGGGTGACATCCTTTTCATCTTTTGTCGTGATGTTATAATTGATGATATTATTGGCTACATCTCCGGCAATTCCTATTTTATTTAAAGCAAAGCTTGAGCTTTTCAGTCCGCCTACATAAAGATTATACTGAAGCGCCTGGTTTTCATTGGTCACTTTAATCGTCGCATTTTCAATGGAATTTTCACCGTAAAGCACCTGCGGGATCTGCCCGTCGATTTCTATTTTCTGCGAATCGGCATCATAGTTTCCGTTAAGGTTGATGGTTTCAAAACTTTTCAGCTCCGGTACAAATTTCCGGATCAGGTCGTCATTTTTAATTTTTGCATTAAAAGTAAAGAATTGCCCACCCTGTATCTTCTGCATTTTTCCGGGTTTTTGGAACTGGTAATACTGGTTCACGGTATTGGATAAAGCTCCGAAAATCTGGGTCAGCTTATATTTACCCCTTAGTTCCACATCGGCAATCTGAGAATTGAAAATGATGTTTGTAGAATCGTTGGTCGATGATGCCTTTAAGTTCATCTCCTGGATCGGGTAAATTTCTTTGGTATCCGAGATGGCGAAATCTTTTAAATTCAGATAACCGTTCAGATTATCCGGATCTAAGTTTTTAAAGTCCCCGTCGATTTTCCCGGCAAGGATCATCGGATCTTTGTAGAATCCTAATTTGTTTAAATCTAATTTATTAATATTTCCGTTTATTTTTACGGTAGGATTTTTCTCATTGTAAACCCCGGAAGCCGTTAGAAATAAATTGGCGTTCGGATCTTTGGAATTTAAAATAACGTCGTATACACCGCGTCTGATTTTCCCGGTCAGGTTCATATTCTGGTAACGGTATCCTTTGTACACGGCAGAGGCAACATTTCCTCTCAGATCGGCGTTGGCATTTTTGAAATCGAAACTTTCTCCCTTGGCGTAAATCTGTGCAGAAATAGGCCCGATGTCTTTATTCTGGATAATTTTTCCAATCTGCAAGCCCTGAAGATTGGCTTTTACGGTATACAGTTCCCTGTTCTTTCTGCGCATATCCAGGTTGGCATCTACAGAGGAATTTCCAAGGGTGGAGTAAAGGTTCAGATTGGCATTTACTACTTTGGTGGTTCCTTTGGCAGTTCCTTTAATGCTCATCTGGGAAGGCAGGGAAATATTGGAAGGAATAGTATTTTTAGGGACGAGATTAAAGATGGTCCTGGCGGAGGAAGACAATTCGGCAATTCTTAAATCGTAATACAGATTATTAGGATTCATTGCATTTTTCACCCTTCCTGAAGCGGCAACCCTTAACTGATCCAGTCCGGAGACTTTCAGTTTATTAATGAGCAGATCATTTACACTTCCTTTTACATTGGCATCCACATTCACGATGGCATTGGGATATTTATTGAAAGGCGCTGTATTTCTCAAAGTCGGAACAAGGTTCAGAATGTCGGAGAATCCGATTTTGGAATCTTCTATGTTGGCAGAAACCTGTACGGCACCTAAGTTGGAACTTAGTTGTTCGATAGAATTGTAATTTAACACCACCTCATCCTGCAAAACCGTTTTTGGAGTCTGTAAGTATAAATCTTTTAAATAGGCTTCTTTCTGGTTGTATACAAAATCCGTGTTGAGTTTTTGGATATTCAGACCTCTGGCTTCTTGTATCTCTGCTGAATTAATGCTTCCGGCGAAGGTATTGTCCTGCATTTTGAAATCCTTTACTTCTAGATTCAGCTTGTAAAAATTCAGATGATTGAAATCCATTCCCTGTCTTGTCGGGGCAATCGCGGTATTGTTGTAAGCTACTTTTACATCATTTAAGACCAGTTTTCCCAGCAGTAGGGCCAAAGCTTTCTGCTGATCTCTGGTTTTTGGCGATTCAGGTTCTTTGGCATTTTTAGCGGGAAGATAAAGATTGGCATTGATGTCTGCTCCGGAAAGGAAAACATTGCCTACATCATAAGCATTATTCTGAAGATCGAGTTTATTGACTTTCGTGCTGAGTTCCTTAAACACAACCTTTGCAAAAGTCCTGGTATTGTCGTCGCCGTAATCGATGTTGAAATTCGTCAGTTTAATTCCCTTTAAACCGAGTTGCATCGGCTTTTTGTTATTCAGGGAATCAACTTTCTTTTCCACTTTTTCAGAAACTTCCTTTATGAGATCCTGTTTCAGTTTAAGTTTTAATCCGTCCAGTTTGATGTCGTTGACGGCATATTTGTTATTCTGAAGATCGAAAGTCTGTACCCGGGTATCAAAGGATTTTAAATACACCTGGATGTCGTTCCGCGACTGCTGGTCGTTGAAGGTAATCCCGATGTCTTTTAATTTAATTTTATCCAGAGAAATGATAAAAGGTTTCGATGGGCTCTCTTCTTTGTCTGTCGTGGCAAAAGCATCAAGAATATAATCGAAGTTGAATGTACCGTCGGGTTTTCTCACCACATTGGCTCTTGCACCTTGCAGATCTACCGAAGTAATATCGGCTGTGGAATTAATGAGCTTCATCATATTGAGGCTGACATCCAGTTTCTTTACCGCTAAAAGCGTATCTACTTTCTGCCCCTTCAGATAAAGGTTCTCCATGATAAGGCTGTTGGGGAATCCTATGTAGACCCTTTCGAGGCTCACTTTGGTTTTGATTTTCTTCTCAAGATACACCACCAGCTTGTCTTTAACAAAATTCTGAACGGCCGGAAGTCTTAAACTGAGGATGAGTAATGTGAAAAATACCACTATGGATATAATGGTAATTGCAAAACGCTTTAAGAGTTTTCGGGTGTTGATTTTCAGTTTCAAAGTGTGATTGGGTTTAAACAAATATAATGATACTTTCTGTACTGTTTATATGTTATGGTACCCAATGGGAATACAAAAATCCTGCCTTGACTGCCTGCTAATGGAATTTAGTTTAGTTAATTGTCAAGTGAATCAGTTGATGGAGGCAGTCAAAGCACGGATTTGAATTTTAAAAGCCCTCTTTGTAATCATTTTTTCTATTGAAAAGGTCTGGTAAAAATGAATTTAATTACGTTTGGTTCTAAAGAGGGCATGGCATGGTTTATATGCTGAGATAAAATGTTTTATTCGTTTCCGTTTTCCCATTTCACTTCCGTTCCCTGCGGAGCGGCTCCACCCTGGGCAAAGGTAATGGGTGGTGTTTCCTGGTTGATATGGTAAATGTAAGCGGCGATCTTTTCCGCATCCCTTCCGGTAATGGTTCCTTCTTTGATCATGGGACGCATTGTCGGGTTATTTGGCGAACCGTTTTCAAGCATCCAGATTACGTTTTTGAACAGGCTTTTCTGTTTAACGTTGATCCAGTGGGTATCGGTTAAATTCGGTCCGATTCCGCCTTTCGCATTTTCACCATGGCAGGTAACGCAGTTGGTTTTGAACAATTCCTGACCTTCCGCAATATTGTCTGCACTGTATTTTGCGTTTTCCAATGTGATCTGAGGGGCTGTTTTTTCAAATTCCGCGATGGAAGCCAGCATCAATTTGGTGTCGATGTTGAGTTCGGCATCAGGATGTGCATAATCGGTAAAGGCAAAAGCGGTAAGATACACTGCACAGAAGATACACCCGAAATAAAATAGCCCGATCCACCATTTGGGAAGCGAATTGTCGAGTTCCGTAATTCCATCGAATCCATGATCGATCAGGATGTCTTTCTCTTCGGTGACCGACTGCTTTTTGAATGCGGAATTCCAGAGCTTCTGAAAATAAGGTGTATTTTTTTCTTTGATATAAGCTGCCCTTTCTTCATCCGACAGTTTTTTTACATTTTCGTTTTCAACGAGATCTCCGATGGAGTTCATGATCAGCAGAAGAATAACGGCGATCAGCAGCAGTCCCCAGAAAAACGGTGAGGAAAAGTATCCCGAATCGTGTGCGAACATTTCAAATGTCATGACCGTTAAACCTACGGTGACAAGGATATAGACGGAAATTGGGGTTCTTGTTTTCATGTGATGTCCTTTTACATTATTTTGTACTTGCAGTCTGGATCTGGGTCGTTTTGATGTCGGTGCCCAATCTTTGCAGGTAAGCGATCATAGCTACGATTTCTCTTTTTTCCAGTGGAACAAATGCGGCGCCTTTTGCTGCTTTGTCTTTTTCAATCTGATCTTTAACGTCTTTCGCTTCGGAGTAAATTCTCTTCACAATACCGCCGGCCTGGTTGTCTGCCCATTGGTTGGCAGAATCGATCTCAGCTTTTGTGTAAGGAACATCGAAGTAATTTTTCATCAGTTTCATTTTGTTGACCGTCTGGCTTCTGTCCAGCGTATTGCTGATCAGCCATGGGAAGCGTGGCATGATGGAACCTGCGGAGGTAATTCTCGGGTTATACATATGTTTGAAGTGCCACGAATCCGGGTTTCTTCCGCCTTCTCTCTGCAGATCCGGGCCGGTTCTTTTAGATCCCCAAAGGAATGGACGGTCGTAAACAAATTCCCCTGCTTTGGAATATTGTCCGTTCTTACCTTCAAATCGTACGATTTCATCACGGAACGGCCGGATCATCTGCGAGTGGCAGGCGTTACAGCCTTCACGGATGTAGAGGTCTCTTCCTTCCAGCTCAAGCGGTGAGTATGGTTTTATGGCAGTAATCGTGGGAACGCTTTGTTTTAAAGTCAGGGTCGGAATAATTTCTACCAGACCTCCGATGGCTACGGTAATGAAAGCCAGGATAGCCATAATTCTCGGTGTTCTTTCAATCCATAAGTGAAGCCCTTCTCCTTCTTTTCTTCCCGAACCGATGTTGGCCAGTGCCGGAGCTTCTGCCGGTACGTCTTTCTGGAATGAGCCTGCTTTAATGGTTTTAAAGACATTCACCACCATTAAAATGGCACCTGAGAGATAGAAAAGTCCACCTAAAAACCGCAATTTATAATACGGGATGATCGCAGTTATGGTATCCAGCCAGTTTTTCCAAACCAGGGTTCCGTCCGGATTGAACTGCTTCCACATGAGCCCCTGGGTGAATCCTGAAATATACATCGGTACGGCATAGAATATAATTCCCAGGGTTCCCAGCCAGAAATGCCAGTTGGCTAATTTTTTAGACCAGAGTTCGGTTCTCCACATTACAGGAATCAGATAATAGACAATCCCGAAGGCCATAAAACCGTTCCATCCCAAGGCACCGATATGTACGTGGCCGATCACCCAGTCGGTGTAATGTCCGATTTTATTTAATGATTTTGTCGCTAAAAGCGGGCCTTCGAAAGTGGCCATCCCGTAACAGGTAACAGCTACGACGAAGAATTTAAGGATCGGGTTTTCCCTTACTTTATCCCAGGCTCCCCTTAAGGTCAGAAGCCCGTTCAGCATGCCACCCCAGGACGGTGCGATCAGCATGATGGAGAATCCGGTTCCCACCGCCTGAGCCCATGCGGGAAGTGCAGTGTACTGCAGGTGGTGCGGTCCTGCCCAAAGATATACGAAGATCAGCGACCAGAAGTGGATGATGGATAGTTTATAGGAAAATACCGGCCTGTCTGCTGCTTTCGGTAAGAAATAATACATCAGACCTAAAACCGGAGTCGTGAGTACAAACGCAACCGCATTATGTCCGTACCACCACTGTACCAAGGCATCTTTCGCTCCTGCGTAAATGGAATAGGATTTCCAGGTGGTAAACGACAGCGGAACTTCAAGGTTATTGAAAATATGAAGCATCGCCACGGCCAGCCAGGTCCCCATATAGAACCAGATGGCGACGTACAAATGCCTTACCCTTCTTTTCGCAATGGTTCCGAACATATTGATCCCGAAGATCACCCATGAGATGGTAATTAAAATATCGATCGGCCATTCATGCTCTGCATATTCTTTGGAAGTGTTGATTCCCATCAGGAAAGTAATAACGACCGAAACAATCATGATCTGCCAGGTCCAGAAATGAATCCAGGATAAGGTATCGCTGTACATTCTGGTTTTCAGCAGCCGCTGCATGCTGTAATAAGCACCGCAGAAAAATGAGTTGCAGACAAAAGCAAAAATCACGGCACTGGTATGAAGCATTCTGATTCGTCCGAAGCCTAAAGCTCCCTGGGTGTTGATCAGTCCCTGGATATTTCCTGAAGCTAAGCTTTTAATTGTTGTGTCGTCTGTTCCGAAAAGAAATTCCGGAAGTTCGGGATAAAAAAGCATCAGGGCGGCGGTAAGTCCGAGTAAAAAGCCTACCAGGCCGAATGCGATAGTAGCATAGAGGAATGCTCTGACAATATTATTGTCATACTTAAATTGTTGCGTCTCCATAATTCCTATGTTGTTGTAATGAGGTGATATTTATTCTCTGAAACAGAAATTTTACGGTAATTTGTTACCCCCAAATCATCAGAAAATGTAAATATCATGCAGTGTCGTAATGTTTTGACAAAGGTATTCACTAACTTTGTGGAAGTCTAATAGATATCCTTCTAAAATATACCGAAAACTACTAAAACGAAAGAGATGAAAATTTGCGGACAGAATATCAGGAAAATCCGTCGAAGCAAGGATCTTACGCAGGAATACATGGCTTTTGAGATGGGCATTTCTCAGAAGGCCTATTCGGATATCGAAAATTCCAAAGTGAAGATCAACCTGGAAATCCTGACTAAAATCTCCGATATTTTAGAAATCAAACCTTCCGATATCTGTAGCATTTCCCATAAATGCGGCAACGATTTTGAAGACAAGTACCACGACCTGGTAGAATATATGAAGAAAAATGGAATTGAGGTTCCGAAAGAGCTGTTGTAATATCTTTAATTTATATTCTGTATATTTTTATTAACATCCTTTAACTTTTACCGGTCTTTCCTATCATAACAGTACCGTTGATTTTTCATTTTTCAATGAATTATTTATTGGATATAAATTCCTATTTTCACCGACGATTAATTTATACGATATGATAAGACTATTTCTACTATTTTGCTTTACGCTTCCCGTTTTGGCTTTGTGCCAGAAAATCGGAATAAAAAAAGACAGGGTTCTTTATAATGAGAAAGAAGTGGCCGTGATAAAATCACCTTACCGAAACCATTATGAAGTGTACACCCTCGATGATAAGAAAGCTTTTGATCTGGACCTGAAAGGCGTAGCGCTGAGCGGACAGGAAATTTTATATTACCTGGACATGAAATCCGCAGACGGGCGGACTACCCAGATTCCTTATGAAGTACTGGTTACTTCTTTTAAGGTAGACCGTATTATTGCCCATCAGCTGGGTGTAAAATACAATTTCTTTACCGATAAAGGATTAAACACGGAAGAGATCAACCGCTTCTTCGATGTTAAACGTGAAAACCTGGGCGACAAATACCTTCAGGCCAAAGCCGGAAGCATTGCTGCGGAGAACGACCGGCAGAGTACCCTGAGCAACATCCGCTCCATCTATAATCCGAGAATCGGATCGAAAGGGGAGATCCTGGTGAATAACGGATCTTATCCTGCAAAGATTGTAGGGTACTCGTCAATGTTCAACTGCGGCTTCAGCTCTGCAAACCCTTGCCTGGAAGTGCGTGACCTGGACGGAATCCGTGTAGCAACTTTGTACCAGAGCAACCGGGGCATCAAAACCTATGTTGTAAAGACGTTCGACAACAATGAATTTACATATCCTTCCCCACGGACCTATGCACCTTCGGATTATGCTTTTATGAACGAATTCGTTACTTATCTTTTCGCGGAAGGCTATACTTTGGGGCACCAGGCTTACCAGAAAAACCAGGAACTGCAGCAGGCCAAAATAAAAGATGCCGTAGACCGAAGCATCAACCTGTATGATGTTCCGGGATATGTGGTGGACCGGTCAGGCAAAAAGACCGAAGGCCTGATTACCATCTGGTTTGAGCAGCTGGATACCGAAAGAACCGGGCAAAAGCTGCCGGCGGAAGGCGCCGATCTGTTCGGGCAGCGCGTAACCCTGAAAACCAGTCTGCCAAGAGGAATGGGAACAAAGACGTACAACGCGGATTCGGGAATCCGTTTCTGTGTGCCGTATAATGGTGGCGAAGACTGCTATTACGGACTGGATGTAAAAGGAGAGTTAATGAAAAAGCTTCAGAACTACGGCGCGCTTCACGGCAACAATTATTATTTCTATCGTTTGGTAGCAAAAGAAAATAAAATCATGCTGCTTCAAGACCCGGTGGAGCTTCAGAAGTATGTCATCAAAACCGAAATTCAGCCAAAAGGGCAGATGATCGATAACCGATCAAGCGAAAAGTTATCCTTAAAACTGGCCGATTACCTGAAAGACTGCAAACCGGTTTCCGAAAGTTTAAAGAACGACAACCTGGATCTTAAAAACCAGGACAACCTGATCGGAATCATCACCGAATACAGCAAGTGTAAGAAATAAATCGGATTAAAGGCTTACTCTAAGGCGGGGCAATCAATTTCAATTTGATTTCCCCGCCTTTTTTATGCCTATGATAGAAAATTTTTAAAAATAAATTTTAATGCGTCGAGTTTTGACGCTGCGCCCAAATACTTTTGCTTCGGAGATGACGGAGAGTTAATAAAATGAAGAGTATGAAATTTTTTTAAAAATAAATTTTAATACGACGAGTTTTGACGCTGTGCCCAAATACTTTTGTTTCGGAGATGACGAAGAGTTAATAAAATGAAGAGTATGAAATTTTTTAAAAATAAATTTTAATGCGACGAGTTTTGACGCTGCGCCCAAATACTTTTGTTTCGGAGATGAAAAAAAGGATGAACAAATGAAGGCTATTAAATTTTTTAAAAATAAATTTTAATACGACGAGTTTTGACGTTGCGCCCGAATACTTTTGCTTCGGAGATGACAGAGCGTTTAAGTAACGAAAGTTAAAATGCCTGTCAGATAAAAATTTTAATGATCAATTGGCCGATTGATATTGTTTAACCAAAACTAATAAACCATGAAATAGATGATACCGACACCAAATTCCGACCCCGGAATTTCTACAACAAGCAAGCTTTCCCGGAAAGCTATTCAAAAATTATTTAACACCAAAAAATTAACACCAAATGCCACAAAATACGACACAGGCATCAATGCCAACCTCTTCAGACAGCAAAGGCCTGAACGTGCGGCCTGACCTTCTGCCGGAGTCTTTTTTCTATCTGGAAAAGGGCAAAACATTTAACCAGGGCACCGCTGAAAAATTCGGATCCAACGGTACCGTGTTCAGGACCACTTCCAAAATAAGCAGCTACAACGGCAGGGTCTATACGATTTGCCAGGGACAGGTTTTTTTGCAGCCTTGCGGAACCGATACCACTAAAGTAAATGTGATCCTAAAGCCTTTCAGTCAGCCGATCAAAGGGCTGGCTATTAAATATATTGTCTACAGAGGCCTGAAAAAATCCGATTTCTTCAGTGGAAGCAATGACGTTATTAACGGACTGGGATCAACCGGTTTTGTAGACGTCATCAGAAAAGAATTTACCGCCCTTTACAATATGCTGGGAATTACAGAGCCGACCTTTACCGCGCAGTTTATCGGGTTTCCGGGATCCAGCAATCCACAGCCTGCCAGTACGCTGATTGATGATTATTTCCTGAAAGTCTCCAAGACGCAGACTACCGGAACCACAACTACCGAAGCAGAGCCTGCAAAGGCATTCGAACTGCCGATGATCCCGGGAGGCACCCAGTTGGGAACAGCGGATGGAAGTATCGGTATCGACATTGTTCTGAATGAAGGAGACTATACCATTGACAATGATCCCAACCCATTTCAGTTGAATCTGGACTTTGCCCGTAATCCGGATCATGTTTTGAATCAGGCTACGGGAGCAAACGATTTCCAAAAAAAACTGATCCGCGAAACGGCGACCCAGTTCCTTGATGTTGCCGCTTTCTATGGTTTACATACCCAGGGAAAAGGGAAGATCCATCTCAATGATAATTCTATCCTGCAAACGATGGAGCAGATTGCCGCTCAGATAGCCTCTTTTGCAACCGCTGAGACTACCTATTTGTATATCCAGGGCAGCAGACAGAGATCCTATAATTTCTACGGGAATCATAGCTTAGAAGGAAGTACGAACAATATGAAGATCGGAACGGCCGCCAATAACCTCTCCCTGCAGCAGTTTGAACAGGGGTGGCCTGTAAAAGAGCTCAATGCACAGCCGTCGCTGGTGATCCAGCTGACGACCGACAACAATGATGCCGCAGCGATGTATGTAAAACAGGGTGTTTTGCATACCGACACCGATAACGAAGACTATTTTATCCGGGGAAAAAACCTCCTTCAGGAAGCCGGTACCGGAATCGATACCAATTTCACAAAACCGATCGCTTTCAGCCTAAGCAGAACCAGCGGCAATAAAACGGTTGCTTCGTTTATACAGCTGATTTATGAGGGGAAAACCTTACAGATTACTTCCGAAACACCGGGTGCCAATCCGGGCGACCCTGTTGTAACGACCAGTTATGAACTGAAGGATATTGATGATGTCTTTGGACTGATCAATGTAAGTCCGCAAATGGAAAGCAGAAAGCCCGAAGAGCTGGCTTATGTGATCGACCAGAATTTGCTATTGATTGATTTTGAGAATAGAGCAGGCGGGAAAGATATTGCAACGGTTACTACGAAGAAAGTAAAAGATCTGATCATGAAAAATGATACGGAAAGTCTGGAACGGGTAACTTATGAGACATTATTACACAATATCCGGCAGAGTACGGGAAGCTTCTTTGAAAGCCGGTCTGCTTATCTGGATAATTCCAATGGCGGAACAATCGTCTACAGTGATAAGCGGAACAATTTTTACCAGCCGGAAAGTCCATACTACATACAAACAGAAACTTTTACTAATACTGAAGGAACAGCAATCATTGGTCTCTCACTACAAGTGCAAGACAGTTCCTTACCAAGTAAGAAAATTTTGGGTATTACTAGGGAAGAAAATGATGTATTCATTGCACTAATAGGAAGTATTTTAAACAATCCTAAGTTCTTTTTAAAAAATGAATTAGAAGATGAAGAAGCCTACTACATTTCAACAGAAGATATTTCCTATAGGAAATATTCATTAGCAATCCTTGGAGAAAATCAATCTGGAGTTTTACAATTAATTGAACCTACTGAGAAAATATACATAACTACAGTTGATAATTTAGCTTATGTTTCAGAAGAATATAGTAGATGGGTTCCCGTAGAATATAATTTGAATGAAGGAATCACAAACATGAAAAAACCAAACAATTTATGAGTTTAGCATATTTAACCCCAAAGGGACAAGTTATAAAAGCAAAAGGAGTAGATAGATTTAGTCATTCCAACGAAAATTATGAAATGACTAATATTAGATTTGATTCTGATGGTTCACTTGTCGAATTTACTATAGGTATCCCGGCATCAATAGATAATACTTATATTTTTGTAGATAAAAGTCATTATTATTCAGCCTCTCAAAAAAAAGAAGGAAAGACTGGATATTTAAAATTAAGACATTTTATTGAGCTAAAAAATAGTCCAAATACTATTTTTAGAAAAATAAATACACGACAGAATATCGACTCTATGTGGTTTGATAGTCATCTGGAATTTGCTACAGATGGTGATATATTTAATATTGAAAAAGTTTTAGTTAATGAAGATACTATTAGTACATATTATACTTCTTTAAAACAGTCGTTTAAACTAAACAAAAATTATAATATTGATTATCAGGATGCTTCAACATATCCCCAAAGTATTATTCTTGATGAAAATAGTCTTAATTATAATAAAATTGAGAAGCCACATATTAATAGACTTGGTTTTGAAGAGGGAAATTTTTTCAAGAAAAATTTTGATCCTATTTTAAATTCAACAACAATTCAATTTGCTAGTAAAGTTGTTTTATATAGAAAGCTAATACAAATATGTTTTGCAATATATTGGATTAGAAAAGAAGTATTGGATACTATTGCTGTTAAACCTATTTCTGAGATAGAAACAGCAGTTAAAAATAATACTATAGACTCTCAAACAGGACAAGAATATAACTATCCTCTTATAGATAGAGTTATAGGAAAACTTTTATTGGATTGGGGATATAAAAGTCTGGCAGATACTAAGCTATTAGTTCCACAACCAGATAATGATTATTTTTATGAAGGATATTATACGGTTTTCGAAAATCTTGAGATTGCTCTTGCTAATTTTCATCATAATCTAAGGGAAAAAATTGAAAGTGGGTTATTTCCTGGAAATTCTGATAGTTCTAATGATTTTCAAAGTTATAATAGGATTAAAGTACTAATGAAAATTTTGCCTACTTCTGCTATGTCAATCTTACCATATAATTTTAGAGAAGACATAATAGATGATTATATAAAGGGATATGTAAATAATTCCATAAAAATAGATTATGGAGATCCGCGCATTCCCACTCTAAATAAACAAGATCCTTTTACTAATAATGATCAAGAGCAATGCTTGTCCATAATTAATTCATTTTATTTTGTTAAGGATGATAGAGAAAAGTTTTTAATCTACTTATTGAATATTAGGGATGGTAAAGATTCTAATTTTAAGATTCTAATGAATATGTTCAGCGCAGCAAGAATTATGCGGATTGCTCCACCAATCGGTTTTTTCTTGCGACAGAAAAATTATAGAATCAACTATATATATGCAATTTATAAAATTTGGCAAAAATCTAAATATAATTTCTTCTATTATCCTAATTTGAATGATAGTATAGACAATAGTGTAGTAAATGCAAGCTCATATTTCTTTACACAAGAAGGAGCTCAGTATTTTCAGATGGATGACAAAAAAGTCACTAATTATACCGTTTATTTTGGAGTTACTTGGAAATCCGTTGAAACCACTGATTTTTATGATGTTGTTCTTAGTTCATATACTAAAAGACTTTATTCAAAAATTGAACAGGAAGGAAAACTTGTCAAGGCAGAATTTAATGATTATTTATATGAAAATAAAACAAAGCCAGGAGAAGATACCGAGACTGTGTCGACAGCTCAATACACTCATAACAAAAAATTGGAATTTCATTTGTATCAGCCCATTTCCCTGAAAGGATACCAAATGGATCCCGAGTTAAAACCTGCTTTTCCTAATTTACATCAAATTCCCGCATTTATTTGGTATTATTCTCAAGATTATAAAGATATTAAAGAATTTGACGCTGGATATAATTTAGTGCTAGGAGTTGCTTTCGATGTTGGATTATTTTTTATTACAGGTGGTTTAGGCGTAGTTTCTAGTTTTAGGCATCTAAGATATCTTACATTGATTGGGCGGTCTTTTAGAGCTACTCAAGGAGCCGGTGCCATTTATACCGCTTTTGTTTTAGAAGGTCTTGGCGTAGGTGCGGAAGCTGTTACCATATCAAGTATGGTATGCACGAGATACTATGATTTTATGGTGGCAACAGCTCCTACGGAAGATTTAGCAAAGCACTATGAAGATTTAAACAAAATGTTTTTCTGGATTACTTTGCTAGCTGCAGGAGCATCACTTTCATTTAGAGCCTTAGCAGTAAAACAGGCTAGATTAGTAAACTCTGCTCCGTATTTTAGTAATTTACCCGTAGAGATAAGAGATGCAGTTAGTACAATTTCTGGAACACTAAGTTCTGCGGTGACTAAATTTCGTGATACTAGAATAAATAACCTTCAAGAAGTAACTACAAAGTTTGATCCTTGGAGTGATATAAAAAAAACTGCGTTTTTTGAAGATTTTGGTAATTTTACAGATGATGCTTTAATAGAAATAAACAATGTAGATGTAGTTTCAAATTGGGAAAAACTTCATTTAGAAAATATTGTAGAGCGAAAAAATCTTGCTATCATAAAAAGTAATAATAGGACAGATGATTTAAAGTTCTTTTATGAATCAATTGATTTTAAAAAATCAATGTCTAAAAAAACTTCATCTGTGAAAATTACATTTTTGGATGAATTTAGAAATGCCACAACAGTTCAAAAGAATGAATTTAAAAATAATTTTCAATTAGCAAATTATTGGGAACGTTATAGATTTGAATCTAATATTACTAATAAATTTAAAAACCTAAGTTTTGATAATAAAATTGAAATTTTAAAAAAGTTTGGAAATGTTGAAGAAAAGCTTTTTGATGGGTTCAGAAAGAATCCTGATAAAATAGCTGAATATCTTAGTAAAAGTACTAATGGTAAAGTATTATTGGAGGATTATATGTATTTTTGGCTTACCCATAATGTTGATTATAAAAGAATTGAAAGATTAGCGGAATATTTTGTACATCCAGAAAAAGGAATTGTAGGTAAAATTAATAAGAATAATAAAATTTTACTTTTTACAGATCCATTAAAAAAGGCTAAAGCAATCGATTATTTAAATTCAGGGCAAAATTGGAGTTTAGGTGCTGTAATAGAGGTATTAGCTGAACCACATTTAAGCAAAATGATTAACAGTAATACAGATGTTTTTCTCGGTGTAGATATTAGATTTATGAAAGCAAATAATAATCCTGTTAATAAGAGAATGGTTCAAGAATTAGATTTCGTAGTATATAGTAATTCTAGTAATAAAATTGATATATTAGGTAGTATTAAACCTGATTTTAATAAGCATAAAATGAAAATAGATTTAAAGAAATTGTTTGAATATATTAAACCTATTCCAGATTCAGGTACTGAATTGCATAGTTTTATTACAGATGTGTTAAAAATTAAAACTTACATTGATAATCCAGCTGCTCTAGCTGAAATACAATCAGCTAAAATTGTGTATACTGATTTAAAAACTAATACAGAAGTATTAGTTACCCCTTCCATATTCAGGCAAAAATTACCAGCTAATGCTTCATTATTAAATGGAATTATGAAGGTTCACCCTGATGTCTTTGGGTCAACTAAAAGTGAAATTGTTGAAAGTGCTTATCAAACTCTAATAAAAAAATTCTAAAATGAGAACAAGAAAAATATACTTTGAATTAAATGATTTATTTGTTGAAATTGATTTTGGGACATATGCCTTAATGATGTATTATGCTACACAGATTGATAATCAAAAGAATAAAAAAGTTTTTGATGCGACTCTTTCTGAATGGGTATATAGAGTAAGCTATGACATTCCTAAAGGAATTTACTCTAGTGATAACGATACGTCACATTTTATACCAATAGATATACAAGAATCCATAAGTTTTATCACCAACCAAATTATTCCTGCTTTACAAAATGAATCTTTTGATTCTATTCTCCAAAAATATGGAGGGCAAACTAACTTTGAGAACGTTATTTATTACCAAAGCACAGAATATTTAAAAATATTAAGTTTAGGAGGTGAGTTTTATGAAGATAGTAAAGGAGTTTTAAAATTATATTTCATGGAATTAAGAGATTTATTTCAATATGCTCATAATATTAATACTCCATTTCAAACTTGGATAGATTAGTATTTATTAAAATATTATACTTTCAATAAAAGTAAATATAATGTGATAAAAAACACATAATTGACAACATTTATTAAGATTGTAATGCTATAAAAGATTAAATAGCTCTATAATTTAGTAAGTTTTTGTTTATTCAAATAAAAACTTTTCAACTACCGCAAACACAAAATAATTTATATGCCAAATCAAATATTGGTAATGCACAGGTACTACCCGAGTTTATTCTCTGTGGTTACATCTAACCAGATCTCAGACATTTATTTATAAATCAGTCTCAAGGCAGACGCCGGATCGCAGAAAGATTATTCCTAATCCGGAAGATTACCTAAAGCTACAAATCGTCTCTGAATGTCTGAAACCATTATGGATAAATAAATCGAATCCCTATTTATCGGAATGTGATAAGTATGAGAATTAAAGCTATTTATTTACCTCTTCTAAGGCAGGGAAACGGATCACTTGAAATTCCCTGCCATTTATTCCACAATAAAATTTCAAAATTTTTTAAATAAAAAAATAACACGTCAAGTTTTGACGCTTTGCCCATATACCTTTGTTTCAGAAGAAGAAAGAGCTCAGTGCGTAGGAGCTTCAAGCATTACCTGATAAAATTTTTAGATATTCAATGGGCCGATTGATATGATTAAATTAAAAACCAATAACCTATGAAATAACCAATTATTCCACCAGAGGGATATAATAAAATGGATTTACCATGATAGAATATAGCTTTTAACATACCTATAATTAAAAGTTTTATACAGATCACTAAAATGGTAATTGACATTTATATGCTCTCAATATTTTAAAGATATGATAGGAATAAAATATCCTGCTTCCACAGCAAAAATGGCAAAGGTCATTTCTTTCAAAGACCTGAAAAGAGCCTTTTATCCTGGAGAGCGTATTTATTTACTGCTATCATGTTGTTTTAAATAAACCTCAAACACAAAAAAATTACATGCCAAATCAAACACCGGTAACACACAGGTATTACCCGAGGTTATCCTCTGTGGTTACACCCGACCAGATCCCAGACATCCTGGGATTCATAAAAGACGGAGTCATTGGGCTCCTCGACAAGATCTATTACAAAGATTTACAGTACAGCAAAGGCCCGAAAGGAGATTCGGCTTTTTACAGTTTGTCCATCGTATCGAAGAGATTGGATATCGAACTTCCGGGAACCGGAATTTCTCTGGTCCTTAATCCGGATATGGTAGGAAATGATTCTAACATTTCGGCCTTTCCGATCACCATCGAATACCAATGGAAAATCCTGGCGTACCTGCGCCAGTTCAGCTTAGGGAACTTTTCCTTTGAGCCGCAGCAAATCTTTGAAGTCGCACTCAGAGTGCTGAACATTACGGAGGAACAGGCGATTGCCCATATCGTTAATACTTTCGTAGAACCGCAAAATCAAAACAGCACACCGTTAATACAGTTTGTGCAGAAACTGAATACAGACCAGAATTTAGGCCTTACCCTTCCGACTGATGCAACAACGGTAACGGATGTCGTAAAAGACATTTACGCAAAAACAGGTAAATATGCTTCCCTGGTAGCGTTTGCTACTTATTTATTAACAACGGATATCCAGGAAACCGGGAAAAAAGTAAAAGAATTTTTCCGTTCGCTGATCCCGCAGGACATTGATGAGTTCATTAAAGAAGTCATCATTCCGAAATTTAAGGCGACGCTGATGCTTTCGGCAGCGATTGAATTTCCCAGGAATATTTTAACACCGGCCTATCCCCGCAATCATCCGAATGCTTTGGATCCTATTCCGGAAAATACACAGGGATTTCCGAATAAAGTCATGCTGAAATTCGGTGAGGCCGTCTTTTACGCGGATACCGAAAGAGGCTTCGGATACAATATGGATCTTGCCCTCAGTACCAGTTCGCCTGCCTTGATCGGGAATACAGGTTTTGCCATCGATATTCACAACATGAAGATCGATTTAAGCAAAAAGGAAAACATTGCAGAAGCCGATGCCGATGGAAGGCCCAAAGAATTCATGGGCGTCTACATGGAATATACCGAAATCTTCCTGCCTAAAAAATGGTTTAAAAAACAGCAGACCGGGCAGACCCTCGGGATTTCTGCCAACCATTTGCTGATCGGTACCGGCGGATTGTCCGGAAATATTGCCATCCGTCCTACTTACAGTACGGCAGCAGTGGGCAACACCACACAGGTAGTCGATTATTTCGGCAATTTCTTTAACCTGGATTATACCAACCTGAAAGTACAATCCATGGATGGAGCATCCATACAGCCCATTGCCAATAAAACGGCTTTGCTGGGTTATATCAACGGATTGGAATCCCCCGCACAGCTGAAATTCGTTTTTCCTTTGGAGCTGACAACTACAGCAGGCCAGCATAGGACATTCCAAAAAGAGGAGGAATATACTAAATTCTTAAGCAGCCTTGATATCAACCAGCTTGCTGATATCAGCAAACGTACATTATGGTTCAAGCTTGGTAAGGATGAAGATAAATCCTGGGAATTGGGATTCAGTAATTTTGAAATTGATTTCCATCATGGTAAGGTTGTCCATTCTTCATTGCATGCTGCCCTGAGAATTAAAAAATTCAAGCCTGACGATGGTGCGCCTGAACTATTAATTGACGTTGTCGGAGAGTGGGAAAGCAAAGAAAACTTTAAGCTTGCCGCAGCCTTCTTACCGATGGGTCTTACGATGAATCTGTTCGACATCCTGAAATTTAATCTTCAGAGTATTGAAATCGGAAAGAAAGACGATAACTTCTACATTGAAGCCGATACACAGATTTTCTTCCCGGCAGGATCCTTCGGAGAAAAGTTGTTTGGTGAGCAGGGGATCGATCTTCCGTCCATCCGCTATTATGCCAGCGGAAAATTTGAGCTTGGCGGCGGAAATTCGATTGTTCCCGTAAATCTTAACCTGAATATCGGGCCGGTTACCATGAGCGTTTCTGCCATCCACATCGGGACGGTGCAGAAAATGTTCGGTAACGTGATGCGTAATTACAACTACATCGGGTTCGACGGAGGAATCAATGTGAATCCTTTGGGAATCGATGTAAGAGGAAACGGGGTAAAATACTACTATACCAATGATAACGATGAACATGGAGGAAGCGGAGATCATTACTTCCACATCTCAACACTGGAAATCGACCTGGTAATCCCGGGAACGGCCAGTGCAGAAGCTGCGGTAGCGATCATCAAAGGATCATTAACAATTCCTGAACCTGGAGTTTCTACGGAATACCGCGGAAAAGTAGCCCTCCAGTTGCCGCAGATGAAAATTTACGGTTCTGCCGAAATGGCATTCGATCCTAAATATCCCGGATTCCTTATTGATGCCAATGTAGAGTTTCCGTTTGTGATTCCGCTCGGGTCTTTTGGGATTTTCGGGTTCAGGGGACTGCTCGGCTACCGCTATGTGGCCCATAAGAGCGCCATCGGGATGAGCGATAACGACAGCTGGTACGATTATTATGTGCATCCGGAGCGGGGAATCCATATGGATAAATTCATCGGTCCGCAGCACACCAAAGATATGGGCTTCCCGTTCTCCATCGGGGCAGGAGCTTCCCTGGCCACGCTGGACGGACGTCTGGCTTCACTAAGGGCGATGGTACTATTGTCTGTTCCGAGCATGTTTGCCATTGATGCCGGTTTAACCATCATCAGCGAGCGTCTCGGGCTGGCAGAAGATGATCCGCGCCTACCGCCGTTCTATGCTTTCGTGATTGTCAGCAGTGACTCTCTTGAAATCGGTGCCGGAGGAAACTTCCAGCTGAATAAGAACAACGGTTCCTTCATCGACATCAAGGCCGAGGTTCAGATGGGATTCTTCTTTAAAAACCAGAAGCCGTGGTATATCAATTTCGGAACGAAAGAAAAACCGATTACTGCAGCTTTACTAAAAGACTCGCTCAATATTAAGGCACAGGCGTATCTGATGATCGCCGCCAAAGGAATCGAAGCCGGCGCAAGGGTGGATTTCAACCTCAATTTACTGATCCTGAAAGTATGGGCTGCCATTGAAGTGGGAACCAAGATCAGTTTCGAACGTCCTCAGGTCGGCGGTTATATCTATGTGGAAGGAGGCGCGGAAATTAATCTCTTCATTGTCAAAGTTTCCTTATTCATTTCCATTTACTTTAGGGTGGAATTGGTGAAACCGTTCCTAATCCTGGCTGAATTTAAGCTGGAACTGAAAATCAGATTATTTATTGTCAAGATCAAGTTCAATATTCATTTAACCATCAAATGGGAGAAAAACAATGAGCTGGATACCAGTGCAGTACCTCCTATTACGTATGTTTCGGATGATCCGGGTATTGACTATCCGAAGGTTGCCAGGCTGGAAAGTGCTGCGAAAGGGGTAAACATGCTCACCAATGAAGACTTTAAAATCAAAACGTTCACAGGGAACCAGATTCCTACGCCTGAAACCGTAAGGACAAGTCCGGAAGTGGCATACATCCCGCTGGATACCTATATCGATTTCAAAGTGGAAAAAGGGATGATCCCGACAGTACTGGCCGACAAGAAAATCGGGGGCCACACCAACGGAGCCAGCGGATATACCGACCTGATACCGCCTGAAAAAGTACAGCCGGGAGGTCACGTCATCCGTCAGGTAAAACACCAGTATTCTCTGGAAGACGTACGTATCCTTATCGCTAAAGGAAATGATTGGGTAGAATACAATCCTTACCGGGGGGTATTGTCCCAACAAGAGGCTAACGGCATTACGGGAATCGATAACTTTAAGGTCGGATTCTGGCAGAAAACCAATGAAAAATATGATACGGTAAGGATTTTGGCATCCACCCCATTCACTTTCCTTGACGGTGGACAGCCGGGATGGTTTGTTCCGGAGCAATACGGAATTACCGCTTCTTCATTGTTCTGTACCGATCATACGCCGGTATGGCATCATTCCGATGTACTGGATAAAGCCGTAGGAACAATTTACCATCAGCCGACAATGTATCCGAATGAGTTCATCAACGGGGCATATTACAATATCCTCGGGACAGCGACCGACGATGATTATATGATAGTTTCCAACGCTTCCAATCCTCATAATTTTGCAAAATCCCTGAAGATTACCAACGGAAGCGCTATGGTGATTATCCTGCCTGAAGCTTCAGCCAAGATTAAAATGAAGCTTTCCACATTGGCAAGCCACGTAACGATCAGACTGTATAAGGAAGTATTCTCCAACGCCATTTATCAGAGTTATGATCTGATTACTGAAATCACCAGGACAAAAGACGAGCTGATGACGGAGCTTGAGCTTAATGAAGCAAATCTGCTTAACAAGTATGTGAGCAAGATCGAAATTATCCCTTATCATGCCAACCAGGCACAGATTGATGCGATCAATACACAGATTGATCAGATCTGGGCCAATGCTGCGGCCAATACAAACGGGGAAGTTAGTTCCGTAGTCCTTTCTCAGGCAGACCAGGATCTGTATGATGAACTTATTGCCCACCTGGATAAACTAAAAGAGGGGGGATGCACGACGTCCCAGTGTAACGAACTTGATTTTGAAGTGCTGGAAACGGTTAATGATTATAAAGGATTATTTGGTTCAGGAATTGTGGATTTTAATGCTTCACGGATTGTAAATACCTGGGTGGATTTCGAAAGCGTGTATATGCAGACCATGTCCGGCAATCCTGCTCCGTATGTGGATTTCAGTACCCACTCTGTGATCTTCCTTTATCTTCCGGACAACCCGTTTAGTTCATTTATCGAAAGAAACAGTGTGATTTCCAGGATTTCCGATAAAGCAGACGGAATTGATATCTGCTATTCTTCCGACTATCCGAAAGAGAAAACAAATAAAGCGGTAATCATTAAAGTAAACAAGGTGGCTCAGAAGCCGATCGGTCTTAAATTCACACCGGCCTGCGGATGCGATGAAAAAACGGAGCCTTGCCAGAAAGATGATCTTCTTTGTGGATTCCTTAACGAAATCATGTATGATCTTAATGCTTGTCTCTCGATGAATCCTACTGGTACGTTGCATGACAATTGGAAATGTTTCCAGATATTAATAGATCAGATAAGAAATTTTGATAAAGAATATCCTTATTATGAATTATTGAACGGTAAAGAATATCTGACTGATCTTATAAAAAAACTGGAAAGCTTATATGCTACTGATTATACCACACAAGACGCCCTGGAAATTACTCAAATGATATTTGATATTATATATAACCTGGGAAATTGCGGATGTACGGATTCAGGAGATTATGTAACCAACTGTTACACCATGCTTCAGGAGGTTTCCTGGATGACGGTGACTGATTATGAATACCAGCAGACCATTCCGGCACAGGCAGCGGTACAGCAGGATATGCAGCTGATGCAGGATGCCATGTCCAAAGTCGTGCAGCCGATCTGGAGACCGAACAGTGCTTACTGTATCCACGTGAAGACGAGGGATAACGTTAACGGAGATACTCCGCATGATTTCAATTATTATTTCACTTTCAAAACGGCCGGTCCTATCGGGCACTTCGAACAGAAAAACCCGGATTATATCGATTGGGTACGGGACGAGAAAGGAGTTCCTGTAACTCCTCCGAAGAAGAAAAAGAAAGAAGAGTATCCGATTACTTCCCTTAAGGCTTATATCGATATGAAAAAATCCTATCCCAATGCAAACGGGGATTTGCTGATGTCGAAGCCGTTATTCTACGGCCATGAGGAATGTAAAATCCAATTATTTTTCAACAAGCCGTATGTATATAACATGCTGAAGAAATGGGAAGAAGGCCAGGGGCTTGATCTTATGAAAGGAGAAATGAATATCATCATCAAAGACCCGGTGACGGATGTGATTATTCCGTATCCTCTGCCGGAACACTGGACGCATGCGACCGTACCTGAGACCATTACTTCATGGGTGTCTGATACTGATCCGAATATGCCGTTGGGAATCCAGCAGATGATGAATTACGTAAACTATGTAAATTCTACAAACAGCAGCTTAACATGTAACATCACATTGGGCCAGGCTGTAAAACCTAAATCCAACAGCTATTCTGTAGTACTGGACAACCTGAATCCGGAAAAGCTTTATACCGCCATCATATCCAATGCGTTCGATGCGAATGGAGACCATGGTTTTGCATCATGGCCGATATCACCGGAAAAAATATATAATGAAAACCCTTCGGTACATGAATTTGTATTTAAAACATCCAGATATAAGAACTTTAAAGAACAGGTAGAAAGTTATAAGCTTAAAGAATATGATGACCATCAGGCAGTTGTAGCGGAAAGAAATGCGGTTTACGGGATCCGTACGGATTTTAATCAGCAAAAGCTGAATGATCTGTATACACTGGTATCCAAAGGTCCTGAAAACGACCATCTGAAAAGCCTGGCCAATACCTATTCCGAAGTTTTCGACAGGGCATTGGAAGGCGTAGTGGGTCTTAAACCATTGGATCCGCCTAACAATACGGAATTTGTGAAAATCATGGATCATGCGACAGAAAATGTTGTGGCGTTACTGATCAGGA
The DNA here is from genome assembly GCA_913774355.1 of uncultured Chryseobacterium sp. GTDB lineage: Bacteria > Bacteroidota > Bacteroidia > Flavobacteriales > Weeksellaceae > Chryseobacterium. Next base: position 82,598 of record CAJYGB010000042.1, on the reverse strand, counting down.
ACCCGGAACCTTTCAATGATCCGAAGATTCCACTGACTTATATGTCAGACTGCTTCGAGGTTCTCAGCCAGAACGGTAATGTAAACCATGAATTTAAAGTACTTTATTCAAAAGACTATTCACAAATCCTGGTGATGCATCAGAGCAAAAAGATCATTAATTCAAAACTAAACTGCAGGTTCAGGTACAAAACCTGGAACGGGACGGCATACGTAGAAAAATCTGCCGTTACAGTAAATGAAATTCAACTATAAAATTAAAATTAAAAATGAGTTTTTTCAAATATCATAATTACACAGATATTTCCGGTGCAAGGGTTAATTTTACCTTTTACCAGAATGGAAATATATTTAACGTAGGCGGCGGTGACTTTAGTTCCGGACTAATTACGGTGCTCAATGAAAACGGTGGTCTGGTATGGAATAAAATCTACAGTTTCAAAGACCGGCAGATTAATTTCATTAAGATAATGCCGCATAAAAGCGATTATATGGTTCTCGGATTTGAAAATTCGGTAATTCCTTTTCTGATGCTCATCACGGCCAGCGGAGAAGTAAAATGGTACAAAAGTTTCCCTGACGCATCAGTCAGGGGGCGTTTGTACGCCGCAAAATATGATGACCGTGCGTTTATCGTATACTACGATGCCCGGCTGGCCAAATCTTTTATGATGGCTGTGAATGAAGCGGGTACCGTACTGGTAAAAAAGGAAATTGCTCCCAAGGTAACAGGTTCTTTTGAAGTGTCCGGGGCTGTTGTGTCCGGAAGAATACTGACGATCTGCGGAAATCATTACCAGCGGGGTCAGACGATAGGCACTACGATTTCTACGGATATTAACCTGAATATCACCGATTCGAAGTATGTTTATTCGCCTGACGGAAGTACTGCCATATCGCTGGACGGCATTTATTACGCCAATAATAAACTGTTTGTTTCCGGTACATGGAACGGAAGACCTGCACTGATGTTTCCTAACGAAAGCTATGGATATTCTTATCAGGAAAATACCAACAAAAGTCCAAAATATGTTTTCGGATCACAATATTTTTTGATCTTTAACAGTGATAATGAAATCGTAAAATCGGATTACAATTTTGTACATCAGGCAATAAAAAAGATGGATGTTTCCACGCTTTCTATTGATCAGATTGTTAATGACCAGGCATTGCTTCACGGAGCAGTAAGTGAAAGGCAATTCTCAGGATTTTTCGGAACTCAGTTCGATAACTGTAAAACTTCTAATCTTGAGGTCTGGAGGCCAAGGGTTTTTGAACAGATGATATTATCGGCCGGTTTCAATACTGTAAATTCTGCTTATAAAGAGTTTATGGCAAAATCCCTCTATGCTGATTCGGCATACAGCAGTGAGGATGTCTGCGAAACAGACGGATCGGCTATTACCTTTGATGACTTTTCCGGTCTTCAGACACCCGGCTTTTACCTGCAGGCAGCAGGTTCTACAGGAGCCGACAGTACAAAAGGGATTCATTTGAGATGGAGTTTCGGAGGAAAATTGGGCGAAAACCATTTGCCTAAAGGAAATGCAGCCTCTAATTCCTACAACTTTAATAAACCGGAAGATTTCGTTAAAGTATACAGAACGCCCTATGTAAAATCCGTCTTTTCGTTAGATTTTTCGGTGGCTCCACAGCTGGTAGATGACAATCAGAAAATGTGGGTGTATAAATTCAACAACAATACAAGGCTGATCTACGTTTATTTTAAAAATAAGAATGTATATACTCAGGTAAGACAGTCTTTTAACCCCCTTACCAATCCTCTGCAGTTTATTGAAAAATACGGGAATGAACTGATTGAAGTGCAATGTAAGACCGATCTTTTCTTTGCGGCTTCTTTAAAGGTAAATAATGTGCAGCCTTCTTCAGGTCTGCAGCTGGAAGCATTGTCGGTAGCGGAGAATACTTCTGTAACACAGCAGAATCTTACGTACAGAAAAGAGTTGTACAGCAATGAAGTGAGCACCAATTATTTCAATGCGGAAAATGGCAAGACCCTACGTTTTAAAGCCAACAGCTGTCTTGTATCGATGATTGATTTTGAATTTTATTCAGATTTTATTATCAGCCGCAATCAGGCTCAGGCATGGAAGTTCATGGGTGAATTTGCTTTAACCACGGATAATTCTGAAGCCTTTACCAGGCTGGATCCTCTTCCGGATTCCAACCCGGTACACGGAGCATGGCTGCGATACAATGATGGTGCGTTTGTGAATACTAAAAATTATCAGGAAAAATGGGAACATGCTTCCCAGGGGCCTTTAGACAGAGATATAAAGACTGTAGTGAATAAATACATCAGTCTGAGTAATGCACAGCCAAATCCTAAGGCTAATGAAACGCTTAATCTGAATTTCGGTGCTGCACAGAGTGATCCGTCAGTTACCATTACAACAGATCCTGTACAGGATGGTCAGACAGAAGTGTCTAACCTTGATATTTTAAATATTGCCGCACTGGATTATCACGTGGCGAGAATGCTGGGGCTGGGGCATCTTGATATCAACAATGATGTTATGAGCAGTGAATTTGTTTACATTGCAGAATATCACACCAACAGAGATCTGGATATCAATTCTTCGGATAAGACCTATCAGTTATTGTCCATGTCATTGCCGGTATCTACGCAGATCGAAAGATTATCCCTTCCGGTAGATCTCCTGAAAATTTCCAAAGGGATGGATGGGAATAATCCCAATTCGGCAGGTCTTTATAACAGTGAGGGATATTCCCATGACGGAAAATACAGGTATGTCAGCCTCTACAACATCCAGATTCCGGATTTTCAGGTGAATCCTGCGTTTTTTGATTCCAGCTATGCTTTTGACGCTTCTTCATTTACCAATCCGGTTTATGCCGGTCTTGAACACAGGCTTGTAAAACCTGGTGAAGCGGATACGTATAGCTGGGCTAAACCTGAACTCTGTCATGATAACCAGTATTTTAACACGGATAATTCTTCGGAAACCTTACCGATCCAGATTCCTCCTACCTATGCTCCGCTGTATATGCACAGACAGGATAAAAGCGGGACGTATTTCTATAAAGGGTATGGGATCAACTGGTTCTCAAGAGCACAGTACGGGGAAAAAGAACTGTCTATTGATACAAATATCAAACCGGCAAACAGGCTTTTGCCGCCTTCCGGGACCAACGTATTTAATATTCAGAAAGAAGTCCCTCTCACCTTTACCACGCAAAACGAGCAGTTGCGTCTGAATGCGATCCCGGATAATGAGGATAAAACTTTGGTAAGGCTCACTTATGATTACCATATCTACCAGGATCTGATCGGTTATTCCATTCCGTTTGATTCCGGGATTTCGACGATGGTATACCAGCAGGATCCTGAAAGCTTATTCCCGGATAACAAAGAAGTATTTGCGGATGAGGTAGAAATTTTTTACAGGAATTATACGCCTAAAATTATTTCGGCTAAGGCTTACGATGTGGTTCCGCATGCCAACCAGCTGATGGCGATCATCAAAACCAAAGACTACTTGGTCCCCGGTTCAGGAGCAGCAAACGCCGGAGTAACACAGCCTTCTATTCAGGTACAGACTTACAAATCCGAAATTCCTGCCGGAACAGCGGTAAGCGATTATATTGGAAGCATATTCCTAATGGATGGGGACAGCTATATCATCAATGGGATAGACCAGACCTCAACAGGCCTTCACTTTACGGTCTTTAAAAAAGCAGCCAGTGCAGCGATTATTGCAGGAACAACACCGCTTATTGATCAGGCCAGCTTGACACTTCCTGTTATCAATCCGGCTACGGAAGGTCTTTTCAGCGTTACGGAAAATATGCAGAACACCTCTACCTGGGGGATAAAAAATCCGAATTCACTGAAGGTCAAGATTGGAACCAATGACTGGACGGTCCACAGAGAAGTTATCGAAACCCCTTCATCTAACGGAGAAAGCCAGCGTTATCTTGAAAAGAGCAGGGGGTTCTGGAAACAGGCCACAGTAGAGAAGTATTTCGAAAAACTTACGGTTTATCAGAACAGTCAGGGAGACGTGATCAGTTATCCTGCAGAGCCTTATGTGCATAAAGGAGTTTATAAAATTACCTTTCCAGGTTTCAAAATGGCTAAGCATTCACAATACAATGAAGGTTCGCATTCGGTAGAATGGCAGAATGGTATTGTGAGGATTTTTACGAATGAAGATTACAACAATGGCCATCCTATCGAATCCAGATCCGTCTTCAAAGTGGTAAGAACTGAAAATATCGGAACCAATAATGATCTGGTCCTGTATATCTATGATAACAATTTCATTATTGAAGAAAATAGCAGTCATGAGCCTATATTTCACGTGTTGGGAGGCCAGACACTTCCTGCCAAACCTACGGATCCTGTTTTGGGGACATCACTCCAGCTAAATTATTACCCTTCCTACAAAGTATATCTGTATAAGAATGTAGCCAACAACCTCACGCAGGATGCCATCCTGCCGGGAGACAACGAAGATGTAAGATATTCCATTTTCGGTTTACGGAGTGTAGACAACGATACGTTGGATATGCAGGGCGCAAAATATAAATCGAAATTCGGGGTTCCTGCCGTCATGTTCGCGAATAAAATTATCGAACCGAAACAACCGAAACAGCCGATGGGATCAAAATATGCCACCAGACCGGATAAATTCGGAAAATCGACCTACAGTTTTATTACCGAATATGCTCATAAACCTTATTCCGTACAGTTTTTCAGGGCAAATAATACTCTTCTGATGGCTGCTTTATACAAGCCATCCACGATTGAGATGATCAAAAATAGCTTGAACGAATTGGGCGGGATGGATGAAGTATTTTTCAACAACCGGTGGACCAACTTTATGGACTTTGATATGCTGACCAATATCGGAAGTACAGGGTATATGGAACTGCCGGAAGTCGGACCAAAAAAATTCAGGATGCCGATTCCGGACAGTGAGGATTTAATGGAAGCCATCAATACCTTTATCAAGGAACATAACCGTTACTTTAACCTGACGGCTGCGCAAAATCCGTTGTTGGATGAAACGAAATGGAAAAACCATAATTACCCTCTTAACCATAAAGTCATCAGTGCAATTGCCAATACCTCGGACGAATTGAGACTGGGCCATTTCATCAAAGAAAGGATCTTCAACTGTTTCCTGCCTTTAACGGAAGTTCCGATGATCTATCAGCATATTAAAAATATGAGTTTTTCGGATCCGGCAGGCCATCGACCGAAGAATAAAAAACAGAATATCCGGGATGCTTCAGGATACTTGTTGCCTGTTAACCATGCCGATTTCGATATGGCTCCGATGGCAGCAATATATAGTTCCGTTCCGAAACATTCTACCCTGTTTACCGACTTTACGCTGGACGGAGCTTCAGACAACTTCTATTTTTACGGGGCCAGGGAGTTCGGAAACCAGATGCAGATGGGAGAATTCAGTCCCTTTTTAGGGCCGATCAAGCTGGTGAATACCAATCCGGCAGAACCGCCTAAGATTGCAAGCCTTTTACCGGTAGTTGATAACGCAACCCTTGGAATTACTGCGAAAGTAAAAGTGGAAGTCAATCCTTATCCGGAAGTGCAGAAAATTACAAAAGTATCGCTTTACCGGGCCACCAATAAGCTGGATGCAGATTCAATTTTGAGTATGCAGCATATTAAAACAGTAAATGTGGCTGATCTGGAGACTGATGCGGCATCCGATAACTGGGTAGTGTATGATGAGTTTGAGGATTTAGCAGATAAACCTTATGGTGATCTCCTTTTCTACCGTGTTGTGGTAACCCGAAAAGTGGAATACTCTACAACCGATTATAACGTATCTCCTCCTGCTTCAAAAGTAGTGGTGGAAGAAGCCCCTTCCATGCCGTCAAAAGTAGTGGTAAGTACCTTGGTGGAAAATTATAATCCGCCGACCCCTGAACTGAAATACCATTCTGAACCGGTACCTGTAGATTCGGACACGATCAATTGGGTGATTTTATCCTGGGAACAGGTTTGTTATAAAGGAAAGTACAGCTTGTATAAAATGAGTAACCAAGGCAATTGGAAAGAGATTGCCAGAATCCATACGGATGCTAAAGATACCTCCAAAGCCAACCTGTATCTATCGGAAACTAATGCTGCTACCGGGGCAGAATCGTGGGTACTTCAGGAAACCTTTGATCTTACGGGAAATGAATTTTATCTGCCGTTGGAACAATTAGATATGGATCCGATGCCAATTAAAGATGCTGGCAATGTTCTGTATCATCACTTTAAGCTGGTGGCTCAGAATACATCGAATATGTACAGTACCCAAGAGAAAATTTTAACCATTTATAAAAAAGAAACCTGGTCGGATATCGGCGGTATTTCTTCGGACGGAACCGATGGAATGATCATGCAGGGAACTTTTATCATCAGACACAACATTTAAAAATTAGCAATTATGTCAAAGAGAACAATACCGCAGCTAAAAGAATATTTTAAGGCAGCAAAGAGACCTACGGAAGGGCAGTTTGGAGATTTACTGGACAGTTATGTACATCTGGACGCAACGACTTATTATAGAGAAAGTAATGATTTTAAATTTACTTTCCCCAATCAGCAGGCAAACCAGGCAATTGATATTTTATTAGGAAATCCTTTTATTAATGGATGGTTTGAAGTAGAAATTGCAGGCTTTTATAACTACCAGAATACCGTAGGTGTCATAAAAAAACTTTTGGTTATGGGTGCCAATCCGGATAATGATATTTGGTTTCCTTCTGTATCAAGAATTGTTGAAGCATCAGGCGAAATGGTAAATAATATTTATATTGATGAGTTAGTTTGGGATAGTAATCTTAATCAGTATAAAATTACGATATATCATACCAATTCCAATGGTAACGATTATGCTTTAAGACTTATTCATCATTCTCCAGTTAAATCAATTGCACATGAAATCAGTCTATCTTCGGTTTATACCAAACCATTAACAGGCCAGCAAAAACATTATGTAAACTATAATGACAATCTGGGTATTGGCACTAAGAATCCTAAATCAAAATTGCAGGTCACTTCTTCTGCTTCAACCCCCGATCAATATGGCACTTTCTTAATCGGAGATGAAAGTGCACCTAATCTCCGGATGGGATATAATCAACAACATACATGGATTCAAAGCCATGCCGGTGCTCCTTTACAGGTAAATCCGATTGGAAATAATACGGTATTCAACAGAGATGGCGGAAATGTAGGAATTGGTACTGATAATCCTCAATCCCAATTGCATCTCCAATTCCTGAACAGCGAGCCAAAATCTATCCAATTTGTTCAATTTACGAATTACGTAGACAAAATGAATGCGGCCATTCGGTATACATGGTATAATGAATCTTGTGATGTTGGAATTGTAAGAGGCGGAGGAACAGATATCTCGGCTTATACTATCAAATTTAATGGGAATGAAAAAGCCAGATTCGCGGCAAACGGTAATGCTGCTTTTCAGGGAAAGGTGGAAGCCAAAGATTTTGTAGTCTCCGCTTCTCCGACTGCCGATTTCGTATTCGCTCAGGATTATAATCTTTGGGGAATGCAGGATCTGGAAAAATTCATTTCAGAAAAACAGCATCTTCCGGAAATTCCTTCGGCAAAAGAAATGACGGAGAATGGGGTTACGGTTGGAGAATTCCAGATCAAACTCCTTCAGAAAATTGAAGAGCTAACATTGTACATGATAGCCCAAAATAAAGAATTAGAACAGTTAAAATCACAGATAAATAACACCAATGCCTAAAAAAACAATACCGGAATTAAAAGAATATTTCAAAGCGACAAAAAGACCTACGGAGGCTCAGTTCGCAGATCTTTTGGATAGCTATGCCCATTTAAGTGGTCCGGAACTTAAACGAATTACCAATAATATCAATACCGAAAATGGATATCTGAAGCTCAGGGGAATGGATAACTCCGTTGTGGCGCAGATTTCCCTTCAGGATATCAAAAACAACATGGGAATTCCGAACAGTCTGGTACAAACGGTGAACGGACAAACCGGAAATGTTGTACTGAACCTGGAAGGTTCCACCGATAGGGGAAGTACTAGGGAGGGTATTCTTAAATATTTTACCTCAGAACAAAGTTCCACCAAGATTTTCCATATAAAGCTTCCTTATAATATCACCAATAGTTATGCGATGTATCACCTTAAGGCTACAGGCTATAATTATGGACAAGCCGACATTATCGATGTGACCTGGGTAGGATATTGCTATCCGCCTGCGGGAAATATTATAAGTCACAAATCTTATGTAGCAGCCTCTACCGCTATTACAGCAGGGCAGTATGTAGGTTCAGACCAGCATGTGTATTTATGGCTTAAATTACCAAGTATTTACTTTTCAACATTCAAAGTAGATTCAATGTACGTAGGAAACGGAGGGATTTTAAAAGAAGGCGATCTGAAGCTTATTGTAAGCGACGCCACTCAACTTTAATATTTATGAAATGATTTGATAAAGGTGCAGAATAATTTCTGCATCTTTTTTTTGCTTTAAACAAAAATAAAAACAAAAAAACCACCCTTAAAAGGATGGTTTTTCGTAGACTCACAGGGATTCGAACCCCAGATGACTGAACCAAAATCAGTAGTGTTACCGCTACACCATGAGTCTCTGTTTGTTTTAGTGGTGCAAATTTACAGCTTTTTTCATTACATGCAAGAACTTTTTAAACTTTTTTTTAAATTTACAGGAGTTTTAGACACGGTACTTATGCAGATCGATTTTAATAATCTCAATATGAATCCATTATCTTTCAACTCGGAATTTGAAGCAAAAATCCGTAATTTTCTGGAGGAATGGTTCTCGGATTCCAAGACGGTAAAAGTACAGACTTCCGGCTCTACGGGAACGCCAAAGATTTTTGAGATCGAAAAAAAGAAAATGGTGAACTCTGCAGAAATGACCTGCAATTTCTTAGGATTAAAAGAAGGGGACACCGCCTTAATCTGCCTTCCTGTCGAATACATTTCCGGAAAAATGATGGTGGTACGGTCGATGGTAAGAAAATTAAAACTGATTATTGCAGAACCGTCTGTGAAACCTCTTGAAAATCTGGATGTAACAATAGATTTCTGTGCCATGACCCCTTTGCAGGTGGAAAATTCGCTGGATAAATTATATTTAATTAAAAACCTGATCATCGGTGGTGCTGCGGTTTCAGAATCTTTAAAAAAGAAAATCTTCCGGGTACTCGGACATTCATCCAATCAGACACGGATTTATGAAACATACGGTATGTCGGAAACGCTTTCCCATATTGCTTTAAAGCAGATCGTACCTGATCCGGAAAACTATTTCACCGCATTTGAACATGTGGAAATAGCGCAGGACGAGAGAGGTTGTTTAAAAATATTTGCGCCCAAAATCAATTCAGAAATATTGCAGACCAATGATTTAGTGGATATTAAAAATGGAAATCAGTTCAAATTTTTAGGAAGATTTGATAACGTGATCAATTCCGGAGGAGTAAAAATCTTTCCGGAACAACTTGAAGCTTTGGTAAAGAAAGAAATTGCCAATGAAGTGGTTTTCTTAGGCATCGACGATGAACGTTTGGGTCAGAAATTGATATTGGTGATTGAAGGAAAACCTTCGGAAGAACTGGACCGACAATTATCCGCCGTCGGTTATGAGAAAAAGTTCCATCGGCCTAAAGAGGTTATCTTCGTGGAAAAAATCCCAAGAACTCCCAACGGAAAAGTAAACAGGATTGAGCTGGAGAAAAGCTTAGATCATAAAAATTAAAATTCAATGAAAGATTTTACAAGGGAACTCAGCTTCAAAACTTCCCGCAGCAGTGGGGCGGGCGGGCAGAACGTAAATAAAGTCGAAACTTCGGTAACGGTTCTCTGGAATGTTGCGGAATCCGGATTTTTTAATGATTACCAGAAAGATGTAATTCAAACCAAATTAAAAAACAGGATCAATGCCGATGGTTTGCTGTTCTTAACCGTTTCTGAAAGCAGGACGCAACTCGCCAATAAAAATAAAGCCATTGAGAAAGTACTTGATCTCGTAGACCATGCTTTAATAATTCCGAAAAAGAGATGGGCCACGAAGCCGTCAAAAAACCAGAAGCAGAAAAGACTGGATACAAAGAAGAAACTTTCCGAGAAAAAAGAAAACCGGAAATTTAAGTATTAATAAATACCATTAAAAGAGACTGAACAACGATGTCATTTTCATAGTCAATACCATTAGTCATTATATTTACAGGAAAAACTCCCAGCATCCAGCTTTCCTCTTCCAGCCTTTTCACCCATTTTAATTGTTAAATTTTATTCGCCTTTACCTTCAATTCACGTGTTATTTTTGCTGCAAATTTTAGACTAATGATCAAAAAACTTATCGCATTGAGCGTATTTTCTATTTCAGTGGCTTCTTTTGCCCAGAAAATTTCTATTTCTCCATCTGTAGGGTATGCCTGGAGACTTGCGAAAACATCAGCGAATCTCTCCAGAGATCAGAAAGAATATTTAAAAGGATTAAAAAGCGGGGTAAACTTCGATGTCGCCCTACGCTACGAAGTGAAAACCGGGCTTTTGATCGGATTTAAATATTCCAATTACAGCGCTTCTACAAGCGGCCGTTTCAGTGTAATGGATAATATGGGGAATGTGGTTTCCGCTAATGTCAGCACCAAGGATAACATCAATTTTTATGGTCCGGAAGTTACCTTAACCAACGATGCTCATGATACGAAGCATAAGCTTTTCATGTCTGCCGCTTTAGGTGCCATGACCTATACCTCCAAAACGGAAAACGTGAAAGGCAAAGGAACAACTTTTGGAGCGGAACTGGATTTTGCATACCAGTATCAGATTAATAAGAATATTTTGATCGGGCCTAAACTGGGACTTTCCGGGGGAACTTTAAGCAAATTCAGCTACAACGGCCAGACGGTAGAGTTAGGAGATGATCAAAAAGAAAGCTTAACGAGACTTTCTTTAAGTGCAGCCGCTACATTCCGTTTTTAAGTTTTATCTTTGCACAAATTTAAAAAAATGAGCAAACCGATAACTGAATTCATAGAAAAGTATTACCTGCACTTCAACGCAGCAGCTTTGGTGGATGCTTCCAAAGGATATGTAGCCCACCTTAAGGACGGCGGAAAAATGATGATCACGCTGGCTGGAGCGATGTCTACCGCAGAGCTTGGAAAAATCCTTGCAGAGATTATCCGTCAGGATAAAGTGGATTTCATTTCATGTACAGGAGCGAATCTTGAAGAAGACCTGATGAACCTTGTGGCGCACTCTCACTATGAAAGAGTTCCTCATTACAGGGATCTTACGGCTCAGGACGAGTGGGACCTTTTGGAAAGAGGGCTGAACCGGGTAACCGATACCTGTATTCCTGAAGAAGAAGCATTCCGAAGATTGCAGAAACATATCGTTGAGATCTGGAAAGATGCTGAAGCGAAAGGCGAAAGGTATTTCCCGCACGAATTTATGTACAGGATGATCCTTTCAGGAGTTTTGGAACAGTATTACGAAATTCCAAGAGAAAACTCATGGATGATTGCGGCGGCAGAGAAAAACCTTCCGATTGTTGTACCGGGATGGGAAGATTCCACCATGGGTAACATCTTCGCCTCTTACTGCATCAAGGGAGAGCTTAAGGCGACCACAATGAAATCCGGTATCGAATATATGACGTATCTTGCCGACTGGTACACGAAGAACTCTGCCGGAAAAGGTGTAGGTTTCTTCCAGATCGGAGGAGGGATTGCCGGGGATTTCCCGATTTGCGTGGTTCCGATGCTGTATCAGGATATGGAAATGCACGACATTCCTTTCTGGTCGTATTTCTGCCAGATTTCAGATTCTACCACTTCTTACGGATCTTATTCCGGAGCTGTTCCGAATGAGAAAATTACCTGGGGGAAACTGGATATCACGACACCGAAATTTATCGTTGAAAGTGACGCTACCATCTGTGCACCATTGATGTTTTCTTATATCTTAGAAAATTCTTAATCGAAGATCTTATAAAATCTACATAAAAGGCTTATCCGTAAGCCTTTTATTTTTTTAGCCATTGGATACAACCGGTAAAAATAAATTTGATGCGCTGACAGGGATGCGTGCCGTTGCCGCGATTATGGTATTCGTTTACCATAACCGGAAATACTGGCGTACAGACCTACCCTTTGAAATCATGCGTTTCATCAGCGAGTGGCACATTGGCGTTACTGTTTTTTTTGTGCTGAGCGGCTTTTTACTGGCTTACCGGTATGAAGATGCGCCTCTGCAATCCGGAAAATCGTACCTGAAATATATATTGCTCCGTATCGCAAGAATCTTTCCGCTATACTGGATTCTGCTGACTGCCTTTTTTCTGGATACAAAATATTCCAACGATGTAGATACGTATTTCCTTCAGTATTCGCTTTTATATTCTTTGTTTGAAAAATATTCCGTTTCGGGTATCGTGCAGGCTTGGTCGCTCACCGTAGAGTTTTTCTTTTACCTGCTGGCACCGCTTTTATTCCTTCTGCTTAAAAAAAACTGGAAATACTGCCTTTTGTTCTTGTCGGGACTTTTCCTTGTGGGATGGGGCTCAGGATACGGTTTACATGAATACAACGGTAATCCTGAGGGTTTCCTGTATCCGTTACAGTTCATGACGGAAAGTACCTTTTTCGGAAGAAGTACCGAGTTCTTTTTCGGAATGCTACTGGCTTATCTCATGAAACAGGAAAAAGGACTCGGGTTTTTAAAAAATCTGAAAAAACCGACACTGATCGGCGGTATCTCAATCTTGCTATTAAATGTTGCCATAACTTTTTTTGCCCGTAATAATTTCGTTCACGGTGTGGAACGATGGGAAGGAAGACTGATCCATGAATTTCTTTTACCGTTAGCGATTGCCCTTTTCTTCTGGGGATTGATGACCGAAAGAACGTGGATCTCTAAAATTCTTTCTTCAAAAACAATTGTTTTATTGGGGAATGCGTCATTCGTTTTTTACCTGATTCACCTCAGCTACTTCAACATGAAGCTGAAATCGTACATTTATCTGCCGGACCGCAACTTTGTACTGTTATGGATCTGCTCCATTCTGATCTACCTTTTCATTGAAAAGCCTCTGTACAACGGATGTCGGAATTTAATTTCAAAAATTAAATAATATTTTAATCTAAAGAATTGACCAGGACAAAATAGCGGTAGGCCAGGATCCCTTTCTGAAATTTTGTCAGGCTATTGGGATCTTTATCACTTAATTTCGGAAGTACGGCTTTGTTGATCTTATTCAAAAAGCTGAAGAATGACTTTTTCATGATAAAATATTTTAATTCCTTAAATCGTATCCAAAAAGTATGCGGTTTTTAAAATGTTTACAATCAATAACTAAAGACTTTTCTTGATTTTTATTTGAAAGTTTAAATAGGATTTTTGTTAAATGCCATGAGGGATAAACACAACGTTTGTCATCCCATAGGGATCTAAACATGATATTAAAGTAACGGGCGGAGGATTTACAGTAAGCTAACCCAATCATCTGCAAAATCTGCCAGATCAGCGTGAGACTTTTAGGCCGGTTTAGATAAAAAATCCAACTCAATTTTTTATATTTGAATACAACAATCAGCAATGAACGAAATATTCAAACAACAGGTCTGGGAAATCACCAGGTTCGTTCCCAAAGGCCGTGTAACAAGTTATGGCGCTATTGCCAAAGCCGTCGGTTTTCCCAATCATTCCCGCCACGTCGGAAAAGCTATGGGCGGCTGTCCGGAGGATGTACCGGCGCACCGGGTCATTTCAGCTTCGGGTACGCTTTCCGTCCCGGAATTCCAGGAAAGACTTGAAGCGGAAGGCATCATAGTGGAAAACGGAAGGATTAAAAATTTTAAAAACCTGTTCTGGAATCCGTTGGAGGAATTATAAGTAACAGATTATTATGGGTATCAATTTGAATGGGAACCTATGCTGGTATTTTTCATTTACTAAAAAAGTAAAGCAGAAAAATAGTCAGGATTATTTGATAGAGTTTACTCTTCATAAGAATGGAAACGGAATCATTGATATGTAGAGATGTTGGTAGTACGTTGACTGAAGAAACTTTCAGCATCCAGCTTCCTTCTTCCACCCAACTGGTTTGCAGTTTGAGTTCATGTTAATATAAGTTTTAATCTATAATAAAAAACCCTGCGGAGCTTTGCTCCGCAGGGTTTTTTATAAATAGTCAATTTATTTTTCCAGTTGCTTATAACTTCTCTGGATGAAGTCGGTAAGCTCTTTTCCTTTCAGTAAATTCTGGGAAAGTTTGGCAAGATCAAGCGCGTGCTTGATGAGACCTGCTTTTTGTTCTGCATCTTCCGTTTTCAGGATCTGCCCGGCAAATTCGCTGTTGGAGTTCACCACCAGGTTGTACATTTCCGGGAAACCGCCCATGCCGAACATTCCGCCGCCACCGGTTGCCTGCATATCTTTCATTCTTCTCATAAATTCAGGCTGGGTAATCGTGAACGGCGCATCGCTGCTGTCCAGGTCTTCAATCTGAACTGTAAATTTACCGTCACCGATAGATTCTTCCACATTTTTCTTCAGCGATTCTTTTTCCGTTTCATTTAATTTGGAAATAACAGGCTCGTCTTTCTTGATCAGGTTGTTGATATGGTCGGCATCCACTCTGGCAAAAGAGATTTTGTCTTTTGACGTTTCCAGTTTTTGGATTACGTGAGGGCTGATCGGCGAATCCAGCAGAAGCAATTCATAGCCTTTGTCTTTCGCAGCCTGGATGTAAGAATGCTGTTCATCGGCATTGGAAGCATACAATACAACGAGTTTTCCGTCTTTATCCGTCTGGTTCGGCTTGATTTTTTCTTCCAGTTCATTCCAAAGGAAATATTTTCCGTCGGTTGTCGGATAGAGTGTAAACTTATCTGCTTTTTCAGCGAATTTTTCTTCCGTTACGATTCCGTACTCGATCACCACTTTAATGTCGTTCCACTTTTTCTCGTAATCTTCACGGTTTTCATTGATAAGGGAAGCCATTTTGTCGGCCACTTTTTTCGTGATATAGGATGAAATTTTCTTCACGGCACCGTCAGCCTGCAGATAAGAACGGGAAACGTTCAACGGGATATCCGGAGAATCAATCACCCCGCGAAGCAGCATCAGGAAGTCCGGAACAATGCCTTTTACTTCATCCGTTACGAAAACCTGATTCTGGTACAGCTGGATTTTGTCTTTTTCAATATTTAAATTGTTGCTCAGTTTCGGGAAGAATAAAACCCCGGTTAAATTGAACGGATAATCAACATTTAAATGGATATTGAATAAAGGCTCTTCAAACTGCATCGGGTACAGCTCGTGATAGAACTTCATGTAATCCTCATTTGTAAGCTCGCTTGGTGCAATCGTCCAGGCCGGAGTAGGGTTGTTGATGATATTATCCACCTCTTCCGTTTCGGCTACCGCATCTTCAGGAGCATCTTCCGGTAAAGGTAATGTATGCGTCTTGGTTCCGAATTTAATCGGCACCGGCATGAATTTGTTGTATTTCAGCAGCAATTCACGGATCTTGCTTTCTTCAAGGAATTCGGTGGAATCTTCTGCAATATGCAGGATAATTTCAGTTCCTCTTTCAGACTTATCTGCGGTTTCTTCCAAAGTGAATTCCGGGCTGCCGTCGCAGATCCACCGTACCGCCGGCTCGTCTTTGTAAGATTTTGTTACGATTTCCACTTTCTCAGCCACCATAAAGGCAGAGTAGAACCCAAGTCCGAAATGCCCGATGATTCCTGAATCTTTCGCGGTATCCTTATATTTCTCCAAAAACTCTTCAGCCCCCGAGAAAGCCACTTGGTTGATGTACTTTTCAACCTCTTCACCGGTCATCCCGATTCCCTGGTCGATAATGGTAAGCGTCTTGTTTTCTTTATCGATTTTCACTTCAATCTTAGGACTTCCATACTCAACTTTGGCTTCGCCGATGCTCGTTAAATGCTTTAATTTTAAAGTAGCGTCCGTTGCGTTGGAAATTAATTCTCTTAAAAAGATTTCGTGGTCGCTGTAAAGAAATTTTTTAATTAGCGGAAAAATATTTTCCACCGATACATTAATATTTCCTTTAGTCATAATAATTTTTGTTTTTTAATTTCCTTTGGTTTCTCAAAAAAAATACCGTTTACCATAAACTGCCATTTTGGCATTGTTTCATATCGGACAATGAATCCGTATCGATTTATCACGGAAATAGCTTACTTTTATTTTTTAAAATTATCTATCATATGAAGTTGAAATATTCAGTTTTTATGCTGTTTGTCATGACATATTTCATGTACGGGCAGAAAAAGCCGCTGGATCATTCCGTCTACGACGGGTGGCAGAACATCGGGGCAAGAAAAATATCAAACGACGGAAAATGGATCGCCTATTCTGTGGATGTTCAGGAAGGAAATCCCGATCTCTTTTTTTATTCGGTAAAGAACAGGAATACTAAAAAATTCCCGAGAGGTGTACGGCCTGAATTTACGGGCGATTCGAGGTTCGCCGTTTTCCAGATCCGCCCGTTTTACAAAGACATCAAAGCCGTAAAAGATAAAAAGCTTAAGCAGAATAAGCTCACGAAAGATACTTTGGCCATTGTTGATTTTGCAGGCGGCAAAACGGAAAAGATTCCGAATGTCAAAGGATACAAAATTCCGGAAAAAGCAGGTTCTTATATTGCTTATCTGCTGGAAAACATGAAGGATAAATCTTCGGACGATTCTGAAAAGGAAGGCGATGATAAGAATGAAGACGATAAAAGCAGCAAGCCGTTGCAGCTGGCAGTACGAAACCTGGCAGACGGAAAAACCATCACTTATAATGACGTAGTTCGTTATGACTTCAGCAAAAACGGAAAGCAGCTGGTTTTCGTCACCAAAAAGCAGGAAGAGAAAATCAGTAAAAATAAAGAAGAGAAAAAAGACTCTGCCGACGTAAAGCTGGCGGATAAAAAGAGCACCGATAAATCCAAACCGAAGAAATATCCTTTGGAAACCGTACAGATCGTTGATCTTGAAACGGGAGCCGTGAGCAAAATTTCGGAAATGGAAGGCGATTTCTCCCAATTGGCTTTTGATGAGGCAGGAGACCAGCTGGCATTTGTGGGAACGGCTTCTGCGCAGAATGACCTGGTAAAACAATATCAGTTGTATTATTTTAATGTTAAACAGAAAAAGCAGGAAGCCTTGACCAATGATCATCCGCGGATGAAAAAGAACTGGGTAATTTCTGAAAACCGGTTGCCTATATTCAGCAAAAACGGAAAGCAGCTTTATTTTGGAGTTGCGCCGAAACCTGTAGCCAAAGATACGGCCATGATTGCCAACGACCATGCCGTTGTGGATATCTGGAATTACAAAGACGATTATCTGCAGACAGTACAGCTGAAAGAAATGAAAAATGATCTTAAAAAATCCTACGCGGCCGTTATGCAGACGGAAAAACCGGATTTCTTCGTTAACATCGACGGGGAAGATCTGGATACCTTACGGTTGGTGAATGAAGGCAACGCAGACTTCGTGCTGGGAAGCAGCAGCTTAAACAACCGGATCGCTTCGCAGTGGGAAGGCGGAACCAAAAAGACTTATTATATTATCGATAACAAAACAGGGGAGCGAACAGAGATTGTAAGAAACCTGAACGGTTCGGCAGCACCGTCCCCGCTTGGAAAATTTGTCATAATTTTTGACCGCGAAAAAGGACAGTGGCTGAGCTATAATGTGAAAACGAAGCAGACCACACCGCTGACCACAGGATTACCTGTTTCATTTGTGGATGAAGAATTTGATATGCCCGACTTTCCGGTGGCTTATGGCATCGCATTCTGGACGGAGAATGATGAATCGGTGATTATCCGCGACCGCTATGATCTCTGGGAGTTTTTCCTTGGCGGCTCAAAGAAACCCAGAAATATCACCAATGGTTTTGGACGTAAAAATAAAATCACTTTTGAAACCTACGATCTGGACAAAGACATCAAAAGCCTGAACCGAAAATCATCCATCTATTTATCGGCATTTGACAACACCACGAAAGCCAATGGGATTTTTAAAACTTCAATACGGTCGAATGCTGATCCTGTAAAAGTAAAGATGGAAGATGTCTGGGGCTACCGCAGCCTTCAGAAAGCTAAAAATGCAGACGAATACATTCTGATAAAAGAATCTTACACCCGATCGCCTGATGTTTTTGCAACCTCCGATTTCGCGGTGCAGCAGAAACTGAGCAGCACCAATCCGCAGCAGGCCCTTTACAATTGGGGAACGGGCGAACTGGTCCGCTGGACGACTCCCAAAGGAAATTCCTCTGAAGGCCTTCTTTACAAACCCGAAAATTTCGATCCCGCTAAAAAATACCCGATGATCGTTTATTTTTATGAAAAACTTTCAGATAACCTGAACCGTTATGTGGCACCGGCTCCGACGCCTTCGAGATTGAACATCTCGTATTTTGTAAGCAACGGCTATCTGGTTTTCACTCCGGATATTTCATATACCGATGGTCAGCCGGGAGAATCTGCGATGGAATACATCAATTCCGGAGTGGAAAAGCTGAAACAAAACCCATGGGTAGACGGGACGAAAATCGGAATCCAGGGGCAAAGCTGGGGCGGTTACCAGGTTGCCTATCTGATTGCTCATACCGATATGTATGCAGCGGCCTGGGCGGGTGCACCGGTGGTCAATATGACTTCCGCTTACGGGGGAATCCGCTGGTCTTCCGGAATGAACCGCCAGTTTCAGTACGAAAAGTCACAAAGCCGGTTAGGAAAAACCTTGTGGGAAGCACCGGATCTGTATATTAAAAATTCACCGTTGTTTGCGATGGACCAGGTGAAAACTCCGGTGGTGATTATGAGCAACGATAAAGATGGTGCTGTGCCTTGGTATCAGGGAATTGAAATGTTCACTGCCTTACGTCGTCTCGGAAAGCCGGCCTGGCTCCTGAATTACAACGGCGACGATCATAATCTCATCAAACGCCAGAACCGGAAAGACATCCAGATCCGTGAACAGCAGTTCTTCGATTATTATCTGAAAGGAGCCAAAGCTCCGGTTTGGATGACGAAAGGTGTTCCGGCTACCCAAAAAGGAAAAGACTGGGGATTTGAATTAACAGACGATAAACCCTAGTCAATAATGTATAAAACAAACCCGGCGGAGCTTTGCTCCGCCGGGTTTCTATTTAGTAAATATCAGAAATTACGACTTTTTATTCGCGATTTCTTCCTTGATTTTATTTTCCAGTTCCTCGGAAAGTTCAGGATTGTCTTTTAAGACATCTTTTACGGCATCACGGCCTTGTCCAAGCTTTGTTTCTTCGTAGCTGAACCAAGAACCGCTTTTCTTCACGATCCCCTGTTCTACCGCCTGATCCAGGATTTCTCCGGTTTTGGATACCCCTTCACCGTACATAATAT
Source organism: uncultured Chryseobacterium sp. (assembly GCA_913774355.1). Classification (GTDB taxonomy): domain Bacteria; phylum Bacteroidota; class Bacteroidia; order Flavobacteriales; family Weeksellaceae; genus Chryseobacterium. Next base: position 63,129 of record CAJYGB010000042.1, on the reverse strand, counting down.
CGAATTCTGCCTGCTTGAAAGGAGGAGCCACCTTGTTTTTTACGATCTTTACCTTCACACGGCTACCGATTGCCTCGTCACCGTTCTTGATAGGGGCACTCGCTTTTCTGATGTCTACTCTTACCGAAGCATAGAATTTCAAAGCGTTACCACCGGTGGTGGTCTCCGGGTTTCCGAACATCACCCCGATTTTTTCTCTCAGCTGATTGATGAAGATCACCGTACATTTGGTTCTGTTGATCGTAGCGGTAAGTTTTCTCAACGCCTGAGACATCAGTCTTGCGTGAAGACCCATTTTGGAATCTCCCATTTCCCCTTCGATTTCCGCTTTTGGTGTAAGAGCCGCTACGGAGTCGATTACCACGATGTCGATTGCTCCAGAACGAATCAGGTTATCGGCGATTTCCAGTGCCTGTTCCCCGTTGTCCGGCTGCGAAATAATCAGGTTTTCCAGATCGATACCCAGTTTTCCGGCATATCCTCTGTCAAAGGCATGCTCCGCATCAATGAAGGCCGCGATTCCGCCGGCTTTCTGAGCTTCGGCAATCGCATGAAGCGTTAAAGTTGTTTTACCGGAAGATTCAGGCCCGTAGATCTCAATAATTCTTCCTCTCGGATAACCACCTACTCCAAGAGCGATGTCTAATCCTAAAGATCCTGAAGGAATTACTTCGATGTTCGTATCAATGGCACTGTCACCCAATGTCATTACCGTCCCTTTTCCGTATGTTTTATCTAATTTGTCAAGCACCAGCGCGAGTGCTTTTTTCTTGTCGTCTATATTACTCATCTGTTGTTTAAATAATTGATCAAAAATACGAAAATTTAACGTCAAAAACGAATAATATCTACCACGCGGGCCTGTTTTTATAGTTAAAAAAAATATAAAATTCTATGATTTTTTAATACCGTTTCAGATTGATTTTTTCAGGAGCTTTTTCGCGCTTTCCGCTGCAATCTTTTTTTTCAAAAAAGGATTTCCGCTGCAATCTCGGCTAGGGCATTCGCTGGTAAATGATAAGGCATGCATGCGTTGTATACCATTTTAACTACTTCTATTTAATGGCAAATGTTGTAATTCAGCCGGAGTATCAGACATCGGATTTTGATGGATGTCCCTTCAATTAGATTTTTGAAAAAAATCAGATCGAGAAGTTGGTGATTAAAAACCAATGTTGACCCTTTGTCACTTCTGCATTTTAATAAATCCTTTTCGTCACTTCGGGTAAATTTTCGAAAAAAATCATACCGAGAAGTTATTGGTCAAAAAACAAATTTGATCTGCCTGATGTGGTTGACTGGATCCATAACAAATTTTCAGTGTCCGGTTTAAATAATAAATTGTATAAACTTGGATTGTAAAATGGAATAATAAAAGGTAAGGGCTTAAACTAATGAAAGTTAGAATGCTGCACAATGGTATGATAATCACCTAATACCTTCATTTGTGATGCATTTCCTTTCCTGATCCTCGCTTCCCGGCTTACCAATCGGTCGTATATTTTATTAAGTGCGCGCTTTACCAGCGGAAATGCTTTTCTGTTGGCAACTTCCGGAATCCGGAGCCTCCTGCAAACCTCATCGTCCAGTAAAAACCAGGTACAGCAGATATGGAGGTAACGCAGGTTTCTTCGCTGGAACTTATATTTCAAGGCCGGGTTTTCCATCGACTCATTAAGCAGCGAATGCGCCAGCAGAACGGAATCATCATCCGCTGGAGGCTGAATGGAAGTCCACAGATAAAAATATTCGGTTGCCTGTTTTTTGTCATTGGGTAAAAGGTTTTCAGGAATTCCCAACAGATAACCGACATATTTCCAGAGGTGGAAGAGTCCTTTTTCTTCTTCCTCAGAGATTGTATTTCCCAGTTTATGCAAGCTGTGCATAAACACCAGGCTGAAACCGATGTACGTCGCCATCATGTCCCAGGAGTTGATGGGCTCACCCCAGTTTTCGGTATCCCAATCCTTATAATATTTTCTGACCGACAGCCTGGCGTAAGAATGGATCAGCCTGGTCTTGATCGCAAATTCGTAGCCTTTCTGATGAATTTTCAGTGCATCATACCGTGTTACATTGATCCAGAAATCCAGTGTTTCGGAAAGCCTTTTAACCGCGCCCTTTTTCAGGGCTTCGGTAGCAATCAGCGGTTTATTGAGGTAAGCGTAATCGTAGCCGCCCATCAGGCAGTAATCCCGTAATGAAATCAGAGAGTCGAGGTTACACCGCATACAAAGTTCTGCTCCACTTTTGATCAGTTGATAATCCAGCCATTCCGGAATGGTCTGGACCTGCAGGAAAAGCTGTCGTACACTTTCAGGGGTGTCGTCTCCCTCGGAGATACCATTACGGATGTAGCCTTCTATTTCCTTTGAAGCTTGGTGAAAGTTCTGGGTGAAATAAATATCTTTTACGACCTGATCCCCGGTTTCATCAACATGATCGTAATACGGGACAAATTTCTCAAAATCCCGAAAGCTGACTTCCGCTCCGGAAAACTCCAGCAGCTGTTTGCCGTTGCCATTTGTCCAGAAATCTTTGAAATGCTCCGAATCTTTAAAACGTGGCTGTAACATTATCCTTTCCATTGAAATAAATGTACAAGTTTTACACCGGAATTCCCAGCTGAGATTTGTCAGGGATAACTAACTGACGGTGAGTGAGTGGGCGATGGTGAATGGTTAATTTACTTCGCAGTGAATAGCGAATTTTTCACTGGAGGCATATGAGATGTATTCCTTTTAATTAAAATAATTTGAATCCGACACAAATTAAGATCTTCGATATAATAACAGTTATGAATATTAACAGGAATAGAGCTTCAGCCTGATGTTAGTGATATTCAAAAAAATTAAATAAAACACCATCAGGATTAAATGAATTTTTCTTAGCATGACAATAGGAAATACAGCGATATTAGGGACTGCTGCAGTACTATTTACCGAAAAAAATTTCCGTATTCAGCTTATTAATACTGATGACAAGAATTTACTATTTACTGCAAAGCAAATTGACCATTCATTATTTGATCGTCCAGCTTCTAAATCAGTCCGCATTCGAAAGCTTTCGTTAACAGTTCCTTGCTGTTCCTGCACTTGGTTTTGGCTAAAATATTTTTGCGGTGCGTACGGATGGTATGCTCTGAAAGAATCAGCATCTTAGAGATCTCGGATCCGGAATATCCTTTGGCGATCAGTGCCAAAACTTCAGTTTCCCTTTTGGTAAGATGGATGTCCGAACTGTTTTCTGAAGGGTTTTCGATCTTTATCTGATAAAAATCGTTTCTTGGCCCGATTCCGGTAATCAGTACGGTGTTCGGATTTTTTTGGGTAATATGGTGGATGTTGGTGTGGATATTAACGGACTGGATCAGATTATGGTCTTCGTCTTCCATTGTAAGTACAGCCTGATGATGGAAGAGCTCATAATTCCCTCTGGCTGTTTTCATCCGGAAGCAGTAGCTGGATTTCAGGTAAAGGTGATTCTCTTTCCCCAACTCCATCATTTTCTGGATAACTTTTTCTTCTGCCTTCATGATGAAAGGAATATCGTCCGGATGGGTAAGGTCTATAATCTCCTTTAAATTCTGAGGGTATTCCGTTAATCCGTGAAGTTTCAGCAGGTTGGGATGATGATGTGAAAGTGTACTGTTGGTAAGATTAATCACGTAATAATAGAATTCTCCAATTGCAAACATTTCCCCGATAATACGTTCAATGGGAGGGATGTGGGCGATATGCTTTTTTTCTTTCCGTATACCGGAGTAAGAATTCCAGACTTCAACCAGTGGATGTTTTTTCTCAGAATGATCCATAAAAAATTAACATAACTAAATATAGTTAAATTTTTCTTAAAAAATACCACAAAAGGGGGATTTTTTTATCAAGATAAAATGCTAACATTTGTATACACCAATAACCATGAAAGCTCATTGTAAACAATACCTCATTCTGAGCAGGTTTTTCCCATATCATAAAACACAACTTTATATAAACATATTCATCATATGTTAGACAAAGTTTAGAATTTTCTGTTAGCTGTTTGAAAAGGATAAACTGGGATCCTCTGCATTTTTGTGGAGGATTCTTCGTTATTTAATGCCTGTTGTTTTCCGGCGAATGCTGCTTATTGTACTTTAAATTCTATTTTATTATCTGCATTTTTGCCTTGGATATTGGTGTAAATGAAGTTTCTGTTACATTTGTCTGATCCTAAAAAATCAACCCTGTCATCTGCAAATAATGAATAATTTCCTGTTTTGTTCAGTTTAACTTTTATTTCAAGCTCATAATTACCACTGGCTGAATTATAAGTCACATTGTGCCAGTTTTCTGCCCCATTCCTTTTGCTTCCTTTCACGTAAGTAACGTTGTTGCCGTCAAAAAGCTGAGTAGTGCTTGCAATATACCAGCCATCGGTTGTTCCTGTTTTTTGATAAAGATTGACAGGATCTCCAAAATAATTATTTTCCGAAGGAATTATCAATTGATAAGTAATTTCTTCTCCTTGGCTGTATACCTGCTTTAGCGGGGTTATTGTAATGAGGTTGGGAATGTTTGCGGAAGCTTCTTTACCGTCACAAACTTCCTCTCCGGTATTCGGGCAACTTTGCAGCACTGATAAAATCAGTACTGCAAAGAAGATTTTGAAGTATTTAGTACCCATAATTTTGGAAAAGGGTGTTAATCTTAGATGATTGCGCAGGATAAGCAGACATTAAAGGATTTTTTAAGTCGGCCGCGCTATTTACTGATGAGGTAAGCCTGCTGAATACCGGCCCTAGGTTATAGATACTTCCACTCTGTATACTTACCTCGTCAAGCACAGTATTTAAGAAAGCTCCACTACCATTTCTGTGGACAGACTGATCAGCTGTGCCATTATTCCTCCCGGTGTCTAAAATGTCAACAATTAATCCATGAGAGAACCAGCTCCATTCATCAGTTCGGGTTGCGTTCATCGGTCTGTCGATTATATTAAATCCTTCTAATATGCCGTTTACATTACTCATATGCTGTCGCGATGAGCCTGTATTGCTTCTTATAATGCTGCTGTTGTAATAAGAATTACTTACATAGAATTCGGTTACGGTAGCCCAGCCTTCTGCCAATCCTATCCGTGCACCCGCCTGTAAGGACGGAGAAGTACCATCGTAGTACGGATCACCACCATGAAGATGGATATTGCTTATTTCTGATGCAAATAGCTGTGCCCAGTATGAAGCACCTACTTTAGAAGCATGAGAGTAATGTCCCGATTCATGGAAAATAAGCTGATGTATTCTTCGGCTGTCACTTATGGTTTCATTACTTCTTGGATTCAGTCCTGTATAAATTTGGTCCGGTCTTAAATGTTTAGGAACAAGATTAATAGTAAATCCTGACAGGATATTCGTTAAATTATGCCAGAAATTTGCCTGGCCGATATTTGCGAAAGAAGACATCAACGGCAATTGCTGATATTTATAAAGCATCGGAGTAGCCCCTGTCTGTTTATTTCCTTCCCATGCCCATACATTTGCATGGCTGATGGTGTTCGTAATACCGTTTGCATTACAATAGTCAACATACTTTCTAAGGCCATTATTAACGGTTCCTTTAGACCAGAGATGATTTCCGCCATTTGAAAAAGATGTATAGTCTATGTATTTATTCTGGCCGTTATTGTTTTTATTCAGGGTCATCAGGTAATCCGAAACGAAAAATCCTAATACTTCATTCCAGGTCTTTCTGATGGTAGCCGTTTCTCCTCTCCATTTTGCACGGATCTGTACATTTCCTCTGTATTTTTTTGCTGTACCGTTAAAGTTTCCCGCATTATCTGTATATGTATAATGCCACCAAAATATTCTTCCGTATGAAATTTCTGCTTTCATAAGCCCTTCAATATTTCCTGTTCCCGTATTTTTAATCGTAATGCTTCCGGCAGGATAAAATTTGTTGCTTGATTTCTGAGCATTTGTCAGCAGCAGGTATTTTTTTAGCTCATCTTCATTTCCTATTGAGATTCCATCGGCTTCAAGATCGTCTTTCCAGTCAGCAAAATAGAGAGAGACTGTTTCCACGTTATATTCTTCTTCAGAAGGCTCATAGAGTGCATCTAGGATTTCATATTTTATTCCATCAGGAAGTTTATAATCTACAGGAATAGTAGTATATACAGGATGATAAAGATCTTCCTCATTTTGAGGATTTACATAATAATCTCCTTCTTCAATTACTTCATAATCTAATGGGTGATCTTGGAGAACGGGAGTTTCTATAGAAGATTCGTCATCCAGATTATTTAATACTTCAAGTTCGCTTTCTGATCCGGGGGTGATCTTGATGTAATAATGGGAAGCTTCTACTTTTTTGCCCGAAAACCCAGAATTAGCCACATTTTTATTATAATAATCAAAAGCCTTCTGCATATTTTCTACAGAATAGGGATTTATCAATTTTTTTCCCAGTACAATCTGAGTGTGGACATCGGGTTTGTTGTTTTCATTTGAGGCTTTTGCAGACAAAAGATTGTTTTGTGAAGATAATGATTCATCTTTTTCTTGGAGAATATCATTCTGGCATCCGACAAGGGCCAGTGAAAAAAGAAAAATACTGATTGTTTTTTTCATGGTTGAAACTATATTTAAATTGGTAGTATTCAGGTTATGTATTTTAGTCGGGGCTAATATAGATAATTTTAACTAATAAAAAATTAAATTACGATTAATTATTTCTTCTGTTGAGGAAATAAAAAAAACCTTCCCGGAGGAAGGTTCTATGATGTATTGCTGATGATTGATTATCAATTACAAAGAAGCGGCATGTACCAGCATATCCACTAATTTGTTGGAATAACCCATTTCATTGTCATACCATGAAACAAGTTTTACGAAGTTAGGGGAAAGCATGATCCCTGCATCTTTATCGAAGATAGAAGTTCTCTTATCTCCAACGAAGTCCTGAGAAACCACGGCATCTTCAGTATATCCTAAGATACCTTTCAGTTCACCTTCGGAAGCTGCTTTAATTACGGCACAGATTTCTTCGTAAGAAGCTGCCTTTTCGATTCTTACCGTTAAATCCACTACGGAAACGTCAACAGTCGGTACTCTGAAAGACATACCCGTTAATTTTCCGTTCAGGGCAGGAATTACTTTTCCTACTGCTTTTGCAGCACCTGTAGAAGAAGGGATGATATTGTTTAATGCCGCTCTACCTCCTCTCCAGTCTTTCATGGAAGGACCGTCAACCGTTTTCTGGGTTGCGGTGGTAGCGTGTACTGTTGTCATCAGACCTTCTACGATTCCGAAGTTATCGTGGATTACTTTAGCCAAAGGTGCTAAACAGTTGGTTGTACAAGAAGCGTTTGATAAAATTTTGATATCGTCTGTAAGTTCATTGTGGTTTACCCCCATTACGAACATCGGCGTATCATCTTTGGAAGGTGCGGAAAGGATTACTTTTTTAGCCCCTGCATTGATGTGCTTTGCAGCATTGTCTTTATCTAAGAATAAACCTGTAGATTCAACGATATAGTCAGCTCCGATTTCGTTCCACTTCAGGTTGTTCGGATCTTTCTCAGCGGTTACCCTGATTTTTTTTCCGTTTACCACAAGGTCATTTCCTTCTACGGAAACTTCACCCGGGAAAACACCGTGTACAGAATCATATTTAAGCATATAAGCCATGTATTCCGCATTGATCAGGTCATTGATACCTACCACTTCGATGTTATCTCTTTCAGTCATTGCTCTGAAAACAAGACGTCCGATTCTACCAAACCCGTTGATACCTACTTTAATTGTTGACATAATAGTTTGTTTTAAATTATATAAAAAAATATTAAATTGCTAAAATTTCCGAAATCAGCAGAAGGTCCTGGTTGATTTCATTGTGTTTTTTAATGGCATCCTCAATCGGCGTGTAGACCAATTCATTGGAACGCATTCCGGCCATCACATTGGTTTGTCCTTCCATGAGTCCTGTTACGGCTCCATAGCCCAGCCTGCTTGCCAGAACCCGGTCGGCACAGCTTGGAGATCCGCCCCGTTGCATATGTCCCAAAACCGCGACACGAATGTCGTAATCCGGGAATTCCTGCTTGGTTTTTTCTGCCAGTTCGTAAACGTTGGCTAATTTTTCTCCTTCCGCTACCACCACGATGCTTGAAGCTTTTCCTGTTTTTTCCGCATTTCTGAAGTTATTAAAAAGCTCATCGATGCTGTCTTTGGTTTCAGGGATTAGAATATCAAGTGCTCCGGTAGCCAGTCCGCTGTTTAAAGCGATAAAGCCTGCATCACGGCCCATTACCTCCACAAAGAAAACCCTGTTGTGGGAGGTTGCCGTATCACGGATCTTGTCGATGGCATCCATCGCTGTATTCAATGCGGTGTCGTAACCGATGGTATTATCAGTCCCGAAAATATCATTATCGATGGTTCCCGGTACACCGATTACCCGGATGCCGAATTCTTCATTGAAGATCTTTGCTCCGGTAAACGTTCCGTCTCCTCCGATGCATACCAATCCTTCAATGCCGTGTTTTACGCAATTGTCGTAGGCTTTCTGACGGCCTTCTTCGGTTCTAAATTCCTGGGATCTGGCAGATTTCAGAATCGTTCCGCCCTGGTTGATTATATTTTTTACGGAACGAGGTCCCATTTTCAGGAAATCATTGTTGATCAGGCCATTGTAGCCTTCTCTTACTCCGTAACACTCTATGTTGTAATAATTTGCGGTTCGTACTACCGCCCGTAACGCTGCATTCATCCCCGGAGAATCGCCCCCTGAGGTAAGAACTGCAATTTTTTTTACAGCACTATCTTTCATCTGGTAAAAAATTTCGAACACAAATTTACAAAAACAAGTTCAGATAAACGCAGTAACTTGATAAGAGATTTGAATATAAAGAATTAAAAACTTCTAAAGTTTGTGATTTTAAAAATAAGGCTGGCCATTTTATACTGTTTATTACATTTAAGTTAATACTGCTCCTCGGAAATCAGTTGTTTACCCCAATTGTTTAGAAGCCAGAGAATCTCAACCAGCCGTTCTCCCAATTCGGTTAAACGGTATTCCACTCTCGGAGGCAGTTCATGAAAAGATTCTTTCGTTAAAATTCCGTCGGCAACCATTTCGCTGAGCTGTTGGTTCAAAACCCTGCGGTCTACTTTGGCTATTCCCCGCAGAAATTCACTTGGTCTTTTTTTACCGGCGTGGATCTGCCAGACAATGGGGATTTTCCATTTTCCGCTGATGGTATTGACTGCAACTTCCAACGGACAGATTTTATTTTCTTCAGAATTTTTTTTTAGATTCATAATGTTGACATTTTTATCACTATGGGCGAAAAATATGCGGTATTGTTTATGTCATGTCACTTTCGGACTTTTGTAAAGATAAGCAAACGATCATGAATGAAAAACGAAAAGGAGCACGCTCCGCTAAAGATATTCCGGAAGAAATTTTAGCACAGCTGAACCAGGGAACTCTGGAAACCGTAAATCTTACTGAATGGCTGGCGGTGGACCAGAAAGTATTGCTTGCAAACCTGTTGAAACAAACCGGCCGGTCAGCCTATCTGCCGCCTGTACTGGAAAACATAGATGCTTTAAAAAAACAGACGGTCAACACCATCAGCGAAGCTGTGGGAATGGGAATTCTCCATCAGGTATTGCAAAATAACGATGAAGGTTTTTTACAGATTATTTCGGGACATCCGTCGGATATGGTACGGTGTTGGGCTGCTTACACGATCGGAAGAAACCGGGAACTTAATATTACGGAAAAATTAGATAAGATAAAGATCTTTGCGGCAGACGCCCATTTCGGAGTCCGTGAAATTTCCTGGATGGCGGTAAGGCCTGATATTTCCGCTCACCTGGACGAAAGTCTGTTGGTTTTATCAGCCTGGACGAAAAATGAAAATGAGAACATCAGACGTTTTGCCAGCGAATCTACAAGGCCCAGAGGAGTCTGGTGTGCCCATATTGATGTATTGAAACAGAATCCTGAATTAGGCCTGGTCATTGTGGAACCTTTAAAATCAGATCCTGCAAAATATGTTCAGGATAGTGTGGGAAACTGGCTGAATGATGCCGGAAAATCAAAGCCTGACTTCGTGAGAGCTCTTTGTGAAAAGTGGCAGAAAGAAAACTCCGCGAAACAGACGGTTTACATTGTTAAAAAAGCGATGCGAAATATAATCAGGTAATTTCCATTACCATTTTTCCGTCAGATATTTCCAATATCTTCTGGGCACATGCTGAATATGCAATTTCAGATTCTTCCTTTCCACAATATTGGTTCTTGTAAAATACCGCTGCCAAAGCGTCTGATATCTTTTTTCCTCATCATGGAACTTCTGATGGTACTGATGGAGGTCTATTTTTTCATCCGGATAGAAAAAGTCGCAGGTTTCCAGGTCGTATAAAATGCCGTAATGTCTCCGCAGGTCGTAGATCATCCATTTCTGATCCTGGTAGCGGTCTTTAAAGTGCTTCCGGATCAGCGGAAGTACATTGAAATCGGGATCAATTTTGGCAAAGAAAACTCCGTCCTGCATTTTTTCAAAACGGACGAATGCCGTCATACGGTGCCGCTCCCGGTTCACCGATTTGCAGATCTTCGAGATTTTTAAAATAGCATCATCGGCATAATTCTGAAGGATATTTTCATCCGGATGCTTTACGGATTGCCTGATGGCCGATAAAATCAGCTGTTCCATTTCCGGATCTTCCGAAAGATACACTTTCAGCAGCTCATTAATCCCCTGTTTCCCGATATTCTGTTCTAATTTATGTAAAACCCTTTCTGCTTTCTCAGTCTGCGTGATTACTTTATGGATTTCTGCAAAGATATTTTCCTGATGAAACCTCTCCCGGCTCACGATTTCCACGTCTTTATACTTATATTCGAAAACCTCAAATACAGATGTTAAAAGTCCGTCGAAACTGCTGTCGTAGAGTAGGGTGGTCATGGATTGGATGAATGTAACAAGTTATGAATGAAACAGTGTAGCAATTAGGAAATTAAAAATAATTCGGGATATCTCTGCTTACGTGAAGTACTCTTACGATGCGGATATGATCGTCCAGTATTCTGTAAAAGATTACATGATGATCTTTCGGAAAACTGTATAAACCAGATTTAACTTCATTACGTTTTTTCCCCGAATAAGGATTCATAACCAGAGCTTGAAAAACTTATTCGGGCTCCAGAAGATATTTTCCGGCTTGTTCAAATCCTGAATGATACAGTGACGATAAAACTCATGGAGACGGAGTGCATCACGTACAACTTCGCTCGCATTTTGGAAGTCACCCGATTCAACCTGCTCAGAGATATATTGTTCCTGTTTTTTTGGTGAAACTGACATTCATTGTAAATTGCTTTTTCCAAAATTATAAATTATATCCAGATTTAGCAAATATAGATAGGATTAAAACAAAGTCAGCTGCTGTGAAAACTGATTGTGAAATTTGGAAGAGCTTCCACCGATCAACAATTTCTTTAAGTTGTGATCGGTTAAATATTTCAGGAAAACATTTCCCGCATTAAAATCAATAAAATACTTAGCCCGGTTGACAGCAGCACCCAGCTTTTTAAGATGATCGATATTCAGAACCTGAAAACGGCGGGCATTTACGATTTTTTTTGCTGTCTTTACGCCAATGCCGGGAATCCTCAGGATCATCTGATAATCGGCGGTCTGTAAATTCACTGGAAACTGGTCAAGGTGACGCAAGGCCCAGCTCAGTTTCGGGTCGACCTCCAGATCAAGGAACGGCATATTGGGGTCCAGGATCTCTTCAGCTTTAAAACCGTAAAAACGCATCAGCCAATCCGACTGATACAGCCGGTTCTCTCGGAGCATCGGAACTTCGGTTGTTAGAGAAGGCAACCGCTTGTCTTCCAGTACCGGAACATATCCGGAATAATATACCCTTTTCAGGCTGAAATTTTTATAGAAATGATCCGCTACTTTGATGATCTGCAGGTCACTTTCGTTCGTTGCACCTACGATCATCTGCGTAGACTGGCCAGCCGGAGCAAACTTTGGTGTTTTCCTGAAAATTTTCTTTTCGTCTTTATATTGTGCAATCCCATTCTGGATATATTTCATCGGATTCAGCATATCCTGGCGGTTTTTTTCGGGAGCCAACAGTTTCAGTCCGCTTTCGGTCGGGATTTCAAGGTTGATGGACAGACGGTCGGCATACAAAGCGGCCTCCTGCATCAGTTCGTCACTTGCTCCGGGAATCGATTTCAAATGGATATAGCCGTTGAAGTTTTCTTCCAGGCGCAGTTTTTTGGCAACCCGTACCAGACGTTCCATCGTAGTATCTGCGTTTTTGAAGATCCCTGAACTTAAAAACAGGCCTTCTATATAATTTCTGCGATAAAAATTGATGGTTAAATCAACTACTTCTTCTACCGTAAAAGCAGCTCTCTTTATATCATTTGAACTTCTGGATACACAATAGGCACAGTCATAAATGCAATGATTGGTCAGAAGAATCTTGAGAAGGGAAACACACCGGCCGTCTTCAGTATATGTATGACAGATCCCACTTGCGGAACTGTCTCCCAAAGCGCCTTTTTTATTTTTTCGCGACCCTCCGCTGGATGAGCACGAAACATCATACTTTGCCGCATCGGCCAGTATTTCAAGTTTTTCCTTAAGACGGTCAAAATTCATAGATATTATTGAAAATAATTATTTTAAATCTTATTTACTGTTCAAAGATAGTTCCTAAATTGACAAAAATCAACCTTTTTTCATTGATGTTATCAACAGTTTAAAGTGACAAATTAGTATATTTACGCTCATCAAATAAGCTGTGAAATCGCAGATATCCGATTTCGCCCGGCAATCAAAGAAATAAACACACCCACTATGAATCATACACCCGTTGAAGGTTTTTCCAAATTAACGAAACAGGGAAAAATCGATTGGCTTGTTAACGAATATCTTGAAGGAAACGAAGAATATCAGAATATATTGCAGCAATACTGGAACGAAAATCCTGATCTGCAGAAGCTTCACGATGAGTTCTCCGAAAATACGATTTCCAATTTTTATATGCCATACGGGATTGCCCCGAATTTCCTGATCGACGGGAAGCTGTTTGCCCTTCCGATGGCGGTTGAAGAAAGCTCCGTTGTAGCGGCGGCTTCAAAGGCGGCCAAATTCTGGCTTGATAAAGGCGGTTTCAAAACGACCATCATCAATAATGAAAAGCTGGGACATACCCATTTCATCTTTAATGTCGAATCCCACAAGCTGCTGCATTTTTTCAATTTTAACCTGAAGAAAAAATTGCTGGAAGCTACAGAGGAGATTACGGCCAATATGAGAAAGAGGGGCGGTGGTATTTTAGACATCAAGCTGGTGGATAAAACTTCCGAAATGCCGAATTATTACCAGCTGAAAGCGAGTTTTGATACGGTGGATTCCATGGGCGCGAACTTTATCAACTCCTGCCTGGAGCAGTTCGGAAAGACCCTGAAGCAGGAAGTGGCCATAAGCGAAGATTTCACCCAGGAAGAAAAAAGCTCCTTACAGATCGTTATGAATATTCTGTCGAATTTCACACCGGATTGCCTGGTAAGGGCTGAGGTCTCCTGTAAAATTGAAGACTTGAAAGACGACAGCGGAATTTCCAATGAAGAATTTGCCTGGAAATTCAAGCAGGCCGTTACCATTGCTGAAATCGAGCCTTTCCGTGCCACGACCCACAACAAAGGAATTATGAACGGAGTGGATGCCGTGGTGATCGCTACCGGAAACGATTTCAGAGCTACCGAAGCCTGTGCCCATGCGTATGCCGCAAGAAACGGGAAATATTCTTCTTTAACGCACTGTACTACGGACAACGGTATTTTCAGATTCTGGATCGATCTTCCTATTTCAGTGGGAGTTGTGGGAGGTTTAACGAATCTGCATCCTTTGGTTAAATTTTCTTTAGCACTTTTAGGAAAACCGTCGGCACAAGAACTGATGAGCATCCTGGCGGTTTCGGGGCTGGCCCAGAATTTCGGGGCACTCCGTTCGTTGGTAACGACAGGAATCCAGAAAGGGCATATGAAGATGCATTTGCTGAATATTTTAAACCAGATGGGCGCTACCGAAGAGGAAAAGCAACACTTTGTGACGTATTTCAAAGATAAAACGGTAAGCCATCACGAGGTGATTAATGAATTTAACCGATTGAGAGAAAAATAATGTTTGGAATAATAGTCTCCGCGCTGATGCTCGCTTTTGGGATTTTCCTGAAGCTGACCAAAGATCCTGGGTTTGCAAGGAATAAAAAATTTGCCTGGATGTTTATCGTAATCGGATTGGTGGCCTTGGCCTTTAAAATTTATATGTTCAATGAAAATAAATAACCTATTTTCTATGGTTGTTCACGAAATGTTTTCTACAATGTGGAAAATATTTCATGTGTGTGCCCCTACAAAAATTTTGTTATTGTTATTCATTCCCGCGATGAGCTTCTCCCAGCAGAAGAACGTAACGATTACCGATCTGCCGCCCAAATCAGAAGATTTTGTTTTTCCCGTAGTTTCTTACCCGCAGGCCTCAAAAATTGCAGACAAGATCAATACTTATCTGCAGGTGGATCAGCTGGAATATATCCCCGGTTCGGCAGGAAAGCCGTCTGGCCGTGTTTCTTCCGGTAAAACATCATTCTCCAACTACATTTATTTTTATAGCTGGAAGAAAATGGAGACACCGGAAAATATTTTAAGTATCGCTTTGGAAGGAGAAGCTTCAGGTGCTTATCCCGAAGGTTTCAGCATATGGAAAAATTTTGATCTCAGAACCGGAAATCTGATTAATGCAGAAGACCTTTTTCAGCCTCAGGCTGTTCAAATAATAGAAGGCATCATTCGCAAGAAGGTCCGAAAAAGAATCAATGATTTTCTCACAGATTTAAAATCGCAGAAAAACCCTTCTGAAGAAGTGCAGGACCAGATTGCTATGTACGAAGGCTGTTCTACGGAATATACCCTGGAAAGCATTAAGTATTATTTTGCAAAGGATACAATAAAATTCATTGCGGAAAGATGTTCCAACCATGCAATGAGGGCTCTGGACGAACTGGGCAGTCATGAGGTAGAGTTTACCTGTAAAGAACTTGAAAAATACTGGAGTTCTTATGCGAAAAATTTGCTGTCCGGCTCAAAGCAGGTAAATCAGACCGGTTTCAGAAATAAGCTGTACCACGGCAAAATCGACGGTAAATATCCGGTAACGGTTTTAATGGGCGACGTGTATGAAGATGGTTCCTTCTCCGCAAAATACTGGTACGAGAGCAGTAAAAAACTGATCGAATGGCACGGCAGAGTAAAGGGGAACCATATATCTCTGGTAGAGAGCGGTGAATACAGTGAAGAGGCAAAGCAGTGGATGGTACAAGCTTTGATCGAAGCCGATCTGAAAGGCAATAAAGTCACCGGAACCTGGCGGGATGAGAAAACAGGAAAATATTTAAAACTGGAATTAGAAGAATTATAATATGAAAACAATTACCTTGGTTTTTGGTGCTGTTTACGGAATGCTTTCCGTGATTTTAGGTGCGTTCGGCGCGCATGCCTTGAAGAAAATTTTATCGGTGGAAAGGCTGGAAAGCTTTGAAACAGGAGTGCGCTATCAGATGTATGCCGCATTTTTCCTACTGATTGTAGGCTACATTTTAAAGTTCGACACTTCGTCGCAGAAATGGATTTCCATTCTGATGATCGCAGGGACGATGTTGTTCTCGTTCAGCATCTATGCCTTAAGCATGCAGGATTATCTTGGGATGAACCTGAAATTTTTAGGACCGATCACTCCGCTGGGTGGGTTGATGATGATTATAAGCTGGCTGATGCTGATTTTTTACTTTGCCAAAAACAGAATTTAGTCTTTAGCGCAGAAGCGGGAAAATCATCTCCCACGATTGCACGGATTTTCACGGGTGACAATGCTTTTTTTTGACACATGAGTCACGGAGAGAATTTTAATAGTTTGAAAATATTTTAGAACACATAAGATTAAAAATCAAAGATTTTTAAAAACTTTTGAGCGCTTGTTCAGCATAAATATCTTTTGTGACTTTTGTGGTAAAATTTTACCACAGATTGCAAGGATTTTCATAGACGATGGCGTGGTTTTGACTTCGCTCGGCCACCGGAACTGATGTTCGTTGAATCATACATTATAGATCGCTTCTGCAATAATTTTAACATGCTGTTTGTCATCCCTGTAGGGATCTCAATAGAGTATTAGAGAAGCAATGAAAGGATTCTTGTTCGGATACCTGCGGAAATCGAAGATTCGACGGAGTCAATGACAAAATGCTGTAAAATGACTGTCAAAATTTCAACGCTTTATCCGTCATCACTTTAAATGGGGATCGTTTAAACATTTCAGTGAAAATCTTTGATTTTCTCTGATGTGCTCTAAAAATATACGCAAAGCATGAGACTAAAATCTTATGAGACTGATGTGTAAAAGCTTTAGTAGCGATCACAATAAGACACCAATTAAAAAACAAATGATGATCGTAATTTTAAATTTTACATTAAAATGAAAATCAACAGAAGACGGCGGATCATCAGAACCTTTAATTTGCTGGATCAGCCGATCCGGTTCAATCCTTTTGTATTCAGCCGTACTTTCTTTATGTGGGCCATTACGGGGCTGGTCGGTGGGACCATCGCCGGTTGCTACTGGATCATCCTTGAACATTTCACCGAATTTTTGGCGGAGTTCCAGGGATGGATGGTGATTCCTACGATGGCAGTCTGTGGATTGCTGGCAGGGCTGGTCATCCATTTTATAGGTGATCCTGGAGAGATCCATCTGATCGTTAACAATATCCGTTTCAACAAAGGGAAGCTGGATCCTAAGAACAATCCTTCAATGATCTTATCTTCGCTTTTTTGCGTGGCATCCGGGGGAAGTCTAGGTCCGGAAGCACCTCTGGTACAGGTCACCGGCTCTACGGGAACCTGGCTGGGGAAAATGTTCAGATTGAAAGGGGAGGAGCTGCGTTCTCTGAGCATTGCCGGCATGGCATCAGGATTTACCGCGCTTTTCGGTGCACCACTCGGGGGAAGCCTTTTTTCGCTGGAAATCCTGCACTACAAGCATGCGGTGGAATATTACAAAGCCATCATTCCGGCATTGGTGGCTAGCTGTTTCAGTTACCTGATGTTTGCACTTATTATCCATTTGGGAATCGGCGCCACATGGGATCTGAAAGCCTATCATTACAACGGAGTGTACGATTTTTTATATGCTTCCTTGTTCGGGACTGTAGGAACTTTATTCGGCTGGATCTTTATTTTCGTAGTTAAATTTTTCAAGAAACTTTTTGAATACAGAACGTTCCCGATTTATATTAAAACCTTGGCAGGGGGTGTCGTTTTAGGTTTGATTGCCTTTTACTTTCCCATAACCCGGTATTTCGGGCATAACGAGATCAATCAGCTGATCAATGGGGACTATGCACTGAACTTTCTGATTATTGTCCTGATCTTTAAAATTATTGCAATAGCTGTTACCGTAACTTCCGGCTGGAGAGGCGGTTTCATCATTCCGTTGTTTTTTGTAGGAACAACCTTAGGGCTGATTATCCACCAGTTGTTTCCAACGGTTGATACGACGCTGGCCATTGTGAGCTGCATGGCCGCTATCAATTCCTGTGTCACCAGAACGCCGATGAGCACCACGATCATTCTCGGGACCTTAACGGGGTTCACCTATTTCGTGCCGATTCTTTTTGCGAGTTTAACCGGCTATTTCCTCGCTCCGAAAATTCCGTTTATCGGTTCGCAGGCTCATCAGTTATCAGAAGAATAAAATATAAAAAGTTCAGGTTTTTCCCGAACTTTTTTATAATGTAAATTTGATAATAAGTGGATTGGCGATATATTGACACGAAAACTTCCAGCCTCCAGCACCCCTTTTCCCGCTTGTTACCTGATTTCTACTTTGAGTTTCCATTATTGTAGAGGAAATTCTCCCTCATCCACTTCAGCTTATTGTAGCTTTTCAGGAATTTATTATTCAGCAGGATGAATTTTTCCTGGGCATCGATCATTTTATTTTCCCTGGAATTGATCAGGAACAAAGAGCTTTCTCCGTTGCTGTAACGGGTTTCTTCCGCCTGAAGCAGCCGCTGGTAATTGGTAAGATTTTCCCGTGCGATATCGATCTGTGTATGATAGTTTAAAATCTCATTTTTATAGGTCTGGATTTTGGTTTCAAGCTCCCTTCTTTTAATCTGGGTATCCAAGGTATTCTGTGCCAGTTTAAGCCTGGCAACTTCATAATTGGCCCTGGCTTCCCGTTGAAAAATAGGAATCTCCAATTTCAGCCCGTACTGGAAATTATTATCAAAAAGCGGGAGATAATCGGCCCGGTAATTTTCTTTATTGAAAAAATTATAGGTGAAATCCAGCTTGGGAAGAAAGCTCTGCCATTTAAGCCTCCGCTCGCTTTCCAGGATATTTTCTTTCTGAAAGTAATACAGCAGGGAAAAATGCTGATCAAGGTTTTGCTCCTCCACATTCTGAACCAACATCTCAAAATTACTGAAAGCCTCGCTGTTTCCTGTAGAATCGGAAGGATAGATCATGGCGGTGAGATCATACAATTCCCGGTTGTCTTTCCATAAGAACAGCTGAAGTTCCTGGGTGCTTTTTACGAAATTCAGAAAAGCATCCCTTTCCTGCAGTTGAAAGCTTTGCAGCTGTGAAGCCGCTTCTACCGTGTCTATAGCGGGACGTTCCCCGAACTGGTAAGTCTTTTTGGTAAGTTCAAGCCTGTTTTTATTAATGGCGACAGCTCTCCGCTGAAGCTGGTAAAGCTCAAAATTTTTCACCCATTCCCAATAGGTATTTTCGGCTTCAAGAAGCAGGTCGTTGGTAAGGACAGCCTGTTCCGCTTCTGTCATTTTCAGGGCATACCGCGATTGTTCCAGCATGGCCCTTCTTTTATCATATAAAAGATTCTTTGCCAGTGGAACCGTTACGCCAAACTGATACAGTCCGCCTTTCGTATCGCTGTTATTGAGCTTTTCACCTTCC
Organism: uncultured Chryseobacterium sp.; assembly: GCA_913774355.1. Taxonomy (GTDB): domain Bacteria; phylum Bacteroidota; class Bacteroidia; order Flavobacteriales; family Weeksellaceae; genus Chryseobacterium. The sequence goes on along the minus strand of CAJYGB010000042.1, from coordinate 44,062 downwards.
AGGTAATTATAGCTTCCCGTAATATCGATTCCGTACCAGGTGGGAATACCAAGTTCCAGATTTTTCTGCCGGTAATATTGCACGCCGTCGATGTTTTTTTCGCCGAGCTTTCCGCTGAGTACAGGATCAAAATTTCCCCGTGCCCGCGTAATTTCTGAAGCGGCAATTTTATTCTGAAGCTGATATTTTACGGCTAAAGGATGATAGATCTTCACAATCGAAATAAATTCCTTTGCAGAGATCTTCAACGAATCCTGTGCTGAAAACAAGGTACAAAACAGCAGTGCCAAAAGCGATGTTATTTTACTTCTGCTTTTCATTCTGACTGGCTTTTTCGGTTTTCACTTCGTAATAATCCGGCGGAAAACCGTTGATGTTCCGCCACAGCTCGTACCATACAGGCACGTCATTCAGGATGGCAATCCCCTGAACCCCGGTGCCCATTTTAATTTTAGGCGGCCATCTTTTTTCGGCTTTATCCTCAACCACCAATGCTTTGAAGAGTCCGTTCGCGCTGATGTTGCTTTCTACGGCAATTACTTTCCCGGCAAAGATGCCATAACTCGAATCCGGCCATCCGGAGAATACGATCGCGGGGAAACCGTCGAAAATACACATCACCCGCTGGCCTTCTTTAATGAGCGGAAGGTCTACCGGCTTAATGTAAATTTCTACAGCATAATCGGTTGTTTTAGGGACGATGGTTCCGATGCTTTCGGTTTCTTTCAAGATTTCCCCGATCCCTGCTTTATTCAGCTGTACGATCTGTCCGTCCTGGGAAGCAACGATATAATATAACCCCTGACGGAATTTGTAGTTGGCCACCTGGTTTTCCAGCTTGGCAATATCTCCTTCGCTGCCCTCGATCTGTCCCATGCTCTGGAACCGTTCTCCTTCAGTTTTGCTGAGTTTCTCGGTGTAATCCTGGATCACAGCATTCTGCTCGATCCCGGTATTCACGATCTCCTGCCGGGTCTGGGCAACTTTATTTTCAGATGAAGTTTTTTTAGCCATTGCATTCTGGTAAGAAATGCTGCGCTGCTGAAACTGGGTTAGGGAAACCAAACCTTCGTCATACATTTTTTTCTGACGGGCATACTGGTCTTCGGAAAGTCTCAGTTCGTTGATCGCTGCTGCCAGTTCGGCTTCTTCTCCCGCGAGTTTATTCTTGAGCTGGCTGATTTTAATCTGAAGCTGATTCAGTTTAAGATCTTTCGCTGTAGCAAGGGCCTGAAGCTGGTTGTTGGTAGTTCCCACTTTCGCTTCATAATAATCCCGCACCCCTTTTTTAGCTTCCACCTGTTGCTGGGTCCTTTGTACCAGAAGCGGATCAAAATAATCGTCCTTCACTTCGGAAAGCTGCAGGATGGTATCTCCCTTTTTTATATAATCTCCATTTTTCACATACCATTTGATAATCTTTCCGGGAATAGGAGAGTTGAGCTGCTGCGGGCGTTGCTCCTGGTACAGCGAGGTCACATTTCCCATGACCTTAATGTTTTGGGTCCAGGGAAGAAACAAAACGATAACCGCCGCCATAAGGATAAAGAAGAACCATCTTTTTACCCGCGATTTTTTATGGATGTTGTATATTTTATCGAATGACTGAATTTTCATACCTGTATTTTTAAGATAAATATTTAATACTTCCGTTTTCTAAATGAATGTGCTGGTCTGCGTAATGCAAAATTTCGGAATTCTGTGAAACAATAACAATTGTCGTCTTGTGCTTGATCTCCTCAAGATACTGCAGCATTTTATATTTAAAGGTGTCATTCATCCCGTCAATAGGATCTTCAAGGAGCAACAGTTTTTTGTTGCCGGCCATAGCCCGGAGCAACAGAATTTTTTTCTTGGAGCTGAATGAAATTTCGGGATCTGTCTCGCTTATGTTGGTAAAAAATCCGCTGGTAAACTGGCTTGAAATATTTTCGGCCCCAATTTTTTCCGAAAGTGCCAGCACATCTTCCGTGCTTACGTTTTCATTGCCCAGAAGGATGTTGTCCTGAACCGTCCCCTGAATGATCCGCATGTCTTCCAGATAAACCCCCATTTCCATTCTGAGCTTGTCTTTATCAATGTTTTTCAGCGGGATTTTATTAATCAGGATGCTTCCTGCCGTGGGAGGATAAAATCCGGCCATCATGTTGAGCAGGAGGGATTTGCCGGACCCAAGCTCACCGGTAATAACGGTAAGTGTATTTTCTTTGATCGTGAAATTAATATCCTGGAGGATATGGATATTATTGTTGAAATTGAAATCCACATTCTTAAACTCTACTTCCATACCTTCTTCTTTCTGGGCCGGAACGATTTCTCCGTTTTTCTCTTCTTCCAGTTCCGTTACTTTGGTCAGTTTTGCCAGGGAAGCAATCACGTCGTAATAGCTTTCAAGGCTGACAATCAGTTTTTCGACTGCCGACATGATACTTAAAACAACGATTTCGGTAGCGATGAACGCCCCGATGTTTAGTTTCTGATTCACCAGGAGATAGGTTCCGATGGCAAGCATTGCCAAAGTAATAATCACTTTGAAAGCGATAATGGTTTTATACTGGATGACCAATACCCTGAAATGGGAGGTCCGGTGATCCAGATAGCCTAGCACACGTTCATCAGCCCCTTTTAGGTGGGTTTCGCTTTCGGAATTGATTTTAAAAGTTTTTACCGACGCGGCAATATCTTCGATCCATGAGGCTGTTTCATACTTTTTGTCGCTTTCTTCAAGGCTGGATTTGATTCCGCTCTCCAGGGTGAAATTAAAAATGATCACGACACAAAGGATAACCAGAGCTCCAAAAGACAGGAACCATGGATGGTAAAAAGAAAGAAGGACGATGCCGAAAACGATCTGTATAATGGCTGCCGGAATTTCCAGCAGGATTTTAGAGATTCCTTTCTGAAGATTTTGTGTATCGAAGAAACGGTTGACCAACTCCGGAAGATAATATTTCCTCGTACTGGATAGATTCACCTTCGGCAGCTTTTCGGCAAAGGCTATGGAAAATTCCACAAAGATCTTCTGCTGGATTTTCTCAATAATCTGCATGACCTTCAACCGGAAATATCCGACTAGCCATGTCCCTAAAACGACAAAAATAATCAGAATATAAATGGAGGTTGCCATGGTTGCTCCCATTACAAAGCTTACGATAGACTGTATCCCTAACGGTACGCTAAGCTGCACCAGACCGTTGAGAATCGCATAAAAATAAATGTTGGTAACATCTTTTTTTTCTTTGGTGATGTACTTAAAAAGTTTATATCCCTGTTCCTTAGGTGTTGCTTCCATATAAAAATTTATAAAAGATTAAAGGTAATATGCCTCAGGTATTCCAGGACGTATTGCTGATGTTTATTTTTTATGCCGTTATCGGTAAGTTTCGGAAGGTGCTCGCTGAAAAACTGCTGGTCGTGCGCGGTTTCAAGTAAGGTGCTGGCAAAGGAACGCGGGTAGGGGAAATCGGGCTTTACATCCGAAATAATCCCTGAAATAAATCCGCACAGGCTCTTCAGCGGATTGAAGACCATTTCTTTGTTGATTTCATCTACTTCCTTTACATGGTAGGATTTGCTGCTTTCCGAGATCACGATGGCATGGAGTTTTGCCAGGTCATAATCTTCGATTTTGTTATCCGTGTGATCATTATGCGTAATGATTTCCAGGATCTTTTCCATTTTCTGAATCGGGTCTTTAATTTCCATAAGTCTTAATTTTAAGGTAAATTCGATATAAGACCAGTACCAGTTCAGAATATAGGTCAGCAGTTTGTGCTTGGACGAAAAATACCGGTACACGGTGGCTTCCGTAGAACTGATCTTTTGGGAAAGTTTCTTAAACGTAAACTGTTCAAAACCGGTTTCATAAATCAGATCAATGGAATTTTTTACAATAGATTTTCCGATTTCACTGGATTCCGGATCCCTTAGATACAAATATTCATTTACTTTAAATTTTACCTGATATTCCATGTGTATAAATAGCTGTAATTTAGAATAGCAAAATCTATACCGATGATATATTTATTATAATAAAAGATAGTAATACTATTATTTTGTTTCGGTTAAACGGTCGCATTGTTATTTATTGGTAAAAATGATAACGGGCGTTTATGCAGAGACTATTAAAAGATAGATAAAATTCTTTCCCGCCTTATTCATTTTTATTAAATTTGTCAACCTTTAACTATTAAAATAAAATAATAAAAATAATATGAATCTTCACGAGTATCAATCAAAAGAGATTTTATCAAAGTATGGAGTGGCTATCCAACGTGGTTTCGTTGCAAACAACGTAGAAGAAGCTGTAGCAGCTGCTGAAAAACTGACTGCTGAAACCGGAGCTCAGGCCTGGGTGGTAAAAGCACAGATTCACGCAGGAGGCCGTGGTAAAGGTGGAGGTGTTAAGTTCTCTCCGAACATGGATAAGCTTAAAGAGAACGCTCAGAACATCATCGGAATGCAGCTTATTACTCCACAGACTTCTGCTGAAGGTAAGAAAGTACACTCTGTTTTGATTGCAGAAGATGTTTATTATCCGGGAGAATCTGAAACTAAGGAATTTTATGTTTCTATTCTTTTAGACAGAGCTGAAGGTAAAAATACGATTGTATATTCTACTGAAGGAGGAATGGACATCGAGCACGTTGCGGAAGTAACGCCTCATTTAATCCATAATGAACTGATTGATCCGGCTATCGGTCTTCAGGGATTCCAGGCAAGAAAGATCGCTTTCAACCTTGGTCTTGAAGGAAACGCTTTCAAAGAATTCACAAAATTCATCACGTCTTTATATAACGCTTACACAGGTATCGATGCTTCTCTTTTCGAGATCAACCCGGTATTGAAAACTTCCGATAACAAGATTATCGCAGTAGATGCTAAAGTAACACTGGACGACAATTCATTGTTCCGTCACAAAGACCTGGCTGAACTGAGAGATACGAGAGAAGAAGATCCGATGGATGTTGAAGCCGGTGAAGCCGGTCTTAACTTCGTGAAACTTGACGGTAACGTAGCCTGTATGGTAAACGGCGCCGGTCTTGCGATGGCAACGATGGACATCATCAAATTATCAGGCGGTAACCCGGCCAACTTCCTTGATGTGGGCGGAACTGCAGATGCACAGAGAGTACAGACGGCCTTCGGAATTATCCTGAGAGATCCTAATGTAAAAGCGATCCTGATCAACATCTTCGGGGGGATCGTAAGATGTGACAGAGTTGCACAGGGAGTAGTGGATGCTTACAAAGCAATGGGCAGCCTTCCGGTTCCGTTGATCGTAAGACTTCAGGGGACCAACGCTGTGGAAGCTAAACAATTAATCGACGATTCAGGTCTTCCTGTACATTCAGCGATTACTTTGGAAGAAGCAGCTAACAAAGTAAAAGAAGTTTTGGCATAAGCCTGAAACTTTCATATATCTAAACCGTTTCATTTTTGAAGCGGTTTTTTTATGTCCTGACTTCAAGTATCCTGATTTTTTAAATTTTAAGGTTGAGAAAGATGAGTCAATACTTATAATTTTTGTATTTTTAGAAAAACATATACCATGGAAAAAATAAACATCCCGAATCCCTGTTCAGAAAACTGGGATCTTATGTCTCCTGATGAAAAAGGCAGGTTCTGTTCGGTCTGCTGCAAGTGTGTGATTGATTTTACGCAAATGAAACGGGAGGAAATCAAACAGATTATAGAAGAAAAATATGAAGAGCGGATTTGCGGAAGATTCTATAATCATCAATTGGATCAGCCCGGCAGGAAAGATTGGTTAAAAGATAAATTTTTTAATTATATTCCATTAAATTTCCAACAGAATAAAATTATACTTTCAGTTTTTTCCATGCTCTTATTTCTAGCGGGCTGTTCAAAACAGAAACCTTATTACGGAAGAACTAGTGGAATCGTAGTTTCAGATAATAAAACGGATACGATTCAAAATAAGCACTCTGTGATCGGAGAAGCTAAAATACCCGAAGAACAGGATACTTCCATAAGAAACAGGCCTGACAGTATTTCAACAAAAAAACAAAACCGTTAAGTTGAATTTTTCAGATTTAAATTTTTAGTTAAAATGTAATTTACTCATTTTAAAAGTATTATATTTACATTAAAGGATTCTAAAATGAGATTGTTTTTGTATTTTTTTCTCTTTTTATTTCTGAATTGTCAATCACAGATTGCCGGGAGTAATCCGGTGCCTGGAGGAAAACAGATTGCTTACGAGGACAAAAACCATTATCCTTTCTCCCTGACTTCAAAAGATTTTCTCATTATCGATTCCCAGGAAAAGATGGATGAGGTCTTCAGGATCATTCATCAGCATACGAACGGAAAACGGTTTTCGCCCATTCCCGCAGTGATGGAAAATGAGACCTATCTGGTTATAAAACCCGATCTTAAAAACAGCAACGATATCTCTGTGGAATCTGTTGTATTAAATAAAGATATTCTGTTCGTACAGGTAAAAGCGTTTGAAAATCCCGATTTCAGAAAGGAAAGCCGTTTTTCACCTAACATTCTGCTGAAGCTGAAAGGCAAGGTCTCATTTAAAAAAATTACCATTAAATAATAATATATACATCATCCACATGAAAGCAAAAACTTTTATTCTCTCGTGCCTGCTGATGGCTATGCAGGGTTTTGGCCAGCAAAACTACTGGACCAAGATACAGAACAGCAAAATAGACAGGGAAAATCTCAGTCCGAGATGGACCACTCCGAATATCTTTTCCCTGTACCATCTTGATCTTGAAAAAATTAAAGCAGATCTTAAAAAAGCACCACAGCGTTTTTCCGGAAATGAAAGCCTGGTTATTAAATTTCCGGATGCTGATGGAAATATCAGGGATTACATCGTACAGGAAGCTTCTGTGATGGAGCCTCAATTGCAGGATAAATTTCCGGACATGCGCGCTTACACCGGATGGCAGAAGAATCATCCTGAAAATACGATCCGTTTCAGTGTGACCCCTTTTACGGGAATCAGTGTGATGTATTTCGACAACTGGGAAGTCAGCTATCTCGACAGCTATACAAAAGACCTTTCGTCTTTTATTATTTATAAAAGAAAAGATCTGCCGAAAAACGACAGGCTGTTTGAATGTCATGTAGAAAGCGATCTGGATCAGCTGAAAAATAACGGTTCAACAAATAAAGCACCGTTGGTTTCGGATGGGCAGTTCAGAACATACAGACTGGCACTTGCGGCGACCGGAGAATATACCACTTTCCATGGAGGAACGCTTCAGCAAGCCATGGCGGCTATGGTAACCACGATGAACAGGGTAAACGGCATTTATGAAAAGACCATTTCATCAACCATGGTCATGGTTGCCAATAATAATTTACTCATCTATACCAATGCTTCTACCGACCCTTATACGAACGGTAATCCCGGTACTATGATTACGGAGAACCAAACCAATACGAACAACGTTATCGGATCGGCCAATTACGACATCGGCCATGTATTCGGGACCAACAGCGGCGGCCTTGCCGGGCTGGGTGTGGTCTGTGTAGCCAATAATAAAGCAAGAGGGGTCACAGGGTCCGGAGCACCGGTGGGAGATCCTTTTGATATTGATTATGTAGCCCATGAAATCGGCCACCAGTTTGGAGCCAACCACACATTCCGGGCAGCGACAAACTCATGTGCAGGGAATTTCAATAACAATACGGCTTACGAGCCCGGAAGCGGAAGCACGATTATGGCCTATGCAGGAATCTGCGGGGCAAGCAATAATGTACAGAATAACAGCGATGCGTATTTCCATGCAGCCAGTGTTATAGAGATGTACAATGTCCTTCAGCGTTCAACCGACTGCGCATCGAAAGTCTCTAATAACAACAGTGTTCCTACGGCTGATGCCGGTGCAGACTATAGTATTCCGAACGGAACAGCTTTCGTACTTACCGGAACAGGGACGGATCCTAACGGCGATCCGCTGACATATCTTTGGGAACAGTATGATAATACGAATAATACTCAGCCACCGGTATCTACTGCTACGGCAGGTCCGGTATACCGTTCAAGAATTCCGGTAACCTCACCTTCAAGATATTTTCCGGTGCTGAGTTCCGTGGTAGCAAATAATCTGGTTCCGAAATGGGAAGTAACACCAAGCGTGGCAAGAACCCTTAATTTTTCACTACTTGTTAACGACAATAAAGCTAGCGGAAATCAGGCAGCCAGAGATGCGATGGTAGTAACGATAACCAATGACGGGCCATTCACCGTGACTTCACAGGCAACATCAGGAACCAGTTACACCGGGAATACCAGCATTCCGGTAACCTGGAATGTGGCAGGAACAAACACGGGATCCATCAGTACGCAGAATGTAAGCATTATTTTATCCAAAGACGGCGGACAGACTTTCAGTACCGTATTGGCGGCAATTGTTCCCAATAACGGATCGGCCAATGTAACGCTGCCAAATGAAACTGTAGCTTCGGCAAGGATTATGGTAAAAGCCGTAAACAATATTTACTACGCCCTGAATACATCCGCATTTTCCATTACGCAGAGTACATTGGCGACTTCGGAAACTTCGGTAAAAAGCTTCTCTTTATACCCGAATCCGTCTCATGATGTCGTAAATATTATGTTGAAAAATGCTTCACAAAAAGCAGATTACCAACTGTTTGATGCTTCCGGCAGACTGGTAAAAAACGGAAGCTTTAAAGGCGAGACCAAAATAAATGTGAGTGATCTGATTAACGGAAATTATGTAATCTCTATTATTCAGGAGAACGCAGATAAAATGACTGAAAAATTAATTATTAAAAAATAGGTTCAGTATAAACCAAAAAATTTAAAGCAGCCTTTTGGCTGCTTTTTTCGTGAGTTAAGTTTAAGAATAGATAGAAGTATCAATAGGAACGGGTTTTAACCCGTTCAGGAGATTAATGCTCCACCGGCTTCATCCGAAATTTAAAATGGGACGCTGTTACCATTTGGTCTGCTGCTTAATTACAGGTCTGAAACCTGATTCAATTAATGTAATTCGCTAGTTTTTATTTTTTTTTCAGTGATTTAAATAAACTTTGCCTTCATAAACAAACACCATCATTTGATCTTAAAGGCTGTTAGCGGTGATTTTAATTGAAAAAACTTCTGACATCCAGCTTCCTCTTACAAGCTTTTAAGTTTGTGTTTTTATTTATCAGAATTTCCGGTAAGATTGTTCGGGTCTCCGGCAGTAATGCTGATGCTGGTAGGAGTTACCAACTGGATACCGCTTTGATCCAACTTTTCCTTGATTTTGAGAAATGCTTTGCTTTTCAGGATACCCATATTGGCCCCGACAGCCATCCAGAATTTAACCTGTAATGTAAAAATACCCTGTTTAAGGTCCGTAAAAATAACTTCAGCTGCTTCAGGACGGTCAATGTCGGTAAGTTCCTGAAGAATTTCGGAAGCGATCAAGCGTGCTTTGTTGATATCCTGATCTGCCGGAATTTCAAAATTAAGAATGATTTTCCGTTGAGGCGATGCACTGATATTGGAAAAAGGCGCATTGAAAATTACCTGATTCGGTATATAGACTTTTTTTCCGTCGTCACTGATGATTTTCGTAGTCAGGAAACCGATTTCCAGTACGGTTCCTGAATTATTCCCGATGCTGATATAATCTCCTATTTTAAACGCTTTATCGATTCCGATCAGCATTCCGGAAAATATACTGGAAACAAGATCTTTCAGGGCAACCCCGGCAATAACCCCGGCTACTCCTAAACTTCCGATAAATTTCCAGAGAAATCCACTGAATCCCATGATCTCCAGCGCAATAAATGTTCCCATGATCATGATCAGAAACCTGAAGACACTGATGGTAGTAACCAGAGAGCTTTCTCTTTTGCTTTTCGGGAAAAATTTATGGAAAAGCTTTACGGCAGCTTTACTCAGATACTTGCTGGTAATAAGAAATAAAGAAAACACCAGAATTCCGACTACAAGTTTAGGGGTAAGTTCCGCAAATTTCAAATACCAGTTTTCCAAAACCCGGTATACTACATCAACATATCCAAGAGTGCCTTTCTCCATTTCAAAAAATATTTAATTAAAGATACAATTTTTCCACAAAAATTTTGCCAGTTTCAAAAACTCTACTAAATTTGTAGACTAATAAGAACAAAATATTATGTCAATCAAACTAGGAGATACCGCACCCGATTTTCAGGCAGAAACTTCTGCGGGTGATCTTAATTTTTACGAATATCTGGGAGATTCCTGGGGGATTCTGTTTTCGCATCCCGCAGATTACACACCGGTCTGCACCACCGAGTTGGGTTACACCTCGAAACTGAAGGAAGAATTTGATAAACGGGGAACTAAGGTTATTGCGCTAAGTGTAGATGGGGTAGAAGATCATCAGAACTGGATCAGAGACATCAACGAAACACAGGAAACCGATGTACAATTCCCGATCATTGCCGATAAAGACCGGAAAATTTCGGAATTGTATGATTTTATTCATCCGAATGCCTCCGCAACGGCGACGGTACGTTCTTTATTAATTATCGATCCTGAAAAGAAAGTAAGATTGATTATTACCTACCCTGCATCTACAGGAAGGAATTTCAATGAAATCCTAAGGGTATTGGATTCCCTGCAGTTAGTTGATTCCCATAAAATCGCCACGCCGGTAAACTGGCAGAACGGAGATGATGTAATTGTTCCGCCTTCGGTTTCTACGGAAGATGCCAGAAAAATCTTCCCGAAAGGAGTGACTGAAGTAAAGCCGTATCTGAGATACACGCCCCAACCGAATACATGATTTATTTGATTTTTTATAGTTTAGTTTTAATTTGTACGAAAATCGTCCCGGAAATTTCTTCCCGGGACGATTTCATTGTTAAGTATATAGTGAGTGTGAAGTGATTGCTTCTTTTTATTTTACGTCGTTGATCACTTGCTTAGCTTTGGAAGTTGGCAGATAAATCTGGAATCCTAAGCCAAACATAATTCTGTGGGTATATCCTCCGTTACCAAAACCAGCGTTAGCATCGTATTTTACTAAACCTTCCAAACCGATGTTCGGCGTGATGAAGTAAGAATAACCAGGACCGAATCCGAAGTTAAGACCGTTAGAAGAAGACCCTCCTTTTGAGATTGAAGTTCCCCCAACACCTAAATTACCTTCGAAAAACCATCTTCCGTGATTTAGTAAATTGTCTACTCCCTGTTCTCCCGGAGAAAGATAATAACGTCCTAATGCTCCTACATTATAAGTAAAAGTTGTCGGAGAATCTTTAGCACCACTGAAACCAAGATCTACATAACCCCCTACTGCGATGTTATCTTCTACGAAGTAAGCACCTTTAGGCTGAATGGCGAAGTTATAACCTCCTCCTTTGTTCAATCCGAAATCTGCTCCTACTAGGTTTCCTCCTACCATCCAGTTACCTTTCTGGATCTGAGCATTCATGGTTGTAGCCAAACCTGCTACAGCTAGTATCCCTGATAAAATTAACTTTTTCATAATTTATTATTTTAATGTTTAATATTGATCATTTGTGGTTTCAGAAAAACAATAAATGTGCCATACTACTCCTAGATTCAGGAATTAAAAATAACTAAAACTGATTTAAACCGCGCTGTTACGGGAATATCGCAGGTTTAGCAGCAGGGTTTTACACTAATAAGAGAATTATGGAAACAACCAACCCGGCAACGGTAAAAATCATTCCCCTCTTGAACGCTTTTGTTTTAGGGTTGAACATCCAGAAACTGGAGATCACAAAAAAGAATAATGAAATCCCGAAAAAAGTATTTAGCGGAGACAATGTATCCTTAGACTGCGATTTGTGAAGTTTTGTCATTTTATCCAATAGAAAAGGCAACTCTTTTTTAGCGTATTTTGCCTGCCCTGTTGCCTGGTCGTACGTTCCCTGTTTGAATTTTAAAATTGTACCTTCCGTTTTCTGTACTTCCAGGTTTTTGATTTTCAATTCTTTGCCTAATGCTTTCTCATCAAGGTTCTTCTCAATCATTTTGTCGTACTTCTTTTCCTTTTTCAGGAAATCCGTGTCACGGTATACCAGCATTACCCCGCTTATGGCATATACAGCCATAATTCCGGCAAGGAAATATCCCAGATAGCGGTGGGTAATTCTCATAAAACTTCTTGTGTCTTTAATCTTATCCATATCTTATTGTTTGTTTTTAAATTCAAAAGTGGAAACTGCAAAAATGCAACTCCCACTTTACATGAAGAAATTATTTTTATACTATTTTACAGTTTATACGTAAGGGTGAAGTAATAGTTTCTCGGGGTAATCGGATTCACGGAATAATTCTCATGAACATTGTAATTTACCACATCGAAAAGGTTTCCGACTTTTGCCTGGATTATGAATTTTTTCCATTCATATCCGGCTGATAAAGAAACCGTTGTGTAGTCTTTTAGTTCGAAGATTCTGCTGGTGCCGTTTCTTAGCTGTAAGCTGTTTGATCCTGTTTTCGTATCGTTCCATCCCGCCAGTCTGTCACCGATGTAATAAACTCCGACTCCGATTTTCAATCCAGGGACAACTTTGGTGAACTTATAGAATACCGATGCACTGGCTGTAGTGGCAGGAGTTCTTACTAATCTTTGATTTTCAACATACCCGAAAATCTCCGGAGTGTCCAGATACACTGAATTATTGTAAGAGAATCCTCCGATAATGGATAAGTTTTCAGTAGGATTTCCCGTAATGTCCAGCTCAACACCGCGGCTTCTCATTTTTCCTGCAAAATCTTTGGTAAGACCTGTCGGATCGACAGGATTACCTTTGTCATCCAGCGCAGCCTGATAATAATTTCTGTATAAAATCTGGTACACTGTCAGATTGATTGCCAAGGCATTGTTCCAGATATTCTTTTTTGCCCCTACTTCGTACTGATCGATATTAGTTGGAGTTAAGGCTTCTCCGTCTCTTAATTTCCCGACATTCGCGACAAATGAATTGGTGTAGGTTGCAAATGCTGAAAAATTATCATTAGGCATATACACAAATCCTATTTTTGGAGAAATGGCCTGATCTGATGACGACGAATTATCGACCAATTTTTTACCTGGTGCAGAATTCAGGTCGACCAAACCATTTGTACTGGTCTTGAATTTTGTATTGATGGTCGGCATGTTTTCAATATAGGACCAGCGTAATCCTGCGATCATTTTAAACTCTTTGGTAAGGCTGATGAAATCCTGGGCATATACTCCGATTCTTCGGGTATTGATTCTGTTCTTTTCAAGCTTTTCAGCGTTTGGAACGTCACCGCTGGCCCATGATGCAGGGCTGTCAAGGTAAAGCAGGTCATTGCTGTTACCATTTGTCCCATACAGATAATTGTTTCCATAGGGAAGCCTGTTGGCCGGGTTGTAATAAGAATAAGAATCTGCCACTCCGTAATCTGCATCCGCTCCGAACAGAACTTTATGGCTGATCTTTCCCGTATTGAACTCACCGTTGAGATTTACCTGTGCCGATGCATAGTTCTGTTCGTTATAGGTTTTGTTTAAAGGTCTTTTCCAGACAAGTCTGTCGGTTGATTTCTCATATCCCCACTGGACCCTTTCCGTAGAAAAATAGTCCTTGGTGTAATTCTGATAAGAGGAAGTTGCATTTAAAGACCATTTATCATTAAACTGGTGATTAAAAGTTACGTTCGTAGAAACCTGTTCCACATTTTGGTACTGCCAGTCGGTTCCGAAGAAAACGTTTCTGGAAACAAGGTCATTCAGCCGATAGCTCTGATCTTTATTGGTAATGGAGCCGATCCCGAAATCAGGAATGAAATCATTTTTGAGATAATCTGCTTCAACAATCAGCTGTGATCTGTCGTTTAGATTAAATAAGAATGAAGGATTAAAATAATATTTTTCCGACTTCACCACATCTCTGAAACTTTCTGCATATTCATACGCTCCATTTACCCGGAACGCTATATTTTTTGATAAAGGCCCGTAAAGATCGACCACCGGTTTGTAAGAATTCCAGCTTCCGGCATTTATCCCGATATTTCCTCCGAAATTAAATTTAGGCTTTTTCGTGATCATGTTGATGATACCACCTGCTGCCGTATTTCCGTACAGCATGGCGTTGGCTCCTTTCAACACCTCAACTCTTTCCAGTCCTGTTACTTCAGGGAATACACCGCTGTTGATTCTTGAGCCATTCTTAAAAATATTATCATTTCCCAAGATGAAACCGCGTCCGCCGAAACTGTCCTGTGAATTTCCCCTGGAAGATGTTACATAAATACCGTTTACATTCTGCAGTACGTCGCTCAGCTGCTTGGCCTGTTGCTGCTCTATAATTTCATGCGTCACAATGGCAATAGGCTGAGGCGTTTCCATCATCGTAAGATTCGATTTGGTAGATAATGGCCTCGCTTTATTAGGATTTCCGGTTTTGTGAAGGTTGACGTCTTCGATCGTCTGGATCCTCACGGTATCCGCTTCGGTATTTTTCATTTGTGCACCTAAGGATACGGCTGTGAATAATAATCCCAAAGTCACCAGCTGCTGTTTCATATAAGTTTATTATTTAGAGTGGTTTTAAATAAGGCGCAAATGTATGTTTTATTTAGATTTATTCAAAATAAAAATAGTGACTTTTGTCAGTTCTTTCTGATACATGATGAGCGTTCAGAATCTGGGTGTCATGGGAAATGAAAATTTTATAAATATATTTGTTAAAAATAATAAGATGCAATTAGTAAAAGTTGGGCTTTGTGCCTTCGGGATGAGCGGAAAAGTATTCCATGCCCCGTTCCTGAAAGAACATCCCGGATTTTCTTTATCAGCCATTGTAGAGCGGAGCAGGGAAGATTCCAGAGAGAAGTATCCTGATGCCATCATTTATCGGTCGGTAGAGGAGATGCTGCAAAATGCGGATATTGAACTGGTTGTTGTTAATACCCCGGTGCAGACCCATTTCGAATATGTAAAAAAAGCTTTGGAAGCCGGGAAAAATGTAGTGGTAGAAAAACCTTTTACCGTGAATGTAGCGGAAGCCGAGCAACTGGTGCAGCTGGCCGAGGAGAAAGGGCTGTTTCTGAGTGTTTACCAGAACCGGAGATTCGACCGCGATTACCTTCAGGTGCAGAAGATCATAAGCGAAGGAAAGCTTGGTACCATCAAAGAAGCCGGGATCCGTTTTGACAGGTTCCGTACCGGGGCAAGCGGAAAGGCACATAAAGAAAATCCGGAAGCCTCGGGCTCAGGATCTCTTCATGATTTGGGATCTCACTTGGTAGATCAGGCGGTCCAGTATTTCGGTTTTCCTGAAAAAGTTTTTGCCGATGTATTTTCGATGAAAGGAAAAGAGTTTGCCAATGATTATTTCGAAATTATTTTATTTTATCATAATGATTTACGGGTAAGGCTAAAGTCTTCCGTATTTACGAAAGAAGCGCATTATGCATATACCATCCATGGGGAAACAGGAAGTTTTTTACAGGAAAGATCCGATGACCAGGAAAATGAACTGGTTGGAGGTGCAGTTCCTAAATACGGTGAAGACTGGACCAAACCGTTAAAAGAATCAGACGGAATTCTGAATTTTTTAAATGAAAATAAAGAAACTGAAAGAATACGGACCTTCAGCGAACCTGGAAATTATATGAATTATTACCAGCAGATTTACGAATTTATTGTTTTCGGTTATGCTTTGCCTTCACCCGCTGAAGAAATCATCAGAAATATGAAAATCATCGATGCTGCGCTGGAAAGTGCTGCCGGGGAGAGGGTGGTTTACCTGTAGAGTCTTAGAGTGTGAGGGTCTTAGTGCTAGAGGGTGTGAGTGTTTTAGAGTAATTGAATGTGTTTAAAAATGAATGATTAATCCTAAAACTCTCATGCTCTCATAACTCTCTTGTTCTCTAACCCTCAAACGTCCCGACACCCCCACTCATTAAGCTTCTCCCAGCATTTCCTGAAGCTCCAGCCAGCGCATTTCGTGGTCTTCAAGCTTTCCGGAAATATTTTCCAGATCGGCGGATAATTTGGAGATCTTTTCATAATCGCTTTCATTATTCAGCTGATCGAGGATTTTTGTGCGCTGTTCTTCCAGTTCGGGCATTTCTTTTTCAATAGTTTCCAGTTCGCGCTGCTCTTTGAAGGAAAGCCTTTTCTTTTTGGAATTGCTTGGGGTGTTTGAAGCCTGCACAGCTTCTTTTACAGGCTCCGGTTTTACTGCGGCCGATTTTTCCAGTGTTTCTTCCTTGCTTTTTGCTTCGCGGTATTCGGAGAAATTACCGGTAAAATCACGGATCTTTCCTTCTCCTTCAAAGGCCAGGATATGATCCACTATCCGGTCCATAAAATAACGGTCGTGGGAAACAATAATCAGTGAACCCTGGAACTGCTGCAGGAAATTTTCCAGCACCGTTAATGTCGGAAGATCCAGGTCGTTGGTAGGTTCATCGAAAATTAAGAAATTCGGGTTCTGATAAAGGATATACATGAGGTGCAGCCTTCTTTTTTCACCGCCCGAAAGCTTGGAAATAGGAGAGTACTGGGTCTGGTCATCAAATAAAAACAGCCTCAGGAACTGCGACGCCGAAAGGCTTTTCCCATTGGCCAAAGGATAATGTTCCGCCACTTCTTTAATAAAATCAATTACCCTTTCGTCTTCTTTATAGGTAAGTCCTTTCTGCGAAAAATATCCGAAATGGATGGTTTCTCCCGTTTCGATTTCACCATTGTCTGCCTTCTCCAATCCCTGTATAATATTAAGTAAGGTTGATTTTCCGGCTCCGTTTTTTCCGACGATTCCTACTTTTTCGCCACGTTGAAACTGATAACTGAAATCTTTTAGCAAAACCTTGTTCCCGAAACTTTTATCGATATGATGGAGCTCAAGAATTTTACTGCCCAGCCTTTTCATTTCGAAATCAAGTTCCAGCCCCTGTTTCCGGGTATCGGTTTTGGCTACCTTTTCGGTGTCATAGAAAGCATCGATTCTCGATTTGGATTTTGTAGTCCTTGCTTTTGGCTGTCTGCGCATCCATTCCAGCTCCTTACGGTAGAGATTATTGGCTTTATCGATCGTTGCGTTGAGGTTGTCTTCACGGATCATTTTATTTTCCAGATAGGTAGCATAAGAACCATTATGCATATAAAGATTCCCGTCTTCCATTTCCCAGATCGTATCGCAGACGCTGTCGAGAAAGTACCGGTCGTGGGTCACCAGCAGCAGGGTGATTTTTGCTTTGCCTAAATAATTTTCGAGCCATTCTACCATTTCTACATCAAGGTGATTGGTTGGCTCATCCATTATCAGTAAGGTGTGGCGGTGTTCCGCACGGGTTTCCGTAAGCAGTTTTGCCAAGGCTACCCTTTTGATCTGCCCTCCCGACAGCGTTCCCATCTTTGTATCAAGATCCGTAATTTTCAGCTGGGAAAGGATCTGTTTCATTTCGTTTTCAAGATCCCATGCTTTATGGGCTTCCATATCCAACAACGCTTTTTCAATAAAATCGTTATCGGTAGAATGAAGGGATTTATGGTAATTCTTCAGGGCCATGATCGGTGCCGAATCCAGCGTCATCATAAACTGATCGATGGTAAGGTTCGGATCAAAATCGATTTCCTGATCAAACAAGACCACCTGGATGTCTTTGTTGATGTTTACCGTTCCGCTGTCGGCAATCTCTTTACCCATCAGGATTTTCAGCAGGGTGGATTTCCCGCTTCCGTTTTTGGCAACAATAGCAATTTTATCACCTTCATTGACGTGGCAGGTAATATTTTCAAACAAAACTTTAATGCCGTAAGATTTGGTAAGGTTTTCAACGGAAACGTAATTCATGGGAAACTGATGGTTTGGTTTATAACTTCAACTGAGCGGCAAAAGTACGAAAATGTAATAAGAAAACGGCCGCCGTTATCTTCACCGGATTAATTTCTTATGAAGGACAGGTGATTGATCAATGTATGTCTGATATTTCGAATGATGGCTAAAAATTAATTTTAACAGTTTAAAAGATAAAGCTACTTTTGCGCAGCCTTTTATGTCATACTATTTAAAAATTTACACTTCGGTTTCCGGCCTTCCCCAAAATTGGGATACGGTGATCGGAAATCATAACATCATGCTTTCCGCAGCGTATTTCCGTGTTCTTGAAACTTCAAAGCCTCAGAACATGAATTGCTTTTTTGTAGGATTTTTTGAAGATGAACATTTGATCGGCGGTGCCTTATTCCAATACCTGGATTTCATCCGGCATAAGACTTTCCAGAAAGATGAGGTCTGGTGCAGCCTCAGAAATTATGCTGCGAGGAAGTTCAGCCGGGATGTGATGATCCTGGGCAATAATATGCTGACGGGGCAGAACGGATTTTATTTCGATCCTGAAAAAATCAGTACGGAGAATATGGTTTCACTGTTGGATACTGCAGTGCATAAAATGCAGAAAGAGATCAGGAAAACGTCACTCATCATCTATAAGGATTACCGTTCTGAATTTTTCTCATTTTTTCAGGATAGTAAGCATCAGAACTATTTTAAATTCTGCGTACAGCCGAATATGATCCTGCAAATACGGGAGAACTGGAATACCTTTGAAGATTATATTCGTGATTTTTCTACCAAATACAGAACCAGGGTGAAGAATGCCCGAAAGAAACTTGCCGGTATTGAAAAACGTGAATTGAACGCCGGAAAAGTCACCAAATACAGGAAAGAAATGAGTGTGCTGTATAAAAATGTAGCTGAAAATGCACCTTTTAATACTTTTTTCCTTGAAGAAAACCATTTTGAAAGGATGAAAGAACATTTAGGAAATAATTTTAAAGTGTTCGGCTATTTTTCAGATCAGAAACTGATTGGTTTTTATACGTTAATTCTGAACAATGATGATGTTGATACCTATTTTTTAGGCTATGATAAAGAAATCCAGAAAGAAAATCAGATTTACCTGAATATGCTTCTGGACATGGCCGGGTTCGCCATCGATCATCAGTTTAAAAGAATTCTCTTCGGAAGAACGGCACTGGAGATCAAATCTACCATCGGCGCGGAACCGGTTGAAATTTTTGGACTCATCAGGCATACATATTCCGCAATCAACCCGTTCATGAAAAATATATTCCCTTCCCTTTCTCCTAAAACGGAGTGGATACAGAGACATCCTTTTAAGATTAAATGAGCTTCTTTGAAGAAGCAAATCAGTCGAGTGTAAGGTTTTTCAAAGACCAGGAGCTTCCGTTGTAAACATCAAGATCCACTTTTGTATTGATCCCATGTACAATCCCGTTTTCTGTAAACTGCCAGAAATCCCAGATACCATCGGGAGAAGGAGCCGGAACATCATTGTAATTAGCCAGCCATAGCGGATAATCATCGAATTCACCTTTCAGAAAATCTTTGTAATAATGATAGTAAGTGTAAATGATGGGTTTTTCACCATAGGTTTCCTCCACGATCCTGCACCAGACTTTTAAATCTTCGATCAGTTTTTTATTGGTTTTGCGTTTCGGAATTTTCTCAATATCTAAAATCGGCGGCAGGTCTCCGCTTTCGAGTTTTACATTTTCAAGGAAGTTATTGGCTTGGATTACAGGATCTTCATCGGCCCTGTAAAAATGATAAGCCCCGCGGATGATCTTCTGTTTTTTGGCCTGCTCCCAGAAAGCCTCAAAATGTTTATCAGCATTACGGTTTCCCATGGTTGCACGCATGACCACAAATTCCAGCGGAATGGTCTTGTTCCCGATCGTCAGGCTGTCCCATTTAATGTCTTCTTTATTCTGATAGTGGGAGATGTCGAATCCGTAGGTTTTGTCGAGGTTATCGGAAAGAATTTTCTGGATCCTCAGCGTCTCAGTTTCGCTGTTGTGAAGTTTTTTATGGGTGAATTTATTAAAGTACAGGGCGTAGTAATAGCTGATCGACTGTTTCAGATACAAACCCGTACCCGCCAGCGCAATAATCAGGATCACCAGCAGGATCCTGCGTCGGAAAAAGTAATTCTTCCGGCGGCTGGTATGAATCTTTTTGGCGGTTTTTTTGCTGTACTTCTTCGGTGACATAAAGTTCTTGCAAAACTAACTTTTTTCACTTCTAAATGCTAAATAAAATCAGTAAATTTGTCTACTATGGAAACACGCGAAAAGATCATCATCATCGGGGGTGGTTTTGCGGGGCTGCAGCTTGCAAAAACATTGAATAACAAGAACAAAAAAGTAATTGTTTTAGACCGGGTAAATCATCATATGTTCCAGCCTCTTTTTTACCAGGTAGCGTGCGGCCGAATTGAGCCTTCCAATATTTCCTTTCCTTTCAGAAAAATCTTTCAGCGTTCCAGAAATACACAGTTCCGCCTGACGGAAGTAAAAGAAATCGATACAGCGAATAATAAAGTGATTACCGATGAAGCGGAGTTCAGCTATGACAAGCTTGTGATCGCTACCGGCTGCAAAACGAACTTCTTCGGCAACAAAGATATGGAAGGAAAAGCCTTCGGGATGAAGAATACCCAGGAAGCCATCGGCATCAGAAACCATATCCTGATGACCTTTGAAAAGCTGATCCTGGAAAAAAGCCGGAGTGACGACGGAAACTGGAATATCGTGATCGTCGGAAGCGGACCGACCGGTGTGGAGTTGGCCGGCGCATTTGCCGAAATGAAGAAAGAGATTCTCCCGAGGGATTATCCTTACATGAATTTCGACCATCTTAAGATCATCCTGGTAAGTTCTACGGAAAAGCCGCTTGCGGTGATGAGTGCTGAAGCGCAGAACAAATCCGAGGAATATCTGAAGGACCTTGGCGTAACTTTCCTGAGCCAGGAATACGTAACGGAGTATGACGGCGATAAAGTGTATATGAAAAGCGGAAAAACCATTGCTTCCAACAGCGTAATCTGGGCAGCCGGAGTGACGGGGAATGTGATCAGCGGTTTTCCCTCAGAAAATCTTGTTAAAAATAGGTACATTACCGACAGATATAATAAAATAAAAGGCTATGATAATATTTTCGCCATCGGTGATATCAGCTATATGGAAACCCCGAAATATCCTCAGGGGCACCCCCAGGTAGCGAACGTGGCCATCAATCAGGCGAAAAATTTAGGTAGAAACCTGTTAAAGAAAAATACAAGCCAGTGGGAGGAATATGAGTATGA
The DNA here is from genome assembly GCA_913774355.1 of uncultured Chryseobacterium sp. Classification (GTDB taxonomy): domain Bacteria; phylum Bacteroidota; class Bacteroidia; order Flavobacteriales; family Weeksellaceae; genus Chryseobacterium. The sequence continues at coordinate 22,941 of CAJYGB010000042.1, read as the reverse complement.
AGACAAAGGTTCTCTGGCAACCATCGGAAAGCACCGGGCGGTGGTAGACCTTCCGTTCATCAAATTCCAGGGGTTTTTAGCCTGGTTTTTCTGGATGTTCTTACATTTGATGCTTATTTTAAGTGTAAGAAACAAGCTCGCGGTATTTTTTAACTGGATGTGGAGCTATTTTAACAAAGATTCTTCTTTACGATTAATCATTTCGCCGAATAAGAAAAACGAAACATTACAATGAGAATTGATATTATAAGCGTACTTCCCGAGTTGATGGAAAGTCCGTTCAGAACTTCCATTTTAAAGAGAGCCATGGATAAAGGGCTTGCAGAAGTACATTTTCATCATCTGAGAGACTGGGCGATCAATAAGCACCGGCAGATCGACGATGAGCCTTACGGCGGCGGAGCCGGAATGGTGATGATGATAGAGCCTCTGGACAAATGCATCTCCGAGCTGAAATCCCAGAGGGAGTATGATGAGGTGATCTATCTTACACCGGACGGTGTTACTTTGAACCAGAAGATCGCCAATACCTTATCGATTAAGCAGAATCTTATTTTCTTATGCGGACATTATAAAGGAATCGACCAACGGGTGAGGGATCTGCATATTACCAAAGAAATATCTATCGGGGATTATGTTCTGACGGGCGGCGAACTGGCGGCCTGCGTCCTGGCTGATTCCGTGATCCGTCTGCTTCCCGGAGTGCTGAATGATGAGCAGAGTGCCCTTACAGACAGTTTCCAGGACGATTTGCTGTCGCCACCGATCTACACAAGGCCCGAAGTTTACAAAGGATTGGAAGTTCCAAAAATCCTGCTCAGCGGAAATTTTGCTAAAATAGAAGAGTGGCGTCATAATGAAGCGTTGAGAATCACCAGAGAAAAGCGTCCCGATCTTTTATAAAATTTTCTGCCTGTCACCGGCTACATCCAGTTTAAGATATATTAGAAATATATAATTAATCTTTCCGTAGGCAAAAAACTAAAAAACATTTTATTTCTGTTTTATCACTTTTTTTGATAATAATTTTTAATAATTCCAGTTAAAATTATCTAAATGCCCTAAAATTTATATATTTACTATGTTTATAAGGCGAATTAACGAAAGATTCTAAGGTAATTGTTCAGTATATATTAAATAAAATAATAAATTTACACTTTCGAGATAAATGTCAGTGAAAAATTCCAGAAACCCATGCTGATGGAGCTGTTCAGTTTTTACAATGTTGAAAATTTGTTTTTACCTGATCCTAAGCCAACGCATAAACTGGACCCCACAATATCCGGTCTACGGAATTGGGATGAAAGGAAATACAGGAATAAGCTTTTTAAAATAGCACATGCTTTTCAGCTTATGAAAGAAGGGCATGGAGAGGTGCCCTTTATGATCGGTCTTTCAGAGGTTTCCGGAAGAAAAGTGCTGGAAGACCTCGTACAGATAGAGCCTTTCAATTGCGGTTACGGAATTGTGCATTATAATTCTCCGGACGAAAGGCATGTGGATGTGGCATTTTTATATGATAAAAGTAAAGTTCAGGTAATAAATTCTGAAACCATTACGTTCTTTTTTGAGACAACTAATAAAAACCAGGAAAACTACAATACAACTAGAGATGTACTATATTCAAAACTAAATTATAGAGGAGAGATTTTACATGTTTTTATCGCTCATCTTCCATCCAAGCGGGAAAGAGATATTAACAAAGGAAAAAGAGACTTTATAATAAAGGAGATCCGTAGCCGGATTTTGAATATTGTAAATAAAGGTAAAGAAAATGTAATTTTGTGTGGTGATTTTAATGAAAACCCTAATGATGAAAATTTAATGAAAATTCTCTATAACGATGCGCATGCAAAAGTGATGGAAAATCCTTTTATGCGCCTGTTTTCTGCAGGAAATTATTCTACTTTTCACTATAAATCGGGATTGCTTTTCGATCAGATAATGCTTTCTGAATCATTTTTTACTGAAGATAATATGCTGGTGTTTGAAAATGCCGAAGTCTTCTGTCCTGATAAAATAAAGAGCCGCGACAAAAAGCTTGGAGGCAGACCTTTCAGAACGTTCGCCGGAACAAGGTATCTGGGAGGTTACAGCGATCATTTCCCGGTTTTTGTAAGATTTAAAATTGATAAATAAACGTAAAAACATAAATAAGTAGAATGAAAAACTCAAAGAATACCAGCTATCAGTTAGATTCTATCGACAAAGAAATTATTTATATGTTGATGGATAATGCCAAATCGTCATTGTCGAATATTTCGAAAAGCGTCGGAATATCAACAACGGCAGTTCATCAGCGAATTAAAAAACTTGAACAGGCAGGGGTTATTGAAACTTCGATTTCTTTTTTAAACCCGAAAAAAATCGGTTATAAAGTTATTTCTTATATAGGTGTATTCCTCGATCTGCCAAGTCATTATCCGGATATGGTGAAAGCTCTGAAAGATATCAATGAAGTTGTGGAAGCCCACTATACTACAGGGAATTATACTATTTTCCTGAAAGTGATCTGTAAGGACAACGATCACCTGATGCAGATCCTCAGTAAGCTTCAGCAGCTGAAGGGTGTAATAAGAACAGAAACTTTCATATCTTTGGAGCAGGGTATTTACAGACAACTGAAAGTATAACAGGATTATGAACATTGCGCAATATTTGGATTCAACGTATCTGAAAACTCCTGCACAGTCGGGGCTTTCGGAAGAACAGACTTTACAGAAAGACATTGAACTGGCTCAGGAAGCTATTGATAACGGTATTTTTGCCGTGATGATCCGCCCGGATTATGTATCAGCAGTTAAAAAATATATCGGGAAAAAAAATTCGCATGTGGTAGTGGGAACGGTTATCGGTTTTCATGAGGGTACCTCTTCCGTAGAGGAGAAAATTGCAGAAGCAGAAAAAGCCATTGCTGACGGAGCGGATGAGCTGGATTTTGTCATTAATTATAGTGCTTATCTGAAAGGAAATCTGGATCTCGTAGAAGAAGAATTTGTAAAGTGTACCGATTTATGTCTTCAGCATCATAAAATTGCAAAGTGGATTATTGAAATCGCTGCATTAACAGACTTGCAGATTGCCGATATTACAAAGCGCATTTCGGGATGGGCGGAAGAGAATTTTAATGAGCATGAATTGTCAGAAATCTTTGTGAAATCCTCAACCGGTTTTTATGAAACCGAAGACGGAAAACCCAACGGGGCAACTTTTGAAGGGATACGGATCATGCTTGACAATGCCGGTAAGCTCCCGGTAAAAGCGGCAGGCGGCGTGAGAACTCCGGAAGATGCGGAAAGGATGATCGGTCTCGGTGTCAAAAGAATAGGAACTTCATCTGCATTGGCCTTAATTAAAAACCAAGACTCAAAAGAAGGATATTAATCAAATTTCATAAAAATAAGAAACCATCAAAAATAGCTTGATGGTTTTTATTTTCTATGCCTGTTGGGCTAAATACTGCGTATAAAACTCCTGCGTTTCCCTGATCAGGATATCCATTTCTTCCAATGTAAATACTTCTAGGAACTTTTTCCTGAAATCCTTAAAATGAGGAACTCCACGGAAATAATTGCTGTAATGCTGTCTCATTTCTACCAGTCCGAGCCTTTCCCCTTTCCATTCGGCACTCCATTCGGCATGCTGACGAACAGCTAACAATCGGTCTTCAATCGTAGGTGCCGGCAAATGTTCCCCGGTTTCGAAGAAATGTTTGATTTCATTGAAAATCCACGGGTATCCGATAGCGGCACGGCCGATCATAATTCCGTCACAGGCGTATTTCTGCTTGTATTCCAACGCTTTTTCAGGAGAATCAATATCACCGTTCCCGAAAATAGGGATTTCAATATTGGGATTTTGTTTGATTCTTGAGATATGTTCCCAATCCGCTTCACCCTTATACATCTGGGCACGTGTTCTCGCATGGATGGTAAGTGCCTTGATTCCGGTTTCCTGAAGACGTTCAGCTACTTCATCAATGTTGATGGAATTACTGTCCCATCCGAGACGTGTTTTTACGGTTACGGGCAGGCTTGTAGAACGTACCACGGCTTTTGTAAGGCGCACCATTAAATCAATATCCTTCAGAACACCGGCTCCGGCACCCTTACAGACTACTTTTTTAACGGGGCAGCCAAAATTGATATCCACCAGATCCGGATTTACCGTCTCCACGATCCTCGCCGACATGGCCATGGCTTCTTCATCTCCTCCGAAGATCTGGATCCCGACAGGTCTTTCATAGTCGAAAATATCCAGCTTTTTCCGGCTTTTTATAGCGTCACGGATCAACCCTTCCGAAGAGATAAATTCAGAATACATCAGGTCTGCACCGTGCATTTTGCATAATCTCCTGAACGGCGGATCGCTGACATCTTCCATCGGTGCCAGTAAAAGCGGAAATTCCGGCAGTTCTATATTGCCAATTTTTATCATGGTGCAAATTTACAAAATTATAATGATTGTGCAGAATACTCCCTGATAAAGCGTTTATGCAAAGTCAATATGATTGTTTATTGTGAATTTTTTTTAATTAAAATTTGATTTTTGTTGTATATTTTATTTTATAATTTAATTAAAATTGAATATTTTACTTTATTTTAACTATATTTATAGAACCAAATACTATTTGCATTATGAGAAAAATTCTATTTTGTTTAATGACAACAGCTGCATCTGTAGGTATTAATGCCCAGATCAGCCTTACTGCAACAGGCGGTACCACGACAGGAACTTATACTACATTAAAAGCAGCGTTCGATGCCATTAATGGAGGACTACACCAGGGAGCCATCACGATTAACGTAACGGGCAATACAACGGAAACTGCTTCAGCCGTTCTGAATGGGAATGGCTCAGGCAACAGCAATTATACATCGGTACTTATTAAGCCGGCAGCCGGAGTAAACGCCACTATTTCCAGTGCGGATACGGTGGCCACTATAAAACTTAACGGAGCCGATAATGTAACCATTGATGGAAGTAATAATGGCTCTACTTCCAGAAACCTCACCATTACCAATACATATACTACGGGAGGAAGTCCGGTTATCATCTGGGTAGCGAGTACCGCCACGGATGGTGCTTTGAATGCCACTTTTAAAAACACCAATATCTACGGCTCCAATTCCTCCGGTACGATTGTAGGAATTATTGTGTCCGGATCCACACTGGGGGCCGCCGCTGAAGTTTCCAATAATAATTTCAGCAGTATCAATAATTCCTTCAACAAAGCCCAGAATGCCATCTTTGCTATTGGAAATGCCACCAATACGGATACGGGATTCATGATCAAAAATAATGTGATCGGGTCTGCGGTTGCTACGGATAAAATGGGATATCGTGGACTTGCCGTACAGAATGCCAAAAATTTTGAGATCAGCGGAAATGTTATTACGGGAGTAACCCTCGCTTCTACTGCAACTGCGGCCGGGATTTTAGTTGGAGCAGCTGCAACAAACGGTTTGATTTTTAATAATAAAATATCGGATGTTTCCAATACGAATACATTAGGATATGGCGCCGCCGGCTTATATTTAAGTTGTTCTGGAACAGCATCGAATATGCTGGTGTATAATAACACGATCAACGGTGTCTCCGGATACGGATATGCCTTAGGCGGAGGTGCCGGTGATAATGGCAACGGAATTGTTATAGTTTCAGGAGGAGGATATAAAATTTATTACAATACCGTCGTAATGGATGCTAACCAGATCGTGGCCGGCAGACCTTCCGCATTCAATATTACAAGTGCCGTTACGGCGGCCGGAGCTGTTGATGTAAGAAATAATATATTTGTCAACAAGCAGACACAGACGGGAGACCGTTATGCCATCTATGTCGGTACAGTCAATACTGTATTTTCGAACATCAATTACAACAATTATTTTTCATCAGGTACGGCATTAGGGTACATCGGGTCTGCAAGAACTACTTTGGGAGAACTGCAGCTGGGTTTCGGAGGAAATGTAAACTCCCTGAACGTTTCCCCGGTATTTGCCTCTGCTACCGATTTTCACCTGGCTGCTTCAGGAAATGCGGCACTGGATAACAAGGGTACTTTCGTAGCCGATGTAACGGTAGATGCGGACGGTACTACACGAAATGCCATTACCCCCGACTTGGGAAGTTATGAATTTACCAATATTGTTTTAGCAACTCAGGATGTTGCCGCTAAGACTAAACTGAATTATTACCCGAATCCGGTCGTTGACTTTATCAACATCAGCAATGATACTAAGATCAGAAATGTGGAAGTCTATGGTGCTGCCGGACAGAGACTGGCCGATGAAAACATTAATGCCGAAAAAGGATCTGTGGATATGAGAGCACTTCCTTCCGGAATGTATGTCTTAAAGGTAAATACGGAAAAAGGATCTGAGTCCATTAAAGTGATGAAAAAATAAACGATGAAAAGAAATTAAGCAGAAACCCCGGAATTTCCGGGGTTTTTTGGTTTTATATCATAACAGAACTGACATTATCTTATGCAGTCTGATCTATAATTTCATAAACAAAACCTACTGCAATCGAAACTTTTCTGATATCGACCATAGATAAAACGGTAAAATTTTTAGATAAAGGCTTTGTCTATTTATTACCTAATAAGTGTATAAATTTTGTAGATAATGAAATTACTGGAAGTAATGATGGATATATGATCAATGACCTGCCGGAAAAGCTTATCGAACAGTATGAAGAACGCATAAAAGAACTTAAGGAGCAGGCAGAATACTGGAAAAGCCAATCCCAGAACAACGGTTAGCCATTTCTATCCGAAGTTCCTTGCACCCCTGCAGGAGACTTTATCATTAAAAGCTTAAAACCGGATCAGGTTTTCAAAAATAATTTAAACTTCTGTTTTCAAGTGTTGATCATATAAAGATCAACCGAAATTTAAATTCTCTAAAAACTTGCCTTCACCTGCATACTACCGATATGAATGGTGCGGTCTCCGGAATTCCTACCTTCATAATTCAGGTTTAATTGAAGGAAAGAATTGATGGCCTGCTGGATAAATACGCTCCAGACCTGGTTTTTCCCAGGCTTTAATCCGTCCAGCATTTGGTTGCCGACAATTGTGAAATTGTTGCCTGTAAAATCATTATTGATGAAAGAGAAGTTTCCTCTAATAGACGTTTTTCTGCGTTCCCACTGAATGGTTCCCGTAACATCAAAGGCTTTCAGGAATTCTTCTCCGTCTACGCGCTGTTTTTGGCGGAAGGCGGAAGAAAGTTCAGCCTGAATGGCATCCGTGAATTTGTAGGTAGCTTTGGGTTTGGTTTCAAAATTGTTTAAACGGAAATCCCTCGTTGTAAACAGCTGGGAAGAGTTCCGAATATCATGAACCGAATTTTCCCAGTCGATCCTGAACTCTTTGTTGAACCAGTAGCCGATATTCAGGAAATGCGAGGTCTGTTCACGTTCTTCATTGCTGAAGTTGGCGTTGATGAGGTTATCATTCGAGATAAAGCGATAGTTTCCGTTCCATCCCGATTTATCGGTTGGGCTGAACTGTACGGAAGCCAGAATATTCTGGTTTTTCAGGATCTGATCTTCATTTTTTTCAAAAGGATTCAATACCAGTACTTTGTCCTTTTTATAGAACGAGTTTTGGGAATTCAGGGAAATATTGAAATTCCAGCGTTTCAGGAATTTATTCTCAGAATTAAAGACAATCGACGGATTCACAAATAAAGCGAGCTGAATTTTATTCTTGTTAGATGGAATATACCGAACGGAATTGGTGTAAATCCTGATATATTGCGCCAGATCCGAATATTCGGCAATTTCAAACTCGTCGAGCTGCTGTACGCCGTCGCCGTTATAATCCGTCCATTTGTAAATACCCTGCCCGTCCGTAACCTTGATATACTGGAATTCCCTTTGGGCTTCCTGCCCGTTTCCAAGCTCATAAAAAGCCTGCAGGCGCATCCCGTTTCTGAAAAGCTGCTGGTTGTACAGGATGTTTCCGACTACAAAATCATTATTTCTCGACATGTCAACGTCCTGGTTCTGATAAAAGAACTTTCTGTAATGGAGCAGGGCATTCAATGTTGTTCTTTCGGTTTTGATGATCTGGCTTTCGGCCATGAATCCCAGGATATTATTCATGCTCTGCAGCCTGTTATCGCGTACCGAGTCATTGTCACGCATATAGACTTTCGCAAGCAATTTGGTTCTTGTACTGTCACCTACTTTCTTCTGCACAAAAACTTCTTTCCAGCTGAAACTGGTAACATCCATCAGGCCGGTATCATTGTATTTCTTTTCGTTGTGTTCCATGCTTCCACCAAGCGCCCAGCTTCCTTTTTTTCCGGTAAACTCCGTAGAAACACCGCCTCTTATGAACTTGGTATTCTGGAGAACAGTATTCGTATTCAGGTATGAAAGATTTCCTTTGGTAAAGAATTTCCCTTTGATCCATCCGAAATCCAGGTCGTTTTTAATCCCTTTATAGGTATCCTGTTCGTCGAGATAATTGATTCTGTAATTTAAGGTAGATTTGTTGGTCCATTTATTTAAAAAACTGAAGATAAACCGGTTTTGAGTTCGTCCGCTGAATTCCTGCGCAAGGTTGAAATCCCGGGAAAATTCCACATCATTGATCCGGTCCAGGATATGGAACTGCCGGTCGATATACTGGTATTCGAAATTCGGGGTTCCTTTCCAGTTGTTTTTAGTAAATGTTTTGTTCCCGAATATCCTCCACGCATACCCGATGTTCTGATCGGAATCTTTTGATGAAAATAAATTGACATCGTAATTGCTCAATGAAATGTCGGCGCCTATTTTTCCGTCTTTTAATAGATATTCGGAATTGAAAGAGTAAACCTGCGATTTTTGAGGGGAAGGCAGTTTTCGTACCGCACGGTAATCTCCCATATTCGGCCCGACGTATTGGAAAACACGCCCGTTATTGGTGGTTTGGGTAATTTTATAATCTCCGAGATTGGCTCCGAAATAAGTGTAAGAAACGGTGTAAAGTGTTTGGTTGGCATCCGTAGAAAATTCATAATGGTTGCCGCTAGGGTCCTGAACCAGACGGTACAGGATTTTGTTCACATCATACTCTGCGACTACTCCGGAAGGAGCGTACATCAGGTTCGGATCGTTTCCTGCCGCTGCCAGGATTTGCTGGTCTTCCTGCGAAAGATTTAAGGATAGCGGTGCATTTTTATTGTCATTTTCCATGAACCAGTTTAAGCCGACCTTCAGTTTTTCCCTTTTATGTTCAAGCTTTCCGGTAAATAAATACCGGGAGTAATTCCTATTGGCGTAATTGTAGGAAATGGTAATGAAATTTTGCTGGAAAATCGGCCGGAAGCTGGTAAATGTAACTTCTCCTGTATTATAATTAATCACATAATCCTGGTTTTCTCCTCTTTTCATTAAAATCCCGTCGATAAAAACCTGTTCGGAGCCTGAGATCAGGGTGATGAACTGCTCGCCGTTTTTTCCTGTCAGGCGGTAAGGTCCCTGGTTGCCTTCAACCCCTTGGAAACGGATCCTGTGAAATTCACTTCGCGCTACGCCCATCGAAACATCCACAAAGGTTTTATTTTCTTTTCCGAATTCGGTCTGGAATTCAAGGCCCATGCTTCGCCGCTGGTATTTGGCAAAATAGTTCTTGGCTTCCACGAGATCAAGATGCCCGGCTCTCAGGATGGATTTATCCTTGATATTAAGCTGCATGTAGATCTTGTCGAATTCCTCCAGCGTCTGGGTATAGCCGTCGGCCTGGATCGGTAAATTGTGATCGGAAATACTGGCAAGAATCGTTACATCTTTGGAGAGTCTCCCGGAAATCTGCAAATCCATGGAACTTTGCACCGATTGCCCCTGGTTGTTTCCAAAAGTGATACCCCGAATGATCGAACCTTTTGAATTCAGTTCGCCGAGAAATCTTTTTTTGTCGTTTCTGGCAAGCACCCCTTCATCTACAATAATCCGGTTGTTGGTCTTTACGAAATCCATTGTGTCTTTCGCAAAAATATCCTGCTCAAATCGGGCGGCCAGAATACTGTCGCGCTTCAGGCTGTCCTGTTTGAGACTATCCTGCGGAATGTTCGGGTTTTTCCATGTAAATACCTGGGCATTACCTGAAAATAAGCCCATAAAAAACAATACGAATATCAGAATATAATTTCGCAAACCTCTGGAAATAGTTCGTAAAAATACTTAAAAATACCTTACCGAAAGGATATTACTATTATTAACAAAAAATTAACCTTATTATTGTCTTATTTTGAAAATTTGACTTATTTTTGTCACGTAAATTATTAATAATTAAATTTTTAGATCATGAAAAAAATCTTTACTTTTATTGGGCTGATTTCAGCAGCTGCATCAGTGAATGCACAGATTGTCATTAATGAGGTATATGGAGGAGGTGGAAACTCGGGAGCACCATTTACACATGATTTTGTAGAACTCATCAATAAAGGAAATACGACGGTAACCCTTACAGGTGCTTCGCTTCAATATGCTTCTGCTACGGGGACATTTAATTCATATCAAGCATTACCAAATATTACATTAACTCCAGGACAAACTTATCTAATTCAAGAGTTTTCAAATGGTAATGTAGGTTCTGCTTTGCCTACGCCTGATTTTGCACCAACAACGAATACTGCATTTTCGAACGGACAAGTATATCAGACTGCGTTAAACATAGCAGGTAGTAATGGGAAAATTGTATTGGCTAATAATTTATCCCAAGTATCATCACCTACAGATACAAACGTTATAGATTTTGTTGGCTTTGGAACAGGAAATGCTTTCGAAGGAACTGCTGCTGCACCAGCTCCATCGAATACAAATTCAATTTCAAGAACTAATGGTGTAGACACTAATAACAATAGTACGGATTTTACCACAGGTACTCCTACACCAAAAAACTCAACATCAGGAACCCTAGCCGTTTCAGATGTAGCTAAAACCAACGGAAACTTTGTAAGAAACTCTTTCGTAAAAAACAACGAAATTACTTTCGGTGCTGATGCGAAAGATGTAAAAGTGTATACGATGAGCGGACAGCTTGTAAAAACGGCTTCTGTAAAAGAAAACGAACCGGTAAGCGTTGCTGAACTGGCAAAAGGAAACTATATCGTAACAGGTACGGTAAACAACAAGCCGGTTTCACAGAAAATTTTAAAAGACTAAGAAATTAGTTTTCAATAGAAAAGATAGATCTCCGTTTCATTTGAAGCGGAGATTTTTTTGCTGATAGCGAATAAATTTAAAGGTTATTTTAGAGATGAACCAATTTATTTCCATGGTATTGTTTTTGTATTTTTAGCTAATCACAAATAAGATCATTATGAAAAAAATTTTTACGCTTCTTGGAATTGTTTCCCTTATCCATGCCCATGCTCAAATTGTCATCAGTGAGATATATGGCGGTGGCGGAAGTCCGAGTCTCGCATTGAGCCATGATTATATTATGCTTAAAAACATAGGTTCTGAACCCGCTTCTTTACATAATACCACGCTTCAATATGGTCCTGCTGACGGAAATTTTACGCAATATCATATTCTACCCAATATTACCCTTAATCCGGGACAAAGCTACCTGATCCAGGAAGGTGCCAATGTTACCGGACGAATAGACCTTCCCGCTCCTGATTTTATAGCGGACGAAGTGGTTTATTTCGATGGGGCACAAAATTCTTCGGGTGGCATCGATTTCAACAACAGAGCAGGAAAGATCGCGCTCGTAAACGGGAATATGCAGCTTCAGGATCCTAAAAACGGAGCTGTTCTTGATTTTGTCTCATATGGAACAATGAATGCCGTTCCTATTTTTGCTTCTGCGGCAAACACTGCATTCAAGAGGGTAGTGGGAAATACCGGAACCAATAATGTGGAATTTGTTACCGCTCCCGCATATCCCATGAATTCTTCTGCCGGAAATACGGCTATCGCTATTACACCTGCCGATCCGGATTATTCGAAATTCAACTTTATTGTCAATCCTTTTTTAAAGGAAAACACGGAAATTGTTTTCAGCAGTGAAATAGAGAATGTAAAAATATACGATGAGTTCGGACAAGTGGTGATGCAGTCCCCGACAAGAACTTCCTTCGGCATGAGTCTGATTGAGCTGCCAAAGGGAAAATATACAGTGACCGGTATGATCAATAAATCACCTGTTTCCCAACAGATTGTTAAGGATTAAAAGATTCTCTCTTCTAATACCACCCTCGTCTGGCAGCATTGATAATTGAACTCAGATTGAGGATCAGTGTATACCGTATTCGTTTTCCGTAATCCTTAAATGCCGGTTCAAATCCTAAAGAAGACTGTACCGGAAGATACACTTCAAGGAAATCAGGAATGATCCTTACTTTTACACCGCTGTCCCAGATAAATTTCGTCGATTGGTTTTTATTATCGTAAACCCCTGCATCTGCATACACATGGAAGATTTTCCATACGCTGGTGTCTACGTTTACGGAAGTGATCCATTTATTTACCGTTCCCGGAATGAACGATTTAAAACCGCCGTCCGCAAGAATAAACTGTTGAGATAGGATTCCCCCTGTGGCACTCTGTCCCAATAGATTATAGGAAAAGGAATAATCCGAAACCCTGGAAATCCCAAAGTTGAAAGTGTTGTTGCGGGTATTGTTTTTAATAAAATATCCGGCGAATAAACGGACGCTGAGTTTCTGCCTTGGGGCAAATTCCCAACGATAAAAACCTTCTGCCGTCACTTTGTGGAAATCATTCATCCACTGCGTACTCACGCCCAGGCTTTTCTCGTGAATGCTCTGGCTGTCATTATACCCGTAACCGGCGCTCCACAAGTTATATCGGTCGTAATCGTTATTGGCAATCATTAACGAACTTAAATCCCTTTCAAAATAATTGTATGAAATCCCGAGACTGCTGCTTACCGTGCTCCGCGGGTTTTTCATGAAATTTAAATTGGAATAAATGGAAGCCTTACGGTATGCCAGATCATAATCATAATGAAAATACGATCCTGAAACACCGAATGTCAGACTTCGGATGAGGCTTTCTGCCGGAAGAAAAGAGTAGGCAATAGCTCCCGATCCCGTCAGCTTTCCGGTTCCCGTACTGTAAGTCGGTGTCAGGGAATATAAAAACTTCTGATCGAAGAAAGACTGGTTCTTAAAATTAAGCCCGATCAGGAACTTGTCGTAGGTGTTGCTGAACCGTACCCGGGGATTGATGTAAATCTCATTGAATTCGGGATTCGGAATATCTTTAATCAGCTTGAGCTTGATTTTCTTGGTGTTGGAAAACAGTCCTTTTGCGTACAGATAATTATCCCTGTAGTTGGATTCAGGGAAAATATAATCGTCATTCAGGGTAATTTTGTAAATGTCTGCGGCAGGAATCGAAACGGTTTTTGTTTTCTGGTTTTCCTCCGTTTCCACCCAATATTCCTTTATCCGGCCTTCTCTCGATGTGGTCTGAAGTTTCACCGGGATGTTGGCCGATGTATTTTTCTGAATGTTAATGTTCAGGGAATCTCCGGCTTTTTTAAATCTTTTCAGTGTAAAATTTACCCTGTTTTTATGCTGAATAAATTCAGACAGGTACGCCGTTCTTTTATCTTTATCGGCAAGTTCTTTTAAAAAATCCCTGGGATCCAATTGCTTATCCGTATTGCGGGCGATGAAATCCTGAACCAGCTTCTCAAAATTCTGATAGCCCATCTTATCCGCGGAATAATTAAACAGTGTTCCGGTTTCAAAACTACTGATGGCCATATCGTTAAAGTTGCTCAGATCAGAGAATCTTTCATCGATTTTCTGATCCAGGTTCTGGGACATAATGTATTGATAAGCCAGGCCGTAACGCTCGATCAATTTCACATCCGAAGCATGAAACAATTTCAAAGGTTTGATTCCGAAAATTTTGGTATCGTTGAGCATGCCCAGCAGCTTGGTGTTGGAATAAAACTTCTTTAAATACTGAATTTCAAGATAGGATTTCAATCCGTTCTTAAACCAATGGAAATCCTGTTTATCGGTAATGATGCTTTCGTCGAGGATCTTTTTGGAGATAATCCCGAAATAATCCATATCCGTATTTTCCGCCGATGTAAACAGCCTGAACCGGTATTTCCAGAAGGCGATATCGTTGTTGCCGAAAAAGTCTTCCTTATTCCTGAACTTTTCGGAAATAAAAATTCTTTCAGGAATAGCCCCTATTCTTTCTTTTATAAATTTAAAATGCAGAGGAAGATAAAATTCCAGATTCTGTTTTTCTTCGGGACTTAGAGTATATCCGAATTGTACTTCCGTCTGAATGTCTCCGGTATTTACGGTGATGGAAGGGTATTCATTAGGAGAAATAAGGAATTCCGGATCAGCATCCAGATATCCGCTGAATGAATGGGGCTGGGTTTGCTTTAGGTTACTTTTCACGAAATAATTCACCGGAAGATCAAAATTTACCATCCAGAAAGTATTAAAACTAACCGGTTCTTCAATGTCGTGGTATTTTCGGGGAGAAATATTGTCCGGATCGAAACGATCCGGAACAATAAAGAAATATTTTAAGGCGGTATCAGCAGCAGAGACTCCATAACCTGTAAACCGGCTGTCAGGAAGCTGGATTTGATACTTCAGCTGCAGTTTTATTTTCTCTCCGGGTTTTAAAATTTCCTGTAACGGAAGAAAAAGGTTTTCGTCGGAAGTATTGCTTACGGGAATTTCCCTGTCCGCATTTTTAACCTGCAATTGCAGCAGTTTGCCGAGCTGGCTCTGTTTGGCAAAGTGAAGGTCGGTATTCCGGTCTTCCAGTTTGCGGTATACCAGAGCGGTACCACGCCTGTTGTAGGCTGCTACCCAATTTAGAAGTTTGATGGCATTGAGGTCTTTCCCAGAATGATTGTAATAAACGATTTCTTCTTTCACATCCAGCACTTTCCTGTCCTGAGACAGTTTGGCTTGTATGTAAATACTATCTTTCTGCGCAGAAACTTCCGTAACACCCAAAAACAAAATAAGACAAATACTGATCCTTTTCAATTACTGTGATAAAGTATCAAATATAACTTATTTTGTATTAATTCCGTAAAGATTTTAATTCTGAACGGCTTTTTTTTCCAGTGAGTTTAAATATGCATTCCAACCTTCGGTTTTATACGTCATTGCGGCTTCTTCCGGGTTTTCAGCTTTATAAATTCCTCTTCCTACGATAATGAAATCGGTGTGAAGAGTCTTAAATACATGTTCCGGGGTATTGTACTGCTGGCCTTTTCCATCTCCGGAATCGGCAAGGTTTACTCCCGGTGTGAACAGCAGCATCTCTTCAGGCAGCGGGTTCTGGGAAACGCCTCCAATTACGTTAGGGTGCGATGAGGCTATCTTTAGAGCTTCTTCCCGGTAGGCATTGGTCGTTAAAGCCCCTTTGGAAGACATTCCGATAATGGCTACAACACCAACGTTTCTGAAGCAGTCCAGTGATTCGAATCCTCCGATAACCTGCGAAGTTACAAAGTCTGCCCAATCGGTAATTTTGAAAACACCGCTGGTAAACTGAAGCTCCTGCGTATTTCCGATGTCTGCAAACTTACGGTCTTCCATCAACAGGAAATTGTGTTTTGCAGCCAGTGCTTTTAAGGGAATAATCGTTTTCTCGTATTCAAAATCTGAAATAATATCGATGTGCGTTTTTAAAGCGATCACATAGGGGCCCACTTTCTCGGCAAGTTCCAGTAATTCCTGAGTGGTAGTAACATCAGCAGAAGCTATTAAATTCGATTCTTTTGCCAGTGCGGTTTCCAGAAGCTTCTTTGAAACGGAATGCTGGGCATTCTCATATTTTTCCTGATAGGAAAGTCTAATTTTTTCTTCGAACTGAATGTGATTTCCTTTTAAAAAATCCTGAATTCTTTTTACCTCGTCATCCGACAATTCTCCGTTTTCTTTAAGGATGGAGCAGACTTCCGAAATATTGAAAAGGGTATGGACTCTGTATCCTTTGCTTTCCAGAAGCTGTTTTCCGCCCTGTTCACGGTCAAGAACCACTACGATGTCCGCTACTTTGATGTCCTCCTGCTCAACCTCAGCAATGGTTTCGATCAGGGATTTTCCGGAAGTGATGACGTCTTCTACCAACAGGCAGTTCTGCCCTTTCTGGTAAATGCCTTCGATCAGTTTTTTTGTTCCGTAGTTTTTGGCTTCTTTTCTTTTAATAATTAATGGAATGTAGCTTTGTAAAGACATCGCCGTAGCCATCGGAAGCGCAGCATAAGGAACCCCGCAGATCAGGTCGAAATTATCCAGCGGAAGCATATCCAGCAGGTAATTGGCAAGATTTTTTAAGATCTTCGGATCTGATGCCAGAGGCCTTAGGTCTACATAAAAAGGGCTTTCGATACCGCTTTTCAAGGTGAATCTTCCGAATTTGATGATGCCCAGTTTATAGCATTCTAAAAAGAATTCTTTTTTACTTTCCATTATTTTTTATTAGATGTTTGCAAATTTAAGGATTTGGGATGAAAGAGGGAAGAAGGTGAATGGTGAATTTCGCTTAGCGGGTGAATGGTCAATCTATGATTTAAAATTAATTTAATTCTAAAAACTTATTGAACATATTATAAGAAAAAACCATCCCTTAAAGATGGTTGATTACTTATTCAACAATTTCAGCGTCGATAATTTTTGCACCGCCGGTGTTGTATTTCCGATCGGCTTCCCAAAGCAGGAATTTATCCACTTCCCTGATCAGTTTCGGGATTGCCAGCGATAAAACCGCCAGGTCATCCAGAACTCCTATTACCGGTACTGCGACTTCCGGCAGCAGGTCGATAGGGGAGATTACATACAAAAGTCCCAAAAGAGGAAGAAAGATATCCAGAGACCTCATCGGATATTCTCCTTTTCTCCACATCTTCACCATTCTGAAAATGTCGGGTATTTTCTGTACGAAACCTTTATGGCTGATGGCTTCTTTTGCCAGATTTAATTTGGAGTACTTCATTTTTTGCGTTCGGCTTTAAATAATTTTTTAACCTTGTAAATTTCACAAATTCTGTACCAACGAACTGTAAAATTTAGTTAAAATTATTTAATAATATTGTCAATAAACTGATGGGTAGATTCTGTATTCCAGTCTCTTGAGGCATCTTCCTTGATAAGGATCCTGCCGTCCTTATCAAGCAGATAGGTGGTGGGAAAGACTTTTGGAAGGATTTTTTCCGAGATCGGGCTTTGCGCAATATAAACGGGAACGTTATAATTGTTTTCCTTCAAAAATTTTCTTACCGCATCTTCCTGGTCATTCATGGCGATCAGGACAAAACTTACATGATCTTTCCTGGTATCGTAAAGCTTTTGGATGGATGGCCATTCTTTACGGCAGGGTGGACACCAGGTTCCCCAGAAATTCAGGAATACGGCTTTTCCCTTAAACGTTTTAAGGTTGGTGCTCGGCACATTGATTCCCTGGAGATCGATATCGTAATCTTCATCACCGATGTGAACCGCATTTTCAATGGCTGCTATCGGAAAAAAAGTATCCTGAAGCTTTTCTTTTACTCCCGGGACAAAAGCAATAACCGCGATCAGGGCAATAAGTATAATGTAAATGATGTTTTTTTTCATTTTTACTTTTACTAAAATTATTTTGAATGTAAGCCTCTTTAATTCAGATTAAACCTTCTGAATAAAATAATCTTTTAAACCTGCAAAAGCATGTTGTGATTAAAGCAGTTCGAGGATTTCCTGAACGGCATCTTTACCTCTGTTTTTGGCATAATAGAGCTGCAGGTCATTATAAAACTGGTCCCTGGTATAGGTTTCAGGATCTGCTTTAAATTTCGCCAGCAGCTGCCTCCCGTATTCCGGTCGCGGGCCCCATGAACCTTTTACACTGAAATCGTTGTTCAGGATCACTACTTTCGGGATGGATTCGGTATTATTGGTAAGAAACTGACTGATCAGGCTTTTATCGCTGTCCCGTAGGAAGATCCTGACTTCATTTTTTCCTTCGAAAAATTTAACCAGGGCCGGAACGGTTGCGCTGGCATCACCGCACCAAACCTCAGAGATAATTAAGATTTTTCCGTCGAAATTCTTAGAAGCAAGTTCTTTCAGCTGCTCTTCATCCGCAGCATATTTTTTCAGGGTTCTCTCGATTCGCTGCAGCCCAAGTTCGTAATAAGGTTTATAATCGGTTTCCTGCTGGTTGGCAGGATTTTCTAATCTTTGTCTTCCGGTCTGCACATAGTCTTCGAAAGAGATGGCTTTATCCCAGTAATTTTCCATTACTAAAAATATCTATATTAAAAATTGTTGATGTTTCTTGTCTTGTTGATCAGAAATAAATCGGCCAGCACAAAAGCGGCTAAGCTTTCCACTACAGGAACGGCTCTCGGAAGAACACACGGGTCATGACGGCCTTTTCCCTCTACAATTACAGGGTTTCCCTCTTTGTCCACGCTTTCCTGAGGCCTTAAAATGGTGGCTACCGGTTTGAATGCTACCCGGAAATAAATATCCATTCCGTTGGAGATTCCTCCCTGGATTCCTCCTGAAAGATTGGATTTCGTCGTAAAATCTTCATTGAAAAGATCGTTATGTTCTTTTCCGGTCATCTTTGCCCCACAGAATCCGCTTCCGTATTCAAAGCCTTTTGCCGCGTTGATGTTGAGCATAGCTTTGCCCAACTCTGCCTGAAGCTTGGAGAAAACCGGTTCGCCGATTCCCACCGGAACATTTTTAATGACGCAGGTGATGGTTCCGCCGATGGTATTGCCTTCTTTTTTAATTTCTTTAATCCTTTCGATCATCTTTTGAGCCGTTTCCGCATCGGGACAGCGGACTTCATTGCTTTCGGTTTGGGAAAAGTCCAGTACCTGATAAGGTTTCTCACAGAAAATATCGCCTACCGAAGAAACGTAAGCGTTGATCTCAATATCCGAAAGCAGCTGCTTGGCCAATGCTCCCGCCACTACCCAGTTGATGGTTTCCCGGGCTGAAGATTTTCCGCCGCCGCGATAATCCCTTAATCCATATTTCTGGTCATACGTAAAATCGGCATGACTGGGACGATAGGAACCGGCGATATGATCGTAATCCTTCGATTTCTGATTTTCGTTTTCAATGATAAATCCGATCGGGGTTCCCGTTGTTTTGCCATCGAAAATTCCCGAAAGGAATTGTACCGTATCGCTTTCTTTTCGCTGTGTAACAATGGCCGATTGTCCCGGCTTCCTGCGATCCAGTTCGTATTGGATCTTATTAAGGTCAATGGTAAGACCTGCCGGAAAATTATTGATGATCCCGCCATAAGCCAGACCGTGGCTTTCCCCGAATGTGGTAAGGCTAAGAAGATTACCTAAAGTATTTAACATGATACAAATTTAAGGCTTTTTCTCCAGATGAGTACGCACCAGGATTCAGTTTTGTTTATAAGAGCGGTTGATGGAATTAATGATATCCTGTGCCTGTATTTTCTCTTCAGGAGTCAGTTTTTTCCAGATAAATCCTTTTTTCATATTTTCAGGATCGGCCATTTGTGGAAAGATTCCGGCTTTTATATCATCAAAAATATAGCTTTCGGATATGGCAGGCAGCTCCGTATCAAAATTATAAGGATACTTCTCGGAAACATTGAACCGTAAATTGCCGATCTTGTAGGTGTTATAATTGTGATAGCGATAAACTGAGGGGCGGTAAAGTTGCTGCACTTCAATTTGGGCCATAAAATTTCCGGGCCTGAAAGTCGGTAGGTAATTCTGAATAATGGACGGTACCATAATACATCCGATAACAATAATGCTCAGCGCAGAAAATACCGTAAGGGATTTCTTCCGATTGAAGTAATCCACAAAAATCACAAAGAAAATTACAAAAAAAACATCGATAAAAAAGCGGTATTGCGCTGAAAACAGAAGCACAAGAATGCTTTTAGCCAAAACCGAAAGACAGATGAGGCTGGTTATTTTATTTCTTTTAATACATGTGAAAATAACAAAGCCAATTAAGCCGAAAGTAAAAAGAATATTTATTTTTGATTTTATGCCTTCTAAAAGCAACCAGTTTTTAATGTAATCCACTATTGAAAACTGCTGTATTTCTTCGTAGGAATACTGCATGTCATAAGTTTTCTGAATCGCGAGCTCAGAAGAAAGTTTCAGGACTTCCGGGTTGGGTTTCCAGTTTACAGTTAAATCCCAGACTGCAATAGGAAAAACCGGATACCCGAAGGTCCAGATGTTTTTGATGAAGAATAGGAGAGCTATGAGGAATCCCGGAATGAGGTTCGCAAACTTTGATTTAACGATAAATGCCGAATAGAGAAACCCCAGAAGTGGCAGCCAGATCATTGTCGGTTTAATGGCAAAAACAAATACCGAAAACGCGAACAGGAAAAGCGTATTTCTGTTTTTTCTCAGGACTTCACATAAAATAATTAATGAAAAAACAATTACAGGCATATCCGGACTTGGGGATTGTGAGAACAGCAGCAAAACAGGGATAAAACAAAGCTGTATCCAGCTTTTATGCTCTACAATATATATGGTATAAACAATCAATAGAATGGTATTGATTCTTAAATAAGGATCTGAAAAACTGGAAAATCCGGCCTGGAAAATATGCCAGACCGACATCTGTCCCAATGTAAGATCTAGATTGGATGTCCCCCTTACAAGACCGAATTCCCGAAGCCATTTTATCGTTGGAACATAATATCCGAAATGGTCCAGAATATAAGGATAAAAAGATCCGCAAAATAAAACAATCAAGGTTACTGAGCCGATCAATACCACTTCTCTTTTTGAAAACCTGAAAAATAACCGGTATAATCTATCCTTAAAAAAAGATATGAGTCCTGCAACAATTACAGGAAGTTCAAGATAGATATTTAAAGGGATAATAAAAGATAAGACCGTCCATAGTATAGTGATTCCAAATATACCTGAAAATATTTTACCGGAAATTCCTTCCGATATGCCTCCGAAAAAAAATTCCAGAAGTTTTCCGGACCCCATTAAAACCGGAATGAGAAGAATCGTTGAAAGGAGGATTAACAACATAAAAAAAGATTGCTTAAAAATAAGCAATCTTTCGATGTTATAGTAAAATTATTATTATCTGGGCTGAACCCTTCCGCTTTTTCTATCCTGTGCTCTACCCAGTGTATAACCGGTAGCACCACCGATTACCCCACCGATTGCAGCACCTGCACCAGGACTTTTCTTATTTACAATTGCACCTAACGCAGCACCACCCACAGCACCAATGATAGTACCTTTAGCTGCCTCACTCATCCCTTTTTTCTTGGCTGTTGTCTGGGATGAATTTCCGTTATTAGCATAGGTTCCACTGTTTGAGCTTGAATTTGATCTGTCTCTATATATGGTACGTGTTTCCCTGATTATCTGAGGTCTTGCAGTGGCTGCAGCTGCCGTTTTTGCTTTTTGCATTTCGGCTATACTGTCTGCTTTTTTTTGTGCTTCATAAGCCATCTTTTCTTTTTCAATGGCTAATTTTTGCTTCTCTATTTCCAACTGTCTCATCTGGAACTCCATTTTCTGTTGTTCCAAAGATTGTTGTTCAGCGATCTGGTCATCTTTTTTACAGGCTGTCAGAAAAAAAACCGACATTAATCCTGTTAACACTATATTTCTCATAATTCAAATTTTTATAAGGATATTAAGTCAACCTGACTTTGATCTTATACTATTTTCAATTTTGAAGCCAAAGTTCGTTAAGCAATGTTAAAAAAGCTGAAAAAATACAAATGTTTTCAGCGTATGACTAAGATAGATGAGTGAGAACCAGCATCTATAAAGCTTTGTCAGCTATTACCTAACTTAGCTGGAAATGTAACCTTTTCTTAATTTTCTCCATGTGTGGAATTAAAATGAATTGAGTATTTTTGCTTTACCTAAATTACAGTATTATGAAAAATTCAATCGTAAAAATCCTGCTGATGGCAGGTATAGTCGTGGTAGGAAGTTCTTTTTCCGACCATGAAAAGGCTTCTCAACGTAAAAACGAAATTTCAAGAGAACCTTCAAAATCAAAAACGTACAAAATACGATATGGCCTTGTAGGGCAGACGGGGCATAAGACACTTTCGGGAAGTTATGATGTAGGAAGTTTTATTGCTACCAATACCGTAACCGGACAAAGTTATGATACTTATTACGGTGGAGGGTTCCAGACACTTCCTGCTTATTATGATGATCTTCCTGCCGGAAATTATACATTTACTGCAATGCAGGGACAAGGTGGCTGGGCAGGATATGGGTCAGTAACTTCTGAAGTCTCGGATGCTCAGGTAGACGCTGACGGCTATGTAACAATTTACATCCCGATTGCCTGGGAAGAATAGAAAGAGCAATAAAAGATCTCGCCACTTCCGGCGAGATTTTTTTAATCTTTTTACGTAAATCACAGACATGTTATCATTAATTATCATAATTCAACATCAGACCGCCAGACATAAAAAGTATAAATTACTTCAATCTGTAAGACGAATTACATTCGAAAGGCCAAAAAACTATCCAATGAGAAAAAAATAACTTTTCGCCGATTTTGGTGCTGGCTACTTTGCTTATTCCGTAATGCTTGTTATATTTGGAGATCCTTTAGCTGATATAGGTAAGGGGTAGTAAACCAGATTTTATGCTGCAATTATCCACAGTGAAAAAGTATTGTAAAGCAAAATAGAGTAGCATGTGCTACATACAGGCTCTGTTCAGTGCACTCTGAATAGATTTTTCATCATTTGTGTTTTTACGGCCTCCTGAAAGGGAGGCTACTTTATTTGGATATTCTTATCCTGTTATGACCGCGCTCATAGAATTCGTGTTTTTTAAGAAGCTGTTTGAGTTATTTATTTTGAAAAAAAGCAGAAAGGTTTTATATTGTTTAAATGCGAATAAAAACATATAGTTCAGACCTTTCTGCCAAGAGCTGGCAAGTTATAAAAAATATCCTA
>CAJYGB010000041.1 GCA_913774355.1 uncultured Chryseobacterium sp. | reverse complement strand
GTTCTTTGCTTAGCTCAACAGCTTTGGTTTTAAAAGCAGGATCGTAGATTTTTCGCTCACGTTTCATAGGTTAAAATTAAGGTTTTATGCTTAACTTTAACTGGAAGCTAAATTAGTACATCCAGTAAAACCAAAAAAATAGTTATTATGAGTAATAATTCTTCTAAACCTAACAATCCACCAAAAACAACAGAACCTAAACAAAACATTGGGTTAGGTAGAGTCTCAGTAAAACCAACAAATGTAATTCCGCCTAAGAAAAAATAAGATTGCTTTTTGTGTTTAAGGATAATTTCTTAAGATTTTGCCTTTTAAAATTTAATAAATTTGAACATTAATCTAAACTATAATTAATAATACAAATCTGCGGTTTTATCTCAAGCTTTTTCTACAGCAATATTCCCCGTATAAATCAATGTCTTCATATCTTGAATTATTACTAAGATTTTGAAATCTTAGTAATATTACCGTTACGAATACATCTCTAAAATTTAATATTCAAAAGCCTTGTGAATAAATTTGGGACGTTTATTTCTCCTTAGTAGTAAATCAATTCAGGGCACAAAAAATAAAAACAGAAACCAAAAATAATTCGCTCCCTAATCCAACAGCTAAATTCTGTCAAGGTCAAGCCCTCCGGATTTTCAGAAAAAGTTTTACGTATGAAAATATACGCAAAAACTTTTTCCAAAAAACCTTGACAGAATGCCACGCTCATTTTCAAAAGGCTTTCTTTTTTTTCTTTTTTTGGTTTTTTCTTCCTTTTCTTTTAGAAATATTTCAACGGAGAAAATTCAGGCGCTAAGAGAAGGATTAAATTCTTGCTTTGAACACTCAAAAAACTTGTTCAAATTTTGGTCTTTTTACTTGCAGATTTGAGCAGAAATTTTTAGCTTTACTATGTAAAATTTAAATTAGGATTTTACCGCTTTTTTGCAAATGTCCTATTTGAGGCCATTCACGGAGATGCTACAGCGAAAATCTTATCTATAAAGCGATGAGAAATGGGTACAAAATCCCTCACTCTCAACCAAAACAAGCTAAAACGCTTTAAAAATCAATATTTTTTACGTTTTTTGTTTTAGCCAAATAATCACAAATCCAAAAAGTCCATAATTTATCTTATCTACGGAAAACCGTAAACACTTCTCCTTGCCTATCCGTACTTTTAATAAAATAAAAATTATTAACCGTAAACACAACTATCTTATGGGATGGAGTTACAGAAAAAGAGTGAAGCTGATGCCGGGTGTTCATCTGAATATCAGCCGGAAAGGCGTCAATACCACGATCGGTAAACGGAACGCCGGGGTAAATTTCAGTTCGAGAGGAGCCCGGATCAACAACAGCTGGATCAGTATTTTCAAAAAACTGTTTTAATTTTAATTTGATTTGGAAAAGGCCGTTTCAGATCCGATAACGGCCTTTTTAATAATTTCTGAATTGAAAGAAGACTTATTTCGATCCTGGCAGGTCATCGATTTTAACTTTCCGGAATTTCAATTTCCGACAGGATGAGCCTGTTCTCTTTTAACTGTACGTTACTATTCAGATCAGACCTGAAAAATTCTGTTTTCAGGAAAAGTTCTTCATAATACCCAATGCCTTTCAGCAGGTTTTCTTTAAAAGTTTTCCATTTTTTAATTTGAGAATTCGTCAATATTCCGGTAAAATCGGTTATCTCTCTTTTAAGATGGTTAATATACATTTTAAGTTCACTGACAAACATATTCGGCCGGTCTGAAACATGCAGAATATTACCGTTACCATAGATGTGACGCACCATTTCCAGAAGGGAAACTTCTTTGTTAAAATACGCCAGATTAGGTCCCGGGCAGATCACCACACCCTGTTTTTCCCCTTTGATTTCCAGATTATTTTCGATGTATGCAGCATTTACCAGCCCCACACAAAGACAGGCTTTCTCAGTAATAAAATCTTTCTTTTTCTCATACAGTTCCGGAGAGATTTCATTTTTTTCCTCTTCAAGTTCTGCAAATTGTATATCCTGGTATTTTTTGGAGGCCGTGCAGATTCCCTCTTCCGAATATTCTCTATGCAGAGCCAGCAGCTTCTTCGGACAAGAGCTTCCGAAGCGGTTCTTTCTTTGCTTTTCCCGTCGGATCAGTTCATTGGAAGTTCCCTTTACCGTATTGAATGGCACGCCCAATGGTGAAAGGTTGCTCAGGTAAAAATCATTTTCTTTCGAGACAGCCAACAGTTGCCTTGTTTCATTATCCACGGAGGTCGCTTCCGGTACCAGCAGAAACGGCGATCCCCACCCGACACTGTCGACACCGTATTGTTTCAGAAGAAAATCATGTTCCTCTGATGTCCCTACCCCACCCTGGACGGTAATATGTATCGGCAGCGGTTGTGCAACAGACTTTTTCCCTTTCTCCTCCAAAGCTTTTGTCATCAGCGAATGGGCAGATGCCGTAAGTTCTGTTTTTCTCAGCTTAAATTCTTCCATAATCGGCCCCAGCAAGAGACCTTCCGTTGCAAAAGCATGGCCACCGCAGTTCAGTCCGGATTCCACCCTGTATTCCGAAACCCAGAGTCCTTTTTTGGCCAGAAAATTTCCCTGAATAATCGCCGAACGGAAATCACTTACTTTGAGGATGATCTTTTTCTTCAGGATTCCGTTTTCATCCGGAAAAAAATCATCGAATTCTTCAAGATAGCTGTACAGCCGCGGATTCATCCCTGCCGAAAGCACAACGGACGACGACAATTTACTGTTGGCAAACCCCCGTAACGAAGCGTGAGCATCGTTATACATTACCGGAAGCGGCTTATGGTCGCGAAAATTTTCCTTATCTACCTTCGTCATAATATTAACATCAATGCTTCCCCTGATGAAGTGTTCATCAATAAAATGTTTGAAGGATGAAGAAATACCGCTCTTGGAGTTGAGGATTTGCTGCAGCCCCTCCTTCAGGGCAGAAGTATTGGGAAGCATGTCCATAAAGCTTCTTAAAGCCGCACTGTTTCTGGAAATTTCTTCTTTGAACGCTTCAAATTTTTCCTGTACGATGTCTTCCATCATATTAAGGTATTCAGTGATGCGTCTCGCTCGGTAATCCTCCGTTTTCGTTGAAATACGCGGATAATTCAGGCTGAATTTTTTACTGTAAAAATTCTTCATTTTTTCTACAATCTCGTCATCGATTATAGAAACTACGGATGAAATACCGTATTGTGCCACACGGATAGGGCTGTCTATCGTGTAAGCCAATCCCATTACGGGAATATGGAAATTGTGCAAAGGTTTATTGTTCATTGTAACATGAATTAAATTATGACCTCTAAATTCCCATCAACTGATTCACTGCTGCAAAAATACCGGTTTAAAACCAATTATGCAGCAAATAACAAATATTTCTTTTAAAGCAGGGGCAAAATCATTATGCCAGAATCGAATTTTGGATTTCTTCCGCTTTTATAAGTATGAAAAAAAAACTGACAACTCTTAAAATTCCCATGTAGTAAAGTGTTTTCGAAAGCAGATCGCTGTAAAATAATCATTATGCAAATCCTTATTAATTTTCTGTAAAATTTATTAAAAAATATAATTTACATTTTATTATCATTACATTTACGTTTTATTCAACCGATCAGTGCAAAAAGACACCTTTATGACAAGTAAAATTACCGGTACAGGCAACTATATTCCCTCCGAAACCATAACCAATCTGTTTTTCGATAAGCATATTTTTATGAGTGAAGACGGCTCGCTCCTTAAGGAAGATAATGCTTCTATTACCAGCAAACTGCAAAAGATCACGGGTATTGAAGAAAGAAGATATGCAGCCGGTAATCAGGTAACCTCCGATCTGGGATTAATTGCCGCACAGGCTGCCATAGAGGATTCCGGAATAGACCCTGAGACCCTGGACTATATTATTTTTGCGCATAATTTCGGAGATGTACGGTCTGGAACCGTGCAGTCGGATACGGTTCCCAGCCTTGCCGCCAGGGTAAAGCACCTGTTGAAAATTAAAAATAATTTCTGTGTGGCCTACGATGTCCTGTTCGGCTGTCCGGGATGGATCGAGGGTGTTATTCAGGCGCACGCCTTCATCACATCAGGAATAGCCAGAAAGTGTCTGGTAATCGGTGCGGAAACCCTTTCCCGTGTGGTTGATATCCACGACAGGGATAGCATGATCTACGCCGACGGGGCCGGAGCGGTTGTTCTGGAAAGCAGTGAGGACGGAGCGGGAATCTTATCGCATTTATCCGCTTCCCATACCTTCAAAGAAAAAGATTATCTGTATTTCGGAAAATCGTATAACAATGAAAGCTGCCCGGATACCCGGTACATTAAAATGGACGGCAGGAAGATTTATGAATTTGCCCTGGTACATGTGCCTGAAGCGATGAAGCAATGCCTGGACAAAAGCGGATATTCAATCGATCAGCTCAACAAAATCATCATTCATCAGGCTAATGAAAAGATGGATGAAGCTATCGTACAGCGTTTTTATCAATTGTATGGGATTTCAGCACCTGCTGACATCATGCCAATGGTCATCAATAAGCTCGGGAACAGCAGTGTAGCGACCATCCCTTCCCTGCTTACCATGATTCTGAAAAATGAGCTTGAAAGCCACTCCATTAAAAAAAATGATATTGTTCTTTTTGCATCGGTCGGCGCAGGAATGAATATCAATGCCGTAGTCTATAAATTTTAAAAATAAAACCCGGAATCATCAGTCCTGATTCCGGGTTTATGCTTTATTTCCCGATATGAAATCATTATGATTTTTGATTTTAAACTTTGAGATCTTAAGCATAAGTAGGTTGTAAACTTAAAATTTATATCTTTTAATTGAATTCAATAGAATTTAAGTCTATAGTTAAAATCAGATAAAAATTTCTTTAGCTAACCTGACTTTTACCTGAATATTTTGTCTTCAAAAACATATAGGTAAGCCCTAATCCAAGACCGGTAAGCAAAGCGATTTTCGTTTTTCTGGAAGGAACCGGAAGAATGGTTTCCCCATATATGCGATGTGGAGAAGCCGACGGCTGCAAGACGTTTCCGGAATCTGAAGGGGCATTTTTTAATTTCATCATCAGCCTCATTCCGGCAGAAGCGGTATTGATCACCGGCTTAGGAAAGAATTTATACATTCCGGTAAGTAATCTCGACATCACATCCGGGAACATCTCTTTCCGTGGATTCTTAGCCAGTTCTACCATTTTTGCTGCAGTATCTCTCGGATCAGCTGCAAACGGAGGGATTTTAAAATCAAGTCCCGAATATTTTGCCGAATGCATATTCCCGGTAGACCGCTGGATCTGAGGATACATATTGCAGATATATACTTCCGGAAAATCTGAAATTTCACCGTGAAGGCATTCCATCATCCCGCGGATCCCGAATTTCGTCGCTGAATATACCGCACTGTAAGGGGCCGGCATAAACCCGCCGATGGAAATGTTGTTGATTAAAATTCCGTCATTCTGCTTTTTAAAAACCGGCAGCACACTGTAGGCACCGTGCATATAACCGAAAAGATTGGTTTTAATCACCTGTTCGTTCAGATCCATAGGGATGTCTTCAAATTTCCCGCTGGCCATAACACCGGCGTTGTTAATCCAGATATCGATTCGTCCGTTGAACTGAAGGGCTTTGTTGGCAAGGTTCTGAACTTCGCTGGCAATTGAAACATCCGTAGGAACAGCCATAGCGGAAACACCAAGATCATGGCACAACGCTACGGTTTCATCCAGGGCTTCTTTTCCCCTTGCTGCCACTACAATATTACAGCCTTCAAGAGCAAAAGCTTCGGCAGCAGCTCTTCCTACTCCACTGCTTCCACCGGTAATGACAACGGTTTTTCCTCTTAGGCTATGCTCTGATTGATATTCTGATTTCATTTTATGATTGGTTTTTTGATTAATTACCTAATAGCCACCTATTTTTATGCCAACAAAGGGCTTTCACGATTATATTTTCTCCTACGGATTTCCAGTAATGTGGCTTCGACTTTGTTCAGCCACCGGAAGGAATACCTGCCAGAAGATTTATTAACCACTGATTCACCCAGATTTTCACAGATGATGATGTAAAAGGCTGAATGATGGTGATGGATGCCGGAAGTCAGTGAGCCTGTATTTATTAACTACGGATTCACTCAGATTTTCTCAGATGATGGCGAATGGTTCTGCTCAGCCATCGGAATTGTCGTTATTTAGTGATAAAAATCAAAGATTTTTTAAAACTTTTTTGTGCTTACATCAGTATTTGAATGTTAAACTTTATGATGCATCAGCCATATCTTTTTGGCCCTTTTGTGGTTTAATAATCAAAATGGCTTTGGCATAGGGCACCTTAGTCACCTCAAAAGAATCAGGTTGAACGAAAAAAATCTTCGGTTTTTTAATCTGATGTGCTCTAAAATATGCGCAATAAATTCCTCTTTAATCTGAAGTGACTCATGTGTTTAATTATTCACTTATAAAACTCACTTATAAAAAAAGCTGTCTCATTTAAGAAACAGCTTTATATACTTGATTGTAAATTAAGTTCTAGTGTCCGGATTTGGCATCCGCATCCTGTTTTACATGTCCAAGATATTTTGTGCAGTAGGCACCAAAAATCAGAATCACCACATAACAGAAAACCGGAATGATAAAAGAATGCTGTACCCCGAAGTGATCCGCCAGGAAACCCTGGAAGATCGGAACGATTGCACCGCCCAGTATAGCCATGACCACAAGGGATGAACCCTGGCTGGTATATTTACCCAACCCTGAAATGGCCAAAGTATAAATATTGGAGAACATAATGGAGTTGAAAATCCCGATTCCCAAGATGCTGTACATCGCCAACGCTCCCTGATTCAGCATGGCCGAGATCAACAATAATACATTGACCGCAGCAAAAATAGAAAGCGTCCTTGCCGGAGCCGACTTTCCGATAAAAAAGGCAACGAAATTCAGCGCAATAAATACAAGGAAAAAGCTGATCTGGGAAAAGGTAAGATCCACAATACTGAAGATCACCAGGAAAACCGCTGCTGCGGCACCCAGCATATACAAAGCTTTTTTAGCCTGGCTAATGGAATGATTCAAAGAAATTGCTCCCAGGAAACGCCCGATCATCGCCCCGCCCCAATACAGGGAAAGGTAGTTTTTGCTTACCACTTCAGAAAGATTCATCACCTGGGGCTGTTCAAGGAAACTGATGATGAAACTTCCCACCGCCACTTCTCCGCCAACATAGCAGAACATAGCCAGCACCCCGAATTTCAGATGATTATGCTGCAAAGCGCCAAAGCCTTTTACCACTTCTTCGCCCGCCACTTTAAAATCCGGCAGTTTTACCCTTGATATGATTAAAGCGACCAACAACAGAATTCCGGCAAAGATCAGATAAGGAATTTTAGTAGCTGCGGCTGAGAAAGAACCATCCGGCGCAGAAAACAGCTCAAAAATCAGATGTCCGCCCAGCACCGGTGCAATGGTAGTCCCGAAAGCATTGAAAGCCTGCGTCATATTCAGTCTGCTCGATGCGGAATCTTCCGGACCCAGCAGCGAAACATAAGCATTAGCCGTAATCTGCAATACCGTAAATCCAAGCCCTAAAATAAATAAGGCTCCCAAAAATAAAGGATACGAAGTCAGGCTGGCCGCCGGATAAAAGAGCACGCAGCCCAGTGCCGCCAGAAAAATCCCGAAAAGAATTCCTTTCTTGTACCCTACCTTATCGATCGGATCTCCGCTGGTGGTGGAAATTAGAAAATAGATGAGGGAACCGATAAAATATGCCCCGAAGAAACAGAACTGCACCAGCATCGACTCAAAGAATGTCAGGCTGAACAGCTGTTTGAGGTAAGGAATGAGGATGTCATTCATACACGTGATGAATCCCCACATAAAAAATAAAAGCGTAATGGTAATCAGCGGAACGGTATAGCTCCGGCCTTTGGTCTTCACTTCATTGATCATAACAGTTATTTTTTTAAAGGCGTTAAAGATAGTCTGTTTTACCGATAAAAACTCAATTTGAGATATTAAATTTCGTCAGGCTTATCATATTTTTTAAGTAAATAAAACTTTCAAAACTGATCGTCTCAAAACAAGCATCTCTACAAACTAAAATGTCTTCATTAAAAACAAGCCCCGCAGGTTTTACAGATTAGCAGACTTTATCATCAATCTGCAAAATATCTATCCTGCAGGGCATGAATTTAAGGTTTCAGATCTTCAAATTTCTCATCTGCCGGAAGTATAGGCCGTACTTTTTCTGCGGTTAGCTCTTTAGGTACGGAAAATCCTGCAGTCTGCCTGATGTCCAGCGAAGAAGCACCGACCAGGATTTTATAATTTCCCGCTTCCGCTACCCAGGCCGACTTTGCCGTTTCAAATGAAGCCAGATCTTTCGGGGATAAGGTCATGGTAACGGTTTCAGTTTCTCCCGGCTTCAGTTCCTTAGTTTTAGCATAGGCTTTTAGTTCTGACACCGGTTTATCCAATGTTTTCCCCGGTGCGGAAAGGTACAATTCCACGACTTCTTTGCCGGAAACGTTTCCTGTGTTTTTAACATCTACCTTCACTTCCAATGCATTGCTAAAGGTATTCGAATTTGTTTTGATATTTGAATAGGTAAAATCCGTATACGACTTGCCATAACCGAATTCAAAAGAAGGCTTCACCTTAAAAGTACTGAAATAACGGTATCCTACATAAACGCCTTCCTGATAGGTAACGTCTTTCGGGTTGTCTGCCGGAACTCCCGGAAAGTTCTTGGCCGAAGCATGATCCGAATAATTCACAGGGAATGTCATTGTCAGTTTTCCAGAAGGATTTATCTTTCCCGAGATCACATCCGCCACGGAATGGCCGCCCTCCTGCCCCGGCTGCCAGGCCAGCAGAATAGCATCTGCTTGGTCTTTCCAGGAAGCCGTTTCAATAACACCGCCGATGTTGAGGATAACCACCACCTTTTTTCCTTTAGCATGGAAGGCCTTGGAAATTTTATCCAGCATCTCGATTTCTTCGGTGGCTAAATTAAAATCGTTTTCCACCACACGGTCACCGCCTTCTCCTGAATTCCTTCCTAATGTCACAAAGGCAATGGCTGAAGTTTCGGCTTTTTCAGCAATAAAAGCATCATCCATCTTCATTTCCGGAAGCCTTTCCGGCAGTGCCAGGATTCCTTTTTTCTTCCGGTTTTCTTTTTCGGCAGCCGCTTCTTTTTCTGCGTAAGGCTTATACAGATCAACCAGTTCTTTGTCCAGCTGATAACCTGCCGAGTTGAGGCCTTCCAGTAAGGAAACGGTATGCTTGTTGTTGACACTGCCGCTTCCTGTTCCACCCGTAATCCAGGCATAAGACGTCACTCCGAATAAAGAAACTTTCTCTTGTTTTTCGGCAAATGGCAAAGCATTTTTTTCATTTTTAAGCAAAATCATTCCTTCGGCGGCGGCATTTCGCGTAATTTCCGCATTCCGACTCAGAAGCGGATTGTTGCTGTATTGATACTGGGCAAATGTGGGGGTTTTAAAAATATATTCCAGGATTCTCTTTACATTGAGATCAGCCGTTTCCCGCGATACCTTTCCTGAATTCAGCGCTTCCAGCAAAACCTTTTTCTGGACCGGAATTCCGGGCATCAAAAGATCATTGCCGGCATTCATCTGTTTTACAACATCAGAAATTCCTCCTGTCCTGATGGATTCAAATCCCGGGAAACCACCGAACCAGTCTGTCATCACGATTCCTTTAAAGCCCCATTCATTTCTTAATACTTCGGTCAGCAAATCTTTGGAATCGGAAGTATAAACACCATTTACCTTGTTGTAAGAAGACATCACTGTCCACGGCTGGGATTCCTTTACGGCAATTTCGAAATTTCTGAGATACAGCTCCCGCATCGCCCTTTCAGAGACGTGGGCGTTGATGGTAAGACGGTTGGTTTCCTCGTTATTGGCCGCAAAATGCTTGATGGATGTTCCGACTCCCTGAGACTGGATTCCGTTCACTATGGCAGCGGCTGTTTTTCCAGAGATCAGCGGATCTTCGGAATAATACTCAAAATTCCTTCCGTTGAGCGGGTTTCTCTGGATGTTTAAGGCAGGGGCAAGAAGGACGTCGACGCCATACTCCTTTACTTCATTCCCCATCGCCTTTCCAACTTCTTTCAGCAGTGCCGTGTTCCATGTGGAAGCCAGTGCCGTTCCTACAGGAAATGCGGTAGCGTAATAGGTTTTGGAATCATTCTTACGGGTCGGGGCAATCCTCAGTCCGGCCGGTCCGTCCGCCACGACCGTAGCAGGAATTCCGAATCTTTCCAGAGAAGCGGTTCCGCCGGCCGCACCAGGAACCAGGCCTTGTTTTGAATCTCCTACCGGACCGGTGAGCACTTCAATTCCGGGCATTCCGGTTCCGATCAGAAGCTCCGCTTTTTCAGCATTGGTCATCTGCCGGATGATCGCATCGATTCGTTTATCCACTGCAAGCCGGGTATCTTCCCAGACATCCAGCTTACCGTTTTTATTAAGATCTTTAAATATTTTTCCGTCAACGGTAACCGTAGGATTATTCTGTGCCTTTACAAAAGGTGATGCTGTCACCAAAGCAAGGAACAACCCCGAATATTTTGCTTTCCGGGAAAACTGCAATAAGGTTGATTTATTCTTCTTCATGTCGTTCTGCTATAAAAATTTATGGAATCTCAGCCAGTCCAGATATACATCAGACCATTGGTCTACAGGAAGATTCTGTTTACCCATTCCGAAACCGTGGCCTCCTTTTTCATAAAGATGAAGCTCTGCGGGCTGTCCGGCTTCCTGCCACTTGCTGTAGAGCAAAACCGATTTCGGCGCCAGCTTCAGCTGGTCATCGCTTGCTGCACAGATAAACATCGGAAGCTGGGATTTTGGAATGGCCGTATCCAGGATTTCACGACTTGGACCTCCGTAAATGGATGCTGCAAAATTGGGGATCGTGGAAGCATCCTTGCTGTGAAAAATACTTTCCAGAATAACACTGGCTCCGGCCGAAAAACCGATCACGCCCAGTTTCTCAGGATTGATCTTAAGCTCTCCGGCGTGATTTCTAATATAGGAAATCGCCATTCTGATATCATTTCCTGCCATTTCTTTGATGGGTGCTGTGCGGGTATCAAAATCAACCCTGTTCTTTATGTTGTCCATCATCTCTTTTGCCGGGTCGTTGGATTTGGTTTCCAACAGCCTGTATTTCAAAACCACAGCCGTAATTCCGTTTGCAGCCAGCTTTTTGGCCATCTCGATTCCTTCGCGGTTGATGGATAAACTCTGGAATCCGCCGCCGGGAGCAATCACGATCACGGTTCCGTTGGCTTTGGATTTATCAGCCTCAAAAAGAAGCATGGACGGTTGCGTAACATTATAAACAACTTCGGTTTTAAAAAGCTGACTGAACTGCTGCGCTTCTTTCTGTGTCCAGTTTTCTGTTCCGGGTGCCTTTCCCTGGTACAACGGAATGGTCTTCTGGGCATGCACTGCCAGACCGGCAAAAAATAATCCTGCTATGATGAATTTTTTCATTTTTAAATATTTTGTTTTACGTTCTGATTTTTTTTAATATTAAATTATTTAACTCTAATTATAACCAACCGATTGGTTCATTGTTAAAAGTCACAAAAGATGTCGGGATTAATGCTCACGATAAAATTGACTTTTGTGACTTTCATAATTAAATTTCAACGAGTTTAGTCAGCTTTCTTTTAAATACATACAATCTACAGAAGACTACCTTCTGTATTTTTCCGTCCTGCCATCTTTAATGACACCGGACCAGTTCATTCCGTATCCGAAATCATACGAATGGCCTTCGGAGTCTTTATGCACTTCCATGTCGTAAGGTACATCTTCTTTCTGTTTTTCCACGGTGACCATATCAGCCGGCATCTGAAGCGGAAGCAGGCCGGAAGGTTCATACTTCCCGGTAACGATGTCTACTACGGCCTGATTGGAAACATTAAAGTTCATGAGAATCGCATCGGCATGTTTTTCAAATTCATTGAAAATCATAGGTTTTGAAGCGGTAACAGAAACAACCACAGGTTTTCCGTTCATGGCTTTATAAGTATTTTCAATCGTCAGAAGGTCCGTAAAGTTGGCAGCTGTGGACGTTTTATTTTTGAATGAACGATCATGCACATTCGGCGCTACAACGGGATCTCCTGCAGCGATGCTTTTTTCCCGGGCTTCCGTGGCCGTATAGGTTTTGTACTGAAGGGAAATCGGAAGATAGCCGTTTCCTCCTTCTGCGGCATCAATGTCGCTGTAACCGCCTTCTTCGCTGTGCGGACTTTTCACAAAAACCAATGCAAAATCTGCTTTGGCCGGATCTTCCGTTATATTATAATGTTTCTTGATTTTTTCGATGTCTACGGGATATTCCAATGAAGGAGCCGTGTAAACACCCCACCAGTTGAATGTTGCCGGAGAATATCTTTTGGGAATGTAAACCGTTTTCCGTTCTTTTACAGGAAGTATTCCTTTATTCTTAAGCATTACAATCGATTTTACCTGGGCTTCGTAGCCGGCTTTCATGAACTCCGGATTGCCTACGGTCTTTATCGTTTCTTCCACATTTACATACGGATTTTCAAATAGTCCTGTTCTGAAAAAATTTCTCAGCAAACGGACCGCCGACTGCTCAAAACGTTTTCTCATATACGGTTCTCCGTGCTCTTTTACTCCCATTTTGTAAGCTTCCAGCACAGGGCCTTTATCATTGTTCCCTCCAAATTGGTCCACCCCGGCTTCCAGCACTTTGTAGTGGCGTTCCGCAATGGATAATTTTTCAGCTCCCCAGGGTTTTCCGGCAAAGCCTCCCGGTGTTTTCGGTTCATCTGCCGTAATCAGCCAGTCGGTACAGACTACGCCGTCGTATTTATATTTTCCGCGGAGCAGATCGGTGATCAGGTATTTGCTGTAGCCGTTTCCTACGTTTTCACCGTTTTTCGTATCCTGGTTAAAACTGATCGTATAATAAGGCATCACAGCCGATGCTTCTTTGGTTCCTCCGCTTAATTTGAAAGCGCCTTCCGTGAAAGGCTTTACATGATTCTGGAAATTATTGCCCGGATAGACTGCAAATTTACCCATTGCCCAGTGGCCGTCGCGGCCGCCTTCTTCAGGTCCTCCGCCAGGCCAGTGCTTGACCATCGCATTTACACTTTTGTTTCCCCAGCCGTTTTTGCTGCCGTATGTGGTCTGGAAACCATCGATATAGCCTCTTGCCATATCTGCCGTAAGGTCAGGACTTTCGCTGAAAACATAAGCGATCCTGTACCAACGGGGTTCGGTGCCCAGGTCGATCTGCGGCGACAGTGCTGTTGAAATTCCTAAAGCCCTGTATTCCTGAGCGGCAATATGCCCGAACTTTTTTACCAGTTCCGGATCGAAGGTAGCGCCCATAGCCAACCCGTCCGGCCAAAGGGAAATCTGCCCTCCTGCGCCTTCGTTGAACTCTGCGGTTACCGTTGCAGAATGTCTCGGGTCCGTACTGTTGTTGGCAGGAATTCCCAATCCGAGACCTTCGATGTAAGCCTGGATATTGTTGCTCCACCGGGCGGCAACCTCAGGAGATTCTACCGTAGTTACCAAAACGTGGCGAAGATGGTCTTCCTTTAAAAACTTCTTCTGCTGATCCGTTAAGTCATACGCTTTGGCACCACTTTCCTTATACAGCATCCCGTTGTATTTGCCTGCTCTGATACCCTCTGCAGCTGCAGGAACCGACTGGTGCCCGCTGTACAGCATCAATCCGGCAATCTGCTCCACTGACATTTTTGATGCCAGGTCTTTCGCCCGTTCATCCACCGGAAGCCTCCAGTCTTCATATTTATCCAGTTTGCCGTTTCGGTTTAAATCCTTGAATTTATTTCTGCCAATGGTCAGGATTTTCACCCCTGAATCTGCTGAGTATCCTAAGACCGGACCTTTAGAATTGGTTACGGTTTGAATGTTCTGTGAGAATGCTGTTACCCCTAAAAATAAGGCGGCCATATTTAAAACTGATTTTTTCATTTTAAATTTTTAGAAATTAAAGCTTACGGAAAACTGACCTGTTAGTGGCATAATGTACGTTCCTGTGAGAAGTTTACCGTAATAAGGACTTGCATCGGTAATGAGTTCTGCACCGTTGATAGTTCCGCTGGCCCCTCGCTGGTTAAGGAAGTTAATGACCGTTGCACCAATGTTGATATTTTTATTAACCGCATAACTCACGCCACCGAAAGTTTCCCATCTCGGAGCGAAATAAAGTGCATTCGTAAGGTTTGCATATTGCTTGGAGAAGTATCTGAAACTTGCCCAGAATCTCCATTTATTAACGATATAGCTTGGATCGATTTCCATCAGCACTTTAGCAACTCCTAGCACATTATTATCACTGTAATCGTAATCTTTTCCGAAAGCATTGAAATTAAATTTCTTATAAACCGGATTTTGGAAGGTCACCAGATAATGTAAATTGAATCCTTTGAAAGGTTTTACTACGAAATCGGTTGTCCAGCCTAATGTCTGAATATCATAATAAACGGTTGCAACTTGTGCTTGGGAGCTATTGGCAGGATTTACAAGGTTGTATCTGTTCAGGTTATTATTTTTTTTCAGATAAGTCGCCTGTGAAATCAGTTGGATCCAGTTGGTGTTCCAGAAAACTCCGAATGCGCCAAGCGGACTTTTGATTTTATTGGTGTTTGGTTCAAAAGCCTGAGAATAGCTTTCAAGCCTTCTGTTTTCTTCGGTGTACAGGAAGTTCGCTAAAACCCCGAAATTCTTCGTAATGTTGTACGTTGCATTCAGACTTCCGGCAATCTGGAAGAAGCTTTTATTGATCTGATCAAACTGATTGGCATCGGTAAAGCTGAAACCGATGGTTCTCGGCGTCAGGGAATATTCGCCGTCAAGGATGTGGTTTCTTAAATGCAGGCCGTAGCTCAAATTGAAATTGTCCGTTACTTTCCATTCATCGGTACCGTAAACCGAAAGCTTGTTTTCTGTTCCGCTATGATATTCTCCGCCTGCATTGTAATTGTAGAAACCGTCTGCATCCGTGTTCGGCCCAATTAATCGCTGCGGCTGCGGCTCCACACTCTGGAAGAAGAAAGCACGGTTGGATGTGAATTGGTTTACGTGGTAAAACTGTTCCAACACACCGAATGTTACGTTATGGTTTCCCAGCTGCTTGTTTAGAGAAAAACGTCCTGCCACACTGGTAATCGGGGTTTCCGGTGTATACATCCCAAGAATTGTACCCACCGGTCCGGAGTAAGCCTGACCGTTGGAAGCCAAAGCATATCCTGCCGCAGCATCTGCATTAAAGATGCTTAAAGGAATCATATTGGACATTTTTGCCCTGGCAAAATGAGCTCTTGTTGAAAACTTAAAATTCCAGCCGTTGTTGAGAAGATAATTACCGAAAACATCAATGTTGTGCGAGGTGGTCCTGTTATCATTTCCGTTCATCGATCTCCACGAATATTCACCTGTCATAATATCTTTGACTCTCATTTGTCCGTCTCTCACCACGTAAGAATCCCGTCCGATTTTAAAATTGCCAAGCTCTGTAACTTTCCCTTCAGGCCCATACTGGAAAACGGCATAATTGGTGATGCTGTACGAATCCGCGTATTTGTATAAAATCGAAATTTTACCTTTGTCATTATTAAAATATTTGGTCACGCCTGCACGGAATATCTTGGTTTCATCGGCATTTCTTGCAAAGCCTAATTTATAGGTACTCGGATCAAAATTGGCAAAAGCACCTACCGTGTAGGTCCACCCGTTTTTTGAAACCGGTCCCGAAGCATTGACATCGCCCTGCAGCCAGCCGAAAGTACTCGTCGTCAGTTTACCTTTCAGCTTAAAATCTTTGGTACCCGTTTGCGAATAGGAATTCACGGCAAAACCGAGGTCGCCCATGGTGTTGGCAAGCTGGTCCATTTTCAATAATCCCGTTTTCTCCAGTCCGACACTTTGTCTCCACGTTTTATTCGGAAGCTCGGGCCAGAAGAAATAAACGGCCGGAAGATCGTTTTCCAGAATGGTAATTCCCCCTACGGTTGAAGGTAAACCGATGTTCACATCCCGCGGGCTGGTATTGTTAGCCGCGTTCAGCATGACGTTTCTGTTGTTATCTTCTTTTGAAGACGTGGTTACGGTTTTAACACCCTCTTCCTGCTTAGTTACGGCATTAACTGCATTTTTAACAGCCAGTGTATCCGTCTTTTCCTGCCCGAAAGCCAGAGCAAAGGAAAACATCATTCCCAGTGCTGAAATTCTTAAAGTTGATTTTCTCATCGTACAGTTCGTATAATTTCTTCTTATATTTAATAGATCTTTTCCATTTAATCACGTTACCGGCCTTTGTTAAAAAGCACAGCGGTTCCTGCATCCGGAAATAGCCGGATGGTTCTATACTTACATGGCCGGATCATTTCCCAATGACCGGTGTACCGTCAACATTCAGTTTATTCCGGTATCGTAAGATCTCTAAATACGATGCCCTTAAAGGTTAGGAAACTGCTGTTCCCTACCGGATGCATGCCCCTGGAAAGAGCATTTTTTCAGAAGTAATTTTTAATTACCGTGTGTTTTATTTCATTGCTTCTATATGAAACATTACAATACTACATTCTTTCACTCGAATTACCAAAGAAAATATTAATTAAATTTAATATTCATTATAAATAACTGAATTTCAAATATTTATTTTTAATTCAATAAAATAAAATTCATTGATTCACTTAGAAACAATGATATTTCTCACCTTAAAATTTCCCCAAAAACAGTGGCTAACTACAATTTTCACCTGTATTTCGGATTTTTTATCTGTACATTTGTTTATCCAAGATTTACCTTTTAGATGGATTCCAAACAACACATCATCAATAAATCGGAGGAGGCAAAAGATATCTTTCTCCCTCATCTTTCGGCAGACGCCGTTATTTTCGGTTTCGACCAGAATGAACTTAAAGTACTGCTGTTAAAAATGAATTACCGCAAGCAGTGGCTTCTGCCCGGTGGTTATGTGCGGAAAGATGAGGATCTGGATGAAGCAATAGTAAGAATTCTGAAAGATCGTGTGGGCGTAACGGGAGTTTACCTTCAGGAGTTCGGGGTTTTCGGCAAAAAAAACAGAAGCGAGCTGTATTTTCAAGATTTTGATGAGACACTTTTCCATAAGCAGCGATTTGTATCAGTAGGATATTATGCCCTGTACAATCCGGATAAGGTGAGCCTTATTCCTGACGAATTCAGCGAAACCTGCGAATGGATCTACCTCAGCAAGCTCCCTGAAATCGAACTTGCCATGGACCACCGTGAAATCATTGAAAAAGCGTTGCTTACTTTAAGAGAAACGATCTCCCATAAACCGATAGGATATAATCTTTTACCTGAAAAGTTTACGCTTTCGGAACTTCAAAAACTATATGAAATCATTTTGGGAAAAGAGCTTAACCGGGGAAATTTTTACCGGAAGATGAAAAATCTTGGTATTCTTACAAAACTGGATGAAAGGAGAAAAGGCGGTGCCCATAAAGCACCCGATTTGTACTCTTTTGATGAGAAAAATTATCTGCAGGCATTGGAAAACGGGCTCAACAACTGGTAAAAATATGAAAACAAGTGCCGGAATTTTACTGTTTAAAAGGGAAAAAAGAAATTTTTTCTACTTCCTCGTGCATCCGGGCGGTCCGTTCTGGAAAAACAAAGATCTGGGAGCATGGTCGATTCCGAAAGGAGAAGCTTTTGAGAACGAAAGCCTTATCGAACGTGCGGTTACCGAATTTCGTGAAGAAACAGGAAAGGAAATCAGCGGAGAATTTATTGAGCTGAAGCCTGTAAAACAGAAAGCCGGAAAAACAGTGTTCGCATGGGCTTTGGAAAGCGATCTGGAAACGGACGGACTGTATAGCAACACGATCAATATCTGCTGGCCTCCAAAATCCGGCAAAACCCTTGAAATCCCGGAGATAGACCGGTGGGAATGGTTTGAATCTGAGGAAGCCAAAAGGAAAATCAATCCCGCGCAGTGTGATTTTATCATCCAGTTGGAAGAAATGCTAAATCCTGAATAGGTTAATAATATGAAAATGAACTTCTACGTTCAGTATATTCCTGCTTCGGTGTTATTCGGATTTAATGGTCGTCATTTTCCTTTTTAAAACTTACCACTTCATACTCATCATCGGAACAGTATTTTTTGCAGCTTTCATCATCGAAGGATTCGGGGGATTTTAGAAAGTCTTCAATAAATTTTGCGCTTTCATCCGTATTGGCCGGTGTAATGACGATGTGGAAAAGGTCGGCTACGGATGCATCTGCATTTTTCTCGGACTCTTTTTTGTGTTTCAGGGCTTCGGTGTAATTCATCTTTTTAATTTCTAGATTTATCAGCCGTAATGAATAAATTATGCCATCAGGTTATTTTTGCGGCACCTGTGGTATCCGTATTCCTTTCTCATCACTGCCATGGCTTGATTTTAGATGGCTGTTGTATACTTATCTTAAAAATTACAGGGCCATGGAACGGTTTAAAAGAACAGCTTTGAAAATTCTGAAATGGATAGGGATTTCAATAGCTTCTGTCTTATTTCTGATGTTTATCATTCCGGTTTTATTTCCAGGAACCGTTTCCGAACAGGTAAAAATATTTGCCAATAAACATCTGGCCGGAAAACTCAATTACCGAAAAACCCATCTTACTTTTTTCATGCACTTCCCTTCCCTAACAGTATCCGTTGATGATTTTTTACTGAAAGGATCAAAACCTTTTGAGAATGATACATTGCTTGCCGCGAGAGAAGTTTCGGTAGGTATCAACCTGAAAAACCTGATCTTTGACCGGCAAGTAAAAATCGACGAAATCTACGTAACCGATGCGTATGGAAATATTTTTGTAAACAGTAAAGGAGAGGCAAATTATAACGTTTATGTTTCAAAACCTTCCGGAAAACCGAAAGATACCACAGGAACCGGAGCTTCCATAAAACTGGATCTTATTAAACTTAAAAACTGGAACATCACCTACCGCGACCATTCGGCAAGAGTGCTTGTAGATGCCAAAGGACTGAACTATACCGGAAAAGGCGGTTTGAGCAAAGATATTTTCGACCTGGAAACGGATCTTGATATCGATAAACTGGATTTCAGCTTAAACAGAATTTATTACGCTAAACAAAAAACCCTTCATGCAGATCTGATTACGAGAATCAACACCAATGCCCTGACTTTCGTATTGAGGAAAAACGAATTGAGGATTAATGATCTACCCTTAAAATTCAACGGTTTTATAAGTATTTTGAAAGACGGCTATAATCTGGACATTAATGCCGCTTCTGAAAAGACCACCATCCGCGACATGATTTCAGTGTTGCCGCCGCAATACCTGAACTGGGCAAAAGATACGAAGATCGAAGGCAACAGCGATCTTTTCTTCAGCCTGAAAGGAAAATTCAGCGAACCGAGAAACCTGAAGCCCAGATTACAGGCAAGACTTCTGGTGAGCGACGGTTTCATATCTAACGGCAA
The DNA here is from genome assembly GCA_913774355.1 of uncultured Chryseobacterium sp. Classification (GTDB taxonomy): domain Bacteria; phylum Bacteroidota; class Bacteroidia; order Flavobacteriales; family Weeksellaceae; genus Chryseobacterium. The sequence goes on along the minus strand of CAJYGB010000041.1, from coordinate 9,501 downwards.
AGCACCTGTTCCTATGGATCATTTGAACATGGACCTGAACGTCGACCTTCCCGATCTTAATACGGATCAGCTGGGAATCAATCTTAAAACACTGGGGTTTGATCTGGGCCCGAACAATAATTTCAAAGCCGTTGTACGGACGAAAGGTCTGGAGGAAATGCAGATCAACGCCGATGTAAGAGGAGCCGTGGATCTCCGTACGCTGAATCAGGCACTGGGACTGAAAGATATCGATGTCCGCGGACTGCTGAACACGAATATAAAAGCAAATGGCATCTTCAGCTTAGATAAAAAACTGTTCCCGAAAACGAACGGCACCCTGAATCTGAAAAACGGTTGGCTGAAAACCAAATACTACCCGAATCCGATTAAAAACATCGGCATTGCCGCAAACATTATCGATACCAACGGAACCTTTAAGAGCCTGGGCATAAAGCTCAATCCTTTCCGGTTCGATTTTGAAGGCAATCCTGTCTTTGTAAAGGCCGACGTGCAGAATTTTGAAGATATCCTGTACAAAGTGAGGGCAAAAGGCGTCCTGAATATAGGAAGGATTTACCGGGTTTTTGCGAAAAAAGGACTGGACGTAAGCGGACTGATCATGGCGGACCTTTCTCTGAACGGCAGGCAGAGCTATGCCATGACCGGACAGTATAGCAAGCTTGACAACAAGGGAAATTTAATTTTAAAGAACATAGAAGCTACAACGGAATATCTTCCCAAATCATTTTACATAAAAGAAGGAAATTTCAGGTTTGAGAATGAAAAGATGTGGTTTGAGAAATTTTTTGCCACTTATGGAAAATCGGATTTTGCACTGAACGGTTATCTTCTGAACACCATCAATTATTTTATCGAACGTAGAGGAACTCTCCACGGGAAGTTTGGGCTCAACTCAAATTACATCCTGATCGATGAATTTATGGCTTTAAAAAACGGAGACAATCAAGACAAATCAATCGAGGTGGAATATGCCAAAGTTGAGAATCCGAAAAGCAGCGGTGTCGTCATGATCCCGAAAAATCTGGATATAGCATTGGGAGTAAACGTCAGAAAAGCAGAATTTAAAGGTCTGGCATTAAATCATGTAAAAGGAACCGCTTCGGTTGAAAAAGGACAGGTATATCTTAAAAATACGTCTTTTGATGTCGTAGGCAGCAGGATGAGCATCGATGCCCGCTACCAGAACGAATCTCCGTTGACGGCAAACTATGACATCGCGATGAAAGTCCTGGATTTTGATGTGCAGCGTGCTTATAAAGAAATCGATATGGTTCGGGAAATGGCAACAGCGGCCAAAAATGTAAAAGGAATCGTCTCCCTGGATTATAAGCTGAAAGGAGACCTGGATGAGAATATGAAACCCATTTATCCTTCTCTGGAAGGCGGAGGAATCGTAAATTTGCGGGATGTGGAAGTCAAGAACCTGAAAATGCTTTCGGCCGTAGGCGACAATATCGGGGCCAGGGCATTCAACGATCCGGATATGAAAGGGGTAAATATCGAAACGTACATTAAAAATAATCTGATCCACGTAGATAAATTTACGTTTAAAGTTTCTATCTTAAGGCCCACGATCAGCGGTACGACGAGCTTTAACGGCCTGCTTGACCTGAGGATCCGTGTGGGCATCCTTCCCGGTGGCATTATCGGTTTCCCGGTGGTGGTTACCGGTACCCATGAGAAGCCGAAGGTGAAAATCTTCAGTAAAAAAGGTCAGGGTATTATTGATGCACTGTACAATAAGAAAACCAATAAAGTGATCCGCCAGGAGCGGCGCGCAGAGAAAAAAACGAAACGCCAGCAACGGAAGGAGAAAAGAGCACAGAAACAAAGAGCGAAAGAAGCGGAACAACAAATTAATAAGGATCTTAAAAAAAAATAATTCAGGCAAACAGTGAGTCAGTTAAGTTTATTTGATGCGGATGAATACTACCGGTTTCCGGAAGAGTTGCTGGAATATACAGGAAATTTTCTGTCGGATACGGCAGCCTCCAGGCTTGAAGAAAAGCTGCTGAATGAAACCCCATGGAAACAGCACACCCAGAAAATATATCACAAAACCGTTATTACTCCGCGCCTTACGGCCTGGTATGGTGATGAGAGCAAAAATTACCATTTGGGAGGGAATGAATTCAGTGTCAACCAATGGTCGCCGGAACTGCTGAACCTGAAGCTTAAAATTGAGAAATTTTCCGGATATAAATTCAATTCCGTGCTGCTGAACCTGTACCGGGATGGCAATGATTCCGTAGCCTGGCATCGCGATAAGGACAGTGAGCTGGGTGAAAGACCGGTGATTGCATCCGTAAGCCTGGGACAAGTCAGAAATTTCGATTTCCGTAATGTGGAAAACCATCAGCAAAAACACAGCCTGGCGCTGAAACACGGCTCATTGCTTATCATGAAAGGCGACCTGCAAAAGCATTGGGAACACCGAATAGCAAAATCCACAAAGCCGATGAAGCCCAGAATCAACCTTACTTTCCGTTTGATTCGTGAGTTATCATCTTTATCCTTATAAACCTTTATATTAAATTTTATCATAATTAAAAAATAATATCTTTTTTAACAAAATTTGGCAAAGAAATTGTCTGTATATTTTTGAAACGATTAAAAAACAGCAGCTATGAATATTTCATATTACGATTTTAAAAATATGCCGAACCAGGAGCAGTGCAGTTTTGTAATGAATGAAGGACGTGTAATGAACGAAAGGATGGTAAATACCACCAAATATATCCTTTACGAAGTTTCACACTTTTCTGTTGAAGTCATCTACAATACGGTCAACAATAAGATTGAGGGCATTAATGTATATCAGAACAGAGGCGCCTACGCTATATAGTCAGTCACTACTTTTCGTTATAAATAGAGGAACGGTTTTTTATATGCCGTTCCTTTTTTATTTCTCCAATTGCTTTGATGTAGAAAACCGTCAGATTTATTATTCACCCATTTACTCGATTCTGAGAGCAACCGCCTTTTTGCGTTTAACACAAATCTCGAAGGCAAAGCAGGAAATCAAATTAAGTTAGTAAACAGAGGTCTATCGAAAATTCAGAAGCTTAAATTGTTGCAACATGGTTTATAAAGATCAATAATTAGAATCTGCTGTAAGACAACCCCCCATCAGGTTTGGAATCCAATATTATTGAATCATCAAACCGATCCGGATTCCTATTTTGCATAATCCATTTATAAAATAAAAAATCCTCAGAGAGAATCTGAGGATAAAAACTAATAACCATGAAAACTCAAATTAAACATGAGTTAATTAACTATATTAAAATATTATGCCATTTGTTTTTTAGAAAATAAATTTTAAGGTTATTTAAGATTTTTTAAGAAAAAATAATAAAATTTGATTTGGCACGGTTTATTCTATACCCTTTATAGCAGTAAAAAATATATTATGGCCCATAGAATTTTTAGAAAAGAAGATTTCAGACAGGATGAAACCGGAATATATATCCTTGAAGTACCCAAGGAAATTGTAGGCATCGGCGCCAGTCTGATTATTGAAAGACAGACGGCCGACGGGGAATATGAGATCGTACAGGCCGACATCCACAGGCACAACGACGACGTCCTGATCAAATGGAGCGAACCGTTTGACGGAAGACTGCTCTACGATGAATAAACAATAAAAGACTGCCTTTTCTGAGACAGTCCTTTTATTTGTTTAAAAACCTAATAAGTATTATTTAAACCACCATCGAGCGGAATGCTGGCTCCGGTAAGATAAGCCGCATAATCCGAAGCCAGAAAGGCAGCCAGATGACCGTATTCTTCAGGCTTCCCAAGCCTTTTCATAGGGATTTTCTCTTCTTTCTTTTTTCTGATTTCTTCTACGGAAATGCCTGATTCCTTCGCTTCATGCTGCATGAGTTGATTTACCCGCTGTGTATCGAAGGAACCGGTAAGAATATTGTTGATGGTGATGTTATGTTTCCCCACCTCGGAAGACAGTGTTTTCGACCATGCAATTACTGCAGAACGAATGGAATTGGAAAGCGCCAAATGAGGAATCGGCTCCTTTACCGATGAGGAAGAGACATTGATGATGCGTCCGCTCCCTTTTTTGATCATATAGGGAAGAGCCAGGTTTGTGGTTTCGCAAACCGTCTTAAAAAGCAGGTCAAACGCCGACCGATAATCTTCCGTATTCTTTTGCGAAGCTAATCCGGGTTTTGGACCATTGGTATTATTGACAAGAATATCAATATGGTGATTGCGGAAATAATCTGCTATGATGTTCCTGAAACTCCCGAAATCGGAAAAATCGGCAACGAGGTACCGGTGTTTCTGCTCTTCACTGACAATGGGAAGCGAACTGACGAAATCCTTTAATTTATCTTCATTGCGGGCCATTACGGTAACATTGACACCGCATTTGGCAAGCTGAATGGCAATCCCTGCTCCTATCCCCTGTGTAGCGGCGCCGACGAGGGCATTTTTTGAATGTAGTTGGATAGTCATGAATTTGGTATTTATTGATGATGTAAATTTATAGTTTTATATAGCTTGTTGAATGAAGCATATTGAATTTTCTAATTCCTAACGTTGAAGTTCACGACGCTTAATTAACACAAAATGCACAATTTTTTTTAAACTACTAAACGTTTTCAGGTTTCACAATGCCGTTTCACTTATAAAAGCTTGCAAAGTTTTTAATAAACATTAAACTGTAGATTTAATACAAAGCGTACAAAGATTTTATGAATACTAAATGTTTTCAAGTTTCACAAAGCCGTTTCACTTATAAGAGCTCGCAAAGTTTTTAATACACATTGAATTGTGGATTTAACACAAAGCATACAAAGATTTTATGACTACTAAATGTTTTTAAGTTTCACAATGCCGTTTCACTTATAAAAGCTTGCAAAAATTTTTAATAGACATTGAATTGTGGATTTAACACAAAGCGTACAAAGATTTATCAAAAACAAAGAACAGCCTACCATAAAAAAAGCTGCCCGGTCAGCAGCTTAATTTTGGTTGATTTATGTTATGGTTGCCCGCTTCCTCCGGCTGCCCCGTAAATATGTCCGGTGGTGAAGCTCGCATTGTTGTCGGCAAGTTGTACGAATATCGAGGCAAGTTCGGCAGGTTGCCCCGGCCTTCCCAATGGTGTTTCCTCACCGAATTTTTCGATGTTTTCCTGCGTTTGTCCGCCGCTGACTTCAAGGGCTGTCCAAACAGGCCCCGGTGCTACACCGTTTACCCTGATTCCTTTCGGGCCTAGCTGTTTAGCCAGCGATTTTACATAGCTTGTCGTAGCTGCTTTTGTCTGGGCATAATCATACAGGTTTTCCGACGGGTCATAAGCCTGCACGGAAGATAAGCCGATGATCGATGAGCCCGGTTTGAGATGTGGCAAAGCAGCTTTTGTGATCCAGAACGGTGCGTAGATATTGGTTTTCATCGTTCTCTCAAATTCTTCGGTGCTGATATCGAGGATCGATTCATGGGTTTTCTGATGACCTGCGTTATTTACGAGAATGTCCAGCCCTCCCAGTTCCTGAACCGCCTGGGCAACTAATTTTTTACAGAAGTCCTCCGTACGGATGTCTCCTGGAATGGCTACTGCTTTTCGTCCTGCCTGACGGATCAGCGCAATGACTTCTTTTGCATCCGGCTCTTCTTCAGGCAGATAGTTGATGGCAACATCCGCTCCTTCCCTTGCATAAGCAATGGCCGCCGCACGTCCGATCCCGGAATCCCCTCCTGTAATCAGCGCTTTTCTGCCCATTAGCCTTCCTGAACCTACGTATGTTTTTTCACCGTGATCCGGCACGGGATCCATTTTGCCGGCTAATCCCGGAAACGGCTGAAACTGTCTTTTAAAAGGCGGTCTCGGATATTTTGTCGTTGGATCCGTAAGATCCGGCCCTATGGTGTTATTTGCTTTTTTGTTTTGGGATTGTGCAAAGGCGCCCGGTGCTACGGCAGCTACCGCGATGGTCGTTGCAATTTTTCCAAGTGCATTTCTTCTTGTGATTTGCTTTTCCATTATATTATATTTTGGTGTGAATTGGTTTTCAAGAATACATTTCTTTCCGATAGCAGAAATAACGATGATATTTCTGCAACTATAAGACCACGGACGGAAAAAATCCTGATTATTATGAAAATGTGGTATCAAAATTTTTGAATTCAATCTTTTGTCATAAGCCTATGCTTAGAACCTTTTTTAATTTGATATGATAATTTTTTATAGACTTTTACTTCATGTAACTATATCTAACGAAGTTTATTCTTAATATCAACAGTGAGAGATCTTTAGATTCAACATATTCAAATTCAATATATTAAAAATTTACAGAGGCTCTAAATTGTAATTTAACACGGAAAATTAGTCTGATAAATGTATTGATATTAGAAATTTTCCATTTAACCAATAATAATACAGGAAAAACTTCCTACACTTGACTTTCCTTTTACGGCCTATTATTCAAAAGCATACCACACCGGTATCAACAGGTCTCCGTTGGCAGATTATTTGTTCTGATGAATGAAAATTGTTGTTATGAATAGTAAAATAAAAATTGCCCTGAGCTTAATAGCAGGCGGATCCTTAATTTATTTCGGGATGAAAAAGAAAAACGCTAAAGTAAAAACATTTACGGCACCGGACGGCAATACGTATGGCGAAGATCAGCTTTACCGTACTTTCGATAACAAAACCTATAAAAACGGAAAGGAGGTTCATTTCAATATTCCGGAAACGGAAGGCAGCAACAAGTCTTTCCATCATTATGAAACGAATGAAAAGCTTACAAAAAATTATCAGACGGAAAATCACCAGAATGTCAATTACCATCAGAAGGGCGTCAGACATCACTGATCCTTATTAATATAAAAATCTCCGTTGTACAAGTGTATGAACGGAGATTTTTTTGACAAACAGATTTTAGTGATTCAACAATAATTTAATCCCATTATATTCAAATTTTTCACAGTAATTTAAATAAAAAACCCTGAATAACCTGGATTTTAAATCTAGTTTTTCTTATCAGCATGCAAACAGGATCATCTAATAGGTAACCCGGAGCAATATGCCGACAGAAAAAACTACCTTCTTCCAGGCTTTTTATCTACTTCCTCAAGTTTAAGCTAATAATAGAAACTTAAACTGTAATAGCCGGAATTTTACCTGGTTTTTTCTTCGGAAGCGTAAACCAGAACGTACTTCCTTCGCCGATCTTACTGTTGACGCCAATTTTCCCGGAATGTTTTTTAATGATCTCTGAACAGATGTATAGTCCCAATCCGAGTCCGGAATAAGACTTCCCGGCGTGCTCCGCCCGGTAATACCGATCAAAAAGATGAGGAATAACGGCTTCGGAAATTCCCTGTCCGAAATCGCGTACCGATACTTTCACAAACTCAGGATCAACTTCCGTGAAAATATGTATTTCCTTTGAGCCTTTGGCATATTTTACGGCATTATTGACGAGGTTGATGACCACCTGTTCAATTCGGTCTTCGTCGGCGTGGATTTCCAGGGATTCATCGCCTTTTAAAATAAGCTGGTGCTTTCCTTCCAGCCTTATATGATGGCAGCTTTTGCCAAGCATATCATGCAGATTGAACGTTTTGTATTCCAGCATCAGTTGATCCTGACCCAATCGGCTCATATTCAAAAGATCGTCAATCAGCATGCACATTTTTTCAATACCCTTGTCTGATTGTTCGATGAGCCTTATGTGTGTTTGGGAATAGGGTTTTTCTTTGATCCGATTAAGCAGCTGTATGGATGCCCTTACAGCAGTAAGCGGGGTTTTCAGCTCATGGCTGGCCACACTTAAAAAATCGTCTTTGCGCTGCTCGGCGAGCTTTTTATCGGTAATATCGGCATTCATTCCTACCATCCGGTCGGCAATCCCATCCTTATTATATCGTGGCCTTCCGTGAGCCAGGATCCAGTGGACGGAACCATCTTTCCATTTTACCGGGTATTCTGCTTTATAAATCCCGTTGGTTTTAATGGATTCCTTTACCAAGTCTTTGATTTTCCTTCGGTATTCCGGCAAAATAGACTGATATAAATCCAGATAGCTGAATTCTTCTTCCGCGCGGTAACCATAATTATATTTAAACTGATTGGTACTATCCATAGTACCGGTAGAAAGGTTGATTTCTGTGGAACCGAGGCGGCTGGCGTCCAGAGCGATCTCCAGACGATTTTTAATATCAAGTACGGATTCCCGCGCCTGTACCTGTTCGGTTACGTCAGTCGCTACTACCAGAATGGATACCGTTCTGTTTTCTTCATCAAAAATAGGCTGATAAACGAAATTAAGATAACATTCATTCAATGCTCCTTCTTTTCCCATCATGGCTTTCAGCTCCTTGCCATAATAAGGCTTTCCGGTAGTGTACACTTCTTTGAGAATATCAAGGAAAGGCTGGTCTTTAAGTTCAGGAAGCGCTTCAGACAAAGGCATTCCAACTACCGATCGGTCTTTGTTCCAGATATCCAGTACCATATCGTTGACAATATCCACCTCGAAATTTTCGCCCCGCAGAGAAGCCATAGCAACCGGTGATTTTTCGACCAATATTTTGAAACGTTTTTCATTTTCCGCCAGCGTATGGTTGGCTGTGAGCAATTCTTTTTTAATTTTTAACAATTCGCTGTTGGCTGTAAAAAGTTCTTCGTGTTTGGAAATAAGATCTTCATTTGTGGCAAGATATTCTTCATTCAATGCGGAAAGATCGTCGATCAGCTTCTGCTCCGATCTGGATTTTTCTTCCACCATTTTCAGTGCCCTCTTCCGTTCGGTCACTTCGGATGCGGTATGCAGAATATACTGGGTTTTTCCATCAGGTCCCGGCATCGCTTTATATTCAAAGTCAAAAAAAAATTTTTCCGGATAACCGTTAGTGAGGAGTACCGCAGGATAATCTTTTGCAATGAAAGTTTCTCCTGAGAGCCATACATTTCTCAGAATTTCAAAAAAAGGCTGCTCATGAAGTTCAGGTAATGCTGAACAGAAGTCTTTTCCGATAACCTCCCGGTCTTTCCCCCAGAATTTCAACATGGCTTTATTGGCGCTTACAATCTTTACATCTTCATCTTTGTATATTGCGGTTGCGTTGGGAGAGTGAAACAGTACGGATAACAGCTCTTCTGCCTGGATCTGATCGGGGGAATTCATAAGTATTAAATTATTCAAATATAGCTATAAAAATATCATACCACATTTCAAATAAAAACATAAAAAGTAAGATAAGATTTATCAGGTTTTCAAATATGATCAGGGTTCATGCAGGAAGACTTAATATTAAACCGTTAGAACTATATTTAAATCTGAAAACCTGCTGACAACTCCCTGTCACAATACCGGCTTATTTTTGTGCACGAATTTAAGAAGCTGTTTGAGTTATTTATTTTGAAAAAAAGCAGAAAGGTTTTATATTGTTTAAATGCGAATAAAAACATATAGTTCAGACCTTTCTGCCAAGAGCTGGCAAGTTATAAAAAATATCCTA
>CAJYGB010000040.1 GCA_913774355.1 uncultured Chryseobacterium sp. | reverse complement strand
TTGGAAAAACGCAACGGCGCAAGAGAATTTAAAAGCTTCACGTAGAAAGACGCAAGGATTTTATCTTTGATAAAATAGTGGAACGCTAAAATATACCTTAACCGCAATTCCCCTCCGGACCGGAGGGATGGCGAAAATTCAAGGAATTTTTGACGGGGTGGTTTTAGAGTGAATGGTGAATTTGCACCAAGCTTTTGCTGAACATAGAGGACACGGAGTTTTTAAAAATACAAGCTGTTTTCAAGTTTCACAAAGCTACTTCGATAGGCTCAGCATAAACTGTTCTACTTGTAAGAGCTCACAGTGTTATCTACCCTATCTGCGAGAGACCCTACTTTTGAAACCCGTTTCACCATTTTCAAACTGTTTGGGAATTGACACCGTAATTTTTTATTTTTGTTTTATCTAAAATTAAAAATCAATGACCGTACACGATCTGGTGGGCAGCTATACTGTCCAGGGCAGCAACCAGGAAGCGACCGACGCTGTTACTTATCACGGCTTTCTTACCCTTTCGCTGGATGAGAACCACCGCATCCTTGCCCAATGGCTCATCGGCGACCACGAGCAGCACGGCACCGGGTTCTACAAAGACGGAATCCTGGTGATCAACTTCCGGTATGAAGGGGAAGACCAGACTTACAAAGGTGTTGCTGTGTACCGTTGCCTCACTCCCGATGTGCTGGACGGATTCTGGTCGGAGAAGCATGGGGATCCGAAGTTTCTGGGGAGTGAATTTTGTGTAAGAATTAAGAATGTGGGGATTTTGAATTAAAGATTTGTGCTTTATCAATCAGCCGGCTGATCCATTCTTTGCTCACTTAAAGTAGGCAAGTTCAAACGGATCTTTGCGTTAAGTAATCTCGCGCAGATTTTGCAGATGGCGCAGATTTTCTTCAATTAAATCAATCAAAATCTTGCAATGAATCACAGCAGTTGGTCCGAGTAAAGTCCTGAAAAGAATTTTGTATCGGGAACCGGTAAACTCTGATAGCCCTATGTATCGATACACGAATTTTCATCCGCCGGTTTCCGTCACCCGGCATGGTCAGGGTTAAATAGCTTTAGAAAATGGTATGGGAAAGTTGACGCTCCCATCACGATATAGATCGCATTAAGGGAAGAGCATCCTATTTCATTGACCGTAAAGACCTCGCGCAATACTACCGACCGAAAGGAACTTCCATCATCCATCTCCCATCACCCGGCCTTTTCCCTTTCCAATATGAGCTGTGCGGCATCCAGCATTTTTTGAAGATGGAGAAAACGGGAGATGCTATTTCCTTTCGGGTAGTCCCCGTAAGGTCCTAAGGAAAAATAGGCAATCCCGGTGATGAAATGATCGAATGCTGCCAGGCGGTGGTCAGCAAACGCTTTCCGGAAAACCAGGAACGGGTCTGTATATTCCGCCTCCGACAAACTTCCCTGTTTCAGTTGGGACGGATGTTCTTTGGGAGGATTGAGCCTGTATTTCCCGAAGGTTTGGCTGAGGTGATCAGCCGCCCGGATGAAGGACCGCAACGAAAGGTAAAAGTGAAAGACCACCGAAGGATCCTTTTCTGAAAGTACCTTGCGTTTCACCGCATACCGCATCATCGAAGACAGGTGTTCTTTCGCCTCGCTCAGCGGATAAGTACTAAAAAATGCATCGAATAAGGAAAGCGGATTGCTTCCGGTAAGTCCTGCCCAGAACGCGGCATCGAAATCCGGTTTTTTCTTTTTCATATCTGTATGTTTTCAGGGACGAAGTACGATAGCTGCGCTCAGGTATTCTATTCCCGAAACGGATATTGTAGCTGCAGGATTAGGATTTTTACCGGATAATTGTTAGTTTTACCCTTCCGGTTTTCACGGAAGCGCCGTATCTTTACCGCATCTAAAAAAACAACACATATGGAACAGAAAATACACCAGGGACGCAACATCAAACGATTCAGGGAAATGCTGGGCATCAAGCAGGAAGCCCTCGCCTTCGACCTCGGCGAAGACTGGAACCAGAAGAAAATCTCCCTCCTCGAACAGAAAAGCGTCGTGGAAGAAGCCCTGCTGCAAAAAATCTCCGAAGTGCTGAACATTCCCGTGGAGGCGTTTCAGAATTTTGATGAGGAGCAGGCGGTGAATATTATTTCAAATACTTTTAATGATGGTTCTTTTTTGAACACAGGACATGCTCCAACTTTTAATGTAAATCCAATTGATAAATTGATTCAACTTCACGAAGAAAAAATTGCTCTATATGAGCGCATGCTGAAGGAGAAAGATGAGATAATGGCGAGGCTTGAAAAGCTTATCAAATAAAACAAATCCTGAGAGTGATCTCAGGATTTTTCATAATTATTTGCGCTTACTGTTAGTATTAAGCTGTTTGCCTCTGTTGCCTTGATTTTGGTCGTACTGTCGGTTGGTGCCTAAACTTCCTCTGTTTGCATTTTGCATGTTGGCAGCATTATTTTTGGGTGTTATTTTTTCTGACATAATTTTGTTCTTTAATGATTAGTAACTATTTCTTTTTTGGCTGTAAGTTTCCTCTTCCTTTACCTGATGGTTTACCCGTTGTCTTGGTCCGTTTGGAACCACAGGTTTATTTGATGTTGAAGCTGGCTTTGCAGCTGGTTTTGAATTACTCATAATGTGTAAATTGTTTGTTTTTAAATTCCTACTCTATTTGCTTTTCGGATTCCGCATTTTAATTTGTCGACATTCATTATCCATCAAACTCAAATCCAAAAAACAAAAAAAATACGCCTCCGGAAACAAGATCGGAAGCGTAGGAACAAAAGCTTTTTTTCGGGGAATGAAAGCGGTTAGCCAAGAAACCGTCTGATCTCGCTCTGGTAATTTTCGGACACCGGTAAATGATGGCTCTTTATCTTACCCCGATCATCATACAGAAAGACCTCAACGGTCTCTGATTTCTTATGATAACATTTAATATATTTTCTATTTACCCTGAACGATTTATGAATGGTGATAAAATGACTCTTCGGCAATCCTTTTTCCTGCATTCTGGAGAAAGAAAAATCGATCAGATTTTCAGGACTGCGGTTGATGAAATGGATCTGCTTATTATTGGATTCCGAGCCGGCCTGTTTGTCGGCACAGAGGTAAACAATATCATCCAATGCAATCCTGTTTCCTCTGGTTTTGTTGAAATCAAGATAAACATATTGCAGTTCGGAAAATAAGCACACTTCCTTTAAAAATCTGCTGAAACTTTTAAAGAACTGTTCTCCCGTAAATGGTTTGGTAATGTGGTCAACACAGATATCGGCTTCCCTTTTAAGGTCTTCAATATCCTCGATGTAATCCGCTGTATTGATGCTTGCAAAAAATACGGGGATTTTAAGTTCCTGAGCAATCTCCATTCCCGTCATACTGTCATTGCCCAGATCCAGATCTGCCACCAGGATATCCGGCTTTACTGTTTTCAGCTGCTCAAAGAAATCTTCCGAACTTCTGCTTTTTAGTACAATTTCAACATTAGAAATCTTAAGAAGATAGGATTCCAGCTTTTCGAGCTGTTTGGGGTTGTCTTCGAGTAGGGCGAGAGAGTACGAATTTGACATATTTAATTATTATGGATTGACAGACGACAAAACTTCTAAAGGGACTTCCTGCATATACATTTTTCTGTAAGCTTTTACTTCAGTGATGCCTGAAGATTGTAAAATAGCAATATCCCTTTTTTCTGGAGCACTTTCAATATCTTCGATATCCTGCTTATGAATTTCCGTTATTTCCCCTAATCCTTTCGGATAAATAAAATATACCGGAATGATCTGATCATCGGTAATTCCTAACTCCTGATAAACACTGTTCAATCTGGAATATCCAGATAGTTGCCGCGCGTCTTCTTTGGTTGGATTTCCATTTTTGTAGCGGGGTTTATATTTAGCATCGACTACCGCCTTTATCCCATTTTCTTTTTTTTCATTAATGATAAAGTCAAGTTCCTGGTAATGCTTGTTTTCATGATATTTCACTTCACCTTCTCCGGTAAACCTTTCCCTGAGTTTTTTAAAAACATACAGTTCAAATAATTTACTCATGTCGATCCAGTGCGGCGGATGTTTTTTGTTATCACCATTTATACTTCCATAGCTATGACTTATTAGTTTCAAAATTTGATTTCCCAAGCCGAATACATTGTTGTAAACCTTATAAAAGGGATTATTTTCTACTTTGTCATAAGATCTAAATTTCTGATCGTTGACCTGTTGAAAAGCAGCAAAATTATAATGTATCAATTCCAATACCTGAGCTTTGAGAACAGATTCTAAGTTTCCAGCGTACGAATAAATTACCTGCAAAACAAATTTGATAAACCGGTTTTCTTCCGTATCAAAACCAAATTCCTGGAATGAACAGACCGTATGAGTAAGTCGGTGTTTAAAAATATTCTGTTTTAATTGCTGACCCACCAATATTTTACCTTTTACTCTACTTCTGAGATTCTCAGTTTTTTGGTAATATGATTTCTTTAAACCCTTTCTGACAATCTGTTTGACCGCCATTAAAAATTGAATGATCAGAAAAGGAGTCAGTTCAACCCTGTGTTTTGATGGCACTTCAATCCACTCAGAATTGAAATCCACTTCCATCAATCCGTCCAGGTGATTAAAGTTCTCCGGTTCCTGCAATGCCTCAGTCAAAATTTTGGCAAAATCAAGTTGGTGACTACTATTGTTCATCTTCGGTTCAACCAATACAGGAAGATCCCATTCAGGAATATGTTGCAATCCGATATAATAGGATGTTTCAAATTGTAAGAAGTTAATCTGATTTTCTTTTACCTCTGCTGAAACCTTAAAACATACGGCATTTTCATTATTCCTAAAATGAAATGATTTTGGAGTAACTAAATCATCTTTCCAATCATAAACTTCCTTCAGATATTCCTGACAACATCCGCTGTAATAAAAATGATTATGCTCTTTAAGAACCAGTATTTTATTTTCCAAGATTATTAATTATTTCTAAAGCACTCGGTTTTAAAATTCCATCTTTTACATATTCCCGAAGGATGGGTTTTATTTCGTATTCAAGCCTCAATGTAAAATCTACAGGCTGATTGACATCCTTAATCCCATTAGTATCATATTCATAATGCTGAATAAAATAAGAATGGCCTAACCAAACATCTTTCGGTTCAAATTCCTCTGAAAGATGTCTTGACCTGCTCAATCTGCTTTCTTCCGGTCCATACTCCATTTCCGGATTATAATTTTCAATAAATAATTCTGATACTTTGGTGAAAATATCTTTTTTAAAGTCATTTCCAAGCTCCGTTGTTAAGTTTTTCGGTAAAATGTCAACAAATGCAAATCTCCTTCTGATTGCATAATCAATGTGCCCGACACTTCGGTCTGCGGTATTCATGGTACCGATGATGAAAAGATTTGGTGGAAGAATTAATTTTTGTGAACCATCAACTTCATACATAGATTCTACTTCTTCTCCACGGTACTCCAAAGCATATATAAGTTCTCCCAAAACAGATGAAAGATTAGCGCGGTTGATTTCATCTATTATGAGAACATAATTATTATCAGGATAATCTATTGCATCATTTGCCAATTTTGCAAGCATTCTATTTTCTGCTTTGTAGATTACACCTCCTTTTTCATTAGGTTTTGCAACAATTCCTTTTACAAAATCTTCATAGGTATAACTTGGATGAAATTGAATTAAAGTAGGTTTTCTGGAAACATCAACTTTTTTTGAATCTTCATATAAATTTCCGTCATTTTTCAGGTCAAATCTAGAATATAAAAAATGCATGAAATCTAAAGTCGTTATATCTGACGGATATTTATTTTTATATTCATCAAAAATATTTTGAACTGATTTATTTAGTTCAATTGTAGCAATCTTTTTAAATGGCTTATCAAAAATTTTCATTAAATTGACTAATGAAGTTCTGCCATTAATTGGGAAATACTTCTCTGGATAATATGAATTAAGAATTTTAATAATAAAACTATCCCCAAACAATTTTGATGCAAGTTCAATACTCTCGTTTTCAACTAAATCACCTAAAGCTCTTTGTATATCTACAAAAATATCAAACATACCTTGTTGTGAAAATTTAGCTAATCGGTAATCCTCGTCTTCTTTGCTAAAGTAAATTACATAATTCCCTGAGTTGCCTGGTGTAAATTTTCCGTATTTATCTAAACCTCTTTCTATCCACCAACAGAAATTTGTACTATTATTTTTTCCGATACAATAGTCGTCTAAATTCATTTCAGAAAACTGATTCTTAGGAAAGTAGTCATAAAATTCTTCTAATCTACTTCTAAAATTCTCATTATATTTCTTATCTGATTTACCAAATTTAAAAAAATTCTCAATTAATTCTCTTGGCGATAAATTTTGAGGGTTATTATTAATGATATTATCAGCAACTTGTTTTGCCAATCTTGTTTTACCTGTTCCAGGAGGACCTTGTAAAATAATTTGTTTTTTATATTTTAATAGTTTAATATTTTCTTTTAAATTATTTTCTCCCACCCTTTTATTTATTTTCTTTAATAAATTTATAATATAAGTGTAAGCTATATCATTGTCAATGGGCATTAGAGTCTTTGGTAAAAACCATCCTTTTCCATAAACATACTCACTTTCATATATTTCTAAAATATCTATTTTACAATAATTGTCAAACCATATATATTCATCCTTTATTTCTAATGGTGTTATTTCTGGTTTTGATGTGACCTTTGTAAGTGCAATTATTTCTCCACCATGTCTTACCAATACGTAATCCCCAATTCCTATAGTTTGAAATATACTTACTGGGGGACCACTGCATCCAATCATTTTTTGAGAAATAATTTTTTTTATATCAAGCGAGCTCCATTCCGATTTATCATCTGGATGCAATTGCATATGCCAATAATTCACAACTTCTTATTTAATTATTTGAATTTGACCTGCAAAATGCGATTCCAACATTCTTTCCAATAACTGAAAAGCTCTTGAATCGGCAAAATCACTTGTTCCGCTGGAATGAAAAATAAATTCTAAGATCCCCTTAGGATCGTCAATATGATACTCAAAATAAAAATGATTTACATATTGTTCGCCTTTGTGAGAGATCATTTGTCCCGAATCATCAAGTTCCCAAGAACGAATGTCACCATTTGTGATCTTGTTGCTAATATCGTTTTGTAAAGCTCGTGGATTTTTAGTTGATACTTTTAGAATTTTCATTGGTTAAAATTTTTATGTTTAATATTTAAAGTTTCATTATTCGACAAGTTATATCAATTCTAACTGCTTAGCGAGATCTTGAGTATATTTTGCCATTGGTCTCTTAAATGTGTCGGAAGAGTTAGCGTAGTTTCCTAATATGAGATTTTCCAGAATCTTCTTATCAGGAAATAAATCATGAAAAGTACTAAGTAAACTTTTATTATATGCATCAGTATAAACTTTAGCCTTATGTACAAGTTCTTCAGCAATATCATTCTGAGTGTCGTAGATGCCCTGTATTCCAAAAATTTTATTGTATTCATTTAACAGCTCATAATCACCATCTATAGATTGAAAATAAATTTTTAACTTAGATAAATCTGGTGTTTTTTCTAACCAATAATCAATAACCGTTTTGTCATCAATCCAAAAATTAAATACGTCTAGCTTACTTGGATCATCAGTATAGAGTTCAAATCGTATATCTAATTTAGACTTTGCTCTATTACAATTTCCACAGACCGGATACAGATTGTAGAAAGATGTGCATAGGAAAGGATATCGTGATTTAGAATGATAGTGATCTAATTCAAATTTCGCTGATATTTTTGGTTTTCTCTTCTTCTCTTTTTTATCATAAAACGAGATCTCAGATATTATTGCTAATTGAGAATTACAGTAAACACAAGTTTTAATACCCGAAGAAGTAACGAATTGACGAAATTCTGAACTTCTTAGTTCATCATACCTCATTGCTTTTACTATTAATTCATGAAATTTCAATTTATCCTTTGTTTTCAGCTTGCTTTCTAGTATGTCACTTTTAGCAATTGTTTGAAAAGAAGTTATTAGCAATCTCATTTCTTCAGGAGAAGCTTTTAAAATTTCTTGATATTTATCAATAATCTTTTGAACATATTGTTTTTGAACTCTATGTTTAATTGGTTGCAAACTATCCATCAGTTTCTTGAGTTCATCAAGAGGAGTTTTAAAATTTGCATTTCTACCCGTAAATAAGTTTTTACTATAGTTATTAGCCTTATTCTCCAATTCACTATCTATCAGAATCCTTCTCATTTAATTCTTTAAGTTTTTGTTGAAGTTCATTGATTTTAGATTGTAAAGCCTCTTTTTCAGAAATATTAAATTTAATATCGAATAACGATTGTAGCCTCTTTTGAATAATTGGCTCACCTACGAGTTCAATTAATTGCTGGGCTGAATCTTCATCCCATGACCCAATCGGCTGATCTTGATCTGACGACTCAGCATCAAATGTTAAATCCTGAATTTTTTCTTTTGCAAAATCTCCCATTAAGCCATCTGAGATGAAAAAGCTATTAGCTAAAAGTTCATTAACGTTTGCGCCAAATGTTTCTATGTTTTGTTCACTTATGATAGTCTGTTCTTCATCATTTTTATCTAAGAAAATGACATTTTGTTTTGGCACGTCAGATAATGCCAGAGGATCATGGGTCGTAAAAATTATTTGTATCTTTTTTTCTTTAAAAATTACTGGTAAAATTTTAATTAATAAAGAAATATAGCGTTTTTTCCATGTTGGGTGGAAAGAAAGGTCAGCTTCATCTAATAAAATGAGATATGTTTCAAACTCATTTTCAAAATTAAATTCTCCATTTGATATTGCGATTTCCAACTTATACATTTGTGAAAAAAGCTCATACATAGAACGCTCTCCATTACTTAGCAGTATATCTGTACTTAATCTTAAGATGGGATAATCATCATAAGTAAAATTAGACTTAAACGCTCTAATAAAACTTTGATATTTTATAATAAAATTATATGCAACATCTGAATTTACAGAAAATTTCGTCCAATTTAAAAAATTTTGCTGCTCTTCTACTATTGAAAGTAATGCATCCGTGAATTCTTTTATTTCTTTAAATGGTAAAAATATGGGCTGAGAACTACTGGTTAATTTAAAATATGTTTTCTCAATAATCCAATAAAATGTTTCTTTGTAAGAGGTTATACTTTCTAGCTCAGAAATTGGTTCGTCAATAAAGCCTTCTTGCAAATATCTATTACCAGTTCTTTCTAATATTCTTTTAACCTTTAAGATTACTGCGTTAATTACTTCTAATTCTAAACGAATCTTATATGAGGTTTCATTATATTCTTGATTATGCTTGATTTTTTTAACTGTTAATCCTAATTCATCGATTTTTAGCTGCTCTCTTTCTACACGTTCTTTATCCTTTTTCTGATCTAGTTTATCAAAATATGGTCTCAAATCCATAGAAATATTCCAATCATCTTCTTTCAATTTAAGAAGTGAGATTTCATATTTTTCAATATGAGGTAATCCCAAATCTAATAAAAGAGAGTATAACTCTTCATTTTTCTTAAGTTGAATTAAATCTAAATAAAATTCTGAATTATGAATTTCAAGCATTTCTGTAACTCCAACTTCATCTCCCCGCAATTCACTTTTTAATCTTGAATATAAAGAGAGATTAATGACTGTGTTATCTTCAAATTTGTCATTTTCATAACTTAAATTAGATGTATAATAAATTTTTAAAAAAGTAGATATAGGAACTTCTTCTCCTAAGTCATTTACTGCATCTATATACGAATCTTTTATTGATCTTAGTATGCTAGTTTTGCCCGTTCCATTCTTACCTACAATGGCGGAAACCATATCAAGATTTTCTCCCCAAAAAGAACTTTTAATAGAGCCTAAATTTAATTCTATTTCAACTTCTTCATTTTTAAAAAGAAAAGGGAAATTTGCAGTATTTAATATTATTTTTTGAATCATTTGTTATTAGTTTACTTTTTTATTTAATTGTAATTCACTATATAACCCTCAAAAATACTCCTATCACCCTAAAATTCATAGTCTCTTCATCCCTTAAAACAATAGGCTCAAAGGGTTGTATAGACAATGGCTTTAGAGTAATTTCCTCATGACGCCATCCTTCTTCATCCGTTACTTTTTTACTTGAATATTCTTTTATAGTGTAATTAGCTCCCGTTTCACTGTCGAAGACATCATTTCCTTCAACCAAGGTGATCAATCCGTTCCGGGTGCCTCCCAAATATTTTTTGAACAAGCATAAGCTTCTATTGGGAATCACTTTGTTCATCGATTCGCCTACTACCCTGCAGACAAAATATTCAACGTGACCGGTAATGTTTTTTAATTCAATGTATTTAACTTCTTCTACTGACTGCAAATCAGAAAACTGTCCTGCTGCAATTTCAAGATCGTAATAAGGAACGGTAAATTCATTAGGCATATCAACTATAGTATAGGTTTTAACGTCATCTTCAGAATTCTTAAATGCTGGAACGACCTGTGCAAAGTATTTCCTCAAATTTGGACTGCAGACATAGATGTATGTGCCCTCAATTCCTCGAAGGAGTATGGTTTTGTAAATATTAATTACATAATCCAATAAATCCTCAGGATTGCTAATTGAGTTTTTACCGTTTTTATCCTTGTAGTGTTCTTTGTGTACAACCAATTGATTGGTCTCAAAATCATAATCCAAATCAGGACCTATAATAACTCCTGTATAATTTAAGTCGTAACCCTGCGTAGTATGTATGCATCCAACCTCATTGATGGCATTTGGTGAATTTACCCAATCAGTAACGGTACTGTTCCATTGCAACGCAGTACTATCAATCACAATATCAAATTTTGATCTGTCATTTTTTGATATCCATTCCCAGGCAAATCCTGCAACCATTCTGGATAATCCCTTTTGCTTTTCTTTCAAATAAATCTGTTCGACCATCTCATTTAAATCATCAAATAATTTCAGATCATATAATCCTAAATTTTGTCGATCTTGGTCTACCAGCTCTGCTTTATCAAACAGCTGATGAACCAACTTCACATATTGATTGCCTCCCTTAACTCTGAATTGAGTAATTAGTTTTTCATTACGGGTACCAGGCAAATGTTTTAAAGCATAAAAACTCTCCGGAGTAACATCAGATGGTTTGATGGATTGAAACTGATCGTAAAAAATAATTGACTTATCACTCTGTAATTGAATCCAATCTAATTCAGAAGTCGTCATTTTATCCAAGCCTAAAAGCTCACTGTTTTTGTCAAAAGTTCCAAAATAAGACCCCAGGTTTACTCTTCTTCTGAGACGGTGACCTTCATCTACAATAAGCAAATCATATTTCTGTTTGGTTATCTCCGAAGGACCGATCACCATTTTATGGGATAAGCCTTTGATATTCTTAAAAACATTAGAGATAGTTTTTCTGAACGAAGCCATCGGTATCACCAATGCCATATTCAAATCTCCATATTTCGCTTTTACATTTTGTAAAATATGAAACAACTCTTCGTCCTCTTCATCAAAATCAGAGTAATTAAAATCATTCAAATCTGTTTTTAAAAGCTTGAAAAGAAAAATTGCCAATATCGATTTACCGGTACCTGCACCACCTTCTATCAAACTCACTTTAGCATTGTCATCAAGAAGGCATTGGAGAATCATTTTGAGCCCTGCAATTTGTTCTTTGGATAATGACTTATAAGGTGAATATTTGAACAAGTCGGAATTATCTATGTAATCAAGAGAGTGTCTGGCGATTCCTAGACTCCTTAGCTCAGTCCAAATGTCTTTGAACTGTTCCCAATACACTTCTTTTTGTTGATAAAACTGGTGATTAGAGATACCTAAGTTTCCGTTTTGTAATGAATATATTCCATCTGCAGAAATATATCGGATCAGGTTTGATTCTACATCTAAAGTAGCCGATTTATTAAATTTATCACTTAAAATTAAATTGACCGTCGTTAGTTTTTGTTTCTTTTCTGTCTTGGAATGAGACTTCAGTCTATTAAGCACGTCTGTAGTCTCACCTACATAGGCTTCTTTACTTTTATTTTCTTCCAGGAAATAGACCAACGGCCAATTTAGAAAATCCCTGTGATTTTCTATAATTGTAGATTCTAAAATACTGTCAAAAGGATACTGTTGTATTGAAAAACTCATTATTAAATCCTACTTCTATAATTCATTGTACTTAGTGGAGTTTCCTTTCGATTTATCAACAGGATATTTCTCTTCATTCTTTTTTATCTTATCTAAAATAATGTCATGGATGTTTAAGTCATGTTTATCTGCCAAAAGAAAAGCGTACATCAAAACATCAGCTAATTCTTCTTTCAGTTTATCCAACTTAAAATCTTCGTTGTTTTTCCATAAAAATAATTCCAGGAGTTCAGATGATTCGATAGATAAAGCAAGTGCCAAATCTTTTGAATTGTGAAACTGTTCCCAATCCCTTTCATCTCGGAATTTTACGATTTCCTTTATAATTGTTGCAATATTTCCCATAATTTATAATCTTTTATTGCGGTAAGTATCGGACCCACCTTTGGCTTATTGTATTCAAAGATGTAAAAATACAGATCTTGTACTAATATTTGAATATTATACGTATTTACAGTATACTGTCTATTCTTCCATAAATTCGCTGATCAACTCCAAAAGCTCCACCTCATTCATAACCGCAATACTCAGTGCAGTGATCTTTTCCAACTTCTTAGGCCCGGCACCTGTGCCTACCAGTACGAGATCGGTTTGTCTGGAAATTGCAGTGTTGATATCTGCTCCGCAGTCGAAGAGGATTTGAGCCAGCCGGTTCCGCTGTTTGGGAAAGGCGGTGAACTCTCCGGTAATAACAATTTTCTTTGCATAGAAATAATGGTTTTCATATTTAGGTTTAGACGTCGGATAGATCAGTGAAGCATCAACTTTTTTCGAAGCAAAGTTTTCACTGAAGAAATTTTTCTTTTCCGTAATTTTCTTAGCCTGGCGATCCGGCTGAAAATCGCTGTTCAGTCTGAACAATTGATTCATTTTCATAAATATGAACCCGGCTATTTCAGCGTCGTATTTTGCATCATGATGAAGCTTTTCGTCAAATTCAATATTAAATAATTCTGCCAGTGTTGAGAGCTTGTGGTTTTTCAGGTAAGGGAAAAGCTGCTGGGAAAGCTGTTGGGTACAGACCGGTTTAAATGCCGGTTGTCTCATTTCATAAAAAGTGAACAGACTTTTCAGGATAGGAAATTCAACCGTGCTTCCGTTGTGGGCAACCACAATTTCCTCTTCAATATCTTCCCGAATACGCTTCCAGATCTCAGGAAAATAAGGCTGGCCACAAGTGTCTTCAGCAGTAATGCCATGAATAGAAGTATGAAGATCCAGATATTCATTTCCGGGCGGCTGCACCAGATATGTATTGGAAAACAACAAGCCTTTATCATTAAAAACAGAAACGCCGATGCTGCATACAGAGCACGAATCGTTATTCGCTTTTTCGAAATCAATGGAAGTAAAACGCATTATAAATCTTTTTTAGTCGGGAAATTCTTTTTCATTTCTTCCTGGATATCACCGGGAAGATCGGTGAAGTTTTTGCGCATTAGCCAGTGATAGACATTCTGCTGGCTTGTGGTCACGACATAAGCTTGCTGGAATTCCCAGCCCAGCGCCCCCATATAATTCATGGCATCCACCATAGAATTAAACTTCCGGTTGCTTCCGTCTTCATTCTTGACTTTTGTATTCTCAAAGAAAGAAGTCGCCTGCCCGTAATCAATAGATACGGTCACCTTATTGCTGAGGAATCTTGATTCACCTACGATCTCAGCGTAGACAAATCTGGGAATGGACTGCGCGTGCAGTAAGGAAAGGGTACCGCACAGGGCGGTTAGGAAAAACAGTTTTTTCACGGTCAAAAGTTTTGTCAAATATAGATAAAAAAACCATTTCACTCTTACGGGAAACCATAAAACAATTATTCAGCTCCTATTGAAAGATGGCGGAGGCCAAATTCCTCCGCCTTCGGGAACCTTTTAGTAACCAAAAACTTCACACGGTGGCTTCGGCTCCGCTCAGCCGTCGCATTCGGAAATTCCCATAAATCACCATTTCCATTTGTGGTATTGCCGGTTTTGGATTAATTTAAGCGTTTCTAAAATGAGCGATCCGATATGAGCAGACTTTACGCTATTTTGAGTATCTTTTTACTTTGCGGGGCAGGATTTTTTTGTTCGGCCCAGCAGCCGGTGCGGCATACTTTTGCACTGGGCGATACTGATTTTTTACTGGACGGGAAGCCGCTGCAGATGATTTCCGGCGAGATGCATTATCCCCGCATTCCAAGGGAGTTGTGGCGGGAAAGGATGAAGATGGCGAAAGCGATGGGACTGAATACCATCGGAACCTATGTGTTCTGGAATGCACATGAAGAAACACCGGGCGTCTATGATTTCAGCGGGAATAATGATATTGCGGAATTTGTGAAGATTGCCAAAGAGGAAGGCCTTTGGGTGGTTTTGCGGCCGAGTCCTTACGTCTGTGCGGAATGGGAATTCGGCGGGTATCCGTGGTGGCTGCTGAAAGACCGGAACATGCAGGTGAGAAGCACCGATCCGAAGTTTATCTCCGCCTACACCCGCTACATCAAAGCGCTGGCAAAACAGCTGATTCCGCTTCAGATTACCCACGGCGGCAATATCCTGCTGATCCAGATCGAAAACGAATACGGATCCTACAGCGATGATAAAACCTATCTGGACCTGAACCGGAAAATCTTCAGGGAAGCCGGTTTTGACGGCATCCTTTTCACCTGCGACGGTGCCGACCAGATGCCGAAAGGTTATCTGCCGGGCTACCTGCCGGCCGTTAACGGACTTGAAGATCCCGCACAGGTCAAAACCCTGATCAACAAATACCACAATGGCAAAGGGCCGTATTATGTGGCGGAGTGGTATCCCGGATGGTTCGACGACTGGGGCAAGAAGCATGCGGACGTATCTGCGGAACAGTCGGCAAAGACTCTTGACAAACTTTTGGCTGCCGGCATTTCCGTCAATATGTATATGTTCCACGGCGGAACCACCCGAGGATTTATGAACGGTGCGAATATGAATAAGGATAATCCTTACTCACCTCAGGTTTCCAGCTACGATTACGATGCCCCGCTGGATGAAGCCGGAAACCCAACGGAGAAATTTTATGCTTTCCAAAAAGTAATTGCCAGCCATCTTCCGGCAGGATCATCTTTACCGCCGGTTCCTCAGGCAAAGCCTGCGATAAAGATTCCGGATATTGCCCTGGAGCAGTACGCTGATGTTTTTAGTCAGCTCCCGAAACCGCAAACGGCTGAACAGCCCTTATCATTTGAGGATCTGGACCAGGCTTACGGTTTCGTTTTATACCGGAACAAAATAAAAAAAGGAGGCCTGCTGAAGCTGAAAGAGCTCAGGGATTACGCTCAGGTGTACGTCGACGGGAAATACCTGGGAAGCCTCGACCGCAGGCTGAAACAGGACTTGATGAACCTGACCGGAATTTTACCGGATGCCATTCTTGATCTTTGGGTGGAAAACAATGGCCGGATCAATTACGGTCCGTTCCTGAATGACAACCGGCATGGTATTACCGAGTCGGTTTCCATTGACGGCCAGAATATTTCCGGTTGGAACATGTACCGTTTCCCTTTTAAAACCACCGGGAGGTTTTCTTTCAGCAAAAATGGGGATCAGAAGACCGGCCATCCGGCCCTGTATAAAGGAAGTTTTACCCTTCAGCAATTGGGAGATACCTATCTGGATATGCGCACTTTCGGGAAAGGTTTTGTCTTCCTGAACGGCCATAATCTGGGCAAATACTGGCACATCGGTCCACAGCAGACCCTTTACGTTCCGGCGTGCTGGCTGAAAAAAGGAAGGAATGAAGTAATTGTTTTCGATGAACTTCAAGGCGGGCATACAGTACTTTCTTCCCTGGACCATTCGATTTTAGATCAAAACACAAAGACTGAGAAATGAAGAAACGGATCCTGACCGGCGGAATCATTTTAGTAATGATATCCGGGCATGCGCAAAAACCTCTGCAGCCTTACGGAGCGCTTCCCTCCGAAGCACAGCTGAAGTGGCATGAAATGGAAATGTACTGCATCGTCCATTACGGCAGTGCCACGTATACCGATAAGGAATGGGGCTACGGGGATGAAAACCCTGCCCTGATCAATCCTGGAAAATTTGATGCGCAGCAGATTGTTTCGGCCGCAAAAGCCGGAGGATTTAAAGGCATTATTGTTGTCGCGAAGCACCATGACGGACTCTGCCTATGGCCTACCGAAACGACGGATTACAGCATTAAAAAAAGCCCATGGAAAAACGGGAAAGGCGATATCGTAAAAGAATATCAGAAAGCCTGTGAAAAGCTGGGCATGAAAATGGGCATCTACTGCTCGCCGTGGGACCGGAACAGTCCGCTCTACGGGACTTCGGCCTATATTGACATGTACCGGAAACAGCTTCAGGAGCTGTACAGCCGTTACGGGAACCTGTTTACTTCATGGCACGACGGGGCCAACGGCGGAGACGGCTACTACGGAAATGCCCGCGAGACCCGGAAAATCGACCGGGCAACCTATTACGACTGGCCGGCTACCTGGGCCATTACCCGCAAGATACAGCCGGAAGCCGTGATTTTCGGGGACGTCGGGCCGGATATTCGATGGGTAGGCAACGAAGAAGGCTATGCCGGGGAAACCTGTTGGGCAACCTACGAACCTCAGGCTCCTGAAGAAGGAAAAAAGCCGTCCAATGGTTTTACGAAATATGAACTGGGCATTGAAGGCACCCGGAACGGCAAGTACTGGATGCCCGCAGAATGTGATGTCTCACTTCGCCCGGGCTGGTTTTATCATGCCCGCGAAGACAGCAAGGTAAAAACACCGGCAGAACTGTTGGATCTTTATTACAAAAGCGTAGGCCGGGGCGCCAATCTGGACCTGGGTCTTTCTCCCAATCCTAAGGGACAGCTGGATCCTGAAGATGTCAGTTCGCTTCAGCAATTCGGCAGGCTGCTGAAACAGACTTTTGCCGTCAATCTTGCGGAAGGCGCTGTTTTACAGGCCGGCAATATCCGCGGAAACAACCTTTCACAATATGGTCCGCAACATCTGCTCGATCAGAACCGGTATTCGTATTGGGCCACGGATGATGAGGTCACTACGCCTCAGCTTACCGTTACCCTTCCGGCAGAAAAAACCTTTAACGTTATCCGTCTACGGGAAAATATAAAACTGGGCCAGCGGATCGAAGCTTTTGAGGTGGAAGCGTTTCTCAACGGAATATGGAAGAGAATTGCGTCGGCAACCAGCATCGGTCCGAACCGTCTGATCCGTCTCCCTGAACGAATCACCACGGATCAAATACGCCTGATTATTACTCAGTCGCCGGTAGCCATAGCCCTGAGTGACTTCGGCCTGTACAACGAACCGGTAATGATGGCTAAACCTTTGATCCGGAGAAGTCCTGAAGGGAAGATCACCCTGTCCTCAGCAGACGCTGGCTCAACTATTTACTATACCCTCGACGGCACCACCCCAACGCTGAAATCATTAAAATACGATCAGCCTTTTTCACAGCCTGATTACGGAATAGTAAAGGCGATCTCCGTCAACAACGGTCAGCAAAGCGAAACCGCCGTTCTCCGGTTCGGTCCTGTGAAATCCGGTTGGGAAATCATCAGTCCCGAAGATACTGATACGGCCCATCCTTCAGCTTACGCCATTGATGACAACCCGGAAACCTTCTGGCAAAGTCCGCTCAGCACCAATTCATCTCCGTCAGAAATTATTATGGATCTGAAAAAACAGCTTTCCCTGAAAGGTTTTGTTTACCTGCCCCGACAGGACGGAAAATCAGACGGCACGGCAAGCCATTACCGCATTGAAACCAGCACCGACGGCACCCAGTGGCAGCCCGTTACGGAAGGCGAATTTTCCAACATCAAAGCTAATCCGGTGGAACAACAGATTCTTTTTAAACAACCTGTTCCGGCACGGTTTATCCGTTTTACCGCTGAAAGACTGATTTCAGGAAATTCGTGTACCGTGGCTGAATTAGGAGTGATCCAATGACATCGGCTTTGCTCAGCCACATCCCCTCTGCCTTCGAGAACCTCAGGCATCGGAACGTCACAAAACAGACAACAATCAAATCGAAATCCGGTGGCTGAGGCCCTCGAAGCCACCCCCTCTGCCTTCGAGAGCCTCAGGCATCGGACTCTCTTAGATCACGGTATGCTATGGCAAGTTCGGGCAGAAGTTCCGGCATACCTTTAATCAATGCCTCCTTTTTTCTCCGGCTCCAACCCTGAATCTGCTTTTCGCGGCAGAAAGCAAGATCAATACGGTCATACTCTTCATAATAGACCAGCCGGACGGGCAGCCGCTTTTTGGTATGGTTAGCTCCTTTCCCGGACTGATGCTGGGCCAGTCTGCATTCAAGATTATTGGTGCTTCCGGTATAATAACTGCCGTCGGAGCAAAGGAGAATATAGAGAAATCCTTTCATCGTCAATGTTTTTTCAGGAATAAAAATAATGATTTTTCTGAAGAAAAGTTCGATATCCTGAACGGTGTTTAAAATAATAGCAGTCAGAACCATACACGATGGCTTCGGCTCCGCTCAGCCACCGGAGGTAGCAGGAAGTTGTAAAAGTGGCACGAGCATGATCCAGTGGGAGAGCAAATATTAAAATCAGCTGTAGGAAAAATATCCTGGTCGAAATGGTATTCGAAGATAGCTGAGGCCACCCGAAGGTATATCTTCCGCTCAAGAGCCTCATGCATCGGAACTTCACAACACAGATAACATCCAAATCAAAACACGGTGGCTGAGCGGAGCCGAAGCCACATTCCTCTGCCTTCTGGAGCATCATTCAAATCAACACCCGGTGGCTGAGGACCTCGAAGCCACTTTTGAGTACAAACACCTACTCCCTACTTTGGTTGTTTTTACGTAACCCTTATTTAATTTTTCTTCCTTCCTTTACATTAGTTCCCCGGAACATTTTATCGCAGGTAAGACGGTACCGGTAAGAACAATCTTTAACCAACAAAAAACTTTTATCTCATGAAGAACCCCACTTTAGACGCTTATCAGCAGGTATTTGCAATGGCCTGCATCGTAGGACGTGCCGCCGGTTATCACGGCACGGAAAGCTTACTCCAGCAACAGCTTCAGAAAGACCTTTCTTTTTATCTCAGCGACGTTCCGCCTTTGGACTCTGCGCAGACAGCTTCTGTTGCTGATTCTGCAGTAACGCCGGTGTTAGGCAACTGGAAACTGGTCTGGGGCCCGGTAGTGCTTGAAGAAGTGATTGAAGGCATTCCGACCGGTGTGGCCGATAATTCACTGTTTGTGGCCGAATGCGATGCCGTCGCATTTCCCGGTGGTCCGGTAATGCCCGCCTATGTGGTGGCGGTAGCCGGAACCAATCCCGATTCCCTTTATGACTGGGGTGATGAGGATTTTTCCGTTTCCAAGGTGGTGAATTGGAACACTTATGATCCGTCCGGTTTTACCCCGTCGCCTTATGTGGAAGACACCCCATTTATCTCCAAAGGGACGGCGACCGGCATTCAGAACCTTCTCGGAATGGTCTCCCCGGATACGGCAGCTGCTCCCGGCACCAGCCTTGAACAGTTCCTGACCGGTACAAAACCTGCGGAGGACACGGCGGTTATTTTCTGCGGCCACAGCCTGGGCGGTGCCCTGTCCCCGACCCTTGCGCTTTACCTGAAACAGAAAAATTACCTTGATCACTTTGCGCTTACGCTGGTCTATCCTACCGCCGGACCAACGCCCGGTGAAGCCAACTTTGCGGAACTTTTCAACACCACTTTCCCCGCACTGCCATCCGGATGGGAGCCGCAGCCGCTCCCATACCAGAACTGGAACACAATGCATTGGAATTCGATTGATGTGGTACCCCACGCCTGGGATCTTCCGGACCTGCTGAAAGTGGCCAAAATCTATGGGAAATCCCCTGACTTCCGGACGGCTGTTTTTCTGGATGCCCTGGAGGGGGTCGCTGTTTATGATGCAACGCAATCAGGTGTTCTTTATACCAGGATCCGGAACAGTTCTTTAGAAGGAACTCCGCAGACTTCGGATGGAAAGAAGGCAATCAACGTTCCTCCGCAAACAATTACAGATTATGTGTCACAGCTTTTTATTCAGCACGTTGACCTTTACCGTGATATTTCTTTTGATCCGGTTGTTCCCGGTCTGATCCTCTGCCAGCCTTTGCCACAGCCTCCAAAATCGGATCTGGTACCGGGCCTACGGGAAATTACCCGCGATGAACTGGTTGAAACCACCTGTGCCCAGTTTGCCAGCTGGGTCGCCTCCCGTGCACTGTCTGCTGTAAAACCACTGGCAGAAGTTTAAAATAAAAACTATTTTTACCAAAATAAAACCACCTGCCGGATGCGGCGGGTGGTTTTGTCATAAGAATTTTGTAATGCAGAATATTTGGATTTGCCAATTGCTTTCATTTAATCGTATATTTAGGATACAACACAACATAAAATATAAATCATCGTTTAAGTGCTGTGTTGTGAATTGCTTTCATTTATCCGTATCTTTGGGATACAACACAACGGATAGGAAGGAAACCGTAGATTCTTATATGTTGTAAATTGCTTTCATTTATCCGTATCTTTGAGATACAACACAACATATTTTAAAATTATCAGCAACCAGTGCTAGTTGTGAATTGCTTTCATTTATCCGTATCTTTGAGATACAACACAACAACGGCACACCATGCCACATCATCATTTTTGTTGTGAATTGCTTTCATTTATCCGTATCTTTGAGATACAACACAACGCCTTTAAGCAATTGAACAAACATTTCACCGTTGTGAATTGCTTTCATTTATCCGTATCTTTGGGATACAACACAACTCCCCACACCCCAAGGTTCTTGAGTGAATAGTTGTGAATTGCTTTCATTTATCCGTATCTTTGGGATACAACACAACACATGTTTTTACCGAAGCTTCATTTGTCTGGTTGTGAATTGCTTTCATTTATCCGTATCTTTGGGATACAACACAACGATGCCTTTACACACTTAGTAGCAGACTATGTTGTGAATTGCTTTCATTTATCCGTATCTTTGGGATACAACACAACCATTTCGGTATATTTCCAAACTTCAATGTAGTTGTGAATTGCTTTCATTTATCCGTATCTTTGGGATACAACACAACGCCAGCACAAGGTAGT
The DNA here is from genome assembly GCA_913774355.1 of uncultured Chryseobacterium sp. GTDB lineage: Bacteria > Bacteroidota > Bacteroidia > Flavobacteriales > Weeksellaceae > Chryseobacterium. The sequence goes on along the minus strand of CAJYGB010000040.1, from coordinate 69,450 downwards.
GCATCAGACTTAGAGTTGTGAATTGCTTTCATTTATCCGTATCTTTGGGATACAACACAACATATTTTTTATTCATTGCTTCTTTGAGCGAGTTGTGAATTGCTTTCATTTATCCGTATCTTTGGGATACAACACAACTCAAGCTGTTCATAAATATGAGTTAACTGGGTTGTGAATTGCTTTCATTTATCCGTATCTTTGGGATACAACACAACAAGAATATTGGAGTTTCAGAAGTATTCAAAGTTGTGAATTGCTTTCATTTATCCGTATCTTTGGGATACAACACAACATTCCAGGCAGATGGAAAACAGAACATTGTGTTGTGAATTGCTTTCATTTATCCGTATCTTTGGGATACAACACAACTCAAACGGTAATGTTCCTAACGCGTCGGTGGTTGTGAATTGCTTTCATTTATCCGTATCTTTGGGATACAACACAACTCAATTGTTTTGTTGAATCTGTTGAATCCTGTTGTGAATTGCTTTCATTTATCCGTATCTTTGGGATACAACACAACGAATTGTCGGAAGCAAAAGCCTTGCAGATTGTTGTGAATTGCTTTCATTTATCCGTATCTTTGGGATACAACACAACGCCTCCGCAGTTTTGGATTCTCTTACTCAGGTTGTGAATTGCTTTCATTTATCCGTATCTTTGGGATACAACACAACGAAACCGGAGAAAATATCGTACACCATCCCGTTGTGAATTGCTTTCATTTATCCGTATCTTTGGGATACAACACAACAATTTCGCAGATGTCTTCTCTTCGTAGTGTGTTGTGAATTGCTTTCATTTATCCGTATCTTTGGGATACAACACAACAAGGGTTATTTTCACTATGCCTCGATAAAGGTTGTGAATTGCTTTCATTTATCCGTATCTTTGGGATACAACACAACCGTGTTCAGCCTTGTACACCATAAACGAGAGTTGTGAATTGCTTTCATTTATCCGTATCTTTGGGATACAACACAACCTCAACATTTAACCCACTGAATTGCAGTGGGTTTATTTATTAATTAGGATTTAAAAAATCAGAATAGTTCGAGCTGTTGGAAGGTTGGTGGCGGTTCTTCTTTATTCCTGGCAAAGAAGATCTCAATATCGCCGAACTGTTTGTCCGTAATGCACATAATCGCTACTTTTCCGGCTTTAGGCAGCATAAATTTGACGCGCTTTATATGCACTTCCGCATTTTCACGGCTCGGACAGTGACGTACATACATGGAAAACTGGAACAGCGTAAAGCCATCATCGATCAGAGCTTTCCGGAAACGGTTAGCATCCTTCATATTGGCTTTCGTTTCGGTCGGGAGATCATATAATACTATTACCCACATAATCCGGTATGCGTTAAACCTTTCGGCGTCCATATTTTTATTTGTAAAATGTACAATGTAAAAAGTAAAAAGTAATTTAATTCATCAGATCAGTTCAGGATAAGAGATCAGCCGTTTTTCTCCGGTATAGCATTTGTAAAGAGATGAGGCCGTGGTTTTTACCGCCACCATTAATGGCCTTGCTTTATCGTCGATGCGTACGTCTTTGGTCGCAATCTGCAGCATATAGGCTTTGAAATCTTTCGACAGTTCATCATTCTCAGGATGCAGTTTAAGCCACTGCATGACCAGCAAATCTACGAAAGGACGGTAAGGTTCCATCAGATCGTCCGCCAGGCAATAAGGATTGTATTTATTTTTATGAAAAATGCCAAGAACCGGGAGCAGTCCTGTTTCAACGATTGCCCGGGCAACAATGCTCCGGAGTACCGCATAACCGAAATTAAAAAATTGATTGGGTGAATCACCAAAACGCTGCCTGAGAAAATCCAGGCTGATGAGGTACTTCCAGTAATGCTGGGCGGCAATCCCTTCCATATTGGTCATATCACCGGATTTTACACTTATCTGATACTCAATCATCGGCTCATAGTAATTTCCCAATTTCATCAGGACATTTTTCTGATTTTCGATCTTGCACTCCACGGTCTGTTTCCACAGCTGCTTCTTTAAAGGCTCACTGGCTTCCAGCTGGTCTTTAACCCGATCCGAATGTTCGGTATGGCCGTACAGCGGCAACATGATTCCATGCGGCAGGTGATGGGCATCGCAGCTTACGACTACGACGTTATTTCCCATCATTTTCTGGATCAGGTTGTGTGAGACGGTAATCTGGAAATGGTCGAGCATCAGCAACCCCAGATCTTCCACGGGAACACTCCCCTTTTCCGCTTTCGTTTCCGGACAGAGAATTTTCAGCTGCTCGTCTTTGAGTTTAAGGTAAGCAGGATTGCCGATGTAAATGGAGCGGGTGATCATGGTTATTGGTTTTTATTATTCAATTATAAAATTCATCATAGGTATCTTTCATATCGCCGGCAAAACCATACCCACAATATTGCGACCACTTGACACATTGTTCAGCGCGCACCTTAAAATCATACAGCAGATCATTCTCCTTCATAAATATAAGGACTGACTTGTAATTATTATGAGCCGAATTGTAGAACGGTCCCGAATAATCGCCATACAAAGCAGTAAGTTCACAGGCACTTTCAGACAGATACAGCATCACATCTGCGAGAGATTCAGCTGACGGGTGCAATTTTTTAAAATCCGAAATCGCTTTTTTGGCGACAGAAAACTTCTGGGTACCCCACATGGGATTTTCTACATTAAACTCTTTACGGATAAGTTTTTTATATTTATTGACCAGTCCTTTTTCATTGCCTGGATTAAGGTAGTATTTATAAAATTCTTTCACAGAAATGTTTTTTTCATACAGATCCAGGATATGTTCGACGAGCTTTTCTTTGGTCAGCTTTTGAAGTTCTTTTTTGAGGGCTGCTTTAGACATTTTAATAATTTTAGATTATGCTTTTGAAATGTTTCCGAGACGATCCACTTTCAGTTTGATACAGGTTTCTTTAATCATCGAACCGTCAACGGCACGTTCCATTTTATTCAAAGTTGAAAATTCTGCTTTATTCACAATGGAGGTGGCAATATCCTGCCTTATAAAAAACAATTGATTCCCGCTAAAGCTTACCACTTTATAAATTCTTTCGCTCTGGTCTTTTTTAATGCTTTTAAAATCAATACGGCTACTGTTTTGAAGTTCGTCTTCTGAAGGAACATAGACCAGATCATTAGGACAGAGATAAAAATCCGTTGTTTCTTTTAATTCAACAACCGATAAGCCCTGCTTTTGCCTTTCAATAACTTCATTCAGCGGAATGGTTTCATAGCTCCGCTTCCCGTTTTTATCTTCGTATACTGCAAAAAATAAATTGGTCCCTTTTGCCGCTTCCACATACTTATCTTTTTTGTTTCCGGTTTGTCCCACCTGAAATTTACTTCCTAATTCAAAAATCCTTACTTTCCCGATAGGCTGATGCGGTTTTCCATCGTTATACTTTTCAATATTTTTATTTAAATCTTCGATTCCTTCAGGCGAAAAGGCAACTTCGGGACTGCCTTTGAGTTCAAGATAATTCCGGAGAATTTTCTGAATACCTGTATCTGTAATAGAGCATATGGATTTTAAATCAAAGGAAGTATCGAGATTTTTCCGTGTTGCCGTCAGAATCTTTCCTTTTGGAACTTTTATCCAGGGCAGATCAATCTTTCCGGAAACGGTGTCTTTATGCATTGCTTTTCTTATAGCCCAGTTTGTTCCGGTCTGCTTTACTCTTTCTTTGGTTTTCACCCCATCTTTTTCTTCATATTTCTCATAATAATTGGTGGCTTTATTGATCACTCGAAGATTCTGTTTAAAACTTACAATAATTTTCTCCAGATTATTTTTTGCATCAACAGTAAAGTGTTCCCAAGGTTTTTTAAACTCCGTGAACTTATCTCTTTCCCTGCCATCTTTATCGATCCATTTTTCAGTATGACGAAGTTTATGCTGTAAATCATAACGTTTTACCTCCGATTTTGCCGACTGATTGTTTAACAGATTTACGTGGTCTCTTGTAGCACAAGCAATCACCAAAGCGTCCAGAGCATGGTGACGATGATCTATCCTTTTCTTTGAAAATCCTTTTGAAAGCTCAACCGGAACAGTTGGCAGAAACTTCTGATGATTTTCATTCCACGCTGTGAAATCTGTAGATTTAGTCAGCTGATTCATTCTTTCAAAACGCGGTAAAATCAAATTGTTCCAGACATCATTCAATCCCCAGTCCTGTTTCAATCGGGTGGTGATTTTTCCGTTTCCGGGGATGATGTTTTTAGAATTTACGCCTTCATCCGTTCCGTCTTCTACTCTTACAATGTTTGAGAGCAAACCGGAAATATATTTACTGATGTGACGCGTATCGTTCATCTGGCGTTCAATCATTTTTTCCGGAATATCTTCCATTAAAAGTTTATTTCTTTTGCCCCGGTTTCTTGCGTACAGCTGCTTTACAAAATCTTCGTATTCATTTTGCTTCAGAACGGTTACTGCCCTTCTGTTACCGCACTCAACAACGGTTCCACCCAGTTTCTTAATAAATTCAAGGCCAATATAATTTCCCTTCAGTGTATTGACGGCAGATTCGCAAATCACTTTATTGCTGAAACTATCATCGAAATAACGGCTTTGCGGAATAATATGCTCGATTTCATATTCCGGGGTAAACAGTTTATTTAATGGAATAATTTGTCCGGTATATGGCGATTTGTATTTCTGTTCAAGCCAAAGCTTATACTTTTTTAAATCTGAAGGTGAGGGCTGCGCTGTTTTGCTGATTTTAAGAATATCATCGTCAATTTCAATATCCGATTTTAAGATTCCATCTTCATAGATTTTCAGAATCTCCTGTTGCATAGGAGAATAAGGACGAACATTTTCAACAGAAACATCATTCATCATTTCAGACAATAAGGCTTTGATGCGGAGATTTGTATTTTCGTTCTCAGAAATCTGACGCGTTAACTGTTCTCTTTCTTCTGCGGGAAGTTTCATCTCTCTTCCGAGCTCAATATGAATTTCATTAAAGAAATCTTTAGCTCCACTTCCATATGTAACCCAAATATCTTTAACGACCCGAAGCGTTTCCGTAATCACTTGTTCTACAATCGGATTACGAAGCGAATGTTGTTTAAAGTCCTTTAAAAATGCTTCCAGATCATCTGCAGAATTCCATTTCCCGATGATGGATGCTTCCGAATGCCTGCCGTACACAATATATTGAGCCAGCCACAGTTGCAGTCCCTGGAAATCATTTTCAGCCGTAAGATGAACCGCCTTCTCTCTTACTTTATCTTTGATATTTTCATCATATTCTCCATTGATGATTTTCTGAATTCTTTCCCTCGAAGATTTATCAATATTAGCATAATTCCAATATTTTCCCAATCGCATCAAAGGCAACAATTTTTTAATCGCTTTTTCCGAAAAAGAACCGTATTCAATTTTAAACGGCGGGAATTTTCTAAAAGCTTCAAAGAAAGAATTTTCATCCACATTATGCTTCCTGGCAAAGGATCTCAAGGCTTTTTCGTACTCTAATTTATCATTGACAGAATAAATGATATGCCAGATCTTCTGTTCACATTCTCTCGTCAGAAAATCATCTGCGATCCCTTCAACTTTTTCCAATCTTGACGAAATCATCGTCCTGGTTTCATTGCACGGATATTTTTTATCTTCTACAAAATTCCAACGGTATATTTTATCACTAACTTTAAAATGTTTCAGCAAAGCTTTTTGATCAACTTCTTTTCGGTTGTTCAAAAACTCAAAAAGATTTTCGTAATCTTTGTTTGTGCTCAGAAACTCTTTAGTGACGTTATCTTCATTATCTTTTCGATAAATATTCAGATTAAAAATCCATTGCCATAAACGGAATTCCTGATAATAAGGATTGGATTTTGGAATCGCTTTCAGATATCGAGTATGCTCTACTCCATTTTCATCTCTGTATGTTCTGAATTCCAGCGAGCAATTTGATATTGAAGATTTCTGACTTCTCAACGGCCGTTGATAGAAAATAATATCCTCCATAAAAAGATGGATAAAATCCTTATTGCCAAGCATCAGCTGATGCGCTTCGTTATTTCTATACAATTCACGAATGCAGTCATTATATAAATCATCACTCTGTAATTCAGGATGAAATTCTTTTTGCTTTTCAAGAATCTGTTTCAGTTCCTGCTTGTAAAATTTTCTTTCAATGGTCCGGACCAGTTTTCCTTTGATTTTCTGTTTCGGATCCTGAAGAAGGGTTTCGTAAATGTACGTTCCGACAGTCTTGTGCGATTTATCGATTTCCTGTTCTGTTTTTTTCTTTACCAGAGTCCAGTCGTTTTCACTTGGGGCGCGGAAACTTCTTTTTTCATTTCCTTCCTTATCGGTTTTTATGCTTCCGTCATCATTTAAATCAGTGGTGACAATAAAATCTCTTGTTTTTTCCTTCCAATCGAATAAAGGTATTTTGCTGGAACGTCTGTAAACCCATCCGTTCTCCAAAATCAAGGAATACCAAATATCCGATTTTCCTTTTTGCGGCTCATCCGCCAGAACATCTACAATTTTTAATGAATAAAACTCGACCAACTTATTCGGATTGTCCTCTTCCTCCTCACCACGCAATTGATAGTATCCGCGTTTCTGATTAAAATTCAGAAGAATCCAGGCCAATTCTTCCTTTTCTATTTTTCGGGAAAGTGCTTTTTTTCGCAGGTAATAAATCGTCCAGTCATAAGGAACTTTCAGATCGTGTCCGTCTGCCTTAAAATCATTAAGCATTTCATTAAATGAATCCTGAAACAGAAATGAAAATTTTCCATCGGTATTTTTCCAGGCAAGCTTAGGTTCGGTCTCCGACTTGAATTTTCCGAAACGTTTGTTAAAATCGATCTGATTGGCATAATGTTCGGGAAGAAAATTCAGGATATGGAGAACACGATGGAGCCGCTCTCTTCTTAGCAAAAAGCGTTCGCGTAGCCTTCTGACACTTCTGTATCTCGTCCGTTCCGCCGTCTGCGAAACCGAATTGCCTTTACCGAAATCACCGAGAATATCCTGGGACATCGGAATAATCCGGCTTCCCATCCCCAGAATTTCGCCTTGCTTATTCTCAAAATCCTGTTTGATTAACGCCCAACCTATGGAGTTTGTTCCTAAATCTAGACCTAAAATATTTTTCATTCCGATTATCAGTTATTTAAACTAAAATAAACTTTTTATTTTATAACTCTGTACAAATTTACGATTTATTTATTACATTTGTAAAATAATAATAGCAATTACAGCTGACGAGCTGAATTTGAAAAGGTCCAAACTTTTCTTGCAACTTTCCCAAGAATTTGTAGCTATGATTACTTTTCATTAACTAAGTACAATCTAAATATTGATAATTTTTGGGACTGTACAGAGTTAGTTGTGAATTGCTTTCTATAGAGGTTGCTAAAAAATTTTGGTAACCTCTTTTCTGTTGATTTATTTATAACGCCATATACAATGATCAAAAAATCTATTTGACTTTACAATATCCTCTTTTTTTGTATTTAATACGTTTTTTAGCCATAATCTATTAGTTTTTAGAAATTGCCTAAATGTAGAAAGAAAAAAAGAAAAGATTTTACGGAAAACCATAAACCTATAAAAAAAATATTTTTTAGATTTGTATCCGAAAGCAATTCACAATAAGGATTATTCCGTTGTGAAAACATTTGGGTCGCCTCTTGTCCATAATCAGGGGGCTTTTTTTATGCCCTGTCGCCTCGGAATGCAGAAATAAAACACCATTTTAAAGCATAAAACCCGTTAGGTTTATTTACTTACTGACTTCCTGATTTGGAAGACTATTTTGTACTTATGTAGAAAATAGATCCGTTAAATTCTTTTTGGGATATGCTTTTCCGGAAAGAAATAAGATCAAAGTCAAAAACAAAAAAGCCCGGCTATTCCTGTAGCCAAGCTTTCTTTACCGTTAAAAATCAATTCTCTTATTTTTACTTCCCGATCAGTCTTTCCAGCCGCTCCATCATCTCCTCTTTTTCTTTCAGCATACGTTCGTATAAAGCAGTCTTTTCTTCATTCAATTTCCTGATTTCTGCCAAAGCTTCCAGCCATTTTTCGGAGGTGTCGATGGTTGAATGAATCTGATACAATTGGCCGGTAGCTTGGTCGTTAACCGTTGTTACCGTATTGGCAATAATATTAATCGCCTGTTCCTCATCAAAATTCTGAAAGGCTTCCACCGGGATATTCAGGACTTCGGAGATTTTTTGGAGTAGCGCTTCTTCCACGACATGTTTCTGTTCGAGGATGGAGATTTTCTTCTGGTTCCAGTCTTCCCCGAGGTCGAAGGCAAGGGCCTCCTGCTTGATGCCCAGCATTTCCCTGAACCTTTTGATGTTTCTGCCCTGATGTATTTTATGTTCCATAGCGGTTGTGCTTTTTAATGCCTAAAGATAAGGTTTTTGGTGAAAGTATGTGCTGGGCGACGGTAAAAAAAACCGGTAAATTATCCACTTTTTGCATATAAAACAGAAGCTTGCCGGATTGGGACGGAAAGCCCGGGAGCATCTATTATACAACAGATTCGGAAAACGGAATCCCACGGTGTAAGCAAAAAAAAACCACTCCTAAAAGGAGCGGCCTACAAGATTATATCTAACAATATTATTTTTTCGCTTTTACGTCTACGGCGATTTCGATGTCTTTGCTGATCATCCATTCTGCAGGATCGGTTTCGGAAGTTCCGAACTTGATGCCCCAGTCGGCTCTGTTTACGGTAAATTTAGCCTGTACGGATGCTGCATTTTCCATCACGTCTACTTTAGCCGGGAAGGTAACGTTCATTGTTTTTCCGGATAGGGTAAGGTTTCCGCTTACGGTTTTGTTGGCTCCGGCTACAGCGTCTTTGGAAGGATCCTTAAGATCGGTCACGCTGGTGATTTTGAAGTCTGCGGTTGGGTTTTTAGCCGTATCGAAGAAATCAGGATTCTTCAGGTGAGCTTCAAGATCCGTATATTTTTTGTCTTTTTCGGTTACGGAAGCCGGGTCTACTTTCAGGGAGTTCATATCGATCACGAAGTTACCGGCGGTTACGTTTCCGTTTTCAATACTCAGGTCTCCGGATTTTACCATTAAAGTTCCCCAACGTGGCGCCATTCCTCCTTTGTGGAAAGCTTTCCAGTTTACGACGGATCCTGTAACATCTACCGGCAATACTTCCCCTTTGCTTTCCGCTACGGTTTTCTCGGTAGACGTTGCTGCATTTTCAGCCGATTTGTCTTTGTTACAAGATGCCGCAAGCATTCCTACAGCTACCAATGCAATAACACTAAGTTTTTTCATATTATTTATTTTATTAAAAAGTTTCTCCGTTAAATATAAGCAAAATGAAAGATCCCGCAAGAGTTTTCATTTAAAAACCAAAGATAGTACCTTCCCCATTCTCTTATCTTGACCTACATCAATAAATTAAAAACTGTATGATTTTGTAAGGTGGAAAGCGCAAAGACGCAAAACCTTAAAAGATGCTGTTTTAAAAGCGCAATGATTTTATCTTTGATTAAATTGAAAGCTGCTTATTTATCTATAATTATTGTACAAACGTCATACAAATTTGAAAACACCAAATTATCTGCGTCTTGATTAAGCAATGTATCTGTCCGATTTCCTGCGTCTTTGCGAAATTTCCAATATTCCCGAAAGACATTTTCACCCCCATCAGGTAACGTTTTATCATCAAAAGAAACAATACAATGATCTGTTGTTTTTTTACGGAATACCGCCGCCATTTCCAAAAAGAATGTATTTTAGCCGTTTAAAATTTCAGATGAACACGATCAAGTATATCCAACAATCCCTCAATATATCCGAAAAAAGCATCAGCGCCACGCTGGACCTGCTGGCGGAAGACTGCACCATTCCTTTTATTTCCCGCTACCGAAAAGACCGGACCGGAAACCTCGATGAAACGCAGATCGAACAGATTGCTAAACTCAGCAAGCAGTTTGAGGACCTGGTAAAACGAAAGGAAAGCATTTTAAAATCGATTGAAGAGCAACAGGCGCTCACCCCGGAGCTGCACCAAAGAATACAGGAAAGCTTCGATCTTCAGGAACTGGAAGATCTATATCTCCCTTTCAAGAAAAGAAAAAAGACGAAAGCCGATGCCGCAAAGGAAAAAGGACTGGAACCTCTGGCCAGGATCATCATGAGCCAGAAAGCACAGGATATCCGGTTTACGGCTTCAAAATACCTGAACGATCAGGTCTCATCCGAAGAAGAAGCCTTGCAGGGCGCGCGCGACATCATGGCGGAATGGATCAATGAGAATATGTACGTCCGGAAAAACCTGCGGCGGCTGTTTCAACGGAAAGCGGTGATTACCTCCAAAGCCGTAAAGGCTAAAAAGGAAGAAGAGGAGGCGCAGAAATTCTCGCAGTATTTTGAATGGGAAGAAAGCCTGAACAGGGCACCTTCCCACCGGCTGTTGGCCATGCTGAGGGCAGAGGCGGAAGGTTTTGTAAAAACGAACATCGGGATCGATAAGGACGAGGCCATCGAATTTATTGAAAAAGCGATCATTAAATCGAATAACGAATCGGCGGAACAGATTGCACTTGCCATTAAAGACAGCTACAAAAGATTACTGGAGCCTGCGATTTCCAACGAAGCCTTGCAGGAAGCCAAAGAAAAAGCCGATAAAAAAGCCATTGAAATCTTCTCTGAAAACCTGTCGCAGCTTTTGCTGGCCCCGCCGCTGGGCGAAAAGAGAATCCTGGCCATCGATCCGGGATACAGAAGCGGCTGTAAAATAGTTTGTCTTGATGAAAAGGGCGATCTGCTTCATAATGAAACCATTTACCCGCACGCGCCACAGAACGAAAGCGGTATGGCCATGAAAAAGATCCGCTCGATGGTGAACGCCTATAACATCGAAGCGATTTCCATCGGGAACGGGACCGCCAGCCGTGAAACGGAGTTTTTCATTAAGAAAATCACTTTTGATAAACCCCTCCAGGTTTTCGTGGTGTCGGAAGCCGGAGCCTCGGTATATTCGGCAAGTAAGATGGCCCGCGACGAATTCCCGAATTATGATGTAACCGTCCGAGGTGCCGTCTCGATCGGAAGAAGGCTGGCGGATCCGCTGGCTGAGCTTGTAAAAATAGACCCGAAATCCATCGGTGTCGGACAGTACCAGCATGATGTCGACCAGACTCAACTGAAAAACGAACTCGATACAACGGTGATGAAATGCGTGAATTCAGTAGGCATCAACCTCAACACAGCCAGCAAAGCTTTGCTGAGCTATGTTTCCGGGATCGGTGAAAAAATGGCAGAAAATATCGTGAATTACCGCGCGGAAAACGGCGCTTTTGAAGACCGGAAGCAGCTGAAGAAAGTTCCCAGGTTAGGAGAGAAAGCTTTTCAGCAGGCAGCGGCATTCGTCAGGATCCACCATGCTAAGAATCCGCTGGACAATTCCGCCGTTCACCCTGAAGCTTATGGCATTGTAGAGAAAATGGCAAAGGACCTCGGAATAAAAACCAACGAACTTATTGCCAACAAAGAGAAGATCGCACTGATCCGCCCGGAACAGTACGTTACCGGGGAAATCGGAATCTTATCCATTAAAGATATCCTGAAAGAGCTGGAAAAGCCGGGACTGGACCCGAGAAAAGCGGCGAAGGTATTCGAGTTCGATCCGAAAGTAAAAAGCATCAAAGACCTCAAAACCGGTATGATCCTTCCAGGCATCGTCAACAACATTACGGCCTTCGGATGCTTCGTGGATCTGGGCATCAAAGAAAGCGGACTGGTCCATATCTCCCAGCTTAAAGAAGGCTTTGTTTCCGATGTGAATGAAGTGGTGAAACTGCACCAGCACGTACAGGTAAAAGTAACGGATGTGGATGAAGCGAGGAAAAGGGTTCAGCTGAGCATGATCATTTAAAGTGAATGGTGAATGGTCAATTCGCTGCGCTTGACAATTTTACTTAATTCACCATTGACTTGCGTAGCAAAATTCACTATTCACAATCTGCAGAACGGTAAAGTGAATGGTCAATAGTCAATCCGCTGCACTTGTCAATTTTTTATGGGGTTAATATTTTAACGCCAAGGACGCAAGGTTTTGATGGAAAGCATACTGCATATTTCCGGTCGCAAGGACTGAACTACGTGCGTAAATTTTCAATTTATGTTCAGCTAATGATAGCTGAAAATAAGGGTTGAACAGGCATTGGTAAACAGGCAGACCGTTACGCTTGCCAATTTTACAAGAATTTTAAGGAGAAATTTATAAATTAATCAAAATAATGTTGATAAACCCTTAACATAAATTCCACTCCATTGGAGGGGTGGCGAAAATTCTGAAGGAATTTTTGACGGGGTGGTCTTTAAGCATCATTCTTTTAAGAGTGAATGCTAAATGGGCAATCCGCTGCGCTTGTCAATTTAATAAATTCACTATTGACTTGCGTAGCAAAATTCACAATTCACAATCTACAGAACGGTAAAGTGAATGGTCAATGGTCATCTGCTTCGCTTGTCAATTTTACTTGATTCATCATTGACTTGCGTAAGCAAAATTCACAATTCACATTTGACCATTTTGAGCATAAAAAAACCGGCTTTAAAAAACCGGTTTTTTTCAGAACAATTATTTTTTTGATTCTTCTACAGAAACTTTTCTGAAATCTTTGAACAGCTTGCTTAGTTCCAAAGCTGCTTTACGGGCTCTTGTCCCGGCTGCCTTGTTTCCTTTTTCTACCTGTTGGTTAGCTTCAGTGGTGAAAGCTTCAAATTCTGCGTTGATTTTTTCAATTAGTTCTTTCATTATTTCAAAAATTTAGGCTGCAAATATAGCTTTTATGGGGATTCCAGCCTAATTGTGAAGAAAAAATTTATGTGAATTCGTACAGAAAAACGGGCTTTTATTGAAAATATGTCCCATTTTGGGTTTTTACAAACCAATACCGCCAAAAAACAGGTTAAAACGGCTCATTGTTTCAAAGGAATCATTATATAGTAAAAGAATCATTTTTTAGCTTTACAATTCTGATCAAGGGCTTCAAACTTTTTTTATTAAACCGTACGAAATTAACACAAGGTAATTTTTGCCTCATGCCGATGTCCTACCTTTGTTAAAGAAATAAACAACAAAACAATTAATCACAATTTAAAAAATTTACAGCTATGAGTACACTTACTTTAAAAGACGGAACAGAAATTTTCTACAAAGATCAGGGACAGGGCCCGGTACTGATGTTTCACCATGGATGGCCTCTATCATCCGACGACTGGGATGCACAGGTGATTTTCTTCCTGCAGAGGGGCTACAGGGTGATTGCCCACGACAGAAGAGGCCACGGAAGATCCAGCCAGAATATTTACGGACACAACATCGAGCAGTATGCTTCGGATGCCGCCGAACTGGTGGAATTCCTGGATCTGAAAGATGTAATTCACATCGGACATTCCACAGGCGGTGGTGAAGTGATCCGTTATGTTCACAAATATGCTAACGGAAGAGCGAAAAAAGCCGTCCTGATCAGTGCCGTACCACCGGTGATGGTAGCCAGTGAAAGCAATCCGGACGGTGTTCCGATGTCGGTTTTCGATAACATCAGGGAACAGACCATGAATAACAGACAGCAGTTCTACATAGATCTTACGGTTCCTTTTTACGGATACAACCGGGAAGGTGCTGATATTAAGGAAGGGATCCAGAGAAACTGGTGGAGACAGGGAATGATGGGAGGTATTGTAGCGCATTATGACGGTGTAAAAGCATTTTCCGAAACCGATTTTACAGAGGACCTGAAAGCGGTGGATATTCCTGTTCTCGTCCTTCACGGCGAAGACGATCAGATCGTTCCTTACGAAAATTCAGGATTGAAATCGGCTAAGCTGCTGAAAAACAGCAAGCTCATTAGCTATCCGGGATTCCCCCACGGAATGCCGACAACGGAAGCGGAGACTATCAATAAAGATATTCTTGAATTTATAGAGGCATAAACGCTGGCAGATACTAAAAGAAATGCGGATCTTATCGATCCGCATTTCTTTTGCTACCACATCAGACAGTTTTACGTTCATTCTTATAAGTTTGACTGTTTTATGGCTCCGTTTTTGTGTTGACCTTTTCAGAGCTTTATAACAACGGCTCATTGATTTTTTAAACACCAAAAAACAGAGATATGCAATTCATCGAATTTAAAAAAGAACATTTTACCCACGACGAAAAACAGAACAGTTACTTCCTGGAAATATCGAAAGATGAAGTAGGCTTTGGTAATCTTAAAATACAGAAGAAAAGCGATGATCATTTGTCGGATGACTTGGACTATGAAATCATCGATCACCCTGTGCGGATCCGGGTGGTGGTGAAAGAACCGGAAGATATCCGGGTAAATTTTTAGATCCGTTTTTTAACGGCCGCTAAATTGCGGTTAATTACCTAAAACGATATAATGAGTCTTGCCATCCTTTTATGCGGTATGCTTTTTATCCCTTCGGCTTACTGGGGACAGGAAAATAAGGAAAAGCATTACTCTCTTGTCAATCCTGTTCCTCAGCAGTTAATGCGGGAAATGGAGACCGACCGTCCGGATGTTACAGAGTCTGCCTACACCGTGGATGCGGGGCACTTTCAATATGAAACAGATCTGGTACGGCTCACCAAAGAGAGATCGGATTCCCGGGAGATTTCCACGGTATTGGTAAACCACGGAAATATCAAGCTGGGGATTACCGGTTCCACCGCGATACAGATCGGATTTGAAACTTATAGTGTCCAGCGCGAACAGGACCTGTCTTCGGGAGAGATACAGCGCACACAGGGCTTCGGAGATATTAATTTTAGAATAAAGCAGAACCTTATCGGCAATGACCATGGAAATTTTGTACTGGCGGTATTGCCGTACATTAAGTTTCCGACTTCGGGATATGATAAAGAAAGCAGTTTTGAAGGCGGTCTTATCGTACCGATGCTTTACAAATTACCCGGAGAATGGAAACTCGGATTTCAGGTAGAAGCCGACCGGCTCAAAGATATCGATCAGCCTGCCATGCACACAGAACTGCTGCAGACCCTGACCATCAGCCATTCAATAGCCAAAGGAATTGACGGAATAGCGGAAACCTATTATACCTATGATTTTAAAGCGCATCAGCTTTCCAATTACATTAACGCTGACATTCAAATTGATGTCGCAAAAGATTTTAAAGTGGATGCAGGGTTTAATTACGGAATTCAGCATCAGGCTCAAAAGCATTATTTCGTCGGAGCATCTTACCGGCATTGATGACAGGCTTTAATTTACCGCAAGAGGAAAGCTGTGAGCTGGAGGTTTTTCCCTTATTGTGTGTAACCGCTTTAAACACCAACTATTTTTGACCCCATTATCAATATAAAGACAAAAAACAGGCTTTCTCACGGATAGCCTGTTTTTTTTATGAATTAAATTAAAACTATTTTTTACGGTATGCCACTCTCCAGACAATGCCGCTTACATCATCCGCGACCAGCAGAGATCCGTCTGCCAGCTGCAGAACACCTACCGGCCTGCCGTAAACATCACCTTTGGGTTCGTTAGCGATAAATCCGGTAAGAAACGGCTGGTAAGAACCTGAAGCTTTCCCGTCTTTAAAAGGAACGAAAGCAACCTGGTACCCAACCAGTGAAGAGCGGTTCCATGAGCCGTGCTGCCCAATGAAAGCTCCGTTTTTATATTTATCAGGAAACTGGGATCCGGTATAAAAAGTTAACCCCAGCGAAGCCGTATGACTTCCCAAAGGAACATCGGGAACAATAGTTTTTGCGACCAGATCCGGTTTCTCCCCTTTTCTTCTCGGATCTTCATTTTTCCCAAAATAAGCATAAGGCCAACCGTAAAAAGCACCTTGCTTTACGCTTGTCAGGTAATCCGGGACCAGTTCATCTCCCAATTCATCCCTTTCATTTACCACGGTCCAGAGTTCCCCGGTTACCGGGTTCCAGCTCATGCCTACAGGATTTCTAAGTCCTGCTGCGTAAATTCTTTCGCCTCTTCCGTCGGGATTTACTTCCAGGATATCTGCTCTTCTTATTTCGTTTTCCATTCCGTTTTCACCGACGTTGCTTCCGGATCCTACGGAAATGTAAATTTTAGACTGGTCTTTGTTGGCGATCAGGTTCCGGGTCCAGTGGTTGTTGTAACCGCCTGCAGGAAGGCTTACGATTTTCTTTCCCGGCTGGGTAATCTTCGTATCTCCAAGCTTGTAGGGATATACCCATACCCCATCGGTATTGGCCACGTAGAACTGATTGCCGATGATCAGCATTCCGTACGGCTGATTAAGGTTGCTGAGAAATACAGATGAAGATTCCGGAATCCCGTCTTTGTTAACATCGCGGTACATTAGGATCCTGTTGGCCGACTTTCCTCCTACTTCCGCATCGCTTTTTCCGCTGATGTCATTTTTGATTTTTTCAGAAACGGTACGTTCGGAGTTGGACAACACCACAAAAACATCGCCGTTCTCCGCCTGAATCATATTTCTCGGGCTTTTGATATTTTCTGCAAAACGGGTTACGGTAAACCCTTCCGGAGCGATCGGTGCTTTATCTTTAGGCCAGCCTATCACATTGCTGAATTTTTTTTTGGAACTTTTTTCATCAGGTGGCGGAAGCTTCAGGGTATCGGTTTGGGTAACCGCGGTATCGCCTTGTCCTGACCGTCCGGATTTGTTTTTTTCCTTGCAGCTGAACAGAAACACTGCTGCCATAGGTAAGAGGTAGATTTTCATAATATTTTGCATTTGTAATGTTTCAGTGATCTGCCAAAAAGTTACAAAAACCATTCCTTAAAAAGGAGAATTTCAATACCAAGCTAAAGGCTTATGAAAAAAAGACTTCTATTATTAAAATTAATTGAGGTTTGGCATTAAAATTATTAGTTCTCTTGAGAGGGTAACTTAACCCAAAACCGCTGATTTAAATAGAGAGCAGACTGCCCATGGTGTTGAAAAAATGATCGGTTTTTAATTATAAGATTTGATTTATGAAAAAAATACTAACGGCATTCGCACTGGGAACTTCAGCGGCAGCAGCAGCCATCTGTCTTGCAGGTTACGGCTACATTTTCAAAGCCGTCGCCCTGAATCTGAAAAAGGGAGCCGTTACCCCATCCATTGATGATGAAGAAAAGTTTCCTTCCCGGCTGGTCCCGAATCTGAAAGCGGAACCCTGGGAAAAAGATAATTTATATAACAACAGCAGCCTCTCTGAAGATATTTTAAATGAATTAAAAAAAACCAGGGCATCTTCCCTTCTTGTGGTACAGAACGGAAAACTGCTGCACGAGCAATACTGGAAAGACCACGATTCCTCTTCCCTTATGAATTCTTTTTCCATGGCGAAAGGAATTCTTTCAATTCTTGTAGGATGCGCCATTGATGACGGTTACATCACATCCGAAGACCAGCTTATTTCAACACTTTTTCCTCACTATGCAGAAAATTTCTACGGAAAACATCTTACTTTCAGGCATCTGATGACCATGCAGGCCGGATTCGACTGGATCGAAGAATACCGCCACCCTTTTGCTGAAAATTCAAAGCAGTATTTTGTGGAAGACCTTGCCGAACAGGCCTTTGATATTGATTTTATCGAAATGCCCGGTACCCGCTACGAGTACCAGAGCGTGGCCGCCCAGCTTCTCGGACTTGCCCTGAGAAAAGCCCTCCGTAAGGATCTGGCAACCTATCTATCCGAAAAAATATGGAAGCCGCTGGGCATGGAATTTCCTGCCAAATGGAGCACCGATGAAAAAGGAACGGAAAAAGCCTTCTGCTGCATCCATGCCACGGCCAGGGATTTTGCGAAGATCGGACAGCTAATTATGCAGAACGGCCGGTGGAAAGATCAACAGCTGATCAGTGAAGATTACTGCCGGCGGATGCTCACCCCTACTTCCGAAAATGATGCTTTCTGCTTTACCGTCTGGGCTGATGACGAAAGCGAAATAAGATGCCGGTTTTTCTACGGCTTCCTCGGCCAGTTTATCATTATGATCCCCGAGCGGAATATGGTTATTGTAAAAACCGGATTCTATAACAGGCTTGATGTTGATAAAAAAAAGAGACCGCTTCAGGTGAGGCTGCTGATCGAATCGCTTTGCAAAATGCATCAGCCGGCTGCTGTTTAGCCATAAAACAACCGTAACCTTCGGGTAAAGACCGTTCATATTGCAGTTCTCAAAAAATTTAAATACCACAGGATGGTATGCGGGCATGCTTATTGCAAATTATGAGGAGAATCATAAAAACGATAAGCAATAATTTCTTAATCAAAGAGCTCCAATATACTTTTGACAACAGCAATACTAAAAAAATACTGCTGTTTCATAGTGCCGATTCTCATTTTTATGATCCGAGAATAACCGCAAAATATCAGTATCATGAAAAAAACCGACAGCATTGCGATCATCGGAGGAGGACCTGCCGCTTTGTTCGCCGTCAAGCATCTTATTTCCGAAAAGGTATTACCCGACATACTATATATCTTTGAAAAAAGTGACAGACTGGGTGCAGGAATGCCTTACAGCGAAAGAGGGGCTTGCCGTGAGCATGTGGCCAATGTTTCCGCTAATGAGCTTCCGCATTTGCCCGAAACCCTCACCGAATATATCAAACGTAAGCCTTATCACGAAGATCCGGATTTTAGCGATTACAGGAATATCAATGAATATCAGGTGATTCCCAGACTGCTGCTCGGAAATTACATGGAAGAACAGTTTAAGCTTCTTTTGAATGAGGCCAGAAAGCTCGGGGCCGACATAAAAGTTCACAAAGAAACTGCCGTTACGGATATCCATAGGAAAGAAGATGCACTTTTTCATATTACCACTGAACGGGATGAAACATTTGTCTGTTCCCGCGTGATTCTCTGTACCGGGCACCATTGGCCTAAAAAATACGAGGAACAGGTAAAAGGATGGTACGATTCCCCGTATCCGCCTTCAAAGTTTACCACTCCTACCGATCACGCCGTCGCCATCCGCGGGACTTCGCTTACGGCTGTTGATGCCGTGAAAACACTAGCAAGGCTGAACGGTACCTTTACGAAAAAAGATCATGAATATAAGTATACCCTGCATGAAAACAGTCAGAATTTCTCCATGACCTTGTTTTCAAAGAGAGGTTATCTCCCGGCATTGAGGTTTCATTCCGAAGGGAGCCCGTATTCCGAAGGCTGGATCATGTCGCAGGACGAGATTTACGAATATAAGCAGAAAAACGGAGGCTTCGTAGACCTCGATTATATTTTTGAAAGAAATTTTAAAAAGCCATTGCAAAAAAAGAATGAAAAATTCTACAACGAAATCAAAGATTTAAGCATCGAGGAATTTGTAAAAAAAATGCTGAGCATACGGGACGAACTGGACAGTTTTGAGCTTTTTAAAGCCGAATACAGTGAAGCCCAAAAATCCATCGAAAGGCACCAGACGATCGCCTGGAAAGAAATGCTTGCTGCTTTCAGCTATGCCATTAATTATCCGGCCAAGCACTTTTCGGCGGAGGACATGATGCGGATGCGCAAAACCCTTTTGCCGTTGATCTCGGTCATCATTGCCTCTCTGCCACAATCTTCCTACCATGAAATGATCGCATTATATAATGCCGGAATTATCGATCTGATCAGCGTAGACGATGAAAGCCACGTGGAACCGGATGAAAACGAAGGTATCGTCTATCACTTCAGCGATGCCGCAGGAAATAAAAAGTCTGAACATTACAGGCTGTACATCGATGCGATCGGCCAGCAGCCGGTACAGTTTAATGATATTCCTTTTGAAGGGTTGAGGACGGACGGAAGCATCAGTTCAGGCTATCTTAAATTTAAAGATAAGAATAAAGGGATGGAAGCTTTTGAAGAAGACCGTTCCCATATCCTGAAAATAGAACCGGATTATTTTTACCTGCGGGTAGACGGATTGAACATCAACGATCATTTCCAGGCACTGGATTATTACGGGGAGGCTACAGAAAATCTGTATATCATGGCCGTTCCGTATATCGCCGGACTGAACCCGGATTATTCCGGGCTTGATTTCTGCGATACGGCCGGAAAAAGAGTGGCTCTGGCTATAAAACATACCTCGGATGCCAATCAGCTGGTGTCTTAATTTGTCAGACAGGAAAAGGGAAGCAGGATACTGGAAGTATTTTGCATTAGATCCCAGTTAATAGTTATAAATATTAAATCATATTTTCACCTATTGATACTGTAGCAAATTCAGATGAAGGATTTAAATTTTGCAGGTCTTCATCCTATAACACAAAGAAAATTGTTTGCTTTCATAGAGATACTTGTAAATTTTAATTCCGCCATCATATAAAAAAATAAAGGAACGACGGATTTGTCGCTCCTTTATTAATACACTCGAAATACAATTTATAAAATTTCAGGAGTAAAAGTATAAAGTTATATTAATCTACTATATGATCAGAATCACCTTACGCTGTTAAAAGATTTTTTCATTCCGGAAAGATGCGGTTTCATTGCAAATACACAGACTCCTGCCACAATAAATAAAATGCCGGCCAGGATTATTGCTGAAGAAGGATTGCTGCCTAAAAAATTATTAAAGATAAATCCGAAAGACAAAGTCTGGATCAGCATTGGGATCACGATCATCATGTTGATCACCCCCATATAAACTCCTCTTTTGCTGTGTGGGATCGAAGCCGAAACCATGGAATATGGCAGTCCCATCATCGAAGCCCACCCGATCCCCAAAGCGATCATCGGAAGCAGGATGAGATACTCGTCTTTGATGAACGGTAAAGTCATCAATCCGAAGCCGGTAAGAAACAGGCAGCAGATATAGGTATTTTTGGAAGTGAATTTATTGGCAAACGGAACCAGCAGCAAGGCAGAAACCATGGTCACGATATTGTAGGAACCGTTCATTAGTCCGGTCTGTCCTACAGCTACTTCCACCTGGTGCAGCACGCCTTTTGCCCAGGCCATATCGGAAGTGGTCACGGAAATTCCTTTTTTGACACTTTCCAGGAAACCGTTTGCTTTGATTTCATCAGCTTCGGAAATTCCGTACAATGACCATTTCAGCATGGGTGTGATAAACTGCCAGTACACAAAGAGCGCATACCATTGAAAAAGGTACACCAGTGAAAGCTGCCACAGGATTTTAGGCATTTCGCGGATGGCAGTTATAATTTCTATAAAAGGTGTGAAAAACGTACTTTCCGCTTTTGCTTTTTTTAATTCTGACAATTCTTCTTCCGTCGGCGGAATCTCAGGTGTTTTATAGACCGACCAGGCAACGGAGGCAATGGAACAGAAAGATCCCAGGAAAAATGAATAGTATACCCAAACCGGAATTCCGCCGTTTGCCGCGTTCCCGCCCAGGTATTTCTGGAAAACAAACAGCGAAAGGTTGGCTAAGGTAATCCCCGCCCCTACGAATAAACTTTGCATCTGAAATCCAAAAGTCTGCTGGTCTTCCGGCAGCTTGTCGCCGATAAACGCACGGTAAGGTTCCATGGCGGTATTGTTGGCAGCGTCCAGGATCCACAATAATCCGGCTGCCATCCAAATCGTAGAACTGAACGGGAATAAGAACAGGGCAATACTGCAGAATACAGCACCCAGTAAAAAGAACGGCTTCCGGCGGCCCCACTTCGGGCTCCAGGTTTTATCGCTGATGGCACCGATCAGAGGCTGGATCAGCAGTCCGGTGATCGGGCCGGCCAGGTTCAGGATCGGCAGCTGTTCCGCATGCGCTCCCAAAAAGGAATAGATGGGATTTACCGCGGTCTGCTGCAATCCGAAGCTGTACTGAATACCGAAAAATCCGACATTCATATTCCAGATTTGCCAGAAACTCAGGCGCGGAATGATTCTGTTGACGTTCATACATTCGGGTTTATAGGTTCATAGTTTTTTCCGAGGATAAGATCCGCATTATTTTTGAAATTCCGGATGATCCGGTGTTCGATTTCCAGAACTTCTTCCACGAAATCACTTTTTTCATCACGGTTCCGTTCCATCCGGTTTTCGTAAGTATCCCGGTAATTGCGGTCTATGAAGATTTTATAATCGAATCCTTCCGCTTCAAAAATATAAGTTCCTTCCACGATAACAACGTCATATTCGGAAGCATCGATTTTTTCCGTTCCGATGGAATTTTCGTTATAATTGACCAACGGTTTTTCGATTTCGGAATCTCCGTTTTTAAAGGCTTTGATATTTTGGGCCAGCTTTTCCAAATCCACTTCATGGACTCCGACATTGTCCAGGGATTTCAGCCGGTTTTCATGGTTGGTTTTGGGAGGAAGTTTAAAATAATCGTCCATTTGCATCACGATGCTTTTTACGTGTTCCTGTTCCAGCACTTTCTGCAGGGAAAATGCCGTTACCGATTTTCCGCTCCCGCTTTCTCCCGCAACGCCGATGGCGATTTTAGGAGGTGTCTGGAAGGTAAGCCGCTGTTTCAGGATGGCTATGATTTCTTTGGCGATGGCCAGATGTTTTTCTTTCAGTTCGATAATATCACCTATCATTTCGTCATTTTTTTGTTGTTGGTTGGTTTGAACGCAAAGTCCGCGAAGGTTTCTTTGACTACTAACTGTTTTTAAGTTCGCAAAGGCATTCTACTTAACTAAGACCGCAAAGAGTTTTTTTATCTCACGGATTTTCACAGATGATGAAGCTTTATTTGGCACATCAATCATTTCGTTATTTTTTATTTTGAACACAAAGTCTACGAAGTTTTCTTTAACTACTAACTTTTAAGTTCGCAAAGCCGTTCTACTTAAAGAATATAACGAAGAGTTGATTTTGTACCACAGATCGTCACGGATTTTCACAGATGATAAAGCTTTATTTTATTTTCTAAAAGTTTAAGTCTCATTCTAAAATTCATTATAAGTTTTAATCGAACACTTATTCTTCTATGGTAAATCATCAATAAAAATCTTTGATTTTTAATCTTCTGTGATCTAAAATATGCGCAATACTCTAAACTAATCTTATGTGACTCATGTGTCAAAAAAGCTTTTGTAACTTTTGTGGTTTAATTTTAAATGAGCAGCTGAGATCACGCAGAGTTGTTATTTTTTTACCACAGATTTCACGGATTTTCACAGATGATTATGCTTTATTTTTAGATTTTGTAAAACTTACATCTTGTTTTCAGAATCTCAGGTAAAGCTTTAATCGAAAACTTATTCTTTTGTGGTACATCATCAATAAAAATCTTTGATTTTTAATCTTCTGTGTTCTAAAATATGCACAATACTTTCAACTAAAATCTTTTGTGGCTCATGTGTCAAAAAAACTTTTGTAACTTTTGTGGTTTAATTTTAATTCGTCATTAAAAGATATCCCGACGCGGAAAAGCAAAGCTGTTCCGTTCCCAGTGGCAGAAGCTGATCCGTGGAATAATATTCCCTGAAATGTTCCTCTTTGTCTTTCATCAGCGATTCGTATTGGGCAATAATTTTTTCAGGGATTTCCGGGAATCCTTTTCTTTTGAGCGCAAGGCAGAGCCAGCCTAAAAATATCGGCCACGATCCGCCGTTGTGGAAGTGGTGCGGTTCATTTTTAAAGCTGTAGCTGTAGTTGTTTTCCAGCAGTCTCCAGTCGTCATCCCCAGGAAAAATCACCGGGTAGAAAACAGGAAGCATCCAGTGTCCGAATTCTTCATGAACGGTTTCCAGGAATTCTGAAAAAGCTTTATAGTCCAGCTCAAAATCCAAAAGAATAGCCAGTGCATTTCCGGCAAGATCTAACCTTTCGTCATAGCCATTGGCATTCAGCGAAGCCCAGAAGTAAGGTTTTGCCGGAGTTTTGGCATAGGCTGTTTCGTGATATTTTGCGCCTTCGGAATCGTTCTTGTAAAAATTCTCCTGGATCAGTTGTTTTGTGTTTACGGCTTTCGCTTTCAGGTCTTCATCATGGTAAATTTCAGCGGCATTCTTTAAAGCCCAGTACCGTAAGATGTTATCGTATAACGTATATCCGGAAGTGACATATTCATCTGCCCAGTTTCCGCCGAGCGGGCTGTAGACCAATCCTCTCTGATTATATTCCCAGGTTTTAAGACAGGAAAGTGCCAGGCAGATCTGTGGCTGAAGCTTATGTTTAAGAGCTTCATTTTTCTGTTTTTTAAGATACTCACAGGCAACAACCACCCACCATGTCGTGGCATCGGTTCTTCCGACGTGGGTTCCGTAGCTTGCTTTATCATTCACCACATTGGACGGGATCTGCCCGTTTTCCGCCTGGTGCTTGGCCAGCGTCAGGATCGATTGTTCCAGTCCGGCCTGTATTTCTTTATCATCCGCTAAAATCCCTGCATAGCCTGTCATCATGGAATCCCTGGCCCATACTCTTGCATAATTGTCCCGCTGCTGTGCCGATGCCAGGATCCCTTCGTCGGTAATCGCTTTCCGGATGACTTCAATGGCTTCTTGTTTAAACATATTATTGTTGTTAAAAAATGCAGAATGAACCGTAAGGTTCATTCCACATGGTATATACTATTAAAAATCAAATTTTACGCTGGCACTATACGAGCTTCCCGGAAGGGTTCTTGCTCTTATAATACCATTTCCGCCAGTGATGGATCCTTCTTCAGCTTCCGTCACTGCGATGGTATTGAAAACATTGTTCGCATTCACACTTACGGTAAGGTTCTTCATCACCTGGTAGGAAACATACGGATTTACAAGGGCATAGCCCGGCATGATCAGCTTATTGTTGTCCTGTGTAAAGGCTTTTGTGGCCCCGATCAGGTAGAAGCCTACATTCAGCTTATCCATATTGAAATTTGGGTTTACGGAATACATGAACTTCGGTGTTCTTCTCGGCATATTCCCGATAATGGTGGGATCAAGCGCGTTTTTGATTTCGGCGTGGGTGTAAGTAAGCCCGGCTTTCACATCAAAGCTTTTGCTGATTCTATAGTATCCGTCAAGCTCCACCCCTAACGACTGGTATTTGTTCTCCGTTTTTCTCTGGGTAGTCGCTTCATAGTTGGCCTCTTTGGTTCCGGCATAGAATAAAGTCGTGTTCAGGAAGTAACCTGCTCCTCTTAGCTTGTACCCGGCTTCCACCTGGTTCACTTTGTTTACCTTCACCGCATCCAGTGCCGGATCATCGTTATTGGTATAGTTGTATCCGGAAAATAAGATCCTGTCTGCCGAAGCGCTTCCGCCCTGGCTTACCCTTGCGAACACAGCGTTTTTATTGTTCAGCGCGTAGTTTGCTCCTACCGAGTATCCGAAGATTCCGTA
This sequence comes from uncultured Chryseobacterium sp., assembly GCA_913774355.1. Classification (GTDB taxonomy): domain Bacteria; phylum Bacteroidota; class Bacteroidia; order Flavobacteriales; family Weeksellaceae; genus Chryseobacterium. Next base: position 44,181 of record CAJYGB010000040.1, on the reverse strand, counting down.
ACGGTAATTTACAGGAACGTTGATGTTGTCGTTTGAACCTACCATCTGCTCCGGAATGTCGATCACACCGTTTCCGTTCATATCACGGCTGGTGTAGGTTACCGTAGCTCCGGAAAAATAACCGGTTACTTTTCCGATATCATACCTTGCACCGGCATCGATCGTCAGCTTGTCGGTAGCGTTGATTTCGATCTGTGCATGCGGAGCCGTAATATCGTATTTTGTGTTGTAGTCTCTTTTCAGGTTGCCCCAGTCTTTCATTCCGTAGTTCAGCAGCCCCTGATCGGTAATGAATGCGCCTGATGCGTTTTTAACATCTACCAGTCTTGCATTATTATCGCTCACTTCCTGGATGTAATTGTTCCACATCCAGGACATATTGATGTTCTGGGTAGATTTGTATAATCCGGCGTTCATCTTCACATTGCTCCATTTTTTGCTGATGTTGAAATCATTTACAAAATTATTGAAGTTGTTAAGCTTTACATTGAAGAGTGCCAGTTTCATATAATAAGCGTTCATGTCTACCGTCGTATTGGTTCCTGCATACACGGCGCTTCCGAAATTGGTAAAATTAGCTGCAGTAAAGAAATCGCTTCCTTTGCTTACGCTGGCAGGGAAAGGAGCAATAAACTGTCCGTTGTTGGCCGCGTACCGGATTTTCTCTTCAAATTTCCATCCTTCTCCGAGGTCATAATTGAATTCGGCACCGATGGTCTTGGAAATCGAATGCATTCCGTCTGAAACATCGCTGTTGAAGATATTTCCGTCGTTCCCCAGGGTTCTGTCGTGCTGTAAATTGGTGGTCTGCAAAGCTCCCGTAAGGATATTGTAGCTTGGTAAAGAAGACCATTTCGGATCAGAATCGGTTCCGGTAACGCTTACCGGCATCGGCATGTAAGCTGCAGTTCTGTCATCCAGGAATTTAGCATAGACCCTGAAGCTTCCGCGATCGAACTTTTTAAGCAGGGAAATCCTGAACTGTCCGCCGTTGTTGGAATTGAATCCTGTTTTTCTGGGTCCGTCACCGATGCGGTAAAATCCGCCTACGGAAGCATAAGTTCCTTCTGCGATTCTGGTTCCGTAATCAAAATCTGTTCTGTAGTTTTTGTAGTTAAGGCCCATCTGCTGGGTAACGCTTCCGCCTTCCTTCTCTCCTGTTTTGGTGATAAAGTTGATGATCCCTGCCGGAGAATTGCTCGCAAAAACAGATGCGGAACCTCCTCTGAGCGCTTCAACCCTGGAAACAAAAGAATCGAATCTGGTAAACTGGTCCTGTGTTCCGAAAGCGATATCCCCGAACTGCATCACCGGAAGACCGTCTTCCTGGATCAGCAAATATCTTGAACCTCCCGCCGAAACAGGAACCCCTCTTACGGTAATATTTGAGTTTCCTTCCCCTCCGGAAGATTCCGAACGGATTCCCGGAATGGTACGGAAGATTTCAGCTGTAGTTCTTGGCGCAGCGTTTTCTATATCCTTCATCTTTAAAGTAGATATGGAAGTACTGGTTTTAATGGAGGCTTTCGGATTCGCATTTCCGGTTACCACCACCTCATCGATGGCTTTTCCTCTGGTAATGGTATCATTTTCCGTGTTCTGAGAGAACATAAATGCTGCGGTATTCATCGCACCGAAAATGAGGAGTCTGGTAAAAATTTTTGATTCCATATTTTTTGGGAGTTTTTAATTATGGTCTAAAAGTATTTTTTTTACCATATCCAAAATGCAGTTTCTCGGCTGTGTTAAATTAGTATTAATTTCAACCGTTTGCGCAAACGTTTGCGGTGGATAAGTTATTTACATTTTAACTTTTCATTAACTTTAATTTCCATAATATTAACATTTTTTAACTTAAATTTAGACTAGTAATATGACTAAATTAACCCAAAAATTGCCTCCATTAACTTAAAAATGAAAAGAGTCACTATAAAAGACCTTGCAGAAATGCTTAATATCAGCGTCTCCACGGTATCCCGGGCACTGAAAGACCATCCCGACATCAGCCAGGCGGTAAAGGCCCGTGTAAAGGAAGCAGCGGCAACTTTTAATTATATTCCCAACGATTTTGCCATCAATTTCCGGAAGAAGTCTTCTAAGGTGATCGGACTTATCATTCCTGAAATGTCGATGTTTTTTATTCCGTCCATTATTAAAGGAATATCTTCCGTTCTTCACCGGGAGGGTTATCATTTTTTCGTGCTTTCTTCCGAAGAATCCCTCAGTATGGAGGAAGAGAATATTGTAACCTGCATCAACTCCAGGGTAGACGGAATCCTTATTTCGCTCACCCGGTATACCAAAGATCTTTCGCATCTGCAGAGAATCCGGGAGATGGAAGTTCCGGCGGTAATTTTTGATAAGACCATTCCGCAAAACTTTTTCGAAGAGATCATTTTTGATAATAAAATGTATGCAGAAGCGGCGGCTGACAAATTCATAGAAAGCGGCTGTAAAAAGATCCTGGCCATTTTCGGAGATGAAAACCTTGAAATTACGCAGGCAAGAAAGGATTTCTTCCTGCAAAAGATCAACGCACATGCGGATATGGAATGTAAGGTTATTTATTGCGAGTCGGCTGATAATGTAAAGGAAAAGCTGAACATCATCCTGGATTATGAAAGTTTCGACGGGTATTTTGCGATGAGTGACGAAACACTTGCCGGACTGCACAGCTCGCTGATTAAAAAGAAAGTCCAGACTTCCGCGGTAAAGGTCGTTGCAATCACCGAAGGGATTTTGCCCAAATATCTCGACGAATCTTACGAATGCATCATCAATGACGGTTTCAGTATGGGAACGATGGCAGCGATGAAGCTTTTACATCTTATCAGGAGCGGGAAGGATTTTGTGTAAGAAAAATAATTTCCTTTTTAATATCATGCAGGTTTTGCTGATTGTGTAGATTTTCTGAGTGTTGATGTTGGATTTTACAAAGGCGCAAAATAATTAAACTAACATAATGCTTTAAGGTGCAACAAATTTACCGCTGTCAAATTTGTATACCGTTGATTTAGTTACATTAAAAATTAAGCTGCATTATACTTGCGCCTTAAAAACAGCATCTCTTATCAGGTCTTGCACCTTTGAGGTTTTCTAACCCCTTTAAGAGATCAATATCGCATTCAGGAATACATATTCAAAACAAATTATTCCGTTGCGTAAAGATTGGCTCTGTTTTTGCCAGCCCACAGGTATGAAAACAATTTTTATCGTTGAAGATGAGACAGGCATCAGAGATGCATTGCAGTTGCTCCTGTCATTTGAAAATTATGATGTCCGTTCTTTCTCTACTGCAGAAGCATTTAATAAAAGAGACAAATCCATAGTCCCTGATATTTTTATCCTGGATGTACGGTTACCTGATGGTTTAGGTACTGATTTATGTAATGAACTTAAGAACGATCCTCTAACCTCCAATACGCCTGTGATGATCATTAGTGCGCATGCAAAGGAAGCGAGCGTCGTCAATTCATGCAATGCGGATGTATTTGTATCCAAGCCTTTTGACATCGATGATGTAATCGTTAAAATCGAAAATCTGATCGGCAATTTACAGAAGAGCTGATTTGCCTCAATACCATATAAAAACCTCCGGACTTTCAGTTAGGAGGTTATTTTATTTAAAATAAACGAATGTCATCAGGAAATACTAAACATCCTGAATTTGGATAAAGTTACTAAAGAAAGTAACCATATCATCAGAGAAAACGTCAAGCATCCGGTTTTCTTTTTCCACTATTTCCAGTAGCTCCATTTATTCCCGTCGAACACCGCCACGGAATTGCTCACCGTATCGAAGCACATCATTCCCGGATATGGGCTTTTCACCGTTAAATGCGGATTTTTAATTTGAGGAAGAATCATTGCTTTATTCGAGGACTCCAACACCAAAGCACCTTTCGCGCTGCTTGATGAGGCCCCGATAATAACACCGTTCCCTGTTTCAATTCCTGCTACAGGAACGGTGGCTGAGGAATTTCCGGGATCCGTCATATCCAGCCACGTCCCATTTTCAAACATCCTCACTTTAGAAACCTGGTTATCGAATACAAAGGTTCCGTTCTGCGGGTGATTGGTGGAAGGATTGACCGCTGTAAAAACAGGCGAAAAGGCCACTGCCGGAAGAATAAGCCCTTTTATATTTGCAGTTTCTGCATCATTAACAGCACCGGTCTGCGTCATTCCTGAAAATTCCAGTATAGAGCTGCTTCCGGAAAGCACTTGTTTCCCAATAGAGACCTGAGCATTTACAAGGTTTCCAACCAACACCAACGATAGGATATATTTTCTCATTATCCGTTCCTTACCTATTTTAATCATTACAGCTTCTTTTAATACAGTTCCAGACCGTTCCGTTATATAATTTTACACATTGGGCATTACGGTCGTATACGATCATTCCTTTTACGGGATTCGCAATCAGAGAGGTATCGGCGACCCTTGTAATGACCAATCCTTTATCCGAAGATTGCAGCGCCAGAGCTCCATTGGGAATACCGCCGTTGCTGATCCCCGGCCCTGCCGGCCAGTTTTTGTATCTCGCCGAAAGCGTAGATATTCCCAGATCGGTATAGGTATCGGGCGTTCCGGTTAATCCGGGTTTTGTACAATAATCCACTGCTGTAGTAACGGTTGCCTGATTGCTCGTCAAGTTAGCAGCATCTTTAATTGTATAGCTGAAAGGCGTGGTATTGCTGAAGAAATTATTTACCGGGGTGAAGGTCAGCAAACCGGTATTATCTACCAGCCAGGTACCTTGACCGCTTATGCTGAATCCTTTTACAAGACCATTGCCGTATACCAAATTACCCGCGCCGGAAGGCGGAATAAGATTAATGGAAGCAGGAAGGATCGTTCCGGAATTGGGATCAGAATCATTGCCCGTCAGCAATAGGCTTTTCGGATTGTTTTTTTCTACGGACAAGTGGTCATTACCGGCTACAGGAGGCTGATTGATCCCGAAATTGTTCCCGGTAGACGTACTGTTGTTTAAGATCACCGAAAGGCTCGCCGAATTGGTTCCGGCCCTGTTTCCAACGACCTGAAACCCCGAAGGACTTATCACGTCGACACGGTAAGGCCCCTGATTGACGTTGGTATTAATGTTATCAAAATAATAAAATCCTGCTGCATTGGTCACCGTACTGCGGATTTCTACGTTGTTGCTGAAAAGTTTCATCGTTACCCCGCCGATACCGTTTCCATCCGGAGTTCCTGCATTGTTATCATTGAAAACACTTCCTGCAATGCTGGCCGCAAAAGTAATCGACTCATGATTATATGCTCCGATGAAGGCAAGATCCGATGTACCCGAAAAAGACTGGATCAGCTTTACGGCCTGCGGATAATTCGCGGTCGTGATCCCGAATTCCGACCAGTCTGCAGCGAGTACCCTGACATCCCTTTCGCAGCCGGAAGAAGTCCCGGCATTGTAAGCAGGCGGGTTTACATTGGCATTATAGAATTTCCAGCACGCTTTTCCGATGCTGGGAACATTGCTGAAAGCCACTGAGTAAGTCGTCCCCACAATATTTCCGTTGATGTCCTCAAAATGATAGCTGTCATTGGCCGAAGAAGGATTTCCCATCTGGGTAAAAATAAGATCCGGAATCCCGTCTCCGATAGAGGAAGCTACAATCCCCATGGTGTTTAAACTGATGCTTGATCCCTGAGGGATATTGAATATGGCAGAGCCCAGCCCAAGGCCATTGGCACCGTCCGAAAGATATTCCACCATATTGTTGGTTACGGGCACCGGCGAAACATTGCCGTTTCCTCCGTACATCTTCCCTACTCCTATGAAAGTACTGCCTCCCGGTGCCGGAATATTATAGATGGGCAGAGAGATAAAGGTTCCGGGCTGGAAGACAACGCCTGCTGCAGAAAGCGCCGCATCATTTACTCCGGTACTGTACGTAACCGGTGAATACAAGGTACCATTTCCGTCCGCATCCCACCTGAAACCGATAAGGTTATGGCTGTTATCCGGCTGTATGGTGCTGAAGCTGTCCCAAAAGCCACCGAAATCTGAATAAATCCTGGAAACCGCCCGTTGGGCATTGAAATGAAGAGATACAGAAAATATCCCTAAAAATAGTAGTTTTTTTAGTGTCACTTAACCGTTTTAAAAGGCGGCAAATATATGAATCTTCAGCAGTAATACGTTTAATCATGCTTCAATACTGCATTTATGTGGTACTTTTTATGTTGCAGATAGATCCCGGAACTTCTTTTAAATGTACAGGCACTACCGCTGTTCCGGACGTAATGGCTAATCTTTTGCATAACCAGTCGCATGAATCGGATATTTACGGAACTGGACTTCAGAAAAATTTTTCTCGGAGACCTCAGTGTAGGTTTTGCAGCGGAAATCGTCATCAGGACTCTGTTCATGTTCAGCATGGTCCTTCTTGTACTGCGTCTTACGGGCAAAAAAGGGGTACGGCAGCTGTCTATTTTTGAGGTGGCCATTATTATTGCCATGGGTTCCGCCGCAGGCGATCCTATGTTCACGAAAGATACTGCCATTTTTGTTTCACTGATCGTTTTTAGTGCCATCATTATTCTTTACCGTGTTATTACTCTGTGGGCGAGCAAAAGCGAACGTTTTGAAAAGGTAATTGAAGGCGAACCACTGTATGTAATCGAGGAAGGTCGATTTATTTTACTGGACAACGAGAGCCATACTTTTGCTAAGGATGAATTTTTTGCTGAGATGCGGCAGGAAAGTATCGAACATTTGGGACAAATCAAAACTGCGATCCTGGAAACCAATGGTAACATAAGTTTCTATTATTATCCCGACAAAGAAGTAAAATACGGCTTGCCTGTACAACCGAAAATATATGACAGGAAATCAGTGCAGATACCTTCACCGGGAATATATGCCTGTACCTATTGCGGCCATACGGAAAATCTGGAAAAAGGCCCGGAATATTGCGCTTCCTGCAGCAGAAACGAATGGGTAACGGCTATAAATTCAATAAGGATCACCTGAAAATCCGGGTAATGATAAGTAATTGTTCTTAACCGTCAGTCAGAATGTTAATAAAAACATGATCCATTTTCCATTGGATAGAATTTAATATAAATATCGTAAATTTGTTAGATTAATCTGAATTACATTAACACCTTTCACTTAATGACTCATTTTTTTTCTGCTCTGGGGGTAGAGCCTCTTTTGAAAATCCTTCAGCAGTCCGGTGATCCTACCGCAATGTATACGGGGCCTGAATTTACCATTCAGTTTGCCAATAATGCCATTCTTGCGATATGGGGAAAGGATGAGTCCGTCATTGGTCATAGATTTGAGAATGCATTGCCGGAAATGAAAGGCCAGCCTTTCGCCGATCTGCTTAAGCAGGTATGGGAATCGAAAGAGATCTATGAAGCAAATGAAATGCCTGCCACCCTGGATATCCATGGTGAACCGATTACTTCTTATTTTAATTTTACCTTTAAACCGATTCTTAATAAGGAAGGCGACATTTATTGTATCCTGCATACGGCAAAAGACGTAACGGAACTCATCAGAACACGTGATGCTGTTCTTGAAAAAGAAAGAAAAGAAGAGGAAATAAAAAAAGAGCTGAGGGCTTCCAATGAAGGACTTCGCTCTAACAACCAAGAACTTTACACTTTAAATAAAGAATATACGGTTACCAACGAAAAGCTTGGTGCTTCCAATAAAATCATCCAAGATCTGAATCTGCAGATAAAAAAGGAAAACAACGAACTGTTGTCCGGAAACAGGAAGTTTCAGGATGATATTACCAATCTGGGAGATCTTAATAAAAACCTTGCTTCCAGAAATCAGGAGCTAAAGGATTTAAATGATACCATTACCCAGCTGAATAACAAATTATCAGAAAGCGATATCAGCTTTACCAATCTGATCGATCAGGCACCGGTAGCCATCATGCTTTTAAAAGGTGATGATTTTGTGATTACGATGATAAATGATGCGATGCTGGCACTTATTGAGAAAGATTACTCCGTCATAGGGAAATCTTTATTTGAAGTGCTTCCAGAACTTAAGGGGCAGCCGGCCGCAGAAATGCTGATCAAGACATACCGGATGGGAACACCGAATTCCGACCACTCCAATCCGGTAATTTTAAACCGCGACGGACAGTTTGAAGAGCGGTATTTTACCTTTAATTATACGCCGTTCATTGAAGACGGAAAAGTAACGGGTGTTATTGATATGGCTGTGGAAGTTACCACCCAGGTCATGGCAATACAGGAACGCGAATCTATTATTATTGAGAAAAGTGTACTGGAAGAAACCCTTCGCAAAAGCGAACAACGTTTGCAGGGAATCCTTGAAACAATGGCAGAAGGTGTAGGCGTTATCGATGCAACAGGGCAGCTTGTTTATGCCAATCCTATGGCACAGCAGATCCTGGGGCTTTCAGAAAGCAAAATCAAAGAGAGGACCTATGATGATCCCAAATGGCAGAACCTGAGACTGGATGGCACACTGCTGCCTTCGGAAGAACATCCGATGTCTATTATGATGTCTACCCAAAAGCCTGTATACGACCATGAAGTCGGTGTAAAAGCTCCCGAAAGGGACATAATGTATATCTCCATCAATGCGGCTCCCCTTTTCGACGATGAAGGGAATCTCACAGGTGGAATCGGTACTTTTATGGACGTAACCACAAGAAGGATGATTACGCAGGGGAAAGAAGATTTTATCAGTATTGCCAGCCACGAGCTGAAGACTCCAGTTACTGCCCTGAAAGCATCCCTTCAATTATTACAGCGGTCACACGACAGGCTGCCACCGGAATCACGGGCGAAGCTTCTGGATCAATCCATTAAAAGCCTTGATAAGTTATCCGGATTAATCAACAGCCTTCTGGATACCAGCAGAATTGAACAGGGCCAGCTGAAACTGGATAAGCGGCCGTTTACTATTTCAGAGCTTTTTGATGACTGTTGTTCCAACTTTTCACAGATTACGGACCAGGAGATTATCTTTGAGGGGGATATCTATGAGCAGGTTATGGCAGACAATCAGCAGATCGGTCAGGTCATGATCAATTTCATCAGTAATGCCATCAAGTATGCCCCGGAGTCGAAACAGGTCATTATTACTGCTAAAAAAATTTCCGATCATGAAATTAAAATAAGCGTAAGGGACCAGGGCCCGGGAATCCCGAAAGAGAAACTTGAACATCTTTTTAAACGTTATTACCGCACCAATTATCACGGGCAGAAGTTTACCGGTCTGGGCTTGGGCTTATTTATAAGCGGTGATATCATTAAAGAGCACGGCGGCAGGATTGGTGTCGAAAGTGAAGAAGGCAAAGGATCCGAATTCTGGTTTACCCTACCGATTTAATTATCGTATTTGAGAGTAGATGCAAATTTTATCGTGTTCACATGAAGGTTATAAAGTTTAGCATCTTCATCGGTAAAGGATGTAAACCGTACATCACATAAGCCCAGGAACCCGTATAAAAAATCTGTTTAAACTGATAATTTTTTCATACGGGTTTAAGTATAAACTCACCGGTATTAAAAGCAACGTTTTATCTCAGTTCGCTTCGGCGTTTGATGTTGAGGATTTCAAATATGTTCCTGATGTGATATTTTACCGTACTTTCGGTAATGTTAAAATGAATGGCAATTTCTTTATTGCTTTTTCCGTCTTTTATCATTTCCAGCATCAGCTGCTGTTTGGAGGTAAGCTTTGACTGCTGATCTATATTTCTGGCTTTTTCAGTTTCATATTCCGCAAGCAACTGCCTCATTTCATCGATTACTCTTTCATTTTCCCTGTTTTTCACCTTCAACTTCAGCATATACCTTACAATCATGATGATTATAAATACCAGTACAAGGGTTGCCAGGGTATAAATAATAAAGATTCTCCATTTCTCTTTTTTCTCCTTTTCTTCATTTTCTTTGGATTTTATTTCACGGTTCAAATGAAGGGCCTGAAGATTTTCCGTGGGTTTGTAGATATTGCTCAGAGAATCGTAGATATGGTTAAACTTCAGTTCATTGTCCGCATCTTTCCGCTCCTTATAAGTATTCATCATGACCTCCGCCAGATACATTTCATATTTCAGTATATTACACCGTTTTGCCCTGGAAACTCCTGTCCTGTAATATTCTAAAGCCTTTGCAATATTATTCTCTGCAAAATAAAGCTGTATCTGCTTTCCGTAAACAATAGGCAAATCGCAAGCGTTATCCTGCATCATCAAAGAAGAAGCCCTGCGGTAATATTCTTCTGCCGCCTGGAAATTTTCATCAAGAAACCTGATGTACCCTTCCTGCATCAGGATCTTGGATTTATCTTCTGCCGGCAGGTATTTATAGTCCTGATCGGCAATCTGCTCCATAATCCCGGCTGCTTTTTTATAATCGTGTGTATCGAAATAAGAGAATGCAAAATGGGAATTGATGATATTGTAAAGATCCCTACAGTTATTTTCCTTGGCAATGTCCAAGGCTTTGGAAAGGTAGTAATTTACGGAGGTATAATCCTGTAATCTCTTGTATGTGGCTGAAAGCAGGATATTTACTTCAATATGGTCCCTCGGCGAAAGATCTTCTCTCTGAAGCAGCCCGATAAGCGTATCCTGAGATTTCTTATATTGTAAACCATTGTTCAGAAGATAGATTTTATCTGACAGTTTTTTAATATCCAATTGCTGGGCCTGAAAAAGCAGACTGCAAAATACAGCCACGATACATGAATAAAATTTCACCGGGAGATTTAATTTCTGCAAAAATAATAATTAAAGTTGATCTTTGTTTTATTATAAACAAGATTTAATGAAAATTCTTAATAATATCCATGTATCCTGTGTCTCATTATCATTTAAGGATCAATTTCTACCCGACCCGACCGTATTCAATTCCGACAAATCTCTTTTAAAATTTTTAGCACTTCTTTTCATTTATGAATTAAATAAAAAATACTTTGAATTCATCTTAAAACAGCAGTAGACCGTATTAATTCCCAAAATTCACAAAGTGTGGGATTTCTGTACCAAAACCGTTTAACGGAAGAACATTGTTCCGGTTGCTGTTGAAATCGAAAACCTGGTTATTGTCAAAAGGGACCCTCGGATAATACGTAAATGAGATCTGGATTCTGTTGAAAACCAGAAATGGATTGTTGATGAGTACACCGATTCCTATTTTCGTATTTGCATTGGTTTTCAGAAGCTTTTCATCGGGCATAGCCAGCCAGCCGGCAGCAGCTGTAATATAGGGGCTGAAATGAAAATTTTTCCATGCTTTATTGACGAACAGCTGCAGCTGATATCGCAGCACCAGTTTTTTGGTTCCTATATAATCGCTGTTATACACAGGAAACTCATCACTCCCGGAAAGATTAATGCGGTCTCTGTATGAATAGTTATGCTGTGGATTTCCCAAAGCCAGTGTCGGGGAAAAGAAATGCCGTGCTTTGGCAAACTTCCAGTCGGTAAGATTGGTAAAGTAAGTACCGTCCAGCCGGAAAGATTCCCGGTTTTGGCGGTCCTCGCTGAAAAATCTTCCGAACTGGGCTTTTACAGTAAAATATCCCAATTTTGTAAAATCGCCGTAGGAAGCTGAGATTCCCGCATACGGTATTAATGTGTTGCTTCTGGCCAGAAATCCCGAAGTGAGATTTACCGAATAGCCGTATGCAATATCCTCCGGCAAATCGTACTGAAAAATATTTTTTTCAATGGAAAATTTTCGCTGGACCAGTCCGGCCGATACCAGCAGGCTGCTGTAGGAAGTAAAATACTGATATTGATCGATAGAAGGATTATCCTTGTACTGGTAGTTCTGGAACCTTCCGATAAGTGCAATATTGCTGGAAATCCGAGTCTCCGGGTTTGAGGAAACCGGAATCTGGTAACCACCCCAGAGATCCTGGCTGTAGACTTTGATCTGTACTTCCGGAAAAACGGTATTGTCTTGAAGCGGAAGCAGTACGTGCCGCATAAAGTATTCAAAAGTAAAACCACCTCCCCACTTGGTCAGAGGCGAGAAAAAATCTCTTCTTGCGTTTACGTTGATTCTTTCATTTTTATAAAAATCACGTTCACCCAACACCTGGGCATTGATGTAAGAACCCCAAAGATTATAGGCCGTATAACTTCCGAGAAAATAATCCTGCTTTTCCCTGGAATCATTACGGTACAGGAAATCGACATCATGCCCCAGCCCCAAAAGATTTTCTTCGGTAACGCCAACTCCGATCTTACTGCCTGAATAATTGGCTCTGGGCTTCAGGCTCCAGGAATCCAGTACTTTTACCACAACATCGATGGAGTCTTTACCAGAAGTACTGTCGGAAACGCTTATGTTTACCCTGTTAATGAAAGGCATTCCTCTCAACAGACGTTCAGACTCATACAGTTTCTGCGCATTATATTCCTCCCCTTCTTTAAAAAGCAGGTAATTGTTAACGGTTGAAAGCCTGGTATTGGAATGAAGGTGGTTGGTAAACCAGTCATACCACTTGGATTTTTCTTTCCTGTCACCGGAACCGTACCCAAAAGGGTCGATGGTTTCTATACGGATATGCCTGATGTATTTCCCATCGTAGGTCTGCTGTACCTGCTTCTCCGTACTGGTCTTTACGGAAGCAGAATCTGGCTCCCTACGGAAAATAAAGCGGTGGAGAAACCGGGTAAACTTTCTTTTGTCCGAGAATTTTTCTATTCTGTAATACAGTGAATCCCGCTTCTCCTGTCCATGTGCAAAGGAAAAGCAGATTAAAAGAAAGAATAACACAAATTTTCTCACCGACAGCAATATTGAATACATCTTTTCATATCAATTAGCAAGCCAACAGCTGACTACAGGAATCCAAATCGCAAAGCACACATAAATAGTAGATTGGCACATCCATCTGCAGAAGGTAGCATATCTCACTTTTGGTAAATCTTATGGTGCAGTTGTTGAAGATCAACCCGCATACCATCAAATAGTAATAGAAGAAATACAGGTTCGGGAAAATCCACTTTTTTCAAAAACGCTTTGGAAAGAAACTCAAATGACGACAGTTCAAGAGAAAATTCTTATAACCTTGAAGTCGATGAACGTTATGAGAGTGAAGATGCCTAAAAGTACGGATATTAATAATCCAAAAATATCACAATATCTAAGCATTATTTTTAACCTTACATTTTTTAATGTTATATCCGAGACTGCGACTTTCCTTAGTTATATTTTCAACATTAAAAGATGAAGAATAAACTCTGTTTTATTCGCATAAAGCACATTAAGCAAAAATACCTGAAATATTGAATAAAATTTTAAAACACCCGAAAAGAATTACTGGATGATTTACAGCGCAGTGATAAACGCAAATAATCCGAAAAATACACCTGGTGAGTTGGCTACCACAATTGGCCAGTCTTTCTCAGGTTTCTGGATAAATCCGTAGGTTACCCAAAGGCTGCAGTTGATAGCAGCAACTAACGGCTGGAGCCAGTCGCCTTTATGGCCGTTCAGATTCCCGGAGATCTGGGGAATATAAGAAAAATACATGGCCATAGCTGTTACCGTAGCTACCCATCCTAATATCCTGATAAATTTCTCATTCATAATTGTCCTGTTTTGCTCAGCTGATAGCCCTGAAATTATTATGCCATCTTCCGTGGTATTCTTATTTTTTATGATAAGACAGTCATCTTTTTTTAATTAGTATGGCCTTGTTTTTGAGAAATAATAAATTACAAAATCTTCTACATCTGAAGAGCATCAGTCCCAATTTCACTCTTATATTTATGAAAAAAGAAACCCCCAGCTATTTGAACTTTGATGCCGGTAATTATGAATGGAAACCTGATGTTGATTACCGTCAGCATCCTGAATTATACCGGGTTGGAAAAGGAGAACAAGGCGTACTCATATGTGAACCGTATAAAAGCGAAATCGGCAAATACTGGCGTTTTAAGAACAGGGAAATTGCCCTGGAAAGTTCGGAGAACATATTCGGTCTTTTCCTCGAATACCTGAAAGAAAATAATTTTGTGGGTGCGGATATGTCACGAAAATATCTGCAGATGGGTTTTACACGGGCGCGGCGGTATTTCAATTACAAAGGAGGAAAAAAATACGATTCCTCAAATAACTATGAACAATCGGAACGCGGAACAGGAGATCCTGAAAAGGCAAAATCTGCCGAGGTTTTCTATAAAAAATGGAAAGAAGCTGAGGCAGTTCCCGAATATAAACACATGAAAACAGATTGGAAAAAGCGGTATGGATAATATTTACTTGCCACCAATTGCAGTTATATATTCAGAAGAAACATAACCTTCTGCTCAAAATGATCCAGATCAAAAGGTTTTTGAATATAATCGTTGGCATAAGAGTAACCGGCCAGCTTTTCAATATCGATATTCGCACTGATAAAAAGCACCGGAATTGCCGAATATTTCTTACTATTTTTCAGAAGAAGGGTTGCTTCAACCCCGCCCCTGTCCGGAATCCAGTTGTCCATAATAATTAAATCCGGCTTGATCTCATCTACAATTTCCAGCAGATTGTAAGTGGTTTCGGACACCGAAACATCGTACCCTTTTTCACTGAAAATTATAGAAATGACTTCAAGGGTCATCACATCATCGTCAAAAATAAGAATCTTTCTTTTTTTCTCTTTCCGTATTAACATGCTGATGGAGAATAAGAGTATAATTTCACAAAATAAAACACTATACGGGTAATCGGTTTTCTAACTAATCAGCTCATTCACCTTAGACACAAAGGCATTGATATCAAATGGCTTCGATATAAAAGTATCTGCTCCTGCTCCGAAAGCAATGCCTTCACCGTCACGGCTGGCAGACATCACCATAATCGGCAGGGATTTCATTTCTTCATTTCCCCTTATTTTCCGGATTAACTCATCTCCCGACATAACGGGCATCCACAGATCTACGATCAGCAGATCAGGATTGTGCTCCTTTATACGGTCAAAAACATGGGCACTTTCGAGTTCGGTCTTTACCGTAAAACCTTCAGCATCAAGCATCATTTCTACCACATCAAGTATTCCCTCTTCATCATCGCACACTAATATTAATTTATTTTTCACTTTTCTTCATTTTTAAAATCGGTAATGTAAAACTAAAAACAGATCCGCTTCCCAACTCGCTTTCCACCCAGATTGTACCGCCATGCATCTTTATGATTTCCTGGCTTACATATAACCCGATACCCAACCCTGAAAACTTCTGCTGTACATTCTTTACTCTGAAAAACCTTTCGAAAATCTTGGATTTATCATCATAATCAATTCCTACGCCAAAATCCTTTACCGAGACTTTTACGAAATTCCCCACGTTACCGAGAAGAATCTCTATTTTATCTGCCTCAGGAGAATATTTTACGGCATTTGAAACGATATTGTTCAATACCTGCGATATCTTTATTTCATCACCTTCTACAATGGCATTTGTACTACCCTTGATCTCGATACGGTGAGAGAAAGCATTATAGAGGCTGTTTTCTACTGTCTCGTGAATCAGGGCGTTGATATCAAATGGTTTTCGGTTAATATCGATATTTCCGGAATGGATCTTGGAAGTATCCAGCAGTTCCGTAATAAGGTTATTCAGTCTTTCGATGTTGACGGATACTTTGTGAAGTGTAGACCTGAATTTGTCGTCTATTCCCTTATCCATCATTCTTTCAAGCAGCTGTACCAATGTTTTGATTGTTGTTAAAGGTGTTTTAAGCTCGTGGCTGGCAATGGAGAGGAAATCATCCTTACGACGGTCAATCTCTCTCTTGTCCGTAATATCTTCAATGGCCAAAAGAATATTATCTTTATACTGGCCGTCGAATTCAATCCGGTATGCATTCAGCAGCATCAGCTTTCTGCCGATATACGGAAAATCATGTTCAACTTCAAAATCGATCACCGGATTATTGGTAGGAAGTATTTTAATCAGCAACTCCTTCAGTGAATCTATATCCCACTGATGGTTTCCGAGTTCATACAGAACTTTTCCTATGGTTTCTTCTTCCGTCACTTTAAAAGTTTTCAGAAAATAGGAATTGACACTTATCACCCTGAAGTCAGGATCAAGTACCAACAGACTTTCGCGTACCGTCTGGATAATACTGGAAAGAAAGGCTTCATTTTCCTGAAGTTCCTGGGTACGTTCGTTTATTTTTCTTTCGACACTTGCTTTTTCTTCGCGAAGATCCTGCTCTGCTTTTTTACGGTCGGTAATATCATTCTGTACGCCGATAAAATTGGTTATCAAACCGTTTTCATCTTTTACAGGAGAAATATATAATTCATTCCAGAACAGATCACCGTTCTTTTTATAATTCCTGATCTCAACCCTGCACTCTCTCCCTTCTATGATATGTTCCCTTAACATTGCACGTTCAGGCTGACTACGGTCTTTCATCTGGAGGAAACGGCAGTTGTGGCCGATAATTTCTTCATGGCTGTATCCTGTAATTTTTTCAAATGCCTTGTTGCAGTAAATAATAGGATTATCCGGCAGACGGTTGTCTGTTATAATAATTCCTGAATTTGCGGAATCCAGCGCTTTTAAATAAAGTTCGAGATTATTGTCATCCATAAAGCATAATAATTACTTGCACATATAGCGATCGAACCCCGATGATGTACGGGTTTTAAAATCTTTGTTCGTCATCTTCTAGCAGACCAAATATTATGCCCATAAATTCCAGAAAAGATTCTTAACAGAATAAAAATGGTGATCCCGTGGTCAAAAAACACATACCTTATTTTTCCCATAATGCCGTTAGAACGGGGGTACCATACGTTAAAATACGGAAACGACTGTAAAAACAGCATTTAAAATATGATCAAAATCATGATCTCATCCGTTATGATAAAATATTCGATTAATTATTTACCGGAGTTAAGCATCGTCTGAAAACTTAAAAATCTGTGCATTATTAACCACTGATCTGCTAAGATTTTCACAGATGATATCAGCCCGCCTGATTGCCAATTTATGAAACCGTTACCCCGAACAAATGTCCGATCAGTGCCGTTACGCCCATGGCAATGGTTCCCCAGAAACAGATCCTCATGACGGCAATCCCAATTTTTGAACCACCGGTTCTGGCCGAAACGGCACCAAGGATCATCAGGAAAATAATTGAGAAAGCGTATTGGAAATAAACCATCTGCTGGATAGGCGCAAGGAGGGAAACCGCAAACGGCAGCAATGCTCCCAGCGCAAACGAACCGAAGGAAGCCATTGCCGCCTGCAGCGGTTTAGCCTGGGTAATTTCATTAATTCCCAGTTCGTCGTGAGCGTGGGCAGCCAAAGCATCATGAGCAGTAAGTTCGGTAGCTACAAGCAGGGCGGTCTCTTTACTCACGCCCCGCTTTTCATAGATTTTGGCCAGTTCCTGTAATTCTACTTCCGGCATTTCTTCCAGTTCCCGCTTTTCCCTGAGAAGGTCCGCTCTTTCAGTATCCTCCTGCGAGCTTACGGAAACATATTCTCCTGCGGCCATGGACATAGCCCCGGCAATCATCCCGGCAAGGGCAGCGAGGATAATGGTATTCCGGTCGGGGGAAGCTGCGGCCACGCCAATAACGATACTCGTAGTGGACAGTAGACCGTCATTGGCCCCTAAAACTGCTGCCCGCAGCCACCCTACTCTATTGACATAATGTTTTTCTAACTGGTGATGCATAATTTATGATTCAAGGTTCAAGGTTCTAAATTCAATGTTGTCAGGACGATTGGCTGTGATATACTATCCGGAAACCTTCAGTTTCTTTCTTCCAGCCGACTCAGGTTTTCCTTATTTTTCAGAAATTCAAGACCAATCCTGCGCCTACGTTTTTCGATTGCAGAACGGGATAGATAAAGGTAAAGCTTTTGGAATCTTTTTTACTCAGATGCTTATTGATAAAAGGAAACAGCCAGTAAGCCAGCTCCGTGCTCAGGATCCCGAATCCGGCACCGGCAACTACATCGCCAACCCAATGTTTGTCGTTCAGTGTTCTGTAAATTCCGGTAAAAAGTGCGACCGGATAACCCGAAACAGCCAGCCAGATATTTTCATCCTGATATTCGCGGAACAGAAACTGCGCCGATGAAAATGCAGTGGTCGTATGCCCGGAAGGAAATGAAAGGCGGTTGGAACCGTCCGGACGTTCCTCTTTTACCAGGTGTTTCAGCGGAAGAACGATGGTAGCGGCAATCAGCTGTGAGGTTCCGTAGATAATGGTTCGCTCCTTCAGATTATGTTTCCCTTTGATCGCGGCGAGGTTGTACCCGTACACCATTGCGGCAGGAACGTATTGTGTATAATTATCCAGCGTAATATGTTTAGGCTGATGTTCTCCGATTTCGTATTTGGTCGAATTATTAAGATTCTTCAATGCATCAGAAGTAAGACTCGCAACACCGAAGGCTACAAAAACTGTTGGAACAATAAGTTTTTTATAACTTGGTTTATAAACGTGGTCTTCATATTTCATGCCCTGCCGGACGATACCGGAAGAATCCGCTTCGATCTGCCCGAAAATAATATTCGAACAGATCAAAGCAGATAGTGTTAATAATTTCATAGGCTATTATTTGAACCTTAAATTTAAGGAAATAATATCAGATTTCATCCCTACGGATTTCGTATAATGCCCATACCGGATTTCCAGCATATTCAGCCTCTGGATTCCGAAGAGACCGTTTTTGGGATTGAGCCGGATTCCGGCTCCGTAAAAATGGCTGTCGAATTTCGAGAGATCATAATTGCTGGTATAGTAATCGTCAAAAGCCGTATGCTGCTGGTAAGGTGCAAAATATTTAGCCGCTGTCTGGGAATAGTACCGGTAAAACGGACTTACGGAAACAAACGGCGAGATCTTCACCGGGGTTTCCAGGCTGAAGGTATTCGACTTCAACCCCCAATCGTCGGTGTAATAACGATAATACGCTCTCAGGATTACTTTATCGCCCAGGAAATAATTGGCCCGTACCCCTACCGGAATTTTAAATCTTTTATCCGGCAAAGTTTCCTGATGTACCGAGTTGTCCGTAAAATAGACCCGGTGAAAAGGCAGGCTTAAATAACCGGTCTGCTGAACCCCGTCCGCCAAAAGCTCAACCTGAAAATTCTGGTTGATGATCTGCGAATAGGCCAATGAAAGCGCAAAAGTATTTCTGCCGCTGGTTCCGTAATTTTCATGTTCGCCACCGGTACTTCCGTTTGTTCTCAGCTCAATGGGGGTCACGAGTTTTACCTGGTCGATATACGCCTGGAATTTCGCAGTAAATTCGCCCATTCTGTCGCCTGTTTTTTTTGCAAATCCGATATTGGCCCCGACAGATTGGTAATCGAACTCCGTGGAAAACATAGCTCCGGCCATCAGCGTGGTACCTTTGGTTTCATTTTCCCGGCTCCAGCTGAGCGCAGGATAAATCCTGGTATCGGCATGAGAAGCCGACGAATTGGCCTTCAGGTCGATCATATCGGAAGAAGCTGAGGTGTAATGGTCGATGCCGACACTTAGCCCAAATTTGTTTTTCCTGTCTTTTTTATCGTATTTCACCACCGTTACGTCGATGGCATTGGAAATATCGGTAAGCTTCTCTGTACCGATTCCGCCGGTTACTGCCGAGTTGTTTCCATCCTGTTTATAATAGCTCGATACTAAATTAGCTTCATCGAAAGTCAGCTTTTTAGGCTGCTCGTTATTGGTATTTTCCTGCGCTTTGGCATTAAAGATCCCGAAAAGAGCAAGGGCACTGATGATAATTCTTTTCATTTTAAATCACAATTACATTTTACAATTTCTCTTTTCTTAATTACAGCCGCAGCCGCCACCTACTTTTCCGGCATTGGCTCCCGAAGAACCTTCACGGTAAGACTGGAAGCTGAGTTCCGTTTTTTCGATGGTACGGTTTCCAAGAACCATTTCGGCATCGTTGAGTTTATTCTTTTCGTACTCTTTTACGGTTGTGCACGAATTCAAAAACGGGATTATCAATATCGAAAGAACAGCAATTGTTCTGTAATGTAAAGTGTTGAATTTATGCAGCCCGACCTGAGCGGACTCTTCGACAAGCTCAAAGTGACTCGCATTATTGGAAGACATACATGAGGCAAAAACGAATGTTTTTCTGAAATTTACGAACATCGTTTTTAGCTGCCCTAATGAATTGGCAATTTTCCGGATATATTTTATGAAATGTTTCATTTTTTTAATATTTTAAATTAATATTCTGAGAGGAATATATTGTATCATGATCATCGATGATGATGCATTCCAGATGATTGATCTGGTTGACCATATTGAGTGCTGCTTCAACCCCCATAATACTGACAGGGGTTGCCATGGCATCGGCAATTTCTGCATTGGGGCAAAAAACGGTGACACTTTTGACACCCGAAACCGGCATTCCCGTTTTCGGATTAATGGTGTGTGAATATTTTTTACCGTTGATAACCACAAATTTTTCGTAATTCCCGGACGTTGCCACGGCCATATCTGTGATATTCATATAGGAAAAAGGCTGTCCGGCGTTGTCGGGATCGGCAATTCCTACCGTCCACGGTTTTCCATTCGCCTGATTTCCCCACGTGGTCAGATCACCCGAAGCGTTCACGATGCCGGAATTTACGCCTCTTTCGAGGAGAATTCTTTTGGCCATTTCTGCGGCATATCCTTTCCCAATTCCGCCAAAGCCGATGCGCATCCCTTTTTCTTTGAGAAAAACGGTCTGATTTTCCCGATCGAGCATAATATGCTGATAATTGACTAGTTTCAGATGATCTTTAATCTGCTTGGGATCCGGAAGCTCTTTCATTTCACGGTCGAAGTTCCAGAAACTTTTATCGATCCCGCCATAAGAAATATCAAAATATCCGTTGGTAATGTTACTGATTCTCAAGCTTCTTTCAATAAGTCCGAAAATTTCCCAGTCCACTTTTACAGGTTGTATTCCTGCATTTCTGTTGATGAGGTTGGTCTGGCTTTCTTCATTGTAAGTCGTAAGAAGCTTTTCGATCCTGCGGATTTCATCAATGGCATCTTCAATATGACCGTACGCAGCATTTTCATCATCGCTTACCACGGTAATTTCAAAAGCATTCCCCATCAGCTTCCGGGGTCTTTTGAATTCTCTCAGCATAGTTTAAGGTTTTTGGTTCTCCCTGATCTCTTTTATTTCTTTAGTAAAAGCCAGCGCATTTTCCGAAGGCAGCCCTTCCCAGCTTTTCAGGATCTTTCCGTCCGCATTCATCAGAATGGTATATGGGAAAATACCTTTCGGATTGTACTGGTCGGCAAGAGAAGCGTTCTCTTTTTTCAGATCTGCCGAAAGCTGGTTTTTCTTATTTCGTGGAAAATCGGCATTGATGTAGACAAGCACACCATCGGATTCCAGTTTTTTGAAATCTTCTGTTTCGATGATATTTTTATGAAGCTTGATACACGGAATACACCAGTCTGAACCGGAAAAGTTAAGCAGAATGAGTTCTTTGTTTTCTGCAGCCGTTTTTTTTGCGTTTTCCAGTCTGTTTTGCGCGTGGAAACCAAAGGAAAATACAACCATAAGAATGGCTGATAATATTGTTTTCATTATTTTAAATTTTATAATGATTTTGATAATAAACGATGGATTTTGATTAAATGAAATCAAAAAATGGTAAATGAATTAAGCAATCGATTTCGGTGGCTCCCAGACAGATCCCGCGAATCCTTTGTAGCAGAAATCTTCGTCTTTTGAAGGAATTTCATGCGATTTCAGTGATCTGAAATTTTCCGTTTTTGTTTCAAAATAAAAGCCCGGATTGATGGTAAAAACCAAAGTAAGCGGTGCAGAATGAATTACAAACGGCAGTTTTCTGTCTTTACCGTAATCTCCGTCTTTTGCAGGATGATCGTAATGTGCTTTGAAAAACGCAATCAGCGGCATTTCCGGATTAAGCTGTTTGTGTTCCCAGTAATGTTCTACCAGAGCAGGAATCTTCAAAAGCTGATACAGCTCGGTTGTAGAAACCAAGAATAAGGATAGTAACAATATGGAAACCAACTTTTTCACTTAATCAAAGGTATAAAATCTTCTGTTAAGAATGATTTTAAATTAATCCGGATTATAACGCTAAAATGTTCAATAAATTGTTCAGCTTTAGTTTATTGTTTAAATTATAAACTTGTGTAAATTAATTCTGAAATTATTTCAGACAGACTTTACATATTTAACTGACGAATAATGATATCAAATTACTTTAAACTTAATATTTATTCTTCTTCCTCCGTATTTTTAAGCTTCATCAAAAGCGTATAAGCATTTTTGGTCACGATCTTTTTATTCTTAAAATCATCAAAATTGAGGATCTGGATAAATCCGTTTTCCGTTTCTCCCAAAGTAACCGGAGTCAATCGGTACGTCTGCTTTTTAACCTCAACAAAAACGAAGTCTTTGCCTTCAAAATTAACGATGCTTTCTTCCGGAACTACATTGGAAAAAGAGGTGCTGGTTTCAATTTCGGCATTCATATACATTCCCGGAACTAGGCTGTGATCGTATTTATCGAAATGACAATGTACTTCCGCCAGACCGCCCTGGCTGATATCCTTGCTGATGAGAAGAATTTCGCCGTAATATTTCCTGGCCGGATCGGCATTGGTGTATGCCGCAACACGCTGTCCTTTTTTCAGGTTTTCCAGATCCTTTTCGTATACTTTAAGATTCAGGTGGATATCATCGGGATTAATAAGCTCGAAAAGCACATCCGAAGGGTTTACAAATTTCCCGATATTCACATTCACTTTGCTTACAAAACCGTTAATCGAACTGTACACCGGAACGCTTTTCGTAATGTTTCCGGATTTTAAAGATTGCGGATTGATATTGATCAGTCTGAGCTGCTGCGCCAGAGAGTTCATCAGAATTCGCTGGCTGTTCATTTCAGATTGAGCAAGCTGCATTGCTTTATCACTGCTTGCCTGGCTTTGGTTCAGGGTTTTCTGACGGTTATAATCCAGTTCCGCAAAATGTGCTTTGGATCTTGCCATTAAATAATCCTGCTGAAGCTGGATGAACTGCGGGTTTTCGATCACCGCAATGACCTGACCTCTGGAAACCGGCATTCCCGGAAGAAGATTGCTGGATTTCAGATAACCGCCAAGCGGAATGCTTACTGAAACCAGATTTTGGGGCGGAACATCGATCATTCCGTTTAATTTCAGGGTGGAAGCGATATTCTGTAGCGAAAGTGTGGTTGTTTCTATCGTTGCATTTCTCAATTGAGCGTCAGTTAAAGTCACTACGTTTTCGTCTTTCGGGAGACTTTTTTCCTGCTTTGAAGCTTCTTCTTTTTTACACTGAATGAATACAAAAAAGCTGATTAATAAGGTATATATTGAAATTGATTTCATTTTTTACGGATTTAAAGTAAGGTATTCCAGTTCAATGGCGCTTTGGTTAAGTTTCCAAACGGCATCGGTATAATTGTTTTTAAGCTGTACTGCCTGATTCACGAGGATCACAAATTCAAGATAATTGATCTCGCCGCCGATGAATTGTTTTTTCGCCGTTTCGGTAATGACCACTGCGTTTTTAAGGTCGGAAGTTTCATATTTTGAAACAATGTCCAGGTTGGAATGATAGATTTCTCTTGCTTTTTTAAGTTGATTCTGAAGATTGAATTCAGCATTTTTCAGTTCACTTTCAGCAACGGACTGCGCCACTTTTGCGGCTTCAATCCTCGCTTTCTGACCTCGAGAAAATACAGGAAGCGAAACACCCACCTGAACCGAATGAAACTGAGGTGTTGCATTATACAATTTATCATCCGGACCTAATCCTTTAAAACTGTTCAGATTGTACGCCAATTGCAATCCGGGAAGCATTTTCGCTTTTTCCAGTGCGATCTGTTCTGCGGAAATATTTTTCTGCTGTTCCCAGATTTTGAGCAGAGGATGATCCGCCAGTTTTTCGTTTAAAGAATTGGCAAAAGATTTTGAATCTTCGGGAATGAAATCGGTTTCCGTATTCAAAAGCCACTGAAACTGGATCTTTAAAACGGCTAATTCCTGCTGCAATTGTTTTAACTGAATTTCGATCGCCGATTTCTGGCTGGAAGCGGTTGTTTTTTCAAGAATATTGCTCTCCCCGGCTTTCAGACGAAGGTTCGCTTTGTCGGAAAAATCGGTGTAGAGTTGCAGGATTTCATTCAGCAGCTTTTCTTTTTCTTTCCAGTACAGCATATTGTAAAAGGTAAGACTGACTGCTTTTTTAAGTTCATATTCTTTCAGGGAAACATTCAGCAAAGATTTTTTCCATTCTTCGGTGTACACATTTTTCTGTTTTTTATACACGGTCGGAAAAGCAATGTTCTGGGAAATGCCAAATTTCATATCGTTGTACGCACTGTTGATCTGTCCGTAATCGAACGTTACACCAGTCTGCGGAATATCATTAGCCGATTTTATCAAAGCTTTGGAATATTCAGATTTAAGCTTTTCGTTTTTAAGATTTCTGTTGTTTTCCAGTGCGGTATTGATCGCCGTCTGAAGATTAATTGGCGTTTGCGCTTTCAACCCGAATCCTGCAAAGCTGAATAGCAAAATGAATACAGCCGTTATATTTTTATGATTATTTTTCATATGTAGATATTTATTATTTTTTAAAGGTCATATGTAATCGCGTTTTCTTCATAGGCTTTTCCGTTTTACAAATGATGGCGATTTCATTTTAAATCCTTTTTCAATAGTTACATAAAGAAGCGGCAGTACAAAGAGCGTAAGGAAAGTTGCCACGAGCAGACCTCCGATCACCACGGTTGCCAGCGGACGTTGCACTTCCGCTCCTGCTCCGTTGCTGAGCGCCATCGGAATAAATCCTAAAGATGCTACGAAAGCCGTCATTAGAACCGGACGAAGCCTGGATTCTCCGCCATCAATTACAATTCTTACGATATTGCGGATCCCGCTTTTGTATAATCTGTTGAATTCTGAAATGAGAACGATTCCGTTAAGAACTGCCACTCCGAAAAGGGCAATGAATCCGACACCTGCACTGATGCTGAAAGGCATTCCTCTCAGAGCCAGAAGAAATACGCCGCCAATAATCGACAGTGGAATTGCGGTGTAAATCAGCAGACTTTCTTTCACCGAACCAAATGCTAAAAACAACATCACAAAAATAAGCGCCAAAGCAACCGGAACGGCAATCATCAGACGCTGTTTTGCATTGTGCAGGTTTTCAAAAGAACCTCCGTACGTCATGTAATAACCTGTTGGAAGTTTTATTTCTTTGTTAACTTTAGCCTGAAGTTCTTCCACGATGCTCTGAACGTCTCTTCCTTTGATGTTGAATCCAACGACAATTCTGCGTTGTGCGTTTTCTCTCTGAATCTGGTTCGGACCGTTCTTTACTTCAACTTTTGCAAGCTGGGAAAGCGGAATCTGGTTTCCGAAAGGGGTCGGAACAAGCAGGTTTTTAATATCATCCACATTTTTACGGACTTTGGAATCGAGACGAACGACCATATCGAAACGTTTTTCTCCTTCGAAAACGAGACCCGTACTCTGCCCTGCAAATGCAGCATTCACAATCCGGTTGATGTCGGAAATGGATAAATGATATTGTGCAATAACAGGACGGTTGTATTCTATGGTTACCTGCGGCATTCCGGCAATCGGTTCGATGTAAAGATTTTGCGCTCCGTCTACAGTTTCAATAATTTTCCCGAGTTTTTGGGCATTTTGGGAAAGAATGTCAAGATCATCTCCGAAAATCTTCACCACGACATCCTGTCTTGCTCCCGTCATCAGTTCATTGAAACGCATCTGCACCGGAAATTGGAAACTTACCGTTACACCGGGAACGTCCTGCAGTTCTTTGCTCATTTTATCTGCCAGTTCAGGGAATGTAGAGGCAGAAGTCCATTCTTTTTTGTCTTTCAGAATCACCATTAAATCGGCAGCATCCATCGGCATCGGATCTGTAGGAACTTCCCCGCTCCCGATTTTTGTCACGACTTTTTGTACTTCCGGAAATCTTGATTTCAGAATATGAGCGGCTTTTTGGGTACTTTCAATGGTTGTATTCAGATTACTTCCCGGCAAAACTCTGGTTTCTACCGCAAAATCTCCTTCTTCAAGGGAAGGAATGAATTCTCCTCCCATTCTGCTGAGAATGAAAATTGCCAAGACAAAAAGTAAAGCCACGATGGAGAATACGATTTTCGGAACTCTTAAAATTTTAAGTAATGTTTTCAGATAAATTTTCTCTACTTTTTTCATCATCCGGTCGGATAAATTCGGCTTTGAGCTTCTTTTTCTCAATAGCAAAGAACTCATCATCGGAATGTAGGTTAACGACAATAAAAATGCTCCCAGTAAAGCAAAAGCGACAGTCTGAGCCATCGGTTTGAACATTTTTCCTTCGATTCCCTGCAAGGTAAGAATGGGAAGATAAACAATCAGGATGATGATCTGACCGAAGACCGCACTGTTCATCATTTTTCCGGCAGAATCGGTAACAATGGTGTCCATTTCTTCTTTTCCAACGGAGAATATTTTTTTGAATTTTGAATTATGGCTGAACTGGTGCAGGACAGATTCTACAATAATGACCGCACCGTCGATAATCAATCCGAAATCCAGTGCACCGAGACTCATCAGGTTTCCGCTGACTCCGAAGAGATTCATCATACAGATGGCAAAAAGCATAGCGAGAGGAATTACGGAAGCCACAAGCAATCCTGCGCGTACATTTCCGAGGAACAGAACCAGTACAAATACAACAATTAATGCACCTTCCGTAAGGTTTTTTTCTACGGTTCCGATGGCGTTGTTTACCATTTTGGTACGATCCAGAAACGGTTCTATCACC
The DNA here is from genome assembly GCA_913774355.1 of uncultured Chryseobacterium sp. Taxonomy (GTDB): domain Bacteria; phylum Bacteroidota; class Bacteroidia; order Flavobacteriales; family Weeksellaceae; genus Chryseobacterium. The sequence goes on along the minus strand of CAJYGB010000040.1, from coordinate 17,347 downwards.
ACTCCTTTCGGAAGGGTTTTGTGGATCTGTGCAATTTTTTCTTTTACGTTTTTAATGACCTGATTGCTGTTTTCTCCTTTCAGCATCATCACCACTGCCCCGGAAACTTCTCCCTGATCATTGAATGTCATGGCGCCGTATCTTGTGGCAAAGCTGGTTTTCACCTCTGCAACATCTCTTATGAACAATGGAATTTCATTGGTTTTGGAAGCAATCGCTATATTTTTGATGTCTTCAATATTTCCGATGAGACCTTCGCTTCGGATGTATAAAACAGTGGGCCCTTTTTCGATATAAGCTCCTCCTGTGTTCTGGTTATTGGTGTTTAAAGCATCGAAAACATCGTTGATGGTGATTCCGTAAGCATTTAATTTGTCGGGATTTACGGCAATTTCGTATTGTTTCAGTTTTCCACCGAAACTGCTGACTTCGGCAACGCCCTTTACACCGAGAAGCTGTCGTCTTACGATCCAGTCCTGAATTGTACGAAGTTCTGTGATGTCGTATTTTTTCTCGTAGCCTTTTTCGGGACGGATCACATACTGGAAAATTTCGCCTAGCCCTGTGGAAATAGGCCCCAATTCGGGTGTTCCGATTCCCTGCGGAATCTGGGTCTGAACCTGCTGCAGCCGTTCTGCCACCTGCTGTCTTGCCCAGTAAATATCGATATCATCCTCGAAAACGATGGTAACGAGCGATAACCCGAACCGTGAAAAACTGCGGATCTCTTTTAATCCTGAAATATTATTGTTTGCCTGTTCTATGGGAAAAGTTACCAGTCTTTCAATGTCTGTTGCTCCAAATGAAGGGGCAATCGTGATCACCTGAACCTGGTTGTTGGTGATATCCGGAACGGCGTCGATCGGCAGTTTGGTTACCTGATAAGAGCCAATGCCTATCAATCCCAAAACCAACAGCGCAATGATGAGTTTGTTCTTTACAGAAAACTCAATGATTTTTGTAAGCATAATGATTTGTTGAGCTTATTAGCATATGGAGATAATAAATAACAGATAACATATACCTATGCTATAGATAAATATCTCTATTCGAATTTACTATTCCAGCAAATGCTTATGAATAAATAAGTTTGATCGCCTGATAAAAAATTAATGAACCTATCGTTGATTAACTTAATATCAAAACGTTCTCAAAAATATTTTTGAGAATAATTCAGAAAAAAATCAACAGGATTTCGGCGGTTGCCAGATGGAATTGAGAATATCCTTATTATAAAAGATGCTTTTGTAAAAAGTCTGTTTGGATTTAATAATCGGGTTGGAACTCTTGTCGGACAACTGAAAAGTAAAAGGTGTCGCCGGTGTACAAACAATCACAAGATGCGCTGCATGCGAAGCAAACGGAAGCTGCTGGTCTTTATTGTAATCCGAATCCTTTACCGGGTTTTCGTAATGAATTTTAAAAAATGAAACAATTGTAATAGCCGGATTTTCTGCCTTATGTTCCAGATAATGTTCAATAAGAACCGGTACTTTCAAAAACTGATACAGCTCGGTTGTAGAAACCAAGTATAGACTAAGCAATAGTATCGAGATCAGTTTTTTCACTTATGCAAAATTAGGAAATGTTTCGTTAAGAATGAATTTAAATTGAAGCATTTCGTCCTTGTAATTTTTTTAAATGCCGGAAAGTAAGACCGGAAATATTTTTTATTGATCGGCAACCTTTGTCATTTCAAATTATTAATATGATCCTGATCATATTTGGAATACTTTTTGGCAGGCTTACAAAATATCACTTACACACAAAATTAAGAATATGAAAACCTTTTAACGATGGCATGATTGCATTTTCCATAAGGTTTTCTGTTTACGATTAAACCAATTAATACTGAGGTTATCTATGAAAAAAAACACTCATGCCGGGCCGCGTACATTAGGTGCCCTTAAAGCGCTTAATTTTTTTATGGCCGATATGCAGGCCGGTATCGGGCCCTTTCTGGGGATTTTTCTCCTTTCAAAAGGATGGCAAAGCGGCCCCATCGGTACGGTAATGTCCCTGGGAGGGGTGGCAGGAATGCTTATGACAACGCCAGCCGGTGCTGTGATCGATTCCACCAATCATAAACGGAGATTTGTCATTATACCCGGAATTTTTACCGTTATTGCATCCGCTCTTATTCTACTTTCACAAAACTTCTGGGTAGTCAGCCTTTCCCAGGTAGCAACCGCCATTGCAGGAGCTGCCATAGGACCTGCGGTAGTAGGAATCACGCTGGGAATCGTAAAGCAGAAAGGATTCAACAGGCAGAATGGCTTGAACCAGGCTTTCAACCATGCCGGAAACGTGGCGGGCGCGGCTCTATCAGGTTATCTGGGACTGAAATGGGGGATGACAGCGATTGTTCTTCTCGCCGCTTTATTTGGTGTTCTCACGATCATCAGCGTTCTGATGATCCCGGCAGACAGTATCGATAATAAAGCCGCGCGCGGAATGAAGTCGGATGCAGAACAGGACGAGAAAGCGAGCGGGCTCAGCACGCTTCTGAAATGTAAACCGTTGCTGATTCTTGCAGCGGCACTCGCATGCTTTCACCTCGGCAATGGCGCTTTACTTCCTCTTTACGGAATGGCGGCAGCCTCTAAAATGCAGGAAAATGCCTATATGTTTGTGGCGTTAACCGTTATAATTGCCCAGATTGTTATGATCCTGGCTTCGATCGCAGGAATGAAAATTGCCGAAAAGAACGGATACTGGATGATCATGCTGGTTTCTTTTCTTTCTCTTCCGCTAAGAGGATTTATTGCCTCCCAAATGATCGGTGAAGTGGGATTGTATCCTGTACAGATCCTTGACGGAATTGGAGCAGGACTTCAGAGTGTTGCCGTTCCGGGGTTGGTCGCGCATATTCTTAACGGAACGGGAAGGATCAATATCGGGCAGGGTGCGGTAATGACGGTTCAGGGAGTCGGTGCAGCCTTAAGCCCGGCCATTGGCGGATGGATTGCGCAGCAGATGGGATACAGCTCTGCGTTTCTTATTCTGGGAAGCATTGCCGTCATTTCCATTGCATTATGGCTAATTAACGGCAAAACCATGAAAAAAGAATGTGCGCCCTCCGAAGCCTGCTCAGAGCCCGCTTAAAATTAAAATTTTACACTTTTCCGGTTAATTAAGATCTTATTTTTGAGTTTTAATCTCTCACGCAAATCAGGAAGATTTGATTTGTATCTGTTGCATAACCACTATAATTTACTGGAAATCATACCTTAAACTAATTCTAAACAGACTTCAAGATCATTTACTATTTAATTATCATTAAATAAAGATTATTTTTCCCTTTATTATGAACAATGAATTCTTCATCTACTTTATTGCTTTAGTTACCATTGGCGGAGTGATTATCCGGCCATATAAAATCCAGGAAGCGGTCTGGGCCGTTGCCGGAGCTTTGCTTCTGCTTGTTTTCGGACTGATTTCTTTACAGGATGCCTGGACTGGAATCGGGAAAGGTCTTGATGTCTATCTTTTCCTGATCGGAATGATGACCCTTGCCGAATCCGCACGGCGGGAGGGCCTTTTCGACTGGCTGGCCTGTCATGCGATACGATTCTCCAAAGGATCTTCCTTCAGGCTTTTTGTGCTGATTTACCTGGTAGGTCTTATGGTAACCACTTTCATGTCGAACGATGCCACTGCCGTTGTATTAACTCCTGCCGTTGCTGTTGCGGTAAGGCGGGCGAAAGTAAAAAATGCCCTTCCCTATCTGCTGATCTGTGCTTTTATTGCCAACGCGGCTTCTTTCATTCTTCCGATTTCTAATCCGGCCAACCTGGTAATCTACGGAAAAGAAATGCCACCCCTGGGAGTATGGTTCAGTAACTATCTGCTGCCGTCCATGATTTCGGTAGTACTTACCTTTCTGATGCTTTTTTTAACCCAGAAAAAATTACTGCGTGAATCTATCAATTCTGATATTGAAGCAGAGCCTTTACAGCCGGGAGGAAAGATGGCACTGGCCGGAATTGTTGTTACCACCCTGGTTTTACTTTCTGCTTCCCTCATGAATTGGGATCTCGGATTACCTACGGCCATTGCCGGGCTAAGTACGACCATTCTGGTTCTCATAGCCGGCCGGAAAAATCCGGTGGCGTTTGCCCGGCATATTTCATGGTCTGTCATTCCGTTGGTAGCTGGCCTGTTTGTTTTGGTAGAAGCTGTTCAGCAAACGGGAATTATTGATTCCCTTTCCCAAAAACTGGCGGATGAGGCGCATCATGCGACGGAAACGACTTCCTGGCTCGCTGGTCTGGCCGTTGCGTTTGGAAGCAATCTTATCAATAATCTGCCGGCCGGACTTATTGCCGGATCAACGGTTTCAGCCATTCACCTGCCGGAAGCGGTACGAAGTGCCATCCTCGTTGGGATCGATCTTGGTCCGAATCTTTCCATCACAGGTTCTTTAGCAACGATTTTATGGCTGAAAGAGTTGAGAAAAAACGGTTATGATATGAGCGGCTGGGCGTTTTTAAAACTCGGAATGGTGGTAATGATTCCTGCGCTGATCGGGGCTTTGCTGGCTTTGAGGTTTTAAGCCCTGCTGATTTTAAGGATGATTGCATTTGCTTTGTTAACACATCGAGCACAGGAGAATTTTGGAATGGATTGAAAATATTTCAGAACACATGAGACTAAAAGTCAAATATTTTTAAATGTATACTTCTCATTGGAAGGCTGAAGTCTGCATTTGTTTTTTTTAACCATGGATTTGCACAGATTTTCACGCATGATTCCGTTTATTTAATGGGGAGTTGAAAAGCTTTGCACTTGAATTTCTCTGATAGGATAGAAACCGGGGTTTCTATTGCTTCTCTAATACTATGTTCAGATTCCCTGCGGGAATGACAAACTGGGTGTTTAATTCAGGTATTAACATATTGGTCACAGAAGAGTTTTTTTGATAGCCTGAAACATATAAAAATAAAATCGAAGAATTTTTTAACCAGGAATTTGCACAGATTTTCACGGATTGTGAAAATCTGTAGAATCTGTGGGAGGCTTTTATAATGAATTGTTATCCGGTAAAGTAAAAATCAAAAAACAGTGGCTTAAAAAACCACTGCCTTTATCATATTGTATTATATTTCTGTATTTAAAAGCCTAACAATCTTAATTTAAACTGGATGGCAAAATTATCCTTGAAGCTTCCTGTGTTATAATGGCCTACGCGGTAGAAGAATCCGAGGTTAAACTGGGAAGAAAGGAAGTTGTTCCACTCCAGGCCGACTTCGTTGTAGAGGTGGTTCAGGGTTTCAAATTTGAACTGGTGATCCTGTGGATTTTTCATGTCGCCGGTAATCCCACGGTAAATAACGTCGAAACTCGAAACATTTTTACCAAAGCTCTTGAAATACCACGGCAGTCTGTGGGTCAGGTAGATGCCGGCAAATTTATCATTGTAATATTTACCGCCTTCCATTGTCGCAAACCCAAGATAGGAGGTCAGGTTGAAGTTTAAACCGCTTTTTCCGTTAGCCAGTCCGTTCATGGTGAAGTTTTCCCAGATCGGCGCCTCCCCGACAACCAACCCTCCGTAGGCACGGATTCCGGTAACCCCTAATTTTGTTTTGAGATTATGGCTGATCAGTACGTCAAACCTGCTGAAGCTGAAATCGCCGTCCCAAGCTTTAAGCCCCTGCTCATAATTGAAGTAGAACTCCGGATAATTCTGTTCGTAGGTGTATTTGCCTTCGGGCGTCATTACGTTTTTGGAATTCGGAGAATATTTGAGGGTAAGGGTTGCCGAAGTAATGTCGAAACGTTTGCCCAAATCTTTATAGCTGTAATCGAACAGGGCTTCTTCCTGTGATTTTTTAGTGGCTATATTCAGGGTCAGGCCGTTGGTAATATCATTTTCATAGCTTAATTTAAAACCTTCATAGCTGTAGAAAATGTTATTGTTGATGGCTACTCCCGAATTCATGATCTGCATTCTGAAATTCCAGAGGTTCTCCGAAAACCGCCCTGCGGCATTTACATCACTAAAGTATTCAAGCCTGAAAAATGAATTTTTCTCCAGGGTGGTTTTGATGTCTACTCCACCTCCGAATTTGAATTTTTTGTCATAGATTCCATACGCAAAATAGGCATCCGGCGAAATATACGGATTGAACCTTTCGTTGAGTTTAACGCCTAATCCAAGACGGACGTGCTCGTATTTGTTGTAACCGAATACTTTCGCCAGATCAAAATCCACCATTCCCAGACGAAGCTTTCCTTTCAAAAGCCCGGCAAGGCCTTTTGCTTTCTGATCCAGTTTATAGGCATTGCTCAGACTGTCTATTTTCACGTAGGTATTCTCTTCTCGTTCATTAAGCTTTTCTGTACGGTATTCGTCCAGCAAGTTGCCATCAGAATTTTTCACGGAAATGGTATAGCCTTTAAAATCTTTTGGATTTTCCTCAATCGGCGTTTTAATGTCGAAATAATCAGCGGTCGCATAAGCATAGGTTCCGAACTTTTTGCCCTTGTCTTTTTTCTTTTCTCTTTTCTCGCCCCGCAGGCTGATGTTCATATCCAGAACATTGCTGTTTACTTTCAGCTTATAATCTTCTTTCAGCAGGAACCATTTGTCTTTAACGGGAGTCCAGATGCTGGTTACGGTCCCTTCGTTGGCCTCGTTGCTTTCGCTCTCGATTTTTTTAAGGGCGTAAGTGGCTTTATCGATATACAGATATCCATTGAATTTTTTGCGATCCCGCGCTTCCCGGTTATTCACCTGTCTGAACCGGATCACATAACTTTCACGGCCGTCGATCTCAAGGGAATCGGTAAGGAAAAACCGGTACAGGTTTCTGTTTTCTTCTTTTACTTCTTTAGGAATTTTGTTGCGGTTTGACCGGAAGGCCATCAGCTCGTACAAAGGCTGCTTGAGACCGGAAACCCGGTTATCCAGAATGTTGATTTTTTCCCCATATTTCTGTGAATACATCACTTCGGAAGCGCGTTCCCACAGAAACATTTTACTCTGACCCGCCAGCTGTGCCAGTTGTACGGATTGTAACGAGTCTTTCTTATCTTTAGGCTTCATTGGCCTCTGAGGAAGCTTTTCCAACGAATCGATTCTTTTTCTTATGTAATTATTATAGATTTCAATGCTGTCCTGATCCAGATCCATGGCTATTTTTTCATACGACTTGTAGGCATATGATTCAAGGCTTTGGGGTGAGTTCTGATTGTAGTTATCGTTTACTTTCTGCAAGATTTCCAGTGCCCTCGGATCACTTTTGTCGGACAAGACCACGCCTTCTATGGATTTTGTTTTCGGCTCTCTTCTCGCAAGAAATACCTCCATTACTTTATCGGTAAGATAGCTTGCTTCTTTGTATTCGGTTGCGGAAACAGCCACTTTTTTACAGTCTGAGGTAAAATAAAGAATCCCCGATGCATTACTTTTGCCCAGAACCGTATGGTCACAGCTTACGGTGGCATTACTGATGGGCAAATGGGTTTCGGAGTCTTTAATAATGATTTTCGACTGGGAAAACAGGAGGGTTGAAAACAACAGCAATAGTAGCGGGTAATATTTATTCATAAAAGGTGTATTAAATAAATGAGGATAAGCACATCTCATCGTCCTTATCCTCATCAATGTTTATTAGGCTGGCAAAAAGAATGCCGATTAATTTTATTTAAATAATGTATTTCTTAAGCCCTTCCATAATTCCCTGCCACAGCATATTGAAGAAGCTTCTTTCAGGATCTCTTTTTTTCTCGATCACCACATGCTCCGGCTCTCCTTTAGAATCGTCCTTTACAAACCAGTTGGCGATCTTGGTCAGTAGTTTTCTCTCTTTCCCCTTTTTATTCAAAAGGTTAACGTACATATCGTTGTATTTGAAGTAAAACTTCCCGTTGATGCCGGCGGAGTTTCCGTAATAATCGAATTTCAGGTAATCGATCTGCCCGTCCAGTGTTACATTAAGATACGGCCGGACAAAAAGGTTGACGTTTTCTGCGGAGAGTTTTCGGATATCCCCTTTTATGGTAAAATAATCCGAACGGTCTTTGACATCAAATCGCCAGTTTACTTTGGTATCTGCAGTACCAAAGAAGTCAAATCGGGCATCGGTGTTGATCACCGTCGGCCGGCCTTTTATTTTTGCATTATTCACATTGGTAATCTGCGCATTGAATTTATTAAAAGTAATTTTTCCCGGAATGTTGCTGTTCTCCGCATTTTCTTCGTAGGTCAACTCGGAATTTCTGAGGTTAACGTTTTTAATAAAAAGCGGCACCTTTACATCCCTTAGTTTTTTGCTGAAAAAATAGCGTATGGCATTATCATCAGGCGGAGCAAGATCATGGTAGATGTTGCAGTTCAGCCGGTCAATATCAAGACGGCTGATATCGATAACCGCATCTTTTCCGAAAGAAGACTGATGGTCTTCAACGCTGATTTTCCTAACAGCAATAGTGTACAGATCGGTTTCCTTGGCAATCACGCGACTGAACGCCTTACGGGAATATTTCGGGGTAAAATGCAGATCCGACACCTCCGTTGTCTTCCCTGAATTTGCAATCCCGGCCACTGATAAATTATAATATTTCCCGGCGTCAAGATGGATTTTCTCAGCTTTGACGTCCCGTTTCTGAACGGTAAATGGAATGCTGTGTCCTAAAACCTTCTGGTCGGTATAGATGCCGTCCAGCTTAATATCAAAAGACTCCACCGACATTTTATGTTTATTCTGAACGGTTTGGGCAAATTTACCGTTTGTTAGCCGAATGAAACCGACTTTTGCTGCAAATTCCTGAGGCGTAGCACTTTTCTTCTTGTCCGGCGATTTTTTTGCAGGGGAACTGATGGCGATATCCGGACGGTCGATAACAATTCCTGCAAAATCGATATTCAGCTTCTGGCCGATGTACCGGCTTTTATTCTTCAGTAATCTGATCTGACTTGCCGATGCCGTGAATACATCTTTTGAAATATTCTTTTTTAAGGCCAGCATCCTGAAACCATCAATGATAATATCTGAGTTTTTTGAAGTGATTTTTTCTACTCTGATGGCTTGTGCCGGATCGGCTTTAAAATAGATATTGTCGGCTTCGATATCATGATTGGTGAAACGGAAAGGGATTTTCTCTTTCACGGTATTTTTGTCAAAAACAATGTCATTAAGCTTGAAATTAAAATGCTCGACAGACGCGGTTTTTTCCCGATCCTGCTGAAGGACGGTGATTTTACCATTCTGGAAAAAGATATTCTTCATCCCGATTTTCATTTCGATCTCTCTCGGATTTTTATTTTTTTCCACGGTCTGCTTCCCGGTAGAAGTTACCTTCAGATCGGGTTCCGAAAAGTATACTTTGGAAACGATGAGGGAATCCTGGCTAATGTTAAAATCATCGGCTGTAAATTCCCCGGCTGCAAAATCAAAAATATTTTTTGAATTGTAGTTCCGGAGATTCTGAATAGGCTTCAACCGGAAAGCCAACAGTTTCAATGATTTTTTTGAGGCTTTCACCTCCCGGGAATGGATCTCGTAAAATTCATTCACCCCTATTTTAATGTTTGAAGCTTTTATCTGAGGGTCTTTAAAGGCTAAAGGTATCTTCGAATCATTGCTGCTTTGGGTAATGTCTGTAAGACTGACCGCAATATTCTCACCTTTGAAAATCGGTTTTCCGTTGGCATCTTCCACATCAGCCGTTACATTTTTAATGGACAGATCATTTAAGGTAAGATCCAGTTTTTTCTTTTCTTTTTTTTCCTTTTTATCTTTAACGGCCGTTTTAACAATAATATTTCCATCCGAAACGAGCAGCTGGTCGGCATGATATGATTTTTTGAACAGTGCTTTCATAATCCCGAAATCCGTGATTTTTACCTGTCCCACGCTTCCCTGAATCTGGGTAATGTTTTTATTTTTCGTGTTTTTGGTGGCGATTTTTAATTGGTTGACGGTAATATCGCCTGACATCAGGCTGAGTTTAAAGCCTGAGATTTTAACGGTATACGGTGTTTTATCGTTTACCAAGTCCGGCAGTTTCCGCTGCAGGTAAAACTCGAGGGCAAAGGGAAAAGCGACGGCGAGCACAACAATAACGGCAATAGTGTAAATCAGCCATTTACGGCGTCGGGGTTGAGAGGGTAAAGATTTATCATTCATCAGTAAAAGTTCTATCTCGGGACTAACAAAACATATTCCAAGTTGTCAAATAAGCCCTTTCACACCAGAATTAAAATTCCGGGAATCGTATAAAAGAGATAGGCTATCCGCACAGACAGCCCTATCCTATTCATCTATAACATTAATTGAATCTTATTAATAATAATTTACATTGGAAAAAAGAGTATGGATTAAAAAATAAAAATAGTTTATGAAATATTAACTGCCCCTTATTAATGCAACAAAATTGCATTAAATAAAATTTATTTAGTACTTTTGCAACATGGTTACAATAATAATTATGGAATCACGCAACATTTTTAAACCTTTAATTTATTGATAATCAATATTTTGAAAATTTTACAATGAAAAACAAAGTCATATATGAAAACAAAAATCTTTGATTATATAGGTATTTCGGCAGCGGTTTTATGTCTGATTCACTGTATTTTATTCCCTTTAATAATGATTATCCCACTTGGAATCTCGCATAATCCATTTATTGATCTAGCGTTTTTGATCATTGGGACAATCATGGTTTTCCGAATTACAAAAAAAATCGATACAACCTGGCTGAAAGTACTCTTTTGGTCTTCCATTGCGCTGATTGCTATTTCTGTCGGATTGGATTTTATCTTTCACATCCACTTCGAACTGATTTATCCGGGGGCTGCCGGATTGATTATCGCCCATCTTATTAATTTTAAAAATCACAAGCATTAATGATAATTAATAGTTGGCTCTGTTCATATTTAACAAACAACGGAATGCAATCCTTTTATCCATAATCTATTCAAAAATCCATTCTTAAAAATGCAAAAAAGAATTCCTGTCACTGTTCTGAGCGGTTTTTTAGGCGCCGGTAAAACCACATTGCTGAATCACATTCTTCACAACAAAGACCATCTGAAAGTTGCCGTTATTGTGAACGATATGAGTGAGGTTAATATCGATGCAAAACTGGTTAAGGATCAGAATTCATTATCCCGTACCGAAGAAAAACTGGTGGAAATGAGCAACGGCTGCATCTGCTGTACACTCAGAGATGACCTCTTAATCGAAGTAGAGCGTCTTGCCGAAGAAAACAGGTTTGATTATCTTCTCATAGAAGGAACCGGAATTGCAGAACCCGTGCCGATCGCACAGACTTTTTTCTATGTGGATGAAGAAAGCGGTATCGACCTTTCACGTTTCAGCTATATTGATACCATGGTAACTGTTGTAGATTGTCTCAATTTTTTCAAGGATTTCGGCTCCAATGAATTGCTGACAGACCGGGATCTTACCGACATTGAGGGCGATCACAGAACCATCGTGAATCTCCTGACCGACCAGGTGGAATTTGCTAATGTTATCATTCTCAACAAAACCGATCTGGTAACGGAAAAATCCGTGGATTTCCTGAAAGCTGCGATTAAAAAACTTAATCCGGATGCAAAATTCATCAGATCGGAGTTCGGAAAAGTAAATCCCAAAGAAATCCTGAATACCGGCCTTTTTGATTTTGGAACGGCGCAGGTATCCGCAGGCTGGCAGAAGGAACTACAGAACGATCATCATACTCCGGAAACCGAGGAATACGGGATTGGTTCATTTGTTTTCCGGCACAAAAAACCATTCCACCCGATGCGATTCTGGAATTATCTGAATCATAAATATCCTGCTGGCGTTATCCGCGCCAAAGGGTTGTTTTGGCTGGCTTCAAGACCCGGTGACGCTCTCAATTTTTCACAGGCTGGCGGGTCTTTCCGTTTGGAAAAAGCCGGAGTCTGGTGGTGCAGCATGCCGATGAGTCAGCGTGCAATGTATGCCTCTTTTGCAGAAAATCAGGATTTTATAGAATCAAAATGGGACAAAACCTGGGGTGACAGAACCAACGAGATGGTCTTTATCGGTCAGAATCTGGACAGAGAACAAATGATTCTGGACCTGGAAAATTGTCTTTTGACGGATAACGAAAAATATATGTTTGACCAGAAAATATCGTTTGACGATCCATTTCCCACGAATATTTAAATCGTTCTTCGGTATTGTAATGTTCGATGTAATAAAACATATAAATTGCTAATAATCCGCATATCGATCGTTATCGGTTGTGTTAAGTTAAAGCCTATTTCCATTTATATTTTTGCATTAACTTATACCGAGCTCTTATTTAAATTAAAGAAAACTATCGAAGGCCAACATACAGGAAACCTCTATTAATGGTTAATTCCGGATATTGGCTAAAGGGATAAGTCAATTTTTTTTAATAAAATTTAAGATTTGTTTTAATATTCCATTCATTTGATTGAGAAATAATAATTCTAAATTCACACCAAAATACCAGCAATGAACAGACGCAAATTTCTGGGCGGTACCGCTCTTCTAACCGGCGCATTGGCCATAAGCCCATTTGATTTATTTGCCGGAAATCCGGAAAAAAAATTAAATTCCGGAGGAAAGAAAGCTAAAAACATCATCTTTATGATCAGTGACGGAATGAGCAACGGAACACTTTCTATGGCCAATCTTTATTCTAAAAATATCTTGGGCCGAGAAACCAACTGGATGAACCTCTATCTGGAAAATAAAGCTTCACGTGCATTGATGGACACTGCTTCCGCCAGTTCCATCGTAACCGACTCCGCTGCGGCAAGTTCATCTTTCGGGGGTGGATTCCGCGTTAATAACGGTTCATTAAATGTCGGCCCAAATGGCGAGCAGCACCTTCCGATCTGGCAAAAATTCAAGAAAAAAGGAAAGAAAGCAGGCTGCGTAACCTCAGTAACCATTACGCATGCTACACCGGCAGGATTTTGTATCAATTCAGAAAAAAGAAGTGCCGAACCGGAAATTGCCGAGATGTACGCACAATTTGGTTTTGATGTGATGATGGGTGGCGGTGATGAGTTCTTCAACGCGAACAAAAGAAAGGATAAAAAAGATGTATACTCTACTTACAAAGCAAAAGGTTATCAAATCCTGAAAAACCGATCTGACCTTAAAAATATTGATAAAACGAAACCTGTTTTGGGCATCTTCACTACTGGTGCACTTCCTTATTCCATCGACAGAAACAATACGCCGGAATTGCAAAATACACCGACACTTGCCGAAATGACAAAGGCCGCTATAGACCAGATGAAAGATCATAAGGAAGGTTTTGTGCTTCAGGTAGAAGGCGGAAAAGTAGACTGGTCCGCACACGCCAATGACATTGCGGCGCTCATCCACGACCAGCTGGCCTTTGACGAAGCTATAAAAGCCGTGATAGATTTCGCAGAAAAAGACGGTAATACACTCGTCATCATTACCACAGACCACGGCAATGCCAATCCCGGAACAATTTACGGAGACAGTGCCACCCAAAACTTCAACAGCATAGCCAATTATAAATTTACAAACGAATATCTGCTGAATAACATTCACAACGATTTCAATACACAACAGCTAAAAGACTGGGTTTTTGAAAACAACCAGTTTTCGCTGTCCGATGAAGAAGCCAACCACCTTCTGAACTTCTACAAAGGATTGGAAAAAGAAGAAGAAGGACTTTACAATTATAAAAAACTACCTTATAAAATCTACTCAGAATTTCAAAAAAAACGTAACAATGTAGGCTGGATCAGTATGGATCATAGTGGTGATTATGTAGAGCTGGCAATGTACGGCCCCGGAAGCGACCAGCTGAAACCATTTATGAAAAATACGGACCTGCATTATCTGATGCTGAAAGCGGCGGAAGTGGAAAATAATTTTTAAGAGTAAAAGCAGAAAACCAATGGTTTCCTGCTCTTTATTATATTTATTTTGAAAAAACAGAAAAAACAACTTAAATTTTTCTGTCTATATACTCAATAATAGATAAAACTAAAAAGAATTCTCAAACATGACCTCTATATTATAACGCAATTCTATGCAAACTAAAGATTAATTTCCAGCAGTATCTGCTTTTGGTGGAAAGCATTACATTACATCGTATATGCAGTAATGGAATTTAGGGAAAGTAAAAAGTGAAATAATTTCCTTTATAAAAATGTTAATTCCTATTACAGCTTAAAAAAGAAAAACGCCACCGCAGCCCAGGATTTCTTTATACCGCCTGCATAGCCTAATGTACTGTGACTGGCATTTTCTACGGTTCCGTTGTCTTTGATATAGCCGATGGTAGAATGGCTGCTGTTTTCTACTGTTCCGTCGCTTTTAACATATCCTACCGTGGATCCGCTTCTGTTTTCTATCGTCCCGTCGCTTTTTACACGGCCAATAGTGATGTGGCTCTTGTCTTCAATAGTTCCGTCACTTTTGATATAGCCAACCGTGGAATGACTGCTGTTTTCAATAGTGCCGTCTGATTTGATGTAACCTGCGGTATTGCGGCTACCCGACTCAATGGTTTGTGCTGTTGCGAAAGAAACACCGGCCAAAATCAAGGCAGAGGTTAATAGTTTTTTCATAATAACTTACATTTATTTTTAAAATTAAAAATCTTTTTGTGTAACGAAACAGATTTCTTTTTCTACCGGTTTTCCTAAAAGGATTCAACGTCCGAAACCGTTATTGTTTTTTATTTTTGCTAAAACCAAAGATACATTTTCTTCTTCTTTTGCCAGAATTTTGTATCTGAAAATTCTTTCAGATGCCTTAATCACGCTGTCTTAAATGTAACATACCCTTATTCCGGTTTGTAAATTATTAATCTGAATTGAATTGTATGTGTTTTAAGGTTTGGCATACTTCAGCCTTTTGATCAGCCGGGTCTCATGATACCCGTCAAGGGAAGAACCGGCAACGGTACCGGCCTTTTCAAAATCAAAAATACCCTGATCGGCATCCCAGATTTCACCGGGGAAATACAGATTCGTGATTTCGCCGACCACCAACAGGGTGCTGTTGACCTGAACCGGGACAATTTCTTTTAAGCTTAAGCCTATTTGGACAAACGATTCTTTAACAAAGGGTGCTGAAAAATCACTTTTATACTCTGCCTCCAATCCGGTAGCATCAAATTCCGACTGTTCCCTCGCATATCGGGCTGATGTCTGATGCGCTTTTTCAAAAATGTCTGTGTTAACATGATTGATGGTATAAAAGCCGGTTTCTTTTATGTTTTCCAGCGTATGCCGTTCCACGGAATCCGGACGGGAAATAAAGCCCATTAAAGCAGGATCGGCCCCAATGTGCATCACCGAATTAAATAAGGCCAGATTGGTTTGTCCTGAGGCATTTGCGGTTCCGATCAGATTGAGGCTTTTAAAACCGCTCAGAGAATTGACCAGTGCTGTTTTAGCTCTTTTCTCCAGGCTGGCTATTTGTTGGTTTGTAAAGTGAGTTAACATCAATGAATAAAATTTAGATTTTTATTTAGCATACCGGATGAATTGTAAAACTCATCCATTTACAGCATACCTTTTTTCCTTGACAGTTTAAAAACGATATTGACAAAAACAAATAAAGCCGTCATGATGGCCGAAATATAAACCGCCTGATTGGAATATTGATTGGCAACCGCAATAGCGATCAAGGCCCAAACGGCGACCAGGGCAAATGTGCTCATGTTCTGTTTCCAGACCATATAAAGGTGAATTACGGCAGCTATAATGAACATCAGGACCGTCCACCCGGTTTCCGGAATTCCGAATCCTGACCACTGTATCTTTTTTAAATAGGTGGCTACATCTGCAATTAATGCAACAGAAATCCATCCTGAATAAATGTAAAAAGGCAAGCGAAGGAAAACCGTTGTTTTGAAATCCCGGGATTCGATCAGGCCGCGGTTATTCCAGATAATTTTCAGCAAGGAAACAAACAGCAGCATCATAATCGGAATCGTCAGCAATGTATATTCATACAGCCAGGTAAAAATCCACAGGCTATTGGCGATACATGAAATAACAAACCACCATCCGGTATTTAAAATCGTTTTTTCTTTGGCTTCCGTATTTTTGGCGAATGGACCGTAATAAATGACAAACCCCAACAGACCGAGATAGATAAGACCCCAAATGGAAAAAGCATATCCGGCAGGAGTAAACAGATTCTGGTATTTTGCAGAAATGCTTGCCATCGTTTCATTGTTGAGCAATCCGGTATTTGAAAGGTAATTGATGCCGATTGTCGCCAGCAGGACAATGATATTTAAAATCTGAAACCTCTTTACCATAGTTTAATTTTTTAGTCTTTATTCTACCGTTAAGTTAATCAATTTTCTTTAAGCCGGAAAACACTAAGAAGAAAATCGTGATGGTTTTTTACTGAATTTTTACTGGGTATATTTTTTGAATGTAATTTTTTGGAATAGTATTTTCAAAGTTAAGGTTATTAATTTTCAATGCCCGGAGATCCTTAATTCGTCCTCCAAACAGCGAAAAAATCGGATAATGGACTTAGAATAGTTTAAAATTTAAAAATCGAAATATCAATGAAATCAGTTATTGTTACTCTTCTCTTCATGCTTCTGTCAACAGGCTTTTCTGCACAGAAACACACTTTTCAACTGTCAACACATATCCTGGATGTATCCAGGGGTATGCCTGCGGCAGGCATCAGCATAAAACTGGAAAAGTATAATGCAGAGTCGAAGCTCTGGACTTTTGTAGACGAAAAGAAGACAGATTCAAACGGCAGAATCCCGGATTTCCTGCCAGCAGAAAAAGGAAATGCCAATACGGGTATTTTTAAATTAATCTATTACACGAGCGATTATTTCAAGAAAGACAGGATCGAAAGCTTTTATCCGTTCATCGAAGTTGTTTTTGAGATAAAAGACCAGAACCATTACCATGTTCCTATCACACTTTCAGCATACGGCTATTCTACGTATCGGGGAAGTTAATATCTGGGAATTAAAATCAGATTTTTATTCAATCCAAAATGTTAACGAAACCAAGAAATATTGCCTGATTTATCTTTAAAGATGATGTGAAATAAAATTTGCGCAACAAAATCTAACGGGTTTTAAAAAACTATTAGGTTATATACTGATCGGATTTACTAATTTGAAGCAGATCTGTTTAGTACTTATTACGAACAATTCAAAGGATGAAATATAAAAACAAAAAAAGCTTCTTTAAAAAGAAGCTTTTTTGTGACCCCGGAGGGATTGGATATGCAAACAAAATTTCCAGTATAAGTTAAGCTACATTTTGATAAATTTTGTTTTGATTGTTAAACTCTTCAATAGTTTGATAATTCAAAGTACTGTGCCTTCTTTTTTTGTTGTACCAGAT
>CAJYGB010000039.1 GCA_913774355.1 uncultured Chryseobacterium sp. | reverse complement strand
GAAAAACGCTGGATTGTTGAAAGAACTATTGCCTGGAAGCTTAATAATAGAAGGTGTTCCAAAGATTATGAAAGAAAAACTGAAAATGCCAATGCTTATATGATCATAGCGAACATCATGAGATTGGCTAAGAAAATTTAACTCAAACAGCTTCTTAAACAATGAGGATATAAAATCTACCAACCCATTCCATAGTCCGCAATAGTAAGCTACCCACAACTGCATTTTCCCTGCCAGAAATTCTCCTAATTCAGTATCTGCAAGTTTATAAATGGATTCTATTTCTTTAGTAATAAAATCATTGTAATGCCGGATAAACTCTTTAATGGCATTTGAGTATTTTTTGATATAAGTCTCAAGAATGTTTGGTGTTAAATCATGAAGATCCAATCCTCTTCTGTCGGCAAAAAGCTTATCAATGCTGTTTACCAGTTCATCCGATATGGTAATTTTCTCCAGAAGATTGTCTTTGTCAAAAAAATAATCTTCACTTTGGGTATCCCAGAAATCATCGGATACTTTAAGATAGTCAAGACCATCTCCTATCTTATTACAGATCCATCCCGTTGCTTTTGAAATGGCAAAAAAATTAAGAAACCCCTGTTTAAGAGCATTTAACAGATTTTCTATATTTATGTTATCTTTTTCAATATTGCCTTTCTCCAGAAGTTCCTTTATAATCTTTATTTCCAACCCAGTTTCTTTGGCCAGCGTACGCATCGTTGAAGGATTGAAAAATCTTTCATCCAATTCTCCTTCTTTATTATAGAATTGTTTTTTTACCGATGGAGATACCTTAGCATAAAGTTTTTTTGAGGAGAAAAAATCCTCATCGCCTTCAATAAAGAAATAGATATCATTTTCCCCCAATCTTGCTGTTTTATAAGCCTCCCGAACTTTATTTCCGTCATCCGAAAAGAAAAAGTACACGGTAAACAATAACTTCTCATCAGGATCCCGTACACCGTTGAGATTTTTATCAAAGAAAACATCCAGAGAAGTATACAGATAGCCATCCTTCGCTGTTTTTTTTAAATCATTAATGATATTCAGATTTCCTTTTTTTTCTTTTTGCGCATCAACGAAATAAGTCTTCTTTAAAAAATCCGCACTTTGACTGTTATCTGCCGGCTTCACGGTCACCAATGGGCTCACATGGCTCATGCCTCTTATCGTTTCTCCAAGTCGTATGGGTTGAGGCATGCTGTTGCGGGTATTAAGAAAATCCTGAAAATTCTTACGGTTTTGCTGCATTACTGGAGAAAAATCCAAAAAATTCCCGGTTTGAAAATCTGCTAAAAGTTCCCTTTGTGAAGCATCATCAAAATCCTGTATCTCATTTAAATAATCCTCCAAATTCATGATGCCTGATATTTTGTTAAACCATCTTTTTGCTGTTTTCCTTCCCACAAACAAAGGAAAGTGCATAATTTTAATTGTAAATTCATTTTTTTCATAAATAATTTTTATAATGTTTTGATTTTTAATACTGAATTTCATTTTCAGTATCTCTATGTGCAAATATCCATAGGGTGTACTTCAAAACTCGTCGTATTAAATTTTTTATTAATTTTTTTTCAAAATTTATTATTAGCACGAATTACTTTACAATAAAAAATCCGTATCCCATCGTGGAAATACGGATTTTAATGATCAGAAATTCAAATAAGTAAATTGAAATCGTTTTATTTCTGAGAAATAGCCGGAGTAAGGTGATGAACAAAAAAAGGCAACCCAAAGGCTGCTTTAATTTTAATTTCCATAGTCAATAAAAGAATCTTTATCTATAAACATATAAAATGTTGTAGGAGTAGTTTCTATTTTTAGAATAGGACTATTACTGACTTCAAAAATAGTCTTTCCGTTGTTAGTAGATTCTGTAAATGATTTTCCTTGTAAAGCTGTTTTCACAGAATTTGTAAGCCCATTTACTGAAGTGTAAAATTCAATAAATAAGTTGTCAAGATATTCATCGTCTCCTCCAAAATCATTTTCCACACCTTCTTTAAAATCAAAAAATAATTTTTTAAAATCTTTACGTATAGGAGTGTCTAAATCTGTTTTTCCGTCATGACTTACCGTTTTTGTCCAAACGCCCCATGCATTGGCATACTTATTTTTAAAAATTTTGATTATTGTTTCTACAAACTCTGTCTTACTGCATTGCAATAGCTTTTCTCCTAATTCTCTTTCTTTTCTAAAGTTAATCATTTCATTAGGATCATATATCTCCTGGTCTAATGCAGTTAATCTATATTTTTTAGGGGTAATATAATATAATACTTCGTAATCTTTTTCTGTTATCATAATTTTAAAATTTTTATGGTTGATATTTTAAATATTCTATTTTACCTGTTTTATTAAGTTCACGGATATACATATCTGCTTTGAATCTTTTTAATGCATGTTCTTCTACTGTTCCATTTTTTGTAAGTTCTTCAACAGCTAATCTAACAGCCTCTTTAACTTCTTTAATATTTTTGGCAGTTAAATTCCCTATTCTTTTTAGAGAAAAAACAGCTTCGTCTGTCATAGCAATAGCACGAACCTCTTGTATACCATTATCAATAAACAATTGAATATCTCCTAAGCTTAAGCTACTTCCTAAAGGATGGTTATGGGTAACAATTGCATTCTTTAGATGCTTTACATATTTTGTCAAATCGACACTGTTCTCCAAATCATCTGTAATGGCTCCAATCACTTCTCCATTTTCCTTAAGTATGGTTGCCATTTCTTTTTTTAAAAGTCTTTCCATCCCGAGAAAAGCTTGTTCATATTGCTTAATGATCTTGGGAGCATCATCTAAAGCCATTGCGACAGCCTTAGCCAACCTACTTCTGAAAATACCACCTTCATAAAGAGAAAGTGCTTTCTTATTTTTTAGAAACCAATCTACAATTTCTTTCGAAATCTTCTCAAAAAGTTCTTGGAGTTTAGTCCCACCTCGTTTAAGGATTTCCATTAAAGAAGTCAGTGCTTTCCAAATATCTTTTGCAAGTTCTTTTGCTTCTCTTGTTACAGCCTGTGTTACTTTGCCCAGTGCCTTTCCTGTTCCTTCTAAAACATCTGCAATAATGATCCCCAATTTACCAAACTTGCCGATACTTGCAAGCTTTGCAATATTGGCATAAGGAATGAAAAATGTTAAGATAAACATTAAGCCAAATCCTGAAATATAAGCTACTCTAATCCAATCTACATCACCCGAATTTTTCTCGCTGAGATATTTTTTTATATTGGCGTAAGCTTTTACCAGTTCATCAGAAATATCAATATTACTCAGTGAAGAAAACAGCTGACTTATTCCATCCACAACTTTGTCAAAGTTATCAAAAATCTCGAATGGTGCTTCTAAAATCATTCCCGCAAATTTGAAAATTGAAGAAACAAAATCGACTAATCCGTTCCACATTCCTACCCAAAATGCTATCGATTCCTTAATATTCAGAATGTCTATAACAGGAGCTATCTGTTCCTGAAAGCTATAGATTGCTTCGATCTGGCGAGTTACATATATATTATAGTTGCCTATAACATTCTCGAGTTTTCCGATGTATATTTCAGCATTATCAGAAATAAAACTTGGCAATAAATCATTCCATTCTGTTTTGGTTGGATCATTTACTATAGCTTTTTTCAATTCTGCTAATGGCGCAATATCTACTGTGAAAAAATTTGTAATATTCTTTTTTTCAAAAAAATAATCATCAGATTGTGTATCCCAAATGTTATCCTGTATTTTAAGATAATCTATCCCGTCACCGATTTTGTTTAGAATCCATCCTAATGCTTTAGACGGTAAGAAAAATGTTTTTATTACATTCAGTAAACTTCCGATGATATCTTCAACAGGAAGTTGCTTTCCTTCCAATCTTCCATTTAAGATCAAAGCGATCCAGTCTTTATAATCAAGCTTCAAGATTCCCTGCATGTCATGAAAAGGCTTATAATCACTCAGCGTTCTTTGGTTTACCTGCCTAAAAACTTTTTTTACACTTTCATCTGCTTTCGCTAAAATGAGCTGACCGTTATTATCTCCTGTATTATCTTCAGCGAAAAGAATGATTTCATTTTTGCTCGGTTTTAAACACTGGTAAGCTTCCCTAATCTTATTCTCGTCTTTTGTAATAAATATTATAAAGTTAACTTTAGTGTCTCCACTGGTTTCTCCCTTTTTGCCATCATCATCTATAAAGTAGCTAGAAGTTTTCTTTGTAAAATTTTGGTTGAGATATTCTTCATTTACTGTACATCCCGGATCAATTACGATATCAAAATCATTATACTGATCTTTAAAAGCATCAATAAAATATTTATCTGATATATCTTTCGATTTTTGATTTTTAAACTTCACCGCTAATAAAGGGCTCACATTGTTCATTCCTCGAACCGTTTCCCCAAGTCGTATGGGTTGAGGCATGCTGTTGCCGATATTAAGAAAATCCTGGAAATTCTTACGGTTTTGCTGCATTACTGCAGAAAAATCCAAAAAATTCCCGTTTTGAAAATCTGCTAAAAGTTCTTTTTGTGAAGCATCATCAAAATCCTGTATCTCATTTAAATAATCCTCCAAATTCATAATGCCTGATATTTGGTTAAACCATCTTTTTGCTGTTTTCCTTCCCAAAAACAAAGGGAAGTGCATAATTTTAATTGTAAATTCATTTTTTTCATAAATAATTTTTATAATGTTTTGGTTTTTAATACTGAATTTCATTTTCAGTATCTCTATGTGCAAATATCCATAGGGGATGCGTCAAAACTCGTCGTATTAAATTTTTTATTAATTTTTTTCAAAATTTATTATTAGCACGAATTACTTTATAATAAAAAATCCGTATTCCATCGTGGAAATACGGATTTTAATGTTCAGAATTTCAAATGGGTAAATTGAAATCGTTTTATTTCTGAGAAATAGCCGGAGTAAGGTGATGAACAAAAAAAGGCAACCCAAAGGCTGCCTTCATCACTTAAAACACTATTTATAAAATTACTTAATATCAAACCGGTCCAGGTTCATCACCTTCACCCATGCTGATACGAAGTCGTTCACGAATTTCTGTTGGGCATCGGCGCTGGCGTAAACTTCAGCAATGGCCCTCAGTTCGGAGTTGGATCCGAAAACCAGATCGGCGCGGGTGGCCGTCCATTTTTTCTCTCCTGTCTTTCTGTCGGTGCCTTCGTACAGCTCGTTATCATCGGAAGTAGCTTTCCACTGCGTGCTCATGTCCAGAAGATTAATAAAGAAATCGTTGCTTAAAATACCCGGATTCTGTGTAAAGATTCCGTGGGAAGAGCCGTCGTAATTGGCGTTTAACGATCTCATTCCGCCGATCAGTACAGTGAGTTCCGGAGCGGTAAGGGTTAAGAGCTGGGCTTTATCGATTAATAAAGATTCCGTAGAAACGGAGAATTTTTTCTTCAGGTAATTTCTGAATCCATCGGCTGCCGGCTCAAGGTATTTCATGGATTCCACATCCGTCTGTTCCTGTGAGGCGTCCATTCTTCCCAGTACAAACGATACGATTACGTTATGGCCTGCATCTTTAGCAGCTTTTTCTACCGCCGCACTTCCCGCAAGAACGATAAGATCTGCCAGTGAAACTTTCTTGCCTCCGGTCTGGCTTTCGTTGAATTCTTTCTGAATATTTTCAAGAACGCTCAATACTTTTTGCAATTGGACAGGGTTATTCACTTCCCAATCTTTTTGAGGAGCCAGGCGGATCCGTGCTCCGTTCGCACCTCCTCTTTTATCACTTCCCCTGAAAGTAGAAGCTGATGCCCATGCGGTAGAAACCAGTTCGGAAACATTCAGTCCTGACTCCAATACCTTTGATTTTAAGGCTTCAATATCGGAATTATCGATCAGGGCATGATCCACTTCCGGAATCGGATCCTGCCAGATCAGTTCTTCCGCGGGAACGTCCGGGCCCAGGTAACGGGCTTTCGGTCCCATATCTCTATGCGTCAGTTTATACCAGGCCCTGGCAAACGCATCGGCGAACTCTTCCGGATTCTCGTAGAAACGTCTGGAAATTTTTTCATATTCAGGATCAATTCTCAGGGAAAGATCCGTCGTCAGCATCGTTGGTCTGTGTTTTTTATTAGGATCGAAAGCATCCGGAATAATGGCTTCTGCATTCTTAGCCACCCACTGATGGGCTCCGGCAGGGCTTTTGGTAAGCTCCCATTCGTTTTCGAAAAGGTTTTTAAAGAAATAATTGCTCCATTCGGTCGGGGTTTCCGTCCAGGTTACTTCCAGTCCGCTGGTAATCGTATCCGGGCCTTTCCCGGATCGGAAGCTGTTGCTCCATCCGAATCCCTGAGATTCAAGGCCGGCCGCTTCAGGCTCTTTGCCCACATGATCGGCAGGTCCTGCGCCATGGGTTTTACCGAAAGTGTGACCTCCGGCAATTAAGGCAACCGTTTCCTCATCATTCATGGCCATTCTTCCGAAAGTATCACGAATGTCTTTGGCAGCGGCCACAGGATCCGGATTTCCGTCCGGTCCTTCAGGGTTTACATAGATCAGTCCCATCTGTACGGCAGCCAGCGGCTTTTCCAGATCGCGGGTGTGGATTTTTCCGTCTGCATCATCATCCGCTGAAAGCACACCGTGTCCTTCAACACCATCAGATCCCTGGGAATACCGGAGATCTCCGCCCAGCCATGTTTTTTCCATCCCCCAGTAAACATCCATATCCGGCTCCCAAACATCTTCACGTCCTCCGGCAAAGCCGAAAGTTTTAAAGCCCATCGATTCCAGGGCCACGTTTCCGGTAAGGATCATCAGATCGGCCCATGAAATTTTCTTTCCGTATTTCTGTTTAACCGGCCATAGCAGTCTTCTTGCTTTATCAAGGCTTACGTTATCCGGCCAGCTGTTCAAAGGAGCAAAACGCTGCTGACCTGCTCCGGCACCGCCTCTTCCGTCACCCACCCGGTAAGTTCCTGCACTGTGCCAGGCCATACGGATAAACAAAGGACCATAATGACCGAAATCGGCAGGCCACCAGTCCTGGGAGTCCGTCATTAGTTCATGAAGGTCTTTTTTTACCGCTTCAAGATCAAGGCTGTTAAAAGCTGCCGCATAATCGAACCCCTCATCCATCGGATTAGAAAGCCGGGAATGCTGGCGAAGGATATCTACACGCAGCTGATCCGGCCACCAGTCTTTATTCTGAGTACCGCCGCCGGCTACGTTTTCTTTCTTCATGCTTCCGTTGTGAAAAGGACATTTGCTGATGTCTCCTGAAGTATTTTCCATATCGTTTAAATTTTTTATGTTGATAAACAGTTTTGTCTTTCTTTAATAAAGCAAACTTACAATTGTTAAATAATAAATAC
This sequence comes from uncultured Chryseobacterium sp., assembly GCA_913774355.1. Taxonomy (GTDB): domain Bacteria; phylum Bacteroidota; class Bacteroidia; order Flavobacteriales; family Weeksellaceae; genus Chryseobacterium. The sequence continues at coordinate 5,758 of CAJYGB010000039.1, read as the reverse complement.
AATCTATCAAAAATATTTTTACAATAGTTAAAAACAATAACAATCAAGTTATAAAATTACTCAGTTCTAATTCTCCTATTATAATAACTATGCAATTAAATTAATCATTTTACATGAAATAAAACGTAGGGAAAAGTTAAATACTGATATTTAGAATAATTCGACATATAAATCATATGGGTATTTTCCGTTATTGAAAATTTAATTAACTTTAAAGATTAAATGGGTTTCATATGAGTAAAAATTTTTATTTTAATGGATAAAAATTTGCTCAGAAAAATGATTATTTCCGGTAAAAATTTACTATGATCCTGAAATTTAATCTTAACTTCAAATTTTGAACATTGAACTTTAAATCTTGAATCTCAAACTTTAAACCCTCATTATGAAAAAAATACTGACCGTTGTTCTTGTCGCTTTTATCATCATCCAGTTTTTTCCAATCGATAAGACGAATCCCGTTCCGACACCGGGAATGGATTTTATAAAAATTAAAAATACACCACCTGAAGTAGCAGCCATCATCAACCGTTCGTGCTACGACTGCCATTCCAACGAAACCCGCTATCCCTGGTATTCCAATATAGCGCCTTCGTCATGGATTCTGAAAAACCACATTGATGAGGGAAGAAAAGAACTGAATTTTTCCACTTTTGCCGTCTATGAGCCTAAAACACAGGCACACAAATTGCAGGAATGCATCGAAATGGTAGAGAAAAAGCAAATGCCGCTGGAGTCTTACTTTATTGGCCATCAGGATGCTAAGCTGACTGACGCACAAAGAAAACTCCTCACAGATTATTTCAAAAGGGAGAAACAGGAAACGGAACGTAAAATGTCACTTTAAAAATAGTAATATGGAAGCGAACTGGCAGGATAAACATATTGTATTCTTCGACGGTGATTGCGGAGTCTGCAATTTTTGGGTACAGTGGATTTTGGAAAGGGATAAAAAGGACCGGTTTATGTTTGCTTCCCTTCAGTCGGATTTCGGACAGCAGTTTTTATCGGAGAGAGGACTAAATACAAAAGTTTTCAATACGATGTACCTCTGGAAACCTCAGCAATATTATCTGGAAAAATCCAGAGCCGTGCTGAAAATAGCAGATCTGCTGGGCGGAATTTACAAACTTTCAGCAATCGGAAAAATCATGCCGAAATTTCTCAGTGATAAAGTATATGATAAAGTTTCTGAAAACCGGATGAAGCTGGCAAACCAGAAATGCTATTTACCGACTCCCAAAGAACGGAAAAAATTTATACAGGTCTGAATGGCTGGGAGCGGGAAGATGGACGCAGGAAGCTTTTCCAATATTACAGCTTATAATTTACAAAATCAAATAGTATATTATCTAATAAACTAAAGACTGTCTTTAATAGACAGTCTTTAGTTTTGTGATTAGATAAAAGTTTAAAGTTTCATTACTGATTCAATGACCAAACAGAATATGAATTTGGCGGGGCTTGGATCTTCACCCATTTATCGCCCTGCGTTGTCGGATACCATGAGGAATTTCCTGTGAAGTCTTTGATCTGCTGGCTGGCCCAATTGGTCTGAATCCACCGTTCCTGCCAGCTGGAAGAGCTATTGATATAGACAACCAGTCCAGGATTTCCGTTATAGCCGTTTCTTCGGGCAATGTATTCATCAGTATCGGTGTAGAGAATCGAAGTGGTTCCGGTGGCTTTGTTATTGTGAATCCAAATGAGGTTGTTCAGCCTTTCTTTGTTCAGCCATTCCTCGTAATCCCTGTAAAAAATGGTGGGATAACCTTCATGAGTCAGGATGTAAGCATACGCCGGCATTTTATTATAAATGATATCCGTATCGTGGTTGGCTACAAAAGTAACCGCTTTAAAGGGATTCCTTTTCCACATCATATCATCGTTCAGGACGTTGAGGTTTCCGTTATCAAACGCCTCATCCATTTTGTAATAAGCGGCAAAATCAAACACTGAACTGTTGGCATTATTGGCCCATGATTCCAAAACATTCACATTGGAATCCCATAGTTCACCGACTGAAAATCCCCCAACATTGGAATTCCAGTTATTTACCACCCAGGCTCCGAATCCTTTCACATAATCGAATCGCCAGCCGTCAAATTTCATGACGTTCTTATAATATTTTCCTACCGAATCATCCCTTCCCCAAAGCCAGTCCTGCACATATGGATTGGCATGGCACAGATCCGGAAAACCGCCAAAAGCCCCTTCGTCGTTATTCCCGTAAGAATTTTTATAAAAATCATTATAATTTCTCGGGAATTTTCCTGAAGCCACCCCTGAAAAATTGGTCCAGGTATTGGAACCGACGTATGGATTGTATTCCGACTGCCCGCCGCTGTTGTGGTTGATAACAATATCCGCATAAACCTGCATGTTTTCAGCATGCGCTTTTGTGATCAGGGCTTCCAGCTCAGCCCTTGAGCCGAAACGGGTCTCCACACTTCCATTCTGGTTAAAGTTTCCGAAATCATAATAATCCGTAGGATCGTACCCCATAGAATAAGCGCCGTTCTGCGCTTTTGAAGCCGGAGGAAGCCATACCGCACCAATTCCGGCATTTGACCAGTCGGTAAGTTTTGAATTTACGGTATTCCACCAGTTGCCGCCATCCGGAACATCCCAGTAAAATCCCTGCATCAGGACACCTCCTCCCGGCCCTGCTACAAATTTGCCTGTTGTGGAAGTTCCGGTACTGAAAGGGTGCCCGTCATGATGGGTAACGTTCACTATTTTATCATGAACACCCGGGTCTTTCCGGTCCTCAGAAATCACTTCATCGTTTGTACGGCAGGAATTCATCATTCCCAATGCCAGTAGAGAAAGTACATAGTATGCTTTTTTCATAAGGAAAGTTTTAATTATTAATACATTACCTAATTTACACTTTTATTGATACAATCTCTACATAACGTGAAATAATTTTTATTTTTAACATAAAATCCAATTAAATTGTTGCATAACATATTCATTAAAAAATCATAAACTTTTAAGATTTTCGGTACAATTTTTCTATTAATGCATATATTTGCAGACTATGGAATACAACACCAAAAAAACTCAGCTTCATTTGCCGGAATACGGCAGAATTATACAACAGTTGGTTGAACGTTGCAAAGAGCTTTCCTCCAGAGAAGAAAGGAACGAAATGGCAATGGCGATCATTGATTTTATGGGTCAGCGAAACCCGCAGCTGCGAGACGAAGATAATTATAAACATAAACTTTGGGACCATCTTTATATTTTAGCCGATCATAACCTGGATGTAGATGCGCCCTATCCTTTTCCGACCAAAGAAGAACTTGAAGAGAAGCCTAAAAGAATGGAATATCCCAAGCTTCAGGGCGACTTTAAATTTTACGGAAAAAGTATTCTTCAGCTGATTGAAAAAGCGATCGAACTGGAACAGGGTGATGAAAAAGAAGCCCTGATTGAGGTAATTGCCAACAATATGAAGAAATCCTACAATGTTTATAATAAAGAACACGTAACGGATGATGTGATTTTCCGTCATCTGAAGGAACTTTCGGAAAACAGGCTGGACCTTACCGGAATCGATACGCTTGAAAAGAGTAAAATCTACTATACCAGTAATAACAACAACCGGAACAACCAGAATAACAACCGGAATAACAACAACCGAAACCAAAATAACCAGAACAATAAGAGAAGGCACAATAATAACAATAACAACCATAATAAAAACAGAAAGTAAACATGAGTGGAACATTTCAGATAAGAGGAGGAAAGAGACTGCAAGGTGAAATCACTCCACAGGGGGCAAAAAATGAAGCCCTTCAGATTCTGTGTGCCGTTTTATTGACTGATGAGGAAGTAAGGATCAAAAATATTCCGGATATCCACGACGTTAATCGATTAATTGAGATTCTGGGCGACTTTGGCGTAAAGGTTACCAAGAATGCTCACGGCGATTATACTTTCAAAGCCGACAAGGTAAATTTTGATTATATAAAATCCAGCGAGTTTAAAAAAGACGGGGCCAAACTGAGAGGTTCCATTATGCTGATGGGCCCCATGCTGGCTAGATACGGCGAAGCTTATATGCCGACTCCGGGCGGCGACAAAATCGGAAGAAGAAGGTTAGACACCCATTTTCAGGGGTTGGTAGAACTTGGTGCGGAATTTCATTACGATGAGGAAGAATATTTTTATTCTTTAAAAGCAAAAGAACTTAACGGAAAATTCATCCTTCTGGAAGAGGCTTCCGTAACAGGAACTGCCAATATCGTAATGGCTGCGGTTCTGGCAAAAGGAAAAACAAGAATTTACAACGCTGCGTGCGAGCCTTACCTGCAGCAGCTTTGTAAAATGCTCAACCGCATGGGCGCCAATATCTCCGGAATTGGTTCCAATCTTTTAACCATCGAAGGTGTTGAATACCTTCACGGAACAGAGCATACCATGCTTCCGGATATGGTGGAAATAGGATCATGGATTGGCCTTGCAGCCATGACCAAATCTGAAATTACCATCAAAAACGTCAACTGGAATCAGCTTGGCGTAATTCCGAATACCTTCAGAAAACTGGGAATCGAACTTGAACAAAGCAATGATGATATTTTCATTCCTGCCCAGGAACATTATAAAATCCAGAAGTTTATCGACGGATCTATTTTAACGATCTCCGATGCTCCGTGGCCTGGATTCACTCCCGACTTACTATCCATCATTCTGGTAGTGGCCACACAAGCCAAAGGAAGCCTTCTGATTCACCAGAAAATGTTTGAATCAAGATTATTCTTTGTGGATAAACTGATTGATATGGGTGCGCAGATCATTCTTTGCGATCCACACAGAGCAACAGTAATCGGTCTGAATCAGGAAACTCCTTTAAGGGGAACCACAATGGTTTCCCCGGATATCAGGGCCGGAAACGCGCTTCTGATCGCTGCTCTTTCCGCAGAAGGAAAATCGATTATCCACAACATCGAACAAATCGACAGGGGATATGAAAATATTGACGGCAGACTGAAAGCTATCGGTGCCGATATTGAGAGAATTTAACTGAGACGAAATAATGAAACCGCCCTTTTCCGGCGGTTTTTATTTTAGTATTCATAATGCTTTTCTTTGAAAGGCAAAATAAAACGGCAGCCATGAACCGACAGCCGTTTCCTGTAATCAAAACCATATGAAATCACTTATAAATATTTGCGGCAGGTATAGGCTACCGCGGTATTCAGAAGCTTATTTTTATTAAGGAAAAATTCCAGCTGCTCAAAATCATCCGGATATACGTTGATATACAACTGAACCGTTCCGAAGTTTCTTCCGTTTATATATTCAACATTTGCCGACAGCACTTTATGACAGATCCCGAACTGATGGTAAATGGTATTCATCAAATGTTCAAATTTCATCTTTCCATTTAATTCTATTTCCACTAACAGTTCTTTTTTAGAGAGGTTAAGCGCATTCTGCAAAACCTGAAGTCCGGGATTAGGCGTTATCATATCTGGCAATTTCTTTTAAACGTTGTTTACAAAGCAGACCGAAGAAATTTCTTTTTCTCAATGCTTAGCTATGACAAAAATATAAAAAATAATTAGTCTACAAAATTAGTAGGATAATAATTTTTAATTTTAACATTTAAACCAAATAAAATAACGTGAATTCGACTATAAATAGCTGATTAACATGCCTTTATTTTGCTTGTTTGTGCATTTATCCAGTTTGGGAAATTTACCGCAGGTTTTTCCGGGTAAAAACAATAAGCGCAGATAGTAGAGAT
>CAJYGB010000038.1 GCA_913774355.1 uncultured Chryseobacterium sp. | reverse complement strand
AACCAGCTTCCCAAAAAGAGGAAAGCGGCATCATCAGTTCCATTACCGAAAGTGTAAGAAACACATGGAACGAACTCTGGGATTGGGCCGAATCCAAAGGCACCGTAAAACCGGATAAAAAAGCCACTCCGTCAAAGTCGGAAGGGAAAACGACGAGTGTGGTGGAGGGTCAGGAAGCAAAAAGCGCGGATTGTGGAGAAAAATATTGTATTAAAAAAGGCGATAAAAATGAATTGATCCGGGAAATAAATATCAGACTTGCCGGGTTTGGAGGAAATGTCCCTACAGACGAATTCACGGACAGGACGGAAAAGATGGTTAAGCAGTTTCAGCGGGATTATATGAAAGTTCCGGAGACTGGGAAGGTTTGTGGAAATGTTATAAGAGCAATTGATGAGTTTTCGCTAAATTTTGATATATCTAAAACAGTTTGGAATCAACTATCATGTTCTTGTTCAACAAAAGGTAAACAAGCAGTAAGTAAACTAAAAGGAATAAAAGAAGTAAATAAATGTGATGGATTTGGTGACAAGACGGGAGATAATACCGAGCCCGAAAAGTCGAACAAATATGAATTTCCAGGTGTTCACAGGTCACTTCTATTTGGATTTAAAGCAGTTTTATTTTATTTAAGTAAACAGAAAACATATAGTTTTGGAAAGATTAGTTCTGGATATAGATGCAGATTTAAAAATTTTAAAACTACAAATCACCAAGGAAAAGCTATTGATATTCAGTTTGATAAAGGTAAATGGCAAATAAGAGGTCAGTTACATAAAAATATTGCAGAACTTACACAAATTAGACAAGATATTTTCTACAAATATCTAAATGCAAAAACAAGCTGGACTGAAAAAAATAATTTTAGCTTAGAGCCAATTGGCTTACAGTCGGATAATAAAATTATTGATGGCAATCATACCTATAGTTGGATACATTTGGATGTAAGAGAGTTTGATAAAAGGTATATGGATGACAAATTTTTTTGTAAAAATTCTACTTCATTAAATGGTAAAAACTTATTGCAAATAGCATTAGAAGCTGGTTTTGTGAATACATGCAATTGCATGAAAAAATTCGAATCTCAGCAAAAATTAGCTCTATCCACAGCGGCTATAGACTGTGATAGCAAATTTAAAAAAGTAGCTCCAATTATTCTTAAGCACGAAGGTGGATTTGTAGATCATCCTGCAGATAAAGGAGGTGCAACAAATAAAGGTATTACATTTGCAACATGGCAGAAGTATGCAAAAGAAGATGTAAATATAGAGCCTACCTTGGATAATTTAAAAGCTATTACTGATGAACAGGCAACTACCATTTATAGGAAAAGATATTGGGAACCGAAAGGCTTTTGCAAAATAGAAGATGAACGAGTTGGATTAATGGTTTATGACTGGACAATTACTTCTGGTGGAGCTGGAAAGCAAGTACAAAAACTTTTAAAAGATGAATTTGAACAAGATATTAAAGATGATGGAACTATTGGCTCTAAAACAATTGAAGCTCTAAATAATGTTCATGATCAGGATAAATTACTAACACGAATTGCTGAAATCAGAAAACAATATTACACTAATCTAACTTTTACAGATGGAAAAAAGAACAACCAAAATGTCTTTTTGAAAGGTTGGTTAAATAGAGTAGATGATTGCCTAAATTTTAAACCTTAATTAAATTTATGAGATTTCTAATATTAAGCTTTTTATTTATCATAAGTTGTAAAGATAATAATGCCAAAGCAACGGATAAAAAAACAACCGTAAATACACAAATTGAAGATAAAAAGAAGACCATCACTCAAACCGATTGGTCCGGCAAATGGATTTACGAGAAGAAATCAGAAGATGCCGATGTACCTGAAGAGCAGTTTACCCTGACCATTGTTCAGGAAGGAAACCGGATTAAAGCGCAATATTGTGCTATTGCTAACAGCGGTGGAAAGATTGATTGTGAAAGTACGAAAGAATATAACGTTTCAGGTGAGATCCGGGATGGAAAAATCACGGGAGAATTTTTTAGTTTTTTTGATTCTTCGGGAAATAAAGGAAAGTTTGAAATCTCTTCCGTAGACCGAGATAAAATCCAATGGAAAGTAGTAAGTTCTCCAAAAGGAACATTTTATGCTCCGGATCGCTGCGTGTTAATAAGAAAAACCGAAGGCTTTCAATCTCAAAATTCAGAAAGTAAAACAGTAAATATTTTACCAATTGATTATAAAGATCTGGAAAGCAAAGTGAAGTTTGTAAATCAGCCTGAAGAGTGGTTGCAAAAATCATTTATGAAAAAATTTGATCTTACAGCTGACGGAAGTGCCGAAATCTTTTCAAAAGATGGTTATGAAGTATATCTTATTGAAAATATGGGAGGAGACAGCGAACTGGTTTATCTGATTTCAGTTAAGGGAAAATCCGTAATGGGAGGAATCAATGTTGCAGATAGTAACGGTGGCAGCAATACGGTAAAAACATTTTCCATCAATGAAAAATATGAAATTTCAATTTTTGCCGAAACGAATGGCCATCGGAAATTATCGGAAAAATATGTTTTCAACAAAGGTGAATTTAAAAAACAGTAATGCTGATCAAAATTTTGAGAATTGATTTAGTATAAAAAAAACTATACGTAAAATCAATCACTTTAAAAACACTCCTGCACAAAAATGAAAAAAATTGTTTTGTATTTATTACTGCTTAACAGCTGTTCCCAAACGGCTGATCATAAACAGATTATTCATAATAAAGAACAGCAGATTACCGATGAAATTAATGATAAATCTTCATCTTTAAAAAATAGTTCAGGACAAAAGGCACATGCAACATTCGAAACCTACGTCAATAACAAATCTTTCTTCATCAGAACTTTTGATATCAATAAGGATGGAATTGCCGATAAGGTAATCAGCAACGCAGCCTACCAGGGAGAAGATTTGTTTGTGTTTTTCGGAAATAAGGCTGGAGGCTATGATGAGGTTTTGGAAACGACGAACTTCTCTGAGGATGGTGGAAATGTCATTAAAGATATTGTTGAAATTCCCGGCAGTAAAGGTTTCATGGTGAAGACCTATTTTCCTGACCGGGGCTATTATGAGAAAGAATTTTATATCATTCCTGAAAACGATACCTGGATTCTTAAACATACCATCTACAAAACCATGTCGGATGTGTCAGAAAATGCAGTAAAATATATTTGTGATGTCATACAGAATATTGATATTACGAAATCCGGCTGGTCGGAAAAGCTTAAGACGATTCCTGCTGAAAATGAAAGAAATCGAAAGTGTCGTACAGAGGGTGTTGAAAACTCGGCAAAACAATATACCATTCAGGATCCGGATGGATATACCAACTTAAGAAAAGATAAAGGTACCTCGTCACCAATTTTACAAAAGATTAATTCTGGAGAAAATATAGAGGTAATAAATACCAATGGCGACTGGTTCTTAATAAAGACTAAAAAGGGACTTACAGGTTATGTTCATAAAAGCCGGGTACAGGTGAATTGAATTTAACGGTCATTTTCGTAATATTTTATCAATTGCTATGAAATCAATAATCTGTTTTATTATTTTATTCATTAATTTTATCGGTCAGCCTTCTTCACAAAGCAAGTATGATAATGAAAATAAGTGGATTGGCAATTATCACTTCTCCGCAAAAAACCGGGACGGAATAAAGACCGGGTTTGATATACATATTATAAAGCTTAATAACATTACCGTAAAGTACAGCGATGGTGAAAGCAAAACCAAAGATCTATAAGAATATTAAAAGCCGATTGGTCCAAAAGGATAAGATCAGCATCGCTTTTAATCCGAAAGATAAGGAGATGGGAACCATCTATATAGAAAAACGGGATGACGAATTCTTTATATCGGGAAGTCCGGTTTATTTTATCAACCCGGGAAATGATGTTTTTCCTCTAAAGAAAATGAAGTGATTGATCGACTGCATAAATTTAGATAAACACACGTGAAAATGAAAAAATACATTACCGGATGCCTGTTGATCATCATCGGCTGTTTCAATATGCCAATGAAATCTATGAATCAGAATAATAACGGGCAAATCATGATTGATAAAGAAGAAATTACAGGAGCATACGGATCTTTTGTCCTGAGTTGCGGATCCGGTTGCGCGATGACGTATACGACGGAAAAAGTTCAACGCAGTCTTCCCCGGATCACCGTTACCTTTAAAGTGAAAATGTATGTAGACGAACAATTATCGGATACCTATTACGAAACCTATATATTTTCATATGATCCGGACGGCCGTATCACGAACATCCATCTTAAAGGAAAAAGTGAAGATGTATTACAAAACGGGTTGCCCGCCACCCAAAAATCATTCAGGGATTTTGCTGATGAATTGATGAAGAAAAATAAAAATTTACGGAAACCACCAATCAAAATGATTTGACAAGTAAAAATTCTTTTTGAAGATTTTTTTAGCCTATGAAAAACATTTTAAAAGCAGCATTAAACTTAGGAGTGTATTTATGCTTAATCCTCTTATTTAACTGTAATAAAACCCGGAAGGAATCTCAGCCGAAAATGGCGGCAAAAGCCGATACAACAGTAAAACAGAATATCAAACCTAATGCTGATAAAAAATATTCCTGCGAAGATCTCCTGAAGGAACTCATTTTCTCAAGCAATCTGGAAGCTTTAAAGAAATTCAGGGAAACAGCAATAAGAATTGAAAATATTTCAGATAATAAAATTACCATTGAAGTCTACGCAAATGAAATGTCGGACCGGACCGGCGAATTGCGTACCGTTGAAAATACGGTAGCCTGGCTGGAGTTTATTCCGGAAAGCAAAAAGCTTTATGATATTACGGCAGATCCCCAATCGCCTGTTGAGCTGAGTTATGACAAAACAATCTTCACCAAGCATTCGCTTTCTGAACTTTGCGGTCTGAAAGCAGCCGGATCTCCCCAGCGCAAAACAGATATTTCCTGCAAAGAAATTACCAGTGAAATGGCCTCCGGACAGGAATGTATCATATCTTCAGCCACTTTGGAAAAAGTATACAAAGATCTCATTGACAAAGCAGCGGTAAAGGATTCAAAATATCTTCCGGAAAAATTACCGGTAAAAAATACATCGATGGAAATCAACCAAAACGGGTTAATGAATATTGATTTTAAAGTAACCAGTAACAAAGTAAACATCGAAATGTTGTATGCTGGAGGAACGACCGACATTACCTTTGAAAAACAGGGAAATAATATAAAGAGAACGGTAATGTATAATGCTGATTAATGACAATCCGAGAGCAGGGAATTGGATAATTTAAAACAAAAAACTTTTTCCAATAAAAATTTATGGTATTTTTGATGAGACAAGCAAATTCAAAAATACGGTATGATCAGAAAAAAACTTTTAGGACTTTCACTCATCGCTGGACTGGCGTTAATTTCCTGTAATAAAAATGAATCAAATCATACAAAAAACAAACCAAGGTCATCCGTTGTTTCATCGCCTGCGGATCAGACTGTAGATGTGGTGAAAAAACAAAGTACCGAAAAACCTGAAGAAAATACAGAAGATGCCCGCCCGGGAACTCCTAAGGCTGAAGCTACAAAAAATTCCGTAGAAGGTAAATTTATTGCGACAGCCTGTGATGGCGGAAGGTTTTCTATAGAATTTAAAAATACGGATGGCAAGCCTGTTTTCAAAATTTACGATAGAGGAAAAGTAATTGCTGCAGGAAATGTTTCTACTGAAACCGACGAAAAAACCGGGGAAATCACAGAGATTGCCATGGGCGAAATCGGCGGGCTGTATGAAGGTGACAAAATCATTATCCAGAATTACGGAAATTCCATGAATGAATTCGACCATTTCACCCAATGCGGAGACAAATATCTGGAATTTACAAAAAGTAAATAAATAATCCGAAGCAGAACCTGGTTTAAATGCTAAAAGAGAGAAGTTTCTTCTGTAAGCATATTTCTACCAGTCTTGCGTATTATAAAAGATCACCTGTAACCCATTATTCAAAAGCACTTTGCGGAGGCTGTATTTAAAATATGAGCATCGGGCTATCTTAAAACAATTTTGTAAAATAAAATTTTTGATTTAAATTAGGTAGTGCCAAAAACAGAAATAATATGACCATTCATTTTATTCTTTCCGGGGAAACGCTGGAAAGCATATCTGAAGAAATTCATCTTGAAAACCCGGAATACCTGAAAGAATTTCACAATACCCGCTGTGCAAGGGAAGATCTGATCCATGAAAAGCTTGTTCCGGGAAAAAAACTGATGATTCCCGATCTCATCAGAATCCGTGAATACAACAGCCGGAACGATGCGTCTTTCAAAAACCCTAAGCTAAATCCGGAGATCCCTTTCCATCCTGAAAATTTCAGCAGGATATTTTCTGTTGTCAGTAAAGAAATCGAAGACAACGGACTGGAAGAAAAAAGCAATACCCTGACGTACACCGTCTCACTAAAATGGCTGCGGAAAGAAGGCGACTGTCATTTCTTTCAGATATTTAAAAACAACTTCTCCGAAGGTCAGGGCAGTATGATGGCGGATCTTGCTGCGGAATCGATGCGCTCCATCAATCCGGTTGAGGTGAAAACGGATCTGAGAGGAAGGGTTTTAAGCGTATCACTGCCCCAAGAAACCATTAGGGATTTTGGTAAGATCAAAGAAAGGCTTACCGATCTTTTTCCGGATCCTTATGCAAAAATATACCTCGACGAATTTGAAACGGCTGTCCTCGATCAGCGCATTTTCGAAAGCCGGATGAAAGAAGATATTTTTATTAAAGCCTATTTTGCCGCACTAAGAAAAGGCTTTACAAACGGCAGATCTTTTCTCACGCAGTCGATTGGCGAAGAAAATATTCCTGTCGATATTCAGCAGAAAGTGGAAAGTGCGGACTACGATCAGGAAATGGCTCTTCTTCAATCACTGGCTCCGGCAGAAGAGGACAAAAGTTTTACCGGAAAATATACCCTGTATTCAGATTCCGGCATGGTAAAAGCGATTGAAATCCATTATACGATTTCCCTTTTTGGTGTAAAAAACAAAAGCTTTTTTACTGTAAGCGAACTGTCGTAACTGATTTTAAATCAGGATTCGTTAAGGATTTGTTAAATCCAATATCGTAGAATTACGACATCAAATCGTAGAATTACGACAAAAATTAAATTTAGGATTTAAAAATTTTTTAAAAAATAATAGCTGTTTTATCTTTGTATCACAATCACCGAATCACAAAATAGTATTAACGATTAAAATTTACAAATCATGGCAGCAAATTCAAGAGGAATCTTAAAATTCAACGGTGGCGAAGGGCAAAAATTATTAAAGCTAAACTACAGCGTATCAAGATCCACAGACGTTTCCGGACGCGTAGCTTCAGATCCTTCTAACGCACTGATCAAGCTTACAGTAGAAGCTACTGAAAAATCCGACATCCTGGAAAGCTTACTGAACGGAAAATACAAACCTACGACAGGTGAAATTACTTTCAATAAATCCCACGAAGAAGGTACATTGATTACTCTTTCATGGGAAAACGGTTACGTGATCCAGCACGAAGTGGAATTCGATGCAGTAGATGAAAATAACATGCTGATCAGCTTCATAGTGAGTGCAGAAACTATCGACTACGGTAATTCGTCTTACAGAGGTCTGTGGCCGTCAGTGTAAAAACAGGTTGTGTATAAATACCATAACAAAAAAGACTGTCCTTGTAAGACGGTCTTTTTTTACCTTAAGAATAAAAAAGTGGTATGGCGTGGATAATTCCGGTATGTCATATTGACGGGATATATATTCATATTTTCAAAAAAAATCAATATCTTAGTAAGCAGTAAAATTCAGTCGGTTATGGATTGGTTTTTGCTGCATTTCAGCAGAAACGGCCGATGAATACACCAATCACACAGAATATTAATTGAGAAAATAACACCATGGGAGTACTTGTAACCAACGAGACGGTAAAACAGCTTTTTCATATTGCACAATCGATCGCGAAGGAAAATTATAACGGGACATATGGGGCGCCGCATATTCTGCAGGCCCTGATGCACAGGGATATCGGGCTTAATGAATTCCTGAGAAGCATTGATAAGGATCCGGGATATTTCTACGAATGGGCTGATGTGCGTATCGAGGACTATCCGAAAACCACCCATCTGCCGGATGAAGTAAAAGAGGATGATTCCGTAGATCATATCGTGGAAGAAGCAGATGACATCCGGCTGAAGCTTGGCCTGGATGAAATTACCCCGGTCTGTATTCTGACGGCTATTGTAAAACCGCAGGTTGCCTTTACTCTGCAGCAGCTGAAATCCTTACCGCTGAGGGAACACGAGATTTTTAATTTATACAGAAAAGATACCCCATACGAAACTTCCGGAAATGGAGAATTTTCCTCCATCTTCTCCAATGGTTCCGAATATTCGGACAATTCCTTTCCTTCAATAAAAAGCTATTGCATAGACCGCACGGCCCAGGCGAGAAAAGGCGAGATTGAAAACATCATCGGAAGAGATAAAGAGCTGAGAATGCTCGTTGAAATCTTATGCAGAAGAAGCAAACCGAATGTAATCATCATTGGTGAGCCGGGCGTCGGAAAAACTGCTCTTGTAGAAGGTTTTGCCATAGAAATTATCAAAGGAAACGTTCCCGATATGCTTAAAAACGGAACTTTGCTGGAATTGGACACGGGAGCTTTGCTGGCCGGCACTTCCTACAAAGGCGAAATTGAAGACCGCCTGAAAAAAGTGATTAACGAATGTAAAAAGATTGAAAAAGCCATTCTTTTTATCGATGAAATCCATACCCTGCTGGATCCGAAGGGAAGCATCGGAAACGTGGCAAACTTATTAAAACCAGAACTGGCAAGAGGTGAGATTACCGTCATCGGAGCTACCACCCAGGAAGAATACCGAAAAATTATCGAGCCGGAACAGGCTTTCAACCGACGTTTTGAGGTATTGACGGTTCATGAGCCGGATGAAAAAACCTGTGTGAAAATGATCGATGTTCTTTTGGATGGCTATAAAAAACACCACGGCATCGAAGTGGAAAAAGCAGCTCTTCCTGAATGTGTGCGGCTGGCTAAAAGATATGCCAAAGGAAAAAAGCTGCCCGATGCCGCCATCGACCTGCTGGACCGGACCATGGCTGCCATCAAAATGCTTGACGAACTTTCTGAAAAGGAATTGGAAAGCTGGAAAATGAAATATGATGAAATTCTGAAAGAGGAATTTTTTGATGAAAAAGATAAAGCCGATGAACTGATCTGGATGTATAATTTGCTGAGGGATAAAATCAGCCCGATTCTGTGGGGATCTTTGAGTGAGCAGCCACAGATCGACAATTCCATGCCGGTTGAACACATTCAGAAAATCATCGGAGATACTTACGAAGAACTTTTACAGCATGCTTCCGTAAAAAGGGAAAAGGTAGACCGTCTGGAGCTGGCGGCAGTAATGGCGGCTAAAACGAATATCCCGATCGGGAAAATCCAGGCCCAGGAAAAAGAAAAGCTCCTGAACATGGAATCGCTTTTGATGAACAGGGTTGTTGGTCAGGATCATGCCCTGAAAATCCTTTCCGATGCGATTGTTGAAAACCGTAGCGGACTGAATAAGCCGGGGCAGCCGATAGGATCGTTCTTCCTTTTGGGACCTACCGGAACCGGAAAAACCGAACTGGCCAAATCCATGGCGGAACTGCTCTTCAATGATGAAAAAGCCATGGTCCGTT
Source organism: uncultured Chryseobacterium sp. (assembly GCA_913774355.1). Classification (GTDB taxonomy): domain Bacteria; phylum Bacteroidota; class Bacteroidia; order Flavobacteriales; family Weeksellaceae; genus Chryseobacterium. The sequence goes on along the minus strand of CAJYGB010000038.1, from coordinate 188,606 downwards.
TCGATATGTCGGAATTTAAGGAAGAGCATTCCGCAGCACTTTTGTATGGTGCGCCTCCGGGATACGTCGGATATGAAGAAGGTGGAATGCTGGTAAATAAAATCAGGCAGCAGCCGTACACGGTAGTGCTGTTTGACGAAATTGAAAAAGCGCATCACTCGGTATTTGATGTCTTTTTACAAATCATGGACGAAGGAAAAGTCCATGATAAGCTTGGAAAAGAAGGGGATTTCAGCAACGCGCTGATCCTGTTTACCTCAAACATCGGAAGCGAAGAAATCGTAAAGCAGTTTGAAGAAGGGAAAATTCCTGAATCCAATTCGTTGATGCAGATCATGTCGAATTCAGGACGTTTCAGGCCGGAATTTCTGGCAAGGATCACAGAGATTATTCCGTTTGCACCGATTACCGAATCTATTGCAGAAAGGATCTTCAATATTCAGTTAAAATCACTGTATGCTTCATTAACCAGACTTGGAATGAGCTTGAAAATCAGTGATGAAGCAGTTAAGAACCTTGCATTAGGCGGATTCAGCAGTAAATATGGGGCACGGCAGATTTCCGGAGTTATCCGGTCACAGTTGGCAAGACCGATTTCCAAAATGATTGTAAGAGAAGAAGTAAAACCGGGCCAGACCATTCATGTCGACTGGAATTCCGAGGAAGAAAAACTGAGCTGGAAAGTGGAATAAAAATTCTTTACGATTTAAAACAGTCTGAATATGTTTTGAATCTTTTCGCTTTTTACGGTTAAAATTAATGCAACCTGATACAATGAAACCGAATCTCAAACATATCGTACTTACGGCAATACTTCTGATGACTTCACAGATGGCGAATGCCCAGTTCCTTACCGCTTCCGATACTTCGGAAAGCAGTGTGAGGAAGTATAAAAGCATCATCAATGCCAATAAAGAAATTGTAGATTTTATCGAATATTCCCTGGTGCAGAAAGGGCTGCCAAGGCATTTGAGAAATTTAGCCCTAATTGAATCCCATTTCAACAGAAATATTACCTCAGGAGCCGGTGCAGTAGGAGTGTGGCAGTTTATGACCGCCCATGCCAACCAATACGGCCTGACGGAGCAGAACAGAAATGACCTTTATAAAAGCACCAAAACCGCAGCCGTTTCTTTATCCAACCTTTACAAAAAGTATAACAACTGGATAACGGTAGTGGCGGCCTACAACTGTGGTGAAGGAAATATCGCCAAGGCCATGGCTGCAGCCAGCTCTTCACAGTATCATGTTTTTTATAAATATCTGCCGGAAGAAACCATCAACCATGTTAAAAAATACCTGAATGCATGCTATGCCACCGGCGAACTGCAAAGCGTGCTGAGCAATTATAATTCTTCGAGAATCAATACCGTATTTTTTACCAATGGCGGAAGTAAACAGGACCGTTCCCAACTTGCAGAAACCGATATCAATGCAGGATTTAATTTAAATATCATTGCAGACGAACTCGATGTGGACATGGAAAAACTTCTCTCATGGAATCCGGGAATCAGCGACGAGCTGAAGCAGAAAGGGCAGAGCACATTGTACCTGCCAACCGATCTGATGCCCGATTTTTTACTGCGAAAGACTAAAATCCTTTCCAGATCCGTTAAGGAATCAAATACACCAATCCTCAGGCAGTAGCCTTTTAAGAAATCATGTTTAACCTATCCAAATCACAGGAAATATGAAAACAGAATCACAAGATATAGCAAACAGCCCTTCATTCCGTCCGTCACAGAATGCCGACGGAATTTCTCAGAACCACCATACCGGAATCAACAGGCTGGTGAAACTCTCTTTGGTTATCGAAGGGAAAGTGATCCGTTATTACAAACATTTTAAGCTTACCCAAAGTGCAAGACGCCATCATGAATTCAGTGTAACACTGGCTCACGATGCTCTGGGAGACCGTCAGACCCATACTCTGGAAGAAGCCAATAAATTCCTAGGGAAACGCCTGACCGCCGTTATTTCCTATAAAGATATCGACAACAGCCCTGAAAGAACTTTTGTAGGGGTCATTACCGGAGTAGGTTTCAGCCAGGAAAAAATGAGCCTCGGAAACATTGTGCTTACGGGATACAGCCCGACCATTCTGCTGGACGGTGCACCTCACATCCAGAGTTTTGGCGGTGCTTCTCCGGTGAATATGGGGATCATTGCCAATGAAGTCATTAAGCAGGGGATTGATTCCAGCCGGTTCGATGTAAGAGTGGATACCAATGATTATTCACAGATTATTTACAGCAGTCAGTATGACGAAACGCACTATAACTATCTGGCAAGAATGGCCGAAGCGTATGGCGAACAGTTTTATTATGACGGTGAAGTCCTTCATTTCGGGAAGCTTCCGCCTCAGAATAAACCTATAAGATTAACCTACGGAAGCAGTGCCAATGACATCAGGGTGGAATTAAAAGCGGTTCATACAAAACCACAGTTCTACGGCTACAACAGCAGCAAACATGAAAAACTGACCTCCGGAGAAACACCGATCAAGCACGTCAGCGACCTGGCAAAAACGGCCTACGCCCATAATGATAAAATATACAAAACTCCGGCTTTACAGGTAGCACCGATTAAAGCATCCACTCATCTCGATATCGAGTATTCTCAGAGAAGTACGGCGGGAAGCGAAGCGGTAAATGTATTTTCCCTATCCGGGAATACTACGGTTCCGTTCTTACATCCCGGCTGTGTTGTGGATGTTCAGATGCGTAAAGTTGACAGTAACGAGTCGGATTATTTCACCAGGATTATGGTGACGGAAACGTCTCATGAAATCGATACCATCGGGCATTATACCGGAAGTTTTGAGGGGATCGCCTCCGATACCGGATTTATGCCAAAACCGGAATTTAAAGTTCCGAAGGCGGAACCGCAGATCGCAACGGTCGTTTCCAATGCAGATCCGGAAGGACAGGGGAGGGTACAGGTGCGGTTCGACTGGCAGACCAATGATACTACCCATTTTATCCGGATGATGAGCCCTGACGCAGGCGGAACGGATCAGATTACCCAAAACAGAGGCTACGTAGCCATTCCGGAAGTCGGTGACCAGGTGATGGTGAATTTTGTACATAGCCATCCGGATAGGCCTTTCGTGATGGGAGGAATGTTCCACGGTGGGGTCGGACTTGGCGGCGGTGTGGATAACAGGGTGAAATCCATCCAGACCAGAAGTGGTCACCGGGTGGTCTTTACCGAAAACGAAAGCATCATCATAACCGATAAGTCGGGCAACGAAATTCATCTGGATACCACCGGAAGTAATATCACCATTACGGCTCCGGAGACGATGACGCTTAATTGTAAAAATATGAACATCAACGTTGGAATGAACATGACAACGACGGTCGGAATGAATAAATCCGATACGATTATGGTGAACCATACGGAAAGCGTAGGCTCTATGAAATATCTTTCTACCGGTGCCGATTTTATGACCAATGTGGTAGGAAGAATGAGCCATTATGTAAAAGGCGATATGGAAGTTTACGGCGAAAAAGAACATAAGCTCACTTCCATGAAAGGGGTGGAGATCAATAGTGAAGGAAAGGTGGAGCACCATGCGGAAAAAGAGGTTCAGAACAACAGCGGCGAGAAATCCAAAAATCACTAATTGAGTCATGAGCATCGAATATATCGTAGAAGGCAAGGCTGTGATCCGTACAAGCGGAGATTATAAAACCTACGCCAAAGAAGAAATCATTCACAACAGTGCCGTTTCTGTGGAACAAAAGGGAAATGAAACCGGCGTAAGTTATAATCCGGCTGAAAAAATCAATCCGAATGACAAGCCTGTCAATACCATTGATGTGACTTTGAATCTTTTTTTTGACGGAACCCAGAATAATAAAACCAATACTCAAGCAGGTGCGCGACATGAAAATTCCAATCATGTAGATGATAGCTATACAAACGATTATTCGAATGTAGCCAGAGGGTATGATGCTGTAGATCCAAATGCGGAAAATCAGATTAGGGTTTATATTGAAGGTATCGGAACTGAGGATTTACAGAGTGAATCGATTCCATTTACCACAAAACCTAATAATATTGGGATACCTTTTGGAACCGGTGACCGCGGAGTACCTGCTAAAGTATCAAAAGGATGTAAGAATAGTTCTGAAGCACTTGCCAAATATGCAGGTAAAGATATTCATTTAAAAGTTAATGTATATGGATTTAGCCGAGGAGCAACAGCAGCCCGGCATTTCGTTCATATAGCAACAAAAGCTGCAACGGTATTAAGGATTGACAATAAAAAAGGAATGGCTTTGGCACCTTTTGATAATCTTAATAATCGTGTCAAAGTGGATCTTGATAATCCATTAGTTACACAGTATGGTTATTTCGGTGCTTGTTTAGTTGCAAATAAGGTTATTCCTAAAAACATAAGTTTCAATTTTGTCGGACTTTATGATACTGTGGCTGCTTATGGTATGGATCATAGAGGAAAAAAAGTTGGAAATGTAAGTATAATCGATGATGATACAGCGCAATTGGGTCTTGATTCTGTAAAGAAAGCCTATTTTATTTTACAACTGGCAGCAGATGATGAACATCGCGATAATTTCGATCTGACAAATATTAAAAGATCCGGCGTAAAAGGCCTAGAATTTACATTACCCGGAGTGCATTCTGACATAGGAGGGTGTTATGTGGATCTGGTTGAAGAAAATGTAGATTTATATAAGGAAGAAATAAATGACACAGAATGTAAAAGATTTCGTGAAATATTGATTGAAGAGGGTTGGTATATTGATGATCCTAAACAAATTTGGATAGAAAGACTTACTCCACATGTTCATGGTGTAGACTCCAGGTTTATCTTAAAAGGAAAAAGAAAGCCTCGTAATATCTATGATAAAGTATCCCTTAATACAATGTTTCATTATTCAGAACATTTCAAAGTAATATATAAAAAAAATTCAATAAGTGATCATAAAATACAGGATTCTTTTTTAAGTAAAATTTATAATCAATTGCTGGGATATATGAATGCTTGCAATAATTTAAGAAATGAATTTATAGAAGAATATAACAAAACCAATTCTTCTGGCGATTATGTAGAAAAATTGAAAACACTGAATTACGAAGAATATGTAGATCAACAGGATCTTAAGATCTTACGGAATCAATATTTGCATTGGTCTGCAAGCGTAACCAAATTAGGATTAGGTCCAAGAATAGGCAAAGTAACTAGTGCAAAAGAACGTAAAAGAAATATACAGGATGGGTAATACAAAAAAAATATTAAAAATTATACTACAAAATTTTTTGTGCCTAATATTTTGTACTAATCTAATACAATGTCAGAAAATGAATAATGAAAAATTAGCGTTTCGTGTAGAAATCTCTCAACCTGATAATAAATATGAAGTAACACCGGTTTTTGATAAGGTAAAGACTTTGGAAGGGAATCATGCGGGCCTGCCTTATGGCAGCTCATCAGGTAGTTGGGGTGACTCAGGTTCGATGTGGACGGAACAATATGGTACGCCGGTAGGTGCGGATATCACTTATTATTCCAGATACGAAGATCTATTCTACCATCTCAATATTGATTTTCCTCAAGATAAAATAAAAGATTATATGGAAAGGGCTTATGCAAGATGGGATGATCTGGAAGGAGAAACCAAAGAATACAAAAGACTGGGGAGAGGATATACAGCTAAAAACGATGAAAATGCCTACGACAGTTTCAGTACGCTTGTTTTCGGTTTTGCTCCCAAAGGGATGGTTGTCGTATGGCTGAATTTCGGAAATACGCGCATTGAGCTGGGTCGTTATCAGGCAAAAGTGATAACTGATAAGGCAGCTATTGCCAAGGCTAAAGAAAAATATCTTCAGATGTACCGGATTAGTCCTGAACGGTTTGAAGAGGCCAGGAAAGAACTGGCTATGCCCGACGCTTCACCGGAAGAATGGGATAACTATAGGCAACGCTATAATTGGCGGCCTGTGGTAACTTCTGAAAACCCGAAGTTCCGTTTGTTTGAAGTATTAAACTACACGTATAACGGAGAGAAAGAAAGTGCTTTGCGGCCTTGGGTTATGGATATTCCGTATAAAGAGAGGGCAGTACCGAAAGAAATGGTTTTTTTCTGGGAAACAGGTAAGGAAAAAAATGAAAAATTCAATGCACGGGCATTTTTCAATTGGAAAAAAACGAATGAAGCTTTCAAGAAAGCCGGTAATAAGATAGAACTTCAGATAAAAATAGCTTCCGATAACAATTCAGTAGAACTTTTACTGAATGGCCAGCCCTTGCAATCCGACAGCATTCGGATTTATCAGTGGGAAGGAGATTATAAAGAAAGCTATAGATAGTCATTTCTACAAATATTAGAACCGGATTATTATGAAAAGTATAATAAACTCGGAAAGTATTATTATAGATTTGCCACCTCTTGTTTTCGGATTTCCTCCTAAAGGAATGGTCGTTATCTGGTTCCGCTACGGTTATGTATCGGTGCAGCTGGGTGAATTCCAGGCTGAGGTAATAAAAGATGATAAAAAGTACGCAGATAAAATGTTTTCAACATTTCGCAGGCGAGAGAAGAAATCAGGCAGCGCATGTTTAGGAAAGGATTTTAAACTTGATTTCAAAATAGCCCCGGATAACAACAGTATGCAGATCATGATTGACAATCAGCCGATTCCGGTAGACAGCACAAGAATTTACAAAAGCGATTTTAAGTTTAAGGAATCGTATAAATAACCTGCTGATGAAGCGATTGATTGAATAAAAAAAATCAGAGAGATAAATAAAGATTTGATAGAATTTCTATCAATCTGATTCCATTTAAGATATATATAAAATTCATTCCGGACAGTGTAGCTTTCCGGAAATTTTTATCTGAATATTTTAATTTGGATATGTTAAAAATTATCAAAAATATCTTAAATTAATATTAATAAATCTCTTCTTTGTGTAAATTTTTAGTTGTTTTTAGTATTTTTTTTATGTGTAGTGTAATGGTTTTTAATTGGTTATGTTATTTATTATTTCCAGTGTCGTAGAATTACGACTTCAAATCGTAGTATTACTACAAAAGATGAATTTATAGTTTAAATATTTTTAGGTTAAAAATAACTAGCCTATCTTTGACTCAACAAATCAACCAAATCACAAAATATTAACGATTAAAATTTACCATCATGGCAGCAAATTCAAGAGGAATCTTAAAATTCAATGGCGGAGAAGGACAAAAATTATTAAAGCTGAACTACAGCGTATCAAGATCTACGGATGTTTCCGGCAGAGTCGCTTCAGATCCTTCCAATGCACTGATTAAACTTACGGTAGAAGCTACTGAAAAATCAGATATCTTAGAAAGCTTACTGAACGGAAAATACAAACCGACAACCGGTGAAATTACTTTTAACAAATCCCACGAAGAAGGAACCCTGATTACCCTGACTTGGGAAAATGGTTACGTGATCCAGCACGAAGTAGATTTTGACGCTGTAGACGAAAACAGCATGCTGATCAGCTTTGTGGTAAGTGCAGAAAGCATTGATTACGGAAACTCCAATTATAAAGGTTTGTGGCCAGGAGGAAACAGCAACTAAACCTACAATCATCTTAGTAAAATAAAATTGGTTACAGAATAGCATAGCTCAATAGAGTAGCTATTCTGTTTTTTTTTGAAATTAAATGATCTCATTATTTCAATTTGATCCTTAGACCGGTGATCGGTTTTGAAATTTGATTAATAAAAATTTGTTTGATTCTTTCAAATAAATTTCAGCACAAAATAAAACACATCGAATCAATTAAATTATAAGGTATGTTTAAGCATGGTAACCCTCCTGAAATACTTTCTCCAGGAAAATCTTCCGCCCCTGCATCTCTTAAAGAGAGAAAGGAGACGGCAACAGATCAGGCAGTAAACAAAGCTGCCGAAAAAATTCAGGAAAGTACAGATGATTCTGCTCAAAAGACCACACAGAAACTGATACAGATGCATGGTATTGCCGAAGAACCTTCAGGAATGCTGATGAATCAGACATTACAGTCCAATATACCGGCTTTGGTAGATAATAAAGTCTGGTCTCAGCAGCCTACTTCTAAAATACATAATGCCAAAGCTATTCCCGAAAGTCAGATCCACGGCATCAACCGTGTGGTAAAGTTGGATATTGTCGTAGAAGGAAAAACCATCGTGCATTTCAAACATTTCCACTTAAAGCAGAGTGCTGTCAGACATCACGAATTCAGCCTGATGCTGGCCCACGATTCTTTGGGAAATGCAGAAAACCATAATCTTGAGGAAGCACAGAATTTCCTGGGCAAAAGAATAACGGTCGTTTTTAAATACAAAGATATTGAGGAAGGCCCTGAAAGAAGTTTTGTCGGGGTTATTACCGAAGTGGGATTCAGCCAGGAAAAAGGAAGTCTCGGTAATATTGTCTTAACAGGTTGCAGCCCAACCATTCTTCTGGATGCTGCTCCCCATATCCAGAGTTTTGGCGGAGCCGGGGAAATCAGCCTGAACAGCATCGCCGATCATATTATGAAAGAAGGACTCGGACAGGGGAAATTTGATTTCAGGGTTGATGCACGGCATGGCAATGTGTCTTACAGTTCACAGTATGAAGAAACCCATTACAATTATTTAGCCCGGATAGCAGAAGCCTATGGCGAACAGTTCTACTATGACGGGGAAGTGCTGCATTTCGGAAAGCTCCCACCGCAGGAAAAGCCCATCAAGCTTATTTACGGAAGCAGTGTGAATGATGTAAAAGTCAGGATGAAAGCACAGCACGTCAATCCGAGTTTTTATGGTTATAACAGCAGTAAAAACGAAAAATTAACCACCGGAAGCTCTAAAATTACCCATGCTTCAGACATTGCCAGAAGAGCATATGAAATTTCAGAAAAAACATTTACGACACCTTCTTTAAGAGTGGCACCTATAAAAGCATCTTCATTCATCGATGTGGATGCATCACAGAAAGGAACGGCCGGAAGTAAGGCATCGGAAGTTTTTATTACCTCAGGTACAACTACGGTTCCTTTTTTATATCCCGGCTGTCCGGTAGATCTTGAGATGAGAAAATCGGAAACAAACGATACTTCCTATTTTACCAAAATATTGATGACAGAAGTTTATCATGAGGTCGATGCCCGCGGTTATTATACCGGAACTTTTGAAGCCATAGCCGCTGACTGCGAATATATCCCACGCCCCGAGTTTGAAATTCCGAGGGCCGAACCCCAGTTTGCAAAGGTGATTTCCAATGCCGATCCGCTGAACCAGGGAAGAGTGCAGGTAAGATTCGACTGGCAGAACGGGCAGGATACCACAGAATTCATCCGTGTGATGACACCGGATGCGGGAGCCAGCGATAAAGTCAGCAAAAACAGAGGGTTTATGGCAATTCCTGAAGTCGGCGATCAGGTGATCGTCAATTTCGTACATCAGCATCCCGACCGGCCTTTCGTTATGGGTGGAATGTTCCACGGCCAGGTAGGGGCAGGCGGCGGTGCCGGAAACAACATCAAAAGCCTGAGTACCCGGAGCGGCAACAAGCTGGAGCTCAATGATGGCGAAGGCTCGGTGTTCCTTACCGATCAGGGCGGAGCGAATATGAAGTTTGACGGTGCGGGAAATGTCGTTCACAATGCTAATAATGACAGCACTAAAACCGTAGGAAACAATAAAATGGATAAAGTTGGAAACAATAAAAAGCTGGAGGTCGGCTGCGATCATATAGCGGATATAGGGAACACCCATAAAGTTGAAGTAGGAAAGGGGCAAAGTGTTTTCACCATGGATAATACCGGAACCATTGATCTTACAGGTGTTAAACAGATTAAGTTAAAGGTCGGCAGCAGCGAGATTATTATTACTGAAAGTAAAATTTCAGTAACCAGTCCTATCGTTGAAATTAAAGGCAGTGGAAGCTCAAAAGCTATTTTTAATGGAAGTACGACAATTGAAGGAAGTCAAATCATAGAAAACTAAATAAACATTGGAACCGAATAGATATTATGTAAAAAATGGAGACACTTTGGCTTCAATAGCTGAAGAATTAGGATTATCCATTTCTGAAATTAAAAAATATCATAATGAATCTTCGAGACCTCATGAATGGATCAAAGAAGACAATTCTTTACCCGCCTGGTCCACTTTCATTATAATTCCGGATTCTGTAGAAGTTTTAAAAAAGAAAAAAGAAGATTTTTTGTCTTCTGAAAAAGTGGCATTGAGACAAAAAGAAACAGATAATGATAAGTATCTGATTTTACAGAAAATTGATATGCAGGTTTCCGGAAGCAGCATGATAGATTCTGAAACAGAAATGGTGTGGGAATTCAGGAAATTTAAAAAAGATGGGATTTTTTACGGCGCTATTCAGCAAAAATTGCATCAGGTAAAATATATCAAATCCATTTACCGGCAGTTTGCAGAATATATGCAGAAGTTTAATAAACCCTTGGAACACTTGGTCATCGGGCTTTCTCAAGAAGGCGGTGTAGAATCATTGGTAAATCAGGAAGAAATCACGGAAAGATGGAATAGGCTTAAAAATGAATTACAACCTGAATTGGGAAATACATTTGAAGAGAAAAATATGATAGAAGGCGGAGACAGGGATTTCAGTGATACATTGCCATTGATAAAAAATAACCTGCTCTATACTTTATTTCTTAATGATCTGTTTTATGAATATGCTGATCCTGGCATCTTCATTGAGCAGGGAAAACAACAATATATCTCACAGGTTTTTGCCAATGAGAGCGTAATGATCCTCACCAAGCGGAAAGTGGAAAAAGACGGGGATATTTTAAAGATAAAATTTTATTCCGAAGCAGACCCTGATAAAAACAATCATCTGAGAAATATTTATAATACCAAGCTGAAAGATTTTTTACAGGAACATTTTGATTATGCGTTTACCTGGTCTCTCGAATATCATTTTGATATTCAAAAGGGAAAAATGCTTTTGTGCCATTCAAAGATCAAAGAACAGGCCAGCAGAAAATATACCCATCTTACGGAACATACCATACAACTTAGTAAAAATTAACGCAAATGGCTAAACTATATGTACCTGACGGAGCATGGCTGGTATGCTCCAATGGAATGAAAAAGCAGCAGATAAAAGTGACCAGCCAGTCTAAAGTGACCATTGCGGGCGGTTATCTCAAAGCGACGGTGGATGACAGGCCGGGCGGAAACTTCATGTGTGGTAAAATGATCGTTGCAGGTGCCATTATCGGTGCCGTAGCAGGAATTGCACTGGTAGCCGGGTCCATCGTCTCCGGAGGAGCATTGGCGGTAGCTGCCATTGCTGCTGCAGGTGCTGCAGCGGGTGCCGGAATATCCTTAATTCCGTCAATCTGTGGAATGCTGCTTCACGATTGGACTCCTTTTGATACCAATGTCCTGACTGTAGGAAAACATCCTTTATTGGAAAACTCTCAGATTCCATGCCGGCTTGGGGGGAATGTCATGATTTTGTTTTCCGAAAAAGCAGCAGATGAATTCACGGATATTACGATAGGAAGAACGGCCATTAATACGGTAGGCGTCATTGCTCTTTCTTACTTACTGTATCCCGCATTAGCAGCCATCGGCACCAGTGGTTCCACAGCCATCGGCACCTTTGCAAAATTCGGTTGGAAGGCAGGTTTAAATTATGTCGGTGGTGCGGTTTTAGCAACAGGAACAGCTTATGCGGTTGGCTGGGGTATCGATCAGGCCAAAGGAGGCATTTATTCTGTTGTGCCTACCGGAGACGGAAACACGGTAAAAACTTATGTTGACGGCTTCGAAACGGACCCTGATAAAATCGTAGGAAATTACAGGATTGCAAATGCTGCAGGGGATAAAGCTCTTTATGAGCATACCAATGATGTGGGCGGAGCATTGGGAGTAGGAAAAGATGCGGTTGGAAACAGAACCTCTACCTATTATGAGCAGACAACAACACAATCTGTCCGTCTGGATGATATTGAAGAGAGAGGAGCAACGCAAACCTCATCAGTAAATAGAATAGACGGGGCAATTGCGGGAAGAAATTCTCAGGTCGGACCAACTTACCGGGTAGTTACCGGTTCGGATTACGGAGGAAGATATCAGATTATCGAAGAAAACCAATTTACTCAAAATTCTCAATATGTAAAAAATAATTTATCTTTAAAAGGCTCGGCTGCTTTAGCCGGAACAGCGGGCATAGGAGCATTAAAAGATAATTTTGGAAGGCCTGGGTTCGATCCGTCCAAAGGGGGCGAAAAAGGAGGAGTTCAGGGAGGAGGCTTTTATATGGGACTGCTTCAGGATGCTTATAAAGGAATAACAAATTTTCTTTTGAAAGGGCAGGCCGACGATTTGATAGAAGCTTTACAGAACGAGGAAGCGGCAGCACGGGCAAAAATAACGGTGCTGGCAGGCAAAGACTAAAATGAAAAAAAAGAATCTGAATTTTATACTACCGTTATGTATGTATTTATGGGGAATTTATACATGCTATACCATTATAATAACTTTTCAGGAATTTTCATATATTCAAAAGGTATCATGGAAAGCTGCAGAAAACCAGATAGAGGTATACTCAAGCCGGCGAAGCACAACAGTAACCTATAACTTTATAAAAAATAATATCCGGATCAGCAGAACATATCCGGGTATATTTGAGGGAATCAATACATGGCTCCGGGGCATTGATGAAAAAAAAGCTTATGTTGATATTTCCTTTTATCTCAGGAAAAAAGATTATGCCAAAATAAAGAGCAGGGAAATAGGCCCTGAAAAAGATATTTTGGGAAATCCGCTTAATAAAAACGAACCTGTACCGTTTTTCGGATTAAGGAAAATAGGTACGGACTCAAATGCTTTTTTGCTGTGGGCCGATCTTTGGAAGTTTAATTACAAATGGTGGATATTCGCTGTCTTTCTTGTTGCTCCGGCCATACTATTATTTTTGTTGAAGAAAATGAAAATTACCGATGCCGGCAAAACGGATGAGCAGGATAAGTCAGGTAAAATTCATGATTATATCTTTTGGACATTATCAGCTATAAATATTATAAATTTTATCATCTAGAAAAATGAAGAAAATCGTATTGATAATCGTTGGAATTATTGCAATAGGCTTAATAGTAGTGATTGCTAAGAACTCAATTTTTACAGACAGCGATACTCAATTTTACGAGGATGGTTGGGAAGCGCACGGAAAAAAACAATATGAACTGGCGATATTTTACTTTGAACGGATAAATAAAGACAAGTATCCGGACGCTTTCATGGGATTAGGATCTTCCTATCTCGAACTGAATGATTATGAGAATGCCATCCTGAATTTTGAAAAAGCAGTCCGGAATAAAGATAAATACAGTCCTGAAGACAATGGTAAAATACAGAATTCTTTAGGTTACTGTTATCTTCAGACAAAAAATTTCAATAAAGCAAAACAGCATATTCTGGAAGCAGACCAGCTGGGTAATCCGAATAGCAAACGGAACCTTCAGATCTTAGATTCACTGGAAACGGCGTCAATTAATCGATAAGTAAAGTGAAGCTGATCAAAATTTGAGGAAACGTTAATAAATGTTATAAAATTCCGGGCAAAAAAGAAATTCCGTATCTTTAGTAGACTTAAACTAAATCAAACTTAAAAGTATGGAAGCCTACAATTTTGAAACGGCCATCAAGCCCTTTTTCTGGGTAGCCTCAGACAAAACTTTTTCAGTATGTTTAAACGCCGGAACTTATAAACCCGAAATTTTCGAGTGGCGGAAAGATGAAGGTTTTGAAGGAAACGGTTACGACTGGGCCTCGCTCGCAAAAGTGTTCCTTGAAGAAAAAAGGCCTGACTTAGCCGAAGACATTAAGTTCGACCCAAAAGCGGATATGTTCTGTGCCTATTCCGAAAATCCGGAAAAACTAAAGGAGTTCATCACCGGATTTAAAGAAACCTGCGAAAACGAATTGCAGATCCAGGATCTCTTCCTGAAAGCCGAAATCGATTAATCAACCATACTAGACCTCATCCGGGGTCTTTTTTAATTTTGGCTACTGGCTGTTATTTTTACCATTCACCGCTCACTCTCCAAATACCTGTTTTTTCAGGAGCTGTTTCCGGCTTTCACTACTCGCTTTTTTGTGCCGGGGCTTTTTCCGGGCTTACAAAAAGAGCTCAGACAGGCCGTTCAATCCGGGCTAAAAATCCGGGTTTTTTATGACTGTTTGTTGCAGTATCTTAGTAATCACTTTCATTACGAACAAAATACCTACACAAAAAAATAGAAAGCCCTTATTGAAAATTTAAACATAATCATCTGTGAAAATCCGTGTAATCTGTGGTTTAAATATAAACAAAATCAAAACAAACGACCCTCAACCAAGTTCAATATTCCCCGAATTTCCGGTTTCAGTTGGATAAAAAGAAAACTAATTCCTTATCTTTGTTCCTTATGGAAAATATGGACGCAACACAGGATAAAAGGCTCTTTCTTATCGATGCCTATGCAATGATTTTCAGGGGATATTACGCATTGATCAGAAGCCCGCGGATCACGAGTGCGGGGTTGGATACTTCGGCTATTTTCGGTTTTACCAATTCACTGATCGAACTGATCCGCCGCGAAAGGCCCACCCATCTTGCTGTTGTGTTCGACGTGGGAGAGGCCAGTGTCAGAACCACGGATTTCCTCGAATACAAAGCCAACCGGAGCGAAACACCCGAAGCCATTACGGCATCGATTCCGTACATTCACCGGATCCTGCAGGCCATGCACATCCCAATTCTGGGCGTGCCAGGCTATGAAGCCGATGACGTCATCGGAACCATCGCCTGCAAAGCTGAAAAAGAAGGCTATACGACCTTTATGGTAACGCCGGATAAAGATTTCGCCCAGTTGGTTACCGACAAGATAAAAATTTACAAACCCGGACTGAAAGGAAGCGAAGTGGAAATTTTAGGAGTGGATGAAGTAAAAGCCAAATACCAGATCGAACGGCCTAAACAAGTTATCGATTTCCTGGCGATGATGGGGGATGCCGTCGATAACATTCCCGGACTGGAAGGCGTTGGAGAAAAGACGGCGATGAAGTTCCTGAAAGAATACGGCAGTATCGAAAACCTGCTGGCGAATACCCACGAACTGAAAGGAAAGCTGAAAGAAAAAGTGGAAGCTTCGGCAGAGCGCGGCATCCTGTCCAAAAAACTGGCAACTATTATCTGTGATGCACCGATAGAATTCCACCAGGAACAGTATGACCTGGAAACCCCGGATTTTGAAAAAGTAAAAGAGGTCTTTGATGAAATCGAATTCAGAAGGCTGTACGATAATTTGTTCCGGGCTTTTGCACCGGTGGTTACCGGAAGCGTAAATATGGCACAGGAACAAGCCGTTACCGAAACAACGACACCACAACAAAAAGTAGCACAGGCAGTCGGCCAGCTGGATCTTTTTGCTACCTATGAAGAAATGGGTCAGGCAGCCGGAACGAAATCAACCATCGAACACAACGATCACCTGTACCAGTTTGTGGATAATCCGAAAGCCCAGAAAATGCTGGTCAGAAACCTTCTGCAGCAAAGGGTCGTATGTTTTGATACCGAAACTACATCACTGAACGAACTGGAAGCCGAACTGGTGGGCATGAGCTTTTCCTACAAAAAAGGGCTGGCCTATTATGTTCCGCTTTCTGAAGATCAGGGAGAAGTGCTGCAGACACTGGAGATTTTCAGGCCGTTCTTTGAAAAGGAAGACCTCGTTAAAGTCGCCCATAACCTGAAATTCGATTATAAGATCCTCAGGAAGTATGACATTACGGTAAAAGGAGCCATGTTCGATACCATGATCGCCCACTACCTCCTGAACCCGGACGGAAGACACGGAATGGATTACCTTTCTGAAATCTATTTGGGATATAAACCCGTTTCTATTGAGACCATCATCGGGAAAAAAGGCAAAAAACAGGGGACTTTCCGGGATGCGGATCTGAGAACCCAGACCGATTATGCGGCGGAAGATGCTGACGTGACTTTCCAGCTGTACGAACTTTTCGCCCCACAGCTGAAAAAGGAAAACCTGGAAGACCTTTTCTTCAACATCGAAATGCCACTGATGGAAGTCCTTGCAAAAATGGAGCTTGCCGGAATTTCCCTGGACGAAAAATGGCTCGCGCAGGAAAGTATCGACCTGGAAAACGATCTGAGACAGCTGGAAGCCAAGATCTTTGAACTGTCCGGGGAAGAATTCAATGTAAATTCCCCGAAACAGCTCGGTGAAGTGCTCTTTGAAAAACTTCAGCTGGATCCGAAGGCCAAGAAAACCAAGACCGGGCAGTATGCAACTTCGGAAGACATTCTTCAGAAGCTTGCAGGCAAGCATGAGATCATTCAGCATATTTTAGAATACAGGACCTATCAGAAACTGAAATCAACCTATGTAGATGCATTGCCGTCCCAGATTGAAAAATCAGACAACCGGGTGCATACCAATTTCTCCCAGACCACTGCTGCGACAGGCCGTCTGGCGAGTGTCAACCCGAACCTTCAGAACATCCCGATCCGGACCTTAAGAGGGCAGCAGATCCGTGGAGCGTTCGTAGCCGGCGAAGGGAAAAAGATCATTTCTGCCGATTACTCGCAGATCGAACTGCGTCTGATTGCTGAAATTTCCGGCGAAGACAATATGATCAAAGCCTTCCAGGACGGGGAAGATATTCATGCTTCTACTGCGGCGAAACTCTTCAATATTCCATTGGAAGAAGTGTCCAAAATCCAGAGAAGCCAGGCTAAAACCGTCAACTTCGGGATTTTATATGGCCAGGGTGCCTTTGCTTTGGCAGAGCAGACCGGCTTGTCCAGAAGCGAGGCCAAACAGATGATCGAAGCCTATTTCGAAACCTATTCCAAGCTGAAAGC
Source organism: uncultured Chryseobacterium sp. (assembly GCA_913774355.1). GTDB lineage: Bacteria > Bacteroidota > Bacteroidia > Flavobacteriales > Weeksellaceae > Chryseobacterium. The sequence continues at coordinate 171,704 of CAJYGB010000038.1, read as the reverse complement.
CTATATGGCAGATCAGGTGAAAAAGGCCCGTGAAATTGGCTATGTAGAAACCATCCTGGGAAGAAAACGCCACCTGAAAGACATCAGTTCCGGTAACTTTGTCGTTCGTGCCCATGCCGAAAGAAATGCCGTGAATGCCCCGATCCAAGGAAGTGCCGCCGACGTAGTGAAAATGGCGATGATCAAGATCCAGAAAGAATTTGAAAAAGAAAAGCTGCAGACTAGAATGCTCTTGCAGGTTCATGACGAATTGGTTTTCGAATCTCCCGTTGAAGAGGTCGAATTAGCCGTCAACATCATCAAAATGGAAATGGAAAATGCCATTGAAACCCAGGTTCCGCTATTGGTGGAAGTAGGAGTGGGAGAGAACTGGCTGGAAGCGCATTAATTGCATTTAAAATATAAGAAAGAGACTGTCGGAAAATTGGCAGTCTCTTATTATTTATTGGCTTTTTCCCAGCATAAAAGCATTTTTAAATTTTATGGGCATGTTATTTTCTGAGCTTCACACGTTTTTATGATTTTAATTATACGAAGTAATAATTTGGCTTTCATCAAAATAAAAGCAGGATGCCTGGTAATCATGCCAACACGCCTGATAGCTTGGTCCATCTCCATAATTTGATGTATTTACATCATCTGGCCTGCCTCGTTCATATACCAACATGTCATAATGCATTCCAATCCATATTCTGTTTTTTGAGACATTGATGCAATCTTCTTTTGACCACTCGGGATGTTTTTTATAAATTTTTCCTGCTTTGGTTTTCATAAATTTTTCTTCCTCAATTTTTTCCTGTTTTTTAATGCTATCCATTCGGGCCTGATTTCTAATGCTGTCTTCTCTGGAAACATTTGTTTCAATAGCCGTAGCGGAATCTTTGTTGATATTGCTTGTGGAACTTGAACATTTATCAACTATAAAGACCAAAAATCCAAAAACAATAAAAATTAATACTGCTATTACACAACCGTTATTTGGTTTTTGCGTACTGGGATACTGGTTATTATTGGCTTTGGGAATAATCTTTTGAATATTACTGGGATTATCTTTGATAGAATAGCCACATTTGGGACATTGTAAAGCAGTATCGCTTATAAGATTACTGCATTCAGGACACTTAATTAATGACATATAGTTTTATTTATGCCACAAATTTATATTGCGGATCATCAATATACTTATGGGATTCCGTAATGTTTCAATTATAGTCAATTTTTTATCTCCTTAATCTCTTTTTACATTCTCTCTTTCCAGCATTTTCCGTTTCTTTTTTCAAGATACGGCTCTTAAAAAACTACACAATATGCTGTAAACTAGAAGAAATCAATTATGGGCAGTAAGATTTTTGATGTTCAAGGTACTGATCATCCGGGAAACCAAAGCCAGGAAAGCGAGCACTATCAGAGAGTATAGAATATCACGCCATTCGATATAATTCCAGAAACTTATGTATCAAGGATAATTTATAAAAACGGTTGCCGAAATATAAGCGCAAAAAATAAGCATCAGAATCATACTGTTGATCATGATCAGTTTCTTTGAAACCATTCCGATGATTTAAGATAAAGCAATGGTAAGAAAAGCAGCAAACAAGACTCCGCTAATCAATACGATGAAAACCGCAGACTTTTTTACATCATCCAGTGTTTTGCCTTCCTTTAAAATCAGTTTCCGGAAACCTTCCGAAATTAAGGTGAGCAAAGCGGCGGCGAAAAGCAAACCTAAGGCTGAATACACTCCGAAACCAAAATGATTTCCTTCATCCTTGCCCAAAAAGAAAGGGATAAAATCATACAGGAAAAGGAAATTCAAGACGATGGGAAAAAGAACTTTCACCCACGGCTTTAACGGAAATCTACCCTGTTTTTGCTGCTGAATGATATGTACATCTTTTTCAGATAAAGGAAATTTTGTTTTTTCCAGAAATCCCGTCTTTTCAATTTCACCTATAACAGTCTCAGGATCGGTCATGGTCCAGAAAATCATATGTTTGTTGTAATTGTCAACCCTGTGTAGAATTTTAATGCCTTTTCCGATTACAGGAACCGAAGCATAAGGTTTTATTGAGATAATATCCTGTGGCTGAAAAATAAGATTTCCTACGAGGGAGGCATTTATTTTCAGGATGTTTTCATCTACATAAAGGTTAGCAAAAGGGTAAGTGGCATTGGCTCTTCCGATTCTTGCACCGCCTGTGAGGGTAAATGTTTTCATGGGTGTTTATTTTATGATTCTTATCACAGCCAGATCATCCGTTGGTTTCATTCCGTAATGATGTTCCAGTTTTTTCAGTTTCCGGAAAAGCATTTCTTCGGAATTGTAATATTCCTTATCAATGCAAATATACTCAACCGGATGAATATTTTCCTCTGCATCTGCTTTTCTCATCTTAGAAAATGTACTGATGCCATCGGTAGCGATAGAAATGTCCTGAAGGTCATCAAAAATAATGATCTGGATCTGTTTCTGATACCAGTTTTCAAAATCTTCTTTAAGATGATAGGCAAAATAATCAGGCTTGTTGCCATTTTCAAATTCAGTAATTTTTCCGTTAATGCAGACCAGCCCGTCACCAATGCACAAAACAATTCCTTGATTTTCCTTTTGGTCATATAAAAGAATGATCAGCGTCGTCAGCAGTTCTTTTTCATCTAAAAACAATATGTTTTTTACGGCAATAGTTTCATTAAATAGCTGTTTCATAATATCTTGTAACTCTTCTTCAAGCGTATCCCGGCGGTCTTTAAGGTACATTTCTTCATAACTTTTCCCAAGAGCTATTTTCCGGAGGATTTTTCCGGTGAGAGCAGATGCAAACTGGCTTTCCATAGCAGTAGAACAGCCATCCATTACGGCACAGAGTAATTTATGACTTCCAATGGATTTAATGATCAGGAAATCTTCACAGTGGTTGAGGTAGTAATCGCCGATTTGCAGTGCAGAGTAGATATTCATGGTACAGCAAAAATACACAATCTCCTGTTCTATAAAGTATTATTTTGAATTCAGATAAAATTAATTTGATAATAATTTTCGCTTTACTCTCAGTAACTTATAAATACTTATATCTTCATAGAATATCACAGAACTATCAAAGTTCTGACATCATCCACGGCCTTTTTAGACACTGAATTCAATCCCGCCCACGTAAGCCAGTGAAAAAAAGTCGTCCTCCACAGAAACCGGCTTTGGAACCTGTCCGCGGTTTACAAAGATAATGCAGTTTACCTCAAATTTCAGGTTGATTTCATTCAGCCTGTTCACCAGGATCGGGAGCCATTGCTCGGCAAAAGAATACTCGGCAAATTTTTCATAAATGGTACGGTTTCCGGCCTCAAACCCGTATTCTACAAAGTCATGGTCAAGCCAGACCGTATCCTGCGAAGCCGCAAATTTCGAAATATGGATGTCATCGGATTCTTCAAGGAGATAATAGTTTTCATCTTCCTCTACAAAATCATAAAAATCTTCCTCACTCTGAAAATTTCCTATCCAAAAATCTAATGTATCCGTATTCATCGGTTGCTTTTTTATGAATTAAAGGTTCAAAGGTATGATAATCTACGGAAAAAACCAGCCAATTATAAATGATATCACCGTCAAACCTCATAGGTTTCCGAAAACCTATGAGGTTAATCTGACAGATTATTCCCATACAAGTATTGCGTGATTTCTTTTATCTGTACGGAATCTTTGATTTGTGAACATTCTGTCGCGCTTTCACCGGATTTTTTGTTAGCAGAAATATATTTTTCCATCCACCTTTTACCTTTTGACCGGACAAAATTTAAGTCGAGTGCCGGGCCTATCATATACCGGTATTCAGAGTGACAGTTCAGGCAGTTATTCTCGTATACGACAATTCCCGGCGGTGAGCTTTTGGTTTTATAACTTTTTGAATCGAAATTTAAAAACTGTTTTCTCTTAGGGTTATCGATTCGGACTGTCTTATAAATATTCAAGACTTCTTTTATATTTCCTTTTCTGTTACGTATATAAAGTCCGCTTAAAGAGTCGGTTTTTGGAATATAAAGAGAAGCAAATCCTCCCATTCTGTTTCTGGAAGTTTCCAGGATCGTTTCCCGGCCATCAATGGTAATCTGTTTAAAAAAATTGTTCTGCAGCAGATTATTGTATATCTTAGCGTTATACCAGCCATATTCTATCCATAGAGTGTCTTCATCCTTTGAAAGATAAGAAATGTAGGAATCGATCCCTTTCAGAGTAGTCAGATTCCAGTCGGAAGGGTATTGAAAATGAACATTTCCGGTGTCTACCTTTTGCATGGTTATGACTTCCTTTTTGGAACAGGATACCAGCATAATAATTAGAAAAATATACGATAGAACTTTCATAGTTACCTCACTCTTTTCCCCAATTCACTTTCCCGGATCGTCCTTTCCAGCCTTGACCATCTGGTTTTTTCCTGTTTGGCACCCATGATCCAATGCAGCATTATTTTTTGATAAGACGGTGCCTGAGTGGTGAAAAAATCCCATGCTTTTTTGTTGGCCTTAAATTGTTTATCAAATGCCGGATCCAGGACGGCAGGCTCTTTTTCATGGGAATAAACTGCTGATTTTTCTTCTTTCCGTAAGGCAAAAGCTTTCAGACCGGCTTCTGTCATCAGTCCGGCGGTAGTCAGCTCTTCCATTTTCCGGATATTGACGGCACTCCAGATGCTTGTCGGCTTTCTGGGGGTAAACCGGATGCTGTAGCTTTCCTCATCAATCGATCTTCTCACCCCGTCAATCCACCCGAAGCATAAAGCCTGGTCCACCGATTCCGGCCAGGTCATTGAAAGTTTACCGGTTCCGACCTTGTAAAATCCGACCAGCAGTTCTTTTTCGGTCTGGTGATGCTCTTCAAGCCATTGGCGGAATTCCTGAGGAGTAGGAAAGAAGGTGGGTTTCATTTTTAATTAATCTAAGTTATATTCTTCAATTTTCCTTTTCAGCCGGTGTTCAAGATAAGTATTTCCGCCACAAAGTTCATTAAGAATCATTGTCGCTTCCTGTCTGTACTTTTCAATCTTCTCCGGAGTCCAGAAATGGGGAGGTTTCTGCAGATTGGTAATCCGGTCTGCCAGCTTTACGGCCCAAACTTCTTTAGGTTGTTGCTTTATTTTCTCCAGGCTGTTGGCCATTCTTTCATCTTTCGGAAGCTCCGCATTTTTAGTCAGTGCCAGAACACCTTCGGCGACCGCTTTACCGAATTTTTCACTCAATTCTTCAAAAGTAGCATCGGTATCTTCCAGAACGTCATGAAGCAACGCCACCTGAACGGCAACCCCTGTATTAAAAGACTCTGATTGTTCTGAAGCAACCAGAATTTCCATCGCCACATTGCTGAGATGGACGACATACGGAAGGTTGGTCCCAGGAATGGTCTGATTGATATCGGTATGCCGCTGTGCTGCGAATTGTATGGTGGTTTGGTAAATATCCTGTAAGTTCATTGTTTTTCCGGTTTATTAATAATGAAACTCGCCGCAAACTTCTTTAAAGGGAACAGCGGTTATTTTTTCGATAATATCTTTCTGAATAGGAAAGGCATACTGATCCTGAAACCAGATAACGGTAAGCGCAGAAAAATGCTTATCTGGATCGCGGAATACCTTCCGGCACAACAACAAGGCGATGCAGGTTACCAAAGGCAGTTCCATCATTTTACCAAAAGGCCCGTATTCTTCCTCACCCACTTTTATAACGGGTTTAATCATATAGATTTCATCCTGAAAAAACAGGTCTTTAGCTTTTATTTCTGTATTGTGCAGAATCATGTTGTTTAACTTCTCACAAGGATAACCTTCCAGTAACCCATCATAAGTAATTTTCTGATGAATGGAAGTGATCGTTACTTCAACATCTTCTTTGAGTACAAGATGAAAATGATCCATAATTATAAATATTTAGCTTTTACTTTCCTAAACTTTCAAAATCGGTCTTCAGTTTAGAGGAAGTCAATTGTTTTCAAGGTAATAATTCTTCATCATTTTCAAGAATCTTTTGGACTTTTTAAGAAATTCTTTTTCAAAATGTTCTTCTCCTGTCTCTCTAAGATTTACGTAAGCTCGAAGCACAAAACGTCCTGATGCTTCAAACTTTTTACTCATAAATAAGGTTCCGGCCAGAGAAAGATAGGAAACAAACGGATATTGGATCGTGTTTCTTCTTAAATAGCCGACTGGCAGGCTTTCGTTTATATATTGAAAATGACTGGCCATATGAATTGAGTATTTCTCCCCTTCAATGACAAAAAAGTCGTCAACGATTTCTCCGTCGAAATCGGTCTGTAAGGTGTAATAGCCTACGGGAACCAGCGAGTTTTCAGTATAGAGGTCGATCCTTGTATCGACTGTGGGTGGAAGAAAGGAATGATGGATATTGAATCTATGGCCATCGAAAACCGGTTTTAATTCACTTTTTTCGTAGCCGTTGAGAAAGTTTTCATCTTCACAATTTATAGGATAAAACTCTTCGAAACATTTAAAAGTCTTTTCTTTAAGTTTAAATTTTTCGCAAAAGTCGGCTAATTGTTGAGCAATGTCGGTTATCATAGCTTTTTAGTATAGGTCAGCTAAATTAGTTATTTCCGGATAAACACAATATTCAGGAAAAGTCTGAAATCTTTCTTTATTAATCATTCCTGCTATAAACCAATATTCTGTCGATTCCGGGAATATTCAGTTTATGAAATTTAGTGATTGTAACAAGTCTTTCAGCAAAATCCTCAAGTTCTCGGTTTGTCTTTTCCAGAGCAGTTCTTAAAGCGTCTTTATCAAGTTCAACATGATCTTTCTGCACCGGAGGAACATAATTCTCCTGAATTTCAGAATTCAGAAAATCAAAAATAATGGTTTTCTCCGTTTTTATAATTCTTGGCGAAGGGTGTCCCATATAAAAGTAAGAATCTTTATCAGACAGCAGATTATTCCAATCTCGGATAGCAGATAAATCTCCGCAACATTGCGGATAATAAAGATCAACATCATCGATATTTAAAATTAACCCTCCGGTAAGCGGACAGGCCAATTCCACAATTTCAGGATGATCATCATCTTTCTGTCTATCGATTTCTTTTTGAACAACTTTTAAAAGATCGGAATCCGGGATCTCGTTAATTCTGTAAAAAGAGCACCCCTTCGAATAGGATTTTAAGTTATTTGAAAAGCCTGCTTGTAAATTTGTTGAAAGATGATAATCTTCCCATTCATCCGCAAATTCCCAATAAGGACCGGACGGGGGAAAGGGTATTTCCTCAATATAATTTTCGATTTCAATGACGGGTATTAATTTTATTTTCATATCAATAAAATCTTCTGCTTTTGCCTTCCAATACTCTTTCAAACAGTAAAATCTGTTCGGTATTGAGATTTTGTAGTGTTATCTCTCTGCTTCTGGCGTTAAGATACTTACGATAATAAACCAGTTGTACTGCATTTGAACTTATCTTATACTCCCTCAGCAGAGTTGGCTTTCTGGTATTTTTCCTGTTGGAATTGGAAAACAAAAGATTGAATACTTTGAAAGGAATTACACTGAAACCTTTTGAAAACAAAAATATGGAGTTATCATTGATCAGAATATCAAAAGAACACCATTCATATTTTTTCTTAAAAGTTCCTTCATTGGTAAAAATAGTTCCGCTTATATTTTTCAGTTCAATGCTATTTGCGTGCTTGCAGGTTTCAAGAATTTTATTTTTTTCAAAGAAGTAATAGATGGTTTTAGCGATAGCGAATATGAAAATTGCTGCGGTAAAAAGAAGAAAAAAAGTATTTGACATCGTAATTTAAATCAAATGAATTTCAATTTCAAATATAAAAAATTTATCTAAACCATAGGCAGCGCAAAATAAAAAGTACTTCCCTGGTTTGGCGAACTTTTAACTCCAATTTCGCCATGTTGTTTTTCAATGAAATTCTTGGAAATGGCCAGGCCGAGACCGGTACCGTTCTGGTGTTCGCCAGGCACCTGGAAATAGCGGTCGAAAACCTGGCGGTGGTATTTTTCATCGATTCCTTTTCCGGTATCCGTTATGCTGAACCGGATCATTTCATTCGTCTTTTCCACGACGATACTGATGCTTTCATCCTGGAAGGAATGTTTGATGGCGTTGCTCAGAAAATTGTTTATCACCCAGACGGTTTTATCGAAATCGGCCATGACCATATCCCGGTCATCGGTAAAAAATTCAGTTATGATTGAAATGTTTTTCTGCTCGGCGAGTTTTTCAACATTTTTAATGGCGGCGGTAACCATTTCTTTTGGCCGGCAGTTTTCGATCGTCAGGCGGATGTTCCCGGTTTCCACCTGGGATAAATTCAGCAGCTCGCCGGTGATATCCAGCAGCCTCTGCCCGTCTTCATTAATGCTTTTCAGCAGTTCTTTCTGCTGTTCGTTCAGCTCCCCGAATTTTTGGTTTTCCAGCAGCTGGACCCCCATTTTTATGGCGGAGATCGGTGTTTTCAGCTCATGGGAAATCGTGGCGATAAAATTGGTTTTGGCAAAATCAAGCTCTTTGAAAGGTGTAATATTTCTCAGGAGGATCACCCTTCCGATGTATTTTTTCTCCCTTTCACCCGTTTTTACGATATTGATCGGAACGATGTCCTGTTCAAAATAATTTTCTTTATTGTCAGAAACGATCTTAATCGGTTCCTTTGCCGGGGCATCGACATTTTTCAGCAGTTCCCGGATCAGGTCATTGTTTATTGCCACTTCATGGACCGTTTTCCCGATAATGTCTTCTTTATTCAGTCCCGTGATTTTTAAAGCCTCATCGTTGATCATATAGATGAAGTTGTTCTCATCCAGCCCGATTACGGCATCGTGCATATTGTTCACCAGCGTCTCGATCCGTTTTTTATCCATCAGCTGTTTAGATAAAGTACTGCTTTCGTACTCCTGGAGCTTTTCCGCCATCACATTAAAGGAATGGGCAAGATCGTTAAATTCCTCGCTTCCTTTAAAATGCACCCTTTCATTATAATTCTTATTGGCAATCTGCCGGATGCTGGACGTAAGCTGGCTGATCGGTTCCGCAATCGTACGCGGAAGATTGAACAACAGGACAAAAGCGATCAGAAAGCAGACGGTTCCCAGGCTGACAATCCAGAAAGTGGCGTTTCCGGCCGTAATGATGGCAATATCGCTTTTCCTTTCGATCCCTTTCATATTCAGGGACATGATGGTTACCAGATCTTCACGGATCAGCTTTTCCTTTTTATCCGTCGGCTGCTGAAGATAGCTTTTAAAATGCAGGTTGAGGTTCTGCGTGGCTTCCTTTTCCCCGAATTCCGTTAAATTCTTTTCCTGCAGGGCTGTATTTTTCTGGAAATCTTTAATGGCCACGGCGCTGTCGGTTTCTATCTTATCCAGCGCCAGCAGCATGTTTTTGGAAAATTCGATACTGTTATAATTGGCAGTCAGGATCTTTTCGGTGTCGGATTTTAATTTATTGATATATACGGAGCCGATCACTGAAAGCAGGACGATCAGCACGAATAAAAGACCTACACCAAGGGTGAGCTTTGTTTTAAGTTTCATTGTCTTTTAAGATAAAATAATAATATCGATCTGTCTTTCATTCAGCCGGTTCATCAGCGTATAGATCCAGCTGTACCCGAAGATCCGCTGCAGCAGATTCTCATGGGGCTTTCCGATGCAGACCGTCGTTATATTATGCTCGATCACATAATCCAGAATCCCTTTATGGACGCTGCTTTCCTTCACGCGGACCACCTTCGCGCCCAATTCCTGTGCTAAATTAAAATTATTAATTAAGAAACGCTGCTTGTTCAGGGCGATTTTTTCAGGGTTCTCCGAAGGCCTCTGGATGTACAGCACCGTCCACGGACTGTTATAATAACTGGCGAGTCTGGCAGTTTTACGAATAATGTTCCTGGCTATTTTTTCATTGCTGCTGATGCAGGCCAGGAATTTTACAGGTTTAAAGCTTTCGGTCTTGATCTCGGTTTCCACTTTCCTTTCCACGTGGGTCGCTACCTCTTTCAAAGCCAGTTCCCGGAGCTGAAGGATATGTCCGCTCTGGAAAAAATGATTCAGCGCGGTCTGGATTTTTTCTTTTTTGTAAATCTTTCCTTCTTTAAGCCGGGTCAGAAGTTCGTCGGCGGTTAAATCGATATTCACTACTTCATCGGCAAGGGCCAGGATTTTGTCGGGAACGCGCTCTGCAACTTCGATTCCGGTAATCTTCTTTACCTCTTCATTCAGGCTTTCGATATGCTGGATGTTCATCGCACTGATTACATTGATCCCGTTGTCGAGGATTTCCAGCACATCCTGCCATCTTTTTTTATTTTTGGACCCTTCGATATTGGTATGGGCCAGCTCATCCACCAGAACCACTTCCGGATGGGTATTGATGATGGTCTGAAGATCCATTTCCTCCAGGTTTTTGCCTTTGTAGAACGATGACCTTCTCGGGATTTCCGGAATGCCATCCGTAAGGGCTACGGTTTCTTCCCGGCCGTGCGTTTCGATATAGCCGATCTTCACATCGATACCGCTTCGCAGCAGCGCATGGGCTTCCTGCAGCATCCGGAAGGTTTTTCCCACACCGGCGCTCATTCCGATGTAGATCTTAAATTTCCCTTTCCTGGATTTCTGGATCAGTTCTAAAAAATCTTTCGCTGAAGACATGGATTTTATTTTTTTTAGTTGGAATTTCAAACCTCATAGGTTTTCAAAACCTATAATGTTTAGATGAGACAGCTTCCCAGCTCATCAGAACCAGACCGCCAGGCTCGTCGTAATAAAAAAGTTCCCTTTCCTAAACTCACCATCCTTCATAAAAATCGCATCTTTGGAACTGAAGCTTCTTGCTTCCGTACGGAACACAACGTTTTTGGAAACGGCATAATCCACATTCACGGAATAGCCGAAAGTCTGGAATCCGTTCGGGGTTTTGGTACTGATGATCACTCCGTTTTTATCGTTGTAATACTCAAGTCTTCCGGCCAGTGCCCAACGGTTATCCATCTGGTATTTCAACAGGACATTCGGGGAATACCAGAGGTTGTAGCTTTCGCTGCCTTTTTCCTTCTGTTCGGCGCCCATATCGAATCCAAGGGTCGTGGAAAACTGATCCGTCAGCTGGAAACTTCCGAAAAGATCATGGAAATACCGCATTCTTTTTTCGGCTTTTGCTTTATCGTTTCCGATGAAAGAGCTGCTGTTCAGGGTAATCCTTTCATTCGGTTTATAGGTCAGCTGATGGCCGAAGGAAACCGTCTGATTGCCTTCCGGTTTGGCAATACGCTGCCATCCGTTGAGTACGAGTCCGCTCAGGAACCATTTTCCGTTGTCCGAAGTATAGGAAATCTTGGCGCCGGTTTCAAAATACGGCGAATTTTCAGCGGCAAGGCTCCGGGTCAGGTTGATGTTGTCTTTCCCGACGGCGCTTTCCCAGCCGATGTGCGACGGCATGATCCCGGCATCGATCCAGAGGTTTTTTGTTTTGGAAATCTTAACACCAATATTGGCTTCGTTCACGTAGCGTAAAGCTTCCTGCTCGGCAGCCATATTATCCTGGGCGTAGGTTCCGGCCATTAAAGCCAGGTTGGCCCGGAAATTATCGTCCTGATAAGAGCCTTTTACCAATCCCAGGTTTAGATTTACTTCATTGTGGCGGTTGTAGGAATACAGGAAATTTTGGCGGATATGATTGGCCGGTTCGTTGAAATCATAGGTGTAAAAAAGTTCTGCGTATGCCGAAAACGTAATTTTGTTATTCGTTTTTACGGAATCCGCTGTTTGTGCTTTTGGGAAAAAGGTTCCTAAGATGATACTGGCAACTATATATTTTTTCATGGGTTGATGGAAGTACAGCAAATACTGTACATATTTGGGTTAATTTAAAAGGTTTGAAAGGTTTGTTTTCCAGATCTGTTCTATCTTAATTAACGCAAAGGATAATGCTTGTTTCCGTTATATTTAAAGGGAGCAAAGCGTGGCGGCTAAGCCGCTGATGAAGCGAAAGAATAAAGTCCGCTTCATCAGATCAGCAGGCTGATCTTTTCTTTGCTTCCTCGCATTATGCATTCAGCAATTAAAAACTTTGCGTTAAAAAAACAGCTAAATGATGCCTTGAAATTTTTAGTCCTTTCTGTCTTCAGGATAAGATTGATGATAATCTGAATATGGGCAAGACTTAGTATTTCAGCTCGTCCAGTGCAATATTCAGTTTCAGGACATTCACTTTTGAAGGACCGAAAGCTGATTTTTCTGTATGTCCGGCGATAAGACTTTCGATTTTATCCAACGGGATATTTCTTTCTTTCGCAACTCTTTTAGCCTGATACTCGGCACCTTCGGGTGAAATGTCGGGATCCAGTCCGCTTCCGCTGGCGGTCACCAGTTCGACGGGAACTTTTACGTCCTGCATTTCCAGGTTCTGCATTTTCAGCGTGTCGATTCTTTTCTGAACCGTTTGAAGGTACTCCTCATTACTAGGTCCTTTGTTGCTTCCGGCACTTCCGGCGGCGTTGTAGTTTACCGCTGAAGGGCGGCCGTGGAAATATTTCGGGGATTTGAATTCCTGGCCGATGTTGGCATAAAATTTTTGTCCTTTATAGTTGATGATTTCCGCATTTCCGTGAGTAGGCAAAACCTTGGAACCTGCGTATACGATGCCTGAATAAATTCCGACGATGACAAGCATAACCAAAGTCAGTCGTAAGGCGGATAAAATATAATTTTTCATTGGAGTTAAATTTTTGTTGTTGTAGGGGAGGGATGGAAGCTGGGAGCTGGACGATGGGTGTCAAAATAGTCCTGTTATCAGTTTCCGGTATTCTTAAGTTACATTAATCTGTTTAAAGGATGGGTGCTGGGAGCGGGGTGATGGAAGTCACTTTAGTTATAATTAATATAGGAAGCATTCTTATTTTACTCTCATTTAATAAATTAAAACAGTATACTATCAAACTTCCAGCATCCAGCACCCATCTTCCAGCATTTCTAAAAAAACAGACTGATCACCAAATCAATAAGCTTGATGCCGATAAAAGGAGCGATAATTCCTCCCAGGCCATAGATCAGGAGATTTCTTCTTAATAGGGCGCTGGCACCGATCGGTTTGTAGGCAACGCCTTTCAAAGCCAGTGGAATCAGGATCGGGATGATGATCGCATTAAAAATAATAGCCGATAAAATCGCCGACTCCGGGCTGTGGAGGTTCATGATATTCAGCTTCTGAAGGGCTGGGATGAAGGTTATAAACAATGCCGGGATGATGGCAAAATATTTCGCTACGTCGTTTGCAATACTGAAGGTGGTCAGCGTTCCGCGGGTCATCAGCAGCTGTTTCCCGATTTCCACGATCTCAATGAGTTTCGTAGGGTCGTTGTCCAGATCCACCATGTTTCCGGCTTCTTTGGCCGCCTGGGTTCCGCTGTTCATGGCAACGCCCACATCGGCCTGCGCAAGAGCGGGTGCATCGTTCGTTCCGTCTCCCATCATCGCGACCAGCTTTCCTTCCTGCTGTTCTTTTTTGATGTAGTTCATTTTGTCTTCCGGCTTGGCTTCGGCAATAAAATCATCCACACCTGCTTTTTCAGCAATGAATTTCGCGGTTAAAGGATTGTCACCGGTAACCATTACGGTTTTTACACCCATTTTTCTCAACCGTTGAAACCTTTCCTGGATTCCGGTTTTGATGATGTCCTGAAGCTCGATCACGCCCCATACTTTTTCATTCACGGAAACCACGAGCGGCGTACCTCCGTTTTCGGAAATTTTGTTCACGGCTTCCTGGGTTTCCTGCGGGAAGACATTTCCTGCTTTTTCCGTTAATTTTTTAATTGTATCAAAGGCTCCTTTGCGAATTCTTGTGTTTTCAAAATCGATACCCGAAGTCCTGGTTTCTGCCGAAAAATCGATGTAGGTAGGATTGGCAACCAGCAAATCTTCAGCCTGCAGCTGACTTAGTTCAATAATGGATTTTCCTTCCGGGGTTTCATCGGCTACCGAACTCAGGGCAGATGCTTTGATGAATTCTTCCATTTTAATAGTGTTGGAAGGGTGGAACTGGGTAGCCTTACGGTTTCCGATGGTGATGGTTCCGGTCTTGTCCAGAAGCAGCACATCAATATCGCCGGCAGTTTCTACCGCTTTACCGCTTTTGGTGATCACGTTGGCTCTCAGGGCGCGGTCCATTCCCGCAATTCCGATCGCAGAAAGCAGACCGCCGATTGTGGTGGGAATCAGGCAAACGAAAAGTGAAATGAATGCTGCGATGGTGATCGGCGTCTGCGCATAATCTGCAAAAGGTTTCAGGGTCACGGTTACGATGATGAAAGTCAGCGTAAATCCGGCCAATAATATGGTGAGTGCGATTTCGTTGGGTGTTTTCTGTCTTGATGCGCCTTCTACCAGGGCAATCATCTTGTCGAGGAAAGATTCTCCGGGTCTGGTGGTCACTTTCACTTTGATCCGGTCGGAAAGGACTTTGGTACCGCCGGTCACGGAACTTTTATCACCACCGGCCTCACGGATCACAGGAGCACTTTCGCCGGTAATGGCCGATTCGTCGATGGTGGCCAATCCTTCAATAATTTCACCGTCCATCGGGATCTGGTCCCCGGTTTCACAAAGGAAAATATCTCCCAGGGTCATATCGGCTGATTTTTTAAGGATGGTTTCCACCTGGAATCCCTGCTTGTTGTTTATTACCACTTTAGCAGGTGTTTCCTCACGGGTTTTTCTCAGCGTATCGGCTTGGGCTTTTCCTCTTGCTTCAGCGATGGCTTCAGCGAAATTAGCGAAAAGTACTGTGAAAAAAAGGATAACGAATACCAAAAAGTTATAGGCGAAACTTCCCTGGGATCGGTCTCCGGTAAGGCTGAACAGGCTTACGATGAGCATGACCGCCGTTCCGATTTCCACCAGGAACATCACCGGGTTTTTAAACATGATTTTCGGATTCAGCTTAACGAAAGACTGTCGGATGGCTTCGTTCACCAGATCTTTCTGAAACAATGTCTGTGATTGATTTTTCATTGCTTTGAATGGTTGTATTTAATTTGAATGACAGGGCTTTTTTATCTCAGAATGATTTTAAATCATCCGAATAGATCGCAAAGCCGGCATAGACAAAATCAGTTTGCTTATTCATGGAATGGCGAAAACTTAGTTTTACTTTGATAAGTGTAATGCCTTTGTTTATCTTGAATAAAGCATTCCTGAAGGTTAGTTCCCTGTTTATCTTTGCGATAATTAATCTGCCTTAATCATTCAAATCTCTATTGCTTTAATAATTTATTTATTGAAATACTGTAATTGTTCTGCAATCGGGCCTAGAGTAAGCGCCGGGAAGAAAGACAACGCGGCGATCAAGAGGATGACCGCTAAGGTCATGAATCCGAAAGTTGCAGTATCCGTTTTAAGGGTTCCTGCACTTTCCGGGATGTATTTTTTCTGAGCCAGCAATCCGGCAATGGCCACAGGGCCGATGATCGGGATGAACCTGGAGAGCATCAGCACAATTCCCGTAGAAATATTCCACCATGGGGTATTATCGCCCAATCCTTCAAACCCTGACCCGTTGTTGGCGGAAGAAGAAGTAAATTCGTACAGTATTTCGCTGAAGCCGTGGAATCCGGGATTATTCAGTGTTTTGGCACCGAATTCCGGCATATAGGCTGTTAAGGCAGTGCCTACCAGGATCAGGAACGGATGGAACAAAGCGACGATCATCGCAATCTTCATTTCTTTGGCTTCGATTTTCTTTCCTAAAAATTCCGGAGTCCTTCCGACCATCAGCCCACTCATGAATACGGCCAGGATGATGAAGATAAAATAGTTCAGGATCCCGACGCCGCAGCCTCCGTAGAAACAGTTGATCATCATGGCCAGCAGCTGGTTCATTCCCGAAAGCGGCATGGTGCTGTCGTGCATCGCATTGACGGAACCGGTAGAAATAACGGTCGTTGCAATGCTCCAGTACGCTGACGAAGCACTTCCGAAGCGGATTTCCTTGCCTTCCATCGCGCCGAGGTGAGGATCGGTTCCCATCTGGGTAATCAGCGGGTTCCCGTGGGTTTCGTTGATGACATTCGGGACGGTCAGGGCCAGGAAACCGATGGTCATAACGGTGAAGATCGTCCATGAAAGCTTTCTTTTCTTTAAATAAAAACCAAGCGAGAAAACCATCGCAAAAGGAATGATCATCTGGGTCACCATCTCTGTGATGTTCGTCAGGTAATTCGGATTCTCCAGCGGATGGGCCGAATTGGCTCCGAAAAAGCCGCCGCCGTTGGTTCCCAAATGTTTAATGGCAATGAAAGCCACTGCCGGACCTCTTGAAACATCCGCTTTCTGTCCTTCCAGCGTTGTGATGTGATCTTTGCCTTCAAACGTCATCGGGCTTCCGTTAGCAGAAAGGATAAAAGCCACAACAATGCTGATGGGGATCAGGATCCGGGTCATGGATTTCGTGAAGAAATCGTAGAAATTACCCAGCTCCGTAGTGGTTTTGTCTTTAAAGGCTTTAAAAAGCACGGCCATCGCCGCCATTCCCGTTGCTGCCGTTACAAACTGCAGGAACATTAAATACAACTGGCTTAAATAACTTACTCCCGTTTCACCGGAATAATGCTGCAAATTACAGTTCACCAGGAATGAAATGGCCGTATTGAAGGCCAGGTCGGGCGACATATCCGGGTTTCCGTCGGGATTTAAAGGAAGCCAGGATTGGTTCAGCAGGATGAAAAACCCAAGGATGAACCAGACCAGGTTGATGGCCAGCATGGCGAACATATTCTGTTTCCAGGTCATCTGCTTATCCGGGTTAATTCCTGCAATCTTATAAATCAGATTTTCAAACGGCTGGAAAATTTTATCTAAAAAGGTTTTTTTATAGCCGTAAACGTCAGCAATATATTTTCCGAGGAAAATACCGATTACCAAAGTCAGGGCAAACATGACCACAAGGCCTAAAATTTCTGTATTCATGATTCAGTTTAAAATTTTTCGGGTTTGATCAGGACGTAGCAGATGTACCCAAATGCGAGGACGGACAGGAAAAATAAAATCCACATAGTTTTATATTTTATCAAAAAAGTTTACGGATTTGTATGAGATCCAGAACAGTGCGGCACTGAGGGCCACCAAACTTATCAGCATCATATCGCAACAATTAGGGTTAAAAGGGTAAAAACGGCATACGATACCATCAGCAGACTCAGTTTCGGGTACTCGGGCTTTTTAAATGTTTTTCTTGAAATGGTCATTTCTAAATATTTTATTTTGAACGGTAATGCCAAAACAAGTTCCATTCTCCTGTATTTTAATTTAACTAGTTGATAAATAGATTTCTGTATGATTTTGGGAAAGATTGCGAAAACAAAAAAGCCTATCAAAATGATAGGGCTGTTATTAAAATGATAGGATGTCTGGCTTAAAAAAATGTTGGGATTTTTTAAACTTGGTTTGAGATTTCCATAAGAATGGAAGCTACCGGGAGCAGTTCCCGTCCTCCGATGGGAGGTGTTTCCACCGCTCGATGGGAGGTATGCCCGTGCTCCGATGGGAGAGGTTCACGCCGGGCGACGGGAGGAGTGTCTTTGGCAGACAAGCTATTTAACGTGAACTCGGAGAAAAGATAATATTAACAGGATAAATATAGTAGAAAGGAACAGCAAGTAAATCTGCCCCAGCGGGGCATCATAATCATAGCTCCGGGTCAAACCCGGGGTTAACAAAAGCGGACGACAGCCCAAGCCCTGAAGGGGCGAAACCTTTTTATAGAAAGGTGGTGTAATACCGCAGGCTGATCCGGAAAACAATCTGTGTTTAATGATTACGCCCTTGCAGGGCTTGAGTCTACCTATAAATCATTTAACCACGGGTGATGCCCGGTGCTATTGATATCGCCCCTTCAGGGCTGAACAAGCACTTCAACGAGTTTAAAGCATTGAAAGTAAGCTAAATACCATCGGATTCATGTTGTTTAAGCCCTGGTTATCAATAGAACGGGCAACGTAATCCTGAGCTTTTCGGAAGTCCGGTTTTATAAAACAGCATCCTCAGATGGATTTAGCCGAAACTTAAAATCATATGCAATTTCAGCCTTAGCCTTCTGTTACCTCAACTGATATTCCTCAAGCTTGCGGTACAGCGTAGCAATCCCGATTTCCAGCAGTCTTGCGGCTTCGGCTTTATTTCCTTTCGTGTATTGTATAACTTTCTGGATGTGCTCTTTTTCCAGGGTTTTCATGCTTAGTGAGTCTGTGTCGGAAGAAGTCTTTTCGGAGTATTGCGGCAGGCTTTCGGCATCCAGGATATGGCCGTTCATCAGGATCAGGCTTCGTTCCACGGTGTTTCTAAGTTCGCGGATATTCCCTTTCCAGTCGTTCTTTTCCAGGGTTTTGTAGTATTCCGGACTTACTCTGACGTCGGCAAGATGGAGCTTTTGGGCAAAGACGTCAACAAAATTTTTAGCCAAAGCTTTCAGGTCTTCCTTTCTTTCACGAAGCGCAGGAAGCCGGAGCTCGAAAATATTCAGCCTGAAATAAAGGTCTTCGCGGAAGTTTCCGTGTTTTATCTCTTCTTCCAGGTCACGGTTCGTCGCGGCAATTAACCTGAAATCGGATTTGGAAACCTTGGTTTCCCCCATTTTAATGAATTCTTTGGTTTCCAGAACCCTCAGCAGTTTCGCCTGCAGCTCGATTGGCATTTCACCGATTTCGTCGAGGAACAGGGTCCCGCCGTGGGCTTCTTCAATCAATCCTTTTTTATCCTTAATGGCTCCGGTAAAAGCTCCTGCTTTATGTCCGAAGAGTTCGCTTTCTAGTATTTCTTTGCTGAAGGCAGAACAGTTGATGGCGACAAAACTGTTTTTTTTCCGATCGCTGCCCAGATGGATGGCATTGGCGAAAACTTCTTTTCCGGTTCCCGTTTCACCGGTCAGCAATACCGTTGCATCAGTTACCGCAACTTTTTCGGCCAGCTTTTTAGCCTGCTGAATAAGCGGTGAATTTCCTATGATGGCTTCAAATCCTTTCTGAGCTGTACTTTTCTGTGCTTTTCTTAATGCGTTGTCCTGAGCTTTTTCCATGGCTTTATAGACCAGCGGAATAATTTTATCATTATCGTCTCCTTTGACGAGATAATCGTAAGCACCGTTCTTCATCGCCTGAACCGCATCGGTGATATTCCCGAAAGCCGTCATCAGGATAATTTCCAGGTGAGGATATTTATTCTTAATGGATTTTACCAGGTCAACTCCGAAAGCATCGGGAAGCCGGACATCGCTCAGGACGATATCGAATTTGTGCTGCTCCAGCATCGTGAGGGCCGAGCGTGCGGTGGAAGCTTCTTTTACGTTAAAATTTTCCTGGGAAAGAATCATTCCTAATAATTTCAGGAGCTTGATCTCGTCATCGATGATCAGAATGTTTCCGTGCATGATAGGGTATTTTGGAAAACCTATGCAAACTTAAATATAAAAAGCGAATCTCGATCATAGATTTTAGTATTTATAAAATAGAAGGATTCCTTTACGATTGCTTACATTTGTATTCACTCTGATGATAAGGGCGAAAATTGAGATTTATGATTGAAAAACGATTTAAGGAAGAAATTCATACCGATAAAAATAGTTACGAATATATAAGCGTTTCCCAAGACGAAAATAAAGTAAGGATTTATACTTTAAAAAACGGATTAAAGGTTTTCCTGGCCCAGAATTTTGATGCTCCGAGAATACAGACCTACATCCCGGTAAGGACGGGAAGTAATAATGACCCTGCCGATAATACCGGCCTGGCGCATTACCTGGAGCACATGATGTTTAAAGGCACATCAAAACTGGGAACCCAAAACTGGGAGAAGGAAAGCGAGCTGCTGAACCGGATTTCAGATTTATATGAAAAGCATAAAGCAGAACAGGATCCTGAGAAAAAGAAAGAAATTTACCGTAAAATCGATGAGTTTTCCCAGGAAGCCAGCCAGTACGCGATTGCGAATGAATATGACAAGGCAATTTCTTCGCTGGGTGCCACGGGAACCAATGCCCATACCTGGTTTGATGAAACGGTCTATAAAAATAATGTTCCGAACAATGAGCTGGAAAAATGGCTGAAAATTGAAAAAGAACGTTTTTCGGAGCTGACGTTAAGGCTGTTCCATACGGAACTCGAGTCGGTGTACGAAGAATTCAACAGGGCACAGGATAATGATTCGAGGCTGGTGCAGTACGAAATGATGGACGCTCTTTTTCCTACCCATGCCAACGGTCAGCAGACAACCTTAGGAAAGGCGGAACATCTGAAAAATCCTTCCATGAAAGCTATCCATAAGTATTTTGACGAATATTACGTTCCCAACAATTATGCGATGGTGCTGGTAGGAGACTTTGATTTCGATGAAACCATCCAGCTGATAGACCGGTATTTCGGAACGATTCCTTCCCGGGAATTACCGGAAAAAACACCGGTGATCGAAAAACCGGTTACGGAAATTGTAAAAAGGACCGTAAAAAGCCCGACCACCCCGCGGGTGCAACTGGCCTGGAGAACGGAAAGCTATGGAACCAGGGAAGCGATGCTGGCGGATATTGCCGCCAATCTTTTAAGCAACAGGGGAGAAGCGGGATTATTGGATTTAAACATCAACCAGACGCAGAAACTGCTATGGGGGCAGGCCTATTCGGTAGGGCTGAAACAGTACGGTTATTTTTCCATTGTGGCCGTTCCGAAAGAAAACCAGACGCTGGATGAAGCAAAAGAATTGGTATTGGAACAGGTTGAACTGTTGAAAAAAGGAGAATTTCCGGATTGGATGCTTCCTGCCATCATCAAGGATTTCAGGCTGCAGCGGATGAAATCTCTGGAAACAGCAGACGGACTTGCTACTAATCTCTACGATACGTACATCAAAGGCAGAAGCTGGGAGCAGGAGCTGAATGAGCTGGACGAATACGCAGCGTTTACCAAAGAAGAGGTAGTAACTTTTGCCAATGAGTTTTTTAAGGATAATTATGTCATTATTTATAAAGAAAAAGGCATCAACGATAAGTTGATCCGGGTAGAGAATCCGGGGATTACGCCGATTAAAATAAACCGCGAGGCACAGTCGGAGTTCCTGAAAGAGATTCTTGCAGAAAAAACGGAAGATATTCAGCCTGCATTTATTGAGTATCAGAAAGAAATTAAAACTGATGCGGTAAAAGGTAAGAAAATAAGTTTCGTTAAAAATAAGTACAACGATATTGCCCAGGTGCATTTCATTTTCCCTTTTGGCAGCGATAACGACCGCGATCTGGGAATTTCCACGCAGGTGCTGCAATATTTGGGGACAGACCGTTACGCGCCTGAAGAACTGAAAAAGGAATTTTTCAAAATTGGTGTTACCAATGATTTCAAAACCACGAACGACCAACTGCTGATTTCTTTAACCGGACTCGAAGAGAATATCGAAGCGGGAGTTGCGCTGCTTCAGCACTGGATGGAGAACGTAAAGCCCGATCAGGAAATTTATAAGGATTTCGTCCAGACCGTACTGGAAAACCGTGCGGCTATGAAGAAGGACAAAGGCAGGATTATGACTGCTTTAACGAATTATACGAAGCTGGGACCTGTTTCCCGTTTTACGGATGTTATCTCAAAAAATGAGCTGGAAAGCAGCAGCGTTGAGGTATTTGCCGACCGGATGAAAAAATTGTTCAAATTTCCGTACGAGATCTTTTTCTACGGGAGGAAATTTGAACGTTTCACTGAATCTATCGGAAAATATACAGAGCCGGAGACGCTTCAGATCCCGGAACCGAGAAAATATACAGAGCCGGAGACCGGAGGAAATGTCTACTTTACCAATTACGATATGGTGCAGATGGAAATGAGCAAAGTAGGAAAAGGAAAGGACGTTAATCCGGAAAATTTCGGAAAAATCAATGTATTCAATGAATATTTCGGACGCGGCCTTTCATCAATCGTTTTCCAGGAGATCCGGGAGAGCAAAAGCCTGGCATACTCTGCGTATGTATCTTACGCCGCCAATGCGGAGCTGAACCATCCGGATTACATCACCACCTATGTCGGGACACAGCCGGACAAGTTACGGATCGCTGTGGATACGATGACGGAACTCATGGCAGAGCTTCCCGAAGTTCCGGTACAGTTTGAAAATGCAAGAAATTCGGCCCTGAAGCAAATCGCTTCCCAAAGGGTAACGAGAACCAATATTTTCTTCAATACCTTACGACTGAGAAAACTGAATATTTATCATGATTTCAGGAAAGATATTTATCATCAGATCGAAAGTCTGACGTTTGAGGATCTCAAAACATTTTACGATAATTACCTCAAACCGGTAAATTTCAATACAGCCATTATCGGCAAAAAAGAAAATCTGAACATGGAAGCTGCCGGACAGATGGGAACCTTTAAGGAATTAAGTCTTGAAGATATTTTTGGACATTAAGAATATAGGAATGTATTTATAAAGTAAAAAGTCCTGAATTCAATTTCAGGACTTTTTTGTTTTTTATCAATAGATGGGTGGAAAACCGTTTCCGAATATCTACTTCACAATCTTCATCTCATCCACCAGCCATTTGGAATCGGCAAATTTATCGATGATGAAAAGGATATACTTGGTATCCACCATGATGTTCCGGCTGAATCGCAGATCATAATTGATGTCGCTCATCGTACCTTCCCACTGACGGTCGAAGTTCAGCCCCACCAGGTTTCCGTAAGCATCCAGTGCCGGGCTTCCGGAGTTTCCGCCGGTGGTGTGGTTGGTCGCCGTAAATCCTACCGGAACATCCCCTGTTTTATCTTTGTATACGCCGAAATCTTTTTTCTGGTACAGGTCGATCAGTTTTTTGGGAACATCAAATTCGTAATCTCCCGGAACATATTTTTCCATCACCCCGGCCAGGTGCGTCTGGTAGTTGTAGGAAACGGCATCCCTTGGTGAAGAACCTTTTACCTTTCCGTAGGCTACACGAAGTGTAGAATTGGCATCCGGGAAGAATTTACGGTCTTTATCCGTTTTAATCTGCTGCGCCATATAGGTTTTCTGTAAAGCATCGATCTTCGTCTGCAATGCCGTAAACTGAGGATCTGCTTTCGTCATATACGTGTCTCTCATCATCAGGTACAGCTGGTAAGCCGGATCTTTCTTGATGGATTTGATCAGTTTATCCTGATTGGAAAACGCCTTATCGATATCTTTGCTTAAGGAAGCACCGTTCACTTCGCTTCTTCCTGTGATCACTGAGTTTTTGGAAATATCCTCGAGGGTCTTGATATTTTCAGCTTCATTTTTATATTGATCAAACCCGGCCGGCAGGAATTGCGGTGCCGTTTTATTGGCATAAAGAGCCAGCAGTTTGGCCGTTACTTTGGCATCCAGCTCTGCATTGTAATCTTTGTAGAAAGAAGTCAGCCTGTTTTTGAAAGCCGCTGTGCTTTTTTCGTCTGCTCTTCCGGCTTCTACCGCAGTAATATATCCGTAGTACAGGTTAGCAAGCATTAAGGTTTCCGCATTTCTTACGGTCTCAGAATAATAGGCATTGTTTAAGGCATAAGGTGCCTGCTCGGCGTATAGCCTGTTCATCTGATCGATGGTGGATTTGATTTCAGGGTTTTTAGCCGCCAGATTCCCTTCGTACATTACTTTTTTCTGTACGGCATTGGATTTTTTCAATCCTTCTACCTCGCCGATCCATTTTTTCCAGTAGTTGGCCACGGAAGCGTACTTAGAAGCATACTGGATCCGCGTGGCCGCATCCGTACGCATTTTTTCGTCCAATGTTTTTAAAGCTACATCCCGTACTGCAATTCTGGCAGGATCGATTTCCGTCATGATCTTTTCAACGGCAATCGCTGGAAGGTATTCCGTGGTTCTTCCCGGGAATCCGAAAACAAAAGTGAAATCATTTTCATTTTTATCCTTGATGGAGACCGGAAGGTAGTGCTTCGGAACATACGGTACGTTGTCTTTGGAATATTCCGCAGGCTTGTTGTTTTTATCGGCATAAATCCTGAACATGGAGAAATCTCCCGTATGTCTCGGCCACACCCAGTTGTCGGTATCGGAACCGAATTTCCCGATGCTCTGCGGTGGTGCACCTACCAGGCGGATATCTTTAAACGTTTCTATCGTATAAGCGTAAAACTTATTCCCATAATACATGGATTTCACGGAAATCGACTGATAAGGCTCGGTTTTCTGCGCGTTTTTATAAATCTCGATATTTTTGGCAATTTGCTTGGACAATTCCGGCTCCTGAAGATTATCCGTTCCCTGTAAGATCTGTGGAGTGACTTCTTTAATGTCCACAATGAAATCTACGGTTAATCCCGGATTCGACAGCTCACCCGTCATGTTTTTAGCCCAGAATCCGTTGGAAAGAAGGTCGTTCTCAACCGTTGAATGTGCCTGAATTTGCCCGTAGCCACAGTGGTGATTGGTAAGCAAAAGACCTTTCGGCGAAATAATTTCAGCCGTACACCCGCCGTTGAATTGTACCACGGCATCTTTAATGCTTGGTTTTTGCGGATTGAAAATGTCTTTCGCAGAAATCTTCATTCCTAAATCTTTCATCTCCTTTTCATTAAGCTCTGTCGGAATCCACATTCCGCCGTATTGCTGTGCAAACGTCATTACAGCCGGCAAAAGAAATACAGATAAGAGTATCTTTTTTGTCATAATCTAAATTTTGTCCCAATTTACGAAGAAAATTCTAGGTTTAAATTAAAGTTTAAGGTTTAAAGTTTTGGGTTCAAAGTTTACAGAGCAAGTGACCCTGATGGAGAATTCGGATCAAAAGGCTGGAAGAGGGATTCGGAAAGTTTTTCCTGATCAGAATAACAACCAGGTATGTCAATTATCATATGTTTCTCAGATAAGTTTGCTTATCCTGCGTTGCCTGTTTAATTCTATACCAGGAAAAGCAAACTTTGGGTCTGAAAAACATAAACGGGACCTTAACCTTTCTTAAACTAAATACAGTAGTGCTTATTAAAGCAAATCTTAAGGACCTAAAATTCGTAACTGATAATTTTCTTGTCCCCCATTAAGCTTTCCGTCAGCGCCTGATGGGATGTGTTTTTCCCAACAACGATCCAGGAAATTGTAAGATTCCCGTGGGTATATTTTTGTTTTGAAACCGTGAATCGCAAATGGTGATTTTGGAAAATCGCTTCACAATGCGCAAGATCATGACCGTTGGCAACTGTAATCTTATACTCGCGGATTTTATGTTCTCTGTCGATCATTTTCTCAAAATAGGTTAAAAAACTTAAAATAACCAGCACCAGCAACGTTCCCAAAACCGCAAGGTAAACATATCCTGAACCGACCGCCATCCCGATGGAAGCTGTTGCCCAGATCGTTGTGGCTGTTGTAATCCCGTCGATCTTATAATCATCTTTAAAGATGACTCCTGCTCCCAGAAATCCGATCCCGGTAATGATGTTGGCGGCGATACGATCCGGATCATCAACGCCGATCTTGATCGAAAGAATCGTAAACAGGCATGAGCCGAAACAGATCAGAATAAAGGTACGCAGACCCGCCGATTTGTTCCTGTATTCACGTTCCGTACCGATAAGGATTCCGAGAACCACGGAAATGAAAATAAGCAGCAGTTCGTTCTGAATCGAGTGATCATTTAGAAATTCCATTGTTAAAATCTTTACTTCTTACCTAAAGTTACATGAAAAAAAACGGCTATTTTATGACTGGAGTTATTTGAATAAAAAAAACTGTCCGGAGACAGTCTTTTAATAATTTTTGGTTTTTAAGAATTATTGTTTCTCCACCAAGTCCAGAAACTGCTGCTCATCCAAAATTTCAATCGTTCCGATGGTCTGCGCTTTTTTCAGCTTGCTGCCGGCCTTTTCGCCTACCACCAGGTAATTTAGGTTTTTGGAAACTGCTGAAATGTTTTTTCCGCCATGCTTTTCCACCATTTCTTCTGCAGCTTCTCTCGTGAACAAGGACAGTTTTCCGGTAAAGAGGAACGTTTTTCCATCCAGAACATGGGATAATACTTCATTGGTACTTTCGTCTTTTTCCAGTTTCACTCCGTAAGACTCTAATCTTTCGAGCATTAAGATGTTCTCGGAATTATGCAGGAAATCGTAAAGGCTTACCGCGATTTTAGTTCCGATATCTTCTACCTGGCAGAGTTCCTCAACGGTGGCATTTTTCAGCTCATCGATGGTCTGAAAGTTTTTCACCAGCTTTTTGGCAACGGTTTCCCCAACATGCTTAATGCCGATGCCGTATAATACTTTTTCAAACGGGATTTCTTTTGATTTTTCAATTCCTGAAATAATATTCTGCGCCGATTTTTCTGCCATCCGTTCCAGCGGAAGAAGCTGTTCTTTGGTCAGAACATAAAAGTCGGCAGGGTTTTCAATCAGCCGTTCGCGGTAAAGCTGCTCGATGGTTTCGCTTCCGAGGTTTTCAATATTAAGTGCCTTCCGGGAAACATAATGGATCATTCTCCCGACCACCTGTGGCGGACAATGCAGTTCGTTCGGGCAGAAATGGATCGCCTGGTCTTCAATTTTTACCAGCTCTGTTCCGCATTCCGGGCAGTTTTTAATGTACTCGATTTCTTTGCTGTCTTCAGTTCTTTTTTCAGTATTTACCGAAACGATTTTCGGGATGATTTCACCGCCTTTTTCAACATACACAAAATCATGCTCATGCAGATCCAGCTTTTTGATGATGTCTTCGTTGTGCAGGGATGCCCGTTTTACAATGGTTCCGGCCAACAAGACAGGTTTTAGGTTGGCTACCGGGGTAATCGCCCCTGTTCTTCCGACCTGATAGGTTACTTTATCCAGCCGGGTTTCCACTTTTTCGGCTTTAAATTTATAAGCCATCGCCCATCGTGGTGATTTCGCTGTGTAGCCAAGCTGTCGCTGCTGTTTTAATGAATTGACTTTTAAAACGATACCATCGATCTCAAACGGAAGATTATGTCTCTCCAGATCCCAAAAGGTAATAAATTCCTGTACTTCAGCCATGGTTTTGCACAATCTGGCTTGTTGTGAGGTTTTAAAACCCCAGGATTTCGCTTTTTCCAGAAGTTCCCAGTGCGATTCGGCAGGAACTTCTTCTGAAATATACTGATACAATACCGAAGATAGTCCGCGTTTCCTTACCTCGCCGCTGTCCTGCATCTTCAGGCTGCCGCTGGCGGTATTTCTTGGATTCATGAACGGATCGAGACCGTCTTCTTCACGCTGTTTATTGATCTTGTCGAAGTTTTTCCGGGTTAAATAGATTTCGCCCCGCATGAAAAAATGTTGCGGAAAATCGCCTTTCAGTTTCAACGGAACATCAGAAATGGTGCGGACATTCCCTGTAATTTCATCGCCCTGGAACCCATCGCCACGCGTAACGGCCTGTACCAGTTTTCCGTTTTCATAAAGAATAGAAATCGAAGCACCATCATATTTCAGTTCCGCAACAAATTCCACGGGTCCGTCGGTAGTCTTGATGATCCTTTTCTCCCAGTCTTCAAGATCGTCGAAATCGTAGGAATTGTCCAGTGAATACATTCTGAATTTATGCTGGATCGTCGGGAATACTTTGGTAATGCCGCCGCCAACGCGTACCGTAGGGGAATTTTCATCATAGAATTCGGGATGTTTGGCTTCCAGGTCGCGAAGTTCCTCCAGCAGCATATCGAAATCATAGTCTGAAATGGTCGGCATGTCGAGGAGATAATAATTTTCGTTGTGCTGGTGAAGTTCCTTGCGGAGGTCTTCTATTTTCTGTTGGATATTTTCGGACATCGGGTTTCTATCTTTTCAGCAAAAATAGCTAAATCCAATGTAAAAAATAAGGCAATTACTCATTCTGAGAAAATTAAAAAAACGTAACATCATTCAACAAACTGACTATCTATCAAATAAATTGAGTGTTAAGACTTATTTAACATAATGTTTCGATAAAGTTTAAAAAATGTTAAAACTCCCTTAAACGCAGGCTTCAATAAGGCTGTATACCTTTGCATGCAGCTAATTTGAAAAATATGAAAAGAGTAAAAATTGTATTAGGATTATTATTCCTGAGTTTCGGGACACTGGCTTATGCACAGACCACACAAGCCTCCATTACCGGGAAAGTAACCGGTACCGGAAAAGCCCCGCAGGAAAAGGTAAAAGTTACGATAGTTAATGAATCCACAGGATTCAGAACGGAAACGGAAACCAATTCCAGAGGAGAGTATATCTTCAAGGAAATCCCTTTGGGCGGACCTTACACCGTGATCGTAAATGATGATAAAAGGGAAGGTTATAACGTTAACTTCGGCGACCAGGTAACGGTAAATATGGATCTTGCCAGTGAAAAGTCTATTGAAGAAGTAGTCGTTGTAGGAAACCTGAAGAATAAAATCGGAAATTTAGGAGCGGCAACCGCCATCACGACAAAAAATATCGGGATACTGCCGGTGAACGGAAGGAATTTCGCCAATCTCGCGGAATTATCCCCTTTAAGCGGTAAAAACGGAAGTATTTCAGGACAGCTGGGCTCTTCCACAAACTTTACTATTGACGGGATGACAGCTAAAAACCCGACCTCTGCTGGCGCAACCACAAGCCGAAGCAATGCGCCGTTTTCCATTTCCATTGAAGCGGTGAGGGAATTTAAAGTAACGACCAACCAATATGATGTGACATTGGGAAGAAGCGGCGGCGGAACCATCAGTGCCGTTACAAAATCCGGGACCAACCAATTTTCGGGAAGCGCATGGGAATATCTGAGAACAAACTGGCTTTCGAGTCCGTATGATATCCGTGGAAACAAAAGAAATGTGGATTTCTCCACTTCACAGTTCGGTTTCTCGCTGGGCGGGCCGATCATTAAAAATAAGCTGCATTTCTTCGTTGCGTGGGATCACCAGCTGGATTCCCGACCGTTACAGATCGCAGACATCCAGTCGCACGAAGATGAGCTGAGACTGAATACCACCACCGCAACTTTGAATAAATTTTTAGATGTTGCAAGAGCGAAATACGGCGTGGCCAACAGTCCTCAATTCGGAAGCTTTGACAAAATAAGAAATTCCGATGCGGCATTTCTACGTCTGGACTGGCAGATCAACGAGAAAAACCTATTAACCCTGAGAAATAATTTCACCTATGATTTAAATAAAAACGGATTGGCAGACAATACGGCCATTACTGCTTTTGAATCGTATGGAAACGATAAGAACCTGGACAATAGCTTATTGCTGACCTTACGATCTAACCTGAAGCCGAACATGACCAACGAATTGAAGGCGCAGTATCTTTACACGTTCCAGAATAGCTACCAAAACGATCAGCTGGGACATCCGGTACCGAGAGCCATCGTTGAAAATATCGTTACCAGCATTGACGGGAAGGACAAAGCAACCAACATCCAGATCGGAGGCCACCGTTTCGCGCAGGAAAGCTTCAGAAACAATGTATTCCAGCTGGTAGACAATTTATACTACAATACGGATAAAATTAAATATACTTTCGGGGCCGATTTAATGTATACGATGGCCCGATCGGTATACGGAAGCGAGGTGAACGGAAGGTTCCATTTCAGGGAAAACCCGACGCAGACCGGGGATAACCTGTATAATTTCAACAATCAGATCGCGTACCGTTTTTACAGGGAAGTTCCTCTGATGGATGATCCGTCGGTAAAATCGAATATTTATAATCTTGGCGTATACGGACAGATTCAGACGAAAGTGGCAAAAGGTTTGGATTTAATGGCCGGTTTACGATTGGATTATGGCGGTTACCCAAAAGCAGGATTCAACCAGAAGCTGTATGATGAAATGGGCATCAGAACAGATAACCAGATCAAATCATTCATCATTCAGCCAAGATTCCAGTTTGATTGGAACATCAACGAAGGAAACAAGGATTTCTTAAGATTCGGAGCCGGGATATTTTCATCCGATATCAACAATTACATGATCATCAACAACCTGGTGTTTGATGGCAGGCACTTGGCAACGGTGGATGTGACCGGTAAAGATGTTCCTGTTCCCGACTTCAATAGCTATAGAAAAGATTACGGAACGGTTCCTACGCTGTCCCAGTATCAGCTTCCGACCATCAACTACACCGGAAAGGATGCTAAAATTCCGGTAGTTTACAAAGCAAATATTTCCTACACGCATTTCTTCAATGAAAGATTCAGGGCAGGCGTTGCCGCTTACATGGCTTTGGGAAGAAACAACTATTTCTATTACGACCGGAATATGGTGGCCAATCCGTATTTCACGCTGGATAACGAAGGCGGAAGAGGTGTGTATGTTCCTGCAGCGACTATCGCCGCCAACGGAACCCTGAACTGGAAAGACGGAAGGATCAACAAAAATTTCGGTAGAGTGCTGGAACTGGTGAGTGACGGAAAAGTCAACCAGTTCTCTTTTGTGGCAGATACCAGCTACCGCTACTGGAAAGACGGGGAAATAACGGCAAGTTATACCTGGGCGGATATCAAAGACAATACTTCCTATAACGGGAATGTCGCCAATTCGGCCACTTTATCCACACCGGTAGCCGGGGATCCGAGAAACCTGAGAATGTCATATTCCGATAACCAGTTCAGAAACAAAGTGGTGATCTATGGTAACTCGCCGACGATTGCCGGCTTTACTTTAGGAATCAGATATGCCGGAATGGGCGGAACGCGCTTCTCCGTCCTGGCCGGAGGAAATGTAAACGGGGATTTTGTGGATTCCAATGACCTGGCGTATATTTTCCCGAACCTTACGCAAACTCTGATCGATAATCCTGAAGTGGGAACGGCCCTGAAAAATTACATCACCGATTACAACAATAAAATTGCTGAGAGAAACGGCGGAAAAAACGGGTTCTACGGAGTCTGGGATGTTCGGGTGGCGAAAAAGATCAAATTTGAGAAGATCGGTGCCTTTGAACTTTCGGTGGATATTTTCAACGTGGCGAACCTGCTGAATAAAGAATGGGGCGTGAACAAATCCTATGGTAATACCTCGCTGTACAGGATTACCGGATTCGACCAGACCACCAAGCAGTTCAAGTACAGCCTTAATACCAGCGGTCTGGAGCCGTTGAGCGGAAATCCGTACCAGATCCAGATCGGAGCGAAATACTCGTTCTGATAATGTGAATGTTGAATGGTCATTGTTGTTTTCTTATTTGAATGGATCAACTTATTTTAAAAAATTGACCATTCAATTGCGAAGCAAAATTGACCATTCACCTAAATTAATATACCTTTATCTGAAAGTTGAAAAGCTTTTTAGTTTAATATTTAATTTATATTATGAAAAATTTTATCTTAGGGTTGGCAGTTTTAAGCACCGTTGTAATGAAGGCACAAACCCGGATTATCGCCCACAGAGGCTATTGGCAGACCCAACCACCGACCACGGAAAATTCCCTGAAGTCGCTGGAGAATGCACAACAGTTAAAGATCTACGGCTCCGAATTCGATGTACGTATGACGAAGGATGGGGTTTTGGTCATTAACCATGACGAACACCACGCCAAAATGGAAATCTCCGAAACCGATTTCAAAGAGTTAGAAAAAGTAAAATTATCCAACGGCGAAGACTTTCCTACTTTAAAAGATTATCTGAAACAGGGAAAGAAGGACAAAACCCTGAAATTGATCGTTGAAATCAAGCCGGACAAGACCAAGGAAAAAGAAGATGAGCTTACGGCAAAAACGATTAAAATGATTAAAGACATGAAGCTGGGATCGCAGTGCGAGTTTATTTCTTTCAGCCTGAATATCTGTAAGGAAATTAAAAAGCTGGAGCCTTCGTTTAAAGTACAGTACCTGAAAGGGGAGCTTTCTCCGCAGCAGATCAAAGACGAGGGACTGGACGGGCTGGATTACCATTACAGTATTTTCCAGAAAAACCCGACCTGGATTGCAGACGCGAAAGCTTTGGGATTGATTACCAACGCCTGGACGGTAAATGACATTGTCATTGCAGACGAGCTGAAAAAGCAGGGCATCGGATTTATTACGACCAATATTCCGGATCAGCTTAAAAAATAAATCCGGTTTACATAACCTTTATAACAGTCTGTCTCTTTGGGGCGGACTGTTTTTATTGCATACGCATACAAAGCATCTTTCAAATTACAACAATGTGAATGGAATTCAATGCATATTCCGCTTATCATAATTTGTGCGGCTATGGCATTTTTTGAAAATGCGTAAAATTCTTTAAATACGTATTAATTTTAAACACGAAATGCTTTGTGGTACCCTTGTGGTATGTTTTAATTTCTCATAAAAAGACAATAAAATTAGGTAAATGAGCTGACCTTATCATATTAAAAATGCTTAATCGTTTTAATTGGCTGTTAATCAAAAATATATCTTTCTCTGTTAAACATAAATTAATATTTCGTTTAATAATTCTTTAATATCTGTTAAAACCGTGTTAAAACGATACTCGTAATGTCGTTCTATTTTTGCGCAAACAATAAGGATATGCGTAAAGCAACACAAAAAGTACTCATCTTATCATTATTAGGACTCGTCAGTGTAGAAGTAGCTGCCCAGCAAAAGGCAAAAAAAGACACTATTAAAAACATTGATGAGGTTGTAGTAACCGCTTTAGGAATCAAACGACAGAACAAAGCCCTTGGATATTCTACCGAAACCATCAATTCGGACCAACTGTTAAGAACACAGAACACGCATTGGACCAGTGCACTGGAAGGAAAGGTTGCCGGACTCAAAATTCAGACTGCCGGGGCCGGACCTCTTGCCACCCCAAGAATTACTTTACGGGGAGATGTTTCTATGAGCAGCATGGCTGATAACCAGGCACTGATTGTTCTGGACGGTGTGCCTTTGAATTCCAGAACGGTAGGTACCGGAACGCCGGCCTACGGTGCGGGTGCGGGAGGAGATGTTCCGATCGATTACGGAAACGACCTGAGCAGCATCAATCCTGATGATATTGAAAGTATCACTGTACTAAAGGGGCCGAGTGCCTCCGCCTTATACGGATCCAGAGGTGCGTTGGGAGCCATTATGATTACGACAAAATCCGGAAAAACAAAAAACGGGAAGATTCAGGTAACGCTCAACTCTTATACCAGTTTTGAATCGGTTCTGAAATGGCCTGACTATCAGTACGAATATGGCCAGGGAACTTTGCAGAAGGATAAAAACGGGAATTACTATTATTCCTACGGTTTATCGCCGGATGGGGTAAATACGGGTTCTACCAGCAGTGCTTTCGGACCGAAATTCCAGGGACAGTCTTTTTTCCAGTATGATCCTACGGTACAGGGACAGAGCAAAGAAAGACAGCTGTGGAGACCTTACAAAAACAACATCAAGGATTTCTGGGAAGTGGGAAGTACGTTCTCAAACAACCTTTCCATCGAAAATTCCAATGACAGAACCGCATTCAGGGCATCGCTTTCTTACCTCAAAAATGAATGGATGATGCCGAATACAGGTCTTGAAAAATGGGGAGCCGCTATTTCCGTCGACCATAAAATCAATGAACGTTTCAAGGCCAACATCAAATTATCCTATAACCAGACGAAAAGCGATAATCTTCCTGCTACGGGATACAATAACCAATCGATTTCCTATTTCATGATCTTCCAGAATCCGAATGTGGATCTGGCATGGTACCGGCCGATCTGGAAAAACGGGCAGGAACAGGTTGACCAGATTCACCCTTTCAGCTCCTATATCGATAATCCTTATCTGATTGCTTACGAAATGACTAACAGCCTGGACAAGCAGAATATCGTAGGGAATGTAAGCTTGGCCTATCAGATCGATAAGCATTTTGATGTACTGCTCAGATCCGGAATGGCGATCAATGATGAGTTCCGTACCCAGAAAAGGCCCTGGAGTTCAGCAAACTTCCTTCAGGGATATTACAGAGAGCAGTATGTGGACGGATTCAATTTTAATAATGATCTGATGATCAATTATAAAAATACATTCGGTGCCTTCAACTTCTCCGCAACGGCTGGAGGTTCTACCCAGTATTTTGAACAGCTGACCAAGGATTATTATGCGCTGGGTCTTAAAAAGGCAGGCGTTTATAACCTCACCAATGCCATATCGCAACGTTTCGATATCCCGCAGCCTTACGATAAAATGGTAAGCAGCGTATACGGGCTGGCTTCATTAAGCTACAAAGATAAAATCTTCCTGGATGTAACCGCCCGTAACGACTGGAGTAGTACTTTACCTAAAGCAAATCGATCGTATTTTTACCCGTCGGTATCTTCTTCATTCATTCTTTCCGATATTTTCGGGTTGAAGAGCAACCGGTTCAATTTCTGGAAACTCAGAGCTTCATGGGCACAGACCGGAAACGATACCGAACCTTACCAGCTGCAGAATTATTATAATCCGAGTCTTGCGTTTCCCGGGTCTGTTGAAGTTTCCAGCCGTTACCTCAACCCGAACTTACGCCCGGAAATGCTCACTAACATAGAAGGAGGTATGGATTTCAGCCTTTTCAACAACCGGTTAACCTATAATATTACTGCTTACCAGAGTAACTCGGTAGACCAGATCATCAGAAACGTTCCGGTGCTTTGGGAAACGGGATATACCCAACGGGTAATCAATTCAGGAGAAATCAGGAACCGGGGGATCGAAATGATGATGAACGCCTATCCTGTAAAAAATAAAAACTTCATGTGGAATGTATCGGCAAACTGGTCGATGAACAGGAACAAAATCTTATCCCTCCCTGAAGAATTCAGCGGGCAGCCCTACACTTACGCAAGTGTCGGGGGAGTGGTATACTACAATGCAGTCGTAGGAGGATCACTCGGAGATCTTTATGGATACGGGCTGATGTACGCTCCGGACGGACAGGTCGTATACGGAAGCGACGGATTGACGGCAAAGCCGGCGCAGATGAAAAAAATTGGAAATGCCTATCCGAAGTGGAGGGCCGGAATCCAGAACGAGTTCAGGTATAAAAATATTTCCATAAGCTTTTCCTTCGACGGACAGTACAAAGGAATGGCTTATTCTCAGTCGCACCACAAAATGTCCGAACAGGGCAAGCTCGCTCATACACTGGAAGGAAGAGACAACCCTGGAGGGATGATTGTCGGGCAGGGCGTTGTACAGAATGCCGACGGTTCGTATGTGCCGAATACAAAAGGAATCCTGGTATCCAGTTACTATGCCGACTATTACAGAAGGGCCAACGTAGAAACCAATACATTCGATACTTCCTTTATTAAACTGAGAGATGCCAGAATTGCCTATTCGTTTCCGAAATCGGTGACGGGGCCGTTAAAAATTACAGACTTAACCCTGGCGCTTTTCGGGAAGAATCTCTGGATGTGGACCAAATTCCCGCTTTTTGATCCTGAAGCAGCTACTTTGGACAATGCCACCATCACGCCGGGTGTGGAAATGGGGCAATTGCCGGCATCACGTACGATCGGTTTCCAGCTTAATGTAAAATTTTAAATCTTAAGACATGAAAAAAACAATAGTTAAATATATGCTTCTGGCAGGCCTGGCAGTTACAGCCGCTTCCTGCGACAGAACTTCTGATGAAATAAATATAGACGACAGCAAGATCTACGAGCCTGAAGTATCCAGCTTTCTGGCGCCGTTGCAATATAACCTGGCTTCCATAGGATATTCGAGAGCGAATGATTTTACCTTCGATATCATGCAGGTTTCCCTGGATTTTCCCAACGAAGGAAATACCCTGAGCCGGTACAATATTACTGAAAATACGGGAGCCGGCTATTGGAACAACAGCTACAAATGGGCCAAGCAGATTTATGAAATGAAAAAATCTGCAGTAAGCAGCAACGATAAAAATTATGAAGCCATTGCTTTGGTCCTGAATGCCTGGGCCTATTCCAACCTCACCGATACCTACGGAGACGTACCTTTTACCGAAGCGTCGAGACTGGATGAAGGAATCAGCCAGCCGAAATTCGATCAGCAGAAAAACATCTACATCCAGATGCTGGATGATCTTAAAAGAGCAAATTCTCTTTTCGTTACGACAAAAACCTTAACGGGAACCGATCTGTTCTACAATGCAAACAATGACGTCAACGGAATAACGAGCTGGAAAAAATTCTGTAATTCTATCAGCTTAAGGCTTCTTACAAGGATCCTGGCAAAAAACGGTGAAGTGAATGTATATGAAAGAATCCAGGAAATCGTGAATAATCCTACCGTTTATCCTGTATTCCAGAGCAATTCGGAAACGGCAAAACTGAATATTACCGGAGTGGCTCCGCTGATGCCGCCGATCGCAAGGCCGCAGGATTTTACCACCGGGCGTGCCGCTTCAGAATTTTTTGTTGAAACTTTGAAAGGCAATAATGATCCGAGAATGGCTTTGTTTTTCAGCCAGGCCAAAAACCTTCAGGGATCGAATATCGGTTATAAAGGCGCCCCCTCAGGATATGCCTACGGAATGGTCTTCGATTATCAGCCTTCCAACATGAACCAGAACCTGGCCAAAGCGCCGCTGAACATTCTGGTATATCCTTATGCGGAATTGCAGTTTATTCTGTCGGAGCTGGCTTTTAAAGGGATTATTTCAGGAAATGCACAAACCTTTTATGAGAACGGGGTAAAAGCAACCATTGAACAATGGGGTTCTACAATGCCTTCCAATTATTTCTCCAATCCTAAAGTGGCTTACAACGGAACTCTGGAAAGGATCATGCTGCAGAAATACGTTGCCCTTTTCTTCGTAGACCAGCAGCAGTGGTTTGAAAAAAGGAGGACCGGATTCCCGGTACTTCCGAACAACGGGGGATTGCTGAATAACGGAATCATGCCGTCAAGATTGATGTACCCACCAAACCCAAGAGTTTTAAATACCTCCAATTACCAGGCAGCCGTACAGCAGATGGGCGGCGACAATATCAACGTAAAAGTTTGGTGGAATAAATAATCAAAGCGTAAAAACTCAATTGTTCAAAAGCTGATTATCTAAAGATTTGCCAATAACAACCTTTGTTTTCTCTTATAAGTAGAACGGCTTTGTGAAAATTAAAAACAGTGTTGCAGTCAAAAAAAACTTGGTGAATTCCGGGTTCCGAAAGCCATGTGCCAAGCAACAGATATTTAAAGTAAATAATTCAACAGAATAAAATAATGAACATAAAATTTTTAATGCCATGCATGCTGATTTCAGCCATGGCATTCTCTCAGGCCTCCGTTTCTGGATATGTATATGAAGACGGGAATAAAAACCAGAAGAAAGAAAACCGGGAAAAGGGAATCGAAGGCGTAGCGGTTTCCAACGGCGCTCAGGTCGTACTTACCGATAAAAACGGAAGGTACAGCCTGCCGGTTCAGGATGGGCAGACGATCTTTGTCATCAAGCCTTCCGGATATATGACACCGGTAAATGCAAACAATCTTCCGCAATACTACTACCAGTACAAACCGAAAGGCTCACCGGCTGATTTTAAATACAAAGGTTCCGCACCAACCGGGGAACTTCCGAAAGAAATCAATTTTGCCCTGAACAGGCAGAACGAAAGCAAGAATTTTGATATCCTGGTATTCGGGGACCCGCAGCCTTACACTGAGAAACAACTGGATTATTTTAAAAGAGCCATCATTAATGAAGTGAAAAATACCAAGAAAAACGCGGTGCTGGGAATTAGCCTCGGAGATCTGGTAGGGGACAATCTGAGCCTTCAGAAACCTTACGCCGATGTCATGAAAGAGGTCGGGCTTCCTTGGTACAATGTGATGGGAAACCACGACATGAATTATGATGCAAAAGAAGATATGCTTTCCGACGAGACGTTTGAATCCAATTTCGGTCCGGCCAACTATTCTTTCAATTACGGAAATGTCCACTTCATGGTGCTGGATGACATCCTGTACCCGGACCCACGTGACGGAAAAGGCTATTGGGGAGGCTTCCGCGAA
Organism: uncultured Chryseobacterium sp.; assembly: GCA_913774355.1. Classification (GTDB taxonomy): domain Bacteria; phylum Bacteroidota; class Bacteroidia; order Flavobacteriales; family Weeksellaceae; genus Chryseobacterium. The sequence goes on along the minus strand of CAJYGB010000038.1, from coordinate 133,784 downwards.
GACCAGCTGCAGTTTATCGAGAACGACCTGAAACTGGTGGATAAAAACAAACTGATCGTCGTTTCTTTCCATATTCCATTGGAGCATAAGAATGAAGATAACTTCAGGAATTCAGACCGTCAGAAACTGTTCGATAACCTGGCGCCTTTTAAAAATGCTTTGCTTTTATCGGCACACACCCACATCCAGCAGCAGCTGTTTTATGGCAAAGAAGCGGGCTGGAACGGTTCCAAAGACCTTCATGAATACAACGTCGGGACAACCTGCGGCGACTGGTGGTCCGGAACCTCCGATGATATGGGGCTTCCGACCTCTACTATGAGAGACGGTACCACCAAAGGATATTCTTTCATCAGCTTCAGCGATAACGGTTATAAAGTGAAATACAAAACTGCCGGAAAACCGGAAGATTACCAGATTAATCTATACGTTCCGAAGGTGGTTCCTTTCCCTTCAAAAACCTCTGCCAAAGTGCTGGCGAACTTCTTTATGGGAAGCAAAAAAGACAAGGTGGAATACCGAATCGATGGCGACAAATGGGAAGAAATGCAGTATGATGAAACAGTGGACCCGAATTTTGCCCTTTCGGTTTATAAATGGGATACCGCGCAAAATATGCTGACCGGCAGAAGGCCTTCCAACCCGGAAAGTTCAAAGCACATCTGGACAGGCGAATTTCCGAAAAAACTTTCTTTAGGAAAGCATAAAGTTGAGGTAAGAGCAACCGATATGTATGGAAACCAGTTCTCCGCGATGGATGAATTTGAGGTGCAGAACCAGATCCTTATTCCTTAATTTTCATTTATTACTATACTTTCAACGGAACCGGCTCCTATTGAGTCGGTTTTAATTTTAACCTATACCTAAATCTAAATCTTAAAAATTTATTATATCAATCATCACAATATCGTCCGGTACCTATATTTCCAAATCATCTTTCGTAAATTTGCCGTACGAATAAAAAATTCTAAAAAATGAATATAGACGGAAAAAATGCCATCGTTACCGGAGGCGGAAGAGGACTGGGAAAAGCGGTGGCTTTAGCATTAGCTGCTGAAGGCGTAAACGTAGCCATCACGGGAAGAAATGAGGAAAACCTTAAAATGACCGTTGAAGAGATCAAAAAATTTGGAGTCAATGCAACCTATGCGGTCTTCTCCGTAGATAATGAAATCCAGGTAAAAGCGGGAATCGAATTGGCAGCTGAGCAGCTGGGCGGTGTGGATATCCTGATCAACAATGCGGGGATCGGCGATTTCGGATCCATCGAAGAAATGCCTTCCGAAACATGGGAACAGGTCATCAAAACCAATCTTTTCGGAGTTTATTATGCGGCCAAAGCAGTATATCCTTTCATGAAATCAAAAGGGGAAGGTGATATCGTAAACGTGGCCTCAACAGCCGGTCTAAAAGGCGGTCCGAACATGTCGGCCTATGCCGCATCCAAAGCAGCGGTAGTTTCTTTATCACAGTCGATGATGGCGGAATGGAGAAAACAGAACATCCGTGTTATTACCTTAACACCGAGCACCATCGCTTCCGATATGAGCATCCAGGGCGGATTAACAGACGGAAATCCTGAGAAAGTTCTTCAGCCGGAAGATTTTGCCGAATGGGTAAGAGACATTCTGAAAATGAACAGACGCGCTTTGATCGCCAACGGCTCTATTTTTTCAACGAACCCGTAATCGGTTTAAAGTTCAAAGTTTCAGGTTCAAAGTTTTATCTTAAGAACCTGATTGCATATCTGAAGCGGGCTCCGGCCCGTTTTTTTTGTTAAATGTAACTACAGATGGACACAGATTTTCACGGATTTTTGTGTGTGTTGGATGTGTTATAATGAACTAAATCAAAGGTTTAAATACTTCAACTGTTCATCATGTCAGCAGAAAAAATCAAAGATTTTTTAAAACTTTTGTGCGCTTTCTTCAGCATGAATCATTCATCTTCTTTATACAAGTATAAATGTCTTTTGCCTCTTTTGTGGTTAAATTTCCGTTCATTTTAAACAGATCTGCATAAATGAGGCGTGGCTTAGACTCCGCTCAGCCACCGAGCAATTGTATAGATTAAAAAAATCTCTGATTTTTTTAATCTAATGTGCTCTAAAGTATGCGCAATAAGAATCTCTTCAATCTCATGTGTCTTATGTGTTAAAGTTCTTCTCCGGCTTACTTCGTTTCTACAGACCTTCAAAAACGTCAATCTGCAATTTAAACCCGTAATCTTAAAAATTCAATTTTTAAATATTTATTTTTGCAGCAAATTATTCACATGCAAAATTATTTAGAATTCGATTTCAGAATTACACCGCTTCAGCCGTGGAACGAAATATTGATGGCCGAACTGATCCAAATCGGTTTCGACAGTTTCACTGAAGAGCTGGAGGGAATTTTAGGATATATCCAGAAAGACCTTTTTAATGAAGAAGAACTGAAGGCCTTGCCGCTTTTTGAAAACGAAGAAGTAAAAATCGAATATACCTTCAAAGAAATGCCCAACATCAACTGGAATGAAGAGTGGGAAAAGAACTTCGAGCCGATCAATATCGACGATAAAGTGCTGATCCGTGCTGAATTCCACGAGTCGGTTCCGGGAATGCATGAAATTGTGATCCAGCCGAAAATGTCATTCGGAACGGGGCACCACCCAACCACCCACCTGATGATCCAGCAGATGATGGATATTGATTTCCAGGATAAAAAAGTGCTGGATATGGGGTGCGGAACTTCCGTGCTGGCCATTTACGCCAAGCAGAACGGAGCCGGAGAAACGAAAGCCATCGACATCGACGAATGGTCCGTAGAAAATTCAAAAGAGAATGCTGCCCGGAACAACGTAGAGCTGGACATCGAATTAGGAACCGCTGAAAACTTAGGAAAGGAACATTACGATATCATTCTGGCCAATATCAACCGAAATATCCTGATCTCAGATATTCCGACCTATATGACCGTACTGAACGACGGAGGGAAACTTTTGCTTTCCGGACTGTGTTTTTTTGATGTGGACGATATTCTTGAAGTCTGTAAAGAAAACGGGCTTGAGTTTACCAGAAAACTGCAGCGGGAAGAGTGGGTGAGCCTGCTTCTCGAAAAATAAACACCACCAACAAAATATTAATATGAAAACCTTTTTTACCGCTTTATTTCTGCTTACCGTTCATTTCGTGTTTGCGCAGGAAGAAATGTATGCCGACGGAATTTTTAATTTCGATCAAAATAAACCGCAGAAAATATTTACCGCCGGTGCAAGGATCCGGCAGGCTCCTGAAGTAAATGCACAGATCCTGGATTCTCTGCAGCCCAATCAACAGGTTTTGATCCTAAAAAAAGAAGAAAAGGTCTTGAAGCTGGGCGAGAGGGTGGCCAGCTGGTACAAAATTTCTTACGATAAAAACGGCCGGAATTCCGAAGGTTATATCTGGGGTGGGAACCTCTGTACAGGTTACCTGAGTAAAAACGGCTATGACTTCCTGCTGGGTCTTACAAAGACCATTTCCCAAAAAGATCCGCAGTTTTCTGCTGAGACCATTCAGCAAAACATCGCTGCAGTCAAGATGATGGAAGGCAATACCCTGATCGATGAAGTTTCCTTTGAAACGGGCTCAGGAGAAAGTCTGAGCTACGGAACTTTTACGGTGGAAAGCAACCACAAACTCAAAAATGTGGAATTTACCTTAAAGGCTGCTATCTCAGGAGAAGCCTGCGGAATCCCCGGGTATGATCAGTATATTTTATGTACCGGTAAAAAACTCGTTGCCCTGCCTCAGCTGATGGGCGTAGGTGATGCGGATGTATACTACCATCACGAAGAATTTGTTTTTCCTAACGATAAAGGCGGAATTCCCAATGCGTTCATCTTTAAAATGGAGGAAATGGAAAAAGATGAAAAAGACCGCGAGAAAAAGAAAAAAGCTTCAAAAACTTACCTTTGGGACGGTACGGTTTACCGGCTGAAATAAACCTGTTAATTTGAAAACAGACTAATGAAAAACAATATGAACCAAGGCCATGTAGATCTTTTCCCGGTTTTAACTACCGAAAGACTACTGCTGCGGAGATTTCAACAGGATGATATTGAATCCGTATACAGAGGACTGTCACATCCGGAGGTTATCAGACATTACGGGGTAAGCTATGAAAGCCTGGAAGCTACCCAGGAACAGATGGACTGGTTTGCCTTGATCGAAAAAGAAGAAAAAGGAATCTGGTGGGCGGTCTGCAATAAATATGATCAAACTTTTCTAGGCGGGCTCGGATTCAATAACCGGAGCAAAGAGCACAGGAAAATCGAAATGGGCTACTGGCTGCTGCCTGAATATTGGGGTGCTGGAATCATCGTAGAGGCCGGAAAGGCTGCCTGTGACTATGCCTTCCGGGAAATGTCGCTCCATCGGATCGAAGCCGTCGTAGAAACGGAAAACAACAACAGCAAGAAAATAATGGCCCGCCTGGGTTTTGAGCTAGAAGGCATCATGAGAGACTGTGAACTGAAAGACGGCAAATTCATCAGCCTGGAAATGTATGCCAAATTAAACATGATGTAAGAACTGATCTTTTGCCCGGATTAAGAAAAACGAAGTCATAAATATGAAAAATTCTATGCTTGGAATAATGGAAGATTTTGTTCCTGAAAATCCTGAAGCAGTTGACAGGCGTTATTCAGGTTTCGGGAAAGACCTTTACAGACAGATCGAACAACGGTTGCCTGATGTTTTCAAAGATTTTCAGTATTACCAACGGATAAATATCCAGACAGAAGACAGTTATGCCGTATACTATAATGGTCAAAGTTCATTTTGTATTCAGCTTGATCCGTTATGTGAAAAAATAATATTATGGAATGAAAACAAACAGATTGAAATTGGTTATTGGTCCGATAACGAATATGAAGATGCTTTGCAATTTATTGAAGCGGAATTGCTGCAGAGTCGATAAATATATAAAATATCAGTAAAAAAATATAGATTGACGTCCACAAACCTAACGGGTTTCAAAGGCCCGTTACGTTTATTATCTACTGAATTTATTGATTTAAAAACTGGTCCTGTCTTTATACTGATTCTAAAAACCGGATATTTTAAAACCATTAAAAAATGAGAATTTCGAAACAGAAGTTGCTTTGATTTCACAGAATCTCCGATTTCGAATTTTTAAACGTTCCGGTTGAAATCGCGATGCTCTATCCAGCTGAATCATTCTGCCTACAATAAAAAAAACCTCACAACAAAGTTGCAAGGTTTTGTGAGCGCGAAAGGATTCGAACCTTTGACCGTCTGCTTAGAAGGCAGATGCTCTATCCAGCTGAGCTACGCACCCTAAAGTGTTTTTGAAGTCGGGGCGGCAGGATTCGAACCTGCGACCTCCTGGTCCCAAACCAGGCGCGATGACCGGACTACGCTACGCCCCGATTGAGGTCATCGAAACAAGGAAGATTACCTTGTTTTTTGTGGTTGCAAATGTATAATGTTTTTTTGAATTATAAAAATAATTTTAGGGTAAATTTTAGATAATATTTTCACAGTATTATTTTAACGGCTTTACCTGATTCATTACCATTATATTAAGAAAAAGGAATGCCTGAGATTTCTTGAGATATAATCAGCACAAGCAGGGCGAAAACGGACTCGTTTCATGACTTTCATTATTTTGTCCTTTTCAGAGTATAGACAAATCGTCTGGAATTTACTTACCGAAACCTGAGATCTTAATATTTCCCAGAAATACCTTTGCACCGTTATGGTATTCCCAGGGAGCAGACAGGTAAAAATTTTTAGCTGCCGAAGGAGCAAAGAATATTCCGTCCGCTAATTTCCGGTTGCCGAGGTAAACCGTCATCCTTTCTCCTTCTACTTCAAGACTTATATGCAGGATTTTATTGAGATAGGGTTCAAGATCAAACGTATGATTGGCATATTTTTCAGGATTTTTGCTTCCGGTATTCACCATATTGCTGTCATAATACTGCAGCTCTACGTAGGTGCCGGAAATACCCATGTATTCCTTCGTGCTGTTGTCCGGCGCAAAGCCAAAAGACAGCGGGGCAATATCTTTTATCTGATCCCCTGTTGCAAGCAGGTCAAACGTTACCGTAAAATGATCAGGATAAGATAAGGCTTTTGAAAGTTTATATGTCGCTTTATCTTCAAGCGGCATCCATTTTCCCGGATATCCTTTCAGTATGCTTACGGCGGCCAGTCCGTTGCTCTTTATCGAAGAAATGGAGGAGCCCGCTTTGTAAGCCGAAAAATCTTCTGAAAAAACCGGAATATTTCCCGTAATGAAATTTTCGGAGACCCGGATTTCTTCAACGCGTTGGCTGTTCTTTTTGGTAATCAGCTGATCAACGGTTTTCTCTGTTTTTTCCTTTGCTTTATTCCACAATTCTTTCAGCTGTGCCTGGGATTGCAGTGGTAAAAGTATAAGCGGTAAACACAGGATACGGATCTGAAACTTCGGATGTAGCATAAATAAATGTGATTTGGTGTTGGAGGTGTAACTAAAATATATGTAGTGATGGTTTGGTGGAATGGATAGGTTTGCCTGTTACGCAGATTTCAGTTGGTATCCAGACTGTAAGATCTGCGCAACCGGCAAAAAAAATATTGAGAAAGAAATGATAGACAACTTTTAATGCAGCCGTACTTTTACGACTTCTCCGTCTGCTTTTACTTCAACAAACTCTTCAATCCGGTCTTCATGGTTAACAGCATACTGTTTGAGCTCGTAATAATTGGTACGGCCTCCGTAGCTGTTGTATCCTGCACCGGTGTATTCATGGTAGTAGCCGTTTTTGGTGTAGGGAAGGAAACCCTGCAGAAAATATTTTCCCGGTTTCATTTCCGGAAAAGTAAACTCTCCGTCGCTGTTGGTAACCGCTTCCAGCCGGTATCGGTAAGCATTGTCCGAAAGATAGACATACCGTCTTTTCCTTGCATTCTCTTTTTCCTTTCGTAGTTGGTACCATGCATTAAAATAAGGCGTTACCGGAAGCAGTACCACTTTGATCTGATTGGCGTAAATGCGGTTTCCCGCCTTGATGCCCATATTGTTTCGGGTTTTCGTAAATGCTATTCCTTTTATAGTGGATTTGCCCCTGGCCAGCATTTTCTTAGCTTCAAGGGAATCGAAAACGGCTTGAGGATAAAAAACCTCTTTCTTATCTTTTTTCTCCGGTTCTTTATATTGCGCAGCCAGTGGAGCGGCGGTACCTGCGGCGGTGAGCAGGATTAAAAATATCTTTTTCATGTGATGGTGTTTTTATTAAGGATTGATCATTTTATCATAGGGAAGATTGAAAGATCCTTCTGTAATATTGATCACATTGCCTTCCATGGATCTTACTTTTCCTGAAAAAGTTCCTTTAATGCCGTCTTTACTGATTGCTTCTATATGAACCGTAAAAACATCATTAGCGGTGGAGGTATTGTAGAGTAAGGTTCCGTTATTGGTTTGTACGGCGTAGCGTGCAATCATTCCCTGTTCTTCCGGAGTGGCATATGTACCCGCTTTGATATCACCGCCCTGTTTCCATATTTCGAAATCGAGCGAAGGTGAAGGAAGGCTGCCATCGGTAGGAGAAGATTTTTCATTCCCTCCGATAACGATATGCTCCCAGCGGTTATCATTTCCGCCACCCTGAAATATTACGGAATGAAAATCTACCTTTCTGTTGTCTAAAGAGGCTCTGAAATAATAGTCCTCGGAATGATCCGAAACTTCGTCATTATTTGAACAGGAAGATAATCCCATGCATAATAAGATCAGCAGGAAAAAGATTCTGGATACCCTGCCGGTTAAAAAAAATACATTCATACTTTTGCGTATTTGGATTAGGTTTACACAAAATTAAGCGGTTGAAAAACGACATAAAATACCCGTTTATATGTAATTTTTTTCTACTGGTTTTTGAGTAGTTTTTAGCCGAAAACCATGAAAATGAGGGATAATAATAATTTTTGCTGCATCTTTACATTGTAGATAAAACCAGTAATGAACGGTAATCCCGGTATAAAATGCCAACAGGATTTGAATGAAGTAAAAGAAAAATGTAAATAAATAAAGTCAAAGTAAAATTTAAAATGAACTTTAAGCGTTTAACCTATTACCAGATGTAAATTGATGAGCAAAATTATGATCTTCATCTGCTCAGGAATTACTCTTAAATATAAACATGCTCACATGCTGAGAAGTACTAAAAAAAGAATGATAAATTATTATCGGCTTCTGATCTGCCTTTGCTTGCCTTTTGGGTTGTCTGCGCAGCAGCAGATTCCGCTGGATGAAAAAAGATATGTCGACAGCCTGGAACAGGTTTTATTGTCGGATCGGGCCGCTGATACCGTAAAAGCTGAAGCACATTTTACGCTGGTGGATTACTGGAAATTTAAAGATGCCCTTAAAAGCAAAATCCATCTGGCTGCAGGAAAAAAGCTGGCCGGAAGATCCTCTTATGAACAGGCGGTGATTCCTTTTTATGAAGGGCAGTACTATTTTAATTCAGATCCGGGAAAAGCCTCGGCAGCGTTTAAGGAGGCAATACGTAAACTGACTCCTTTCCGTGATAAAAGAGCTTATGAAAAGCTGGCCGCTGCATGGTACAATTACGCACTGATGAATAAAGATGCGAAAGGATATGACTTCATTACCAAAATCACGCTGGAAAAAGCCATTCCGTATGCAGAGCGTGCCCGTAATCCCGTAATGGTCGGTCATTATTATACCCAGCTTGCGACTATACTCATGAATAATGCCCAGTTTTCCAAATCCCTGATGTATAATCGGAAAGCGGTCTCCATTCTTGAAAAGGCAGCTCCGAAGTCGAGTGCCATGTTATTTGCTTATCTAAACGGGGTAAGTGTCTGCTGTTATACAGAGCAGAGCGAAAAAGCGCTGTACCTGCTTCACAAGGCAAAAAAACTGTTGGAACCATATCCGGATTCGGTGAACAATACCCTTTATTATTATAATGAAACTTTATATTATACAACGGTTAATGCTTTGGATAAAGCTTTGGTAAGTGCAGGTATGGGAATTGTCATGGCAGAAAAGTACCATCAGGAACAGATGGTTCAGCAGCTATTGTTCCGGAAATATGATATTTACAGCCGTCAGAAAGATTTTCAGAATGCACGTCATATCCTCATGGATATCGTTAAAGATCGGACACTGATGCGTAATTCTATCGATAAAGCCATGATCTACGGTGAACTTGCCAAAACAAATGCCGCCCTGAAAGATTACCGGTCCGCTTATTCCTGGCTGGATGTGCAGAAAAAATTAAACGACAGTATCAATTCCGGTGAAAGCCGGTTGAAGATCAATGAGCTTGAAACCAGATACCGTACGGCGGAGAACAGACGGAAAATTGCGAACCTTCAGTCGCAGAACCGCCAGGCCGCGCTGAATTCGAAAAACGAACGGCTGTACAGCGGGATTTTGGCCATCGGATGTCTCCTGCTGTTTGCCATACTCGGTTTTGCCATTGTCAATGCCCGCAGCAAGCGAAAACTTGCCGAACAGAAAGAAATCAATTACCGGCAGCAGCTCGAGGAATTGGAAAGAAAACAGCAGCTGAAAGTTACCAAAGCCATGCTGGATGGAGAAGAGCGTGAACGTGAACGCGTAGCCCGTGACCTGCATGACGGATTGGGCGGAATGCTCGCCGGCGTAAAGATCAGCCTTTCTTCATGGGCTGAAGATCAATCTGAAATAGAGGAAAATAAACGCTTCAGGAAAACTGTAGACCAGCTAGATTCTGCTGTCACTGAGCTCCGGCGCATTGCCCGGAATATGGTTCCCGAAACCCTTTTGAAATTCGGACTGGAAACCGCTCTCAAAGACCTTTGCGAATTTTATATGCGGAACGGGCTGGAAATTTCCTGTGAATTTTTTGATATCAGGAAGGATATTCCTCTGAATGTACAGCTGAATATTTACCGCATCATCCAGGAACTCGTTTCCAATGCCATACGCCATGCGGATGCTGCCCGGATTCTGGTGCAGTGCAGCCAGAACGAATCTGTTATTTTTATTACTTTTGAGGATGACGGAGCCGGATATGATCCTTCCGCGTTTAAGAACACCAAAGGAATGGGTCTCGAAAACCTGAAAAACCGGATTGCTTACCTGAAGGGGCAGCTCGAAATCGTTTCTGCGCCCGGCGAGGGAACAACGGTTAATATTGAACTTAATACTGTTACAGATGGATAAATTACGTACCGTAATTGTTGATGATCATCCCATTGTGATTGAAGGGCTTAAAAACCTTCTTTCTCATGAGGTCAATCTGGAAATTCTCGAAGGATTCTGCAATGGCACAGAGCTGCTCGGATTTTTAAAAAACCATCGTGTCGACCTTGTTCTGTTGGATATCAGCCTGCCGGATATCAGTGGAATAGATCTTTGTCTTGCAATTAAAGAAATATCCGAAAGCACTATTGTACTCATCCTCAGCAATCATACGGAACGCAGTATTATTCTGCAGGCGATACAGAACGGCGCGAGCGGCTACCTCTTAAAAAACAGTTCGCTTCATGAGCTGAGGGACTGTATTGCAGGTGCGTTGGAAGGAAACATCTGCTACAGCCGTGAGGTGATCGAAATGATCAGCCGTCCCTCCAGGAACGGATCTGACAATAATCTCAAGCTTACCCGCCGCGAAAAACAAATCCTGGCCCTTTTGGCGGAAGGAAAAACAAGTCGGATGATCGGAGAAGAATTATTTCTGAGTTCCCTTACGGTAGATACCCACCGCCGGAACCTGATCCGGAAATTTGAGGTAAAGAATTTGGCTGAGCTTATTATGAAGGCCGTCAGGGCGGGATTGATGTAAATTCTGATATACAAAGATTGAATTGCTTTTATATTTCTAATGATAAAAATTAACATTTACAGGTGGGTTTTGGGATGCCTTACCGTTCTTTTGGTATCAACTTTTATATTGAATATAAATTAAATCATGTTTTCCAATGCCTGAAAGTTGATAACACCCGGGATTTAGAAAAGACATCCAACAAAAATTTTTATAAATATGGAATCGAAAATATCGGTGAAAATTTAAAAAGAGAACTGATTACAATGAATGTTGATGAATGCAGCTTTCGTGTGAGAAAGGACTATTTTTATCTTTTTCAGAACAAAACGATTTACATTACGAATCGTAAAAAATGTTTGAAAGTAATTGTCAGTTATCACCCTTTTGATTTTTTATTCAAAATCAAAGGATTTCAAAACTGTAATTGAATATAAATTTGGGGCATTTAATTTGTTTTCGGTATGTTTATTTAAAGAGAAAAAAGTAGGGAGTAGTAAGGAACTTTAAATAGGGATTGCCTTTAATGGAATACAGACAAGAGCATTGATTTTAATAGCCCCGTTGGGGAAAAACTATTATCTCATGGCTTTTTGCACATGATCTGCTCCTTTTTTCAGATTGAATTAAACATTTTTGTTTAGTCCCCAACTTTTATGCTTGATCCTATTTGTTTAAAGATTCAGAAAAAAGAATATAACAATAGCACATAGAGATAATATAAAACAAAAAAACCTCACAACAAAGTTGCAAGGTTTTGTGAGCGCGAAAGGATTCGAACCTTTGACCGTCCCGATTGCGATCGGGATGCTCTTATTCAGCTGAATTATTGAATAATTTTTTGATCTTAGAACTGCTTTTCCAAGCTTTTATTTCTCGTTCTCTCTTGTATGCTTCGGATTTTGAATTGAAAAGTTCATAATAGATAATGATCCAGTCTTTAGTTTTGGAAGTAAATCCTTTATGATCAGAAATATGCTTTCGCAATCTTTCCTGTAAATTTTCACAGGAATGCCCGACATAATATTTGTTTAAAGATTCAGAAAAAAGAATATAACAATAGCACATAGAGATAATATAAAACAAAAAAACCTCACAACAAAGTTGCAAGGTTTTGTGAGCGCGAAAGGATTCGAACCTTTGACCGTCTGCTTAGAAGGCAGATGCTCTATCCAGCTGAGCTACGCACCCATTATAAAGTTGATTCCCGCTTAGTAAGTAATTAAGCGCGTTTAAAAAAGTCGGGGCGGCAGGATTCGAACCTGCGACCTCCTGGTCCCAAACCAGGCGCGATGACCGGACTACGCTACGCCCCGAAAAGATATATAAGAAAGCGGAGGGTAAGGGATTCGAACCCTTGCGACACTTTCGCGTCGACAGTTTAGCAAACTGCTCCGTTAACCACTCCGGCAACCCTCCTGTTTATCTTTGTTTTTTAATGATCGTTACTCCGTTATTGCGAGTGCAAATATAGAACAGATTTCTTTATTTACCAAATATTTTTCAAGAAAAATTTCCGTATTTTTGAGGTAATAAACGGCAAAAAAATTAAACTTATGCGTAATACATTATATATCATCGGATTAAGCACCCTTGTTTTTTCCTGTACTTCCCGGCAGAATGCGAAAAATAAACAGTACATCCCGAGAACACCTGTGGTACAGGCAAAAACGGCCGGAAAAACAACTCCTGCAGATAAGCCTAAACCGAAAATTACTACCGATCACGGTGTGGAATTTTTCACGACCAATATCGCTGATATTACCAAAAACGACAATACTGCAAGCTACGGTTCCATCGTCTCTGCAAAGCCGGCAGGATACAAAGTGGTGAAAACCTATTTCCCGGCAATTGCACAGAATTTCAGACAGCGGTACCTGATCCTGCATTACACCGCTCTGCCGGATGATAAATCCATTACGGTGCTTTCCCAACAGTCGGTGAGTGCGCATTACCTGGTGAACAATACCGGGGATAACGAAATTTATCAGCTGGTGGACGAAAACAAACGTGCCTATCACGCCGGAGTAAGTGCCTGGAGAAACGACCGTAATCTGAACGATAACTCTATCGGAATCGAAATTGTAAATGCAGGTTTCACGACCGATGCTTCAGGAAAAAGGGTTTTTATGCCGTTTGATGAGGCACAGGTAAAGAAGGTAGCCGCATTGGTGAAAGATATTGTGGCAAGATATAATATTCCGGCAACAAATATCCTGGCCCATTCGGATATTGCTCCTACCAGAAAGCAGGATCCCGGACCTTTATTTCCGTGGAAAAGACTGTATGACGACTACCAGATCGGAATGTGGTACGATGATGCCATCAAACAGGGGTATTATGACCTGGCAACTTCTACTGATTTTCAGGCAACTTATAATGATGCGGCCTTTATCATGAATGTACAGACGCAATTACAGAAATTTGGTTATGCATTGGATCTGAGTGCGAAATGGGACGATGCGACGAAAAAAACAATTGAAGCCTTCCAGTACCATTTCCGCCCGCAGAATTATGACGGAATCATGGATGCGGAGACGTATTCCATCCTACAGGCGTTAAACCAGAAATATCCGGTAAAATAAATGTAACCGTGTATCAATTTACCAATGAGACAATCTGTCAATAGAAGAATTATACGATGCTTTTATTGTTAAATTGTTACATTTTTAAACTGTTACATTAACTAAGAAATTATGGAAGATTTTAGAAAAGAAAGCGATTTATTGGGCGAACTGAATGTCCCGGTACATGCTTATTATGGAGTACAGACCCAAAGGGCAATTGATAATTTTAAAATTTCAGGACAGCTTTTATCCTCCTATCCTGAATTCATCAGGGGGCTTGCTTTCGTAAAAAAGGCCGCGGCAAAGACCAATTACGAACTGGGGCTGCTGGATGAGAAACTATACTTTGCTATTGCGGAAGTCTGTGATGAATTAATTAACGGCGAACTGCACGACCAGTTTCCGGTGGATATGATCCAGGGAGGAGCAGGAACTTCAATAAATATGAACGCCAATGAGGTTATTGCCAACAGAGTCCTTGAAAAAATGGGAAAAAATAAAGGACAATATGAATTCTGCTCGCCGAATGATCATATCAACCTTTCCCAGTCAACCAACGATGCCTATCCTACAGCCATTAAAATGGGATTGCTGCAGATGAATACTACGCTGGTTAAAAAGCTGGAAAAAATTGTAGAGGCTTTCAGAGAAAAAGGCCGCGAATTTCAGGATGTTATTAAAATGGGAAGAACGCAGCTTCAGGATGCGGTTCCGATGACCTTAGGACAGGAGTTTGAAGCATTTGCCGCAACGCTGGAAGAAGATATTTCCAAATTGGATAACAATGCCGGTCTTTTCGTAGAAGTCAATATGGGAGCAACGGCCATCGGAACGGGGATTAATGCGCCTGTCGGATATGCCACGCTTTGTGCGAAAAATTTAGCAGAGCTTACGGGCTTTCCGGTAGTTTCTGCTCCGGATTTAGTAGAAGCGACACCGGATACCGGATCGTACGTGATCTATTCTTCGGCGATGAAGCGTCTTGCAGTAAAATTATCAAAAATCTGTAATGATTTAAGATTGCTGGCTTCGGGACCGAGAGCAGGGCTTTCGGAGATCAATCTTCCGCCGATGCAGCCGGGCTCATCGATCATGCCGGGGAAGGTAAATCCTGTGATTCCGGAAGTGGTGAACCAAGTTTGCTTTAAAGTTTTCGGAAATGATCTTACGGTAACCTTTGCGGCAGAGGCCGGACAATTGCAGCTCAACGTTATGGAGCCCGTGCTTTCTCACGCTATTATGGAAAACATCCACTTTTTAGGAAATGCCTTGGACACGCTGCGTGAAAAGTGCATCGTAGGCATCACGGCCAATAAAGAGATCTGCCTGAATATGGTGAAGCACAGCATCGGCATCGTAACGGCGCTGAACCCTTACATCGGGTACAAATATTCTACTGCGATTGCAAAAGAAGCTTTGGAAACGGGAAAAAGCGTCTACAACCTGGTGTTGGAAAAAGGAATTCTCTCTCAGGAAAAGCTGGATGAGATCCTCGATCCTAAAAATATGCTGAAACCGCACAATAAATAATATAAGTGATAAGTGATAAGTTATTATTGATGAAAGGTATTTTTCAGATTTAATCATTTAATGCTATCATGAAATACAAACCGAAGTTTGAGGAGCCAAAAGAAGCAAAAGATTTAAATGCTTTTAATGTAATTAATGAGTACACATAAGGAATGGATAAAATAATTAAAAATCTGTGATTTTTTCTTTTGAGTACTTTGACTATCTAATAGCGTAAACATTACAATTATCTTTTGTCTCTTTTGTGGTTAAATAATCATTAGTTTCAGTCAGATACAATATAAAACCAAATAATTTTTGAAATTTTTAATCATCATTCCGGCCCACAACGAAGAAAATAACCTTCCGTTTACCCTCGATTCCTTACTTCATCAGAGTTGTAAGGATTTTAAAATCGTTGTGGTGAATGACGGTTCTACGGATGGCACCCAGGAGGTCATCAACAAATACGCGGATAAAGATTCCCGGTTCACATCGGTTTCTCTTCAGAAGTCTCTGCATCAGCCAGGTTCTAAAGTAGTTAATGCATTTAAGAACGGGCTTCAGAGTCAGAACATGGATGAATTTGATATTATCTGTAAATTTGATGCAGACATTATTTTACCAGAAGATTATCTTGAAACCGTTAAAGATTCTTTTCAGAAGAATCCGCAATACGGACTGGTCGGTGGCTTATTGTATGTGGAAAAAGATGAGCAGTGGGTATATGAAGGGAACTCCAACAAACATCATGTCCGGGGTCCGATGAAGGCGTACCGTAAAGAATGCTTCGTTCAGATGAAAGGAATCCGGGAAACGTTAGGCTGGGATAATATCGATGCCATCCTGCTGGAGAACTTAGGCTGGAAAGAAGTGGTACTGCCGGAACTGCATGTAAAATTAATCAAGATAAAAGGAGCAGATTATACCATAAAACCTGCCGATTATTACGGGAGATACTTTTATTTTTTAGGGCTTAACCCGTTTTTAGCCTATATTGCCGCTTCAAAAGAAGCGATGAAAAGCAGATCGGTTTCCTTTTTCATAAAGATCATAAGATCATATGAACGCTGCCGTTCCCAAAAACTGGAGTTAAAGATTTCAAAAGAAGAGCAGAAAATCATCAACAGCCAGCGTTGGAATATGCTGAAGAAAAAATGGCTGAAGATGTGATCATGTTGAATTGTGGCAAACATCAATAGGAGCTTTAGTTTGCTTTCCCAAAAATAAATTCAAACCGGCTTTAGCCAAAACTTACTCACGGTGAAAAAAATAGCCTACATCGAAATTGATACCCATCCGGAAATTGCGCAGTCCTTTATGGAGATCATGGAAAGATCGCCCTCTTTTTCGGTGGATTATTATTTTTCAAAAAAGATCAGAAATCAGATTGTTGACCATGGAGGATTAATTTTCTTATCCGACAGCTCTGTGATCCGGGATCAGCTGAAGGAAAAAGATTATGATCTGATCATCATCGGAACCGTTCACCGGTATTTCAATACATTTTTGGGCATCACGGCAAAATACAATACAGCGATAATTGTACACAACATGAATTTTATCAAGGCTTCCAAAATGATGCTGATGAAAAGCATTTTCAAAAAAGATAACATCTATCGGCTAAAACTCTGGTGGAAAGAAGATTTACTGAAATCTTCCGAAGTGTACAGGAAAGCAAAACATCTTTTGGTGCTGGATGAAGCGTTAAGCTCTGATCCATTCAGGTTCCTGCCTCTTTTTTACAGAAAACCTTTTAATGCACCGGACAACAAAGCACTGACCGTCGTGATTCCGGGTGGAGTTTCCCAGCAGAGAAGGGATTATAAACACGTTTTTAATACGGTTAAAAATTTAAATATACAGAAAGAAATAACCTTTGTCTTTCTTGGAAAAGCAAAAGATGGGGAACTGCAACAGCTTGACGAATTATCTCAGAATGTACCGAAGAATATTATACTGAAGTACTTTTCAGAGCGTGTTTCTCCTGCGGTTTTTGAAGGATGGATGCAGAAAGCCGATGTTTTATGGTGCCCGATTCAGCAGGAAACGGCATTTTTCAGCCTGAAAGAAACCTATGGTACAACCAAAATGACGGGCAACCTCGGGGATGCCATCAAATTCGGAAAATGGGCGGTGTTTCCTGAAAATTATCAATCTCGACTGGACTTCATCGTTCCGGAACAAAAGGATATCATCAGTCAGTTTGAAATGCTTAAAAAGACCTCATTTGATTTTCAGAAAGACTATAGCAGACAAGCTGTTCAGCTAAAACTTCAAAAACTTTTAAATGGGCTGATTGCTGTTTAACATAACGTCAGTTTTATATAAAAACAGATATGAATATCAATAGGAATGGGCTTTAGCTTATTCATGCTATAAAATATGTATGATGATTGGCTTTAGCCTAATAAACCAAATATGTATACAAAAATTTCCAGCATCCAGCTTTCTTCATCCAGCCTGCTAACCCATTCTTATTTAAACTTAAAAATACTCTTGATGAAATTCCTGTTCAGGTAATTTTCTATAGGAAAGATCTTGGTGAAATAATTCCCGATAAAAATCAGTAACAATACCACTGCCGGTTTGTACACGAGGTTGATGAAATTATTGCTGAAATTCGGAAGGACAATCGCTACGGTAATGGCAAGTGTGCAGATGATGGAAACGAAAATCATTTCAATCGACAGCGGCGAAACCTTAAACATGAAATAATTAAAAACAATCTTTACCACATTGTAAGTGGTCAGGGAAATAGCGGTGGAAAGGGCAATCCCGATCAGCTTCAGGTCTGTATTTTTCAGGAAATAGAAATTCAGTGCAATGGTAAGACCGGCCAGCATAAGCATCACGAGGATGTTGAATTTATAATATTTTGAAAGGGAAATAATATTTCCGTTGAATCCTGTGGCCAGATCAATTAAAACAGCCGATCCCCAGATCCAGACTACCGGTTCATATTCGCGCAGCATCATCCCGTTTTTCGGCATAAAATACGTCAGGTAAGGAAATCCTACCATGATGCATGAAAACAAAATGGCCCCCAGAAAATACAGCGAAAGAGAAGTCTTTTTATGAAACCGGTCAAGCCCTTCCATATCGCCGTCAGCCAGATGTTGGCTGATGATCGGTGCGGAAATATTAAACAGCCCAAGCTGCGGAATGGAAATCAGGGAAATTAGTGCATACAATGTGGAATAAATCCCGTTTTCCTCCATCCCCATATATTCGCCGATCATAAAGCTGTTGATCGCCAGGTAATTCCCGAAAGTCCCCAGAAAGCCGAAAAAGCTGTAGCTGGTAAACTCCTTCCAGAAATTGTCTTTCTTAAAATATTCCGTATTAAAATCCAGGTTAATCTTTTCCAGCTTATTTGTGTAATAAATATACCCGAAGAGCATCAGGATAAAAATGCCGAAGAAAAATGACAGTGCGATCTGCTGTGACATTGTAAAGTAAAAAAACAGGCAGAAAGCTCCCAGATTGGCTATTTTAGGAAAAAGATTATCGAAAATATTGGAAACAACGATCCGTTTATAGTTGGAAGTATACTTGTTAAAAATCGCACAGAGTGAGAGCACCAGAATCAGAGGCAGGATGATTTCTTTGATATTCCAGGCCTGTGTTTTCAGGAACTTGGGATATACATAGGGGAGTACGAAAAATATCCCGCAGAAAATCAGGAAATTAGTAACCACCGTAAGGAGCGACAGCGACAGCATATTCTGATTTTTTCCGTCTTTCTGCACACTGTGGAAAAATTTTACGTTGGCATAAGAAATTCCGAACACTACAAAAGGAACCAGCATTTCCGCGGTCTGCATGCTGTACCGCAGCTTGCCGTAAAACTCGAAATCGTTTGGAAAAATAAAAATAGCCGAGACCGTTCCCAGCAGAAAACCTAGATAGCCAATGATCGAATATTTGAATCCCTGTCTCGCTACTACACTCATGTTATTGGCTTTTAGGAATAAAAATAATATTGTTGATGTATTCCGTTTTGTTTTTTTCATCGCTTGTATTTTTCAGAAGGATTTCCTCCGTCAATTTCTCAAGCTCAAAATGATTCCTGTTTAAATAATGGGCATTGTAGCCCCAGGATTCCACTTCGGAGATCTCTTTCCAGATTGGTGTTTCATGATGCCTCTGTTCCATTTCCACCATCAGCGTCGGTGCAAACTTCCGGATGGTTTCTTTGGCTCCGAAGAGGGTTTTCATCTCATTGCCCTCAACATCGATCTTAATGAAATCCAGTCTATGGAAATGTTCAGTTGCTGCCCAGTCGTCGAGCTTTATCACTTTTACCTTTTCGGTGTAGCTTTTTTCTTCACCTTTTTCCTTGTACTCCGTGTTGAGGGTTCCTCTGGAGGCTACCGTTTTCCCGTTGATGACCGGAACTTTAAATTCGGCCGTCTTGTTTTCATCAGAAAGCGCCAGCGGAAGTACCCGCATTGTCGGAAATAGCCTTTTAAGACGGCGATAAAGTTTTTTATTGGGTTCAAAAGCATAGATGGATCGGTGATCCAGCCTGTTTTCGAGCTGGTAGAGAAAGGTTCCGACATTAGCACCGATGTCCAGAATCACGGCATTTTCAGGCAAATAATCCTTGATCCAGACCAATTCCGGCTCTACATTCCGGGCAGAAAAATTCTCTTTGGTAAGATTGCGTAAACTTTTAAAATACCTTTCTTTATAAAAGTTCGGACTGATATATTGCAGCTTTTCAGCGATTGTTTGGTACAGGGACATTGCAGGCTATTTGACTAATCCGCAAATATAAGCAAAAATGTTAAACTACTGTTAAAAATATTAAAATATAACTGGTTGAAATTCAGGGTTTAATTAATTGTAGTAAAGTGGAAAATATAGGATCCTTTAAGCCGTTACCGGGATGTTATATTTTGACCTTCAATTGCTTTTGGAATGCGCAAAGACGCGAAAATTGGTGCAGAGGTAACGTTGAAAGAAAAGACACAAGGAATTTGACAATGCCAAATTTTTATACCGTTGATAATAGCAGGGCTAAAAATCTACATTAAAATTAGGAATTGTTACACTAAGATAGATGCGGTCGCTTTCTACAAAAATTAAAAACTGCAAAGTATTCAATTTCAAAGTTTTTTAAAACCAATTTCAAATTAACAATACCAAAAATTAATCAGTGGTATTCAATTTTATTAAAGATAATCTTGCATCCTTATCACACACTTTTAATCTTTTGTATCTTCATGCTTCCCGATAAAATCAAATACTTTCAATAAACCTCCGTGTTTTTATGATAAGTGAAACGGCTTTATGAAACTTCAAAACAGCAAGGATGAGAAGAACTCGGTGTGCCTGGTGTCCAGAAAAGCCTTATTAAATTCACCTTTCACCATTCACTTTTAAAATTGACTTCAGCAGCAAAATTCAGTTTCTTGTAAATGGTCAATTTCTTCGAGTCAATAGTCAATTCATGTTTATTAAAATTCATTTGCAAAACAAAATTCACCATTCACTTTTTAAAAATTGACTTGCCAAGCAAAATTAACCATTGACCATTTCCCTCACATCAGCGGCGCATTCAGAAAATCGTTCAGCGGTTTCATCAATTTGAAGATGTTGGTAAGGTTTTTAACGGCATTTTTATCCAGCACTTCTTCGTCTTTTAGATCATAAACAACAATGAAATTTTTCAGTTTGAGGTATTCGGCCATGGGATCATCTTTTTCAAATCCCTGGGGAATTTTCTTCAGCTTGTCTTCCTGATCCATTTCAGGGAAATGCTTTTTAAAATCGTTATTGTTGATAATAGCTAAAAACTCTTCAGAATACAATGAAATCTCTTTTCTCAATTCTTTTAAGACAGATGATTCCGGCATATAAATTCCTCCGGCGATAAACGATTTGCCTGGCTCCAGGTGCAGATAATAGCCACCTTTCTGACTTCCCTTTCCCATCCCCAGCGACGCACCGAAATTCGTTTTGTACGGAATTTTATCTTTGGAAAACCGAGTATCGCGGTAAATCCTGAACAATGCCTTTTTTGCATCGATTTTCGCCAGTTCTTCATCGAATCCTGACATTTTTGTAATGATGCTTTCTAGGAATGCAATGACGTTCTGCTGGGATTCAACATACAGGTTTTTATGTTCGCTAAACCATTCGCGGTTGTTATTTTGACTGAGCTTTTTTAAAAATCCGAACACTTCAGGAGAAAGTACTGCCGACATACGATTTGTTTTTTATTGATCTTAATTTCTTTAAAATTACGAAAACTATTCATACCGCAATGCCTCGATAGGATCCAGTTTTGAAGCTTTCAAAGCTGGGTAATATCAGAAAAATACACCGGTGATGGCACAGACGATGAATGAAATGATAATGGATGATTCCGTAATATACGTCGGCCACGAAAGGAAAAGCGTGACAAGTTTCGAGGTTAAAACACCCAGTAGCACACCGATGATCCCGCCGGTAATGCTGATCATGATCGCTTCAATCAAAAACTGGTATAGGATATCTTTTCCTCTGGCGCCGATCGACATTCTAAGGCCAATCTCCTTGGTTCTTTCGGTAACGGAAACGTACATGATGTTCATAATCCCGATTCCTCCGACAATCAGCGAAATCCCTGCAATAGCCGATAAAAGCACTGTTAAAAGCTGGCTGGTTGAACTCATGGTGGAAATCAGTTCGGCCTGGGTTCTTACGGAAAAATCGTCATTGCTGCCGTCTTCAGCAAGCTTATGCTGTTTCCTTAAAATTTCCGAAATTTCATCCGTGACCTGCTGGGAAGTATTTTCGTTGGTAGAGGAAGCGTAGATCGTCTGTACATAGGTAATTCCCAGGAATCTTCGCTGTACCGTACTGAACGGAGCGATAATCACATCATCCTGATCCTGCCCGAATGCGTTGGAGCCTTTGGCTGCCAGGACGCCGATTACCTTCATCGGAACTTTGTTGAACCGGATAATGCTGCCGACCGGATCTTCACCATTCGGAAAAAGATTGGCGACCACGGTCTGGCCAAGGAGGCAGACTTTCCGGCATGGTGGTTTTTTTATTGATAGTGATTTGTTGTTGACTATTGCTTTTTTATCTCGGTCCGCCACCGCCGCCACGGTTTCCTCCGCCACTTCCTCCATCTCTTCGCTGAGGCATAAAAGGGCTTTTAGCGGCATTCCCGGAGGGTTTTTTAGATAAATTTTTATATCCTGTGAAGATATTGTCATTTCTGTCAAGTCCCGAAATAACCTGGATTTCCGTGTCGTTGTTCATTCCGGTTCTGATCCTCTTCCGGGTAATGATGCTGTCTTTTCCGATTACCCATACCCCTGCGGCTTCACTTTTATTTTCCCCGCCGGATTTTTCTTTTTTCGGCCCGGTGCCTTTTCTTTTCCCTTTTCCATTAGCGAAAGGTGAATCCACTTTGTACTTTTTCATCACCAGGCTGTCCGGCCTGAAGCTGGTTGCGGCGGCTGGGATTTTCATGATGTTTTTCAGGACTTAGGTGTAAATCGTGATATTGGCCGTCATTCCGGGTTTTAATTTTAAGCTTGAATTGTCCGCATTGATGATGGTGGTATAATTCACGACATTGGAGGAAACGGTAGGTTGCAGCCGCACCTCCGATACGCTTCCGTTAAAGGTTTCGTCCGGAAAGGCATCAACGGTAAAGGTAGCTTTATGGCCTTCGCTCACATTCCGGTTCAGAACCGTTCCGTCGATCGGTGAATAGATATTCGTCAAGGATAAATTTTTTCTGGCCGTGGAAAGCTGTGCGCTTACGGAATTTACCTGTGCCCTTGCAGCATTGAACTGGTTGGTCGCTACATCAAAATCCGCTTTGCTGATGGCGCCTACTTTATAAAGCTGCCGCTGGCGGTTGAAATTGATTTCATTATAGGCTAGGTTGCTTTTCGAATTCTGTAAATTGGCATTGATCTGTTCGGTCTGGTATTGAAACAGATCGGGATCAAGGGTCGCCAGGAGCTGTCCTTTTTTCACAGTAGAATTAAAATCTACATAGGTTTTTTTAATGATCCCGGAAATCTGCGTACCTACGGCCACCGTATCCACAGGCTGAACCTTTCCCGTAGCTGTAATGGAGTTCGAGATCTCGCCCATGTCGGGTTTTGTGGTTTCCAATTGGATTTTAACTTCTTTTTCGCGGATAAAAAAGTACCAGGCAGCAACCAAAACAACGATGCCGCCGATCATCCAGTACAGCCATTTTTTATTTTTTCCTTTCATGGTTTATCTGATGTTTATTGGATTTCCTGCATAAAATTAGTAGATCTGCTCATTGAGAACGGCCGAATATTTTGCCTGAAGAAAATTCTGTATCGATTGGATGTAGGTAAGCCGCTGCTGCTGAAGCTGCACATAATCAATGCTTCCCAGTTTCATCTGGGCGGTTACGATATCATAGCTCTGTTTATTGAGATCCATCTGCCGGGAAGCCGATTCGTATTGCAAAACCGAGTTCTGAAGGCTGATATAAGCTTGCTCGATTTGCTGGTTAAGTACGGTTTTGGTATTTAGTAAATCCAGATTCGCCTGCTGGATCTCGATCTTTGATTTTTCGATGGCTGTCCGGTAAATCCTGTTGTTGTAAATCGGAATTCCTAAGCTGAGGCCTATCGGCAAGAAAAAGTTATTTCCCAGCTGGTTAAAATAATTTCCGTTGTTGTAATCATAATTACTGGAAATACTTGCCGGTAAGGCTTAAGATCGGAAGAATGGAAGACTGGGCCATTTTCAGATTGGTTTTGGAGTTTTCGATGTTAAGTTCCCCGTATTTCACTTCCGGCCGCTGATTCTGGGCCATGTTCTGAACTTCGGACAGGGTTTTAAAGTTTTCATCGACGGTAATGCTTTCCGGCTTTACGATCTGAAAAATCGTAATCGGTAGGAAGCTGTAAGATCTGTTTCAGATTGACAATATAGGTTCTGAGGTTATTCTGTGCGGCAATAAGATTGTATTCGTCCTGGGCGACCTGTGCCTGAATCTGGAGATACTGCCTGCTTTATAGAGCTGGTCGCCTTGCTTAAGTTGTGTTTTTGTAGTGGTTAAAATTTCCTGAAGAGCGACAATATTTTCTTCTGCCATTAAAATATTTAGGTAGGCCTGGGTGATATTCAACGTGATGTTGTTCTGGGCTTCCTGCACCGACAGATCCGCCATCTGTACCAGAAGATTTTTGGAAGCCTCATTGTTTCGGATATAGCCTGCGCGGTATAAAGTCATGGACGAGCTTGCTGCTATGTTTTGTGAAGGTATCCCGTTTACGTTCAGTCCGTTATTTCCGTTTACGGCCAAAATACCTTGTGATACGGAGGCATTCAGGTTGGGGTATTTGGCTTTTTTCGCCTGGAGCAGATCCTGTTCCGCAGCGTTTCTGGAAAGGCGCAAAGAATTGATGGAGATGTTGTGCTGCTTTGCATATTCTATACAATTCTCCAGGGTTCAGCTAGGTGGATATCTATTGGTTTGGGCAGAAATTTCTAATGTTCTGAAAAAGAATATCAAAAAAAAGAACAGGCGTTTCATAGTTAATTTCTGAAAATTCATAAATTAAACAGAAAAAATCAATCCAATTTAACAAAAAAAAATAATTTTTAACATGTTTTTAACGCAGGCGTCGTTTTTTTGCGGTAAATTTTTTAAAAATTAAAAAAATCTTAAATGATTCTGAATTTAAGTTTGTATATTTCGTAATTAATTCAAAAACAAATCAATATTTATTGTATCTTTGCAGAAATTTTATAATATTTAATGAATTTATTTACGGAGACCAATTTAAGTCCTGATATTCTTAAGGCAATTGGCGAACTGGGTTACGAAAGCCCGACAGAAATCCAAAAACAGACTATCCCTTTCATTCTTTCAGATATTCGCGACTTGATCGCACTTGCGCAGACGGGGACAGGCAAAACAGCAGCATTTTCGCTTCCGATTTTGGATATGATTGACGAAACGAGTCGCAAAATCCAGCTATTGGTGCTTTGTCCGACACGGGAATTATGTCTTCAGATTGCTAAAGACATAAAAAATTATTCCAAATACATGAAAGACATCAAAACTACGGCAGTTTACGGTGGAAGCAGTATTATGGACCAAATGAGATCGCTAAAGGATAAACCGCAGATCATTGTGGGAACTCCGGGAAGGGTGATCGACCTTATCAACAGAAAGGCACTCGATTTTTCAGCTATCCACTGGCTGGTACTGGACGAGGCTGACGAAATGCTTTCCATGGGCTTCAAAGACGAACTGGAAACCATCCTCAGCGAAACGCCTGAAACAAAACAGACTTTCCTGTTCTCTGCAACGATGAACAAGGAAGTAGAACGTATTTCTAAAAATTACCTGACCAAGCCTCACAGAATTTCCGTGGGTTCCATTAACGAAGTTAAGAAGAACATCAAGCACGAATATTATGTAACCGGTTACCGTCAGAAAAAAGAGGCTTTGAAGAGACTGATCGATTCAAACCCGAACCAATATTCCATTATTTTCTGCAGAACGAGAATGGAAACCCAGGAGGTTGCCGATTTCCTGATGCAGAACGGATATGCAGCCGACGCGCTTCACGGAGACCTTTCTCAGGCACAGAGGGATACGGTAATGAAAAAGTTCAGACTGAAAAATATTGATATCCTTGTGGCGACGGACGTTGCGGCAAGAGGATTGGATGTAAATTCACTGACGCACGTAATCCACTATTCTCTGCCTGATGATCCTGAAGTATTCGTTCACCGAAGCGGAAGAACGGGTAGAGCCGGAAAAGACGGTATTTCCATTGCTTTGATCAAGCCTGAAGAAAGCAGAAAGCTGAAGCAGATCAAATCGGTAACGAAAATCGAGATGACGGAAGGCAAAATCCCTACCGGTGAAGATATTATCAAAGCCCAGGTAGGCGGTGTTTTCGAAAGCCTTTTCGAGATTCACGAAGATTTCTTCGAGTTCGATGATTCTTTAATTCCGGATTTATCAGCCTTTACGAAAGAAGAACTGGCACACAAGCTTCTTCAGTTCCAACTGAAAGATCTTGCGCTGTATTATAAAGACAGACATGACCTGATGGAACAGAAGCTGAGCAGCAGGGATGACGACAGAGGTTCCAGAAGAGACCGTGACAGAGGCAGAGACCGCGACAGGGGAGAACGAAGCGAGAGAGGAGAAAGAAGAGAGCGTGGCGGAAAACCAAGAAGAAAGAATGAAGACATGGTAAGATTCTTCTTCAACCTTGGTAAAAAAGACCAGCTGAAAAAGCTTGACGTATTAGACATTATCAATAAAGCTACGTCTAACGGGAAAAGCAAAAAAAGAGCGGAAATCGGAGATATCGAGATCCTGGAGAAATTCTCTTTCTTCGAGATCGAAAAATCCTACAAGGGAGATCTTTTGAGCAATATTTCCACAATGAAATTCAGAGGAAAGGAAATGCGTGCCGAAGAGGCAAATTAATCCCTTCCAAAACCATATAAACCGGCATTTTTGCCGGTTTTTTTGTTTGATAGCCAGGCGGTAAGCCAATGTTAACAAAACTTAATGTTGTATTGTTTCAGGTAAGGGGGTTTTTTAAGAAATTTGCACACGAAATTATAAAAACTTTACAATGGGAATTGGTAATATTTTCCACGCTTTCCAACCGAAAGATAAAATCTTCTTTGTGCTTTTCGAAAAAGTAACAGAAAACCTTGTAGCAATGTCTGAAGAATTCAACCACGGAATCAAGGATTTCGATCTGAATGACGATTCCATGCTGAAAAAGATGAGCGACTACGAGCACAAAAATGATGAGCTTACCCACGAAATCTTCGTAGAATTGGGTAAAAACTTCATTACGCCGTTTGACAGGGAAGATATCCACACGCTGGCTACCGGACTGGATGATATCGCCGATTACATTTACGCTTCCACGAAGTATATTTTCCTGTACAAATCTCCAGAAATGAAAGCGTATTCCGATTTCTCATTGCTGATCCACAAGGCATGTCTTGAGATCCAGAACGCAATGAAGAACCTGAAAGGTTTCAAAAATATGGAGCAGGTAAAAGAAGCCTGCATCAAAGTAAATTCTATTGAAAATATTGCTGATGATCTGTTATCGAACTCTATGGTAGAGTTATTTGAAACGAATGACGCGATCAACATTATCAAGGTTTCATCCGTACTTAATTATCTTGAAGTAGTAACAGACAAAGCAGAAGATGTTGCCAACACGATCGAGAACATCATGATTAAATACGCTTAATTAATAATTATAATTAAACAATGGAATTTCCGATTTTACTTATAGTTATTATTGCATTGGCCCTCATATTCGATTACATCAATGGTTTCCATGATGCGGCCAACTCAATTGCGACTATTGTTTCTACAAAAGTTTTAACTCCTTTCCAGGCCGTTCTTTGGGCTGCGCTCTGGAATTTTGCCGCTTTTTTCTTAGCGGCCTATGTTATTGGAGAATTTAAAATTGGTAATACGATTGCCAAAACCGTAAATGAAAATTTTATCAACCTTGAAGTTATATTTTCAGGATTGATTGCTGCCATCGCATGGAATCTTTTGACGTGGTGGTTCGGTATTCCTTCCTCCTCCTCGCATACTTTGATAGGAGGCTTTCTAGGGGCTGCTTTAATGCATGCTTTTATGATGGATTATCATACGGTAGCAGCAGCACATTCCGAGTTGGGAGTGTGGGATACCCTTAAAGAAGCTTTTAGCCAGGTCACACATCAGAAGGTGGTGAAATTTGATAAGGTAATTCCTATTTTCCTGTTCATTTTCTTGGCTCCTTTCATCGGGATGTTAATTTCGATAATCATTACCCTTATTATTGTTCATCTTTATAAAAGATCAAATCCACATAAGGCAGATCAGTCATTCAAAAGATTACAATTGGCTTCATCGGCATTATTCAGCTTGACACATGGTCTTAATGATGCTCAGAAAGTAATGGGGATTATTGGAGCGGCAATAATTTTCTATCACGTAGATATGATTCACGATCCATTATATATGAATATTGCTTCCGGAGAGCGTTTCAACTATTTTGCGCAGCATTATTTGTGGGTTCCTCTGGTATCGTTCTTGGCCATTGCTTTAGGTACCATGAGCGGAGGCTGGAAGATCATTAAAACAATGGGAACAAAAATCACGAAAGTAACGCCTTTAGAAGGAGTAAGTGCAGAAACTGCAGGTGCCATTACTTTATTTATTACAGAACACCTTTCAATTCCTGTTTCTACCACACATACCATCACCGGTTCCATTATCGGGGTAGGACTGACGAAAAGGGTTTCGGCTGTAAGATGGGGGATTACTGTAAGCCTTCTTTGGGCCTGGGTACTAACGATCCCAATCTCAGCGATTGTTGCCGGGATTACTTATCTCTTAGTGGCATTTTTATCTTAAAACTATAATTTTAAAAATATCATCAACTTTGCTCATATCGGGCAAAGTTTTTTTTATTTAATTGAGAAAATTTTTCTAATTCAGATCATTAAATCAAAAGTTATGGGTATCACCAAATATCTACGTGAAAATCATTCAGAAGTATCTTCTTTATTATGAAATGAATAATGATACAATTTATATTTTAACAATTCGTCATGGAAATAAGAATCCTGAAATATTACAACTAAAATAATTAATTAAAATTGAATCCTCTCTATTAAAACAGTGAGGATTTTACTTTATAAAGCCCCGAAAAATTGTATTTTTGTTTAAACTATTAGAATTTATGGAATTTTTAGACCGATACCAGCAGATTGTTGCGGATGCCATTGCCAAATATACCTTTAAAGATAAGCCGGTGGAATTGTATGAACCGATGAACTACATTATTTCTCACGGTGGCAAGCGTCTTCGTCCGATCATGGTTCTGATGGCCTGCGATTTATTTGGCGGTGATTTGAAAGAGGCGATAAAACCTGCTTTGGCGATCGAGTTTTTCCATAACTTTACCCTGATCCACGACGATATCATGGATGAGGCTCCGCTGAGAAGAAATAAACCGACGATTCACACCCTGCACGGAATTAACGTAGGAATTCTTTCAGGGGACGGACTAATGCTGAAAGCCTATAAGTTTTTTGAAGATCTGGAACCTGAAATTTTCAAAGCCTGCATCAGAATATTCACCCATACCGGTCTGTTGCTGTGTGAAGGGCAGCAGTATGACATCAATTTCGAGACCCAGGAAAACGTGACCTTTGATGATTACATCAGGATGATTACCTATAAAACCGGGGTTTTGAGCGCGTCTTCATTTGAGATCGGAGCCCTGATTGCAAAAGCAAACTTCAAAGATGCAAAAGCGATTTTCAACTTCGGGAAGCATATCGGGATTGCATTCCAGATTATGGATGATTATCTTGATGTATTCGGTGATCAGGCACAGTTCGGTAAGAAACATGCCGGGGATATTTATGAAAATAAAAAGACCGTACTTTATCTGATGGCGAGAGAACACGCAACGGAAGAAGAAAGAAAGGAACTGGATTACTGGTATTCTAAAAAAACGGATAACATCGATAAAGTGTACGGTGTTGAAAAGATTTTCAGAAGAACGAAAGTTGATGAGAAGGCATTGCGTTTAATTGAAAAACACAACGAAATAGGCCAGAGCTACCTTCAGAAGATCGATATTCCGGAGGAGAAGAAAAAACCGTTTGCTGAATTGGCCAATTATTTATTAAGAAGAGAAAGTTAATGTGTTAATTTGAAAATGGGGTCAATTTGAAAATTCTAAATTATTTCATTTTCAAATTCTCAAATTTTCAAAATGAGTATGAAGTTCAGGACAGAAGTAGATATTCAGGAATCGAAAAAGAAGATCGGGGTTGAAGATAAAATATTTTCAATAGGGTCTTGCTTTGCCTCGGAAATGTCGGATCTGTTTCATCAGGGACAGCTGCAGACGGTGAATAATCCGTTCGGAACGATCTTCAATCCGTTCTCGATCAGCAATGCCGTTAAAAGGCTGCACGATTCGGAATTTTACGAAGAAGAGGAACTCATTACTTTTGATGAAACTTTTATTTCACTGGACCATCATACCAGCTTCGATACCCGGTATATTCATCAGACACTGGATAAGATCAATAGCAGGATTACGGAAGGAAACCAGTTTCTTCAGGAGAGTAATTGGGTTATCATCACTTATGGAACTTCTTTTATTTACGAATTTGTCCCTAAAAAGAAGCTGGTAGCCAATTGCCACCGGATTCCCCAGAAGTTTTTTGAAAAAAGGATATTGACCCATCAGGAACTTACGGATGCTACTTATGATACCATTTTAAACCTGAAAGACATCTGTAAAGACGACGTGCAGATTTTATTTACTGTTTCCCCGGTCCGGCACACCAAAGACGGCATGGTGGAAAACCAGCTGAGCAAATCCAAACTCATTACTTCCATCCATGAAATGACAGAAGAGCTGGATTACTGCCATTATCTTCCCGTTTATGAAATACTGATGGACGACCTCCGGGACTACCGTTTTTATAAGGAAGATATGATCCATCCTACGGAACAGGCGGTCAACTATATCTTTGAGAAATTCGGCAACGCTTATTTTTCGGATGAAACCAAAGAATTTATCAGGGAAAACTTTAAAATTTCAAAAGCACTGGAACACCGGAGCAGCGATGAAAAAGATCCGAAATACATTCAGTTTAAAGAAAAACTGAACGAAAGGATTGAAAATCAACAGAAAAAAGTGAAGCATAAGATATTTTCCGATGATTGATTTTACAACAATTGATTATCTTAAAACCGGAAATAAAAAGCAGCAACGAGCTTACGAACTATTGACAGCCTACAGGATTTTTGAAAAACTGAAAGACCATTCGCCTATTCTGGCGGGAACCATTCCGATAGAAATAGATATTGAAGGAAGTGATCTGGATATCATCTGTGAAATGAAGTGTCACATGGAGTTTGAGAGTTTGTTAACAGATACTTTCTCAGAATTTAATATCAAGGTCGAGAGCCTTGAAATAAACGGGGATGAAGCTGTTGTCGGCAACTTTATCCTGGAAGAATTTCCTGTCGAAATTTTCGGGCAGAATAAACCGGCTGCCAAGCAGAATGCCTATCGTCACATGATCGCCGAATACAGCATATTACAGGAAAAAGGAGAAAATTTTAAAAAAGAAATTATTGCATTGAAAAAACAGGGAATAAAAACAGAACCCGCTTTCGGATTATTGCTGGGACTGAAAAATCCTTACGAAGACCTATTAAAATTTTAAAGAAAATGATTGATACCCATACCCATTTATACGCAGAAGAATTTGATGAAGACCGGAAAGAAGCCATTCAGAGAGCTTTAGATAAAGGGATAACCGAATTTTACCTTCCGGCTATCGATTCGGAATCCCACGAAAAAATGTTGCAGCTGGAAGCAGAGTACCCGGAACATATTTTCTCCATGATGGGGCTGCATCCGTGCTACGTAAAACCGGAAACCTGGGAAAAAGAGCTGGAGATTGTTAAAAAATATCTCGATCAAAGGGCTTTTCCGGCTGTCGGGGAAATCGGGATCGATCTGTATTGGGATAAAACAACTTTGGATATTCAGGTGAAAGCCTTTGAGCAGCAGATTGATTGGGCTATTGAAAGAGACCTGCCAATCGTGATCCACACCCGGGAAAGTTTCGACGAAACGTTTGAAGTGCTGGAAAGAAAAAAGCATCCAAAACTCCGCGGGATTTTCCATTGTTTTTCAGGAAATCTGGAA
Source organism: uncultured Chryseobacterium sp. (assembly GCA_913774355.1). GTDB lineage: Bacteria > Bacteroidota > Bacteroidia > Flavobacteriales > Weeksellaceae > Chryseobacterium. The sequence continues at coordinate 102,151 of CAJYGB010000038.1, read as the reverse complement.
CAGGCAAAACATGCTGTCGATCTTAATTTTATTTTAGGAATTGGCGGAGTAGTCACCTTTAAAAATGGTAAAATAGACCAGTTTCTGAGCGAAATTCCATTGGATAAAATAGTGCTGGAGACGGATTCTCCTTATCTTGCGCCGGTTCCGCACAGAGGCAAGCGCAATGAAAGTGCTTATCTCGATCTTGTGGCCGGTAAATTAGTGGATATTTATAAAGCCGATTTTTCGGAGATTGACAGGGTGACGACGGAGAATGCAAAAAGGATCTTTAGAAAATAGTTTGCCATGAAATTATTAAGAGAGAATCTTCATTACCTACTATTCCTTTCTTCTGTATTTTTTCTTTTCAATCCGGCTAAGTTTCCTGCTGATGACGGTTTTTTTTATCCGCAGATCGCTTATAATTTTGTTCATCATGGCTTCATGGGGTTTAATGACCTTTATCTTACCAACGGTTTTCATCCTCTATGGATGTTTTTTTGCGTTATCGGTGAGTTGTTAAATCCTTTTGATAAATCTTTTCTGCTTTATATAGTGTGGTTCTTTCAGGTACTGCTTATATTCTTTGGGATACGTCTGTTAGAAAAATTTATTTTTAAAAATAACGATATCGGTAAGATGTTTTCTCTCTCATTTTATACGATTTTATTTTTCAGTCTGGGTACATTGTATTTGACTGAAGCGCATCTGGTTTTTTTTACCATTGCCCTATTGTTGTTTTTCAGTGCTAAATCATATAAAAATGATATTGTATTCGGAGTCATTTGCAGTCTGGTTTTCCTGGCGAGACTAGATCTAATTTTCCTGATATTCCCGCTGGGACTTCTGTACTGGAACTCCAAAAGCTGGACAATTAAAAGTATTGTAAAAATGCTTTTTGGATTCAGTATCTTAACTGCTCCTTATCTGTATTCAAACTATATTGTTTTCAATGATCTTGTTCCTATAAGTGGTAAGATAAAAAGTTCATTCCCCGTTATCAGCGATGATATTCCCTTTGTTTTCTTAACTGATTTTTGCTTGTTTACCGGCATTTTATATCTGATTTTTCTACTATTATTCAAAAGTATCCAATATAGCAATCTTAAAATTTGTTTTTTGGTGGGATGTTTTTTTCATCTCTTTTATAATCTCTTGTATCAGGATCATATTGGGCAATGGTATTTTGTTCCGCAGTTCATGCTTTTTGGATTTTTTATTAATGATATTTTTAAAAAAGCGAATCGTTTCCTTCAACAAAGCAGAATAATTACGATGATAACAGCTTTTATGGCAATTTTTATTTGTTATCTGGGATTCATGAAACTCACCACTAACCTTAGTATTTCTGCAAATGTTTTTAATAAAAGTGCCGGAGTTGAAAAAAAACAGGAAGATGGGATGAGAATAATTTCAGAAACATTATCCAAGTCATTGCCAGCAAATGCAAGGATTTATGTGTATGATTTTCCGGGTAAGTTCGCATTCTTTTCTGATCTGAATTTTGTTCCTGCAGACGCCCTTGTCGCCAACCTGAAGTTTTTTCATGAGATTAATGAATTAAAATTCAGTAAGTACCTGAAAGAGAATGATATTCATTATCTGCTGCTCCCGAGTGTTCTCAGTAAAGGTGAAAATATGATGGAATTTATGGGAGTAATCATAAAAAAGGTTGACCATCAGAACTTCTTTTATATAAGAAATACCCTAAGCCATAAAATTGTTGATACTTTATCTGAAGCTCAACTTTACAAAATAAAAGAATTTGAAAACCCGGCTAAAACCTGGCAAAAAAAATATGATTCTATAAGTATTTATAGGCTGAAGTAAAAAAGCCCTCCAAATCGGAAGGCTTTTACATTATTTTTTTCTCGTGAAGTTTTTATTCTTAGGCTTTTTGAAACCCACATTGGCAGGTGTGCCATCAGCAGGCTTATTTTTATTATTATTTGGCCTTGAATTGTTAGGTCTTGAAGATTTTGGTCTTTCTCCACCTCCCGCCATCGGCTTATTGTTGGAATCCCTTTTCTGAGCAACCAAATTATCTGTATGAAATGGATGATCCTTAACGATAGGGATCTTCATGCCAATCAGTTTCTCCGTATTTTTTAAGTTTAATAAATCCAGTCCGTCAACAAATGAGATGGAAGTTCCTTCCGCACCGGCTCTTCCGGTTCTTCCGATCCGGTGAACATACGTTTCGGAGACGTCGGAAAGCTCGAAATTAACAACGTATTTCAGTTCGTCGATATCAATTCCTCTCGCAGCAATATCAGTGGCCACAAGAACCCTTGTTTTACCGGATTTGAAATTGTTCAGTGCATTCTGACGGGCATTCTGCGACTTATTCCCATGGATGGCCTCCGTGGTGATGTTATCTTTCTGCAGCTTTCTTGCAATTTTATCGGCACCGTGTTTCGTCCTGGCAAAAACCAGAACGGAATCGGAAATATCGTTCTTTAAGATATGCGTCAAAAGATCCAGTTTATTGTCTTTTTCCACAAAATATACCGACTGCTTGATGGTTTCTGCTGTTGATGAAACGGGAGTAACTTCCACCTTTACCGGATTATTCAAGATAGAGTCTGCCAGTTTCTGGATTTCCGCCGGCATTGTCGCGGAGAAAAACAGGGTCTGCCTCTTTGGTGGTAAAAGCTTGATAACTCTCTTCACATCATGTACAAAGCCCATATCCAGCATCCGGTCGGCTTCGTCCAATACAAAAATCTCAAGATTTTTCAGGCTGATAATTCCCTGGGCGATAAAATCCAAAAGTCTTCCCGGTGTTGCAACCAGGATGTCAACTCCTTTTTTCAGGGCAGCTTCCTGATTTCCCTGCTTTACCCCTCCGAAGATTACCAGGTGTTTTAACGGCAGGTATTTTCCATACGCTTTGATGTTTTCCTCGATCTGGATCGCCAGCTCTCTGGTCGGCGTCAGGATCAGTGCCTTGATATGATTATTCTGAAATTTATTTTTAGAAAGATTCTGTAGGATCGGGATGGCAAAAGCAGCCGTTTTTCCGGTACCTGTCTGTGCGCATCCCAAAAAGTCTCTGCCCTTGGTAATCTCGGGAATCGATTTTTCCTGGATCGGGGTAGGGTTGGTATATCCTTGTTCCTCAATCGCCTTTGCAATAGGTTCTATTAAATGTAAGTCTGTAAAATTCAAATGAATTGTTTTTATAATTAACATAAAAATTCCTTCAAAATGAAGGAATTATATTTTGCAAAGGTAGTTTAAATATTTTTAATGGATCAGTTCACTTTTGTCCATTGTTGGTTATGTCTCAGATCTTCAAAGAATTTGTACAATTGGGCTAGTTTTTCAGTGCCTCTTTTGCCGTAATCTTCGATATGTTTTGAGGTTCCGTCCGTAAAATTAACTCTAAGATGTGAGGTCGGAAGATCAGTTATGTTTCTTTCACCATATTTTTCGTTGAGGCTTTTAACATTCAAATTATCAAGTAAGGCAATTAAACTTTTGTAATCCGCTTCTTTAATGGTTCCTTTAAAAGTCCCTTCCCGCGGCTTATCGAATTCGCTTTTGGAAAAATTTTTGGAAAAGTTGAAATGTTCAGCTTCAAGTACCGCAGTACGGTCCGGGTTGATGGTGATCTTGAAAATAGGACAGGAGCCGAAACACGCACCCGCTTCGTATTCAATCTTGGAATACTTGGATTTGGCTTTTTGAGAACTGCATGAAAACATGAGGATAATGGCACAAAGGCCCAGGATATATTTCATAGGTTGATTTTTCCCGGAATCGCTCAATAATTATTCCAAAGTCTCCGATTGAGGCCATATTAAAGCGATTTCGACGAATGATGTTAAAAGGTGATTATGGTTTGTTTAAGGATAAACTAAATTTTAAAATGGACTTCAGATAAATTTTTGTTATTTTGAAGTCAGAAAAATTACGCATGTATACTTTCCTCAAATCTGTCGTTAAAAACATCCTTCCTAAAAAAATACTGATCCGGAACGAGGATCAATTGAGAAAACTTTTAAAGCCTTTTTATCATGGGGAAAATCATGAATGTAACATCTGTAAAACAAAACTCAAGAAATTTGTTCGACTTGACAACGGACAATTGATCTGTCCTGTCTGTGGCAGCTTACCCCGAACGCGCAGGCTGAATATGCTGCTGGAATATGAATTTCTGAAACCACACTTCTCCTTCCTCGATTTTTCCCCATCCAGAATGCTGTATAAAAAATGGAAGAGAAGAAAGGATATTTCCTATTATCCCACCGATTTTGAAAACGAATTTCTGTCCGATTACCATTATGATATTACGAAGATTGATGCGGAAGACGAAAAATTTGACCTGATTGTCTGTTACCATATTCTGGAGCATATTACCGAAGATCAGAAAGCGATGAGTGAATTATACCGCGTTCTGAAAAAGGGCGGCACTGCTTTAATCCAGACTCCTTTTAAAGAAGGGGAAATGTATGAAGATTATTCAATAACGACTGACGAAGATCGGCTGAAGCATTTCGGGCAGGATGACCACGTGCGCATTTATTCTGTTAAAGGGTTGGAATCCCGCCTGAAAAACGAAGGTTTCCAGGTAACTGTAAGAACATTTTCAGAAGATCTTTATCATGGGTATTTTCAGAATGAAAAAGTGCTTATTTGCAGGAAATAGTTTATTTTATATTCTTAATAAATAGGATTCTAATATATTTGATAATTGCGTTAAAAATATCAATATAATTTGATTTTAATCAAATTTTGTGATTATATTTGTAATTAAAGACTTACATAATCATGAAAAAAACAATTATTCTACTTTCTGCTATTATCAGCATTACTAAAAATGCTCAATGGAATCTTATCGGTAACACAGGAACTACATTCAGAACAAATTTTTAGAAACCACAGATAATCAAATGGATATTTTCTGCTAAAAAAGGTAGAAGAACTTATCCTCTATACGATCGAGCAGCATAAGAGAATCGAAGTATTGGAAAATAAAGTGAAATAACTATTAATATAAAATTAAAAGCATGAAAAAGTTTTACATTATAATAATCTTGGCATTTATGCCTGGGCTAATATTATCACAAGGAGTAAATGACAACTGGTATTTCGGTCAAAATGCGGCTGTAAATTTTACGGGAAGTGTGCCTGTAGCGCTTACAGATAGTCAGATGTATGCCGAAGAGGCTAGCGGAACCGTAAGTGATGATGATGGGAAACTCCTTTTTTATACCAATGGTGTAGATATTTATGATAGACAGCATCAACTTATGCAGGATGGCACCAATATAGGTGGCGGTCTATCCACTCAGCAGCTTGCCATCGTGAGAAACCCGGCAAATCCCAGGCAATATTACATTTTTACTGCTGCAGAGATTAGTAATCCAAATACTTATCTGGCATACACTGTGGTAGATATGTCTTTAGGAAACATCGGATCTAACGGACATCCGCTTGGAGCAGTTAAACCAAACTTAAAACAGATTCCGATTTTTGACAGTTCAAATAGCAAAATAAATACGGAAGCGGTAACGGTTGTAATGCATTCCGACTTTCTTTCATTCTGGATTGTGATTCCTAATGAAAACAATCTGTACAGTTACCGACTGTCGGCTTCCGGATTTAATCCGGTGCCGGTAGTTAGCAGTCTTGGTCTGACGAATCCACTGGACGGATCGCAATATTTCGGAATAAAGGCATCACCGAAAACTGAAGTGAATAAGCCATTTTCCAATTATATTTCAATCAACTTATGGACACCAGGTAATAATTATATGAACAGGGTGTATTCTTTTAATAATTCTACCGGCCAGATTACCAGCAATTTTTTGCTGAACATCAATACAGCAAAATCATATGTTTCCGAATTCAGCAATTATGGAAAAATATTATATTTGGGACAGGATAAGATCTATGCGGTGAATTTAGACGCGTCCGTTTCATTTCCCGTATCTAATCAGATATTTTCAGGGGCTTCGGGAGCCTATTTTTATGGCATGCAGCGAAACAAATACGATGATATTTATTTGAATAATTTTGGTTCCGGTTATCTGAGTAAAATTAATAATCCAAATACTTACGGAAGCAGCAGTGTGGATATGAATGCAGTTTATCTTAACGGAAAGTTTACTTATCTCGGACTTCCCCAGCCTCTGTTCTGGTCTCGGTCAGGAACAACAAGATGTCTTTCAAATCTTGCTTTACAGAGTCCTGAGACCTTTACCAATTATACCTATTCTGTCGATGATTACATAATAACTTCGGCAGATTATTCTACGGATGCAGGGAATGGGTCAATTGTTATGAAGGCGAATAACTATATTCTCTTAGCTCCGAATACCCATATTAAAGCCGGTTCTGATTTTCTTGCCAAGATTGCCCCATGCGAAATTCGCGGCAATAGAGAAGAGCAAAGACCGACGGTAAATACTGAACAGAAAATTTCTCTGAACCTGGATCTTAGAGGAGATGTGGCAGATGATAATTCTATAAAAATCCATCCGAATCCGGTTTCCGATTTTTTAACGATACAGTCGGCTTCACCAATTGATAAGGTGGAACTTTATGATCTTTCAGGAAAGAACATCGAAGTAAAACTTAACAACAATACAATAGATGTTAAAAACATTCCTGCCGGTGCTTATCTGATTTCTATTCAAAATAAAAACGGCAAGTCTACCAAGAAATTCATTAAAAAATAGTTCTAAAAAAATGATAAATAGAAAGGAGAAACAGTGATGTTTCTCCTTTCTATTTATCTGTTAACAAGCTTCTATCCATGCAATTGCTTCCAGATCGCATCTTTCAGTTCCATCAGTCCTTCGCCGGTAACACCGGAGAAAAACAACGGCTGTTTGTTTTCAGGGAATTCAGCGGCGATTTCTTTTTTCAGTTCCTCATCCAGAAGATCGGATTTTGAAACCGAAACAATGAAATCTTTATCCAGAAGTTCAGGATTGTATTCCTTCAATTCGTTTTCAAGGATTTTAAACTCCTGAAAATGATCCTCGGAATCGGCAGGAATTAAAAACAACAGGATGGAATTTCTTTCAATATGTCTTAAGAAACGGTGACCTAAGCCTTTACCTTCCGCAGCTCCTTCGATGATTCCCGGAATATCGGCCATTACGAAAGATTTGTAATTCCGGTAATCCACAATTCCTAAGTTTGGCGTTAAAGTGGTAAATGCGTAATCTGCAATTTTCGGTTTTGCCGCAGAAACTGAAGATAGGAGCGTAGATTTTCCTGCATTCGGGAATCCTACCAATCCTACATCGGCAAGGATTTTAAGCTCGAAAACCACATAGCCTTCCTGTCCGTCCATTCCCGGTTGTGCAAATCTTGGGGTCTGGTTGGTGGACGATTTGAAATGCTCATTTCCTTTTCCGCCCATTCCGCCTTCCATCAGGATAATTTCCTGGCCGTCTTCAAGGATTTCCCCGATAATTTCGCCGTCTTCATTTTTGGCAATGGTTCCGATCGGAACTTCGATGTATACATCGGCTCCGTAAGCTCCGGTAAGCTGGTTTTTTCCTCCGTTCTCCCCGCGCTCCGCCTTCACGTGACGGGTATAACGCAGCGGAAGTAAAGTCCATTCGTTGGCATTCCCTTTCATGATAACGTGGCCGCCACGACCTCCGTCACCTCCGTCCGGTCCGCCCTTGGGAATATATTTTTCACGGCGGAGATGCGCAGAACCTGCTCCTCCGTGTCCGCTTTTACAATGGATTTTTACGTAATCTACAAAATTTGACATGATTTTAATTCAAGGTTTTATGTTGAAGGTTCAAAGTTTTAACCTTGAATTTGGAACTTTGAACCTTGAATCAAAAATTTATTTTTGAAACTTTTCTACTTCTGCGAAAAGCTTTTCAGAGATTTCGTTAATGTCTCCGACACCGTTGATCTCTACATATTTGCCCTGCTGCTTGTACAGCTCGGCAACTTCTGCTGTTTTCGCGTAGTATTCTTTTATTCTGTTGCGGATGATCTCTACATTGCTGTCATCTGATCTTCCGCTGATTTCTCCTCTTTTCAGAAGTCTTTCCTCCAGGATCGAATCTTCAACCACTAAAGAAAGGCAAACGTCGATCTCGTCGTTCAGCTCTTCTTTTACGATTTTCTCGAGAGCTTCTGTCTGAACCGCCGTTCTCGGATACCCGTCGAAAATAAATCCTGCGGCATCGGTCGGCTTTCTGATCTCGTCGATCAGCATATCTGTCGTTACCTGATCCGGAACCAGTTCTCCTTTATCGATGTACGATTTGGCAAGTTTCCCAAGTTCCGTATCATTTTTCATGTTGAATCTGAAAAGGTCACCGGTTGAGATCTGCTTCAAATTGAATTTCTCGATCAAGTTTTGCGCTTGCGTACCTTTTCCGCTTCCCGGAGGGCCAAACAGAACAATGTTTATCATAATGGTTTAGGGCTTCCGGCGACTGGCGACTGGCTTCTGGCTTTTACCGTCAGCGTACTTGCTTTTGCCTTTAGCATTTTTAAGTTATTATTAAATTTATTTCTTTATTTTACCTTTTTTAAGCTAAAAGCCATTAGCTATTAGCCAACAGCCTTTTAATGGTTGATCTGTCCGTCTTCCAACTGGTATAGGTTCGGCAGGTTTCTTCCCAGTTCATCGTAATCCAGTCCGTAGCCTAGTACAAACTTATTCGGGATTTCCTTCCCAATATAATCCAGTTTAAAATCCTTCTTATACACTTCAGGTTTAAGCAAGAAAGAAGCGATCTTCACAGATCTCGGACGCTGAGTTTCGTTGAAATATTTGAAAAGGCTTTCTACTGTATTCCCCGTATCTACGATATCTTCTACCAGAATGATGTGGCGGTCTTTGACATCTTTCGTCAGTTCCATTTTCTGGTAAACGATTCCCGTAGATTCCGTACCTGCGTAAGAACTCATCTGGATGAAAGCAATCTCGCACTCTCCCGGATAATGTTTCAGCAGGTCTGAAAAGAACATGATCACTCCGTTCAGCACCCCGATGAAAACGGGAACTTCATCCTTATAATCTTCATAAATCTTTAGAGCCGTAGCTTTTACAATCTCCTGAATTTCGGCATCCTCCAGATAAGGAACAAAAGTTTTGTCGTGAACTTTAATACTCTCCATAAAAATTTTTAGTAGGCAGCAAAGTTAAGGATTTTTGATGAAAGGTGAATGATGAATAGTGAAAGATGAATTTTGCTCTGCAAGCGAATAGTGAAATTCATAAAGCTTCTATGAACACAAAGCGCGCAGAGGTCTTTTGATGCTTAATGCTGTAAGTTTCACAAAGCCGTTACACTTATAAGAGCAATGTAAGTTGATTAGTTATATTGCAGGTAATCGTTGGCAAGCGCAAAGCAGCAAATATTTTTAATGCTTCGTGTAATAAGTTACAAGGATCTCATCTTTGATAAAATTGTGGATGCTCAGGATTGTTTGTTTCTGACTGGAGATATAATCTCTCACAGATTTTAGTTGAAATTAACGGTATGAAAATTCGGCTCAGTCGAATTCTTCGCGCCTTAAAGCATCATGTTTATTTAATTTGCGACTTTGTGCGTTCCAACAAAAAAAATATCCTTCAAAAGTCTGAAGCAATATCCTTAACCGAAATTCCCTTCCGAAAGTTGGAGGGGTGGTGAAAATTCAAAGAATTTTTGACGGGGTGGTCTTAGAGTCCGTTTAAATTTTAATTCATCAAACTTTCCGTCATTTCTCTTAATTTTCTGAATCAAATAAACTTTGTTTATTCTTCACTTTAATACGATGATTTCAATGGATTTAATTGAATATCGCCAGGCAACCGACATATTGAATTTTTTAGCTAAAATACCTTAAATTCTTAATGTTAAAATATAAAAGGTAAATTATCACAGGCTCTTAGAGTGAATAGTTAATTTTGCTTCGCAAGTGAATGGTCAATGGCCAATTTATAATGAAAATCAGATATTTTTCAAATAAATAAAAATTCCTAACTTTGTTGTTCGTAAACCAATCAATATCAGCATGTAGAATTTAATTTCTTTCCGATGTAATCGACAATAACCGGATAGGTTGTTGCAGTTTTAACTTTTTAAAGAAAGAAATCATGATTTTTCTACACTATATATCCTTTGGGTTTCCGGCGGGAGACCTGCTTTTTAATTCTATTGATTTAACGATCCCTTCAAACTCGAAGTCAGCCCTGGTCGGCAGCAACGGCACGGGAAAATCTACTCTGCTCAGAATATTGGCGAAACAAATTGAACCTCAGGCAGGAAACATAACCGTTCACGGCGGGTTGTTTTATGTTCCGCAGATGTTCGGGAATTTTGATGACCTTACCGTCGCCGAATGCCTGAAAATCGATCAGAAACTTGAAGCTCTTCACAAAATTACCAATGGGGAAGTGGATGATAATTATTTTGAAACATTGAATGACGATTGGGACATCGAAGAACGTTCCCGGCAGGCTTTGCAATACTGGAAACTCAACAGCCTGGAATTCACCCAAAAACTCGCCAGTCTGAGCGGCGGACAGAAAACGAAAGTCTTCCTCGCCGGAATGATGATTCACCAGCCGGAGGTTATCCTGCTCGACGAACCGACCAACCATCTGGATCTTGAAGGGCGGAACCTGCTGTATGATTTTATCGGAAAAACAAAAGCAACCGTGTTGATCGTCAGCCACGACCGCACTTTGCTGAATCTGGCGGATACGACTTATGAACTGAGCAATCAGGGAATTTCAACTTACGGCGGGAATTATGATTTTTATGCCGCACAAAAGGAAATTGAAAATGAGGCGTTGCAAAACGACATCCATTCTAAAGAACGGACCCTGAAAAAAGCAAGGGAAAAAGAACGCGAAACGTTGGAAAGGAAGCAGAAACTCGACGCGAGAGGGAAGAGCAAGCAGGAAAAATCGGGCGTGGCCCGGATCATGATGAATACGATGCGGAACAAAGCAGAGAATAATTCTTCTAAGCTGAAAGCCGTGCATGCAGAAAAGATCAATACCATTTCCGGTGATTTACGGGAGCTGCGTTCATCTGTGAGAAATTCGGATCAGATGAAAGTAAATTTTAATGATTCGGGTATTCATTCGGGAAAACTCCTGATTTCGGCAGAGGAGATTAATTATGCATATGATGAAATCAATCTTTGGAAAGAAAACCTCAGTCTGGAAATCCGGAGTGGTGACCGGATCGCTATTACAGGCCGGAACGGTTCGGGGAAAACAACATTGATTAAGCTGTTGCTAGGTGATCTTCAGCCTTCCGCCGGGAAAATTGCAAGATCAGAGTTTCAATGGATCTGCATCGACCAGGAATATTCTCTAATCGATAGGACAATGATGGTTTATGAGTTTGTCCAGCAGTTCAACGACCTGGCAATGCCGGAGTCTGAAATAAAGACCTTACTGGCAAGATTTCTTTTCGGAAAGGATACCTGGGATAAAAAGTGCGGCGTGCTGAGCGGCGGGGAACGTCTGCGTCTCCTGCTGTGCGGGCTCTCCATCAGTCAAAAAGCTCCCGACCTGATCATCCTCGATGAACCGACGAATAATTTAGATCTCCAAAACGTGGAAATTCTGACGAATTCCATTAAAGATTACCAGGGAACTTTGGTGGTAATTTCGCATGACGCGGTGTTTCTGGAGGAGGTTGGAGCTAGTGGTGAAGTTGTGTTGAAGTAGGAATAATAAAATACCCATTTTGTTTGTCATTCCGTAGGAATCTCGACTTAGTATTAGAGAAATTTTTGAAAGATTCGCGTCTGGATTCCTATTGAATGACAAACTTTATACTGAGCCAACTTAATATTTTTGATGAAGTGTCTTCAAAGATTTTTAACGGTCGAAATTCGTAATGAATCCTGATTTTTCACCTCTCTTCAATTCATTGATTAAATCTGATTTTTTGTAAATCGTTTTGGATTTTATAAAAACTAGTTTGGAATATTGCTTTGATTTTTCATGATACGGTGTTTTAGAGGAGATTGCAATGATGGATTTCTACAGGTATCTATATTGAAGGTTTATGCAGGAGTAATAATTATTTAACCTCTGATAATGTCCAATCAAGATACATATCTTTATTGATAATATCAAAAAGAAGATTTTCTAAGTTTTCGCAAAAATGTCTCTTTAATACTAATGGAGATTTTATTAGAGTTTCTTTTATTTCTTGTTCAGTATAGTAATAAGACTTTGGATTATAAGTGTCATATTGATCAGCTTTCCATATTCTATGTTTTAGCAAAATATTTGCTATGTTTTCAATAATTAATTCTTCACAGACCATTTCATCTTCAACTTTATTAATTATTAAATCATACTTTCCATCCCATATATCATATTCTTTATAATAAACCCTTATTAATCTTTCTTTATGTAATTGATTAATTATATGGATAATACCCTCTTTTTCTCCTGTTGCACTTCCATATGAAATTATCCGTTTACTCCCTTTTAAAATAAATAAAGGACCTTGTCCTACAAATTGGTCCTCAAATCTTAAGGTTTCAAAAAACTTTTTAGATTGATAATGGAAACAAAATGTGTCATCAGTTTCCCGTATCTCATCTTCGAATATTTGAACAATATCTCCATATTTATTTAAAAGATACTCTTTTGCTATCTTTAGATATTCGTCTTTTAGGTTTTCTTGCATTTTATTTATTTGAAGTGTTATTTGTTGAAGTTATTTAGGAATAAATTCTCCGTAAACTCTAAAGATCATAGAATAGTAAATTTCCGGTCAAATTCTGTAAATATATTATTTGAAAATCTTTTTAATTCTTTCTAAAACAGACAGTGATGGTTGAGGAGAAATTGCCTCAAATACATTTTTCATATTTAAATAGTGTTTCTGCACTTCCTCTTTTTGTTTCTGATATTGTTTTTGTCTGAATTTTTTTGATTCTTCTTTTTGGGAAATCATAAAATTTATTTCTTTTGCAAGCCAGTCATGAAAATGAAGCCTGTCTTTTTTTTCATTTTTTTCTGGAGTAACTTCAGAATTCGATGCATAATTGTCAATCCACACGTTTCCATATTCTTTGCCATTTACAACAAGAAAGGAATAACAGCCACAGCCATATCCGGCTAAATGGATTGTTCCATTAATAAAATCTTCATATTCATCAGTATTGAAGTTAAATTCATTATTGAGTCTGAAAGGTAATGATGGATTGAATTCATTTTCTTCATAGTAATAATTTGAAAAGTTTATTTTATCCAGAACATTAAAGTCATGCGACTCGGTATTTATAATTCCATTCGCAATATTTAACAAGAACCATTTGAAATCATCAGGAATTTTAATTGAAAACCTCTTTTCAAATCTTTCTATTTCTTTTAGGTCAGCGGTGGGTAAAAACAGATAATCACCCTTAAAATACAATCTGAAGTTATCAACATGGGAATTAATTTGGTTAATTATTTCATGGTTCATTTTAAAATACTCCTGCTAATTGGTTTTTGTTTTTGTAAATATATAGAATTGTGAGTAAAATTTATTAAATATATGATTTCCCACCCATCCCCAAAATAAATTCCCCCTCAAATTTGCCCACCCAATTTTTTAAAAGTAATTTTGCATGAATCTAAAATAAAAGTAAAATATGTCAACTTACGTAGTTGTAGGTCTTCAGTACGGAGATGAAGGGAAAGGAAAAATCACGGATGTTTTATCGGCAAAATCGGACTATGTGGTGCGCTTCCAGGGAGGCGACAATGCAGGTCACACGGTGTATGTGGGTGAAGAGAAATTCGTATTGCACCTTCTTCCGTCGGGAGTTCTTCAGTGCAAAGGGAAGTGCATCATTGCCAACGGCGTGGTGGTAAACCCTAAATCTTTCATTAAGGAGGTGAACCAGATCGAAAGCAAAGGCTTGAGAACGGATCATATTTTCATCAGCAGAAGAGCGCATGTCATCATGCCGTATCACATCCTGTTGGATACCTACCGTGAGGAAGAGCACGGCGGAACGCAGATCGGAACGACCAAAAAAGGGATCGGACCTTGCTACGAAGACAAGATCGCCAGAGTGGGCATCAGAATGATCGACCTTCTGAACCCGGAGATCTTAAGAGACAAAATCGAGAAAAACTTAAAAATCAAAAATTCTCTTTTCGAGAAATATTTCGGAAAACCGACTTTGGACGTTGAGGAAATCTACAACGAATACCTGGAAATCGGAAAACAGCTTCAGGACAGGATCGTGGATACCGAACTGGAACTGAACGAAGCCATCAGAGACGGGAAAAACGTCTTGTTTGAAGGCGCGCAGGCTTTGATGCTGGACATCGATTTCGGAACCTATCCGTACGTAACATCCTCTTCACCTTCTACCGGAGGAGTTTGTACCGGAGCAGGGGTGCCACCGACTTCCCTTCAGAACCTGATCGGGGTGGCCAAAGCTTACTGTACAAGAGTAGGAAACGGACCGTTCCCATCTGAATTGGATAACGAATTAGGAGAGAGCATCAGACAGATCGGTGGTGAATTCGGAGCAACAACCGGAAGACCGAGAAGAACAGGCTGGTTAGACCTTGTTTCTCTGAAACATGCCTGTATGATCAATGGAATCAACAACCTGGTGATAACCAAATTAGACGTCCTTACCGGTATCGAAAACCTCAAAGTGGTTACCCATTACAAAACGGAAGACGGAAAAATCATCGATTATTTCACTTCTTCTACCGAAAAATTGTACAACTACGAGCCGATCTATCAGGATTTGCCGGGCTGGAACGAAGACATCACCAAAGCAAGAAGCTACGACGAACTTCCGGATACCGCTCAGAAATACATCGAGTTCATCGAGAAATATTTAGGAATCAACGTCTACCTGGTTTCTGTTGGCCCTGAAAGAAGCCAGAACATCATCAGAAAAGAATTATTCTAACCGAAGAATTTTAAAATAAATAAAAGAGACTGTCATTGCGACGGTCTCTTTTTATTTTATGGTTCACTTTAAGCCTGAAGCAAGACAATCTCCTTTTCGTATGGCAGTAAGTCGCTATTAGCTAAAAGCTATTTGCGATCAGCAAGTTTTTATCCGTAGCAGCAATTATTTACAACAGCCAGCAGCTATTAGCCAGCAGCCAACAGCCATTTGGAGTTGGGAACCTGCTTTCCGCTGTATCTTTTTTCGCCTTGCTGTAGCCCATTCGGAAAAAGGATGCCGCTGCAATCAGAACTAGGGCGGCGTCTTTCCTAACAACTTATCCCAAAACATCGATAGCAGTATCGTGTTAAATAATCCGTTATCATTTTCAAACAACCATCCTTTCAACATCCATCACCTAGCATCCAGCCTCTATCTTTCCAAATTCTATTCGTAACATAGTTAAAATTACTTCATTCTCATACGATTTTAAATAAATATGCGTTTTTGATAATATAGTGGCAGATATTTTGCTCCTAAGTTGTTATTTACCGATAAATGGTAAGGAACTAATAATCTATAATTAATGCTTAAATTTTAAAACAATGAAAAACATGCATCAGAATCAGGAATTTCGTTTCAATGAAATTCTTTTCGAACACCGCAACAAAGAATACGGTGCCTATGTCTTAAGAAATGAATCCGACCGGATCTTAACCAAAGCCCTTTTTATTGGTGTAAGCTTGCTGGCGGCATTTTCTTTAACTCCTTTAGTGATTAAAGCTTTTCAGTCTGAACCTGTGAAAGATCCTAAGATTTATGAGAAAACTCATATTTTCAAACAAGTAACTACCCCTGAAAAAGATCCACCCGCAACTGTTAAACCACAGCCAGCTCCGGAAAAAATCAAAACAATAGATAAGACCGTTCCGGAACCGAAAGCGATTGTAAGAAATGAAAAAAAGGAGACGACGCCTAAGGATGAACAGAATGCAGTGGTGAGCACTCAAACATCAAATGGAAAAGAAGTTACCACTCCGACCTATGTCCCAACAACTCCTAACATCGGAACAGGACCGGTAATTAGTACAACTCCACCAATGATCGTAACTAAAGAAGATCCGAATAAAATAACAACGGGAGACGAACTAGGTCAGGAAGCCGGATTCATCGGAGGAATTGATGCTTTCAGAAATAAAGTGATCAATAATTTTGACAGTTCAGGTCTTACTTCTGATGAGGTCATGAAAACAACGGTTACATTTATTGTTGAAAAGGACGGAACTATTTCCGCCATCAAAGCAAATGGATCCAATGCCGACTTTAATGAGGAAGCCATCAGAACGATCAAATCCATTAAAGGAAAATGGATTCCGGGAAAAAATAAGAGAGGGGAATCCGTCCGCAGTTATTTCAAGTTTCCTATTTCCATGAAGCTTGATAATTAACATAAAAACAAGTCTTAAATACTTATCCACAAAGAATTTTTTTTGTGGATAATTTTTTTTATAGCTAAATGGCTTATTAACAATATTTTAACTCAAATTTCGTTTTAACCGTTCAGTAAGAGCACGGAAAAATGTGTATTTTTGAAACCTAAAGTTCGAATAATGGCAAAAATCATAGGGATCGCTAATCAGAAAGGAGGAGTCGGGAAAACTACAACCGCTGTAAATCTGGCTGCGGCATTAGGGGTATTGGAAAAAAAGATATTAATTATCGATGCTGATCCCCAGGCTAACGCAACTTCAGGGTTAGGAGTGGAAGATGTAAAGTATTCTACGTACAATCTTTTGGAGCACAGCATGGAAACATCAAAATGTATCAAGCAGACCGCGACACCAAACCTGGATATCGTTCCGTCTCACATTGATCTGGTAGCCGCTGAAATAGAGCTGGTGGATAAGGAAGAACGTGAATACATGCTGAAAAAAGCACTGGAAAGTGTAAGGGGAGATTACGATTACATCATCATCGACTGTGCGCCGAGTCTGGGATTAATTACGGTAAATGCCCTTACGGCTGCAGATTCCGTGATCATCCCGATCCAGTGTGAATATTTTGCGTTGGAAGGGCTTGGTAAATTATTAAATACCATCAAGAACGTTCAGAAAATCCATAACAAAGACCTTGATATCGAAGGCCTGCTGCTTACGATGTATGATAGCCGTCTCCGATTATCCAATCAGGTAGTGGAAGAAGTAAACTCACATTTCCCGGAAATGGTTTTTGAAACCATTATCAGCAGAAACGTAAGACTGAGCGAAGCTCCAAGCTTCGGGGAAAGCATCCTGAATTACGATGCCGAAAGCAAAGGAGCCATCCAGTATATTCAGCTGGCGGAAGAAGTTTTACTGAAAAACGAAAAATTAGTAAGGAATTAAAAGCAGCTCGCAGCGCTAAACGATAAAACAAATATGAAGGATAAAAAAAGAGCGATGGGACGTGGTTTGGGTGCCATTCTGAGTGCCGAATCCAAAGCAACGATCAACTCTGCAACTGACGAAGGAGCAGATAAATTTGTGGGAAATATTGTAGAAATTGCACTGGAAGATATTTATCCCAATTCGACCCAGCCGAGAACTTATTTTGACGAAAAAGCATTGAATGAACTTGCGCTGTCCATTAAAAATCTGGGAGTAATCCAGCCGATTACGCTAAGGAAAGATGGGGAGAAGTTTGAAATTATATCCGGGGAAAGACGGTACCGTGCGAGCAAAATTGCAGGGCTGGAGTCTATTCCGGCTTACATCCGTCTGGTAAATGATCAGGAGCTTCTGGAAATGGCCCTTGTGGAAAACATCCAGAGGGAAGATCTTGATGCGATTGAAATTGCATTAACGTATCAGCGGTTGATGGAAGAGATCGGCCTTACCCAGGAAAACCTGAGCCATCGGGTTGGAAAAGACAGAAGTACGATTACCAATTCCATCAGGCTATTGAGGCTGAATCCGGATATCCAGAATGCCATCCGCAGCGGAGAGATTTCTGCAGGTCACGGAAGGGCAATCATCAGCCTGGAAAGCGAAGAGCATCAGCAGATTCTGTTTGAGCTGATCATCAGGGAAAGGCTGAACGTACGCCAATCGGAACAGGCGGCAACCGCTATTAAAAATCCGAAGTCTCCAGCCGCTAAAAAAGCGAAGGCGGAGCTTTCCAACAATTATAAAAGAGCGCAGAAAACGATTGCCGACATCCTGGATGTAAAAGTCGAAATCAAAGCCGCTCCAAACGGAAAAAAAGGGAAAATTGTTCTGGATTTCAAAAATGAAGACGAGCTGGAATATATTTTATCCCACATTAAATAAATGAAGAAAATACTATTCACATTTTTTCTGTGTCTGTTTGCCTTTGCCTTTTCGCAGGTGAATCCCAATGATACGATCCGGGTGGATTACCGTCCGAAAGACAGTATAGGCGTGGAAAAGAATAATACCAAAACCGAAGCGAAAGTGGTTTCTGATCTGGAAAAAGCAAACGGCCCAACACAGAAAACGCTGAAGCTCAATCCTACGAAAGCAGGTTTGTACTCTGCCGTTCTTCCTGGTTTAGGACAGGTGTACAACAAAAAATACTGGAAAGTTCCCATTGTTTTGGGAGCAGTAGGAACAGGGGTTGGAATTGCTATCTGGAACGATAATCAGTATAAAAAATACCGGGAATACTACATTGCCAAACTCAACGGAACGCCGAATGAATTTGTGGACAAATTTCCTTACCTCGATAAAACGGCGTTGGGAAATGCACAGGACCGGGCCAAAAGACAGCGTGATTATGCCATCGCTATTTCGGGATTGATTTACATCCTGAATATCGTGGATGCAGTGGTAGACGCTCATTTATACGAATCGCGCCGTGATCCGGATCTTACCCTCAATCCCACAATGGTTCAGGACCAGTACGGAATTGCTCCTCCGAAAACAGGAATAAGTTTAAGTTACAGATTTTAAGAATTAACAGCATCTTGATCAGGTAAAAAATTAGTTTAAACATTTTCCTTCTTTTCACTAAATGATAAAATTTAAATAAGAATTACATGAAAATAGCATTGGTTGGATACGGTAAAATGGGTAAAATCATCGATGAAATCGCTATAAAAAGAGGGCATGAAATCGTTGCCCGGCTGAAAGAAACCCCAACTGCTGAAAATCTTAATAACCCCGACGTCGTTATTGAATTTTCCCTGCCCGAAGTGGCTTACGAAAACATCAAAGCATGTCTTGAAAATAAAATTCCGGTAATCTGCGGAACCACCGGATGGCTTGAGAAAAAATCTGAGATTGAAAAACTGGCCGAAGAAAACGGAACGGCTTTTCTTTACGGTTCTAACTTTAGCATGGGTGTTAACCTGTTTTTTGCTTTAAATGAAAAACTGGCAGACCTCATGAAGAATGTCGATGAATATTCCTGTCAGCTGGAAGAAATTCACCACGTTCACAAAAAAGATGCGCCGAGCGGAACGGCTATTTCCATTGCAGAAGGGATCTTTAAGCACAATCCGAAATTTGATGCATGGAAGCTGGAGGATACGCATGATAACCAATTGGGTATTTTCGCGATTCGTGAAGATGAGGTTCCCGGTACGCATAGCGTCTTCTACAGAAGCGAAGTGGATGAAATCGAAATCAAGCATACGGCCTTCAACAGGAACGGTTTTGCATTGGGAGCGGTAGTTGCTGCGGAATGGATTAAAGATAAAAAAGGAAATTTTGCCATGAAGGATGTTTTGGGACTTTAATCTGTAACAAAATCCCTAAATTGCAGACCAAATAAAAGTGAATGTGGGTGGGTTGTTTATTCAAAGATCATTTATCGCCCCCATCATTCATGAATCATATTATAGATTAGGCACAAAAATTTATGAATTATTTTTTAACGTATACAGTTTATGTTCTCATTTTATCGGTACTGATGGGAATTTCCACCTGGAAACTGTTCAAAAAGCTGGGGTATAATCCGTTATTCGCTTTTATCCCTTTCTACAATTACTTTATTATTCTAAAAGAAACAAAACACCCGAAGTGGTGGGCAATCCTATCATACCTTCCGATCGTAGGGCCAATTATGATGTCTGTTTTCCATTTGTATTTAATGAGTAAATTTGGGAAAACCTCTTTCAAAGATAAACTTCTTACGGTAATCCTGCCGTTCATTTATATGGCAACGGTAAATTATGGAAAAGACGTTAAGCTGGAAGATGAAAATGACCTGCTCCTTACAGACGAAGAAAAAAGTGCCAAAAAGAAAGATTCTTTCATCGGATCAGTAACTTTTGCCGTGGTTTTCGCTACGATCATCCATGTTTTCGTTACACAGCCGTTCGGGATCCCGACAGGATCTATGGAAAGAACATTATTGGTAGGAGATTTCCTTTTCGTAAACAAATGGAGCTACGGGTACCGGCTGCCGATGCGTCCGCTGGCCATTCCTTTCCTTCAGGGAACGATTATGGATACCGGTGAAAAAGGAAACCCGAAAGATGATCCGAAATCTTATGTTGATGCGGTAAGGCTTCCTTATGAAAGGATTTTACAGTTCAGTAAGCCTCAGAAAAATGATATTGTCGTTTTCAACTACCCGCAGGATTCCGTACACACGGCAATCGACAGGAAAGATCCTTATGTTAAAAGATGCGTTGCAGTAGCGGGTGATACTTTTGAAATGAGAGCGGGAAGACTTTTTGTAAACGGAAAACCGGAAACGGTATTGGGTGACCAGGAAGTTCAGCATGCTTACACGGTAAATACAGGAACGCAATTGGATATTCCGGGCATGTATAACACCTACGGATTCCTTCCGGTAAGGGAAATGCAGAATGACAAAGGAGGGTTTACCTATATGTTCCAGGGATTGACTGATAAAACGGCTAAAGACATCAAAACCATGCCGAATGTTATCAGCATGGAAGAAAATATCTATCCGAAAGATTCCGCAACCATTTCTTATAAATTAAATGCTGATAAAACAGCTTATACCAAGAGTATAGATACTACCCAATCTATTTTCCCTAT
Organism: uncultured Chryseobacterium sp.; assembly: GCA_913774355.1. Classification (GTDB taxonomy): domain Bacteria; phylum Bacteroidota; class Bacteroidia; order Flavobacteriales; family Weeksellaceae; genus Chryseobacterium. The sequence goes on along the minus strand of CAJYGB010000038.1, from coordinate 81,293 downwards.
TAATAAACCATGGAACCAGGATTGGTACGGACCTCTAAAAATTCCTAAGAAAGGGGATGTTGTGACCATCAATCAGGAATCGCTTCCGATGTATCAATGGGTAATCTCCGAGTATGAACACAACAGTCTGGAAAACAAAAACGGAAAAATCTTTATCAACGGAAAAGAAACCAACCAATATACCATTCAGCAGGATTATTATATGATGATCGGAGATAATCGTGATGCTTCGTTAGATGCAAGGTTCTTCGGTTTCGTACCTGAAGAGAACATTGTTGGAAGGCCTATGTTTACGTGGATGAGTTTACAGGGGGCATTTAAAGATGCAAGTTCGTCTTATCAGGCGCCGTTCAAAATCCGTTGGGACAGGATGTTCAAAGCTACAAATACGGGAGAAGCCAACAAAACTTCTTACTGGTGGATTGCAGCAATGATCCTGATCTTATTCTTCGGATGGGAATATTTCGTTAAATTATTCAGAAAGAAAAACACTGAAGAAGATTAATAAAGTTAAAATAACTATAAATAGAATGAAGTATTTGAAAAAATACTTCATTTTTGCATTATGAATATGAAGAATGTATTATTACCGGTATTTTATTTACCGCCGATTTCATGGTTTTCCGTATTTCTTGATCCTGAAAACGAAATCCTTTTTGAACAGTTTGAAAGCTTTCCCAAGCAGACCTACAGGAACCGGGCCAATATCTATGGAGCCAACGGCAAACTTTCACTGATTATTCCTATCGCTCACAACGGGAGCCGGGCTTTTAAAGATATTGAAATCGCTCATCGTGAAGACTGGAGGAATCTCCACTGGAAATCCATTAAAACCGCTTATCAGAGTTCTCCGTATTTCGAGTTTTATGAAGATAAACTGAAGAAAATATATGATCTGAAAGAAAAATATGTATTGGATTTCAACCTCAAAGCACTTGAAGTCATCCAGCAGATTCTTAAGACCGAAAAGGCATACTCTTTGAATGCCGAATATATCAAAATTCCGGAAGAGATTAATTTCCGGGAAAAGTTTTCGGCCAAGCTTCCTTCTGAATCCAGACTGGATGAGTATTATCAGACGTTCTCTGACAAATTAGGATTTTTGGAAAATTTGTCAATCTTAGACCTTATTTGTAACAAAGGGCCGGAATCGATGACTTATATTAAAAATATTAAACAATCATACTAGCATGAAAAAGGTATTATTAGCTGCTGTTTTTTTGGCAGGATTCGGTTTTTCAAATGCACAGGATGCAAAATCCGGTGTTGACCCGAAAGAAGACAAAGATCTTATGACCTGGTATCATAAAGATTTTGCTGCAACCAAAGTATATGGGGTAAATACGGAAAATGCATATAAATTTTTAGAATCCAAAGGATTAAAACCTAAAACTGTTGTTGTCGGAGTACTGGACAGCGGTGTTCAGGTAGACCATCCGGGCTTGGTGGCTAATGTGTGGTCTAACCCGAATGAAGTTCCCGGGAATGGTAAAGATGATGATGGAAACGGATATATTGACGATGTACATGGATGGAATTTCATTGGAGGTAAAAACGGAGATATTGACATCGATAATATGGAAGTAACTAGAGTGGTTGCTAAATATAAACCGATCTTTGAAGGCGAAGATTCTGCAAAGAACAAAGCAAATCAGGCCAAAATGCCGGAAGAATTTGCTATGTATATGAAATCAAAAGATCTTTTTGCTAAAAAAAGTATTGAGGCAAAACAGGGGGCTCAGACTTATACTATGATTAATGATCTGATCCCGAATATGGTAAAGCTCTTAAATGGTAAAAATGTAACACCTGAAAATGTTGCTACTATCAAACCTTCAGAGCAGAAAGATGCCATTGCCGCACAGATTTTAACCCAGGTTGCTCAGAGCCCTGAATTCAAAGGGAAAACTCCTGCTGAGTTTGAAAAGACAATGAGAGAGCAAATGAAAGAAGCTCTTGATGAAGTAGGTCCTCAGGCGAAACAATACGATCTTGCTTATGATCCAAGAAAAGAAATTGTGGGTGATAACTATGATGATTATTCTGAGAAAAATTACGGCAATAATCATTATGAAGGACCTGATGCAATGCACGGTACACACGTGGCGGGGATCATTGCAGGCCTTCCGAACGGAAAAGAAGTTCAGTACGGGGTAGCTTCAAGAGTTGCTAAAATAATGTCTGTAAGAACGGTTCCTAATGGTGACGAAAGAGATAAAGACGTTGCAAATGCCATCCGGTATGCGGTAGACAATGGTGCTAAGATATTGAACATGAGCTTCGGAAAACCGGTTTCTCCCGGTAAAAATGTTGTTTGGGACGCCTTTAAATATGCTCAGGACAAAGGCGTGCTTTTGGTAAAAGCAGCAGGTAATGAAAATGAAGATGTTGCGGAACATCTGGCTTATCCTACCAACTTTAAAAAAGTTACCGATGAAAAACCGTTTGTAAATAACGTATTGGTGGTAGGGGCAAGTACCAACAACAATGATGCATTGAGGGCAGGCTTCTCGAACTATAATAAGAAAATGGTAAATGTTTTCGCTCCGGGGGAAGAAATTTATTCTACTGTTCCTCATAACGATTACAAATATCTTCAGGGAACTTCCATGGCATCGCCGGTAGTAGCGGGAGCTGCGGCTGTATTACTGGCTTACATGCCTACGTTAACACCTGCGCAGATTATTGAATCTCTTGTAAAATCCAGTAATCCGGGTACAGCCCAGTTTGCAGATTATTCGCAGGCAGGAGGTGTAATCGATCTTGAAAAAGCTGCTGAATATGCATATAACAATTTTTATAAGGGGAAAACAAGTGCTTCAAATAAGCCTGTAAAATCCGTAAAAAAGAAGGTTAAAAAATAGTTTATCTGCCTGTTTTTAAAGTATAAACACATAAAGTCCGAAATTTTCGGACTTTTTTATTGCTATTATTTAATTTTTGGCACGGTTTTTTGTAACTTTATTCTAACAAAATAATAAACAACAAAATGAAAAAGTTACTATTTGCAGGGATGTTGGGAACGGCGCTTTTTGCCACGTCATGTTCCGGAGTAAAAAATGCTCAGACAGCCCAGAATCAAAGATCCGAATTTCTTAAAATGAAAGGTGACTGGCAGATCGTCAGTATAAATTACGATAAAAATTTCAAAATAAAACCATTTGATGACGGTATAGATGCACAGTGTTTTGTAGGGAGCCACTGGAGGTTAATCCCGAATAACTGGACAGGAGCTTATACGGTTAATGGCGGAGGAACATGTGGTACGGGCTTTACACAGCCTATAAAATTAAATGTGGTAAGCGGTAATACTTTTGAATTTAAAAAAATTGCTGAAGGAACAAAAGCAAAACAAAACACAGCAGGATATTCTTTGACACTAACTAACCAGTCAACGGATCAATTTTCATTGGAACAAAACATTCCTTTCGACGGAGAAAATGTAAGAGTTGTTTACAACTTCGAAAGAGCGGGAATGAAATAATTAACTTTAAAATAAGTAAAAAAATGAAACTTACAAAAACATATATCGGAGGGCTTTTCTTATCATCAGCGTTATTGCTTACCAGTTGTGAGGCAGTACAGAATTCTAACCATCAGCAAAGAGGTACTGCAGTAGGTGTTGCTTCCGGAGCTGTAATCGGAGGAATCCTTGGTAACAATGTAGGAAGAGGAGGAAATGGAGCCATTGGTGCTGTATTAGGGGGTATCATCGGTGGTGTTGCAGGTAACGTTATCGGTAATAAGATGGATAAGCAGGCCAGAGAGATTAAAGAAACTTTACCGGGAGCCGAAGTGGAAAGAGTAGGAGACGGTATTAAAATTACATTAAATGAAAGTATTGTAAATTTCGATTTTAATTCCTCTGCATTAACCAGCACTGCACAGACAAATCTTGATAAACTGGCTCAGGTTTTAACGAATAATCCTGATACGAATATTAATATCTACGGACATACGGATAGCAAAGGAACAGATGCTTACAACATGGCCCTCTCAGAAAGGAGAGCGAACGCCGTAAAAGCATATTTGTCAGCCAAAGGGATTGCTTCAAACAGGCTCTTTGCTAAAGGTGAAGGAGAAAGCATGCCGGTAGCTTCCAACGATACCGATGCCGGAAGAGCTAAAAACAGAAGAGTTGAATTTGCCATTACGGCCAATCAAAAAATGATTCAGGATGCTCAGCAGGGGCAATAATAATTAACATATAAATATTTTCCTAAATAACCGCTTTTGCGGTTATTTTTGTATTTTTATCAGGATATTTATAAAATCATTATTTTTGCATTTGAAATAACATAAATGAAGAAATATGTAAAGCTGCTCCGTATAGAGCAATGGGTGAAAAACCTTTTTGTTTTTGTTCCTCTATTCTTTTCAGGTAACATAAAAAACCTTGATCTCCTTACCAAAAGTATTTTTGCTTTTATCATCTTTTCATTGGCGGCCAGCGTTGTATATATTTTAAACGATTACAATGATATCGAGGCTGACAGGAAACATCCTGAAAAAAGAAGGAGACCGCTGGCGAGCGGAGCCGTCTCAAAATCTCAGGCCATAGCAATCTTTGTCGGGCTGATTATAGCAGATATTGCACTGGTATTTGTTGCCCAGTCTTATTTTCATGAAAGCCTCTGGAAATTTGCCACCATTGTCGGGTTTTATTTTGTCATGAATCTGGCCTATACTTTTAAACTGAAGCACGTTCCCATTATCGACATTTCTATCATTGCTGTTGGTTTTGTCCTTCGTGTACTTGCCGGAGGCTATATTACTGGAATCAGCATTTCCCAGTGGGCGATTTTGCTGACCTTCGTACTGGCTTTGGTTCTGGCGATCGGAAAAAGACGTGGAGAACTTATCAACGCGCAGGTTTCCGGGAAAACAAGACGTGCTTTGGACGGCTACAACGTACAGTTTGCAGACATTGCCCTTTCCATTTCGGTTACACTGGCAATAATTTGTTATTTAATGTTTACCTTATCACCGGAAGTCCAGGCAAGATTCCACTCACGGGTTTTCTATACCGTGATCTTTGTGGTCTTTGCCTTCTTAAGATATTTGCAGCAGACACTTGTCTACAACAGAACCGAATCCCCTACCAAAATCGTCTATCGCGACCGGTACATACAGATCACTTTACTGCTGTGGGTCGCTGCATTTTTAATCCAAATCTATTTTAAAAAATGAAGCCGAATTTTACACAGAAAGTTACCAACTGGGGAAATTATCCCGTAGTGGAAAAAGAAGTGAGGTCTTATGACAGCTTCAGAAAAATAAAAGAATTTGTCCTGAATAACAATGAAGTGATTGCCCGCGGAAACGGAAGGTGCTACGGAGATTCTTCATTGGGAGAACATATATTTTCAACAAAAAAATTAAATAAATTCATTAGTTTCGACCGGCTGAACGGGATTATCGAATGCGAATCGGGCGTCCTGCTTTCCGATGTTCTGGAAGTCGCTGTTCCGCAGGGATATTTTCTTTATGTAACGCCGGGAACAAAGTTCGTTTCAGTGGGCGGAGCCATTGCATCCGATGTTCATGGTAAAAACCACCATGCGGAAGGCTGTTTTTCTGAATATGTGATTGAGTTTAAACTGATGATTGAAAATGGTGATGTAATCACCTGCTCAAGAGAGAAAAATACGGATAAATTCTGGGCGACTATCGGCGGAATGGGGCTAACGGGAATCATTCTTACGGCAAAATTCAAATTAAAAAATATAGAATCGGCATACATCCGGCAGGAAAGCATCAAAGCAGAAAACCTGGATGAGATCTTCAGGCTGTTTGAAGAAAGCGAAAACTGGACGTATACCGTAGCCTGGATCGATTGTCTTCAGAAAGGTAACAATATCGGAAGAAGTATCCTGATGCGGGGCGAACATGCCTTCCAGCACGAGCTTCCCCAAAATATAAAAGATAAGCCTTTACGGTTGAAAAAGAAATTTGAGCCAACGGTTCCGTTTTATTTCCCGGGATTCGTTCTGAATGCTTTGACAGTAAAAATTTTTAATTTTCTCTATTATAAGAAGCAGGCTAAAAAAGAGGTTAAAAGCTTTATAGATTACGAAACCTTTTTCTATCCTCTGGATTTCGTCCACGACTGGAATAAAATTTACGGGAAATCCGGATTCATCCAATACCAGATGATGATTCCCAAAGAATCCGGTAAAGAAGGCATGAAAAAAATCCTGGAAACCATTGCCAACAGCGGAAACGGTTCTTTCCTGGCAGTATTGAAACTCTACGGAAAAGAAAACCCGCAGGCGTACAATTCCTTTCCTTTTGAAGGCTATTCCCTGGCACTGGATTTCAAGGTGAATTCAAAGCTGAAAAAGCTGATTGAACAACTGGATGATATTGTGGAGCAGTACAACGGAAAGATTTATCTTACCAAAGACAGTATGAGCAGATCGTCTCTAACCAATTACCTCAGAAATGTTCAAAGTTCAAAATTCGTGTCTTTGCAACATAAAAGAATTTTAAATAACATATAGCACGAATGATCGTTTTAGGAAGCACATCGGAAGTAGCACAGGCTTTTGTAGAAAAAGCTTTACAGGAAGGGGAAAAGTTTGAAAGAATTTATCTTTTTACCTCCAACAGGGAAACGACCGAAAGATTTGCACGGCATATCGACGTAAAATTTCTTCAGCAGTCCGAAATTATTGAGCTGGATCTCACAAAAAATATCGATTATAGCAGATTTGAACAGATCAGTTCAGGCTTGCTGTTCTGTGCAACGGGTTATCTCGGCGAAGGTACCGAAGAAGGCCTGTACGATAATAAAAATACGGAACGGATTATCGACATCAATTATGCGAAGCTGGTTCCTGTCATCAACTATTTTGCTCATAAATTTGAAAACAGAAGATCGGGAACGATCATCGGCCTGTCTTCCGTAGCGGGAGAACGCGGACGGCAGAGCAACTTCATCTACGGAAGTGCAAAAGCAGCATTCACCGTCTATTTAAGTGGATTAAGAAACTATCTTTTTGATAAAAAAGTCCATGTACTTACTGTAAAGCCCGGATTTATGGCAACGAAAATGACCGAGGGCTTACCCTTGAACCCAAAACTCACAGCCACTCCGAAGCAGGCCGCCGATTGTATTTTCAAAGCCTACAAAAAGCAAAAAAATGTCGCGTACGTCCTTCCTGTCTGGGGAATCATCATGATGATCATCCGGAATATTCCGGAATTTATATTTAAAAAATTAAAACTCTGAAAATCAAAAAAGCCTTCGATAAATTACACAGGATTTTTAATTTAAATTAAGATTTGCTTAAATAAATTAAAAAGATAAAATATCCCGGAAGTCTTTTCGTTTACGATAGTATTGACAAAATTCAAAATAAGATAAATCACCAATGAAAAAACTGTATTGCTTTGATTTTGACGGAACTCTTACCTACAAGGACACGATGTTCATGTATCTGAAATTCTATGATCCTACAAAATTCAGGCTGCAGTTCTTAAAGCATGTTCCGCTTTTTGTCTTATTAAAACTCAGGCTTGCCGAAACCGAAAAAGTAAAAAAAAGCTTTATCGGCTCTATTCTTAAAGGGCAGACCCAGGAAAAAATAGAGAAAAAATCCCGGCAGTTTTTTGAAGCCAATTACCCTAAGATCGTAAGAGAAAACGCACTGGACTTTATCAAAAATATAGACCGCGAAAACACGCAGAGTTTAATGGTAACGGCATCGCTGGATATTTGGGCTAAACCGTTTGCCGATGCTTTCAATATGAAATTGCTGGCTACACAGGCTGAGTTTAAAAACGGTGTTTTCACTGGAAACTTTATCGGAAAAAACTGCAATGGCAAAGAGAAATTGTCCCGTATACAGGAAGAAATCAAAGATAAAAAATATGATAAGATCCTTGCTTTTGGTGACACTTCAGGAGATAAGCCGATGTTAAAGTGGGCAAATGAAGGACATTATCAATTTTTTCACTAATTTTGAACGGTAAAAATGTACAGACCGACAACAGTTCTGTCATGTAAGAATCAGTTGGTTTTGTTGCTTTTTTTATTGTACGGAAACTAATCTTTTCAAAGTAAAAATGAATAAAATATATCTTGATAACGCTGCTACGACTCCGCTTTCGGAAGAAGTTATCGATGCCATGGTAAGTACCATGAAAATGAATTTCGGGAATCCTTCCTCCACCCACAGCTTTGGGCAGGAAGCAAAAATCCTGATCGAAAATGTGAGAAGACAGGTAGCAGACTATCTTCACGTAACGCCAGCCGAAATTATTTTCACATCCTGCGGTACGGAATCTAACAATATGATCATCAAGTCGGCGGTTGAGCATCTTGGTGTAGAAAGAATCATCAGTTCGCCGCTGGAGCATAAATGTGTTTCCGAAAGCATCCTCGATATGAAGGCCAGAAAAGGCGTAGAGGTAAATTATATCCGTCCGAATGAAAAGGGGGATATCGATCTTCAAAAATTAGAAGAGCTCTTAAAGGCTTCCGATAAAAAGACTTTGGTAAGTTTAATGCATGCCAATAATGAGATCGGAAATCTTATCGATATTAAAAAAGTAGCCGACTTGTGTAAGGCTCATCATGCGCTTTTCCATTCGGATACAGTACAGACGATGGCGCATATGAACCTGGATTTTTCCGATATTCAGGTGGATTTCGCATCATGCAGTGCCCATAAATTCCACGGCCCTAAAGGAATCGGTTTCGCCTTTATCAGAAAATCAAGCGGTTTAAAAGGAATTATTACCGGAGGCCCACAGGAAAGAAGCCTGAGAGCCGGTACCGAAAATGTTGCCGGGATTGTAGGATTGGGAAAGGCACTTGAAATTTCCCTGAATCACATGGACGAATATGTAGCCCACATGGAGGAAATAAAAGCTTATGCAGCAGAAAGGCTTACGGAAGAGATTCCGGGCATTAAATTTAACGGAAGAAGTGCTGAGAAGGAAAACAGTCTCTATACGGTTTTAAGTGCTTTACTGCCTTATAAAAATCCGTTGATCGGTCTTCAGTTGGATATGAAAGGAATTGCGATTTCTCAGGGCAGTGCATGTTCTTCAGGAGCTTCAAAACCATCCATGGTGATGATGATGGTATTGTCTGAAGATGAAATGGATCACTGTACGCCGCTGCGTATTTCTTTCAGCCACCTTACAACAAGAGAAGATATCGATGCGCTGGCAGAAGCTTTAAAGGAAATTTCAAAAGATTTTGTTATAGAAAATACAAATGTTGCGCATAGATAGTCTTATGATTTAAAAATCGTAATTTTGAATATCCGATTAAAGGAATCAGTTAAAGAATAATATTAATTTAAATAAAAAATAAAATGGCTTTAGAAATTACAGATAGCTCATTTCAGGAAACGGTTTTAAAATCAGATAAGCCGGTATTGGTCGATTTTTGGGCAGTATGGTGTGGACCATGTAGAACTTTAGGACCCATCATCGAAGAAGTGGCAACAGACTTCGAAGGGAAAGCGGTAGTAGGAAAAGTGGATGTTGACAACAACCAGGAAATTTCTATGCAGTATGGTATCAGAAATATCCCTACGGTTCTTATTTTCAAGAACGGTGAAGTAGTAGATAAATTGGTAGGAGTAGCTCCGAAAGAAGTGATCGCTGAAAAATTAAGCGCACACTTGTAAAAATAATAATTTTGATAATGAAGGCCTTCCGTTACAGGAAGGCTTTTTTTTCTAAATAAATTTGCAGGTAAGGAAAAAAGTTGTACTTTTGCCATCACAAAAAAGAAACGAGGTTCTTTAAAAACAAGATAAAATTGATCCGGTAGTTCAGCTGGTTAGAATGCCGCCCTGTCACGGCGGAGGTCGCGGGTTCGAGTCCCGTCCGGATCGCAAAAGTTTTTCTCAATTTACTTTAAAAAAATTGATCCGGTAGTTCAGCTGGTTAGAATGCCGCCCTGTCACGGCGGAGGTCGCGGGTTCGAGTCCCGTCCGGATCGCAGAAAGTTTTCTCAATTTACTTTAAAAAAATTGATCCGGTAGTTCAGCTGGTTAGAATGCCGCCCTGTCACGGCGGAGGTCGCGGGTTCGAGTCCCGTCCGGATCGCAAATCCTGTAAAATCATTTTTACAGGATTTTTTATTTATGTACTGCGTTTATGTTTTGTATTCTGCAAGCCGTAATGTTCAGTTCGTAGAGGGTTGACCTGAGGATAAAGAACCTAAATCACCATGGGGAAAGTCTTAAGATAGTCTTACGGATGTTGCATTAATGATTTAAACAAAGACAAAAAAAGTTTTTTTCCACACTAAAATTTGAAAACAGAAAACTATAAATGCTGCTTCCTATATTGCAAAGTGGTAATGCCCGTTTTTCTTTTAAAGAAAGTCCCGAAAAAGGAAGGGTTAGGAAAGTTAAATTCCGTTGAAATCTGCTGTACCGACTGATCGGTACATTTCAGTAAAGCTTTTGCTCCCATAATGACCATTTCATCGATCAGATCCGAAGCGTTCTTTTTACTGATTTGCTTTATGGTTTTAGAAAAGTATTTAGGTGTGATATTTAATTTGTCAGCATAAAATTTTATGCTTCGCTCCTCTTTATAATGAATGCAGAGAAGTGAATAAAAATTTTTATAAATTATTTCCGGACGATTTACAGGTTGAGTTTGGGATGAAATTCTAGCCTGATAAAATTCAACCACCATATAACATAAAGCATATAATAAGTTTTTTGTTACCTCACTTTTATATATCTTTTGCTTATTGCAATGATAGGCAAGCACGGCATATAAATCCGATATTTCTTTAAAATCCTGGTTATTTAACGCTAAACTTGGAGATTTGTTAAATATATCTCCAATGCTTCCTAAATCTTTTGTAAGAGGCAGATCAGCTACAACATCATACTTGAACAATAATAGATCTGCTTCTAATATCTCATTATACTCAAGCATTTCCACAATGTAATTCGGAGTAAGTATAACGATCGTGTTTTTTGATATGGAAACCTCATCCAGATTAATTCGTATCCGTGCATTGCCGTTTCGAACCAGGATTAATGCTATTTCTTCAACGAAATAAGGACTATTAGTAGTCTTCAGATATTCTTTAACAAGGAAAGCCTCTTGAGATATGGCAATACCGTTCCTGTCAGAAATGAGTGCCATATCTTTTCCCAATGTGTCAGTAGAAATTATATTGAATAATTGTTCCATCAGATAATTTTGAAAGCAAAGTTACAAAAAGCGGACAAATGAACATTTTTCCGGGAAGGAAGAAATAACATTTTCTGTGATTAAGAATGAACTTTGCAACCAGTCGTTTAATAAATTTTTATTGATAAAAATGAGAAACAAAAGAAGTATTCCGAAATATGCGGTAATTTTTTACCTTCCTTTCGTTATCAGTTCCTGTAATGATAAAGCCCCAAGCAATAATATGCTGGAAGTAAGCAAGGTAAAGGTAATAAGTGCAGGTAAAAATGTGGAAAGTGCCAGTGATGAGTATATAGGAACTGTGGAAAGCAGCAATACTGTAGATGTAAGTTTCATAAGCACTGGAACTATTGAGCAATTATACTTTAAAGAGGGACAAAGCGTAAGAAAAGGGCAGTTAATGGCAAAACTGAATACCACAACGCTTAAAAGTGCCCACACAGCTTCTGTTTCCACACTAAAACAGGCCCAGGACGCTTACAGCAGAATGAATGAGATGTATAAAAATCAGAGTCTGCCTGAAATTAAACTTATTGATTTTAAAACCAGTCTTGCCAAAGCGCAGTCTGCTGAGATGATTGCAAAAAAGAGTCTTGATGATTCTTATCTGTATGCTCCGGAATCCGGAACCATCAGCAAGAAATATTTTGAAAACGGAATGAATGTGATTTTAGGAGCACCGGTCTATACCATTATGAACATCAATACGGTAGACGTAAATATTCCGATACCTGAAGGAGAAATTTCAGGATTTGAAAGAGGCCAATACTGCGATGTTGTCGTAACGGCATTAGGACAAAAAAAATTTCGGGGACAGATTATAGTAAAAGGAGTTTCTGCCAACCCTGTTTCACATACCTATAATATCAAAGTACGAATTTCGAATTCCAATACAGGCGGTCTGATGCCAGGAATGGTGGTAAAAGCTTACTTTGATAATCCTTCTCAAAACCGCAAAAGCAATGATAAAATAATTATTCCTCTGAAGTATGTTCTTCTCGATTACCCCGATAAAAGATTTGTCTGGATAGCCGATAAAAATAATAAAGTCCAGAGAAAAGAGGTTAATCTGGGACAATTGCTGGGCAACGATGTTGAAATACTTGGAGGATTACAAATTGGGGATAGGATAATTACTGACGGTTATCAAAATATCAATCCGGGAAGCAAAGTGACTGTTATTAATTGATCTAACTTTTTTGAATAATGAATACAAAGAATAATTTCATTGCAGTTGCTATGAAATATAATAAAATTGTCCTTCTGCTTATCTCAGCCTTGATCATTTATGGAGTCTATGCACTTTTCAAGATGCCGAAGCAGGAATTTCCGGCTTTTACCATAAGACAGGGAATCGTAGTAGCGGTTTATCCCGGAGCAACTTCTGAGGAAGTAGAAGAGCAGGTGGCAAAGCCTTTGGAGAATTATCTTTTCACATACAAGGAGATTAAGAAAAGCAAGACGTATTCTCAGTCCAGGGATGGGATGTTATATATTTTTGTGGAGCTTAACGACGATATCAAAAATAAAACCGAAGTCTGGTCTAAAATTAAATTGGGTTTGTCCGATTTTAAGATGAAATTACCCTCAGGAGTTCTTGCGTTGGCTGCAAATGATGATTTCGGGGATACTTCTGCATTGCTTATTGCATTGGAGTCTGACACTAAGACGTATCGTCAGATGAGATTATACATGGAAGATCTGGAAAGCCGGCTAAGAAGTATAGAATCGGTTTCCAATCTCAGGAGGTACGGCGAACAAAACGAGCAGATCAGTATCTATATAAATAAAGAAAAAATTGCAAGTTATGGCCTTAATATCTATAGTCTCTACCAGACCTTGGTGGCGAAAGGTTTTGTGGGACCTGCAGGCAAAATTGATAATCAAAATCTTTCAATACCTGTTCACATAGACCGGCCTTTTACCTCAGAGTATGATTTACAGGAGCAGATCATCTATTCCGATCCGACGGGTAATCAGATCCGTTTAAAAGATGTGGGGAAGATCGTCAGAGAATATCCTAAGGCCAATACCTATACCTTAAACAATAATCATAAATCACTAATTCTTTCTACAGAAATGAGAGAAGGATATAATATTGTGGATTATGGTAAATCGGTAAATCAGGTTCTGGAAAAATTTGAAAAAACATTACCCAATGATGTAAAGGTTTTCCGGATAGCAGATCAGCCTCAGGTGGTAGATCATTCCATTCATACGTTTTTGGAAGAATTGGGCATTGCTATTCTTGCGGTGGTGCTGGTAACCGTAGCATTGATGCCTCTGAGAGTAGCTGCAGTTGCAGGCTCTACAATTCCGGTGAGTATATTTATCACTTTAGCACTCATGTTTGTTTTTGGAATCGAGCTTAATACGGTAACATTAGCTGCACTCATCGTAGTTTTAGGAATGATAGTAGATAACTCCATTGTAATTCTGGATGGGTATCTTGAAAAATTAGATGAGGGCATTCCCAGAAAAGAGGCAGCAATACAAAGTGCCGGAGAATATTTCAAAGCGGTTTTATCTGCAACCCTAGCTATTGGGATTACCTTCTTTCCTTTTTTGCTCACCCTAACAGGGCAAATGCGGGATTTCGTAAGTGCATTTCCCTGGACTGTTTTGCTGGCATTAGGAGTGTCTCTTGCGGTTGCCATATTATTTGTGCCTTTCTTGATGTATATTTTCATTAATAAGGGACTATACAACCCGAATGCGGATCCTTCAAAAAAAGGAAAATCTGTGATGGACAGAATACAGTCTGTTTATGATTCCCTATTAGAAAAGATTTTTAAATTTCCGAAAATATCCTTTGCAGTGGGTACTCTTGTTGGATTATCAGGAGTTGCTCTGTTTTTAAAGGTTCCTTTGAAACTGATGCCTTTCGCGGAAAGAAATCAGTTTGCCATAGAAATTTTTCTGCCTAATGGAACTTCCATCAATGAGACTGAAAAAGTAGCCCTTGATCTTCAGAAAGAATTAAAGAAAGACAAAAGGATAACTTCCCTTACCTTATTTATGGGATCGGGATCGCCAAGATTTCAGACCACGTACGCCCCCAAAATAGGAGGTTCCAACTTTGCCCAGTACATTGTAAATACAGAAAGTGCTGAAGCAACTGTTGATATTATGAATGAAAATGCCACGAAGATGGCCTATCGCTATCCTAATGCTTTTGTGAAATTCAAACAACTGGACTACCAGGCAAATGTAGATGCTGATTCCGAAATACGTCTGACAGGGAACAATATTGCTGATCTTAAGATGGTAGCTCAAAAACTGGAATATGAATTGAAAAAAATGGATACTCCACTTAGAATTTATACGAATTATCAGGAACCTTTGCCTGATGTGAGAGTAGCATTGGATCCTGTAGAATCAAACAGATTAGGAATTAATGAGGGAACTTTGGGAGTAAATTTAGCATCAAGATTCGGGGGAATTCCTATTACTTCTATCTGGGAAAAAGATTATAATGTTCCGGTAGTTCTTAAATCAAGCACCAGCGGTGACAGTCTAAAGCCAGGAGACGTTCAAAACGAATATGTTACCGGTCTGTTTTCTCCTGCTGTACCGCTTCGCCAGGTGGCAAAAGTGACTACAGGAATAAATGAAGGCCAGATCGTTAGAAGAAATGGACTAAGAACTTTATCTGTGTACATTGATTATAAAAGAGGAACGCGAATAGATTCTGAGCAGAAAAAGGTGGAAGCAATTGTTGACAGAAATCTGAAAGAAATCAACGACAAAAACATTATGCTAACGTATGGCGGAACCAAAGAAAACACGGATGAAACCTTGCCGAAAATCGTAGCCGGCCTGTTGATTTCTGTTGCTATTATCTATTTCATTCTTGTTTTCCATTTCAGAAAAATCAAATTGGCATCATTGGTATTTTTATCCACTGTATTTTCCTTCCTGGGGGCAGCATTGGGATTGCTGATTATGGATATGGAATTTAGTATGACTTCCGTGTTGGGATTGGTCAGTCTTATTGGGATTATCGTAAGGAACGGCATTATTATGTACGATTATATAGAAGAGCTTCGTCACAGAGAACACAGAACGGTAAAAGAGGCCTGTATAATGGCAGGAGCAAGAAGAATGCGTCCTATATTACTAACCTGTCTTGCAGCTTCAATGGGAGTTGTACCCATGATCATCAGCAATAGTCCGCTTTGGGCTCCAATGGGAACTGTCATCTTCTTCGGAACATTGATCTCAATGGGCTTTATCCTTACAATGCTCCCTCTTCTCTACTGGATGGCTTACAGAAAAGAAGAAAATCAAAGTTCAGAAATAATAGAATTAGCTTAAAAAATGAAAAAGTATATCATAAGTAGTCTGTTTTTAATGCTGGCAAACGATGTTTTTTCACAAAATATCACCTTGCAGCAAGCTAAAAAAAGCACTTTGGAAAATAGCAGCCTCATAAAAAACAGTTCTCTCCAGGTTGAGGAGGCTGAGGCATTTAAAAAAGAAACTCGAACTAATTATTATCCGAAAGTCAGTGCAATGGCCTTTGGAATGAAAGCGGTCAATCCTCTTTTAAAGCTGAAAATCGAAGGCGGAAATCTCCCTCTCTATGATGGCAATCCTGCAAATCTTCTCACCGCAACCGAGTTTGCGTACATGCCGGGAATTAATATGAACTTTTTACAACAGGTTGCAGGAGGAGCTGTTACATTAGTTCAGCCCATATATGCAGGAAACCGGATAAAGACAGGAAATCAACTGGCTGATATTAATCTTGACGTTAAAAAGAAACAGCAGGAATTATCTGATAAAGAAATTCTTTATAAAACAGAAAAAGAATTTCTTCAGATTATAAGCCTCAGCGAAAAGGAGAAAACACTTACGGGATATGAAGAATTTTTGGATAAACTCTCAAAAGAAGTTCAGACTGCCGTTAAAAGCGGTGTAGTCATCAAAAATGATTTACTGAAAGTAACCGTAAAAAGAAGTGAACTGAAACTCAAAAGGACTCAGCTCGAAAACGGAATTGCATTATCAAAAAAACAATTATGCCAGACCACTGGTATTCATTATAATGATAATCTTGTACTGGAAGATCAGTTAGCGGTAATTAATCCTCCGGAATCTTACTATATTTCCGAGGACGAAGCGGTAAAGAACAGGCTGGAATACCAGATGCTGGAAAAATCTGTGGAGGCTTCCAAATTACAGACTGAACTGAAAAAGGGAGAAGCCAGACCTTCTGTTAATGTAGGTTTGTCCGGATTTTATCTGGATCCCATCACCAGAAATATAGATAGAGCTTTCAATGGAATGGCTTTTGCCGCAGTAACGGTACCGATTTCTAACTGGTGGGAAGACAAACATAAGGTCAATCAGCTAAAAACAAAAGAGAAGATGGCTGAGAATGATTTGAAAGAAAATACAGAGTTACTGAAAATACAGATTGACAAGGCCTGGAGAGATCTTCAGGAAGCTTACAAAAGCATTCATTTGAATGAGGAAACGCTTGTGCAGGCATCGGAGAATAGCAGAGTAAACCAACAAAGTTATAAAAACGGACTATCCCAAATGTCTGATTTATTGGAAGCTCAAGCTCAGGTAAATGATACTCAGGAAAAACTCATAGATTCGAAAATAAATTATCAACTGGCTATTTCCTATTATTTGCTGGTATCCGGAAGATAATGATATTGTTTTAAATAAGACACGATCTGTTAAAATATATTTGTAAGTATCTATAATCACAATACGACAAAATCTGTCATGATGATTTGATTGGTATCCCATCTCAGAAATGGGAAAAATGGGTTTTACATCGTTTCAAGTATAAAAGCATGAAAATCATTATATGCAGATAAAATGTAGAAGCCAAAATCTGAAGAAAAATAAAAATATAAACTTTAAAAAAGTCGTTCAAAATGGAAAAATTAAAAGACAAAGTAGCCTTTGTAACCGGAGCAGGATCCGGCATCGGAAAAGAAGTAGCGTTATTATATGCTAAAGAGGGAGCAAAAGTAGTGGTATCAGATATCAATGATGATAATAGCCAATCCGTAGTAGATGAAATTTTAAAATCAGGTGGTGATGCCATCTACGTAAACGCCAATACCGCAGTTCCTGAAGAAGTAGAAGCACTGGTTGCAAAAACGGTGGAAAAATATGGCCGGTTGGATATTGCGTGCAATAATGCGGGGATTGGTGGGAAAATCAATCCTGCAGCAGAACAAAGCATTGAAGATTGGAAAACTATTATAGATATTAACCTGAACGGTGTTTTTTATGGCTGCAAATATGCTACACAACAGATGCTGAAAAACGGTGGCGGTGCAATTGTTAATTTGGGCTCAATCCACAGTATTACTGCTGTGCCAGGTTCGGTAGGCTATGCGGCTGCCAAGCACGGGGTATTAGGGCTTACGCGAAATTTCGGAGTGGAGTATGCTGCACATAATATCCGCATTAATGCTGTTGGGCCAGGATACATCGATACACCGTTATTAAATGCGCTAGACGAACAAGCCTACAAAACTTTAGTGACCAGACATCCTATCGGACGTTTAGGAAAAGCGGAAGAAGTGGCAAATTTAGTTCTGTTTTTGAGCTTAGATACCTCTACTTTTATCAATGGTGGTTACTATACTATTGATGGGGGCTACACAGCAGTTTAGACTAGAGAAAACCGGAAGTGAGGACATAATAGCAACAGCTCATCTGGCAGTTAAATTCTCCAAGATAAAAAAGACTTAATACTTTTAAGTACAAATATACTGAAAGGTTATGCTACAAATAGAGCAGGGAAAAAAAACAGAGATAATAAAAAAAGTAGTTGTCTCAAAGTAAACTGCCTTTTTATGCAAAAGTGTCCCGTCCGGATCACAAATCCTGTAAATCATTTTTACAGGATTTTTTTATGTGCTGCGTCTATATTTAGATTCTGCAAGCCGCAATGCTTATTATAAAGGCTTTTTGGGGTTACTATCAAAACCTTGGGACCAGGAAAAAAGTTTAGCTAATCTGAATAAGAAAGGAAGTTCTGTCTTTCACACCGCAGAGCTGCATTCTGAAGTTTTTAATTTTGGTATTGAATGATTCTGAGATAAGTTACAAAACCTGAAATCAGGCGTAAAATTGAGGGCTTGAGCAATGCTAACCACCGTATTTTTATAGTATTTTCAGTTTGTATTTTTTCAATCCTTTTTAGGTCTGATATTTGCACTGAGTAGGAAAAATCAATTCGACTGTTATTTATTTATGAAAAACATATCTGTGAAAAAATCATTTCTTTCTGCCCTGTGCATAGCATTCATGCTGCTTTCCTGTAAAAAGGAAATGGAAAAGATCAATGATAAGATCAAAGACACATCATCTGCAGTACTGGATCAATCTGATGAAAAGCAGGATTCAGTTATTGCAAAAAAAGATTCTGTATTTCAGAAAGAATCTATGCCGCCAGCCATGCAGGAGGATGGTTTCTACAATGCGTTTATTTTCCCAAAAGATAAAAAAATGAAAGATTCGCTGTTCGCTGTTTTCAATAAAAAATATTCAGCAGGAGAGCTGTATGCCATCTTTGCCCTGAATCGTCTCGATTCTAAAAATAAATGGAATGCAGATACTTTGGTAGTTCCGGCAAAAATCGATACGACACTGATGGAATATGCACCGTTCCCAATGCAGCTTGACGTATTGAGCCCGGTGAAGAAGTTCGTCGTATTTTCATACCCTATTCAGGCATTCGGTGTTTATTCAAACGGAACGCTGGTAAAATGGGGTCCGACCAGTATGGGGAAAAAAGCTGCCAAAACAAAAACCGGCCTTACTTTTGCCAACTGGAAAAAGCAGCTGGCTATTTCTACCGTAAGCAGCGAATGGAAACTGCCGTATAATTTCAATATCTTTAATCTTGACGGGATCGGATGGCATCAATATGACCTTCCGGGTTATCCTGCATCACATTCATGTTTACGCCTATTGATGAACGATGCAAAATGGCTGTACAACTATGCCGATACCTGGGTGCTGAATCCGGGAGGGGCCACCACAAAAGCCAAAGGAACACCGGTTCTCGTATATGGCGATTACGGTTGGGGCAAAAGAAAACCATGGAGAAGACTTCTGAATGATCCTAATGCCAACAGTGTTTCCGTAGAGGAAATGACTAAAATGATCGAACCGAACATCGAAAAAATCCTTAAAGAGCAGGATAACCGCGAAAAAGTGGTTGATTCCATCAAAGCGGCAAAAGCTGTGTTGGAACAAATGCCGCAAACCACTAAAACCGTAGCACCTTAGTCGTCCGTTTTTTCAAACGGAAGGGTAGATTCTTCTGCAAATTTTCTCAGCTTATGCATTTCATCTTTACCTTTGTGCTGTCCGAAACGGGCGGCGGCATAGGTAAGCGCGATGAGGTCCAACATGATAAAAGATGCCGTAAGAGCCCAGGGATATTCATTGCTTTTAATCTGTTTTTCCACATAATACATGGAAAAAAATACCATCCAGAGTATTGAGAAAGAAAAGTAAAGGAACATAAAGAATGTCCATACGGCGGAACTGGGACCGAACACGCCCCGTACCGAAGTTTTTTCGTCTTCGGTTTCTATTCTTAGCGATAATCTCGGTTTCCAATAGGTTTCATATTCCGTTTCCACACAAATCGTTGCAACTTCCTTATTGATGTTTCCCGAAAATTCATCCCGGTGTTCTGCCAGGTACTTTTTTAGGTTTTCGGCATATTCTTCTTTTGTGAGATTTGTGGACATGGTAAATCTGGGTCTGGTACGGATTTTATCTAATGTTGTTTCTTCAGTATTCATATTATTCTTGATAGGGTATTGGGTCTTCCAGTTTAAAGGTAAGGGTTAAGGGTTTATTTTTTCTTTCGATCAGCATTACTATGGTTCTGCCTTCTTCGGATTTCATCAGCTCCATAATTTTCTGTAAAGTCATATCAGCAGTTTTCCTGCCATTTATGGTGATCAGCCTGTCGTCTTTCTGCAGGCCAGCTTTTGCACCCGGTGAATCTTTACGTACCCCGGCGATGGAAAATATAGGTTTCAGAACAAAATTATACTGAAGGTTATTGTTAATAACTTCCGTGCCTCCGGCAGGGCTTCCTTTGCTTTTAGAGGGAAGGCTGATGAGATCTTTTGTCCATTCCATACCGTCCTGCTTAAAATCAAGCCCGCTCATATTGAAATGAAAAGGATCGTTGAAATTCCTGCTTTTCCTCAAATATAGCTTTTGGTTCGGATAATCGAAGGCTACCGTAAAGCGTCGCATAATATCCCCTCCGATAGAGCCTTTCCGGTTTTCTACCATATTGACGTGCTGGATCGAAAATTCGTCAGGCATTGCGGTAAGCGGTTTTTCAAAAACAAAATTTCCCAGGTATAAATGATGGATCCGGCTTCGTTTCCCATAAACGTCACCATTGAATCCTCTTCCCAGATAATCGTCAATATTCGGACGGTTGTATATAAAATCTTTAATGAGTGCCGGAAAAAGCCAGATAGGATCACTATTCCCCAGGTCTATCAGTAATTTTGAATTCTTTCTTTCTCTGGTCATTTCCACATCGGCAAGCAGATAAGGTTTGTTTTTTTCAATTGTGATGTCGATCTCTTCAAACCTTTTAATTTTTTTTCTGAATATATCTTCATGATGATATACGGTAATTTTCCTGTTGTAATAATCGATGACGATCGGATGGTTCTTGAAAAAATGATAACCGATAATGCCATTAACCGGAATGCCGACGTGAGAGGAAATATTAAAGTCCTGTTCGGTGATAATGTAAAGAGTGGCAGAGCGGTTTATAAAATTTTTTCCGATCCGGGCGACATTATTGTCTGAACGGAAACCGTCGATGCTTGCCGTTCCTCCCAATCCCGAAAATTTAATCTTTTCCACATTCGGAAGGGTCAGTTCCTGGTTTTCAAGGCTGAAAATAGAGGTTTCCACTACGCCCGTATCCAGCATAAAAGTAAGATCCGCACCATTAATATTAACGGGGATGAAAATTAAATTGGCAATAAGTTTAAAGGGAATAACTGTTTTTTCGGTATCTTCAAGTTCAAAGGAATTCTGGGCATCCGTAAAAATGCTGAAAAATAGCAACACAAAAAGATACCTCAGTTTCATCTACTGAATTTACTCATTTTATCTTTATCCCAATAAAAAAACATTCCCAAAATGGAGAATGTCTGAATGTTTTGCAAATAATTAAATGAAATGTTGAATTTTCTGTAAATTCATTTGGTGAAGAATTCCATCAGGTCCATATAATTCTTCTGGTTTACCCCATGTCCGCTCATGTATTCCCTGAATGTAAAATAGCAGCTGAGGTCATACAGCAGTTCCGCCGCTTTTCTTCCCCATTCAAGAGGGATAACGGCATCATCAGTACCGTGGGAAATGAAAAAGCGGAGTTTTTCCAGCTTTTTCTTATCTTTTACAATATCTGTCAGTAGTTTTTCTTCGGGATAGCTGCTCAGGCAGGCTATCAGATTAAACATTTCAGGATAGGTCAGGGCCAACGCATAACATAAAATTCCTCCCTGGCTGAAGCCGCAAAGGTGAGTTTTACCCTCGGTAATTCCGTAGCTGTTAACGATCTTAAGAATGCTTTCAAGCACACTGTTCAGAGATTCCTTAGCCTGAGGGACATCTACAAATTTTTCAGGATTGTTAAAGTCGATATCATACCATGAGAAACCTTCAAATTGAGTCTGTCTCGGAGCCCTGAAGCTAACGATGATCCAGTCTGCCGGAAGGGTTTCCCTGAAGCTGAAGAGGTCCTGTTCATTGCTTCCGTAGCCGTGAAGCATAAATAGTATGGTGGTATCGGGGGTAATAAGTTCCGGCTCTCTTACGATGTAATCTAAATTCATGGTGCAAAGATAATTAATAATGATGTATTGAAACCTGATCGTGTAAAAATGGGACCAATCAGGATCTTCTGACAAACTGTCTGAAATCAGGTGGTTAGCCGTTTAAATAGTTAAAGAAAAAATTCCGTTCCAAATATTTATTGAATTGATATTTTTTGGAAATCTTTGTTGGAAATTTTACATAAAAGTTATTTTTATATTGATAAAAAACCTATATTTGAACCATTAAAAATCTATTTGGAGAAATGAAGCAATTTTACAAATCAAAAAGTTTATTAAGACTTTCTTTTTTATTCGCTGTACTATTTTCGGTAATTTTTGTGGTTAACTCTTGTAAAAAAGATGATGACAACGGATACACGGACCATATTATCAAGTTTGAAGCAAAAATAAATACCAACGGCCCGAGTCCTGCTCCAAGCCCTGCTGTACTGGGAACTTTTAAAACGGTAGTAACGCAGATCGGAACAGGACAGAGTACTACATTCAATCCTACCGGAACAACATGGTCGAGCGGTGATATGTATGTAAGCTCTAGCCAGTCTCAGCTTAATTTAGCAGCAAATGCTACACTTCCTTATTCTGATTCAGAATTAATCGTTACCATCTATGTAGACGGTGAAGTGGCTAAGACTCAGAAAGTAATCGGAACAGGTGACAAAAGCGCAGCTGTTTTCTACAGTTTCTTAGAATTATAAGATCATTTATTAAATTATATCAGGGCCATCTTCACGGATGGCTTTTTTGTTTTGACTAAAAAAATACAGGCGCAACAGTAAAATGTCGCGCCTGTATTATATGTTACAGCAGAAAGCCTAAATCAGATTTAACGTGAATCTGGATATATTTATTTGTTTCCGGTCGATTGTTGAAGTGAGAGATTGCAATTGGAACTCAGATTGATAAATCAGGGGTTCAAGTAGATTTCCTTTTTATATAATAACAAATGATCTCATTTCATTTGATAATGAATACCTTTGGAATTAAAGTTGACCAAAATAAACTCCCAGCATCCAGCTTCCCTCTTCCGACCTGTTAATCAGGTTTTTATTTCGAGTTCACGTTAGATAACCTTTACGATAAAATAACTTTTCTTCCCTTTCTGAAGAAGTAAAAACTTACCGTCGATAAGATCATTTTCATTGGCTGTATAAGCTTCATTGATTTTCTGCTTATTCACCGAAATGGAATTTCCTTTCAATTCTCTGGCCGCCTCACTTTTTGATTTCAGGAACCCCGACTTTTCGGAAAGAAGATCCACGATATTGATGCCCAGCACATCGGTTTTCGCTATTGCCTTCTGTGGAACACCGTCAAAAACTTCAAGGAACGTTTCTTCATCCAGGCTCACCAGATCTTCAGCAGTAGATCTTCCGAAAAGAATTTCAGAAGCTTTCAAAGCTTTTTCATACTCTTCTTTTCCGTGAACCCAAACCGTTACTTCTTCAGTCAGCTTTTTCTGAAGCTTTCTTTCATGTGGGGCTGTTTTATGTTCCTCGATCAGTGCTTCGATTTCCTCTTTACCAAGGAATGTATAAAATTTAATGAATCTTTCAGCATCTTCATCCGTGGCATTCAGCCAGAATTGATAGAATTTGTATGGTGATGTTTTCTTTTTGTCCAGCCAGTAATTTTCGCCACTTTCAGACTTCCCGAATTTGGAACCATCTGCTTTGGTGATCAAAGGAACGGTAAGGGCAAACGCTTCTCCCTGTGCTTTTCTACGGATAAGCTCCGTTCCGGTCGTGATGTTTCCCCACTGGTCGGAACCTCCCATCTGAAGCTTTACATTATTGTTCTGGTATAAGTGTAAAAAATCGTATCCCTGGATCAGCTGATAAGTGAATTCTGTAAAGCTCATCCCATCTGCTCCGGACTCCCCGGAAAATCTTTTCTTCACGGAATCTTTGGCCATCATATAATTAACGGTAATATTTTTTCCTACGTTTTTCGCAAAATCAAGGAAAGAAATATTTTTCATCCAGTCGTAGTTGTTCACCAGTTCTGCTCTGTTCGGTTCGCTTCCCGAAAAATCAAGGAATCTTGAAAGCTGGTTTTTCAGGCAGTCTACATAATGAAGAAGGGTTTCTTCATCCAGCAGGTTCCTTTCTGCCGATTTCCCTGAAGGATCACCGATCATTCCCGTAGCACCGCCTACCAATGCGATCGGCTTGTGGCCATGCTGCTGAAAATGCGCCAGGATTTTTATCTGAATAAGACTCCCGATATGTAAAGAATCTGCAGTAGGATCAAAACCGATATAGGCTGTCGTCATTTCCTTATCCAGTTGTTCGTCCGTTCCGGGCATCATGTCGGCAAAAAGACCGCGCCATTTCAGTTCTTCAATAAAAGAGTTCATTATATTCTGCTTTAAAATTTCAGGTGCAAAGATAAGGAATTCAGAGGGAAGTAGGTAGCAAAATCAAATCTTGCAAGGCTGATTTTATGTTGTTTTCAATAAGTAAAAAGCATTTGACGGCAATTTTACTTCAGCTTTTAGGGAGAAAAACTTCATTTATTTTCCGTATGAAATCATTATATTTGTTTACAATGAACGACGAACAACTCTTCCAGCTTATCGGTAAGGCAAAGGAAAAAGACCAGAAGGCCCAGACCAGGCTCATCAACATCTTTTGGGTAGATGTTTTTTCTTTTGTAATGAAAAAAGTTCATGATGAAAATGATGCCGATGAAATTACGGTAAATGTTTTCTCGAAAGTACTCTCCAAACTCGATATGTACGATCCGCATTTCCAGTTTAAAACCTGGGTGCTTACCATTGCACAGAATACCATTATCGATTTCTGGAGAAAGAGATCCAGGGAAAACCAGGATCCTACCGAAAATCTGGATGAAGTAAAAAACCAGTATGCCAAATCTCCTGAAGAACTGATGATCTCCGAAGAAGAGCAGAAAAAAATTATCAAAACCATCGAGTCGCTGGATATTAACTATCAGGAGATTATCCGGCTAAGGTTCTTTGAGGAAAAAAGCATAAAGGAAATCGCCGAAGAGCTGGCAATCTCAGTCGCGAATACAAAAGTCCGCGTCATGCGTGCCAAAAAAGTATTGGCAGAACTGTTGAAGAATAATGAATTTGAAGACAATTAAAGCAATAATAAATTGATGGCCAGAAACCTAACGAATTTTTAAAAACCGTTAGATTTCATTATACACTTACAATCTGCCTGCATCAAATTACAAATAAACTTTCTCTTTTGTCTTGGGCAGAAGAATTTCCCTTCGCTTTTCCTGATTCCTGTTCTGCAGGTTTATTTTCAATCCTTTTTTTATAACCGTTTCCTTTTTGGATGGTCCGTATTCTTTTGTATTTTCAACTTCTTTCTCAAAGGTCAGCTGCCCTGTTGATAAATTAAAATCAACATCCGTCGAATATTCTTCCGGTTTTCCGCTGCTTGATGAATAACCGATCAGTTCAAAACGGCCGTTTTGAAACCTGTATTTGTCGGTATATCCCCATTTCCAGCTGCTCCCTCCGGCCTGGGTAATCATTAAAATTCCCTTTTCAATCTCAGTACTTTGATAAGGATCGCCCATCATTCCTCCGTCCCCGCTTTTAAGGATGGCATTTCTGGACTTTTCCAGAATCTTCCATTTTCCATTGGCTTTTTTCAGGATCTGTATTTCACGGATATTTCCGAACTCCGTGATATCTTTTGTATTGTAAACGATTACTTTTTCAGCAATCTGATCGCCGTCCAGATCACCGTCCACCGTTTCAATCATCGTCGCACCTTTGGGCTGGAATTCTTTCTGAGCAAAAGAAAATGAACTGAACAGGATCAGCAGCAGGCAAAATATGTTTTTCATAAAATCAAATTTAAACTTAAAAATACAAAATTATGGGTTTCATCAATTCCGGTCTTTGATTGTTTCGATAAAAAAATCACTAACTTTGACCCTCAATTTAAGAAATAAATGGAGAATTTAGTTCAGGATACAACCGTTCAGAAACCAAAATGGATTCGCGTAAAGCTGCCTACCGGTAAGAATTACAGGGAACTGAGGACTTTGGTGGATAAATATAAATTAAACACCATCTGCCAGAGCGGAAGCTGTCCGAATATGGGAGAATGCTGGGGCGAAGGGACGGCGACGTTCATGATTTTAGGGAATATCTGTACCAGAAGCTGCGGATTTTGCGGGGTAAAAACCGGAAAGCCAATGGATGTAAATTGGGATGAACCGGAAAAAGTGGCCCGTTCGATCAAATTAATGAAGATCAAACACGCCGTTTTGACTTCGGTAGACCGTGACGATCTGAAAGATATGGGTTCTATTCTTTGGGCGGAAACGGTAAATGCGGTAAGAAGGATTTCTCCGGGAACCACGATGGAAACTTTGATTCCTGATTTCCAGGGCATCACCAAACACATCGACCGATTGGTGGATGTGGCGCCGGAAGTAATTTCCCACAACATGGAAACGGTAAAACGTCTTACGAGAGAAGTAAGAATCCAGGCAAAATATGAAAGAAGCCTTGAAGTTTTGAGATATCTGAAAGAAGCGGGACAGCGCAGAACCAAAACCGGTGTCATGCTTGGATTAGGGGAAACAAAAGATGAGGTTTTCCAGACGATTGAAGACATCAGAAATGCAAATGTAGACGTTATTACATTAGGACAATATCTACAGCCGACCAAAAAGCATCTTCCGGTAAAGAAATTCATTACTCCTGAAGAATTCGACGAGTTCGGGGATTTTGCAAGAAGCTTAGGCTTCCGTCACGTGGAAAGCTCGCCGTTGGTACGAAGCTCTTATCATGCAGAAAAACATATTCATTAAAATACAATCGCTTCAGTTTTGGAGCGATTTTTTATTTTCTCCCACAGATTTCACGGATTTTCACAGATGATAGCCTTCGATTCCGTTCAGCCACTGAACTACCGTTTCTTTAAATCATGAAAGTATATCAACGTATGTTTGTCATTCCCGCAGGAAATCTAAACGTAGTATTAGCAAATAGCATGAAAACATATGAGTCTGGATTAATGCGAATTACAAAGAAATCTGCCACGGATTTTTACAGATCATGGGATGGCTCCGAGTAACCTTACCCACCCGAATTCACATTCTTTCAAAATGGAGGTATAAAATCAAAGTTTTTTAAAAACTCTTGTGCGCTTTTTCAGCATTATGCATTCAACTTTTTATCCTGCATGAATATCTTTTGAATCTTTTGCGGTAAAATTTGCGATTGAATGCAAGGCTAATTCGCTATTTTACTCAAATGTTTTTTCTTAAAAGCAGAAGGCGTTTCACCAATGTATTTTTTAAACAGTTTATTAAAATAGGAGAGGCTTTCAAAACCGACCTGAAAACCGACTTCCGTGATCACTGCATTTTGCAGCAGCAGCAATTTAGCCTGATTGATCCGGTAATTATTAACAAAGTCGGTAAAGGTCATATTTGTTTGTTTCTTGAAATACCGGCAGAAAGCGGGGGTGCTGAGATTTACATTTTCAGCAATCACATTCACATTGGGAGCTTTGTCGTAATTTTCATGAATATAATCGTAGATGGTTCCCATTCGGATCTTATCATTCAGAAACCATTTGATCCGGGTATCTTCGGTATTCAGTTCCTTTACCTCATCAGACTGGGCGAGGATCTGCAGGATTTCAATAAGTCCCATAAACGAACTGAATGAATTCTCGTTTCTCATCTCATGAAGCTTGTTTACAACAGTCCGTTTTGTCTCGCCTGAAAACGATAGACCCAGGTAAGAACGTTCCAGCAGTTTTCTGATATTTCTAAATTCCGGCACGGGGGAGATGTATTCCTGCAGAAAATTTTCCCGCATTTGCAGGACCAGCTGTTTGCATTCCGTCTGGATTTTATAGTCAAAATTGAGATGAGGGACGTTGGATCCGATCAGCAGCAGATCGCTGTCTTTAAAATCTGAAATATTTTTTCCTACATGACGGATGCCGTTGCTGGCTTCCACATAGACAAGTTCCGTTTCCGGATGGTAATGCCAGAAAAAGCAATTTTTAAGCGATGGTGAAAACAGCTTGAAAGATTTGCCTTCTTCAAACTCAATAATCTCCTTCTGGATTTTCATTAGGTTCTCTTTTGATTAATAATTAATTTAAATTTAATTAAAATTGTTAATACAGAACAAATTTATATCATTTCCGTTAAAGTATAACCGGTAAATTCTGTCGACTTTTGCACTTTGAAATTAGTTAAAAGGCAATACAATGAAGATTGATAAGAGAATAATACCGCTGGCCATCGGCGGACTGGGAATCGGAACTACCGAGTTTACCATTATGGGACTGCTTCCCGATATGGCGAGAAGCCTGGGGATAAGCATTCCAGAGGCGGGACACTTGATTTCGGCTTATGCCTTCGGGGTTGTCGTCGGCGCACCAATGCTGATCGGCTATTCGGTAAAGTTTCCGCCGAAGAAAGTGCTGATCGCCCTGATGGTAATTTTTACCATATTCAATGCTTTATCGGCTGTTGCACCGGATTATACGACCATGATGATCATCCGTTTCCTTTCGGGACTTCCGCATGGTGCGTTTTTCGGAGTGGGAACCGTCGTTGCTACCAGAATGGCAGCGAAAGGAAAAGAGGCATTTTATATTTCCCTGATGTTTACGGGGCTTACTATTGCCAACCTGGCGATGGTTCCTTTGGTAACCTATATCGGGCATACTTTTCATTGGAGATGGTATTTTGCCATTGTTTCGGTGATCGGACTGCTGGCTCTCCTGTTTTTAAAGCTTTGGCTCCCTGTGCTGGAAACCAATCAGGGCACCCGTTTTATGGAAGAGATGAAATTTCTTAAAGGAAAACAGGCCTGGCTTGTTTTGATGATTACAGCCATTGGTTTCGGAGGTCTTTTCACCTGGTTCAGTTATATCACTCCGCTGATGACGATTGTTTCGGGGATTAAGGAAAGTCAGATGGCTTATGTCATGATCCTGGCCGGAGCGGGGATGGTGGTCGGAAACCTGGTTGGCGGATACTTGTCGGACAGGCTTAACCCTGAAAAAACCTGTGTCCTGCTGATGACCCTGATGATGGTTTCATTGGGCGGCGTATTTTTCTTTTCGGAATACAAAATCATTTCTCTGGTATTAACCTTTATCTGTGGGGCTTTATCCATGTCGGTAGCAGCTCCGATCAACATCATGATGATGAAGGCAGCTCCGAAAAGCGAAATGATGGCGGCAGCCTTTATGCAGGCAGCTTTCAACTGTGCCAATGCCATGGGGGCTTTTCTGGGAGGGATTCCTTTGCAAAAAGGATATTCCTATAATTATCCGTCTCTGGTCGGGGTGGGAATGACGCTGATAGGACTGGTAATTGCTTTCCGGTACAAACAGTTGTATGCTTCGCAGAAGTTACATAAAAATGAAATGGCTGCAGAATGCGTTTCTTGTGATCAATAAAATAAATAAAGGCTGCTCCGGAAGGAGCAGCCTTTTTAATACATCAAACAAAAAAGACTGCCCCTTAAGAAAGACAGTCTTCCGTTGTTTTTATAATAAGCTGTTTACGCTTCCACTTCATTCCCGTTTTTGCACCAGTACAAGGCATTGTACAGGTTTCCTTTCGGGAAAGATTTAAATTCTCCCGGCATCACGACACTGAAAATATCAGTAAAGTTCTGCACTCCTTCCTTATCGGTAACAATGGCTGCCCTGTTCCACATCGTCAGGTTTTTCAAGCCTAACAAAGCATCCTGCAGCCATGCACCCATGGTAAACTTATCCAGGTCTGTATCCAGATACAATAGATAATTCAATTCGTTATACTCATTTACTTTCCTTTGTACATGAGGAAGTACAAGGTTTTCAAAGTCTTCTTTCGTCACATCTCCTATTGCGCTGAAAGCGGCAACATTCTCAGGAGCCTCTGGAATAATCGTTATCATATTGCAAATATATTATGGTGGTTGATTTTAAGTTGATAACAACAATTAAACCATCACTCCAATTTTTGTGGTATTAAAGATAATTTATTCCTTTTTAGATGAAAAAAACATAAAGATATCTGTAATCTATTTGTTTTACGATGAAAAAACCCGCAGTCGTTTCGGCCACGGGTTGCACACTCAAAATATATATGTATGCTGAAAAAAATCTCAGCTCGTATAAAATAGGTTAAAGAATTTCGTATTTCGTTTTGATGCTGTATTTCAGCTTAATATTATCGATGTTATCAAATGAATAATCTACGTTGGCATCTGCAGCTTCCATCTGGATGTTGGCTACTTTGCTTCTGAAGTTCATCGGCAGGATGGTATCGCTGGTATAATCTTCAATTTCTGTAATCTCAAGAGGCATTCCCGCCTTTTTACCGATGCTTTCCAGCAGGTAGTCGGCTTTCTCTTTGGCAGCTTTCAAAGCATTCACCTTTACGGTTTTTCTGAAATCGGCGATTTTGGTGTTCTTGATTTCGCTGATGTTGATGGTGGTTACCCATTTCTGGTTGAGGCTTTCAAAAAGATTTCCCACATCCGTTTTCTTGGTGACCTTAAACTGAAGGTTTTTTGTGAAAACTTTCACTTTGGAATACATATTCTGGTACATCGATATGAATTTGATGTCTTCGTTTTTCACCCCATTGCTTTTCAAGATCTCGAACAGCTGTTTTTCATTGTCGGCCAGCTGGTTTTTATTATCGCCTTTGATGCCGATATTGAAAATGATCTCATCCGGTTCCACTTCCATTTCCGCTACTCCCGTTACTTCAATAAAATTTTTTTTAATTTCCTGTGCGTTGATCAGGCTTCCGAATACCAGAAATCCGATCAGTAAAAAATGTCTCAATCTCATAATTTCCTTTTTTTAATTTTAAATTTCTAAAGTAAAATTACAAAAGAATTAAAATATAAAACTGTGAGACATGGTGAAACTGAGGTTTGACTTGGTGAATATACCTGAAAAGAGCAGTATTTTACAATCAGCTACCGGTTTGTTAAAATGATCGATTTCCCGCTTCTGGTAACGAAGGTTCTAGCCTGTGAAAAGAGTCTTGTTTTAATAATAAGTGCCTCATCGTTTTCGGAAATATGATAAGGTTCTGAAGCGAAAAGAGCATCGTTAAAATAATGTTCAAACAATTTTGTCGTGCCGGCTTTATCTACCGAATAAAAATCCACTTTATAATCATGAACTCCCGTCTGGTAATATTTGTAAATAATTTTCTCGTTGGGGTCACTGGAGATAATTTTCGTTTCCATGAAATTGCTTTGCTCCAGAAAAGAGCAGTTTTGCAGGAATAAAGCGCATAAGCCCAAAAAGTAAAAGTGTTTTTTCATAATCATGATTGGTTTTAAACAAATGTACTCAATGCTAACCGGTTGACTGTTAACGGAATTTCAATTAATATTAAGATTTTGCTACGGAAGTTAAAATCTTTCATAAGCATGTTTTTAAAACAACCTGAAACGCTTTTTTTCTTTTTTTGACGCTTTCAGTTCTGCTGTTATTTTTCTTTCGGGATTTCTTTTGATGCTGAGTTTTATTTCGTAGAGTATTTGGATAACGGGTTCGTGAACAACCGGATTAATAACAAAATCGAATTCTTTGTCCGGGACAGGCTGATAATACATGGTTACGGACTTGGCTGCCGGATTTACATTGGCAAACCTGGTAAGCGCCAGTGACGAACTGTTGTAGGATTCATACGATTTATAAATTTCCGTAGGCAGAAGCGTCCTGAAGCCATCATTTACATTTTTTGTTGCGTTGGTAAAATCGTCCCCTGAAAAATACGCCAGGTTTTTCATCTTCTCCTCCAGAAGTATTTTGGCTTTGGCCATCAGTTCTTTACGGATATTTTTGATGGTGGCGGCAAAATAGTCTACCCGTACAAGATCATAAATTTCATTCTTTGATAAAAGGCCATGCCTTTTATACTGATAATCCTTATTCGTTTCCGAAATAATGAGTAGAGCAGCAATGTTGATATTAACTTCCGGATATTGGATCTGATTTCCGTAATTGATTTTTCCGGAGAATTATGAAAAAGAAAGTTGAAAACATAAGACTGAAAACAAGGGTGAAAAATTTTTCATGATCATAAAATTTAAAATTCTGCCGTAAAATTAGGTTCGGATCCCGGAGAAAAACGGCAGACTTGGTGGGTTTCCGTTTCCACTTGGTGAATCGTTTTCAGCAAATGACAGATATGTATATCTTTGTTTTATGAAGATGCTCCGACTTTTTACCGTTTTCTTTTCAGTGATTTTTGTAAATATGGTGCATGCCCAAAGCGGTAATGTGGTGGGAGAGGTGCGGATGCAGACCAAAAAACTGGAAAAGGCAGTCGATACCGAAGACGAATCCGCACAGGCTGATTCCTACTACAACATTGGTGAAACTTTCTTTAAAGACGGTAATTTCCGCAAAAGTGAAGAATATTATGCCAAAGCTAAAGCCATTTATGAAAAACTAAATGACAGGTCCAATATTGAAAAGACAAGCCGTAAATTGGCACAGTCTCAGGAAAAACAGAATAAGTTTATCCCGGCCATCAGCAATTACAACAGAGCGGCAGAGGTCAGCCCGCCTAAAAGCCGTGTTCTCAATTCCAATGATGTAACCCGGCTCTCCGTAAGTTCTCCTGAAGCAAAAGAAGAAGCCATCCAGAGCAATATCCGGCTGAACGAAAAAGAAAAGGATAACAGTGCGCTGGCAACAAGCTACAGCCAGATGGCGGATGTAAATATTCAGCAAAATGATATTCCGAAAGCGGAGGCCAATCTTACAAGTGCTTATAGAATCTCCAAAAAGGAAGCCCCGCAACAGGCTTTGGAAATCAATCAGAAACTGACTGATTTCTATGTAGACAATCGAAAATTTGACAAAGCTATTGCAACAAAAAAGACAATGTTGAAAGAAGATTTCGTAAAGAAAAATTCTAAAAAGGAAGTCGAGCAGATCCGCGAACTGGCAGACATTTACATTAAGAAAAATGATCCGGAAGAAGCCATAGGCTTGTTGAAAAAATCATACAGGATCGCTCTTGAGAAACGCCACACCCTGGAGGCCCGGAAAAGCGTGAAAAAACTAGACAGTCTTTATAGTGTTTCCGGAAATACGGATGCTTCGGTAAAACTTTACCGTGATTTTTTAGGAAAACTGCCGGAACTTGTTTCCAAAGACAAAAGCCTGGTCGATGAAAAGATCCTGGAGGATAACGAGCAGAGAATCACGCAGCTTGAAAAGGAAAAACAATTAAAAGACGAATTGATCCGCAAGAAAAATGTTTTTAATTACAGCCTGATTGCCGCTCTGGTTATTCTCATCGCGCTGGTTTTGTTCATTTTCAGAACCCTGAAAAAAGTTCAGGTAAAAAATAAAAAGATCGCCCTACAGTCGCTCCGCCGTGAAATGAATCCCCATTTTATTTTCAACAGCTTAAATTCGGTAAACCATTTTATTGCTACGAATAACGAACTGGAAGCGAATCAGTATTTAACACGATTTTCAAAGCTGATGCGTGGCGTAATGGAGAACTCCACGGAAGACTTTATTCCGTTTCAGCAGGAGCTGGACCTCTTGCAGAATTACCTGGCGCTGGAAAAAACACGCTTTGCCGATAAATTCGACTATGAAATCGAGGTGGATGAAAATCTCAATACCCAAAGCCTGAAAGTTCCCGGAATGCTCGTGCAGCCCTTCCTCGAAAATGCCATCTGGCACGGACTTCGTTACAGGACCACCAAAGGATTTCTGACCCTGCATTTTGAAAAGGAAGATCAAAATCTGAAAATAACGATTCAAGACAACGGCATCGGTATCGAAGAAAGCAAAAAGCAGAAAACGGAACACCAGAAAGCCCGGAAAGGCCGGGGTATGAAAAATACACTGGAGCGGATTGCGTTGCTGAATGACCTCCATCACCAGGATATACAGTGTAAGATCACCGATAAAAAAAATGCACAGGGAGTTGCTGTGGAAATCACCTATAAATTGCTGAATAAATGAAAATAAAAACCGTAATCGTAGACGATGAACTGATGGCGAGAGAAGTTTTAAGGAGCTATCTCACCAAATACTGTCCGCAGGTCGAAATTTTAGGGGAAGCTGAAAACATCACACAAGCCGTTCCCATAATTGCCGATAAACAACCGCAGCTTGTGTTCCTGGATGTCGAAATGCCCTTCGGGAATGCCTTTGATGTTCTGGAAGCCACCAAAGACTTTTCTTATGAAACCATTTTCATTACCGCGTTTTCACAGTATTCCTTACAGGCACTGAACAAATCGGCAAGCTATTACATCCTGAAGCCTATCGATATTCAGGAGCTTATCGTGGCGGTAAACAAAGCGGCAGAAAGCATTGAGAACAAAGAAGCGCTCAACCGGAATAAAATATTACTCGAAAATTTAAAATTAAAACCGGAGAAACAACAGCTTATTCTTCCTACTTTACAGGGCTTTGACGTCGTAAAGACAGAAGATATCATCAGGCTCCAGGCGGATGGCAACTTTACCCAGGTTTACCTTACGGACGGTTCCAAGAAGATGGTCTGCCGCTTCCTGAAGCATTTCGACGACCTCCTTGAATCCCCTTTTGTAAGAGTTCACCGTTCGCACATCATCAATACGCGTTTTGTAAAATCCTACCATAAAAGCGGAACCGTAACTCTTTCCGACGATACAGAAATCGAAGTCTCCGGCAGTTTTAAGGATAATTTCCTGAAGGTTTTTTCATAGAAACTGTTTGGATTCTTATTTATAAAACATTCCATCATTACTCTTAATTTTCTGAATTAAAATAAACTTTGTTTATGCTTCACTTTAATATGACGATTTCAGGAAATCAGGTTATATACTGCTAAGAAACTGATGAATTATTTTTTTAGCTAAAATATCTTAATTCTTAATGTTGAAAAACAAAGGCTAAATTTAAAACAGGCTCTTGAAGAAAGAAAAGCCGCAATTCTTTCAGGCATCATTTTTGAAGAATTCAGGATACCACAAAAATATTCTGTTATGAAAATGCTGAAGAAAATTGCTATTCCCGTTTCACTGGGAATCTTAGGACTCGTAATTTTAAACTCCTGTGCTGCTGGAATTCCGAAAGGTGCTACCGCAGTTCAGAACTTCAAAGTTGATCAATACCTTGGCAAATGGTACGAAATAGCCCGTTTCGATTATAAATTCGAGAAAAACATGGATAACGTGACGGCTACTTATTCCAAAAATCCTGACGGAACCATTAAGGTCGACAACCGTGGCTATAACTACGTAAAAAAAGAATGGAAAGAATCCATCGGTGAAGCCCGGTTTGTAAACGGCGAAAATGAAGCAAGATTAAAAGTTTCTTTCTTCAAGCCGATCTGGGCCGGGTATAATGTTGTTGACATCGATGAAAATTACCAGTATGCTTTAATCATGGGCAACAATTTAAAATACCTGTGGATCCTTTCACGGACCAAAGAAATCCCGGACAGCATTAAGCAAAGATTTCTTGCAAAAGCAAAAAATGTAGGCTATAATACCGAGGAGTTGATTTGGGTGAAGCATGATTGAATTGAAAATCGGTCATCAATTATCAATGATCCATTTTTAAAAAAACAAATCTATCATTACTTTGTTATTCCGCAGGAATCTACACGCAAATCTTTCGCACGATGCTAATACTACGCTGAGATTCCTACGGAAATCGAAGATTCGACGGAGTCAATACAAGTACAATTCATATCGGTTGTAAAATCTCAGATTTTCTTTCTCATGTGTTCTAAGATATTCTCAAAGCCAAAAGCCTAAAATCTTATGTTTCTTATGTGTTAAGATTTTCAGTTCAAACCTTTATACTCTTTCCATTCCTCAAAACGATGATCGATCACCTGTTTCATCAGATCATAGTTTTCATAGGTATCTTCAATATGATAGAAGGTTTCGTATTCATAATCGCTCTCTTCGGCTTTCGTATCAAAGAGATTTACATAATCGTCTGCAAATGAGCTGAACCGGTTTCCGAAATCCGTTTCGTCCTTGTAATAATCCTGTGCAAAGGCATTTCCCATCGCATTAAGGTCATGTTCCGAGAACTTCCCGTCCATACAATCCATCACAAATTCAGCACCCGTCATTTCACGGCGTCTGATCTTTTCGATTTCTTCTCCGGTGTCTTCTTTTAATTCCTCGGAGATCAGGCCTTTATTGATACACCAATTAAGGAACATCCCGGTGTGCGTGGCTCCGTTGTTTTCAGAAAGCTCTTCTGGAAAATCTCCGCCGTAATGCCACGAAGCATCGTCGTATTTAGACATAATGATAGTTTAACAATTTCCGTCAAAAATAGAAAAAATCAATTTATATTGCCCGGCAGACAGAAATTTCCGTCATTTGCGTAGAAATTTTTTCTACCCATATTATATGAAAAATGCTGTTCTGATCACCATTGGTGACGAAATCCTTTCGGGGAACACGATAGATACCAATTCCAACTTTATTGCGAACGAACTTAAAAACATCGGGACAAAAGTTCTGCAGATCTTTACCATTTCAGACGAAATTGAGACCATAAAAAAGACCATCCGCACTGCTTTTGAAACAGGGGATGTTATTATTACGACCGGAGGTTTGGGACCCACCCGAGACGACAAAACCAAAAAAGCCATTGCCGAATTTTTTAATGACGAACTTGCTTTGGATGAGGCCACCTTCAACCATCTGAAAGCTTACATGGAAAAACGCGGCCGACTGGAAATTCTGGAAAGAAACCGGGAGCAGGCATTTGTTCCGACAAGGTCAAGAGTTTTTCAGAATCATTTCGGAACAGCACCGTGTACCATGATGGAAGAGAACGGAAAACTTTTGTTCAGCCTGCCTGGGGTTCCGTATGAAGTGAAACCGCTGATCAAAGACCAGATTATTCCCTATTTACATGAAAAATTCAGCTTAAATTATATTTCCACAAGAATTGTTTCCGTAGTAGGCATTCCTGAAAGCATTTTAGCAGATATTATTGAAAACTGGGAGCTGGCTTTGCCTTCAAATCTTTCTCTTTCTTATCTGCCGGTGGGAACCCGTGTTAAATTACGTCTCACGGCCACGGGATCAAACGAAACGGCTTTACAGCAGCAACTGGAAGAGGAAATCCAAAAACTGTTGCCTTTGATTAAAGACAATGTAATTGCCACTTCTGAAGATAAAATCGAAAAAATCCTTGCCGGGATTTTAACAGAAAGAAAACTCACCATTTCCACGGCGGAAAGCTGTACCGGAGGAGAACTCGCAAAGATGATCACATCCGTTCCCGGAAGTTCCAATTATTTCCTTGGCGGGATCATTCCCTACGCTGCCGAAAAGAAGATCGGTATTTTAAATGTAAAGAAAGAAACCGTAGAAGAATTTACAGTGGTCAGTGAACAGGTGGCGGCAGAAATGGCAAAAGGCTGTCAGAAATTATTTGATACCGATATTTCACTGTCCACAACAGGAGTGGCGGGGCCAGGAAAAGGGGAGGACGGCAATGAGGTAGGAACAGTCTTTTACACCATCCGTGTACACGATACGGAAGTGACATCCAAATTGTATATGCCACATCTGGAAAGGCTGGATTTTATGTATTTCGTAGCACAGAAGATTATTCAGGATTTGGTAGGCATTCTTATTAATAACTGAAAGTAAATTTTGATTTTAATATTTTTTTAATTGAATATAACCGGATATTTCACGACTTTTGTAATTTAAAACTAAAAGTTTAAGTGGTGGAAAATTCAAAACAGATCTTTCAGACCAACAACAAAAAGCGTTGGAGGAATGTGCAGTGGGGAAGCCGTATTTTTATCTTTGTTGCTGTGCTGCTTTTTCTGGCGCTGGGTCTGATGATGAAATTCGGCAGAAGCCCGAAAATTCCTTTCAAGGAAGATTACAAAGCGGTGATCACCGCCAGCAAACCCTATCTTCAGGAAAATAAAATATCAAAAGAATACAAAGGTTTCAGAAGCTTTATTTCCGAAAAAACCATACATACCAACCTTGCCAAGATCAGAAAGGCAAGAGCTGAAAGATTTAAAAACCAGAACCGTAACTGGTCACAATTTCCGGGCGGGATCCGTTCTGCATTCTATGTAGCCTGGGATCCGCAATCCCTGATGTCCCTGAAAAGAAATATCCGGCATATCAACCTGGTCTTCCCGGAATGGTTCTTTCTGGATCCTAAAACAGGAGACCTGAAAACCAATGTTGATCCGGAAGGATATAAAGTAATAAGAAGGACGGGCGTAGCAACCATGCCGATCCTCAGCAATAATTTTAATCAGGAATTCCATTCGGAAGGATTGGGGAAAGTACTGAAAGATCCTCTGAAAAGAACAAAGCTGATCCGGAAGCTTACAATGGAATGCCAGAAACTGCATTTCAAAGGCATCAATATCGACTTTGAAGATATGAATCTGGATTCCGAAGAAAACCTGATTGCTTTTATGAAAGAGCTTTCGGATACGTTTAAACAGAATAAATTGCTGGTTTCCATGGACATCATGACGGATAACGACGATTACAATGTTGAAAAACTGAGTCCGTATGTTGATTATTTTGTATTGATGGCCTACGACGAATATTCCGCAGACAGCGATGCCGGGCCTGTTTCCTCACAGAAATGGATCGAAGCACAGACCGGAAAAATATTAAAGAAAACCTCACCCGAAAAAATCATCCTGGGGCTGGGAGCTTATGGCTACGACTGGAGTACCGATAAAAACGACAACAGTTCCGTGACCTACATGCAGGCGATCACCAAAGCCAGTGCCAGTAAGGCGGCAATTAATTTCGATGACAATACTTTTAATCTGAATTATTCTTATACCGATTCCAAGAATAACACCCACACCGTATTTTTCAACGATGCTGCTTCGATTTTCAACACCATGCGTTTCTCCTCGGAATATCCGCTCGCCGGAACTGCCCTCTGGAGGCTGGGTAGCGAAGACAGCCGGATCTGGAATTTTTACGATAAAGACTTAACGTTTGCCGGGCTTTCAAAATTAAATTTAAAAGTCCTGGAAAATGTAAAAGGACAAACCATGGTGGATTATATCGGCGACGGGGAAGTATTGGATGTTCTGAACACTCCGCATGACGGAAAGATAGCCCTGGAAATCGATCCGAAAGAGAAAATCATAACCGATGAAAATTATATCACCTATCCGAGTTCTTACGAAGTGAAAAAATATGGCGGAGCTCCGCAGAAAGAGCTGGTTCTTACTTTTGACGACGGGCCGGATGAAACCTACACGCCGCAGGTGTTGGATGTTCTTTCCAAATACCACGTTCCCGCTGCATTCTTCCTTGTCGGATTAAATGCCGAAAAAAACCTTCCGCTGGTGAAAAGAATTTACCGCGAAGGCCATGAAATCGGAAATCATACCTTTACCCACGAAAACGTAGCAAAAGTCAGTCCCGAAAGGGCGTTGCTCGAACTGAAGCTTACAAGGCTGCTTATCGAATGCATTACCGGACACAGCACCATCCTGTTCCGGGCACCATATAACGCCGATTCTGAGCCAACAACTTCCGAGGAAATTATTCCCGTGGCATTGGCAAGACAGCAGAATTACCTCGACATCGGTGAAAATATCGACCCTGAAGACTGGCAGCCCGGCATTAAGGCCGATGAAATCGTAAAAAGGGTAATGGCCGGCGTAAAAGCGGAACGGGGAAATATCATCCTGTTACACGACGCGGGTGGCGATACTCGGGAAGAAACCGTAAAAGCACTGAAAATTTTAATTCCGACCCTGCAGAAACAGGGATATCATTTTACCAATCTTACCAGCATCCTTCACAAGAAAAGAAGTGAACTGATGCCGGAAGTACCTAAAACCAGAGCGTACTATGTGATGCAGCTTAACCTGGTGCTGGCAACGGTGATCTATGGAATCAGTCATTTCCTTGTAGCATTGTTCACAATTTTTATAGGGTTGGGACTTATCAGGTTATTCATCATGCTGTACTGGGCGTTTAAAGAAAAGAAAAAAGAAAAAAAGCTGGGAGAATTCCCGGTGCTGGAAAGTTATCCGAAGGTTTCCATCATCGTTCCCGCATATAATGAAGAGGTGAATATCGTTTCTTCCCTAAAAAACCTGTTAAAGCAGACCTATCCGAATTTCGATGTCATTATGGTTGATGACGGCAGCAAAGACTCTACCTATGAGAAAGCGAAAACTGCATTTTCAGATCACCCGAAACTAAAAATATTTACCAAAGCCAATGGCGGAAAAGCGACGGCTCTTAATTTCGGGATTTCCAGAACCGATGCGGAGTATGTAGTCTGCATCGATGCCGATACCAAACTGGAGCAGGATGCCGTGAAATATTTAATCGCCCGATTCTTAAATGCAGGCCCGGAAGAGAAAATTGCTGCCGTTGCAGGAAACGTAAAAGTGGGAAATGCCGTAAACTGGCTTACCAAATGGCAGTCGATTGAATATACCACCAGTCAGAATTTCGACAGGTTGGCCTATGCTTATATCAATGCCATCACGGTAATTCCGGGAGCTATCGGTTCTTTTAAAAGATCGGCGATCGAAGAGGTGGGCGGTTACTCTTCCGACACCCTGGCTGAAGATTGCGACATCACGGTGAAAATTCTCAGAAAAGGCTACACCGTGGCCAATGAAAACCGAGCGGTGGCCGTAACGGAAGCCCCGGAAAGCGTAAAGCAGTTTTTAAAACAGCGTTTCAGATGGACCTACGGAATTATGCAGATGTTCTGGAAACAGAGGCAGACCTTCCTGAATCCGAAATATAAAGGGCTTGGATTATGGGCCATGCCGAATATTTTGCTTTTCCAGTATATCATTCCGTTTTTCTCGCCGATGGCAGACCTCATCATGTTCTTCGGGATTTTATCAGGAAATGGCGGCAAGATATTCAGCTATTATCTGATCTTCCTGCTGGTAGATGCTTCGCTGGCTTTTATCGCCTTCATTATGCAGCGGGAGAAATTCGTCAACCTGTTGTACGTTATTCCGCAAAGGTTCGGTTACCGCTGGCTGATGTACATTGTCCTGTTCCGAAGTTTAAGAAGGGCTTTAAAAGGAGAAATGCAATCCTGGGGATTCCTGAAAAGAACAGGGAACGTGAAGGAAATTCAGACTTCGTAAGTGTCATTCGGTTTGATTATCAAATAGATGATTTAAAATTTTAACAAAAAAATAACTATCGAAGAAACAATATGGACCTATAGAAAATTTAAAAAGATAATTGTAAATGGATTTTTAATATTTGGTTAAATTTGTTTCCGCTGAACAGTAACAAATAAAAAAAAAGATATACTTATCGTATAAATTGTAATTATAATGAAAAAATTAACGCTTTCTCTGCTTTTATTAGGAGGAATATGTTCACAGACAGTGAACGCACAGGCGACAGATAAAGGTCTGGACCTTAGTCTGATGGATAAATCGGTACGTCCGCAGGACGATTTTTACAGCTATGTAAGCGGTACCTGGATGAAAACGGCTAAAATTCCTTCTGATAAACCGACATGGGGAAGTTTCAACAAACTGGCTGAGGATACGGACAATAATTCCATGACCATCCTTAACTCTCTTTTAAAAGATAAGTTTGCAGACGGAACAGAAGGCAAAAAGATCCAGGACCTTTACGCATCGTATATGGATATGTCCAAGAGAAATGCGGATGGGATCAAGCCGATCCAGGCAACGCTTAACAAAATTGATGCAATTAAAAACCTGAATGACCTTCAGAATTATTTAATTTCCGTAACGAAAGAAGGGGAAAATAATTTCTATGCATGGGGTGTGGATGCGGATCTTAAAGATTCTAAAATGAACGCGGTATATTTGGGAGACGCTTCTTTAGGATTGGGAAGAGACTACTATCAGAAAGTTAATGAAAAGAATACCGAAGCATTGGCAGAATATACAAAGTATGTGGCTTCCATGCTGAAAGAATTAGGATATAAAAATGCCGATACAGCCGCAAAAGGGATTGTTGATTACGAAAAGAGTATCGCACAGACGTATCTTACCAATGAACAGAGCAGGGACAATACGCTTCAGTATAACCCTAAAACCATGGCAGAACTTTCTGCACTGGTGAAAAATGTAGACCTTCCGGGTTACCTTAAAAAAGTTGGCGTAACGTCGGATAAGGTAATTATCGGAGAATTAGGCTATTATAAAAATCTGGACAAATTTATTAATACACAGAATCTTCCTGTAATCAAAGATTATCTGAAATTCCACATGATCCACGGCAGTGCTTCTTATTTAAGCGAAAAGATCGGGGATATGAGGTTTGCTTTCTACGGTAAATACCTGAGAGGGCAGCAGGAACAGAGAGCGCTGAACAAAAGAGGATTTGAGCTCATCAACGGAACTTTGGGCGAAGCATTCGGAAAGTTGTATGTTGAGAAATATTTCCCTGCAGAAGCGAAAGCGCAGATGGTGGAACTTATCGATTACTTAAAGAAAAGTTTTGCCGTTCACATCAATAATTTAGCGTGGATGTCTTCAACTACGAAAGAAAAAGCGATGCAGAAACTGAATAAGTTTACGGTAAAAGTGGCTTATCCGGATAAGTGGAAAGATTATTCAAAGTTAACCATCGTTCCGGAATCCAAAGGAGGAAACCTGTATTCCAACCTTCAGAACATCACGGAATGGCAGTACAACAAAGACCTTGCGAAAATCGGAAAACCGGTAGACAAATCAGAGTGGGGAATGACACCACAGACGGTAAATGCTTACTACAACCCGGTAAACAATGAGATCGTATTCCCGGCTGCCATCCTTCAGCCGCCGTTCTTCAACCCAAAAGCAGATGCTGCGGTGAACTTCGGAGGAATCGGAGCGGTTATCGGTCACGAAATGAGCCACGGATTCGATGATTCCGGAGCACAGTTCGATGCAGACGGAAACCTGGTAGACTGGTGGACACCGGAAGACAAAGCCAACTTCGAAAAAGCAACCAAAGCGCTGGCTGCGCAATACGACAAATACGAGCCGGTAAAAGGAACTTTCGTTAACGGAACTTTCACCAACGGTGAGAATATTGCCGACTTAGGTGGAGTAAATATCGCTTACGATGCGTTGCAAATGTATCTGAAAGATAAAGGGAATCCGGGAGTAATCAGCGGATATACCCAGGATCAGCGTTTCTTCCTGAGCTGGGCAACCGTTTGGAGAACTTTATCCAGTGAAAAATATATGGTAAATCAGGTGAAAACCGATCCGCACTCTCCGGGGTATTTCAGAAGCTTCGGACCTTTAACGAACGTTGATGCTTTCTACAAAGCATTTGATGTGAAAGAAGGCGATAAATTGTATAAGAAGCCGGCAGACCGAATCAAAATCTGGTAGCCCTTCTTTAAATCATAAAAAACCGTTCAGTAATGAGCGGTTTTTCTTTTTTAGAACCT
This sequence comes from uncultured Chryseobacterium sp., assembly GCA_913774355.1. GTDB lineage: Bacteria > Bacteroidota > Bacteroidia > Flavobacteriales > Weeksellaceae > Chryseobacterium. The sequence goes on along the minus strand of CAJYGB010000038.1, from coordinate 37,849 downwards.
GGTATCTTGCAACTCTATCGATAGAAACGAGCTTTAGCCTGTTTTCAAATTCGAGGAAATCCGGCTTTAGCCAAAACCTTTTTACAGCTCTTCTAAATTAAAAATTAAGCAGACTCTTACATTTTCTGTGGTACGAATAAGCGGTACAAGATTGCAATAAATTTGTATATTTGGTAAGTTTGTGTAAATCAAAATATATTTAAATGAAAAAGCTAAATATCGGGATACTTGCCTTTTCCGGCTTGGTATTCTTAAATTCGTGTGGTACGGCAAAGACGGCGGATGCCCAGAAGCCGGAAATGACAAAGGAAATGGCTGCGGATCCGGTAAAAAAAGAAGAAGTGAAAGAAGAAGGACTGAATTTGGCCTATATGGATAAAGCAGTACGTCCACAGGATGATTTTTTCAGCTATGTAAACGGAAATTGGGTGAAAACCACCCAGATTCCATCCGATAAAGCGAGTTGGGGATCTTTCAATGCCCTGAGGGAAAATGTGGATGACGCTTCCCTGGATATCTTAAATAAAATTCTATCAGAATCTTATCCTGCCGGTTCAGAAGGCCAGAAAATCCAGAACCTGTATGCTTCATTTATGGATACCGGAAAAAGAAATGCGGAAGGTCTTGCCCCTATAAAAGGGGACCTGGCAAAAATCGATGCCATTAAAAACCTGAATGATCTTCAGAAATACTTGCTGGAGGCTACGAAAGTGGGCGATAACTCCTTTTACGGATGGAGGGTAAGTGCCGATATGAAAAATTCTACTATGAATGCGGTTTATCTGGGCGGTCCGGATCTTGGATTGGGAAGAGATTACTACCAGAAAGTAAATGAAGCCAATACCAAAACCCTTGCAGAATATCAATCGTACGTCGGAAGATTATTTGGTGTACTCGGATATAAAAATGCGGATGCTGCTGCTAAAAACGTAGTGGATTTCGAAAAACAGCTGGCCAATTACCTGCTGACCCTTGAGCAGAACAGGGATGCCAATTTAAGATACAATCCTAAAAATGTATCCGAACTGCCGGCACTCGTAAAAAATATCAACCTTCCGAAATACTTAAAAGAAGCAGGGGTAAATACCGATCGAGTAATCATAGGCGAGCTGAAATATTACCAGAATATGGATTCTTTCCTTACCCAGAAGAACCTTCCGTTGCTGAAAGATTATCTGAAATATCATCTGATTAACGGAAACGCAAGCAACCTGGATGAGAACCTGGAGCAGATCAGATTCGATTTCTATTCCAAATACCTTCAGGGGCAGAAAGAACAGCGTCCGATGAACAAGAGAGGACTTTCTCTGGTAAACGGTGTTTTAGGGGAAGCATTCGGAAAACTGTATGTTGAAAAATACTTTACTCCTGAAGCCAAAGCGCAAATGGAGACGTACATCGATTATATTTTAAAATCATTCAAAACCCATATCAACGATATGGACTGGATGTCTCCGGAAACTAAAGTAAAAGCACAGGAAAAATTATCGAAATTTACCGTGAAGATCGCTTATCCGGACAAATGGAAAGATTATACGCAATTAAAAGTGGAATCCCCGAAAGCAGGAGCAACTTTATATTCCAACTTACAGAATGTTTCCGCATGGCAGTATCAGAGAAGTCTCGACAAAGTAGGAAAACCTGTTGATAAATCGGAATGGGGCATGACGCCGCAGACGGTAAATGCTTACTACAACGGATCGAACAACGAAATCGTTTTCCCGGCGGCAATCCTTCAGCCTCCGTTCTACAACCCGAAGGCTGATGCGGCGGTAAACTTCGGCGGAATCGGAGCAGTAATCGGCCACGAGATTTCTCACGGTTTCGATGACAGCGGTTCCAGATTCGACGGAGACGGTAACCTGAACAACTGGTGGACGGATACCGACCGTAAAAACTTTGATGCGAAAGTAGCCCAGCTGGCAGCCCAGTACAGTGCTTACGAGCCGGTAAAGGGCAGTTTTGTGAACGGTAAATTCACCAGTGGTGAAAACATCGGGGATCTTGGAGGAGTTGCCGTTGCTTACGATGCGCTTCAGATGTACCTGAAAGACCACGGCAATCCGGGACCGATCAGCGGATTTACTCAGGATCAGCGGTTCTTTATGAGCTGGGCAACCGTATGGAGAACAAAATCTACCGACCAGTATATGACCAACCAGGTGAAAACCGATCCGCATTCGCCGGGTGTTTTCCGGGCATTCGGGCCGTTGGTGAACCAGGATTCTTTCATCAAGGCATTCGATATCAAGCCGGGCGACAAAATGTACAAAGCACCTCAGGACAGGATAAAAATCTGGTAATAAAAGCCGGAAAATTGTTAGAAATGAAAACGTATCAGAAATGATGCGTTTTTTTATTTAATTTTTTCTAGTTTAGTGATATCGTAAATATCGGTTTTTTACTGATGCTTATTATGATGAATAATATTTCAAAAAAATCTTAACAAAATTTTTTATGTTACAGTTTTTTTTTAAATTTAAGCATTGGATTGGTCAGTTATTTGATGCTGATAAAAACAATGAACACCACAATAAGAAATCTCAAAATAACAATAATATGGCAATGTTTAATTATGGCGTTGGCGGAAACGAGGTAAAAGTAGACGCGAATGAAGCTATACAGCAGATTCAGGAGAATAAATCGCTGATAGTGAGCCAGCTTACAACAGATGAATCTTACGTTCCTGAAATCGTAACAGGATTAAAAACCGTGGAAGACGTCTTCAGGCATTTCCAGCCTTCGGTGCAGGTTCAGCACGAAACGGAAGACGGTAATATCGTAGAAGAAGAATTCCGGTTCCGGAATCTTGCAGACTTCACTCCCAAACATCTTACTCAGAAATCGGAATACTTACAGAAGCTCAGCATGGAGCAGGAGCAGTACAATAAAATCGTACGCCAGCTGAAAACCAATAAAATTCTGCGGAACATGCTGGAAAATGATCAGACCAGGGCTGCATTTGTGGAAGTATTGAAAGAAGTGGCCCAAGAACTTGAAAAATAACCTAAAGACGTATGAATCATGGACAGTAAATTACAGGCAGCTGAAAACCAACAACAGCAGGGGCAGCAGCAACACGCGGGCCAACCCAAAGGTAATCCGCTTGCCGAACTCAATAAAATAGGGGGCTTTGGTTTTGTAGAATCCGTTGTAGACGGCATCGCCAATATGAACCCTACCAGGAAAGCCAGAAAGGAAATCTTCCTGAACGACAGCAACAAAGCCGATGAAAGGAAAGAGCTTCTTCAGAAAATCAACCTTTGGGTACAACTGCTGGAAGGAAACGAATCTGCAGATCAGATGGCAGATACCTGCAAAGCAAAAGCCCAGGCTGCCGACCAGAATCTAAAATTAAATTTAAAAAATACATTGGACTCCGTTCGTATGCTTGAGACCAACTATAGAACGGTGGCGCAGTTCTATAAAAATACGGAGCTGGATAAAGTAGACAATGTGAGCATTGTAAATGCAAGTCTGGACCAGGTTTCGGACCTTGATAATCCATTATTCATAGATGCTGTCGCAGAAGAATTCAAAAACTACTACGACCGTCTGGATCTTAGGGATAATTACTCGATCCTGGCGATTCCGGGATACCTGGGTTCCAATAAGGTTGTTGAAAAATGGGCCAAAATCTGTAATGAGAATAAAGTCATGATGATTACGGATTTCGCAAACCTTGATAAGCCGGACGACGTGGTGGATCTTTTCCATTCTGCCAACCTTACGGGTGGCGAACTGCACAGAAGTAATGTGATCATGACGTGCAACTGGCTTGTAGGCCGGGGAAAAGCCGAAGAAGTAGGCGAAGAAGAAAACGTTGAGCTTCCGCCTTCCACCTCATTAGCTGGAAAAATCCATAAAACACTCATGTCTCAGGTAGCCGCCGGAAAAAAACACGGGAATATCAACGAAGTAGACGCTGTAAAATTCGAGCTGAAGAAAAGTGAAATTTCCCAGCTTGAAAAAATGGGCTTGGTACCAATGGTAAACGAATATGGGAAAATTATGGCATTTTCCGCGAAAACTTTATTTACCGGAGACAATATTGGATTACAAACCTATTCCGTAGTTCGTGTATTCGATTATGTGACAAAAGTACTGCTTGATTTCCTGAACAGAAGGGCTTTCGAAAACTGGAATGCCAAGAATGAGGATGATCTGAGAAGACAGATCGTTACCTTCCTTGACGGGATCAAAGGTCCGGACAAGCTGATCGAAAAGTTCAAGATCGTCCGTTTCGAACAAGACAAAGTAAATAAAGACCGGGTATGGCTGGATATTCGTTTAACGCCTTATTTCCCTACGAAAAGTTTTGTGATCAAACTGGACGGACATAAAGGAGACGACGGCAACGAATGGGATGCTGAATACCTTCAGGATTGATCTTAACCTAATTAAAATATTAAACCGATGGGATTTTCACATCGGTTTTTTTCTACCGAATTATTAAAAAAAGTATTATGAAAGGCAGGCTGTTCTATTTTTTGCCATTGGTATTCATTGTATTCGGTTGTGAAGATAAAAAACTGCAGCACAATCAGAAAATCGACCTTTTTGCAGACGAAAGGCAGGAAGGAAAAGCTTACATCATGAAACCCCAGGAATGTTTTTACGAAAGCGATCTGGTGGTTTCTTCAGTAGATATTAAGCTGGTCGACCAGTCTTCCGGCCGCGGAAAACCCATTTTTATCTACCGTGTCCTTTCCGGGAAAGTTCTTAAAACCACGAGGGATTCCGTGGTAAGCTTTCCGTTTCAGTTTCTTTCCGGTCAACGATTGATGTTTAAAAGAGATTCCACCTCTTATATTTATCTCAAAAAACTCGAAGGCTACCGTTTTATAGCCAAACCGATGCACCTGAAATACCAGTGGCTGAAAGCGGCACCCGTCTATTCGGTAAAATCTGAACAATAAAGCATTATCTTTGCAGTATTAAAATACTGACACATTCACTTAATACTTGGCCATCTGCCAAACAGTCGGCTGTATTCAAGTTGTATTAAACTCTGTCGGAATATCTGAATAACAATTAAATTTTGGAAAATATAAATAAAGTGCCGGAATTCAGGCATATTGGCAACAAATTGCTCAGCTGGTACAATATAAACGCCAGGGATCTGCCATTCAGACAGACAAAAGATCCCTATAAAATCTGGATCTGCGAGATCGTTTTCCAGCAGACCAGGATTAACCAGGGCCTGGGCCATTACAATAATTTCATTAAAAGATTTCCGGATGTAAAAACGCTTGCTGAAGCTGAAGAAGACGAAGTGCTGCTGTACTGGAAAGGGCTGGGATATTATTCCAGGGCAATCAATATTCATAAGGCTGCTCAACAGATTATGACTGAATATGGCGGAACTTTTCCTCATCAATATGAAGAAATTTTAAAATTGAAAGGAGTTGGAAAATATACGGCGGCGGCTGTTTCCAGCATTTGCTTTGATGGGAAAATACCTGCCGTAGACGGAAATTTCTACCGGGTGTTAAGCCGAATCTTCGCCGACGGATTTGATATATCCGGCTCAAAGGCCTTTAATTATTTCTCCGAACTGGCGCATCTTATTTTACCTGATAATGTAGGCGATTTCAATCAGGCCATGATGGATCTGGGTTCCGAGATCTGTAAACCTAAAAATCCGCTTTGCAGGGAATGTCCGCTGAATGAAGACTGCCTGGCTTTTTCTCTTAACAAAATATCCGAATTTCCTGTTAAAGCAAAAAAAACGAAGGCGAAGGATCTCGAATTAAAATATTATTTCGTCCACAGAAACGGGCAATTTTTAATTCAGCAGCGGAAAGATGACTTTATCTGGAAAAAACTGTTTGAATTTCCTCCTGAAATTTCCGATGCAATGGTACCGTTCATTGTAGGAATGAAAACCGTCAGCCATAAGCTGACCCATAAAAATCTCAGCATCGATATTTACAACGTGGAAGTGCAGTCCGAAGAAATCTGGAACCATTTTATCGCCGAAAGCAATTATCTCGTTACCGATGTGGAAACTTCCCACGATAAATCATTCCCGAAGCCGCTGGAAACATACATCAGGAATTACGAGGAGGCTTATCGGTTTTTGTAACCATTTACCACACTATTTGTCATTCCCGCAGGGAATGTAAACATAGTATTAGAGAGAAGCACGGAAAGAGTCGGTGATAGATTCCTACGGAAATCGCAGATTCGACTGAGTCAATGACAAAGATGCCACAAAATACATCTACGCGGTTTCTTACAAGTGAAGCGGCTTTGTGAAACTTAAAACCAGTTAGTAGTAAAAATATCTTTGTGGCCTTTGTGTTCAAGAGCAGCATTCCACTCAAATCCAAAACTCCTTGAAATGCTGAAATTTGTCTTCCGAAATCTGAAATCTAATTTGTACTTTTGCAAAATGTTTAAAAACGCGATTTTTATTTTTGTAGCCATGCTTCTGGTATCCTGCGGCAAAGATCCGGTGCCGAAGCCTTACGGTGAGCTCCGTCTGGAATATCCGAAGCCTCAGTACCGCAAATTTGAAAACAACTGCAATTATACTTTTGAATATTCTGATTTTGCGAAAATTACGGATGCAAAAAGGCCTTGCTGGTATTACCTGAACTATCCGAAAATGAAGGCCAAGGTTTTTGTAACCTATTATCCGATACAGAACGATTTTGCCGATCACATCAAGGAAGCGGAGAAAATGGTGTATGAACATACGATTAAGGCAAGTGCCATCGATACCAAATCTTTCGAATATCCTAATAAAAAGGTATACGGCAACTTTTACGAGCTGAAAGGGCAGAGTGCATCCAATCTTCAGTTTTATATTACGGATAGCACGAAGCATTTTGTAACGGCTTACTTATATTTCAATACCAGGCCGAAGCCTGATTCACTGGCTCCTGCGGTAGACTATATCAAAAAAGATATGAAGCACCTGCTGGATACTTTTGAATGGAAAAAATAATTGACTCTTATAATACTTTGAAAAAAATATGAAACTTTTAGTTGTAGGAAGTGTTGCGTTCGACGCAATCGAGACGCCATTTGGGAAAACAGATAAAATTTTAGGAGGTGCTGCTACGTATATCGGGATCACTTCATCCATTTTAGGCGTTAAATCCGGAATAGTATCGGTAGTTGGGGGTGATTTTCCTCAGGAATACCTGGATATGTTTACCGACAGAGACATTAATATTGAAGGAATAGAAATCGTAAAAGAAGGAAAAACATTCTTCTGGGCGGGAAAATATCATAACGATCTCAACACAAGAGACACGCTGGCGACTGAAGTAAACGTGCTCGAAAATTTCGATCCTAAAATCCCTGATTCCATGCAGGATGCCGAGATTCTTTTATTAGGAAACCTTCATCCGGGCGTACAGCTTTCAGTACTGGAAAGAATGAAGAACCGTCCGAAACTGGTTATTTTGGACACCATGAACTTCTGGATGGATTCCGCACTGGAAATTCTAATGGAAATGATTGCCAAGACAGATGTAATCTCCATCAACGACGAAGAAGCAAGACAGCTTTCAGGAGAATATTCTTTGGTAAAAGCTGCTAAAAAGATCCACGCCATGGGTCCTGAATATGTAATCATTAAAAAAGGAGAACATGGAGCCCTGCTTTTCCACGACAATAAAGTATTTGCTATTCCTGCATTGCCGCTGGAAGATGTTTTCGATCCGACAGGAGCCGGAGATACTTTTGCCGGAGGATTTGCAGCTTACCTTGCCAAAAAAGAAAAGATCGATTTCGAAACGATGAAATCCGCTTTGATCGTAGGTTCGGCAATGGCTTCTTTCACGGTGGAGAGATTCGGAACGGAAAGAATTCAGGAAGTAAACGAAGCCGATGTTTTCGGAAGACTGAAGCAGTTCAAGGAGCTGACGACTTTCGATGTGGAACTCCAGTAAATAGTTTTCTTTTAAGAAATATTTATAATAAAAAATTTAGTGTAATTCATTAAGAATTCTAAATTTGCAACTTGTTTAAAATAGTAAAATGACAAATAAACTTAAGATCACTTTTCTTTTTGGAATTTTCATCATGTTGTTCGGAATAAATACGATGGACGCACAGCTGAAAAAAGGAGATTTAGTGGATGGTATCTCTGCTGTAATCGGTGATGAAATTGTGCTGGAGTCCGATGTAAACGAGCAGATGAACTACGCAAAACAGCAGGGGGCTTCTAATATAGATAAGTGTGAGTTTTTAGAAAATTTTCTTAACAACAAACTTCTTGTTTACGAAGCAAAAAAAGATACATTGATCGAGAACCGTTCGGCAGCCATCAAGGAACAGGCGAATGCCAAATACCAGCAGCTGCTTTCCCAGTTTCCGGACGAAAAGACAATGCTGGCAGCTTATAAGTTCAGAAATGGTTATGAAATGAAAAATGCCATCGAAAAAATCGATGCAGACCAATATTACGGACAGGCAAAATACCAGAGGATTACGGATAAAGCTGACGTTACGCCTAACGAAGTAACGGATTTTTATAATATGTACAAAGCACAGCTGCCGGAAATCAAGGATGAAGTTTCACTGTCCCAGATTATGATGTTCCCTAAGCTTACGGAAGCCCATAAAGATGAGTTGATCAACAAGCTTAAGAAAATCAAAAAAGATATCGAAGGTGGAGAAACGTTCGAAAGCCAGGCTAGAATCTATTCCGAAGATCCGGGATCCGCTTCAAACGGAGGATTAATGAAGAACATTTCCAAAGGACAGATGGTGAAGCCTTTTGAAGCCGCAGCACTGAACCTTCAGGAAGGTGAAATTTCGGACCCGATAGAATCCGAATTCGGCTACCACATCATTCAGTTGGTAAAAAAATCAGGGAAGATATACGATGCAAGGCATATTCTTCTGATGGCAACACCAACAGACGAAGAAATGAAAACGGCTAAAGCAAAACTCGACAGCATCCGGGGATTGATCCAAAGCGGAAAAATGACCTTCAAAGATGCGACCTTCAGATTTTCTGATGATAAAAGAACTAAATACAATGCAGGGATCATTCCGGGAGCAGACGGTTCAAACAAGATCGAAAGAGAAACGCTTCCGGGAACCATCAGCTACGAATTGGCAGGTTTGAATAAAGGAGATATTACCACCGCTTTTGATGACGAAGACGAAAGAAAAAGAAAAGTGGTGAAGATTATCAAAATTGAAGATGTCATTCCGGCACACAAAATTACTTTGGAAACGGATTACGACAGGATCAAGCAGATGGCACTCAACAAGAAAAAAAATGAAATGGTTGAAAAGTATGTAAACTCAAAGCTTCCGACCATTTTCATTTCCATCGACAGACGTTATGACGAATGTAACTTCAAGGGACACTGGAAAAAAGATGCTATTAAAAAATAAAACATAAGCCTTCAGAATTTCTGAAGGTTTTTTTTATGGAAAACCATCTGGTAACAGAGGTTTTTATTATTTTTACGGCATGAGCAGTTTTATAGATTTCAATTCAGCAAAAAAGCTTCACGATATGCAGTCGCAACAGAATGCAATTACCCAACTCTTTAAGATACAGTATCCGATTATCCAGGCAGGTATGATCTGGCATTCCGGATGGAAGCTGGCTTCGGCGGTTTCCAACTGTGGCGGACTGGGACTGATTGGTGCCGGAAGCATGTATCCCAATGTTTTAAGGGAAAACATACGAAAATGCAGACAGGCTACGGATAAACCTTTCGGAGTAAATGTTCCCATGCTGTATCCGAATCTGGATGAAGTGATCGGTATTATTCTGGAAGAAGGTGTAAAGATCGTTTTTACCTCGGCCGGAAACCCGAAGACCTATACCGAAACCCTGCAGAAAGAAGGGTTAAAGGTTGCTCACGTGGTCTCGTCCACCAAATTTGCCATGAAATGTGAAGATGCCGGTGTGGATGCTGTTGTCGCGGAAGGCTTTGAGGCAGGAGGCCACAACGGAAGGGATGAAACCACTACATTCTGCCTGATTCCGAATGTACGGAAGCATATTTCCAGACCATTGATCGCGGCCGGAGGAATTGCTCTGGGTTCGCAGATAAAAGCAGCCATGATTTTAGGAGCAGATGGCGTACAGATCGGTTCGCGTTTTGCAGCTACGGTGGAAGCCAGTGCCCACGAAAACTGGAAACAGAAAATCACTGAACTTCAGGAAGGGGATACCCATTTAACCCTGAAAGAGCTTGCCCCTGTGAGAATGGTTAAAAATAAATTTTTCAACGAACTGGAAGAAATTTACAATACCGGAAGAAACAAAGAGTCGCTTATCGCTTCTCTCGGCCGTGCAAGAGCCAAAAAAGGAATGTTTGAAGGGGATATGGAAGAAGGCGAACTGGAAATCGGTCAGGTTTCCGCTTTGATCGATGAGGTTTTACCGGTAGAAACGGTTTTTAGAAATTTGCTTGAAGAATTTAACCAGGCAGGGAATCCGAGTTTGTAGTCGGATATAAAACAGAATGGAAGGAAGGATTGTTGACGTAAAAGGGCAAAAGCTGTACATTGAATATAATCAGGTCTTTAAAAACAGGCCGACCCTTGTTTTTTTGCATGATTCCTTAGGCTGCACGCAGCTTTGGAGGGATTTTCCGTCCGAATTAGGGAAAGCGGTTCAATGCAATGTGCTGGTCTACGACCGCCTGGGCTATGGAAAATCTTTTCCCATGCCTACCCACGAAAGGAAAAACAGCTATATGGAAGCCGAAGCCGACGTGCTGAATGATTTGCTGGACGTACTAAAAATAGATAAGGTCATTCTTTTCGGCCACAGCGACGGCGGAACCATTGCCCTGATCATGGCTGCAAAATATCCCGGGAGCGTAAATGGAGTCATCTGTGAGGCCGGACATATTTTCGTAGAAGACGTTACCATAAAGGGGGTAAAGGATGCCTTGGAAACATATAAAACAACCAATCTTCCCGAACGCCTGGCAAAATACCACGGCGATAAAACGGAAATGCTGGTGAAAGCCTGGACCGAAATCTGGCTCAGCGACCGTTTTAAAACCTGGAATATTGAACAGATACTAAAGAATATTACCGCACCGTTACTCTTCATCCAGGGCGAAAACGATGAATACGGAACGCTGGATCAGATCGAAAGAACCGTTTCTCAGGTAAATGGAAAAGCCGAAAAGTTCATTATTCCCAATGTGGGACATACCCCGCATAAAGAAGTTCCGGGAATGGTTTTGGAAAAAGCTGCCGGCTTTATCAACAGCATTTTGAAAAGTGAATGATGTAATGATCCATAGTGAATTCGCTCCGCTTGTCAATAGTCAATAATGAATTTTTTATAGGAAGCCAATGTTAGAAAATATAAAGTCGCGAAAGAATTTTAAATACTTTCTGTGGAAAAGTTGCAATGATTTTAGCTTTGATAAAATTGAGTACCGCTTACAATTCACCCTTCACCTGCACAACAGAATTCACCATTGACATCAATCCCCTACAAACTTTCAATCTCCCATTCAATATTTTTTCCTCGCCTGATCTTCATATTGATTCCTGAATGTATCGGTTTTAAAAATACTTTCCAGCTCTAAAAAATGCTGCAATACCTTTTTTCTGCCTGGTTTATACAGAAAATCGGGATAAACAGCATATTCCTTCCTTATTTTCAGGGTATACTCCATATAGGTTTCCCGGTCTTTTCCTAAAACCGAAAGATCGGCATCCAGAAGATAGTTGGTGTCGGCATTGCCGGACCGCTGATGAGACTTCGTAGCAATAATCTGTTCTGAAACTTTCCTAACAGTATCCTGATCGATATTCATTCTTTTCATCCTTGAAGCAGCGAATTCGGCACTCTTTTCCTCATTGGTTTTTGAAGTAGCATCATAAATGACATCGTGATAAAAAACAGAGAACGTAATTATTGAAAAATCCGTAATATCAGCCTTTAGGGTCTCAAGCTCGGGAAACATATTTTCAAGATGCTGCAGATTATGGTAATGCCTGCCTTTTCCGGTATATTGTTTTTCAATTTGAGCCCATAAATTTCCGATAAGCTGATAATCATCAGTAAATGGCAGACAGTTCTGTAAAAATCTTTCCTTTAAATTCATAACTTAATTTTCAGTAAATCCGTGCATTTTAAAATTAATTAAAATTTGATAGCATTTAAAAATAAAAGCACAGAAATAATCAGGAATTTAAATAGCTTATCCTTAACAGAATACAAACAACAGCATTTGATAAAAATTGTCAGCAGTGATTTTGAGAAAAGCAACTTCAAGCATCTCTTTTTCCTCTTCCTGCCTTTTAACCTAAAAAGTTCAGCACAAAAAAAGGAACTTTAAAAAGTTCCCTCATTTGCTTCGATGGTTGCTTTAAGATCGGCCCAGCCTCCGCCGTTGTAGCCGTCTTTCAGTCCTTGGGTATTTAAATATTCCAGTGCTTTTCCGCTTCTGTTTCCGCTTCTGCAGAAGATTACCACCGGCTTTTCGATTGAAAGGATCTCTTCCTGTCTGTCTTCCACTTCACCCAACGGGATATTTTTAGCCCCTTCTATAGATCCGTCCATTTCAAGCTCCATAGGCTCACGGACGTCGATTAACTGATAATTTCCTGATTTTAAAACTTCTGATAAAGACATAGTATATTAATATTTAAGATTAAAAATTGCTTATGACCGCCTGAAAATACCCATACAGGAAATCGATCGGCCAAAGTCCAAACAAATTTATAAAATAATCTTAGTTTTGCAAGGTAAAAAAGATGAATTCAACCGCAGAAAAATATTCACAGCTCATTAAAACCAAAGCCAAAAGTTTTGGATTCCAAAACTGTGGAATTTCAAAAGCGGAGTTTCTTGAAGAAGACGCCCGACCGCTGGAAAGCTGGCTGAAGAACAACTTCCACGGCGAAATGAAGTACATGGAAAATTACTTCGATAAGCGGCTGGATCCGAGGCTTTTGGTGGAAGGTTCAAAATCGGTGATTTCACTTTCCTACAATTATTTTCCGGAAGAGAAGATTTCTACGCTTGAAAATTTTAAAATCTCAAAATATGCCTACGCCGAAGACTATCATGAAGTCATCAAAGACATTCTCCGTGAAATGGTGAGCGAGCTGCAGGAAGAAATAGGCGAATTCGGATTCCGGGTATTCGTGGATTCGGCACCGGTGCTGGAACGGAGCTGGGCCAGGAAATCGGGGATCGGATGGGTCGGTAAAAATGCCAACCTGATTACCCGGCAGAGCGGATCATTCTATTTTCTGGCAGAAATCATCTGCGATCTGGAATTGATGCCTGATCATGCTACTACCGACCACTGCGGTACCTGCCGGAAATGTATCGATGCGTGTCCTACAAATGCTATTGTTTCCGAAAAGCTGGTTGACGGCAGCAAGTGTATTTCCTACGCGACGATCGAATTAAAAGACGCTATTCCGGACTATTTTAAAGATAAAATGGACGACTGGATGTTCGGTTGCGATGTCTGTCAGGATGTTTGTCCATGGAACCGTTTTTCGGCACCGCACAAGCAGGGCAAATTCAAACCGAATGAAGCACTGAAAAATTTTAAGAAAGGGGAGTGGCGGGAACTGACGCAGGAACTGTTTTCTGAAATTTTCAGGAAATCCCCCGTAAAACGCACAAAATTCGCCGGGTTGAAGCGGAATATCGAATTTCTGGAAGCTTCTTCGGAGCGGGATTAAACGTTGTTTTTTGCGGATACAGCCTTATCCGGAAAGGTTGAAGTTCCGGGCAAAGGCGGTTAAGCGGTCATTCCTAAAATTTTCATTTTAAGAAGGTAAAGATTTTACAGGCGGTTACGCGTTGGCTATAAAAGAAAAATTGACTTCCGGGAGATACTTCTCGCCGAAAAATCAACGTTTTTTCTGCACTCTTTTCGGAGCTACTTTTACCCTGATTTTAAATCTTTTGTTTGATTTGGCGTTTTTCTGCATATTTGTGAAGTATTTGTACTTAAATTTAGCGAAAATTTCAATTGAAACCAATACTTTTACGAAACAAGGATATTAAATTTTATTAAATCATAAAAACATGACGGTGAAAAAAATGGTATTGCTCATTTTAAAGACTTTGGGAATTCTTTTAGGGATAATTGTTTTATATGCAGCTGCCGGATATTTCCTGCCTTTCATAGAAGTTTCTGCGAAAGATGACGGCCAGAAAAAGGAAATCCCGATTTACATCTACACCAACGGCGTTCATACGGACATCGTCATGCCGGTAAAGAATGATCTTCAGGACTGGAGTATGAAAATCCCGTACAGCAATACCAAATCCAAAGAAACCGATTATCGCTTCGTCGGAATTGGATGGGGCGACAAAGGTTTTTATCTCGACACGCCGACCTGGGCCGACCTGAAGTTTTCAACGGCTTTTAAAGCAGCATTCTGGCTGAGCGAATCGGCGATGCATTGTACCTATTATAAAGAAATGAAAGAAGGGGAAGATTGTAAGAAGATTATGATCAGCAGAAACCAATATAAGGACCTGGTTAAATTTGTGGATGAAAAATTTGATAAGGACGCCGGCGGAAACTATGTATTGGTTCCTACCAATGCCGTATACGGAAATAACGATGCCTTTTACGACGCTAAAGGAAAATATAGCTTTTTGGATACCTGCAATACATGGGCAAACAATGCTTTAAAAGCAGCCGGACAGAAAGCAGCATGGTGGACCCCTTCGGATTACGGGATTTTTCTTCATTACAAATAATTCAGTGCGGTTTTTAAGCTTCATTTTCACGCTCCTCCTGTTGCTATCCTGTAAGCAGGAATTTTCCCAATCAGCTTCTGCGAATGGCCCGGTTTCAGAAAAAGTTGATAAAGTCCGTCCTGTTGCCGACTCCGTTAAAATCAGGAAGAAGGCGGAAGAAGCCCTGCAGTTCTGCCGAAAGCAAAACTTCAGCACGGATTTCTGCCTGCTGATCGACATGAGCCTGCATTCGGGGTTGAAAAGATTTTTTGTGTGGGATTTCAAGAAGAATAAAGTAATGGGGAAATATCTCGTCGGTCACGGCTGCGGTAACAATCCATGGAGCCGTGATGCGTCGAAAGACCGTCCGGGATTCAGTAATACGGATGGCAGCCATCTTTCGTCGCTGGGCAAATATAAAGTGCAGGAACGCGGCTACAGCGATTGGGGAATCCATGTGAAATACCTGATGCATGGCCTGGAAGAAACGAACAGCAATGCGCTGAAACGATTTATTGTTTTTCATTCCTGGAACCTCATGAGCGATGACGAAATTTATCCCGAAGGTTCGCCGGAAGGCTGGGGCTGTCCTACGGTTTCCAACCATGCTATGAAACAGATCGATCCTATGCTGCAACGCTCGGAAAAGCCTGTACTCATGTGGATTTTTAATTAAATTTAAATTGTTGGGTAGCAGATAGCAATTAGCTTTTTGCTACTGGCTTTACATTTAGAATTTTAAAATTCAAAAACGTATTATTAAATTATTTCAAGTATTTATACCATTTAAATAGATCTCACGCAGATTTAGCAGATTTTGTAAAAGCAATCATTGTATATTTAAACCTTTGTGGTCTTCGTTAAGTGAAACGGCTCTGTGAAACTTAAAAACAGCGAATTGGTCAAAAAAACTTCGTGCTCTCCGTGTCAGCATACTGTTGATATACATTAAAGCTTTCCTATGTAGGTTTAGTCAGATGCCCGGCTCAAATTATGGTTTTAATTTTCAGCTTTTGGCTTTTCCTACCACGTTTAGTCTGATTTTTGTATAACCCAATCCGATAAAAATACGGAATACATGAAACACCGACTTTACCGTGAACAGCAGCTGAACTGCGACATTGAAACGGCCTGGAAATTTTTTTCCTCCGCTAACAACCTTTCAAAAATTACCCCAAAAGAAATGAATTTCATCGTGCTGACAACATTCGAAAATGATGAAATTTACGAAGGAATGATCATCGATTATTTTGTGTCGCCGCTCTTCGGTATTAAAATGAAATGGCAGACCGAAATCATTCATGTCGATGACCGGAAGAGCTTTACGGATTTTCAGAAGAAAGGTCCTTACAAACTCTGGCATCATTTCCACGAATTTATTGAGAATGAGAATGGGGTACTTATGAAAGACACGGTAGATTACGAACTGCCGTTGGGCTTCCTGGGAGAAATCGCCCACAGCATCCTCGTGAAGAAGAAGGTGGAAAGTATCTTTGATTACCGGTATCAGATTCTGGAGAAAATGTTTAATCAAAAATAATCCCATGTCTGAAAAGCAAAAAATAAATGTGTTCTGGTTTCGAAGGGACCTAAGGCTGGAGGATAATTGCGGGTTGTCTGAAGCTTTGAAATCCGGACTGAAGGTGCTGCCGATATTTATTTATGATACCGGGATTCTGGATAAGCTGGAAAACAAATCCGACAAAAGAGTAGATTATTTCCACCGTGCACTGAAACACATGCACGAAGAACTGAAAAAACATAAAAGCGGAATAACGACTTTTCAGACTAAGCCTGTGGAAGCTTTTAAAAAACTGACCAAAGATTTTGAGATCAGTACGGTATTCTGCAACGAAGATTATGAACCTGAAGCCATCAGGAGAGATCAGGAAGTAGCCGATTTTCTGGGGAAAAATAATATTGAACTGAAAAGTTTTAAAGACCAGGTGATTTTCCATAAAGATGAGGTTGTTAAAAAAGACGGTAAGCCGTACACTGTTTACACACCGTACTCCAAAAAATGGAAAGAAGTTTTGAAGTCAGATAAAATCAAAATCTATACAACCGATTTTTCCGGTTTTTTACCATACAAAGCTCCAAAATATCCGGAATTGAAAGACATCGGTTTTAAGAAAACGGATATCCAGGATGAAAAGCCGGTCCTTAAAAAATCAATTATCGAAGATTACGGTCAATACAGGGATTATCCAGGTCTGGATCACACGACACATTTAGGGGTTGCCCTTCGTTTCGGAACCATTTCTGTTCGTAAATGTGTTCAGTATGCGTTAAAAAATAATGAAACCTGGCTGAACGAACTGATCTGGAGGGAATTCTTTATGCAGATTCTCTATCATTTTCCTAAGGTTGTCAATTACCCGTTTAAGGATAAATATGAAAACATCAAATGGCGGAATGATGAAAAGGAATTTAAGCTATGGTGCGAAGGGAAAACCGGTTATCCGATCGTGGATGCAGGAATGCGGCAGCTGAATGAAACAGGATTTATGCACAACCGCGTAAGGATGGTCGTAGCCAGTTTTCTTACCAAACACCTGCTGATCGACTGGCGGTGGGGCGAGGCTTATTTCGCGGAAAAGCTTCTGGATTATGAACTTTCTTCCAATAACGGGAACTGGCAGTGGGCAGCAGGATGCGGCTGCGATGCGGCTCCTTATTTCAGGGTATTCAATCCGTCGGAGCAGACGAAAAAATTCGATAAGGACCAGAAATACATCAAAAAGTGGCTCAGCGAAGACGATCTGAAGACTGAGCCTGTCGTGGAACATACTTCGGCCCGGAAAAGGGCATTGGATGTCTACGGAAAAGCGGTGAAAGGGTAATAGCCGGAGAAAGAAGCAGGACATTTTATTAACCTGACGTATGTTCTGAAAATCATTGCATATTGCTGAATCCGGACGTACTAAACAATAACTCATTTTAATTCCTGCCGATTTTAAAGATTTTTGTTGAGAAGATCTGATCAATCTGCGGGAATTGTTTTAGCTTTCGCCAGGCCTTTAATAAGGTATAAACTTTATTAAAACTAATATTTTTACGTTAATTATTTCCGGTTTATACAAATGGGTACAGACTTTGTTTATTCAGAATAAGAGACTTAGGATCGACAGTAGCTTTTAGTCTTATAAACATTTAATAAAAAATCCAGTTATGGCCAAGCGAATTCTTAATTTACCGGTGATCAGAAAGGTCGTCAAAAAGCTTTCCTTCTTTTCAGACTCAAGCAATATGTCTGAATTTATTTCCATGATCAACGAAGATCATTTTATAAGATAGTTATTTGTGGATACCTATCTTCTTTAAAGCAACTTCATTCAGATATATTTCATTGAAATAGGTCAGTGATTCTACGTCATTAAAATTCTGAAATATCTTTTCGTTTTTATTGAATGACAATTCTACAGATCCATCATATTCCGCTACGATTCTCACTACAGAATAGCCGTTATAAGCAATTCTAAAGCTATCAAAAAGACATTTCTTTTCAGCTTTCCGATATATCTTATATTCTTCGAATACGGTACTTTCTCCACCGCCGGCAGAAGCCTTTTTATTGTGACTGAGAGATTTCCAGGAAATATAATTTTTCGGTTCCTTCAGGATATTTCCTTTTTCATCTACCGGTACGAACATGCCCAAAGTCAGCGGTTTTTTCAGGAAGGTTGCATAATTATTCATCAGTTTCAGGGTTTGCAGATCGGCATATCCTTCATGGGAATAATATTCTATCACGAAATCCGTCATCGGAATCAATTTATGCGGGCTGAATGGCATATGTACTATTTCTTAAGGCAAAATTAATTATACATTATTAAAAAAGCGAAGATAATTAAATTGTCCAAAAACCCTCAAATAATTTTATGACAAATCAATGTAATTATTTAATCAAAAAACAAGCCCCGCACGTCGGCAAGGGCTTATCCATACAATTAAATATAATTTGCCAAATAGTTTAGAATCCGTCTAAATTTAAGTGAAAAAGGTATCTTATGAATATTAAGCTCGGAGCAATAGTATGAATGGTTATCACCTATATTGAAAAACCTTCAGAAGTTCCGTTTGCAGGATCACATCATTTTTGCTGTTGATTAAGTTATAATTGGCCTGCAGCCAGTTGTTCCTTACCACAAAGAAAGTATAAGCATCCATCAGCCCTTCCCGATATTTCTCTTCCGATTTCTGAAAAGAAAGCTTCTGGTTCTCAAAATTGGTTTCCAGCAGGTGATATTTTTCACGGGCATTCAGAAATTGGATTCTGATTGAATTGATGCTCTGGGTAAGATTGTTGATGATGATATCTTGGTCATAATTTGAATTGATGACATTCAGCCGGGCAATCTCTACATTATTTTTCACCTGAAATTTATTGAAAACAGGAATATTAAGGCCCACCGAGACCTGCTGATTCTTGTTGTTTTTGATCTGCTCCGAAAAATCAGCGGCGGGCTGCCCCATAATTTTATTATAAAAACTGGACCATGTGTATGAGCCGTTTATTGTTGGTAAATAACCGGATTTTGCGATCTCAACATTTTTCTGCTGGGCTTTAATTTCTGTGAGAGCCGTTTGATAAGCGGGATTTTTCTCCAGGAGATCCCGGACAAAATTGCTGTCGGTAAAATCTGCTTCGGTAAGGCTTTCTTCAGGCTTTGAGAATTCCAGTGTGTCTTTAGTAATCGCCAGAGCATTCAGCAGGTTTATTTTGGAAATATCGCGTTGATTTTTTGCGGATACCCACTGTTCCTGCATGGTTCCGAGGTTGGCTTTGATGTCGTAAATATCACTTTTCGGACGGTTTCCGATTTCAACTTCTTTCTCGGTACGTTTGATCTGATCTTCAATTCCGGAAAGCTGCGTTTCCAAAACCTCCAGCCAGCTTTTACTGTTCTGATAGGTGAAAAACATCTGGATGACATTCAGCCTGACTTCATTCTGAGCCTGTTTCATTCGGTAGGTCGAGGTCTCTTTGTTAATTTTCGACAAAGAAATATTGAGGTAATTCCGCCAGTTCATCAGTTCCCAACCGACTTGCGCGTACAGATTGTCACTCTGGGTATTGATGGCCTCCCGTTGATTGTTCTGCGGATTGATTCCGTTTCCGAAGTTATAGTTGTGATTGATTCCTGCGTCTACAGAAGGCAGCAGCATTCCTTTGGCCGCAGAGATCTGCCTTTCGTTTTTCTGAACATTTACCGCAGATTGCTTAATCAGCGGATGATTGGCGGAAGCATAATCCAGGCATTGCCTTAACGTCCAGTTCTGCTGAGCCGGAAGAAGATTAATAATGAATAGGAAGAATAGTTTTTTCATTGTTTTTAGATGATTGGATAAAGGATATTGGAAGATGGACGTTTGATTGCAGTTTCTAAAACTTCCAGCTTCCATCACCCAGCTTCCGGCTTTATTCGTACTTCAGGTATTTTACAAGGTTGATTTTGGTAGCACGGTAGGCTTTTAAACTCACGACAACAAAAGTCAGAATCAATAACAAAAGCATGCTCAGGATATATGGCCAAACAGGCATCTCAATTCGGTAAGCAAAATCTTTCAGCCATTCGTTCATCGCATAATATCCAAACGGAATGCTCATGAAAACGGCAAGGACGCAAATCAACAGAAATCTTTTGGTTAAATCCCAGACAATGGTTTTTTCATCTGCGCCTAAGGTTTTCTTGATGGCAACGTCTTTTAGTTTCTGTTCAATCAATAATGATGACAAAGCAAATAATCCTAATAATGCGATGACCAAAACCACAATATTTAATGTTGTAAATAAGGTCTGTTGTTTCTGGAATTTCTCAAATGTTTTAGCAAACTGTTTATCTATAAAATTGTATTCGTAAGGATAGCCGGGCTCTGCTTTGGTGGTCCAGAATTCTTTAATGCGTGCCAAGGTTCCGTTGATATCTTTTCCGGAAATTTTGATTTGAAGATTGTTCATATTATTTTTAACCCAGTTCCTGTCATAATTGAAGTAGACAATCGGCATAACCGTTTGTTCTACACCAGCATAGTTAACATCTTTCACCACGCCCAGGATTGTATATTTTTTCTTGCCGTCCCAACCCGTAAAGAATTCTTTTCCCAAAGCCGTTTTCGGATTAAAGCCTAACTTTCCCGCAAAGGTTTCATTCACAACAGCACCATTAATGGTGTCGGAGGCTTTTTTCCAGTCCAGATCCCGCCCGGCAAGGAATTTTACTTTATAAAATTTTAAAAAATTTTCGTCAATCCCGCCCAGCATCGTCTGAGCTGTTTGGGTAGTATCTGTAGACAATTTTACAACTGAGGCATTGGCTGTGCCGTTCCCTATAGAATTTACAGAACCGGTGATATCGGTTACACCGGGAATTCTTGCCAGTTCGGTTTTCAGCCTTTTGTATTTTTTAACATTGAAATTATTTTCCCAGCTTCCTTTTTTGAAATTAATCTGAATTACCTGGTCGCCTCTGAAGCCCAGATCTTTATTCATCATATAACGTACCTGAGTGTGGATAATCAATGAGCAGATGATGAAAAACGATGAGATAATCAACTGCAAAGTCAAAATCCCGTTTCTCAGCCAGACCCCGTTTTTGCTTCTTGCAAAGTTGCCTTTCAGCGTATTGATCGGCTTGAAATTCGACAGATAAAGTGCCGGAATCAATCCTGAAATCAAGGAAAAGACTATCAGCAATAATCCTGTGTAAACAAACAGATTCGGATCAATTAGCTTAATATCTTTGCTCAGGAATTTGTTGTAAGAAGGCAGGAGCAGCTCCACCATTGCAAAAGCAACTACATAAGCTACCAGACAAATCATAAAAGTCTCAAGCAAAAACTGTAAAACCAAAGCTGTTTTCGAGCTTCCTACCACTTTTCTCACGCCGACCTCTTTGGCTCTTTGGGACGCCTGCGCGGTTTTGAGATTAATGAGATTGATTCCCGACAAGGCTAAAATCAAAACAGACAATCCCATCAGGATCATAATCGATTTTTTGTCCCCTTTGCTGATGCCGTCACTTCTGGCATCCAGTTTCATTTTGTTGATTGGGGTAAGATAAACCATCGTCAGATTTTTCTTATCGATGGTTAAGCCCCATTTTTTTGAAGCAATTTCGTCTTGCACCTGCATCTGTCTTGACAGTTTATTTTCGAGTGCTCTGATATCCGTGCCGGGTCTGATTTTAAAAAAACCATTATAACTGTAGCTGGTCCATTGATCTTTTGACTGTTCCAGATACGGATTTTTGTAAATAAAACCGGGTTTGAAAACCGTGTTGTCTTCGGGAAG
Organism: uncultured Chryseobacterium sp.; assembly: GCA_913774355.1. Lineage (GTDB taxonomy): Bacteria > Bacteroidota > Bacteroidia > Flavobacteriales > Weeksellaceae > Chryseobacterium. The sequence continues at coordinate 15,887 of CAJYGB010000038.1, read as the reverse complement.
TCTGTAAATCGCTGTGACCACGTATTTGTTGTCATTAGAATCGTTGGTAATGGATTTGCCAATCGCGTTAAGATAATCGTCACCGAAAAGCAAACGGGCGGTTTCCATTGAAAGGGCTATTTTTCCTTTATCTGACAAAGCGTTCCGGAAATTCCCCGCTATTTCTTCAAACCTGAAAAACCTGAAAAAAGAGTCTACCGAAGCCGTTCCTGGAACATATGCGGAATTACCATTAAAACTGAGCTTCTGCTTTCCCCAATCATTGAGGATCGTGGCATCTTCTATCTCCGGGAAATTTTCTTTTAAGACAAAGATTTCCGGATAGCTGGAGCTGGACATCATTCCGAAAGAAGCATTGCCGTTTTCTACGAAATAGATATTTTCCCTGTCCGGAATCCATTGTTCATACGATTTTTCATCCTGCCAATGGATAAATATCAACAGGAAAACACACAGCCCGACACTCAGCCCCAACACATTGATGATGGTGGAAAGCCAGTTTTTCCTGTAATTGATGAATGCTATTTTGAGCCAGTTCTTTAGCATAATTGTTGTTTTTTAGGTTGGAAGCCGGATGATGGGAGATCCTGTTAACTTTTGTGCAGAAAAACGTCCTGCTCCCATTACCCAGCTTCCATCTTATTCGTATTTCAGATATTTCACAAGCTTCCGTAGGTTTCACTTACGGCTATTTATCTTGAACCCTTCGGGTTCTTTTATTCGTACTTTAAATATTTCACAAGATTCACTTTTGTCGCTTGGTAAGCTTTGATGCTCACGACAGCAAAGGTCAGGATCAACAATAGAATCAGACTGAGAACGAAAGGAAAAGCCGGCATATCGATACGGTAGGCAAAGTCTTTCAACCACTCGTTCATCAGATAATAACTGATCGGGATGCTTATTAAAACGGCGATCAAAGTAATCCACAGGAATTGTTTTGTTAATCCCATGATTAAAGTTCCGTCTGATGCGCCTAGAGTTTTCCTGATGGCGACATCTTTAAGTTTTTGCTCGATCATCAATGATGACAAAGCGAATAATCCTAATAAAGCTACCATCAGTACCATTGCGTTCAGGATCGTGAATAAGGTCTGCTGCTTCTGGTATTTCTCGAACGTTTTTGCGAACTGCTTGTCGATGAAATAGGAATCAAACGGATAGCCCGGTTCCACATTGCTCTCCCAGTATTTTTTAATTCTTTTTACGGTGGCCGGTATATCGTCGGGTTTCAGTTTCAGCTGGATGTTGTAAACATTAAAGCGTTTCCATGATGTGGCCCGGTAATGGAAAAATATCATGGGTTCTATTTCGGATTTCAGGCTTTTAAGATTAAAATCTTTTACGATCCCTACAATTTTGTACGGTTTATCATCAAAACCCGGGCGAAATTCATTTTTGAAAGCCTGATCATCCGTCCATCCGAATTGCTTCACGAAAGTCTCATTCACCAGCACATTATTGATGGTATCTGAAGCCAGTTTCGGATCCAGCCAGCGTCCTTTGAGAAGCTTAATGCCCATGAAAGGAAGATAATTATAATCCATTGAGCCGTGCTGTGCATAAATGGTTTTATCCTTGTAATCGATATTAGAATTGCTGTAACGATAGCTTCCGGCCACGGCTTCTCCATATGATACCTCCTCAACACCTTGTATTTTCCGCATCTCATTTTTAAGGCGTTCGTATTTCAGCCAGGGTTTAGGGTTATTTTCATTGAAGGAAACAAGAAAAATCTGTTTTCCATTAAATCCAAGGTCTTTACCCATCATGTATTTTACCTGGCTGTTGACGATCAAACCGCCGATGATGAAGAATGAAGAAATAATAAGCTGCAGCGTTAAAATGCCGTTTCTGAGCCATATTCCATGTCTGCTTCCGGCAAAATTTCCTTTCAGTGTTTCGATGGCTTTGAAGTTGGCCAGGTAGGTAGCGGGAACCAATCCGGAAATAAGCGTTACAGCCAATACCATTGTAAATGAATACAGGTAAATATGCCAGTCGTTCATCACGATTTCTTTATCAAAGAATTTGTTGAAGCTTGGTAACAGGAGTTCGGTGAGTGCCAGCGATAAAAAATAGGATGTAAAACAAAGTAAAAATGTTTCCAGTAAAAACTGAAGGACCAGCTGGGTTTTCGTGCTTCCGATGGCTTTTCGCACCCCGATTTCTTTGGCACGCTGGGAAGCCTGCGCTGTTTTCAGATTGATAAAATTGATGGCCGACAAAATAACAATTAAAACGGAAAGGCTGAAGAGGATCATCATGGTTTTAAAATCGCCTGTTCCAAACCAATAAGCTTTTCCATGGAGTTTCATCTGGTCCAGCGGGGTTAAAAGGCTTCCTTGCGGACCGTATAACTCCAGATATTTTTCAGGGGTAACACCCGCTCCCTGCGCATTTATTTTTGCCCGGTACAGAAACACCTCTTTCAGTATTTTTTCCTGAATGGCTTCCGTATCTGCATTTTTATCCAGCATAAAAAAGCATCCGTAATTAAAATTTCCCCAACCTTCTTTATCATTTTTTAAATTATCATAAGCCAGCATGACAAATTCCGGTTTTATCACACTGTTTCCTTCCGGTAATTCATAAACTGCGGTAACGATATAATTTTTATTATCGAATTTTACATTTTCTCCGACGATATTTGTTTTACCGAAAAGGTTTTTGGCCGCTTTGGTGGAAAATGCAATTGAATTTTCATTTTTTAAAGCATCCTTAAAACTTCCTGCTGCCAGTCTGAATGGAAAAAAGTTGAAAAAGTTCTGGGAGACGTTCATTCCTTCCTTCTGGTAAACGGTTTTATTTTTAGCAGTCATCTTAAAAGCCATTCCCGAACCACTGAACAAAACATAATCCCTGATTTCCGGAATAACTTTCAATGTACGGTCTGCAAGAGGATATGAGATACTCGGGCTGTAGGTATTTTCTTTTGGATTGTATTGCTGAAATGCGTAGATGTTATCCTTCTTCGGATTCCATTTTTCGTAAGATTCTTCATCATTCCAGTGCATCAGGATGAGCATAAAACCTGTCAAACCAATGGTCAGTCCAAACAGGTTGATGATCGTGGAAAGCCAGTTCTTTTTATAATTGATGAAGGCAATTTTGAGCCAGTTGTTTAGCATAATTGTAGTTTTTTAGGTTGGAAGCTGGATGATGGAAGTTGGATGTTTAAATTATTACGTTCAATAACATCCTGTTCCGATCACCACGCTTACTGCTTTTTTACTCAAAGTTTTTTGCGTCTGCTTTTTCGAAAACATCTTTTCTCTGCTCAGCATGTTCTTCGGAGAAAATCTCACCGTCTTTCATATTCACGATTCTTGAAGCGTAACCTGCATCATAGGAAGAGTGCGTTACCATCGCGATCGTAGAGCCTTCTCTGTGGAGTTCTGCGAGGAGATTCATTACTTCATTTCCATTAGAACTGTCCAGATTTCCCGTGGGCTCATCAGCCAGGATAAGTTTTGGTCTTGTTACCAAAGCTCTCGCAACGGCCGCTCTCTGCTGCTGACCTCCGGAAAGTTGCTGCGGATAATGTTTTGCCCGGTGTGCGATGTTGATTTTCTCCATAATTTCTTCCACCCGTCTTTTTCTTTCTGAGGAAGAAATGCCGTTGTAGATCAATGGCAATTCGATATTTTCGTAGACCGTGAGTTCGTCAATCAGATTAAAATTCTGAAAAATGAAACCAATATTTTTCTTTCGGATGTCCGACTTTTTCTTTTCAGAAATCCCGATGGTTTCCACCGATTCAAATTGGTAAGAACCTGAGGAAGCACTGTCCAGCAGGCCCAGAATATTGAGGAAAGTCGATTTTCCGCAGCCTGATGGTCCCATGATTGCTACGAATTCGCCTTCTTTGATTTGGAGGCTGACGTTATTAAGTGCATGGGTTTGAACATCTTCGGTTTTATAGATTTTGGAAAGGTTTGTAATGTTTATCATTTGAAAATTTTTTAAGGTTAGATAAAATTTAATATATGATCTGGTGAATAGCTTATTGGTCGTGCCTAACGAGTTTTTACTTAGTTTTAAACTTAATGGAGGTTCGCTGCAGCGGATATCCATCCTTCGATATAAATTTATTACCCGTTAAAACAAACTCATATTCTTTGTCAGGCTTCATTTCGGTCTGAATTTTTATTGCTGTATTATTGTTTAAGTATCCTTCAAATTTTTTCAGCGGAAAATGCTCTTTTCCCGATTCCCCGAGATTGATGGAAACTCCTTTTCCTAACATTTCCTTGCTGAAAGTAATGATAATCTCCGTAATCTTAGAATCAACATCGTTTTTATCCATAATATCCGGAGAGACCGAAACGACTTTTGGCTGGTTATCGATAATCCCTTGTAACTTGGGCTCTAAATTTTTATAAAATGCAATGATTTCCGGATAAAAATCCTCCAAAACAGGGAATCTGTTTCTGCTTTCTTCATATTTTCCGAGAAGTTCCGTCAATTCTTTAATCCATAAAAATTTACGTCCTCTCTGCATTTGGATTTCCTCATCAATAGTGCTCTGAGGATAATGGTTGTCTATCATGTACCGGATCACTGCTGCTCTTACAAGACTCTCGTTAATCATGGTCTCCCAATCACCGTAAGCCTGCGATTTCATTTCTTTTTCTACCAGGGAATAAATTTTTTCTGCAGGCGCTTTAAGCTCGGATTTGTAATTCTTCATTTCCAGGATGTAATTGACAAACGAATGATTGAATTCGTGGATCAGCAAAGGCTGGAACTCATTTTTATCAAATATTGCGTTTCCGTCGGAATCAAAGTCCGAAACGCCAACCACAGCGTATACAATGGTCTTATGATGCTCAGGATGCAGGGTGATCCCGTAATTGCCGCCACCGTTCCCATAACCTAAAATGATCCTGTATTCCTCATTAGGGGCTTTACCGTAAAAATGGGGATACCAGTTCTGATTAAAATCCTTCAGAATACTTTGCCCGTATGCCTGCACTGCCTTTGCATAACTGGCAGAATGGTTATCGAAAAACTTCTGAAAATCAGAATTCTTATAAAATTCATTCAGCAGGGAGACAAATTTTTTCACCTCTACTTTTTCCCATCTTTTTTCCAGTGTGCTTTCCTTTTCTTTGGTGAAGCTGAATTTTTTATTTTTAAATGAAAGATGGAGTGCCATAGACATCACGGCATCATATCCAAGACCGTATTTGTTACGGTTTTCCTGTACAAATTTTATAACTTCTGCATTTTTGTAAGGTTCAAAATAGGCATTAATGTCCTCTGCATATTTTTTGTTATAATCCTGGCTGTATTCTTCTGCCCCTGCCAGCCTGAAAACAATACTTACAATCTCCACTCTTTCATCTACCTCCGGCATCAGCTGAGCCTTTGCCGAACTGAAAACTGAAAGCGCAAGAAGGCATACCCAAAGGAATTTTTTTGTCCAAATCATTTTAATTTATTTTTGAATATCAAGAATTTCATATTTTTTCAGCTCCGAATAATCCGACGTAATTACCGATTCGCCTGGCTTAAGCCCTGAAACCACCTCGTAATATAGCGGATTCTCCCTTCCCAGGCTGATGTTGCGTTTTTCGGCTTTGTTTCCTTTGACTGCAAAGATCCATTTTCCATTGGTGTCTTTGTAGAAATTGCCTTTCGGAATCATCATGCTTTGGGTGTCGGCGGATAATTTCAGCTTTACACCGAACGTCATCCCGATTTTCAGATTCTCCATTTTAGCTTCTATAAATTTCAGCTCTACCGAAAACTGTCCCTCCTTTACTTCCGGAAGGATTTTGGTGATGATCACTTCGTATTCTTTGCCATTGTTGTCCAGCGTTCCTTTGATGCCGTTTGTTAATTTGCTGATGTAATATTCATCCACTTTTGCCACCAGTTTGTATCCGCCCATCAGATCGATTTTTCCGATGCTTTCACCCGAGGTTAAATTTTGTCCGGGAGAAATGCTGAATGAAGACAGCCGTCCCGAAGCCGGAGCCATAATCAGGAAATTATTTTTATTGGAACGGAGGATGCTTAAACTTTTTTCCATCTGTCTGATGGAACTGTTAATCGCTGCAAACTGTGAATTCCGGGAGGCTTTTTCATTGCGGGCACCTTTCTCTACAATTGATTTTCTCTCCTTCTGATAAGTCAGATTCTGAAGGGCTACGTCGTAGTCCGTTTTCTTGCCGATTTCCGCATCGTACAATCTTTTCTGCAGATTAAAAGTCTGCAAAGCCGTATTGTAATCATTCTGTGATTGCAGTACTTCCTTATCCTGGCTGAATTCCTGATTCTTCAGTTCCAGAAGTGAACTTCTCATCTGGCTGATCTGCTGCATGATTCCCGTTTCCTGATTGAGGTAATTGAATTCCGTATTTGGATTATAAACTCTTGCAATCGGTTGTCCTTTCGTCAGCATCTGCCCGTCTTCCGCAAAAATTTCTTTCACGGCACCGCCTTCCAGAACGTTGACCAGGGAAGAATTAAGCGATTGCGTCTGCGCAGTCACCATCAGCATATCTTCAAATTTCCCTTGGGTTACTTCATCAATGGTGATGTCTTCCTGTTTTACATTATATGTTTTTTTCTGATTAATAAAATACCACCCAAAAGCCGAAATGGCCAAAGCCAGTGCGATGATGATAAAGATAAATTTCAGTTTGGATTTCTTTTTTACTATTTTCGTATCCATATTGTAGATAACTCTTTTACTTACAGGAAATTAAACAATGAAAATGCCAGAGGTTTATAATACTGTAACTCTCTGTAAATGTGATTGAATATAATTTTATTAATTTTAAAACTGTTCGGTATCGGACACTTTTTGTACGGAAACGGACATTTTAGTATAATTGATGAGGGATTTTTATTTCGGGTAAACTTGATAAATGATGAATAGTAAAAACGATGGCTAAAAAATTTGAAAACACACAGTCTCACCATAACCTAAAGGTATTTTCCAACGAAGAACTTTTTATTGACCTATCAAGGCTGATCGAGCAAAGCCGTCAGCAGGTGGCAATGCAGGCCAACAGCACACTTACGATTTTGTTTTGGAAGGTGGCTAAACGGATCAATGATGACATTCTGCAAAACCAGCGCGCAGAATATGGAAAACAAATTGTATCGACAGTAGCAACACAATTAGAAAAGGCTTATGGAAGAAATTTTGCTGAAAAAAATGTACGCAGAATGATGCAGTTTGCCGATGTTTTTCCGGATATGCAAATTGTCGTTCCACTGGCACGACAATTAAGCGGGTCACATTTTTTGATTCTAATTCCTTTAAAGTCAATAGAGCAAAGATTGTTTTATGCAAATTTGGCTATTGAAGGAGCACTTGGAAAAAGAGAACTTCGCAAACAAATCGCCAATAAAACCTTTGAACGGACAGAAATTGCCAATCTGCAGTCATCTCAAAGCGAAAATTTTCCCATCAATACTTTTAAAGATCCTTATTTATTAGATTTTCTTAGGTTACAAAACGATTATCTGGAAAAAGACATTGAAACGGTCATCCTTCACGAACTGGAAAAATTTATTCTGGAATTAGGAAGAGGATTTGCTTTTGTGGAACGACAAAAGCGAATGATTATCGACGGAGAAGATTTCTATCTTGATTTGTTATTTTTCCACCGTTCGCTTAAAAGATTAGTGGCCATCGAACTGAAATTGGGGAAATTCCAGGCGAAGCATAAAGGACAGAATGGAGCTGTACCTGAAATGGCTCAACAAAAACGAAAAACAGGAAGGAGAAGAAACGCCGATCGGATTAATCCTTTGTGCCGAAAGCAGTAAGGAACAGATAGAACTCCTGGAAATGCACAAAGATGGCATCATGGTCGCTGAATACCGGACCGAACTGCCGCCTAAAAAAGAACTGGAAAGAAAATTACACTTAGCTCCAATTGAAGCAAAAGAACGTTTTGAACGTAAAAAATTGCTATAAATTTTAATTCAGAAATGCGAAAAAAAGAAGCCCATATATTAATTGTTGATGATGACGAGGATATTTTGTTTTCGGCGAGGGTTTGGCTCAAGAAATTTTTTACCGAAGTCAGTTGCCTGAGTCAGCCCAAAAACATTCTGAAGTTTTTATCCGAGCACCAAGTGGATGCTGTGCTTCTGGATATGAATTTCAGAAAAGGTTTTGAAAGCGGGCAGGACGGGCTATACTGGATGAAGGAAATCAAAACATTGGAACCTCAGCTTCCCATCATCCTGATGACGGCTTACGGCGAAGTGGAACTGGCGGTTGAAGCCCTGAAAAGCGGAGCATCCGACTTTATCCTGAAGCCCTGGAATAATGAAAAGCTGTATGCTTCCGTAAATTTGGCCGTCGATATATCGCGGAAAAACAAAAAACTGAACCAGTGGGAAAATGTCAATGTGAAAACCAATCAATACCAATTGGAAACGAAATCGCGGGTGATGCAGGAGGTGATGGAACAGATTGAACGGGTTTCTGCTACCGATGCCAATGTTCTGTTGCTGGGAGAAAACGGAACGGGAAAGTATGTACTGGCAGAACACATCCACGAACTATCGAAACGTGAAAACCAGCCTTTTGTGCATATTGATCTCGGAAGCCTTTCGGAAAACCTTTTTGAAGCTGAGCTATTCGGATATAAAAAAGGAGCCTTTACTGATGCATACCAGGATTACGCCGGAAAAATTGAAAATGCAGAAAACGGAACGGTTTTCCTGGATGAAATCGGGAATCTTCCCCTTCATCTTCAGACGAAGCTGTTAAGCCTGATCCAAAACAGAAAACTCTCCAGACTAGGAGAGACCAAAGAAAGAATGCTGGATGTACGGTTTATTTTTGCGACCAACGAAAATCTTAAAAAAGCTGTTTCGGAAAACCGTTTCCGGAAAGATTTATATTACAGGATCAATACGGTTGAATTAAATATTCCCAGTCTGAAAGAACGGCAGGAAGATATTCCGGGATTAGCTACCTATTTTCTGGATAGATACAAGCAGAAATACCATAAGACTGACCTGATGCTGAATGAAGATTTGGTTTCGGAGTTGGTGCATTATTCCTGGCCGGGCAATATCCGTGAACTTGACCACTGTATCGAAAGAAGCGTAATTCTTTCCCATGAGAAAGTTCTGAAATTGCTGATGCCTCAGGATGAAGAACCGGAGAAGTCCATTACGAACCTGAATATTGAAGACATGGAAGAGCTGTTGATTAAAAAGGCCCTGAAAAAACACCGCGGTAATATTTCTCTGGCAGCAGAAGATCTGGGATTGTCGCGGGCAGCATTATACAGGAGGATGGAAAAATTTGAACTGTAAATAGCTGCCGGTTCATGGTACGCATCACTAAAATATGTTGAATAATACTGGATTTTGATAAGCTTCCACAAACTTATTGCAATAAATCCTGGATGAAAAGTTTAATTATATATGCTTCAGGCCTGTCTTGGCTATAATTTATAATGAATAAAAAAGAAATTTTCTGGATATTGTTTATTCTGCTGTCGATTGTCTGCGGAATTGTTGCATTTGATTTTTATTCTCAGAATAAGTGGATCAACTGTATTTTGTTTTCACTTGTGAGTCTTATCTTTATTTTTTTGGCAAAGACTTCAGCATTATCTTACATTCAGAAAACGGAAAAACTACTGTTAGCGATTCAGAAAAAGGATTTTTCATTATTTCCGAAAACGGAAGGTAACAATTTGGCGGATAATGCAGTAAAGCTTTATTATCAAAGCAAAGAGGAACATCTTTCGCAATCTTCCTATAAACTTTTGTATGAAGAAATCCTGAATCAGCTGGAAATCGGACTGATGATACTGTCCGAACAGGAGAAAGAATGGAACGTTTTCTATGTAAATCCGGTATTCCTGGAGATCCTGCAGATCCCCAAATACAATTCATGGAGTCTTTACGAAAATAAAGCGCCCGGTTTTTATCAGGTTATTGAACAGACACACTACGAAAACTCACAGGAATTCTTTGAAATTTCGATTAATGAAAATGTAAAACAGTCGTTTTCCCTCAGGACGAAAAAGGTTCAGAATGCCAGACACCGTTTCTGTATCATCAGCCTGGAGTCGGTTCAGAAAATTATCGAACAGAAAGAAAAGCTGGCGTGGAATAATCTGATGAAGGTGATTTCCCACGAGCTGTTGAATACTCTGACACCTGTAAACAGCCTGATTCAGAATCTTGAGTATATTGCCAATCAGGATGTTATCGAAAAAGAAGATCAGCAAGACATGAAGGAGAGCCTGATGATCATCAATTCAAAATCAAAACAGCTGCTGAATTTTGTGGACGACTACCGGCAGGTTGCAGAACTCCCGAAACCTGTTTTCAGAAATATTTCACTGAAGGATATTACAGAGTCGGCACTTAATTTCCTTAAGTCCGAATTTGAAAAAAATCAGATCACAGTTATTAATTCATTAGAAAATTTCACCATTTCGGCAGATGAAAAAATGATCGGACGCTGTCTGATCAATCTTTATCTGAATGCTATTTATGCGGTTTCCGGAAGCGCTGAAAAGACAATTAAAACGGAAATCAAAATGCAGAATAAACGTATTGTTTTAAGTGTGGAGGATAACGGGACCGGCGTTCAGAAAGAAATTCAGAATAAAATATTCCTTCCTTTTTTTACCACCAGAAGCGGTGGTTCCGGCATTGGATTAACCCTCAGCAAAAGTATTATCGAAGCGCATAAGGGCTATCTTAATTATAAGCCCCTGGAGCAGGGAAGCCGTTTTGAGATCTGGTTTATTGATTAGTTATTGCCGGCATTATGAAAATTAAAATAAAACCGGAAAAAGACAGTCTTTAACTCCTTTTCCGGTAATAAGTATTCTAATATAAAAGTAGATTTTATTTACAGTTCTTCTTCCAGGATACTGACGATCCGGTCGATTACGTGCTGTTTCCTGTATTTCTTGTGATATTCTGCGCGCGGCTCAGAAACAATCTGGGTGTGTTCTTTGCTGAAAAGCGCATAGAGGTCTATTTCCGGATGTTCTTCGATGTACCAAACCAAGAAGTTGAGGGGCATCGCATTTTTTCCTGAAAAATACATCTGAATAGCCTGTGGGGTTACCCCGTATTTTTCGGCAATCTCCTTCATGGTTTCGCCTTTTCCCTTGCTGTACTCACGGATCTTTTCGTAAATTTTCATATTGAGTCGCTAATTTGTGTTAAAATAAACAATTAATAATTGTTAAAATTTAAATTATAAATTGTTGATTAAATATATAGTTGTATATTTGCTTTTACAATTGTCCTTTAGGACAAACACAAAATTACGAAAAAAGGTTAAACAAAATTTATTTATTTCTATGGGCCAACCGATACATCGCTACCTGAAGAAAAAAATCGTCGATAAATTTGATTTCATTGACAAATGGTTGCCTGCGCATTATACCACTTCCGTCAATATCATCCTGAAAGAAGAAGCAAAGGATCCTGCCTACATAAGACGGGTAAAAAACAGGCGGATGATCGATGAACGTGTCATTGACGCGCTGTACAAAGTTTCCCTGCTTAACAAGATACAGGTAGAGACTGAAGATTAATAATTTTCCGTAGGTATGCGAAAAATTAAAACGACTTAAATAACACCAAAAAAACAAAATGACTATGGAAAATTCTGAAAAAAAAGAAATCATTATTACAGAATGCTTCGCGTGCGGGGCATGGTACGAAAACTACTTTTTTCCTTCTCCGTGCTGCGGTTCCATCGTTTTAAAAGTGGATAAGGACGGAAACCGTACCAACACTACTTTTCTAAGCGTTTTATCTTTGCCGCAGCCGCATCTGGCGAAAAAATTAAAAAGATTTATATCTAATAATACAAAATGCAATATCTGAATAAATGAATTTATAAAATTTCTGCATTAACTTTAAAATATTGAAAGCTAACATTATATTTTCCCTGTTTAAACATAAAAATGATTTTTTAGAGATTTAAATATTAATTTTTTTTTACCACTGTAAAAGGAAATGTGTTAAAAAGTTTTTTATGTTTGTCATTGAATTTGCAGCAGTGGCTAAAAGCAGTTCTACTTACAAAGTAACGCAGGGCAAAATGGGATTTTTTTAACTGAAGTGGCCTTGGAAAGCGGATGCTCATGGAGCTGTTGCCGGTGCCATAGGAGAAGCTATAGGAGGAGCAACTGCCGGAGGTGCCGGAGCTATAGTAGGTGGTGTTTTAGATGCCATCGGCGGAGGCAAATCTGTTGCAACATTTTTGTTTGGCGATTAAATACTATTTTCTATGATTTTACATTGTTTTTTGAGTCTTTTTACAATATACTCAAATCCAAAAGGCAGCTGTCTTGAAATGGTTAAAATATACAAGAATTATCAGGATTTTTCAAATGAGAAGTTTCATGACAAGTTATGTTTGGATGATAAGAAAAATAAAATAAGTATAAATTATAATTTTATTACTCTCAGGCTGGGAAATATAAGGCATACTTATTCTAACGACGAAATCTGGGGTTACCAAAAAGGAAATGAAATATTCCGTTTTTATAATCAGGGTATTTTTTGGGAAGATTACGAATATGTTCGTGTACTGGAGAATGATAAATCAGGATTGGTTATTTATTCTAAAAAAGAAAGGTATTATTCTTCATTTAACAGCAGGGAACATTATTTTTACAGTAAAAATCTTGAATCACCTATTAAAAAGTTATCTCTCAAAAATTTGAAAGAAGATTATCAAAATTCTGATTTTATTCGGCAAATCTCATTACTGGATAATCTTATGGAAAAAGATAACAATGGGAATTATATAATTGATGAGCTCTATAAAAAATATTACAGGGAATAGAATTTGGGTATTTGCGGAAATCAGCTAAATAAAAACCTCTGAAAATCAAATGATTTCAGAGGTTTTTTGTACCGGTAACCGGAGGGATATCGGAAACATTTGGTGGAAGATTTCGAAAGAATTGTAGAGCTAAATAATGATTAAATAGGTTCTCTATAAATCTTTTATTGTATTATAACTACTTTTTAAGTAATTCTCTAGCTTCTTCACGAGATGATTCCCTTATGCTATTTTTTAACTTATTAATTTCATCTATATCATTAGAAGATTTCATTGTATTAGTATTCAATTTTTTATTAATGTCTGTTTTGGCTGCTCCTTGACTTGCTAATAATGCTGCTTTTAACTCTGCATATTTTTCAAATAAGTGTGAGTTAATCAAAGGAGACTTAACATTTATTTTTTTTGATGCATTTGTCCTATATAAATTATTATTCATAGAGTGACAAGTAAAACAATTCATTCCTTCTGCTTGGAATGTGGTTTCCATAGTGACATTTGCTAAATTTAAACTGCCAAAACTTTGCCCATTACCGATACCATATGGTTTTGATAAATTTCCATCCAGCAACTCATTAATTGGAGCATTAGTTTTTGACCATATAGAGCCCACTAATTTATAGTTCGCCCATATTTTAACTTTATCATTCGTAAGGGCTTTTTTAGCTAATTCGTTACTAGATTTAATCATTGTAACAAACTCTCTATCTTCTTTGATAACGTCCATTCCTTGAGATGCCTGATTGTATCTAACTCCTTCAGGATGGGATTGAAATACTTTATTTTTAACTTTCGGAGTAAGAGTGGTTGTATCTTGAATAATTCCATCTTCTGTATTTCCAACAGAGTTTCCATCGAATAATGTGTATTTATCTGATTTAGAATTTACAGGGTTTCCATGAAAACTTGTTCTATCTGGTGCTAAATCTCGTTGATCGAAAGTTGACCACACGCCTTCAGGGTGCTCTGCTGTAACTGTAAATATATGAAAACCAATCATAGACATTCTTTGTAGCTCAACGTTATTATAATTTTCGTCCAAATTTTTATCAGGTTTATTAACAATTGCAGTGATATTAAAAGTTTTAGTAGAATCTACTACTTCAGATGTTTTTATCCAAGCTATTTTAATTTCGGTAGCACCAACTGGATATTGATTTTTACTCTCACGAATAGAGCGCTTTAAGCTATCATTTTTTAGTATTTCAGCTGCTTGGCTAATAATTGATGATGCATCGTCTGAATTAAACATCTCTAATATTCCGTCATTAGCATGTATCGAATATCTTACGAGAGAATTGCTCTTGCTACTCAATTTTGTTCCGTCTGCTTGTTGATACAAATCTAAGATTAATGGTAATTTACCATCTTTTAAGTATGAAGATGGTAATCCTTTCTTTTTTAAAAAATCTATTTTTATTTCTTCACCAAAATCATTAACCTGTTTTAATTCTTTCATAAATACAGGAACATTATCTTCGGTATTTGAGGTTAACCATAAAAATTTTTGCCAAGACCAGTCAATAAACATTTGATCATTGTCAAGAACTATGGTATCAACTGTATTTTTAATTTCGTTATTCTTATTGTAGTCTTCAAAAATACTTACTAAGCTTGTTGTAGTTTTAGAATAAGTATTTTTTTTACAAGATGTAAGCCCCAGTAAAGTAGCTGTTGTAATGCTCAAAAGCATCAATTTTTTGAATTTTGATTTCATGGTTATTTAGATTATTAGTTTTTAGTTGATTATATCTTTAAAATTGCAATAACATTTTTTAGTTATAAGCAGGGTGGTTATTAAAAAAAATTATTACACTGTTTTACAAATCCCATTTTATACAATATAAATTGTAAAAATTTAGACTGAAATTAATTTCCCACTTAGGAACTCGATGATGTTCCCATATGCTCTATTAGCATAATAATAATAGTTACTAAAATCATGGCTAAATTATGACCAACAGATAAATTATAGAGAATAACATCAATCCCCAATCTGCAGCTAACATATTTAACTGATACTTTATCAATAGCACAATATTAATGTAATTTATTTAAAAATCATTCAGTACTATTACTGAATTTTAAAGCAATGTATTATGGAATAGTCACTAAATTTTCGTGTGGGGTTTAATTTAATCTCCTATCTTGTAATTTCATGAACTTCAACTAAGTTGTGGAAAATTATTGTATCTAAAATTACCGTTATAATGAAAGTGAAATTAGGTAATCAAAACATTGTTATCCTTTGCCGGACATTTTTACTGGCTTCACCAACCTCTTGCGATAGTCAAAGTCAATCAAATAAGGAAAATCGGGTAGTACATACTAAAACTAACAGCAAGTTGTTGAAATTTACAACAAGCATTCGGTCATTTTTAGAGGATAATAAAAGAAACATTTGGTTTGGTAGCGACAGAGAAGGCGTGTGTTTGCTTCATAATGGTAAGTTTCAGAAGCTGTTTGAGTTATTTATTTTGAAAAAAAGCAGAAAGGTTTTATATTGTTTAAATGCGAATAAAAACATATAGTTCAGACCTTTCTGCCAAGAGCTGGCAAGTTATAAAAAATATCCTACCTGTAAAAAGAAAGAGCAAATGGGATTTATCTGAAATAGTGAACGCCATCTTTTATCTTACTAAAAATGGCTGTGTGTGGCGTGATATTCCGGGAGAGTTTCCGCCCTGGCAAACGGTTTACTGGTATTATCGACAATGGGTTAAGGACGGCACCTGGGATAATATCAATAGATTACTGATTGCAAACAACCGCATGATGGAGGACAAGGAATGGCAGCCCACAACAGCGATCATTGATAGCCAGACTACTAAAAACACCTCTACAAGTACAGAAAATATCGGTGTTGACGGAGGAAAACTGATCAAGGGCAGAAAGCGTTTCTACGTAGTAGATACATTGGGAAATCTTTTGGACAGTTTTGTGGTTCCTGCCAATTCATATGATGGAACTACGGCCATAAAACATTGGAAAAGAATATACTCTGAAAATGAATTATTGGAAAATATACAGCGTATTTATGCTGACGGAACGTTCGGAGGAACTTTTCGCC
>CAJYGB010000037.1 GCA_913774355.1 uncultured Chryseobacterium sp. | reverse complement strand
TATCTGGGGAGATTCCAGAGTGGCTAAATGGGACTGACTGTAACTCAGTTGCTTCGGCTTCGTAGGTTCGAATCCTGCTCTCCCCACGTTTTATATTAGAGAAAAAGTTGCATGGTTAAAGGATTTTCCTTAAGTTTGCACAGCGTTACCAATAATTTTGGAAACAAAATTGCGGAAGTAGCTCAGTTGGTAGAGCGTCAGCCTTCCAAGCTGAATGTCGCGGGTTCGACCCCCGTCTTCCGCTCAAAAAAATCACGCTTTTCCGGTGTGATTTTTTGGTTTAAGCCGACTTAGCTCAGCGGTAGAGTGCTTCCTTGGTAAGGAAGAGGTCACGGGTTCAAGTCCCGTAGTTGGCTCAGATTCTAATCCCGATTCTTTCGGGATTTTTTTATGTCCAGCATTTCGTTGTTGGCAACAGTTCTTTTTTAACGCTACCGATGCAAAGGTAGATTTATTTGAAGGCTTGAATATCATAGCTGTGGATATTTTAGCTTAAAGATTTTTAAAATTTAATTTTTACTGATAGGGATTAAAATATTTATTATCCTTTCCAATGAATAAAATATCCATTCACAACATGTCAAATGTCGTTAGCTGTAGTGTTGACAAAACATCTAGCTTCCAGCTTCCTTTTTCCAATCCTGTAATTCCCTTCATCTCAATAGAACACAGCTATCATTTGCTGAGTGGAACGCCCTTGTGACCGGAAATATGCAACACCATATAAAACATCTCCTTGCACCCTTCGCGTTAAGAATAGAAATAGTCAACCCTAATTTAAGAATTTGCTTTAGCTGGATGATATTACAAGATTGATTTTCCATTTCTAATGGCCAAAAAACGTTGATCCGGAACCCGTCAAAATTTATTGCCGTAATGTTGACAAAAACATCTAGCCTCCAGCTTCCTTTTTTCAATCCTATAATCCCAATTCATCTCAATAGAATACAGCTATCATTTGCTGAGTGAAACGCCCTTGCGACCGGAAATATGCAGCACCATATAAAAACATCTTCTTGCGTCCTTAGCGTTGAAAATCAAACCACCTGCATTCGCAACCTTAAAATTCAATTAAAAGTCTTTCCCTTTCATTCAATTTTTTTACCGTCCTGAAAATTTTCGTTACATTCGTATAAAATAATTTTCGATGAATATCCTTTTATTGGAAGACGATTTAATTCTTTCGGCAGAGCTTTGTAAGTTTTTAGAATCAAACCATTTTACCTGTGATAAAATTTACGATGGTGAAACTTTCCTGCGCCAGATCAGGAACAGTTCTTACGATCTGTACCTGCTCGACATCAATGTGCCGAAGATCAACGGTCTGGATGTCTGCCAGACCATCCGTTCTTTCGATAAAAATACCCCGATCATTATTATCTCCGCATACGGCGACCTGTCGGATAAAAAAGATGCGTTTACAAGACTGGCGGACGATTATCTGGTGAAACCCTTCCAGTTTGAGGAACTGATGCTGCGCATGAATTCTTTATTGCGGAGAAAAGCACCTTCTGAAACGAATGACCAGGAAATGATTCGCATTGATGACCTGATTGTAAATAAAACCGAACAGAAAGTATACCGTGGCGGTAATGAGATCAGCCTTACCTTAAAAGAATTCCAGCTGCTGGCCTACCTGGCCGAAGCACAGGGGCGGACCGTTTCCAAACAGCAGATCACAGAACATGTCTGGGAACATAATTTCAATACAAACACCAATACGGTGGAAGTATACATCAATTTCCTGAGAAAGAAGATCGACAAGGATTTTAAAGTGAAACTGATCCACACCCGTTCCGGTTTCGGGTATTATTTAAGTCCGTTATAGAAAAAATATGTCTTTAAAAAGGAAGATCGCACTCAATCTCAGCATTGCCTTTTCATTGCTTTTCGGTATTGTGATGGCGGTGATCTATATGTCCTTTAATGATTTCCGGAAAGATGAATTCAAGGAAAGATTCCGGCAGAGGCTGGAGTTTACCTCGCATTTTATTGCCAAATCCAAGGATTTTGAAGAAGAGGCACCGGTTTTTTTTAATGAAAATTCAGACAACATCCTTTTAAACGAGACCATTTTAATCTTTAATTCACATAAAGAGCTGATTTACAGTACCATCAAAGACCGGAATGTTACTTGGGATAATACCCTGCTTAAAGAACTGGATGATAAAAAAGTCATTTATTCTGAAAAGACGGTTCCTGAAATTTATGCGGCGCTGCGAACCATCCATGGTGAAAACTATTATATTCTGACCAGCGCTTATGATACCAACGGAAACTCCAAGCTGGCGTATCTGAAGTATCTCCTCATTACGGCGTATGTCATGAGCACACTGCTGATCGGTTTCGTCAGTTATTATTTTATGGGGCAGTTCCTGAAGCCCCTCGAAGACCTGAATCAGGAAATTTCTGAAGTAACGGCACACAAACTGACAACGCAGATCCCCGTCCGCAACTCCAACGACGAAATCGATGTACTGGCGAAGTCCTTTAATACGATGATCGGAAGACTGGATGATGTGTTCCAGTCGCAGAAGGACTTTACGGCCAGTGCCTCCCACGAAATCAGGACACCGATTACCCGAATGGCATTTCAGCTGGAAAATCTGATTAAATTCGGCGAGCATACTCCCGAAACGAGGTCTTCTTTACAGCAGATCCAGCGCGATGTCTACCAGTTATCGGATCTTACCAATTCTTTATTGCTGTTAACGAAATTCGATAAGGAGAACATCCAGAGTATTTACGAGGAAGTGCGGATCGATGAGGTAATCTTTGAATCTTTTGAAGCCGTGGAAAAAAGCTATCCGAAGCTTAAAATGGATTTCCAGATTTCCGAAGATACTTCCGAAGATGCTTTACTTACCATAAAAGGCGTTCAGTCTTTACTCGATATCGTATTCATCAATCTTTTTAAAAATGCTGCCATTTATTCAGACAACATGGAAATGGATGTGTTAATTACCGAAAATGAACGGCATTTCATTGTAGATGTCGTTTCCCGAGGGAGTACCATTCCGGAAGAAGAGCAGCTGAAATTATTTGAAGCATTCAAAAGAGGTAAAAATTCCCAGAACATTTCCGGTTCGGGGCTGGGGCTTAGGATTGTTAAAAGAATCCTTGAATACCATGGTGCTGAAATCATATATACTGCCCCGGCGGAATTAATGAATAAATTCAGCGTGATTTTCAAAAAGTAAATCTTTTTAAGCTAAATTCCTAATAACAAATAACGCAAATCCGATCCTGTTAGCAATTACTTCCATGCATCCGTTCTTTCTTTCTTTCTTTCTTTCTTTCTTTTTCAGTTTTTTAACCAGCCTTATAGTACGGCTTCCCATGAGTAACACGCACACTGTATTCCGATATTTCATCATTTGTAGGTTATTTAACAATAACGGTAATATTATGGGCAGAACGGATATTAATTCATGATCATAAATTATTTTACAAAATCTTTAAAATTTCCAGGTATTTTTTTAAATTTAAGGTGATTTTTAACTCTTTTTATATATAATTTCTGAAGGGTAAAAACTTTTGGATAGGAGCCTTAAACCAAATTTAATTTTTTTTTAAGGATTCTTTAAGAGCATTTTAATTCCATAAAGACACCTTTGTATCATAAAATGACCAACATGAATAAATTCGCAGGGCTGTTTATCGTCATTTCCTCATTTGTGGCAGCACAGCAGAAAATGTCGCTTTTGGAATGCGAAGAGGCATTTCAGAAGAACAATTTACAATTGCTTGCAGAACAGTACAACATCAATATGGCTGATGCCGATATTCTGCAGGCTAAAATCTGGGATCTTCCGCAGCTGAGCGGGCAGATCAACGCCTACAATCCGGAAGGCCGTAAAATTTTTGATGCCGGACACGCCAAAGGAGCCCAGGTAACCCAGCTGATCTATATGGGTGGCAAAAAAAAGAATGAGATTGCCTTTGCAAAATCCAATAAGGAACTGGCGCAGCTCCAGTTTTCACAGCTCCTGGTGGACCTGAGATCACAACTCCGTTCAACGTACTTTGATCTTTATTACGAGCAGCTGAAACTGGAAAATACCAACAAGCAGCTGGGCTATATGAACGACCTTCTTGCAGCTTACCGTGTGCAGTCTGCTAAAGGCAATGTGTCCTTAAAAGACCAGGTAAGGCTCCAGAGCATTGTCATCCAGCTAAATAATGACAAAGTGGAGATCAATAAGAATATTCTTGAATTTGAACAAACCCTGAAAGTGCTTACAGGAATTACGGAAGATATAGATCCTCAGCTTTCAGATTCGGAAGCCAAAGACATGCTGGCCGCACAGCCTTTCGGGGATGAGACCGAACTGCAGAAAAAAGCCCTGGAAAATAACGCGGATTATCAGTACAATCTGAAACTGATCGACAACAGTAAGCTGTACGCCCAATGGCAGAAATCGTTGAATGTGCCTGATCTTAATCTCGGTGCAGGGTGGGACCAGAACGGAGGAACCTTTAAAAATGAAGTCAACCTGATGGTTGGAATTCCTTTACCCTTATGGAAATCCAATAAAGGAAATGTAGAGAAAGCCAACTTCGCCATCCAGCAGAACCAGAAAAATGCAGAATTCCAGAAGCTGACCCTCGAAACCAAAGTACAGGCCGCCTACAAAACCTGGAAAACCCAATATGACCAGCTTACGGAAATAAAACCTGCCGATCTAAACAACATGGAGATGGTATACAACGGGATGCTGAGCAATTTCAGAAAAGGTAACATCAGCCTGATCGAATTTACGGATTTCATGGACAGCTACCGGGAAACCGCCCTTCAGATCTACGACATGGAAAATCAAATCATACAGTCCGCAGAACAATTGAATCAACTGGTACAAACGAAAATCTTCTATTAAACATGAAAAAATATATAATTCCGGTAATGGTGGCCCTGTCCGTTTTATCGTGCTCCAAGAAGGAAGCAGATCAGAAACCGCAGGCCAAAAAAGGATTTGAGCTGAGCAACACCATGCTGAAATCCATCGATCTGGCAAAAGTTGAAAAAAAATATATTGAAGACGACTATAATTTTTACGGAAAGATCTCGGCAGACAAGAACAGCTATATCGATGTGTATCCGCTGGTTGGCGGAAATGTATTAAGCGTAAATGTCGAACTTGGAGATCATGTAACGAAAGGCCAGGTGATGGCAACCATCCGGAGCACCGAGCTGGCGGAAGTTCAGAAGGATGTGAGCGACGCCCGTACCGATTTGGTCGTGGCACAGAATAACCTCCGCGTAGCCAAAGAAATGTATGAAGGAAAACTGAATACTGAAAGGGATGTGCTGGAAGCCAAGAGCCAGCTGCAGAAAGCGCAGGACCAGCTGCAGAGAGCCAATGCCGTGAGTACGGTGTATAATGTGAAAAAAGGAAATATCTACAGCGTGGTGGCACCGATCAGCGGCTATATCGTTCAGAAAAACATCAATAAGGATATGCAGCTGCGAAGCGACCGGAGCGATAATATTTTTGATGTAGCCAATACTTCAAATGTCTGGGCCATTATGAATGTAAATGAATCCGACATTGATAAAATCAGCCTCGGTATGAAAGCCCAGGTTTCCACCCTGTCTTATCCGGATAAAGTTTTTGACGGGAAAATCGATAAAATCTTCAAGATCATCGATCCGCAGACCAATGCCATGCAGGCAAGGGTAGTACTGGATAATCAGAACGGGCTGCTGATCCCTGAGAGTAAAGCGACCATTAAGGTCATCAACTCTGAAAATACCATGGCGCTTACGGTTCCTTCCAAAGCCGTTATTTTTGATGACAACAGAAGTTTCGTGGTGGTGTATAAAACCAGGACGGATGTGAAGGTGAAAGAAATAAAAGTTCTGAAGCAGGTAGGCGATGTAACTTACGTTTCTGAAGGATTGTCGGAAGGTGAGCAGGTAGTCACTAATAATCAGTTGCTGATTTACCGTTCTCTGAACAGTTAATATGAGTACATTATTAAGATGTAAGCTGAATTAAGGCATCATTGCTTATAACTTGCTTGCGAATCATTTAATAACTCTTAATGGCTTACTGGTTTAGAATCAATTTCCTTTCCTGAATGAAATCGAATATTCGACGAATTCAAATGCCTTTGCAGGTTTTGCATTAAGAGCACCAACTAAAAAATCCATCATGAACAAATTCATTAAAAATATAATTGCTTTTTCGTTAAAAAATAAAGCATTTACCTTTATCTGGGTAGCAATTCTGGCGGTTTCGGGATTCATCAGCTTCAAAAATATGCCCATTGAAGCATTTCCGGATGTGACCAATACCCAGATCGTCATCATCACCCAGTGGAACGGGCGAAGCGCAGAAGAAGTCGAACGTTTCGTTACTACACCGATCGAACTGGCCATGAGCCCCGTGCAGAAGAAAACCAGCGTGAGGAGTACCACCATGTTCGGGCTTTCTATTGTAAAAATCCTTTTTGATGACGGGGTAGACGATACCTTTGCCAGAAATCAGGTGAACAATCAGCTAAGAACGGTCAACCTTCCCGATGAGGTAGATCCTGAAGTTCAGCCGCCTTACGGGCCGACCGGGGAAATTTTCAGATATACTTTGCAGAGTAAAACCAAAGATTCCCGTGAGCTGCTGACCCTGCAAAACTGGGTAATCGACCGGGCTTTAAGAGGAGTTCCCGGCGTAGCAGACATCAACGTATTCGGAGGACAGGATAAAGTTTTTGAATTGAGCATCGACCCGAGGGCTTTGGATAAATACAATCTGACACCGCTTCAGGTATATGATGCCGTTACCAAAAGCAACCTGAATGTAGGGGGAGACGTGATCGAAAAAAACGGACAGGCCTATGTTGTCCGCGGGATCGGATTGGTAAAATCGGTAGCCGATATCGGGAACATTACCATACAGAATGACAGCGGAAACCCGGTGCTGGTAAAAAATGTAGCAGATGTGCATGAAAGTTCAATGCCACGAGTAGGGCAGGCCGGACTCAACAACCAGGAAGATACCGTGGAAGGAATTGTCGTAATGCGGAAAGGGGAAAATCCCCGCGAAGTACTGGTAGGGGTAAAAGCTAAAATTAAAGAGCTGAACGAAAAAATACTGCCGAAGGATGTAAAAATGGTGACGTTCTATGATCGTGACAACCTGATGGATTTTACAACGCATACCGTGATGCACAACCTGATCGAAGGGATCGTGTTGGTAACGGTAATCGTTTTGATTTTCATGGCCGACTGGAGAACGACTTTGATCGTTTCCATTATCATTCCGCTATCGCTGCTATTTGCCTTTTTATGCCTGAAAATGGCTGGGATGAGCGCCAACTTATTATCTCTGGGAGCCGTTGATTTCGGGATTATCATCGACGGAGCCGTCGTCATGGTGGAGGGACTCTTCGTGATGCTCGATCATAAGGCCCATAAATACGGGGATGAGAAATTCAACAAAATGGCCAAAGCCGGCTGGATCAAGCAAACCGGAACAGGCCTTGGAAAAGCAATCTTTTTTTCAAAATTAATCATCATTACTTCACTGATTCCGATCTTCTCCTTCCAGAAAGTAGAAGGGAAAATGTTCTCGCCGCTGGCATTCACTTTAGGTTTTGCCTTAATGGGAGCCTTGATCTTCACTCTGACGCTGGTACCTGTACTTTCCCATATCCTTTTAAATAAAAATGTTAAGGAAAAGAACAACCCGTTTGTGAATTTCTGGGACCGAAGTGTACTGAAAGGATTTAACTATACTTTTAAACATAAAAAATTAAGCCTGATCGTTGCGATTTCGTTCCTGGCTGCAACTTTATTCTCCGCAAAATTTTTGGGGACTGAGTTTCTGCCTCAGTTGAATGAAGGCTCTCTGTGGATCACTGCAGAAATGCCCATGAGCTCCTCTCTGAAAGAATCCCTGAAAACGGCGGACCTTCTGAAAAAAGACATCATGAGCTTTCCGGAAGTGACCGATGTGCTGGCGCAGACCGGACGAAGTAATGACGGAACCGACCCGAACGGATTCGGATTTGTGCAGTTTGCCGTCAACCTTAAACCGAAAGAAGACTGGAAACGGAAGATCACCTATGAAGAACTGATCGAGGAAATCGATAAAAAGCTCCGGAATTATCAGGGAATTACGTTCAATTATTCCCAGCCGATCTCCGATAATGTGGCTGAAGCGGTAGCCGGTTTCAAAGCGGAAAACGGAATCAAAATTTACGGCGATAATCTGCAGACCCTCGATAAGCTGGCCGGAGAAGTGTTGAAGCAGGTAAAAGATATTAAAGGGGTAAAAGACGCCGGAATTATTAAAAATATCGGACAGCCGGAAGTAAGTGTTGTGCTGGACCGTGATAAAATGGCGGCTTACGGTGTAATGCCCGATGATGCGCAGTCGGTGCTGGAAATGGCCTTTGGAGGAAAAACCGCTTCGGAAATGTTTGACGGGGAAAGAAAATTCCCGATCCGCCTCCGTTACTCCCAGGAATACCGGAAAGATGAAAACGATATTGCGGCATTGATGGTTCCGACGCAGGATGGTTCAAAGATTCCTTTAAAAGAAATCAGTATCATCGTAAAAGACAATGGAGCTGCCTTTATTTACCGTGATGATATTAAACGGTATATCGGGATTAAATTTTCCATCCGCGACCGTGATTTAGGAAGCACCATTGCCGATGCCCAGAAAGCAGTGTCCAAAATTGATCTTCCGGACGGATATTCTGTCGGCTGGACCGGGCAGTTTGAAAACCAGCAGCGGGCTTCAAAAAGGCTGACACAAGTGGTGCCGATCAGCATCCTGGGGATCTTCTTCCTGCTGTTTGTCCTGTTCGGAAACATGAAAGACTCTTTGCTGGTATTGGCGAATGTACCTTTTGCGCTGATCGGAGGAATCATCGCCCTGCACGTAACGGGAATCAATTTCGGAATCTCGGCCGGGGTAGGGATGATTGCCCTTTTGGGAATCTGTATCCAGAACGGGGTGATCCTCATCACAGAATTCCATCAGAATGTCAAGAATGGGCTGAACCTGGATAATGCTATTTTAAGTGGAGTAAAATCAAGGACACGTCCGGTGATCATGACCGCTTTGATGGCCTCGATCGGTCTAATGCCGGCAGCGTTATCCACAGGAATAGGTTCCGAATCGCAGAAACCGCTGGCCATCGTCATCATCGGAGGATTGATTACGGCTACCATTCTTACGTTGCTGATATTCCCGATCATCTTCTGGATTTTCAACAGGACCAAAAAGTCACAGCAGATTTAGGTTCAGTATAAGTCTTAAGTAGAAATCGGTATAAGACGCTGGAAGAGGGAAGAGGGAAGCTGGATGCTGGAAGTTTTTCCCGCAGTAGGATTGAATGACATTTATAAGTTTTCAGCCTAATTATATTATCTAGATTTTAACATGAATTCGGTGGCATTTAACTTATTTTAAATTCATCAAGTACTCAGCCCTGAAAGGGCGATATCAATAGCCCCGGGCCTCGCCCGGGGTTAAATGATTTATAGGTAGACTCAAGCCCTGCAAGGGCGTAATCATTAAACATAGGTTGTTGTTCGCATCATCCTGCGGTACTAGATTCCCTTTCCTTTCTATAAAAAGGTTTCGCCCTTTCAGGGCTTGGGCTATCATCCGCTTTTGTTAACCCCGGGTTTCACCCGGGGCTATGATTATGATGCCCCGCTGGGGCAGATTCACTTGCTGTTGCTTTCTATTATATTTATTTGCTATCCTGTTAATATTATCTTTTCTTGAGCTTACGTCAGTATTTAATTCATTTTTATTGATTTAAAGAAATGGAAAATAAGGCATGATCAGACCTTTAAATAAAGGTTGCCTTCTTAACGGAATAAACAGATGATTGATCTTAAGACTGTTAATTATGTTGATATAAGAAACTTCCAGCATCTAGCATCCCTCTTCCAGCCTGATTACAGACACATTGTTAAATAAAGAATCGCGGGAAACTCAGTTTTCCGCGATTCTGCTATTGAAATAATTATTATGAGTTTAGAATCCTAATCCCACGGCAAATCCTTTTACCATATTCGGGAAATCTGACACAGAGGTTGCTGCTCCGGTAGATGTATTAATACTGTAAAGTTTGGTGGTGGAACCTACCGTTGCCATCAGATACGCTTTCTGGCTCATGCTTCCGATATCAAAACCGTTGCTGTTGGTAATATTGATACCTAAAGACCCGGTTTCTACCAATACGCCGTTATTCGGAGGATTTTGCTGATACAGTTTATCGGTATTGTGATCGATTACAAACAGAGTAGTGGAAGTTGCTCCGGCCATGTTATTGGTATAAGCTGCTGCTCCGATCATCGGACTTCCCGGATTCAGGGTAAGATCCACCGCAGTAATTCCTCCCGTAACAGGATCCAGGCGTAGGTTTTGTCCGGTATTGCTCACTACACGGATTTTATCAACTGTTGGATTAAAATCAAAACCGAAATCCGTTCCCGCCAACAGCGTTGCGAAAGGAGACGTGCCGACAGCGGTTGCCGCACCGGTTCCCAGATTGATCGTATAAATTCTGCTGGAGCTTCCTAAAGCATAAAGCTGCCCATTAGCCGGTCTGAAGTCGATCCCTAAAACACTTTCGCCGGTCTGAAGGCCTGTCATTGATTTTG
The DNA here is from genome assembly GCA_913774355.1 of uncultured Chryseobacterium sp. Classification (GTDB taxonomy): domain Bacteria; phylum Bacteroidota; class Bacteroidia; order Flavobacteriales; family Weeksellaceae; genus Chryseobacterium. The sequence continues at coordinate 9,870 of CAJYGB010000037.1, read as the reverse complement.
AAACCGGCATTGGATTGTTCGGGTTAAAAATCTGGAGGTTGTTTGAGCCATCCACCGCATAAGCTACCGCTTCGGTAGGAATCGCAAGATCGATAACCTGCTGCTGAAGTATTCCGATATTGGTCGCTTTTCCGCTGTTGAGGTCTACTAAGTGAAGATTATTATTTATCGCCAGTAAGGCCGTGGCGTTATCATATTTAATATCAAAAGCAGCCTGCCCGGTAAACGTTGCTCCAAGGCTTCCTACTTCCACCAGCGTTCCGTTGTTTGGCGGATCCTGCTTGAAAAGTTTCCCCGAGGTCATGTCGATATCATACAAAACAGTACTTGAAGCACCGGATTTACTGTTGGTATACGCGATTCCCATAACGGAAGGACTGCTGCCTCCTGTAATATTGATATCCGTTGCTGCCGTAGCTCCTGTTTCAGGATTCAGCCTGAGGTTTTGCCCGCTGCTGCTTACCAGGCGGATTCTGTCTACCACAGGATTAAAATCTATGGAAGCGACGGTTCCCGAAATAGCAGGGGTAAAGGCCGTTGTGCTTACCACCCTGGCCGAAGCGTTGGACTGATTGATAATGTACAGCTTACTGGCGCTTGATAAAGCATAAAGTTCTCCCGTGGCCGGTCTGAAATCGATGCTCATCAGTTTCTCCCCGGAAGCCACTCCCGAAACGGTGGTTTTGGAAGTAAATGTCTTCGGGTTGTTGGCATTAAAGGCTACAAGTTCATTGTTGGCCGTTAGTCCGTATACCATCAGGTCAGGCCCCTGAATGCTGATTTCGGAAGACATCATATTTTCCGAATCGTCGCATGAAAATAAAACAGCCGTGCTGAACACCGCCATCCATAAGTGTAATAGTTTTCTCATAATATTATTTTTAAGTAGTTCGTATTTCCATGTACGATAAAAAATAAATGACGGTTTTAAATATGGAAATTTTTTGTGCTGATTTAATTTGAACCCGATTATTTTCATTAAATACTGAAGTGAAAAATAAAAATAGCCGGGTTAGAGTATGAACGATGAGATAAATTCCATGTAATAGGCTAATCAAGGTTGTTGCTCAGGACAATAATCAACCACTGTAGCATAAACGCTTCGGCCTTTTGACTGGGTTCTATTTCGGGATCTCCGTAATTTATTATATTAAGAATTAAACAGATAGTTTATAATTTAAATAAAAGGTTTACGGATGATTTTCACAATTGAGAAAAATGTGTAAATTTGCAATCTCAATACATTGAAATATAAGGTTTGCACTTTATTGGATTTGAATATTGAAACTTTTTTGGAGAAAAAGTTTTTGGTATTTAAAAATTCATTATATTTGCACACCGAAAATTTGAAAACAATAAATAAATAATTCATAAATCATGGCAAAGGAAACGTTTAATCGTAACAAACCACACTTGAACATTGGTACTATTGGTCACGTTGACCATGGTAAAACTACTCTTACAGCTGCTATTTCTGCTGTATTAGCTAGCAAAGGTCTTGCTGAGAAAAAAGACTTCTCTGCAATTGACTCTGCTCCAGAAGAAAAAGAAAGAGGTATTACTATCAATACAGCTCACATCGAATACGAAACTGAAAAAAGACACTATGCTCACGTTGACTGTCCAGGTCACGCGGATTACGTAAAGAACATGGTAACAGGTGCTGCTCAGATGGACGGAGCGATCGTGGTATGTGCTGCGACTGACGGACCGATGCCTCAGACAAGAGAACACATCCTACTTTGCCGTCAGGTAAACGTACCTAGGATTGTTGTTTTCATGAATAAAGTTGACATGGTGGATGATGCTGAGTTATTAGAGCTTGTTGAAATGGAGCTTAGAGACTTATTATCTACTTATGAATTCGACGGAGATAACTCTCCAGTAATCCAAGGTTCTGCTCTTGGTGCTCTTACCGCTGCTACTGCAGAAGGAGGTGCTAAGACTGACGACCAGTGGTTCAAGTCTGTTGAGACTTTGATGGATGCTGTTGACGAGTGGATCGAAGAGCCTACAAGAGATACAGATAAGCCATTCTTGATGCCAATCGAAGACGTATTCTCTATTACTGGTAGAGGTACTGTAGCAACTGGTAGAATCGAGGCTGGTATCATCAACACTGGTGATCCTGTAGATATCGTAGGTATGGGTGATGAAAAATTAACTTCTACTATTACAGGAGTTGAGATGTTCAGAAAAATCCTAGACAGAGGTGAAGCTGGTGATAACGTAGGTCTATTGTTGAGAGGTATTGAAAAAACCGACATCAAGAGAGGTATGGTAATCGCTAAGAAAGACTCTGTGAAGCCACACAAAAAATTCAAAGCATCTGTTTATATCCTTTCTAAAGAAGAAGGTGGACGTCACACTCCATTCCACAACAAATACCGTCCTCAGTTCTACGTAAGAACTACTGACGTTACAGGTGAGATCTTCTTACCAGAAGGTGTAGAAATGGTAATGCCAGGTGATAACTTGGAGATCACTGTAGAATTGTTACAGCCAATCGCTCTTAACGAGGGTCTTAGATTCGCGATCAGAGAAGGTGGTAGAACAGTTGGTTCAGGTCAGGTAACTGAAATCTTAGACTAATCATCTATTAAAATAATAAAAAGCTTCCGTAAGGAATTTCTTTACGGAGCTTTTTAAACTACGGGCATCGTCCAATGGTAGGATACCGGTCTCCAAAACCGTTGATCAGGGTTCGAATCCTTGTGCCCGTGCAAAATACAATTATGAGTTCATTTGTCGATTTTTTAAAAGGTTCTTATAACGAATTCAGACACAAAGTGGAATGGCCGAAATGGTCGGACCTACAGTCTTCTACGATCGTAGTAACTGTAGCAACGGTGATTCTGGCGTTATTTACTTTCGGGGTTGATGAATTGTTTTCCAAAGCAATCAGCAACATCATAGGAATGCTCATCAACGTGTTCAATTAATAATAAAAGTATTTTCCCAAAATGAGCGAATTGAAATGGTATGTGCTGAAAGCAATCAGCGGACAGGAAAATAAAGTGAAGAACTACATTGAAACGGAGATCAAACGTTTGGGGTTTGAACAGTACGTTACTCAGGTGGTGATTCCTATGGAAAAGGTTATTCAGATCAGGAACGGTAAAAAGGTTCCTAAAGAAAGACCTTACTATCCTGGATACCTTATGATTGAAGCTGATTTAATGGGTGAGATTCCACACGTTATCAAAAACATTCCCGGTGTTATTTCTTTCTTAAGCCTAACCAAAGGAGGAGACCCTGTACCGATGAGAAAATCGGAGGTTAACAGAATGCTTGGAAGAATGGATGAACTTTCAGAATTTGCAAGCGATGTTGAAATTCCTTATATCGTTGGTGAAAACGTTAAAGTAATTGACGGACCATTCAACGGATTCAACGGAACAGTAGAAAAAATTCTCGAAGATAAGAAGAAAATTGAAGTATCAGTTCTCATCTTCGGTAGAAAGACTCCAATGGAGTTGAGCTATATGCAGGTTGAAAAAGTGTAATACATTATAAAATATAAACGAGAGACTGTTCACTAGAACAGTCTTTTTTTATTTAATAACAATATGAAAATATCCTGCCCTTTTTTTTATACAGCAGTAATGGTATTATTGGCATTATCTCTAATAAACTGCCGTAAAGGTTCTGAAACCGGCAGCACTTCACATCAAAGGATCATGAAGAAAAGGAAAGTGATTCCCGGAACAGCAGTCGACACCACACTTACGGAAAAAATCATTGATGTCCTTATGAAGCCTGTTTACGATACCATGAACTTAAAGCCGGTTCCCGAGATGAATGAGGAAATTATACTTTCCCGTTCAGATATAAAACGCTTTACATTACACAATACGAAGTTTGCGGCAATGGCTGTCGAAAATCAGTATCCTTTTGCCGGGGCATCGGTAGGGCACTGTGATTTGTTTATTTTCCGCTTTGACGGCAAAAAATGGGAGACTGCCGATTATATGCGGGAGGCAGGAAGCGGTGGAATGTATGGGAATTCCGGTTCATTGAAACAGATGGTGAGGATCGGAAAAGAAGCAATAGTTTTTGCGTTGGCAGGGGGGCAGACACATATGGGGACCCTGTACTACGATGATCTCGTCGTCTTCAGCCATGACCGTTTGCATAAGGCTGGTACGGTAGACACACAATATTCATACGGAGATTGGGATGATGATGCAGAAGGAATCCGATTCTGTTTTGATATACAGTACAAGTTCCTTCCTTCCGATAAAACATTCTATGACTTGCAGCTTGTTAAAAGAAGTTGTTTAAAGGAAGATCAGAATAAAATTCTCGATAAAATTATTGTCCCTTTCAGCCATAATAGCAACCGGTATGAAATTCCGGAGACATTTACTGAAAGTTTACCTTAATTTAATTAAAATCAATATATTCTATTTGCTAATTAAAAAATATTTCATAATTTTGCAGTCCGAAAAGTAGGATTATTTAAGGTGAGAATGGATAACCTACTGAATAATAATGCTTCCAAACTCATTCATTATTCAAATTTAAAAAACAAACAATGGCTAAAAAAGTCTTTAAAATGGTAAAGCTTCAGGTGAAAGGTGGCGCAGCTAACCCTTCTCCACCAGTAGGTCCCGCTTTGGGTTCTGCAGGTGTGAACATCATGGAGTTTTGTAAGCAATTTAACGGAAGAACACAAGATAAGCCGGGACAAGTTTTACCTGTAGTAATTACAGTATACGAAGACAAATCTTTTGAATTCGTAATTAAAACGCCTCCTGCAGCAATCCAGTTGATGGATGCGGCTAAGATCAAAGGTGGTTCCGGAGAACCGAACAGAAACAAAGTAGGTTCTGTATCTTGGGATCAGGTGAAAAAAATCGCTGAAGACAAAATGGGAGACCTAAACTGCTTTACGATGGATTCAGCTATTTCTATGGTTGCAGGTACTGCAAGATCTATGGGATTAAGAGTAACAGGAACTAAACCAACTAACGCTTAAAACTTAAAGAAATGGCAAAACTGACAAAAAAGCAAAAAGAAGCTTTAAGCAAAGTAGAAAAAGGAAGAATCTATAACCTTGAAGAAGGTTCAGCACTTGTAAAAGAAGTAAACACTGCAAAGTTTGATGCTTCCGTAGACATCGCTGTAAGATTAGGAGTAGATCCTAGAAAAGCAAACCAAATGGTAAGAGGTGTTGTATCTCTTCCTCACGGAACTGGTAAAGATGTTAAAGTCTTGGCTTTAGTAACTCCAGATAAAGAAGCAGAAGCTAAAGAAGCGGGTGCTGACTATGTAGGTCTTGACGAATACCTGCAAAAAATCAAAGAAGGTTGGACTGATGTTGATGTAATCGTTACCATGCCGGCTGTAATGGGTAAATTAGGACCATTGGGTAGAGTATTAGGACCAAGAGGTTTAATGCCTAACCCTAAATCAGGAACTGTAACGATGGAAATCGGTAAAGCGGTAACTGAAGTAAAAGCTGGTAAAATTGATTTTAAAGTAGACAAATACGGGATTATCCACGCTGGTATCGGTAAAGTATCTTTCGATGCTGCCAAAATCAAGGAAAATGCTCAGGAATTGATCTCTACATTGATCAAAATGAAACCGACTGCTGCTAAAGGAACTTATGTGAAGTCAATCTACTTGTCTTCTACCATGAGCCCGGGTATTGCAATTGATACTAAATCTGTTAACTAATTTTTATCCTTAAGACAATGACAAAAGACCAAAAAGTTGTAGCAATACAAGAGATCAAAGATTTGCTTCAGGATGCAAAAGTAGTTTATGTAGCAGATCTTGAAGGTTTGAACGCTGCTAAATCTTCTGATTTCAGAAGACAGGCTTTCAAACAGAATATTCAGGTGAAAGTAGTAAAAAATACACTTTTACAAAAAGCAATGGAACAAATGGAAGGAGTAGATTACTCTGAAATGTTCCAGTCTTTCAAAGGAAACTCGGCGTTGATGATTTCTGAAACGGCTAACGCTCCTGCGAAATTAATCCAAGGGTTCAGAAAGAAAGAAGAGAAGCCGGCTTTGAAGTCTGCTTTTGTTCAGGAAACTTTCTATGTTGGTGACAATAACCTGGACATGTTAGCAAATATCAAGTCCAGAGAAGAAATGATCGGTGAAATTATCGGATTACTTCAGTCTCCAATTCAAAGAGTTGTTTCTGCTCTTCAAAACAAACCTGAGACAGTAGAAGCTAAAGCGGAAGAAGCTGCACCTGCAGCAGAAGAAGCGCCTGCTGCTGAAACTCAGGAAACTCCGGCTGCTGAAGGAGAAGCTCCAGCTGCTGAATAATTTACACTCAAAAAATAATCAATAATCAACAAAAACATTACAACAATGTCAGATTTAAAAAATTTAGCTGAAACGCTAGTAAACTTAACAGTAAAAGACGTAAACGAATTAGCTGCTATCCTTAAGGATGAGTACGGAATTGAGCCTGCTGCTGCTGCAGTAGTAATGGCTGGTCCTGCTGGTGAAGCTGCTGAAGAAAAGACTGAATTCGACGTAATTCTTAAGTCTGCAGGTGCTTCTAAATTAGCGATCGTTAAATTGGTAAAAGATTTAACTGGTGCTGGTCTTAAAGAAGCTAAAGATATCGTAGATGGTGCTCCTGCTCCAATCAAAACCGGTATCTCTAAAGACGAAGCTGAAGCTCTTAAGAAGCAATTAGAAGAAGCTGGTGCTGAAGTAGAATTGAAGTAATCATTTACTTTATACATAAAAGAGCCGTCCCAATTCCGGGACGGTTTTTTTGTGCCATACCGCAGCACCTCCACCCTATACAATTGGCTTTAGGTGGAGCAGCTGTAAATTTTATCCCGGCTCTGCGTTTCTGAAAAGAATTTCAGGATATTAAGATGTATTTTTTGGCGAAAAGATGTATCTCAGGATGAATGTTTGTCCTGCATTGTTATATTTTGGATATTTATTACATAATTAATAATATCATAATGTTAAAAGATCAAAATTTATAACTACATTTGCAAAAATTCACAAGTTGGGAAAAGGAATTAGAAATATTTTAAACGGTAAATCCGGTACGGTCCTTTCACTGGGATTCGGAAAGGTTACAGTTTTTATATTGGTTTTTCTTTTTCATTCCTTTTATTCCCAAGAAGGGTTTGGTACCGCACCTTCAATCACCGTTAGCGGTAACGCAAAAATATATTCTACAGATCCGGATTTTAACAGACAGTTTCTCGCACAGGAAAATATCGATTATCAGATCGTCAGTTCCGGCAAAGCTTATGTATTTAAATCAAAATCTGCCGACAAAAAGATTGCTAAAAGAAAGCCTAAAGCCTCTGTTCAAAATATTGATCAGGCAAGGCTGAAGAAAATAAAGCAGAATATATCGGATTTTGAACAGCGTAAAAAGTCATTTAATTTCTGCAACATCAATAATGCTCCCTTTTCAAGGGAATTACCTTACTCTTCCGATTCCAACAGAAGCTATATTGCTCCTTCCACAGTCTCCAATGACTTTTCAAAGGTATGTGTTTTTCAATACAAATATTTGATTAGCTTGGTATTAGAATATCTCTATGTATGGAAATATCACTACTTTAACAGCAGATCTTTAGAGTTTTGCTTTTCCAAGGTCTTTTCCGTCAGACCTCCGCCTCTGTCTTTATCATAAATACATCCCTATTAAAACTTATTAGCGTGCTTTTCTTTTTAGGAGAGTACAAACACATATTATGAATTACTTTTATGATAATAAACTCTTATTTAACACAAATAAAAAATACGGCCCTGTTGCTGATGCTTCTTATAAGCGGCCTGGGCTTTGGACAAACCTGTCCAACTACGGCGGAAGGAAATCCGGTATTCAGAAATGATTTCGGGACGGGGACGAGTAATAGCAATACAACGACTACAGATCCATATGTGATTAACCATACCTATCAGGCGGTTACGCCTCCGGACGGTTCTTATTCGGTTACCACATCATCCGCTCAGGGGGCTACCTATGTAGAGACCGATCTTACCGGTGGAAAGGATGCTGGCTATACAAACATCGCAGACGGTTCCACAACCGGAAGATATCTTGCGATCAATATCAACTCGGGCGGAACGGTAAATACGGTGATTTACCGGGTTGGTAATCTGGTTGTCGTGCCGGGCCAGCCTTATAAATTCAGAATCGATATGGCCGGATTATGTAACGGATGCCAGGATGTTCCCAATTTGCAGCTTACCATTAGAGATAACAACAATAACATTCTTGCCAATGCCAACTCAGGGAATCTCGGAGTCGCCAATGACGATGTATGGAGAAGGCTTACCCTTTCCTTTACTCCTAACACTTCTGTGGTGAAGCTGGAGATCGTTAATTTACAGCAGAATGGTAATAACGGAAATGATGTCGGGATCGACAATATTGTCCTAACTCCTGTAGAGTGCGACTCCGATGGCGATGGGATCGCAGACAGCCTTGATCTTGACGATGATAATGATGGAATTCCTGACAGTGCTGAAGGATGTACCGCTACGGTAACGATGGGTTCGGTTTCATCGGCAACTGCTAACAGCCTGTCAAATACCAACACGGCGGTAGTTCCTCTTGTTCCGCCGGGAGCAACATTGCCCGGAGGAGGAGTTACGCTAACAAAAACAGCGGGTACGGGAAATGGTTGGGGAATATATACCCCACCTGTAACTTCAACAACCATAACTGTAAACGGAACACAGAGTGCTTCTTTTCCAACAACGTATCTTGATGTCGTAGGTACGGTTCCGAGAACGTTGAATATTAATTTTGGAGTTTCTGCAAATTCTTTAAGCTCAAGTAACAATCATTACCAGTATATCATAGGAATTGCCGGATTGGGTAATGAAGGTACTACGGTAAATAATACCTTCTCCGTTCCTTTAACGGTGGTTGGGAATGCCAATGTATTTAATACAAATTTGTACGGATTGCTTGACGGAGCACCTTCTACTACACCGGGAGTATCTGGAACTGTTTTCAGCACCAATTCGCCGTCAACTACGGCACAGGGCTATACTTTCTTCTTCGTACCTGCTGATGTGGCCTCTTTTACCATGACCTGGGCGGGAGGGAATGATCCTCACGGGTTCATCTTTGGAGTATACAATGCCAGTTGTACAGCAGATACCGACGGAGACGGAATTCCGAACAACCTGGATCTGGATTCCGATAACGACGGATGTCCTGATGCGATCGAAGGAGATGAGAATGTAACATTGAACCAGCTCGTTCTTGCCGGTGGTAATGTAACATCCGGACCGGGATCTACCGCTCCGAACAAAAACATCTGTGCCTCTGCTTCATGTATAGATGCTTCAGGGGTGCCGAATCTGGTAAATTCAGGAGGAGCTGCCGACATCGGCGGTGACGAAGGCCAGGGTATCGGAACTTCCCAAAACAGTGCCATCCAGTCTCCTGGATGTTCCGCATGCTATAAGCCTTCGGTAACTTCGGGAACGACACTGAACACCAATGTTGGGATTTCAGCATTGGGCAGAGCCGGGGTAAATGCAGACAACTGGCCGATGGTGAGAAAAGGAGCATGGACCGCCCTTGAATCCAAAACGAAAGGAATGGTGATCAACAGGGTAGCTTTCGACAATACAGGAAATCCTACGGGAATTTCTTCATCCAATTTCGTGGAAGGAATGATGTTGTATGATACGACCAATAACTGTCTTAAAGTTTATACTACGAAGGATAACGGAACGACGTACGGATGGTATTGTATGGAAAACCAGACCTGTCCTGATTAATATTTAAATTAAGTAAACAGAAATTTAAATTTTAAAAAAATGAAAAAAGCAATCAATATATTTTCTTTACTGTTGTTTACATCGGGTTTTTCCCAGGTAGCTATCGGTAAAACATCGGTGA
>CAJYGB010000036.1 GCA_913774355.1 uncultured Chryseobacterium sp. | reverse complement strand
CATTTGCGACAGCAATAACCATTTTTCCACTTCCAATGGGAGAGATATTCTTCGCAATCCAAATCTGTTTTAAAGCGTTCAGCAAACTCCAGAAGGTTTTGACCCTTAAAAATTTCCATAAAAATCCAGTTTTTCAGTACTTTAAAGATATGAAATTATCTAATGAACTCTATAAATCTTTTTTTAGTTCTTCAATCGTTTTCATTTTTTTATTACATATTGGTTATTTACATTTTTTGACTATTTAGAGACCAATATAGGTTTTCAGAATTCTTGATTAATTTTTGAGAATATTTTGCTGCATATCCTTCTATCGCACGATTGTATTATGTGGTCTAATTATAGCCGCCTAAACATCCAGTCAAAAGCAGAAAACTTCTAAAATGTAATTCTTAACATGTTAGAATTTATGTGGCCTAATATTCCTCAATTAAGTTTTTAAAGATAAAAGCTTTTTGAGAATAACTTTCTAACTTACTCATTTAGTGAGATACCGCCTAATTAAAATAATCTGTTGCGAAAATCATATTCTTTTTATTTTAATGGTTGACTCCTTTTTATATAGATAATTTTTTTAAGTGGTTAAAATAAAAGCCACACAATAGTTAATTGTATGGCAGTTAGTGAAATCTTAGACTTATTTAATCTAGCCGATATTTTTCATCTTCTTTGTGTGGGAGAGGATATTTTAGATAGTCTAATGAATATTTTTCATTTTGAGATAATTCATTTTGTATTTCTCCAAGTCTAAAAGTATATTTAAAAATTAACTCTTTACTTGTATCCTTAAAATCAATTTCTACAAAAGGTACCCCTTCTTTATATTCCGCATATGCGCAAATTTGAGTATTATTTTGTTTATTAAACCAATAGGTGAATTGTATTACTGCAATATCTGCATAAAAAGCTCTACTTATTTTCATTATTTTACATTTTTAATTCCGTCAACTAAATTTATTTTCACATTTGGGAACATTATACTAAAATCTTGTATTACTCCTTGACATGATATGCAATAAGGTAATTCAGAAGCAATTGTAATTTCCCCTTTAACATTTTTATATACTCTTCCTTTTACAGCACCCAAATTATTAGCAATCTTACTTAATTCAACATATTCAGTATCAAATTCTCTACTCCAGGCATCATCAGTATTTATATTTCCGTTTTTATCCACTTTGTAGGATTCAAATATCACTTCTCCGTCATATTTATTACCGCTAACTACAACATCAGAAGAATTAAATTTAAACCCATCTATTTCTCCTTCAATATAGGCTAGGTTTCTCTTTTCAAACCTTCTTACTTCTAGAGCTAATTCATCTCCTGAAAATTCTTTTTTTAAATTATATTTTTTATTTTCTCTATATTCTTTAAATATTCTTTTTGCTTTGCTATAATCTGAATTAAACCCCCTATAAATATTTTGATCTTCAACTAGTTTAGAAGGCAATTTTTTATTTTCATACAGCAAACTCTTCACCTTGGCCACATCATTCTCAGCAATAGCTTTCTCAAGCTCAGCAACCAGCTTGTCATCCTTGGCTAATGTTCTCGCTTCTTCAAAGGTCTGTTTAACTAAAACTAATTCTTCAGGATTTAATCCTGCATCGCTTACCAGTTTGGCCAGTTTAAGTTCGGTTACAAAGCTGTCAAATGTAACAATTCCTTTTTGAATAGCAAATACAGCTCTCGTTAATAATTCGCCAGTCTCTATTAAAAATGGTATTGTTACGAATGTAAGTTTTTTTGCTTTTACAAAACCATCTAGTAATTTTTGTTGTTGAGATTGTATCTTGGCCTGCATTACAATATTCTCTCTTACTCTTTCCTCAAGACCTTCAATTTTCGCCAAATCACTTTCAAGTTTGGACAATGCTTCTGTAGCATTCTCTGCTTCATTAAAGGCTTTACCGGCCGCAGCAATAGGTTTTGCAGATTTAAGTACGGCGGCTAAAGCCCCTGCATCTAAAGCGACTCCGGCAATGGCAATTACAACCCAAAGTAAACTTGGATCATCAGAAAGTAAGCCTACATCATGAAACTCCTTATTATTTTTATATTCCTTGATAGTATCATAGGCAACATCAATACTTACTGCCAGCGACAGGGCACCCCCGGCAATAACTACCGGAGTTGCCGCTCCCCAGGTTACTACAATTAAGGCGAGAGCAAAAATACCTTCACAGATACTTAATAGTACTTTCAGACCTCTTAATTTTTCATGTTTTGCTGTAATGATACGGTCATAAATGCTACTTTTTTCAATGTTTTGTTTCGCATAGGAAGCTTTAAACAAATTGTCAAGTTCATAAATATGCTCGGGATTTTCTCTGATATTAGTAATAACATCATCTACTTTTTCATTTTGTGAAATGATATAATTATGCAGGAATTCTTTTAGATCATTTATATTGGTAATCTCCGCAAATTCTTCTTTATCAAATTCAGGATCATTTACCAACGGTGTCTGCTTTGACAATTTACTTATAGATTCTTTGGCATCATCTATTTTGGATTGACCAAGATTGAATTGTTCAGGGTCATAATAAGAGATTCCGTGTTCAAGTACTATTTTCGAATTTTCTTTAATTTGAGATCCGCTTTTATAGTTCTCTTTAGCCCCAGACTTTATAATGTTTTGGGAAAGTCCATTTAAAAAGACAGGATTATTTAGTTTTTTTTCTTCTTTAAATAAGGTATGTTTATAATGTTGCAGCATTTCTGTACCAATGCGAACGGTTTCTTTTTCAAAAGCGTTTTCATAACTTTTAATATAAAATTCAAATTCTTCAATACTGGCAAAACCATTCGTTATCATTGCTTCGGTAAGTTCTCTTTCAGCAATGGCATGAACTGGATTAGCTACGATAATAGGGTCTTTAATTGTACCTTGGTTGGTAGTTGTTGAAATCTGAAGATAGCTGGTGTATCGTGTATACAATCCCTCCAAACCATACAATTTGGTTTTTACACTTTCTAATTCATTCTGTTCTTTATTTTTTGTATTCCTTTCTTCAATATAGCTTTTAAGTGACGCTTCAAGAATATTTAAATCCGTCGTCTCCTGCGAAACTTTACTTTGATAATCGGCTATTTCTGCATCTGACAGCTGCTTTAACAGATCAAGGATACGCATGCTTTGAATACTGTTTGCGGTGCTTAACGTGTCTTTTATAAATTGTTTTTTAACTGCGGACAGCGTTTCCGTTCCTTTTTCTTCGTCTTTTCTGTTTGTTATAAATTTTTTAATGGATTTTCTTAATTCGCCCGGGCTTGGTTTTGTCGGGCTTTCTTTCTGATATATCCTTGCCCATTGCTCATCCGTAATTCCGAGTTGTTTTTTCAGGGTAGCGATGCTTACTGTACAGGATACTTCTTTTCCTATATAATTTTTATAAGAATAGGTACCGATATCCCATTTACGGTCTACAATCTTCCCGAAAACTTCAATATCTAAAAATTCAAAAAATTCCTGATCGCTTTTGATGCTCATCGGAACAATTCCGACACTTAATTTTACCGTCCCATCCGGCGGGTCAGCAGCTGGAAGTAGGGTTGTCTGTTTTTTCTGAGAGGTTGTTTCCGTCTTCTTATCATCTTCCCGATCCCCCGATTTCCCCAGTAACTCATCCATTTTCAGCAAAGTCCCCGAATCCAGCATTCCGGATGCTTTAATGCCGTGATCACTCTGAAAGCGCATGAGTTCGGTACGCGTTTTATTCCAGAAGAGTGAACCGCTTTCGGGAGCTTTGTACCCCAATTTATTGAGTGCTTGATGAAGGGCCAATACATGCAGCCCGTTTTCGGAAAACTTCATTCTGGATAAGCCTCTTTCTATTTTATTGAAAGCCCTGTTTTTAAACGGGGCATAGGTTATTTGGGTAACTTCGGTATTGGTGAGGGAAATTCTGGCATCCTGGTTGGTAATCGGCTCGTATTTCTTCTCTTCCTCTTCATGGAAGTTTTCTGCTTCGAAACGTTTGGCCCTGGGCGCAAAAGTTTTATGGTGTCTGCTCATATTTTTTAAGTGTTGGTGTGGTTATTGTTTTTACCCTGAATTTCTTACAAACGGGCTGAGACGGGACTGGTTTTTCCCGAAAGCCTTTTCGTTTTCGATCATCAGATAAGGGCTCAGTAGAGAATGGGTAATGACGGTTTCGTTAAGGTCGTGCAATGCAATGGCAGCATTTTTCATGATGTTGCGGATATTGGCGCCGGTATATGAATATTCTTTGGTGATGTGCTTCAAAAGGTCTTCACTTTCAAAGGTTACATTTTTCGGCAGGTAATGCTTCCAGAGAGCTTCCCGTGTTGTTTCCGAAGGCCTGATCACATTGATGGAAACATCAATACGCCGCTTGAAAGCATCATCCATATTGTTTTCAAAATTGGAGGCGAGAATGGTTAATCCGTCAAATTTTTCAATCCGTTGAAGCAGATAGGAAACTTCCTGGTTGGCATACCGGTCATGGGCATCTTTCACATCGGAACGTTTTCCAAACAGGGCATCCGCTTCGTCGAAAAACAGCATGCAATTTTTGCCCTGGAGGCGGTTGAACAGCACTTCAAGATTTTTCTCCGTTTCCCCGATGTATTTGCTGACCACCTGAGACAGGTCCACATGATACATATCGATCCCGTACGTATTGGCCAGAATTCCCGCCAGCATGGTTTTCCCTGTTCCCGGTGCGCCGTAAAACAGCGCGATAAAGCCTGGTTTAAAGCTGTGTTCCTTACCTTTTCCTTTGAAAAAGCCGTTTTCCAGGGCTTTAATATAATGGCCGATCGGCTTTATCTGCTCCCTGACGGTATTTTCCAGGATAATATCATCCATTGTAAGATCCGACTGGTAAAGTTTTCCGGGAAAATAAGACCCGTGGTCCAGCTGGGGCTTCTGTCCGGACAGGAAATAATTCAGGTAAGCCGTATCCAGCTCGATTTTCCCGTGGATAAACTCTGCTGAGGAGCGGTTGTACACAATATCGTTTTGCAGGAGAACACTGCCGGTTATCAGTTGTGCGCTGTACTGTGACCACAAAGAAAGATCTTTGCCGGCGAGAAGGAAAAGAGCGGTCTGAAATGTAGGCTTGAAACTCCGGCTTACCTTGTTGTATTCACCGCCTGCCTCAATGGCAAAGGCATTGCTGCTTTCTTCAATCTGCACAAAGGTCTTCAGGATGGACGGATAATGAGAAGAAGCAATACCCAACGCCAAAATAACGCGGTCTATTTCGGTAAGATGATAGGTTTGCACCGTAATCGAATAAGGCGATCCGTCATCCGGTGTAGGCAGTTCCGGTACTTTATGCTCAGGGAATTCTTCTGTTTCTTCTTCCGAAAACAATTCCCTGCACCGCATATCAATAAGCTGCTGCAGCCACTTCATTTCTTCATTCAAAGCAGTATGGCTGATATCGGATTGAAACATAGAATCCTTTTGTTCAGCTTCTTTTATTTCTAGAGGAGATTTTTGCTGATATTTTTCAGCCAGAGAAAGAGGAGATTCCATAATTGTATTAAAATTGATATTATTGAAATTGATAAGTGAGTTAAACCGGGAAACAAAAAGGCAAAAATTTCCGGATTTGCCTGATCGGAAATTCTGATAAACAAACTGTTACGAATCACTCACCAGTTCACATACATAAACTTTTCCTTCCAAGGCAGCTTCACAAGGCCGATGCCCCAGGCCAGCTTGTCCAGCAGGATATCCTGGGTTTTACGCTCTACAGTGAGGGTATAATCATAGTCCGTGGCCGTCAGTTTGCCCGGGCGTTGGAAAAACTCGTTCTGCAGCAGGGCGACGGAAGAATTCTTCATCGGGTTCCAGTTGTGTTGCACGCTTTCGATGACGTTTTTAGCCTGGATTTTGTGTTTGCGCGACAGTTTAACATGCCGGCTAATGGGCTGATGCACGGGAATATTGCATAAGAATTTCTCAAAGACCATGTCGCATTCGGGGGCGTTGGTCTTTCCGGTAGCGATGTAATGAAGAAGATGGGCACCCAATTCGGGATCGAGGAGTTGTTGGGTCTTCGGATCCAGCAGATCGCAGTGCTCAAAAAATGTTTTGATGAAAGGATGGATCAGAATGAGGCCAGCATTTAGCATGTACTGTCCGTCATCCGGTATTGCTTCTTCCTGTACTGTACTGTCTTCTTGTTGAACCGTTTCTAAAGAAGGTCCTGTGTGTTCCTGGGAAGCTGGCTGGTTGGTGGTCAGGCTTTCCGAGATCTTCTTTTCGATCTCTTTTTCTTTAATGAGAGGAAATAATTTAATGATCGTTTTCAGGTTTTTATGAAGACACTCTTTCTGCTGCGGAGAACCTGTTGAGATTGCTTTTTCGAGTTGTAACACAAGAGATTCCTGTAAATTACGGTCTGACAAAACTGCATATTCTGATATTACATCCAGCAAAAGATGCCATACCATCATCCGGTCGGGAAAGTTAAGCCTTGAAATAGAGCGGATGATCTCGGCTTCCAGGTTAAATTTGGAGGTGTCGTTTTTTAATATGACGCTGCATAATTCCGCAAGCTGGGTATCGGTGAGTTGATGGATCATCCGGTCCTGTACCTGTTGCCTGGATAGGACCGGAAGGATACTTTTCGGGAAAATATCTGTTGAAATCAGGTTTTTAAACACGGCAGACTCCAGAAAATTTAAGCCTTTGCTATCCGGGTTCCACCAGGGCATGGAACCATGTTCAAGAAAATAGATAAATGTCCGGATCATCTTTTCCTGGTTGCCGACCAGATAGCCTTCCGCAGGTTCTGCTTTTTCAGGTTCCTGACTTAAAACGGATTTCGCCATTCCGGACAGTTCTTCTTTAAGTTGCTGAACGATCGTGTCCCTTAATTCAGTATCCAGTGCACTGTTTTTTATGTCGAGGTTTAGTTCAAGTTTCGGAATCTGCAGCGTCTGCCCGGACAGTTGATGCTCCAGGGCTTCAATATACTTTTCTATTTCGGGAAAAACATCAATAGACAGGAAGTTGCTGATGTCTTCTCTGATGCGCTCTGCTTTTTCTTTGCTGCTGACGGTAATCTCGACAAAAATTTTCTGAATGATATGATCCTGATTCACATGAAATGGTTTTAAATGATGGTATGGTTATTTGCCGGATAGATGGTGTTTAGTTGAATTCACCTCCCCAAAAGCCGGCAGGGCAAAGGCTGGACTTCGATTTCTGTTTGGCACTCAGCCTGCACCCGCAGCCCCGGATAAAGCCTTCTTTCGGTGCGGCGGCTACTTCCATAGTCCTGGGATTGATCCATTTCTGGGTATCACAGTTGTTGCCGTTTTTCAGAGGGCAGGCATTACAGATTTCTTCCCTTACGGCATAGATGTATTCCTCTTTTTGATCCGCCAGTCCTATTTTTGAGCGTAGTTCGTTGAGATGGCCTTCAATGATTTCATTGCGCTGGTCGAAGATTTTCTTAATATTCATTGGATTAGGTTTTAAATTGATGGGGTCAAAATTAGAAGAAGAAAATCTGTTTTACGAATGATGAGGCACGTCTGTTCAGTCTTTGCAGTAAAGAGAAAATTAAAGAATATAAATCAACTGAAATAAAATTCCTTTAACGTGAACCCTAAACAAAAGCTGGGTTTAAAAGGCTGGAAGGGGAAAGCTGGATGCTGGAAGTTTCTCTTGTCAACATTATTTTCAAAGGAATTCTTTATCAAATTAAATCGACTGTTACTATACAAATAGAAAATCTGTTTAAGCCTGAATTGAATCACCAATTTGAATTCAAATCTTCTTTTCAACAATCTTTAAGGAGAAATTAAATACGGTCGAATTTACGTTAATTATGAAGATGCAAATCCAGATGAATTTTAAATAAGATCTTATTTTTAATCCGTTAAAAAGTAAGAAGATCCATGTCAGTAGCGAAGGATTTTGGATATTAAACAGTAACAATAAACTTCCAGTCTCCGGCTTTTCTCTTCCATCTATGAAATGCCTGTCTGAATCTATTGTGTCCGATACCCGGTTCGCGTTTTTTTCATTTTTAATATTTTTATGTGGTAAATTAAAATAATGATTGTTAGTGATTTAATATTTTGTTTTAAGAAAAAATAAAAATCCCAATTACTGCAAAGACAGGTTTGAACCTCTGAAATATTTGTGTTTTGATAAGGGGTAATTGTATGTTTGCACCATAATACTAAAGAACAAAATTATGATAAACAAAGTATTGACTGTTTTAAAAGACCGGCTGAATAATGCAGACATTATAAATGATACGGTTGTTGTTGCAGATGTGGCAAAACATGATGACGGTACTTCGGGCCTGAGCGATAAGGTGATCATTACACTGCTGAACGTTCAGGAAGAATCTACACTGAAAAATGCTCCGAGATACCATAAGACACAAATAAGTACGACGGCCCCTAAATATGAAATGAAAATGGAGAGTGATCCCGCTTACGTTAATCTGTATGTGATGATCTCTGCCAACAGGGCATCTTACGAAGGGTCTTTGGTCAGTATTTCAAAAGTTATCGAAGTCATTCAGGCGAAAAATGTATTGGAATATGTAGATCCGGGAAATGACCGGACGAAAGATTTCAGCTTCAGGACAGAAATGTACTCGGTTCCTTTCGAGCAGCTAAGTTACGTCTGGGGATTACTCGGCGGGAAAGTAATGCCTTCCGTTCTGTATAAGATCAGTGTTATCAAAATCGCAGCGGTAAATTCGGAAGACATTACCTTGATCGATGAGGTGGCTATCAAAAGCATCACGGTCGATCAGCCATAAAAATAAAACGAATAACCTTTAATTAAATTTTCAACATGCCAAATCCAACTACACCAGGTGTTTCCGTTCAGGAAAACACAAGGCTCCCATATTCGGTTTCGTTAGCAGAATCAGCTGTGCCGGCATTCATCGGATATACCGAGCTGCAGCCTGCAGATTATACAAAGCCCCTCAAAATCAGCTCTCTTTTAGAATACGAACAATACTTCGGAAAAGCAAAAAAGGAAAGCATCCGCTTAAAGGACAATGAACAAGGTGTGACCATTATTGCACCGCAGGCAAAATTCCTGATGTATTATTCACTTCAGATGTACTTCGCCAATGGCGGCGGGCCTTGTTATATCGTTTCCGTCGGAACATATCCTTCCGCTAATCAGGACGTACAGAAATCTGCTTTGGTAACGGGATTAAATATGACCGATACAATCAAGGAGCCGGTTCTGATTGTTTTTACCGATGCGGTATCGCTCACAGCCCAGGAAGAATGCTATGATCTTTATAACCTGGCTATTGCGAAAGCAGATGATGAAACCAAAAACAGGTTTGCCCTCCTGGATACCTATTACGGAAACTCTGTTATAAAATCGGATAACCTGAATACCATTGAAAAGTTCAGAAATAAAATAAATACAACCAGCCACGCCGCTGCTTATTTCCCTCATTTGGAAACCTTTTTGAATTATGCTTTTGATGAAACCCAGACGGCGATAACGCATACCGGTTTACAGGCAGCCGGGCAGAGCAGTGCTTCTTTTTATGCAAATGAGATTGCCGAATTGGATCGACTGAAAAGCCTGGCAAGCGACGAAATTTCAAGTGGATCCGAAAACTCTTTTGTCCTTGCCGATTTACTGGATCAGGCTATTGATATTGCGGCAAAAGTAAAAGAGACAGCGGATGTAAAGACCGGCTTAACGACGGCGATCGATAATGCAAGATACCTTTCAGATGCGCTGTATGATGGGGTTATCGATGATTTTAATGAAAATACACCGGTCTTCAACGGGGAGTTTGAAGCATTGAAAACCGCTGTTCTCAATGCAAAGGATGAAAAAGGAGATGCAGACGGCATCATCCTGAAAGATCTTCAGGCTTCGCATTCCGTACTATACAACCGGGTTAAAGAAGCAATCCGTTCTTTAAAAGTAATCCTGCCGCCTTCTTCAGCCATGGCCGGCGTATACGCCAGGGTTGACCGTATGAAAGGTCCGTGGAAAGCTCCTGCAAACATAAGCCTCAATGGCGTGGTTGCCCCCACCGAAAAAATCTCCGATCAGGAACAGTCGGATCTCAATATCCATTCCACCGGGAAATCCATCAATGCGATCCGTACTTTTAGCGGGAAAGGTACCCTGGTCTGGGGAGCGAGAACACTTTCCGGAAAAGATAAAAAAGACGACGGGAAAGATAACGAATGGAAGTATATTCAGGTGCGGAGATATTATGACATGATCCGGTACGCCCTAAGCGGGGTCCTTGTAAACTTCATTGATGAACCCAATATATCATTCACATGGCTTCATGCCCGGACAACGTTGGAAAATTTCCTGAACCAGCAGTGGAAAGACGGTGCTTTGGCCGGCAGCATTCCGGAAGAAGCCTACCAAGTTGACGTAAAAGGCGATCAAACCAAGACGAAAACCATGAATGTCACGGTAAAACTGGCATTGGTACGTCCCGCAGAATTCATCACCCTGAATTTCTCTCATCAGTTACAACAATCTTAAAAAACAAATCCATTCCGGATAACCATTCGAAGTTTCGCTTCGAGAAATAATTAATATTAACTTTAAATTTTAACAAATGAATTACAAAACCCCTGGAGTCTATGTGGAGGAGCTGGCAAAATTCCCGCCTTCCGTAGCACAAGTTGAAACGGCAATTCCTGCTTTTGTCGGATATACGGCAAAAGGGCCTCAGAAACCAACCAGAATTTCTTCGATGTTGGAGTACGAAAACCTTTTCGGAAAAGCCAATCAGGAAGATTTCGCTGTAGCTTTTAAAGACGGTGTTGCTACGGCAACCCAAACCAGCATCAGCGATTATAAAATGTATTACGCCATGCAGATGTATTTTGCCAACGGTGGCGGGCCATGCTACATTGTTTCTGTAGGAAACTATCCGGATCCGGTAATGGCGGATTCTACTAATCCTGCAGATAAAACTTTATTAAAAGGTCTTGAATTATTAAAAAAAGAAGACGAGCCGACACTCATTGTTTTCCCGGATCTTCAAGGTCTTGTTGCTAATGCTGATGACGTTGCTGCTGCAACTGCAACAGCTCAGGTAATGACAAATAATAAGAACGCAGCTACAGATGCCAAGACGGCTTCCAAAGATGTTTCAGATGCTATTCAGGCAGCTGTTACACTGCAGGCTGCTTTAGATGCTGTTGATGCTAAAGTAAATAGCTATACCGGCGCAACTACTGTTAATCCTGATAAAGTGAATGCTGCCCAAGCTGTTGCTGCTGCTGTTAAAACGGCTGCTAATCTGGCTGCAGCCAAAACGGCTGCTCAAGCTGTGGCTACTGCTTTTGATACTGATCTTGCTACTGCTACCGCTATAGCGACCGCAGCCTCTGCTAATGCAGCTAATGTAAATACTAAATCTAATGCTGCGGATATTACGAAAGCTTATTCTTTATACAACAGCGCTTTAAGCCAAGCCGAGTTTATGAAAGACCGTTTCGTTATCATGGATGTTCTGGGAGACGACGTTATTTTCAGAAGCAAAGTAATCGGATCAGGATTGAAATATGGTGCAGCTTATTATCCGAATTTAAAAACCATTCTAAGCTATGATTTCGATGAGACTAAAGTACTGGTGACGGGTGCCTCAGGCGTAGCGAATCTGGCTGGTTTAAAATCTTTAAATTCAGACTTATACAACCAGGCTAAAAATGCCATTGCTTCAAAGCAGGTTGTCATGGCGCCTTCATCCGCAATGGCCGGTATTTACGCCAAAGTGGACAGTACTTCCGGAGTATTCAAAGCACCTGCTAACGTAGGACTTAATTATGTGATAGCACCAACGGAAAAAATTTCCCAGGAAAGACAGGACGGTCTCAATGTAGATGCTGTCGCCGGAAAATCCATCAACGCGATCAGAACATTTACCGGTAAAGGAACTATGGTTTGGGGCGCAAGAACCCTGGACGGAAACAGCAACGAATGGAGGTATGTTTCAGTGAGACGTTTCTTCAACATGGTGGAAGAATCTGTGAAGAAATCTACTGAACGTTTTGTATTCGAGCCCAATACAGCAAATACATGGGTTCGTGTACAGACCATGATCGAAAATTTCCTGAATCAGCAGTGGAGAGACGGAGCATTAGCCGGAAGCAAGCCTGAAGAAGCCTACTATGTAAGCGTAGGTCTTAACAAAACGATGTCTGCCCAGGATATCCTGGAAGGCAGAATGATCATCGAAGTGGGAATGGCTGCGGTACGTCCTGCAGAATTTATTATTCTTCGTTTTTCTCACAAGCTGCAGGAAGCCTAAGCTTTAACCTTTAAATAAAATCAACCAAAATTAAATTAAAAAATATGAGTACATATCCATTAGTAAAGTTTGCCTTTGAAGTAGACTGGGGCGGGACCAAAGTAGGGTTCCAGGAAGTATCGGGTCTTAACATCGAAACAGACGTTATCGAATACCGACACGGAGCCAGCCCGGATTTCAGCAAGATCAAGATGAACGGTCTGAAGAAATTCAGCAATATTACCCTGAAGAGAGGGACCTTCAAGGCAGACAACGAATATTATGCCTGGTTCCAGACGATGCAGTCCAATACGGTAGAAAGAAGATCCATCACGATCTCTCTTCTGGACGAGAACGGAAATCCTGCTGTCGTATGGAAAGTGAAGAATGCATTCCCTGTAAAGTTACAGTCTACGGATCTTAAAGCGGAAGGGAATGAAGTTGCTGTAGAGACGCTGGAAATCGCACACGAAGGTTTAACCATTGAAAATAACGCCAATTAATTTTAAAATTTTTAACAAATGAATTACAAAACACCAGGAGTCTACGTAGAGGAAATCCCAAAATTCCCGCCATCCGTAGCACAAGTAGAAACTGCTATTCCGGCTTTCGTTGGATATACAGAAAAAGGACCGAAAAATGAACCGACAAGAATTACCTCGATGTTGGAGTATGAAGCACTTTTCGGAAAAGCAAAAAATGAGGGTGGAGCTATCACTGTTTCTATTTCAGATAATGTGGTTTCTGCAAATTTCGATACTGCCAAATTAGGTAAGTTCCAAATGTATTATGCGATGCAGATGTACTTTGCCAATGGTGGTGGACCATGTTACATCGTTTCCGTAGGATCTGCGGCAGGTTATCCGGCTGCACCGATCCTGGCAGATTTACAAAACGGACTGAAAACACTGGAAAAAGAAGATGAGCCGACACTTATTGTTTTCCCTGATGTGGAAGGTCTATCAGCCGCTGCAGATGCTTATAGTTTATATAACAGTGCATTGAACCAGGCAGAGGAAATGAAAGACCGGTTTGTGATTATGGATGTTGTAGGAAATACAGATGCTTTCAGAACGGGAATCACAGCAAAGGGGTTAAAATACGGAGCCGCTTATTATCCGAAGTTGGAGACGATTTTAAATTACAGTTTTGAGGATAAAGATGTTATTATTAGCAGTTTTAAAGAAAAAGATGTTAATGGAGATCTTCAACCTGTTTCAATGCCTGCAAACCAGAATAATGTGGCATGGTTAAAAACAAAAAGTTCAGCTCTGTATAACCAGGCCCAAAGCGTAATTGCTTCAAGAAAGGTTGTCATGGCGCCTTCATCCGCAATGGCCGGTATTTACGCCAAAGTGGACAGCACTTCCGGAGTATTCAAAGCACCTGCTAACGTGGGACTTAACTACGTAGTGGAACCTGTTTTGAAACTTTCTCCTGATGAGCTGGACAGCTTAAATGTAGATGCAACCTCCGGAAAATCCATCAACGCGATCAGAACATTTACCGGTAAGGGAACTATGGTTTGGGGCGCAAGAACCCTGGACGGAAACAGCAACGAGTGGAGGTATGTGTCGGTGAGACGTTTCTTCAACATGGTGGAAGAATCCGTGAAAAAAGCCACCGAGCGTTTCGTTTTTGAAGCCAATACGGCCAATACATGGGTAAAGGTACAGGCAATGATCGAAAATTTCCTTAATGAACAGTGGAAAGACGGAGCATTGGCGGGAAGCAAGCCGGAAGAAGCCTACTACGTAAGCGTAGGTCTGAATAAAACGATGTCTGCGCAGGATATCCTGGAAGGAAGAATGATCATCGAAGTGGGAATGGCTGCGGTACGTCCGGCAGAATTTATTATTCTTCGTTTCTCTCACAAGCTGCAGGAAGCTTAAGCTTAATCTTAAATAAAATCAACCAAAATTAAATTAAAAAATATGAGTACATATCCATTAGTAAAGTTTGCCTTTGAAGTAGACTGGGGCGGAACGAAGGTAGGATTCCAGGAAGTATCGGGTCTTAACATCGAAACAGACGTTATCGAATACCGACACGGAGCCAGCCCGGATTTCAGCAAGATCAAGATGAACGGTCTGAAGAAATTCAGCAACATTACCCTAAAGAGAGGGACCTTCAAGGCAGACAACGAATATTATGCCTGGTTCCAGACGATGCAGTCGAACACAGTAGAAAGAAGATCCATCACGATCTCTCTTCTGGACGAGAACGGAGAGCCTGCCGTTGTATGGAAAGTGAAGAATGCGTTCCCTGTAAAATTACAGTCTACGGATCTTAAAGCGGAAGGGAATGAAGTCGCTGTAGAGACGCTGGAAATTGCGCACGAAGGTTTAACCATTGAAAATAACTAATCATGGCTGTTTTATATCCTCCAACCAGTTTCTCTTTTATTGTTAACGGGATTTCGACAACAGAGGGTATTGACTCCAGATTTCAATCCATATCCGGATTATCGACAGATATTACCACTGAAGAATATGCCGAAGGAGGCGAAAACAGGTTCGCCCATCAGCTTCCTTTACGCCCCAAATACCCTAATTTAGTTCTTAAACGCGGATTACTCGTAAGTTCAGGATTGATAAGCTGGTGCAGAAATGCGATGGAAAACTTTGAGTTTGAGCCCAGGGATCTTATCATTTCCCTTTCCGGAGGACTCCAGTCTACAGCTCCGTTAATGATCTGGAATGTAGTCGGTGCCTATCCTGTACGATGGGAAGTGTCGGAATTCAATGCGGAAGAAAGCAAACTTGCTGTTGAAACCATAGAGCTGAAATACAGATATTTCACAATACCTACATCGTTAGCAAGTCTGGGCTTGTAATTTCTACATCAATCCGGGCACGTGGAAGCGTGCGCTGCGAAAAAAAATTTTAACAAAATCTTTTTTGATAAAGAGCAAAAGACGGGTCTTACGGCCTGGTCGAGCACCCTTTATGTGCCTGGATTTTTAAAATAAGATACGTTAAATCATTGATTTTTAATGATCTGTTTATTAAAAGTTAATTAAAACAAAACGAAATGCCAATAGAAATAAAAGAGCTTCACATTAAAATAAATGTGGACGAAAAAGCCGCCGCTCCATCCCCTGCCGCCTCGGTAGACGAAGCGCAGATCATGCGGGCGGTCAGCGAAAGTGTGGAACAGTCCGTCAATGTACAACAACGTAAAAAAGAAAGATAATGGCAGGAGCAATAAGTAAAGTAATTATAGGAACTTATAAAGATTCTACTTACGGAAGAACTATCAGCACCAATGCTTTTACAGCTTTGATTAATCCAACAGGCTTCTCTTTTACACGCAAAAATGATTATGATAAACTACAACCCATAGGAGCGGTTGACGGCGAACAAAAATTCTCAAAAGCGGGGCCACCGTCTTTGCAGCTGGAGTTTCTGTTTGACGGAACGGGAGTAACGGAAGAAAATACCGGTATTAAACTCATTAATGCAATTAAAAGAAAATCCTTTGAGAAAAAAGCAGTTAGCGATCAATTATATGAATTTTATGAAGCAACCGGGGCATATGATGGCACAATTCATAAACCGCATAATGTCATCGTCATTTGGGGCAAATTTGAATTTAAAGGGATTCTCGAGGAATTTACAATTGATTATAAGCTATTTAAAAATGACGGAACTCCTTTAAGAGCTGTAGGAAAGGCAACGTTCGGAGGATCGGTCAGTAAAGAACTTGCTGAAAAAACAGTGAAGAAAAATTCCCCGGACCTTACCCACAAACGGACCATACAGGACGGTGATACTTTACCCCTGATGACCGAAAGAATTTACGGCGACTCCAAATACTACCTGGAAGTCGCGAAAGTAAATAACCTGATCAATTTCAGGCAATTGGTGCCGGGCGAGGAGCTCTATTTTCCACCCATAGAAAAAATATCATAACATGAACAACAGCGGATACATACAAACAGCAAAAAACGCGGATCTGATCACCTTCAAGGTAATGTCCGGAGGTACGGAATTACCGGGCAGGTATGGAATTACCCATATTGTTGTGGAAAAAGAAATCAACAGGATTCCCTATGCCTGCATCACCATTCTGGACGGCAGCGCGCCGGAACAGGATTTCAAGCTGAGTAATGAAGACCTGCTGATCCCCGGGAAAGAAATTGAGATCACTGCCGGATACCATTCCGAAGAAGAAACCATCTTTAAAGGTGTTGTCGTAAAGCATAACATAAAAGTCAGGAACGGTTCTTCCTACCTGATCGTAGAATGCAGGGATAAAGCCGTAAAAATGACGCTGGGAAGAAAAAGCAAATATTTTTACGACAGCAAAGACAGTGCGATCATCGAAGAATTGATTGGCAATAACGGGCTGAAAGCTGATGTTCAGGCAACCGCAAATTCACATAAGGAACTGGTTCAATACCGTGCTTCCGACTGGGATTTCATGCTGACAAGAGTCCAGGTCAACGGGAAACTCTGTTTCGTCGAAAACGGAACGGTTACAATTGCCAAACCGGATTTCGGTAAAAAAGAAGTGGAAACCGTGGTGTACGGATCTTCCGTTCATGAATTCGATGGGGAAATCGACGCCAGGGATCAGTTCAGTAAGATTACCGCTAAGACATGGAGCTATACCGATCAGGAATTAACGGAAGTGGAAGCCCAGGATCCGGCCATCAGCCTCAACGGAAACCTTTCACCGGGTGACCTCGCAAAAGTCTTCGGTATCGAGGACCTGCAGCTGAAGCATGGCGGGAACCTTACCCAAAGCGAACTCCAGGAATGGGGCGATGCCAAGGCAACCTTCCAGCAGCTTGCCAAAACAAGAGGAAGAGTGAAGTTCCAGGGAATTCCGTCCGTACTGCCGGGCGTTACCTTAACCTTACAAGGTGTTGGAAACCGGTTCAACGGAAAAATATATGTAACTGGTGTACGGCATGAGATTGCGGATGGAAACTGGCTCACAGATGCCCAGTTCGGGCTTTCTCCTACCTGGTTCTCGGAAACCTATGATATCAGCGAAATGCCGGGTTCAGGAATTATTCCTTCCATCAGCGGATTGCAGATCGGAGTGGTGTCACAGCTCGAATCGGATCCGGATGGAGAAGACCGGATTCTCGTACAGATCCCGATTATCAACAGCGAAGAAGAAGGAATCTGGGCCAGAGTGGCCACGCTCGATGCAGGGGAGAACAGAGGCTCGTTTTTCAGGCCGGAAATCGGAGATGAAGTGATCATCGGATTTATCAACGACGATCCCAACGATGCCGTTGTTCTGGGGATGCTCAACAGCAGTGCCAAGCCTGCCCCGCTCACAGCCGCCGATGAGAACAACGAAAAAGGATTCGTTACCCGGAGCGAAATGAAAATGATTTTCAATGACGACAAAATCTCCTATACACTGGAAACACCGAAAGGTAAAAAACTGATCTTAAATGAAGATGAAGATGTCATCAAAATTCAGGATGAGCATTCCAATATACTAACCCTTAATAAAGACGGGATCAGTATGGAAAGCGGAAAGGACATTAAGATCAAGGCAAAAGGCGATGTTAAGATTGAAGGAGTCAACGTCAGTATAAAAGCCTCTGCACAGTTTAAAGCAGAAGGAAGCTCAGGATCAGAGCTTAAATCGGGAGCCGTCACCGTCGTAAAAGGATCTCAAGTTAAAATCAATTAATCACTATGAAACCGGCAGCAAGAATTACAGATATGCATACCTGCCCGATGGTAACGGGAAATGTTCCGCATGTGGGCGGACCTATTATTCCGGCAGGGGAACCTACGGTACTTATCGGAGGAAAGCCCGCAGCAAGAGTAGGTGACAAGGCCGTATGCACAGGCCCGCTGGACACCATTGCCTCAGGATCCTCAAGTGTCCTGATCGGCGGGAAACCGGCCGCAAGAATGGGGGATTCCACCGCGCACGGAGGCGTTATCACCGCAGGAGAAGCTACTGTTTTAATTGGCGGATAAAGGAAACGGATTCTATAAAATCATAGTCCGCCATATAATAATCTGAAAACCAATATATAAAAAACATCCGCAGCAAACGGCAGGACCATCAGAATTCCAGGTTACGAATGAAGGATGTTGAAACCATAAAACAAATAACGTATGACGATAAATACAGATTTTTTAGGAATAGGCTGGAGCTTTCCTCCTGAGTTTAATGAGACGGAAGGAACCCTGGAAATGACCACCGATGTGGAAGACATCAACAACAGCCTTATTATTTTACTCTCCACACGCCCGGGCGAACGTGTCATGTTCCCGGATTACGGATGCGACCTGCAGGAAATGCTCTTCAAGCCGCTGGACCTTACCCTCATTACCCAGATGAAAGGAATCGTGGAGCGTGCTATCTTATATCATGAGCCCAGGATTAATATCTTAAATATAGAGATTGATGCCGAAGAGGAACTTCAGGGAGAAGTATTGATAAAAATAGACTACGAAGTAAGAAACACCAATACCAGAAGCAATATTGTTTTCCCTTTCTACAAAGGAGAAGCTACCGAAATATAAACAATGACGGGATGTCTGTAGCCATGTTGAATACGTGCAAACATGCATGAAGTATTGCATCTGACCATAGAAATATAAATATAAACCAATGAAAAAAACAGATACATTTTCGCATTACCGCGAAGGAAAATCACAAATGCAGCGCTTTTTATCAGAATTGGATCCTGGCAATCTCGAATTGCACGATTTCGACCTGTTTGATTGGCTATTATTCGCTAATAATTTTGCCAGGCATGTAAACTATTTTCACAAAGATGATCCTGCGACCCCTAGAGGAAACTGGGGAAACTTCTTCCTGGGAGATGATGATTATACAGTTCCGCGCAGGGAAAGCGTAGAATACAAACAAATGAAAAAGCAGGTTACAGATCTTATTTCCCGTTTTGAGCAGGACAGCAACCTGACACCGCATCTTACCTTATTCGTTTGTTTTTTAAAACTGCTGGACTTCTCCAAAAAAGCATTCAATAATTTAACGAAAAGACACCTGGATTTCTATTATAACGAAATCCTTCAGATTGAGAAGAATGATGCCCGATCCGACAAGGTGTACATCATCTTTGAGCTGGCCAAAAAAGCCCTTCAGGAAAGAATTCCCGACGGAACATTGCTGGACGGCGATAAAGATGCGAATGGAAAAAAGCGTATTTACAGAACCGAAGAAGAGCTTATGGCCAACCAGGCAAAAGTGGTTGAACTTAAAAGCTTCCTTAATGATGCCGAAAAACGGGAGCTGAAAATGGCTCCGAAAGCCAATACGGCAGATGGCTTAGGCGAAAAGCTGCCTGAAGAAAGCAATTACTGGTGGCCATTTGGATATAATGCTGATGAAACCGCTTCCGAAAAATCCATTTACAAAGAACTTCCGAAAGCGAAACTCGGATTTTCGGTGGCTTCTTCACTTTTTGACCTGAAAGAAGGCGAAAGAACGGTTACTGTCGCCATCACATTTGCTAAAAATGCCGCACAGAAACTGCAGAACCTGTCAAATACGGATATTGAAAACAACATCAGAGTGTTTTGCAGCGGTGAAAAAGAATGGCTGTCTGGAATCGCTTTACACTGTATGAAAAACCAGGAGGATCGTCTGGAGCTTTCCTTCACGTTGTCCAAAGATTTCCCTGCGGTAGTACCTTACAACAAACAGCTTCTCGCAGAAACTTTCCGGACCGCGTTTCCTGTCATAAGGTTTATGATCGAAGGACAGAAATACTACGATGTATACGAAGCTTTATCCGAAAAACTGATCAAAAACATCGAGGTATCGGTTGACGTTAAAGGGGTGAAATCCATACAGCTCGAAAATGACAACGGAGCCTTGAATTCGGAAAAACCCTACTTTCCGTTCACGGCGCAACCCGTTACAGGATCTAATTTTTACATTAAATGTCCTGAAATGTTCTCTAAAAAGTGGCAGAAGGCAGACATTACCATCAACTGGAAAAATGCTCCGGGTTCCATTAAGGAGCTGTACAACGGATACGTCATTCAGCCGAACCAGAACATCAGCCTGAAGGATTTCGAGGCTTTAAAAGGCCCTTCAGTAGTAGGATCCGATGCTTATTTCAAAGCGGATGCCGCTTTGCTGGACAAAGAAAACTGGTACACCACAGCCCATGATATTGCACTTTTTGATAAAGCGGACGGCGTATACAAAACCAGGTTTTCCGTAAACAGTATCAGCAGTGAAGCAGGAACTTCAGAAGCTTTACGGGTGACATTGAAACAGTCGTTCCTACAGGATGTGTATCCTAAGCTTTATACCCTCGCATTATCCAGCAATCCGCTTGAAAAAAAGCTTATCCCCAACGAACCGTACATTCCGTTTGCAGAAGACATCGAGCTGAATTACAGCGCGCGGGAAACGGCCTATTCTTACCTGAGCAGAGATTTGGACGGGCAGGCTTCAAAAAGCGCAGGCATGCAGGTGTATCACGAAGATGCTTTCGGACAATACGAAAAAGGCGTTGATACGCAGAACCTGGTTCCCGTACACGAAAACGGCGGTGAGCTTTATATCGGTCTGGAAGCCAAACCGCAGACCACCGTCTCCCTGCTGATCCAGATGCTGGAAGGAAGCGAAAACCCTTTGGTAGATACTTTTGAGGAAAAAGAATTCATCCAATGGCACATTCTTTCAGGAAATACCTGGATGGATCTGTCGGACTACATGCTTAAAAATGAAACCAGAAAATTCCTGGAATCCGGCATTGTAAAGTTTAAAATTCCGAAAGATCTTGATACGGATCATACGAGATTTACCGACGGACTGGTCTGGGTAAGGGCCAAATCGAAAAGAAGCTACGACGCGGTATGTAAGATTCAGGGAATATATACCCAGGCCGTCCTGGCGGTATTTGAAAACCATGATAATGAGCTTTCTCATTTAAACAACGGCCTCGAAGCGAATACCATTACAAAACTGATCACAAGAGTTCCTCAGGTAAAATCGGTAAGCCAGCCTTACAATTCTTTCGATGGCAAATACAAAGAAACGGATGCGGAATATTACAGAAGGGTCAGCGAAAGGCTTAGGCATAAAAACAGGGCCGTTACCCAATGGGATTATGAACAGCTGGTATTACAGGAATTCCCGGAAGTGTTCAAGGTAAAATGCCTGAACCATACCTCTGAAAACTCCTACCTGGCTCCGGGACACGTCACCCTGATGGTGGTACCGAATATCAGGAATAAAAATGCCTTCGATATTTATCAGCCGCGGGTAAGCAGAGCAAGCCTGAACAGAATTCAGAACTATGTAAGCGAACTGAATGCGATGCAGGTTCAGACCCATGTGGTGAATCCTAATTATAAAGAAGCAAAAGTTGAAGCCGCCGTAAGGTTTTTCACGCAGTATGACGAATCATTTTACACCAGGCAGCTGGATGAGGATATCAAAAAATACATTTCGCCATGGGCCTTCACCGAATCCAAAGATATTGATTTCAATATAAAGCTGAATGTAAATCAGTTGATAACCTATCTGGAGCAACTGTATTATGTGGATTATATCGACGAAATAAAAATATACGTAAATAATGTTTTACAAAAACAGGCTCTGATTGAGGTGGATCCGAAATCAATACTGGTATCGGCCAAGCAGCATAAAGTTACTGTTGCAGATCAGGTATGTATCTAACAAACAAGAAGAAAATATAATTATGTCAGAAAATAAGCACATTAGTATACCCAAAAATGTAGAAACCGGAGATCAGACCGATTTTCACTTTCTGCGCAGGACAGGTATCGAATATATCGAAAAACTGGGAGGAAAGCTCTGGACCGATTACAATTCCCACGACCCCGGGATCACGACGCTGGAAGTTTTAAGCTATGCCATTACTGATCTGGGAATGAGAATGAACCTGAATACCGAAGATCTCCTGGCTTCCAAAGATGCATCCAAAGATATCCGTACCCAGTTTCTGAAAGCTACGGAAATCCTGCCTTCAAGACCTTTGAATGAACTTGATTACAGAAAACTGTTCATCGACATCAGCATGGAGCCGGATTATAAAAGGCCGGTCCTGAACTGCTGGCTGGTTCCCAGAACTGAAAAAATTTATGTAGACTGCAAAACAGGAAACCTGGATTTTAACCCGATCGGTGAAAAAACAAGTAATTTCAATGTCAAAGGCCTATATGACCTGTATGTAGACTACTCCGACGACCTGGATGCCGAAGGGAAGAGATGCGAAAGAGGGAATGTAAATTTCGAAATACTCGAACGTTATCATGCCAACAGGGGGCTTTGTGAGGACCTGGTTGAAATTAAGGAAATCCAGACCCAGAAAGTTGCTGTTTGTGCCCGTATCGGACTTGTAAACAAAGCGGACGAAGAGCTGGTGCATGCGAAAGTGCTGAAAGCGATCAACAATTACCTGTCTCCTGAAGTTCATTTTTACTCCCTGAAGCAGATGCTCGACAAAGGCTATCCTACGGACGTTATCTTTGACGGGCCGCTGCTGGAAAACGGGTTTGTCGATACGGAAGAACTCAGAAAAAGCCAGCTGAGAAAAGAAGTCCGGCTTTCCGATATCATCAGTGAAATCATGAAGGTTGACGGAGTGAAAGAAATCCACGAAATCTCCATTGCAGGCTGCGACCAGGTTATTAAACAGACCAACGACTGGCTGATATGCATCGAAAACGGCAAAAAGCCGGAACTGTGCGATTTAAGCTCATTCAGCTACAGCAAAGGTTCCCTTCCGTTAAATATCAATGATAAAAAAGTACAGGAATATTTAATAACCCTTAAAAAAGAGGAAGACGTACTTCGTGACGATGCGAAAAAGAATAAAGAACTTGCTTTACCACAGGGAACTTCTTACGATATCGGCAATTATGCGACCATCCTGAACGAATTTCCCGATACTTACGGCGTAGGAATAACGGGAATAATCGGGGACAGGACCCCGGAGCGCGAAGCCCTGGCCAAACAGATGAAAGCCTATCTTCTGTTTTTTGATCAGATTCTGGCCGGATACTTTAAGCATCTCGAAAAAGTGAAAGAGGTACTGAGCATCAATGGCAGTCTGAAAAGAACCTATTTTACACAGACCCTTAAAAACATCAAAGGTTTTGATGAGGTGGTTTCCGGTTATGATAAAAATGATGAGGACAAGCTTACGGATTCCCTTTATGAAGAACTCGACAACAGTGTAGAGAGACGAAACGAAGTATTGGACCACCTGATCTCCCGTTTTGCGGAAACATTCAGCGATTATACATTCCTGATGAAATCACTGTATGGTAAATCTACCGATGAGATCGTTTTAAACAATAAGGAGAATTTCCTGAAAGAATATACATCTTTAAGCAAGGATCGCGGGCTGGGTTATAATTACACACTCAATGCGGATACCGATGTCTGGAACACCACCAATATTTCCGGAGTGCAGAAAAGGATTGCCCGTCTGTTAGGCATCAAAAACTATACGCAGAGAAATTTATCCCAATCACCTGTCTCGATCATCAAAACGGCAGGAACCAACGGCAAGCCGATTTATAGCTGGAAAATAAAAGATACAGGCGGAAGCATCGTTCTGTCCTCCGTCACTACCTTCCAGATCGAATATGCGGCTAATAAAAACCTGAACGAGGCCATTTACCAGACGATCCAGATCGACCAGGAAGATTTGGAACATGCATGGGAAAGATTTGAAGAAGATCCTAATAAATATAACCTGATCGGAAATATACAGATCCGGTTTTCCGCAGGAGGGAATTATTATTTTGATATTCTCGACGATGCCGGAAACGTAATGGCTACCCATAAGAAAACCAATCCTTATGCTAACAGGCAGGATCTGAAAGCCGGAATTTTTAATATCGTAAACTATTTTAAATACGAATTTACGGAAGAAGGGATTTTCCTTGTTGAGCACCTTTTGCTGAAGCCGGTTCTCAAAAACTATAAGTCCATGGGAGGCATCGGCTGTATGTCCATTGGAAAAACCTTTAAGGTAATGTATGATCTTGAGGTAACCGGGGCATCGTTCATGTCTTCCTGCGAAGAAGATTGTGAAACGGATGTTTTCGACCCTTATTCCTACCGGGTAAGCGTTGTTCTTCCGGGATTTGCGTACCGTTTCCAGAATCCGGATTTCAGGCGTTATGCCGAAACGGTGATCCGGCAGGAAATTCCGGCCCATGTCTTAGCGAAGATCTGCTGGGTAGGAGACCGGATGAGCGAAGTACAGACGGCTCAAAGCGATTTGTCCGAATTTGAGACTGCTTTCAGAAAATATCTTACCGATAAATCCAGAAACGATCTTCCCAATTTGGGAAGCAGTATCCAGGATCTCCTGGCTGCGCTTACCAACCTGAACAACATTTACAGGCCGGGAAGACTCTTAGACTGTGCCATGGATGATAATGACGACCTGGACGGAAAAATAATATTAGGACAATCAAACATTTAAAATTGATATATAATGAATACTAAATTAGATAATGTAACCACCCAATATAGAAAGTTCAACGAAAACCAGGCGTTAACGGAAGGGCAGTTAAATGAATTTATAGACTATTTTGAGGATCAGGACCGGCTCTCAAGAACCCGCCTCAGCGGTGTTGGGATCGTATGCGGTTTCAAATCGACCCTTGCCGATTCCCTGGATACCATTGTGGTGACGCAGGGAGCCGGCGTTACCACGGACGGGGATTTGATCATACTGCGTCAGAAAAGCAGCAAAGCATCAGAAGTTACCATAAACTTTGATGCAGGAAATTATAAATATTACAGAGAATATACCGATGTAGCAGGGTATAAAAACTTTCAGATCAATGGTACGCAGATCCCGTTGCTGGAACTTTTTACACAGGAAGAATATAATCAGATGATTGATGTAAGAAGGGTTAAAAGCATAAGTGAAATCGCGAACCTGAAGAATCAGATTGTTATTTTATACCTGGAAAGTTATTCCAACGAAGAAACTCCATGCCAGGATGCCGACTGCGACAACACGGGCGCCGAGCAGGTGTCCAACCTAAAAGTTTTACTTGCAGATTCAAGAGCTGTGGCGGATCTTCTTGCCAAAGGGGATGCGAAAGACAGCCTGTACAAAGTGCATAACGGTTACCAGGATCTCTTCGATAATTTGCCTCCGCTGGAAGCTAAAAGAGTGATCCTGAATTCCGGGATTACCACGGCAGGAAACCTAAAAACGATATTTCAGGATGCAATTGATGATGTTACAAGACTATGTAATGGTTTTAATGCCGTTGCAGAAACTTTTAACGTGAGTCCGGACCTTCGTGGGGATGCACTTATTACGAAAGTGAAATCCGTACTGAAGCCCGTTACCTCAAATCTGGAAGATTACCAATACCGGTATGACCTGTTTAAAGATCTGATTGATACCTATAATGAAATAAAAGGTTTGATCCTGCATCTGAATGTAGACTGCTGCCCGGATATTGCCTCGTTCCCTAAACACCTGATGCTGGGCGCGGTAGGAGCGACGCTGGAACTCGGAGCGCGTACACCTTACCGTCATGATTTTTACCATTCGCCGATTACGACAGACCATGATGAAAATTACGAAAGAATCATTATGCTCGCCAACCGTTTCGTACAGAAGCTAAAAGCATTTCAGTCATATGCAGGACCTGTTAAGATTACTCCGTCACACCTCAATGAAAGATTGGGCGAAAAAGCAATTCCTTACTATTATATTGTGGATCAGCCATTACTGAAAAAATGGAATTTTGAAAAAACGAAAACCGATACGGAAACCTATAACCTGAGTTATCACACCGCTAATTTGTCCTCTGCAGACTTTATCCAAAATCCTTTGGATTATACAATCGATGATAACGATTTCTACAGAATTGAAGGATTTTTAGGAATGCCTTTTGAAACAGCAGTACAGAATATCAATGATCTGAAGGCGAAATACGGGCTGGCTTTCGATGTTATTGTGTTGCTCCTGCAGAAAGGAGGAAGAGGAAATGGCGATACCGGTACGCAAAAAGTATCGATCGAAGAGCTTAGAAAGCAGCTGGTATCCATCTCCAGTGCCATCAGTAAAGAAACCGGCGACGCAACAAGCACTTTATTAAACCTTTCCAGATTAGACAGCCAGCTGCGTCTGCTGAATAAAGCGGATTTTTCGTCTGCCTCCGGAGAAGAAATTACGGTGATAAAACAGGATACTAAAAAGGACAAAATTTCCACCGAATTGCTTAGCAACTTTTTGGAGAGAAAATCCGGGCTGGAGCATTTGGCGGGCGTAGAACGTGGCGGTACATTCGTTCTGATCTGCGAATCCGAAAAAAACAATCAGGTGCTTGCCGATTTCTCGTTGCCTTATCTGTGCTGTTCCAAAAAAGATCCTGTATTCCTTACATTGCCGGCAGCTAAGCTTTGCCAGAGAGATAAAGCGATTGCAATGACGATTGTTCCGGCGGATGGAGAAGTGAAAGCTATGGTGAATGGTGTTCAGATTCCGGCCGTTACACAATCTGCAGGACAAAGCTTCTTCGATCCGGGACTGGTGAGCGCAGCATATCTTGGACAGACCATTACCTTTACCGTGAACGATGAGCCTGTGGAGGCCCAAATGGTCGTGAATGCCCAGCCAAATGTAACGTTGACGATTGCCGATACCGTTTACAATTATGCCAGCAATGAAGCGACAGTTTATTTCAAGGTCGTAAATAACGGCTCAGGGTCGATCTCGTCTTACCAATGGAATTACGGTGATGGCCATACGGATACCTTGGTCCCTAACTTCAGCAATTTGGTGTCCCATGTATTCCCGATCGTACCGAATGAAAATACGACTTATCATACAAACCTAAATGTTATTGCCGAAAATTCCGGCTGTAGCACACAGGTTACCGTAGATGTCGAATTAAGCGGTCTGCAGCTCGTTTCGTGCAGCGATAATTTTAACTACAGCGGAAGCGTAGGGACTTTTGAATACAACATCGATTTCGGAACGGATACGGGAATGGCCGGAATTAATTACAACGCTTATACCGTACCGGACAGATTTATCATCGAATGGAATGGTCAGAAATATGACAGTGGCTTCGTCGGTTCGAGCACTTACAACAGCAGCCTGATAAGTAAAGGGGTGAATCCGGCGGATATAAAGACTGCTAATCCTTCAAACGGAGCAGGTTCATTGAAATTCAACAAAACTTCTGCTTTGCCGAGATATGCTAAGGTTACCGTTTTGGCACCATTAGGAAGTACGGCATGGAACGTATCAGGTATTTGTCCTAGTAAATAGAAATACAATAATTTCCCGGGCAGGTTTTTGTCCGGGAAGTTTAAAAATACCTTACTAAATCATTAAAATTAGCAATAATGAACAATCAATTAAGTAAAATATCAACGCAATACCGCAAGTTCAGCAAGGGGCAGTACATCGAAGAAAAGCAGTTCAATGAATTTCTGGATTTTTTTGAGGATCAGGACCGTTTGTCAAGGGTGATGCTGCAGGGAGTCGGTATTGTATGCGGTCTCAGGCCGGAACCTGTTTACAAAGACCGCTTGTTGAACGGGATACAGCTTTCCCAGGGAGTGGCTCTTACGACCGATGGCGATCTGCTTACCCTGAGCAATACAGGCGAGGTGAGCAAAGAATTGTACGTAAGTGATCTAAGAACCATTGACATACAAAGTAAAAATTACACGCATTTTAAAATATACGATAATTTTAAAGTAAAATATCCGGCATTTTATGATGCGGACAATAAGCAGATCGAACTCTGGGAACTGGCAACCGCTCAGGAAGCAAATTCAGATTTCCAGCCCATCAATAAACTTTCCGGTATAGAAAACAAATATCTGCTGCTTTACCTTGAAGATTATGAAAAAGAAGTAAAGCCGTGCCGTGGCGTGGATTGCGATAATCACGGAATCCAGCAGATCCGGAATCTTAAAGTACTGGTGACAATCAAAGAGGGGATTGCCCGAATTCTTGAAAAAGATAAAATCCAGCCGCATCCTCTGTTTATCACTGATATGATGACGGGGCTGAAGCAGGAGAGGGTTATTATAGAGCGGCTTATCCTGGAAAGAGGAATTGATGCGGATTTCTCCTCTTTAGATTTAAAAAATCTTTACTCCGGCATTTTGGTAAAAAATAATTACGGGGAGAATATTTTCAAAAAAATCAATGCCATTTCCGAAGTATTTGGAATATCAGGGGTAGATCATCAGAGCTTTAAGCAGAAATTAATTACGGGCTTGGCGCAGACAGGAGGTTTTCAGTATGCTTATGATGTGGTTAAGGATCTTACGGATACGTATTCTGAAATTATAAAACTACTTCCCGGATCGTTTGCCGGATGTCTTCCGGACCTCCTTTCTTTTCCGAAACATGTTATGCTTGGGAAGGTCGCATCTGATTTTCAGCTGGATTCTTCAAGACATCAGTTTTACCATTCACCTGTTCTGGACGATAAAAAAACGACTTCAAAAGTAAAAGTTCTGATGAACCGTTTTAAGCAGCAGGCACAGAATTTCAGGTATTCCGACAGTTTTGAAACCTCGGCGGCGATTAAGATTACACCGTCGCAGAAAGCTAACCCGCGGGGTAATAAAGCGATTCCTTTTTACTATAATGTGACAACGGAATTTCTGAAAGCATGGAGTTTTGATAAAACCGCTAATCGCTTATCCGGATACAATCTGGGCTATGATCAGGGCTTGCTATCGACGGATAACCATGTACAGAAACCATTGGATTTTAATATAGATAAAAATTCATTTTATAATATCGAAGGTCATCAGGGGATGAACCATCAGGAAGCCTTTGATCAGATTACGCAGATCAGAAACCAACGACAGCTGGGCTTTGATGTGATGCTTTTATCCTTCACGGAACTGAAAAACAATAAAGATCTGTATAGGGCCTATTTCAATGAGTATGTAGATAAACACCCGGGATTGGAGCATACGCGTGGCGTGGAGCGGGGAGGAACCTTCGTCATGGTGTATGAGCAGAATGGAAGAAGTACGAATGTCATTGCCGATTTTTCACTTCCGTATCAGTGCTGTACCCCAAAAATTGAAGTGAAATTAAGCTTACCGAAAACAACGGTTTGCTCAGATTCCGGCCTTTTGCCATTTACGGTTTCTCCTGCTAACGGCGAAGTAAAAGCGTCTGTAGATGCAGGTCTGAACGGCGGGGTGAAACAGAATAACGGCAACTATGTTTTCGATCCGTCTTCCGTAAGTGAGGCACTTTATAATACCGATATCAGCTTTACGGTAAACGGAAAAACGAGCGACTGCAGCATTAAAGTGATTCCACAGCCTAAGGTAAATATATCCGTAAGCTCTGTTGATTATCCAACAAACGGTTCATCCGCAACAACGGTTCACTTTACCGTTTCCGGAACCGGCTTTGCAGGTTATGAATACAATTGGGACTTCTGGGATGACGGAGGATTTATTCCTCTGAAGCCCGACGGTAACGGAATGCTTACCTATATGCTCTACAACCTGAATCCGAAGCAGATTCCGATGATAAAAGTAAAAGTCAGCAATAAGGAGTGTGTGCAGACCATAGCGCTCAGAGACTGGTATAAAGGACCTGTTGAAGAGGAGAACAGAGTTCCTGTTGCTATTGCAAATGCATCATATACGAATATACAATTGCCAACCAATTCAGTGGAACTAAAAGGTTCTTCCAGCTATGACTCTGATGGAACTATAGTTTCCTATGTATGGAAACAGATCGGGACTACTCCGGCAATTGCAAGTATAGGTAATCCGAATACAGCTGATACAGCCGTTACAGGATTGGTGGAAGGTACTTATACATTCCAGCTGACGGTTAAGGACAATAAAGGAGCCACAGCATCAAATGAAGTGATGGTTACTGTAAATAAAGCAGCTGAACGTAATCCATCACTTACTGAAATAGGTAATTCTACGACAGGTTCAGGATCAGGTGGGTCAAGAACTCAGACTTTTAAAGTAGGTCAGAATGTATCGGCAGGCAATAAATTCCAGGCAGGTGTCTATAGTGTTGTGCTAACGGTTACTGCAACAGCTTCCGATACTCCTGATACGGTTGCCTCAAAATTGAGAGACCTGATTAATAATACTACCAGGGAACAATGGAATGCAGCCGGAACAGCACCAACGGGAGCGTCCGGATTTCCTCCAAAGGCCTCATCATCCGGAGATACTCTGGTTATAAGCCTTAATTATCAGAACCAATTTTTTGGTAGTGCATCGGTGAGCTAAGAGCAGAGTGTCATCAGTATATTAAAAATATAAATCTGAATCAGTAAAAACAAAATCCTCAATTATTTGAGGATTTTTGTTCACCAAAATACACTTTGGTTTGATTATCTTCTGTTGTTTTTCCGTCTTGTACTGATAATATTGAACAATTTCGCAACATCATCCAGGTGGATTTCAAAATCATCGTAGTATTCGTTCAGGGAATGAAGGGTAATGATGCCTTTTTCCACATCATGGTTGATGATCCGCTTCACCAGGATGCCTTTCTCCTTATGGACAATCACGAAATCCCACTTATCATAATGCAGCTTGCTCATCCAGTAATCCTGACGGATGTTCCTGCATAAAATAATGTCGCCTTCCAGGTAGCTTTCGTACGAACCGTCGTCCATACTGTCTCCTTTTACTTCAAAACACATATACTCACCGCGGTGTTCCACATCATCGGTAAAGGGAATCACCGGCAGGCTTTCCATATACTCTTCGTCCGCAAATCCGTTCAGGTAGCCGGCCTGTGCGTACTGGTTCGCCAGCGGCACGTACATCACCTTCAGATCCGAGAACACAACGGGAGACGCGCTGTTCTTTATTTTCCGCTGCTGTTCTTCCAGCAGATTATTTACAAAATATGCCGTAGTTTCCGGTATTTTCCGTTCGCCTTTTTCCCAATACTGGACCGCTCTCGTTCCGACACCAATGGCTTCCGCTATTTCCGCCTGCTTCATGTTGAGCTGCTTCCTGATCTGTTTAAATTCTAAATGGGTCATTCTGATAGGTTTATCGTTAGCTGCAAAAAAAGACGCAAAATATTTGTTCTTTTATTTTTTATATACGAACATTGTTCGTATATTTGTCTCGTTAATAAGAAATAATAGCACAAATATACGAAATTATATTTAGAGTTATACATTATTTTGATGTTTAAATCCTTTATGTGAGCTTAATAAGGATTGGTGGTCAAAAAAACAAGTCAATTCAATATTCGGAATATTTGCGGTTATAACTTATTTTCTCTGTCTTGTATGGCGCCCCTTTAGACAGAATAACAAGATTTAAAAGTAAAAAGTGCATTTTTTTTAACCAGTTAAATGAGTTTGTTCGCGTTTTAGTGAACGGGTTAAATTAAAATGTAAGGTTTATGCTGTACTTTTTACTGGAAACGTAAATAAATTATCCGGTCGTCTAAAGATCATCATGCTCTTAAAGCATCGGTAAATTTATTGTAAAAAAAATCCGGACGGAAGCTTTGTCAGCAATCTGTGGTGCCGGCTTGTAAAATCAAAACCAATTAAATGTAATCAGACATCTTCCGAAGGCTGAAATCTGTCTTTGCAGGACTTTTACGGACTTGGTTCAGCTGCGGAATCATAGGGCATAAGGAAGCCGGTCTGATTGAAAAAATAACTTTTAACCTTAAAAAAAATGAAACGAAGTAAAGAATTAACAGAAAAAAGAAAAGATTTTGTCAACGATTATGTAAAACGCAATCAGGACAAACAGATGAAAGTCATTGTAACGGA
Organism: uncultured Chryseobacterium sp.; assembly: GCA_913774355.1. Classification (GTDB taxonomy): domain Bacteria; phylum Bacteroidota; class Bacteroidia; order Flavobacteriales; family Weeksellaceae; genus Chryseobacterium. The sequence goes on along the minus strand of CAJYGB010000036.1, from coordinate 9,981 downwards.
ACTTACCGAAATGTTATTTTTATCGGAACGAACAATCTACAATATCATTGTTCAGGATTAGCCGCTAAATGTTCAGGATAAAAACCGGCTTTTGTAATACTTCTTGTTAAATAATCTCAAGAAAGTTTTTACAGCCGGAACTCTGTAAACCAAATCCATAAATATATTTTAAAACAGAAAATCCTCCTTTACAGCTATTGAATAAAAGCTAACAATAGTACTTCCGTTCTTCATGACTTTTATATAAACGAAATGCCTTTGTTTATTTTTAAATGATCTGCTTTTCAGAATAAATACGGTTTACCGCCTGTGCGCAGGAACACCACATTACAAAAGAATCATTATTCATCACCGTGATCATAAGCAAAGGTGTTTCGTTTACTTCCCGAAACATATTCTCTGAATACCATGCGCAGCAAGACCGACAGGAACTGCGTTGCTCCGTACAGGAACCGATCCTGCACCAGAGCTGTCAAAAGGTTGTACCCAACATCTTCCCAAATTTAAATTTGCCGTTACAATACGAAGGTAATAACAATTTTTTCTTTTTGGTCTATGCTGTTAGGAAAACGGACCTTACAATTTTCTGCCCTTAACCGCAGGAAAATATTTCCCGATGGGTAAAAACAATAACTACCAAATACATTTATCAACCATGAAAAAGAAAAAAAACAATACCAAAGAAAAACCTGAGAAGCCCCGTAAAAAGATCAGTGAACTAATCGATGAGCTTGCCTATATCAATGAAAATGAAAATATCAGGAACAGCAAAAAATTTTTGGAAGAACTGTATCTTCTTGAGCAGGAGTAAGCATCTGAATGCTGAACCTAAATTTAACAAACATATAGGAAAGAATGAATCTGGATAGTATAAAAGCCTTATTAATCGGGACTGCCATCGCATTCTCCGGAGGATTATTAAGGGTTCTGATTTCAATACAGAACAAAGAAAAGAAACAGCTCTGGGAACACTTCGTCACACTCGCCATCGTGATGATCGTAGGTTTTACCATGAGCTATGTAATGAGCAGGGCCGACCTTCACGACAAATGGTATTCCACGGGAGTACTGTTTGTATTGGGCTACGGCTATGATAAATTTCTGAAGATGATCACCACCAACCTGCCGGAATGGATCGAAAGGGCGATAAACCTCTATATCGAAAGCCGGTATGGCATGAAGACCACCCGGCCGGCCGCCGGCGAGGACGAAAAGAAAGATGAGCCCGTTTAATTTGTACCCTGTAGAAGATACAATTTTGGGGACCGCCGGCTTTTACTTTCCCGTTGAGAAATAAGCAGCCGCAGCCGAAAGAAAACGGATGGAGCTCCATGCCGGAAAGTGCTGTAAGACCCATTTTTGAGAGAGCTCACAGGATGTTTGTCATTCTGAAAAGCCCGTAGAACATGCTTCACTGCAACTACAGAATCATGGAGGCAAAAAGCTGGCGTTTCTCGCGGAAAAGTATGAATTTTGAACCAGAAAACTAAAACATGAGGACGAAGCCTGAGGCGGTAAAGCACGCGTGTTTCTCATCACAGAGCCGATGCCGCTTCAGGTTTTTTTTAACCTCAGAAGAAATCCCTTATACCGACGGTCTGGTTCTTCCACATCCGGAAGATAGTCTGCAAAGCACGGCCTCCGGTATGGTACAGGTATTTTAACCCAAATTTTAAAATTAAAAAACATCCAATCCATGGAAGCAGCACAACCTTTACATAAAGGCAGCGTTAATCCTCACGGCCCGGGTAAAAAACAGAAGCCCGAAAAGCCAGTGGTGGTCCCCCTGCCGGTCACCGAAGTTGCCAATTTACAAACCCAGAAACCGGAAAGTACCGCCGTAACGGCCGGATCGGCCAACCCTTATTCCAACAGGATGAACCTGAACGGGACCATCGCCCCGGTCCACGGTTCAAAAACCATTTACGACCAGGGCGCAGAAATCCGGTACGGTAAGTTTCAGGAAAGCCTGGCTCAAACCGGAGATATCAACCACCCTGATACCAAAAAGCTGGAGAAAAGCTACATCTCCACCTTGAACATCAGCCAGATCCGGGATTACCACAACCTGAAAAACGGGACGTACCTGCCGAAGACTTTGGATGAGCAGGCGGCGGCTTACCAGGCGGGAAAAAGCAGCTCCGAAGCGGAAGTTCCGGCAGCTTCCGGATCAGATGCTTCAGTCGAAATCACTCCTGTAGTTGATATTGCAGCGGAATCCGGGATGGATGAAGGATTTGCCCTGCCTGAGATCCAGGAAGACGCTGTAAGAACAACACCGACGAGTTCCAACAGTGACCCGCGTTTCAACCAGACCGTCGGTTTGGTTAAGAGCACGGCAAAAGCGAAACGGGCTCACGCGACCAAAGAAAAAGCGGAAAACCATGCCAATGCCGCCGCCGCCGTACCGGCCGGAGAACGGAAATCGAAAGCAAAGGGCCTGCAGGTAGAACAGCTGGACCAGCAGAAGACCGGTTCTTTCAGCGCAACCGGTTTCAAGGTAAAATTAAGGGACAAAATCAAGAGCATCAATTTGCCGGTAAAACAGGGAGATGCGGAAAACTTTAAGAATCGGAACAACATCAACGCCGTCAACGGATTGATTAAATACGATGTCATGATTTCCAAAAACAGCGTTACGGGAGCTATTGAAACCGTTGCCAGGCAACAGCCCGATGAGACGAAAGTTGCACTGCGTACGGCAACAGCTTTGCCTGATCCGAAAATAGGTTCCAAAGTCAGCATCAGAGCAACGGAGGCCATGCCGCCAAAACGGGGCGACTCCGAATTAAGCCAGCCCATTGCTAAAAGCTATAAATCCGTTGAGCAGCAGTTTGCCAGGAATCACATCACCGATGAACAGCTGGCTAAATCGAATGAGCCGGATTTCATCAATGCCCTGAATGCCAAAAAAGCAGCCAAGGCCAATGCAGAGCAGGCACCTGGAGAATTTAAAAATGCTGAAAGCAAAAAACTGGAGGCGTCCAAACGTGAAGCTCAGGGCAAAACCAACAGCACGATGGACGGGATGCACCAGAGCAGGAAAGGATTGCTGGACAGCGTAACGAACAAACAGCACAAAGCCGGTGAGAAAAATACGGCTAAACACCAGGAGGTAGTCGATAAGCTGAATGCCATTTATGCAGAGACAAAAAAAACGGTAGACGGGCAACTGGGTGATCTGGAAACCAAAGTCGCCCAGTTATTTGACGACGGTGCCAAAAAAGCCAAAGATGCTTTTGAGAAGGAAGTCACCCAAAAACTGGAAGCATACAAAGCCAGACGCTATGGCGAATGGTATGATGTCCGCGGCTACGGCAACCGGATCGAAGATGCCTGGAATAAAAAACTGCCGGACGAGGTAGACAAGTATTATAAACAGGGCAAGGATCATTTTATGACCGCAATGGACGGCGTGATCACGAAAATTGCAGAACTGGTCACCACCCGGCTGAATGCCGCCAAAGCTTCCATTACTGCCGGACGACAGAAAGTGGTTTCCTTTATTAAAAACCTTCCGGCGGATGTAAGGAAAGCCGTTAAAGGGGATATCGATGCCATCCAGGGGCAGTTTAAGGAGCTTGAGAATTCCATCAGTGATAAAGAATCCTCACTCATCGATTCACTGGCAAGCAAGTACAACAATGCCCTGAAGGAAGTGGACGAGCTGATTGTTGATATTAAAAAACGCAACCGCGGATTCCTGGCAGCGGTAGAGGATGCCACAGTGGGATTAGCGAAAACAATCATGGAAATCCGGAAAACGCTTACCGAATTACTTTCCGGAGCCGTAAGTGCCGTCCTGGCAATCGTTGCGGACCCGATCGGATTTTTATCGCATCTGATTGCCGGGGTTTCCCAAGGATTTACCAATTTCGGAACCAACATCTGGACTCACCTTAAGACCGGCTTCTTCGGATGGTTAACCGGAGCCATGAAGGGTATTTCTTTCACCATGCCGGAAGATGTATTCTCTTTGAAAGGCATTTTCTCCATCACCTCTCAGGTACTTGGCCTGACATGGGGCGGCATCAGAGCGATCGGAGCCCGGGTGATCGGTGAATCTGTCATGAAAGTTCTTGAGACCGCTTCTGAAAAAGGCCTTGAAGTCGTGCAGGTAGTCCGTAAAGATGGTGCTGCCGGATTATGGGAATACCTGAAAGACCAGTTTGCCGATCTTAAAGCCACCGTAATGGATGCTATGATGGACATCATTCAGACGCAGGTGATCCAGGCGGGAATTAAGTGGGTGATGGGATTATTGACTCCGGTAGGAGCCTTTATAAAAGCCGCAATGGCGATTATCGATGTGGTGAAATTCTTCATCCAGCGGGCCGCGCAAATCATGGAACTGATAAAAGCCTTCACTGATAGCATCAAAGCCATCGCCAGCGGAAACGTAGGTGCTGTCGCTAAATCTATAGAAAATGCTTTGGGAAAAGCGGTTCCTGTTTTGATTGGGTTTTTAGCATCTCTGTTAGGAATTGGCGGATTGGCGGATAAGGTTTTGGGTGTTATCCGAAAAATACGTATGCGTATTGAGAATGCGATTGTGAAGTTCTGGAATTTTATTAAAGGGAAGGCAGGAAAACTTTTGAGTAAAATTGGAGTTGGTGGTAAGAAAGACAAGAAGGAGAAGAAAACGGTAGAGCGAGGCAAAATTAGTAAAGGTATTGAATGGTGGAATGATAAAATCGCTTTTGAAAATGTAGAGAATGCTAAGCACACGCTTTACTTTAAGGGCGAAGGCAAAGATGCTAAACTCTATATGCAGAGTAAAGACGACCATGTTATGAATCATTTAAACAATGCTAAAAAAGCTGCTGGAACAAAAAGTGAAGAGGAAAGTGTAAATGCAGGAATAGCACATTACCAAAACGAAGTGTTGCCTTTAAATTATAAATTAAACAAATTAGAGGGTGATCGCATAAAACTTACAAATGATAATAAAGATGGCAAAAATGATGCGAAAATCGAAGCTAACGAAAAAGCGACGAAAGAGCAAAATAAATTACAAGATGTAGCATTAGAAACATTGGCAAAACTATTTAAAGCAATTAAATTTGATGATGAAGTACAGCCAACTACTGTAAAAACTACTGTAACCTCTAAGCAAGATTCTATGGGTAGAGCTTTGGAAGTGGAAGCCAATCCACTGACCTGGATGCCAGGAAATACAAAAGGAAGTAGTCCTTATCAAAATCCGTTAGGTTGGGATCATGCTACTGAAGATATTAGAAACACCATTTATATTAGAGGTCATATGTTGAACGACAATATACACGGACCTGGTGCGACTTGGAATTTAGTGCCAATTACAAGGGTGATGAACTCTAATATGGAAGTAAAGGCAGAAAGTATAGGCAAACAGGTACTCAGCGAGAAAGGGAAGCACATGATTATGTGGTATAAAACAAAAGTGGTAGATTACCATAAACCAAACGATAATGAAAATGACAAATATTTTCCTCAAGAAATAAGAATCGAATGGGGGTATTATAAAAACAAAGAAGGTAACTATGATGCCAAAGGAGAAATAGTAGATAAAAATTATGCTGATTTTAAACAAGGTAAACCTGCAATGCCTTATAATATTAACGACTTAGGAGAAAAGTTATTAGTTGATAAATTAAATTTAAATCCTAAATTTGCTAAAGCTGTTACAGAAGAACGAAAAACAGAAAAAGGAGCGTTTGAAGATATAAGAAAATTTGAAGAGAGAATGACTGATTATTATTTAAATAGAAAGGATAAAGATATTTTAAATTCAGAATTAGATGAAATTGACAGTTTAGAAAAAAATAATAAAATAACATTTTGATAATATTATTTATGAAAATATTACAGAAATTAGAAAATTTTATTGTTGAAATATGCAATAATGATAAAATAACAGTAGATAAAAATAATATAGGAGAAGTGAAAAAAAGTGCTGATTTTTTCAGTAAACGTTTACTTTCCCGAGCTGAAGAGCGAATTAAATTAGAAATTCCAATTAAAGACTATCAATATGATTCTATAGGCTCTTTAACTTTAGATTGGTCTTCTACAACAAATGAGCCAGATGAAGAATATATTTGGGGAGGGTTTCAATTATTAAGTTTGATAGAGGCATTGGGAGTAAATTCTCATTTTTGGGATATTTACAACAACGACAGTCGTTTTTGGGAAAACAACCCACAACCAGAAGCAGAAGCTGTTTGGAGAGAATTTTTACCTAAACTTAATTATTTTCATAAATCGGGTCACGGTGATGATGGTACTTATGGCTGTATATTGCGGGAAGAAGGTGTATATCCGTGTCCTATTTATTTTTTCGATTCGGGTATTTGGTTTAAAATGGATATGACCTTAGAAGAATATTATAACACCATGATAGCCTGCAAAGCTGTGTATTATTGGCAATATTTTTACATTGACACACAGGAAATCGTAAAAAAACTGGGTAATTATAAGCCTCGTTATATAGAAGCAGATGCTTATTATTATCGTGGTCCTAAGTTTACTCTCGACAAATTTGAAGACGGTATATTTACCTATTCAGCAGAAGGTGTTTTACATCAAATGAAGAATATTGTAAAACGTTTTCCTAAATTATTTCCAGATGTAGATTTAACTTATTTAAAAGAAAGATGTGATGCTTTAGAAAAAGCATTAAATTCATAATATATAAATACAAATTTATCAGATAGCGAAACTTCAACATTGAAGTTTCGCTTTTTTTATAACAAAATATTCAAATATTCTATCCTAAGCCAACATCTGGACCCACCTGAAAAACGGTTTCTTCGGATGGCTGACCGGGGCGATGAAGAATATTTCTTTCACCCTGCCGGAAGACCTGTTCTCGTTAAAAGGGATTTTCTCCATGAGCTCCCAGATCCTTGGCCTGACGTGGAACGATATCAGAAGCATCGGTTCCTCAGTAGTTGGAGAACCGGTCATGAAAGTGCTTGAAACCGGTTCCGAAAAAGGACTGGAAGCCGTGCAGGTGGTCCGCAAAGAAGGGGTTGCCGGGCTTTGGGAACATGTCAAAGACCAGTTTGCCGATATCAAAGCCACGGTAATGGATACCATTATGGACATCATTAAAACACAGGCCATCCAGGCGGGGATCAGGTTTATCATGAGCCTGCTGACTCCGGCCGGTGCGTTTGTAAAAGCAGCGATGATGATTATCGATCTGGTAAAATTCTTTGTCCAGAAAGCGGCACAGATCATGGAACTGGTCAAAGCCTTTACCGACGGTATCAAAGCCATCGCCAGCGGAAATGTAGGCGCGGTAGCGAAAGCCATCGAAAATGCACTGGGAAGAGCGATCCCTGTCGTGATCGGATTCTTAGCCTCCCTGGCAGGTCTTGGCGGACTGGCCGATAAAGTAGTCGGCGTAATACAGAAAATTCGTCAGCGTATCAGGAATGCTATTGTGAAGTTCTGGAATTTTGTGAAAGGGAAAGCTGCTAAACTATTAAGTAAAGTCGGAATTGGAAAGCTTGGTAAGAAGAAAGATAAGGTTGATGATAAGCATATCAAAAACATGGATTCTGAAATTGCTCCGGAACCATTTACAATGAACGGAGAAAGGCATACATTGACTTTTGAGGACGGTGAAATCTACATGGCGAGTGAGAAGGGAATTTTAACAAGTAAGCTAACCAGATTTAAGAATTATGTAAGTAAAAACAGTGATGCTGATGAATTTGAAGGAAAAGGATCTGAAATTTTAAACGAGATCAATGAATTACAAATAAGAAATGAAAGGATAAAAAAATCATTAACCAATGCCAATAAGCTTGTAGATACAAATCCAGATAAATCTAAGAAGATAGAAAATGCACAAGCTGAGTTTGATAGCTTAAGTAAAAATGTTCACGACTTTGGCCAGAAATTTAAGTTAAATGACTTGACTGCAAAAAAGAAAAAGAAAGAGCATAACAAATTTTATCCAATTGATATTGAAAAGAAATTATTACCGAATGGAGGGAAAAGAATAACCTATAAGTATGCAGAAGGAAAACAAAAGTTTACCGTAGATTTAGCACCAAATGGGTATCCAATTAAAGTAGTAGGAGATCAACTAACCTTACATGATTTAGGACGAGGATTTACCCAAGATCCTGAAGGAAAACTTAAAAATGCAGGGATGGATTCAGCTCACGTTATTGCCAATATGTTTGGAGGAAGCGGATACAAAAAAGCCCAAAATATTGTAGCAACAAGTGCTGAATACAATCAGATTGTAATGAGAAGAAGAGAAGATCAAATCAGAGATTTTGTTGAACAAACTGCAAATGTCAGTCATTTTACTTTAGAAGTCAGTTTGCAGTATTCTGAAGATAGCAGTATATTTGAAATGTCTGAATTAAGAAAACGATTAGCAGATTATGCCAAAACCGATGACGAAAGAAATATGCTGAAAGACGAAGATTTAAAAACAAGAGTTTTACAAAGTCTGAACCAAACCAACCAAGAGAGAATTAGAGAGGTTTACTATGATTTATATATTCATTTAAAAGAGGGAAGTGTAATTAATAAAGATTTTGAAATAAAAGAATCTGATTTATTGTTTGGAACTAAATAGAACATAAGAAATATGGAAGAAGTAAAAAATTTCATTAAAAATTTTATTGATAATGAGTTTAAATTTAACACATATCGATATGATATAAATATAGAAGATGCTATTTGTCAGGAACAGGCAGAAAAGTTAGATTCATTTTTCCTCTCTGCAAATTTATCAAAACATGGAAGAACAGGCAGAGAGTTTCAAAATGATATTAAAAAACAATTTGCAATTGATAATTATAAAAGGCAAATTCCCCGCACTTTATTCCAAATTCAGCAATATAAAAACCCTAAATTGGGAGAAGGTTTACAAAGATGGTTAGTTAATGATGAACTTTTTGCCTGCTATACAAGTTATACAGAAAACACAGGAAGAGAACTGGGTTATAACAAACTGTTTTATGTAGCTGAAACAAATGAAGGATTGAAAATAATTTATGATTTGACTTTTGGAGTTAAAGATCCAGGATGGCGTCATTCGCATGATTTAAAAATAAATCAGGTAAAAGATCCGGGCAAACTTATTGCTGTTGAAAAATACCATGCTCCAGAGCAAGCCAATAGTTTGGCAGATTATAATGCAGAATGAAATAAATAATAATAAAAAAGCGAGGTTTCTAAACAGAAATCTCGCTTTTTATTTGAAATCAGTCCTCCCGCTATACGAAAAGATTCGTGCGGCTTTTTAATAGTATATTCTTACCCATTATATTATCCCCCAACTTAATGCAGCGAAGACCAGGATTGCCACAGGCAAGAAAGACATGCAACTTATGTAAGCAGCCTGTCGCCGAGCCTTCGTAAGATCGGAAAAGAAGCGATTGCGGAGATCCAGACAAAGTTCAGCGCCCTGGAAGAAAGTATAAACAGCAAAAAAGAGGCACTTATTGAGGTATTGGCTAAAAAATATGCCGATAATATAACAAGCATTGATGCACGGATAGCAGAACTTAAGAGCCAGAACAGCGGATGGGTAAACCAGGCGCTGAATACCCTTAAAACCAGTGTTTTTGCAGTTATTATTGAAATTAAAAATACCCTTGCCGGCCTATTGTCCGGTGTTATCGATGCCATTCAGGCCATTATCACGGATCCGATCGGGTTCTTCAGAAACCTTATTGCCGGGGTATCACAGGGATTTGCCAATTTTGGAGCCAACATCTGGAGCCACCTGAAGACCGGCTTCTTCGGTTGGTTAACCGGAGCGATGAAAGGTGTTTCTTTAACCATGCCGGAAGATGTATTTTCATTGCAGGGAATATTCTCCATTACCTCGCAGGTACTTGGCTTCACATGGGGCGGCATCAGAGCGATCGGAGCCCGGGTGATTGGTGAACCCGTTATGAAGGTTCTCGAGACCGCTTCTGAAAAAGGCCTTGAAGTCGTGCAGGTAGTGCGTAAAGACGGAGCCGCCGG
>CAJYGB010000035.1 GCA_913774355.1 uncultured Chryseobacterium sp. | reverse complement strand
CCCGGCGATATTCAATTAAATCAATTGAAATCATCATATTAAAGTGAAGAATAAACAAAGTTTATTTAATTCAGAAAATTAAGAGAAATGACGGAAAGTTTGCTGAATTAAAATTTAAACAGGCTCTTAGTAAAGTTTAATTCCCAGTGCTAAAATAAGTGCACAAAAGTTTTAAAAAATCAAAGATTTTATATAGTGCTATTAATCAAAAGCAATTACGGCGGCTGAGCGGAACCGAGACCGTCATCTGTGAAAATCTGTGCAAATCTATGGTTACTATCGACTTTTTCCACCAAGCTAAAGTCAAACGACAATAAGGATCACCACTACCCTAGCCGCGATAGGAACGGCATCCTTTTTTGTGGCGGATGGAGCAAAGCGGAGGCCGCCGCAAAAAAGATACAGTGGATAGCGCGATCAAGCTCCTGATAAAAATAAAAAAAAGACTGCCGGAGCAGCCTTGAAAAATCTAACTTTTTACTTACTATAATTTGTTTAAATATAGCCTGATGATTACCGGATGGTCCAGCTGATCCCGAACATGAAATTGGTTCCGGCCTGGGAGAAATAATACGGTTCGCCATCCCATACGGCACCGTTGTTCACATACTTTTTATTGAAGATGTTGTTCACCAAAAGTTTCAGGGCAATATCGTTGTTTTTGATTTTAAACTGATACTGCGCATTGAAATCGGTAAGAAAATAATCTTTCAGCTGAAGGTTTTCGTCTTCCGAGTTATCTAAATACTGTTTTCCTACATATTGGTTCATGAGGGAAAACTGGAAATTTTTATTCGGGTTGAATTTCAGGGCCAAGTTGGCGATGATGTCCGGCGAGAAAGAAATCTGGGTATTTCCGAGATCCTGAATGCCTTCCGTGTTTTCGATTTTAAAATCCAGGTTCCTATTGTTGCTGAAGCTCACGTTTCCGTTGATCTCCCACTGCTTTGAAAGTTTGGCCAATGCGCCCAGCTCGATCCCGCTCCGGTAGCTTTTCCCGGAATTGGTGCGAATGAAAGCGCCTACATTATTCAGCTCTCCGTTCAACACCAGCTGATTGACGTAATACATATAATAGAGGTTTGCCGTAAACGAAACGATGCCGAACTGTTTTTCCACTCCTGCTTCAAAATCATGGAGTTTCTCTGCCTTTACGTTGTTGTTGGCCAATAAATCGTCACGGTTCGGTTCACGTTGGGCGTGCGCGTAGGAAATGAAGACCTTGCCATTTCCGATACGGTAGTTGATCCCGGCTTTCGGATTGAAGAACAGCCAGTTTTTTTTCAGGTCTGCTCCTTCGCCGTCGCCAACAGTAATAATTTTGGTATCGTAATCGACATTTCTGAGCTGAAGATCTCCGAAAAATTCAAAATCGTTCAGCTTGACCAACGCTTTGGCAAAACCTGAAACTTCGTTCTTTACGGAACGGTTTCTGTAATATTCGTATTCATTGATCTGCGGCAGGAAAACGCCGGTCACGTTCCCGAAATGCCTGCCGTAATACTGATTGGCCACAGCCCCGAAGTTAAGATCTACCATTCCCAACTTCCCGTATAATGTGGAAACGATGCCATAGAAATCATTATTCAGCCATTTTTTACGGATGAAATCGGAAGAATCGTCACCGTTCACATCCGGCAGATTATATCTTGAAAAAGGATCGCCCTGCTTGTAGTTTTCGTAATAGCCTTTTCCTTTGGTATAATGCAGCGTTGTCTCGAGGTTCCATTTCTCATTGAATTTCTGTTCCCAAAGCAATTGATAATGGTTCTGCCTGTAATTGTCCGTCTCATTGTTGTAAAAGCCGGAAATATTTCCGTCGGCATCATAGATCGCTCCTGAATAATTAAATTTCGGATCGGTTTCCCAAGTCTTGCGGTCGATCCCGTTCCAGGCCTGATAGGTTTTTTCCTTTCCGCCAAAAGCCATGAGCCGGATTCTTGTTTTTCCTTCCTCAAATAAAGCCGTGAAATTATAAGAATTCAGTTTTGAAAAGGCCCTGTCGATGTAACCGTCGGAATTGATGTGCGTATATCTTCCCATCACCGACAGCCGGTTGCCCCAGAACTTCCCGGAGCCCACCTCAGCAGAATATTTGTACGTATTGAATGAACCGTAGCTATCATCGGTTTTCACATAAAACTTTTCTTCAGGATCTTTGGAAAGCACATTAACACTCGCTCCGAATGCTGCTGCTCCGTTATTGGAAGTTCCAACACCTCTCTGAATTAAAATCTGTGAAGCGGAACTCGTAAGGTCCGGCACGTTTACGAAGAAGGTCCCCTGACTTTCAGAATCGTTGTAAGGAACGCCGTTCATCATCACATTAATCGCCGTTCCCGAAACACCCCGGATCCTGAATCCGGTATATCCTACCCCGTTTCCGGCATCGGAAGTGGAAATGACGGAAGTCTGGTTTTTCAGCAAGATCGGAAGATCCTGCCCCAGGTTCCGGCTGTCGAGATCTTTCCGGACATTAATGATTTCTTTGGCAACGGGAAGCCTTTTGGTAAAATTGACGGCTTCAATCGGCCTTGTCTGTATGGAATCGGTATCCTGAGCCTGTACGAAGGCAAATGCGCCGACGGTAAGCCCTAAAAAAAATAATCCTTTCATTCTATAAATTTTAACATTTAATGAATAAAAGGGGCGGATTAATAATGTAACAATGTATTCGGTTTACCAATTTAACAATAAGCATTGGCACATTGCTAGATTTTCACATTGGTACATTTAAATTCCCTAAACGGCATTACCCGTTCCAGGTTCATTGGGTATAATCTCAGCTTGTGACAGCACCCCTTTATTTCAGCGGCAAAATTAAGAAAAATTTATGAGATTTATGGCTTATGGCTTATGGCTTATGGCTTATGGCTTAATTTACGTGGCAATTTAATAATAAACAAAATTTCATGAATAAAATGGAAACATTACTTGAATACAATCCGTAAGATGGTGAATCCCAATGGGACAACTTAAACCAACATTGGGTAAACCCAGTGAAAATTAATACGTCTGATTCCGTCGATCCACGTAAAAATAATTTTTCCCATCTTTGGAAACATCGAACATTTTCCCGAGCTTCCAGCTGAAATTTCTTTTGATATCGGCATATGCAAACGGGATAACGACGTTGCCGTTTTTATCGATCACCCCAAAAGTATTATTTTTGGAAGCAATAATCATCGGATTGGCAACATCATCGCCTTCCAGGATAAACAGGTAATCGTATTGCGGATAAATTTTGAACTGCTTATAATCCTGCGGATTCGTGAATGTCGATTTTTCGATCAGTCCGAAAAACCCGTTCATCGTGTAGACCTGAAAAAGCTGCTGTACATATTCCTTATGGACACATTTTCCAAGATCGGCCTGTTTGTATTGATAAACCCTTTTCCCTTTCTGATCGATCCGGTAGGAGATTTCGTTTTTTTCCACCGTTGCGTATTCGGCAGTACCGAATTTCCGGAGCTTTTCGTTGGGTGAATTTAATAGATTGCAATCCTCATAAAAAAATACGGCGATATGATATTCAGGCTGAATGATGAATTTCCCTTTCTGGTTGACATACCCGAAATCTCCGTTGTTCTTTTTGGGAATTAAAAGGGGCAGCTCTTCATGAATAACCGGTAAAGTTTGTACTGCCTTTGGTTTTTGTGTAGTATTTACGGCTGTTGTTCGGGTAATATTTTTTACCGGAACCCTCTTTACCGCTTTAGTCTGGGAAAAGACGGAAGCTGAAATCAAAAGATATACAACCGGAACAACCTTTTTCATAATCACCATAAGTCTGCAAAATTCAGGCAAAAATAGAAAATATAAAATACATATTTATAAAGAATCTAAATAATTTATTTATAAAAAATACGAAAAATCCGTAAATTTGGGAACATTTTCAGGGGTTATAGGTAATAAAACCATTTTTGAAACAGATTCTGGATATGATCATGTTCAGATTTTCTTAGATCAGGATCCGGAAAAGCTTTATTATTGAGCACCTTCTGAAATAATTACGGATTATAGCCCATTCTTCTCCCTGCTTTTACGGATACCGGAATACCGTTATAATCTCTTTTAAGATTGAAAAGACTTCTATTATTATGAACATTTATCAGGATTACATCCAAGAAATTGAAGAAAGGAAAAATCAGGGACTTCACCCAAAACCTATTGACAGTGCTGAATTATTAAGCGAGATCATCGCTCAGATTAAAGATAAGGCCAATGAGTACAGGGCCGATTCTCTTAAATTTTTTATTTACAATACTTTACCCGGAACGACTAGTGCCGCTAGCGTAAAAGCTGAATTTTTAAAAGAAATCATTCTTGGTGAATCTGTAGTAGAAGAAATTTCCCCGGCTTTTGCCTTTGAGCTTTTATCCCATATGAAAGGTGGTAAATCCATCGAAGTACTATTGGATCTGGCTCTTGGAAACGATGAAGCCATCGCACGGGAAGCTGCCGAGGTCCTTAAAACCCAGGTTTTCCTTTACGAAGCGGATACAAACCGCTTAAAAGAAGCCTACCACGACGGTAATGCAATTGCAAAAGAAATCCTTGAAAGCTATGCCCAGGCGGAATTCTTTACGAAGCTTCCGGAAGTAGCTGAAGAAATAAAAGTCGTAACCTACATCGCCGGAGAAGGTGATATTTCCACAGACCTTTTGTCTCCGGGAAACCAGGCGCACTCCAGATCAGATCGTGAGCTTCACGGAAAATGCATGATCACTCCTGAAGCGCAGGAAGAAATCAAAATGCTGCAGACCCAGCATCCTGATGCCAGCGTTATGCTGATCGCTGAAAAAGGTACAATGGGTGTAGGATCATCCAGGATGTCCGGAGTAAACAACGTAGCGTTGTGGACCGGTAAGCAGGCCAGTCCTTACGTACCCTTTGTTAATATCGCTCCGATCGTAGGAGGAACCAATGGAATTTCCCCGATCTTCCTTACGACCGTAGACGTAACGGGAGGAATCGGGATCGACCTTAAAAACTGGGTTAAAAAAACAGACGAAAACGGGAACCCGGTTCGCAACGAAAACGGGGAAATCGTTTTAGAGGAAGCCTATTCAGTAGCTACCGGAACGATTTTAACCATCAATACCAAAGAAAAGAAACTTTATAAAGGAAATGAAGAACTGATCGATCTTACCCGATCGTTCACGCCGCAAAAGATGGAATTCATTAAAGCAGGAGGTTCTTATGCCATCGTTTTCGGTAAAAAGCTGCAGACTTTTGCGGCTCAGGTTTTAGGAATAGACGCTCCTCAGGTTTTTGCTCCGTCAAAAGAAATTTCGCACGACGGACAGGGCTTAACGGCTGTTGAAAAAATCTTCAACAGAAATGCCGTAGGGGTAACCCCGGGTAAAGTTCTTCATGCCGGTTCAGACGTAAGAGTACAGGTAAACATTGTAGGTTCCCAGGATACGACCGGTCTTATGACCGCGCAGGAACTGGAATCCATGGCTGCCACGGTAATTTCTCCGGTGGTGGACGGCGCTTACCAGTCAGGATGCCACACAGCTTCCGTATGGGATAAAAAAGCACAGGCGAATATCCCTAAATTAATGAAATTCATGAACGATTTCGGACTGATCACCGCCCGTGACCCGAAAGGTGAATACCATTCCATGACGGATGTGATCCACAAAGTTCTTAACGATATTACCATCGACGAATGGGCCATCATCATCGGGGGAGATTCCCATACGAGAATGTCCAAAGGGGTAGCTTTCGGAGCTGATTCCGGAACCGTAGCCCTTGCACTGGCTACCGGTGAAGCTTCCATGCCGATCCCTGAATCCGTAAAAGTCACCTTCAAAGGAAACATGAAAGAGCACATGGATTTCCGTGATGTGGTTCATGCAACCCAGGCACAGATGCTGAAACAGTTCGGCGGGGAAAACGTATTCCAGGGAAGAATCATCGAGGTACATATCGGAACGCTTCCTGCTGACCAGGCCTTTACCTTTACCGACTGGACTGCCGAAATGAAAGCAAAAGCTTCGATCTGTATTTCCGAAGATGATACGCTGATCGAATCACTGGAAATTGCCAAAGGAAGAATCCAGATCATGATCGATAAAGGAATGGATAACAGAAACCAGGTTCTTCAGGGACTTATCGACAAAGCCAACAAGAGAATCGCCGAGATCAGATCAGGAGAAAAACCGGCTTTAACTCCGGATGACAATGCTCAATATTATGCTGAAGTTGTGGTAGATCTTGACGCGATCACAGAACCGATGATTGCCGATCCGGACGTAAACAACGACGACGTTTCCAAAAGATATACCCACGATACCATCCGGGATCTTACGTTCTACGGAGGAGAGAAAAAAGTAGATCTTGGATTCGTAGGATCATGTATGGTTCATAAAGGCGACCTTAAGATCGTTTCCCAGATGCTTAAAAACATTGAAAAGAAAAACGGAACGGTAGAATTTAAAGCACCGCTTGTGGTAGCTGCCCCTACATATAACATCATTGATGAACTGAAAGCGGAAGGAGACTGGGAATTCCTTGAGAAATACTCAGGTTTTGAATTTGATGACAATGCACCGAAAGGAGAAGCCCGTGTTGAATATAAGAATATGATGTACCTTGAGCGTCCGGGATGTAACCTTTGTATGGGGAACCAGGAAAAAGCTGAAAAAGGAGATACTGTTTTAGCCACTTCTACCCGTCTGTTCCAGGGAAGAGTCGTAGAAGATTCCGAGCGTAAAAAAGGAGAATCTTTACTGGCTTCCACGCCGGTTGTTGTACTTTCTGCGATCATGGGAAGAATTCCAAGCATCGATGAATACAAAACGGCTGTAGAAGGCATCGACCTTACTACTTTTGTGCCTTCCATCAAAGAGCTTACCAGTACAAGCGCTCATTAATTATTTACAATCATAAACAGCTAAACTGTTTACATAAATAACTGAAAGATTCTGATCCGTATGGATTGGAATCTTTCTTTTTTGTTTAGAATAATTCTATTTAAGACTGCGGAATTATTATTTTATCCTAAATCAACGATCAGCCTTTTATTTTTTCTTAAATTAATGGCTACTAATATTTTTAGTCACCGGCATATTTAATTCTTTTTAACATCATGGAGGAATAGATTTTGCTGAACTAAAGACACTGTATTTCCGCTTTGAAACAAATGAAAGCGGAGAAATCTATAAAAGAAAAAAATAAATTAGATATGACTTTTGATATTGACATGATCAAAAAAGTGTACGAGCGTTATCCTGAAAGAATTGCTGCGGCAAGAAAAATTACGGGAAAACCACTAACACTTTCAGAGAAGATTCTTTACACCCACTTATGGGAAGGAAATGCAACACAGGAATATGAAAGAGGAAATTCGTATGTGGATTTTGCTCCGGACCGGGTGGCAATGCAGGATGCTACGGCACAGATGGCGCTTCTTCAGTTTATGCAGGCCGGAAAGGCTAAAGTGGCGGTTCCTTCAACGGCTCACGCCGATCACCTGATCCAGGCAAGAGTGGGCGCAGAATCCGATTTGCAGGAAGGAATCAACAAAAACTCAGAAGTTTTCAATTTTCTCAGCTCTGTCTGTGACAAATACGGAATCGGTTTCTGGAAACCGGGAGCAGGGATCATCCATCAGGTAGTACTGGAAAATTACGCCTTTCCGGGAGGAATGATGATTGGTACCGATTCCCATACGGTGAATGCCGGGGGCCTGGGGATGGTTGCCATTGGTGTCGGTGGTGCGGATGCCGTAGACGTTATGGCCGGAATGGCCTGGGAGCTTAAAATGCCAAAACTGATCGGGGTAAAATTAACCGGTAAAATGAGCGGCTGGACGGCTCCGAAAGATGTGATCTTAAAAGTAGCGGGAATTCTTACCGTAAAAGGAGGAACCGGCTGCATCGTAGAATATTTCGGCGAAGGGGCGGAATCGCTTTCCGCTACCGGAAAAGGAACGATCTGTAATATGGGGGCCGAAATCGGGGCAACCACTTCTACTTTCGGGTATGATGATTCGATGAGAAGGTATCTTGCCGCTACCGGCAGACAGGACGTGGTAGATGCTGCAGACCAGATTGCCGAGCATTTAACGGGAGATCCGGAAGTATATGCTAATCCGGAACAGTATTTTGACCAATTAATCGAAATCAACCTCTCCGAACTTACGCCTCACTTAAACGGGCCGTTTACACCGGATTTGGCAACGCCGGTTTCTGAATTCAGAGCCAAAGCGGAAGCTAACGGATGGCCGCTGGAAGTGGAATGGGCATTAATCGGTTCATGTACCAATTCATCCTATGAAGACCTTTCAAGAGCAGCTTCTATCGTAGAAGATGCCGTAGCGAAAGGCGTGAAACCAAAAGCAATCTTAGGAATCAACCCGGGTTCCGAACAGGTAAAATATACCGCAGAAAGAGACGGATTCCTGGATTCTTTCCGGAAATTTGAAAATGCCCGGATCTTTACCAATGCCTGCGGTCCTTGTATCGGGCAGTGGGACAGAGAAGGCGCTGAAAAAGGCGAGAAAAACTCCATCATTCACTCTTTCAACAGGAACTTTGCAAAAAGAGCGGACGGAAACCCGAATACCCATGCTTTCGTAGCTTCTCCCGAAATGGTAGCGGCCGTAGCGATTTCCGGAAGACTGGATTTCAATCCGATCACTGATACCTTAACCGCAGAAAACGGAGAACAGGTAAAACTGGACGAGCCAAAAGGTTCCGAGCTTCCGGCCAAAGGTTTTGCCGTAGAAGACAATGGCTATCAGGCACCCTCTGAAGACGGTTCCAGCGTAGTGGTGAATGTAAGCCCTACCTCAGACAGGCTTCAGCTGCTTGAAGAATTCCCGGCATGGGACGGGCAGAATATTACCGGAGCCAGAGTTTTAATTAAAGCTTTCGGAAAATGTACAACGGATCATATTTCTATGGCAGGACCGTGGCTGAAATACAGAGGCCATCTGGATAACATTTCCAACAACATGCTGATCGGTGCCGTAAACGCATACAACATGGAAACCAATAAAGTGAAAAACCAGTTAAACGGTGAATATGGTGAAGTGCCTGCGGTACAAAGAGCATATAAAGCGGCCGGAATCCCTTCAATTGTTGTCGGAGATCAGAACTACGGAGAAGGATCTTCCAGGGAACATGCGGCAATGGAACCGAGACATCTTGGCGTAAAAGCGGTACTGGTAAAATCTTTCGCGAGAATCCACGAAACCAACCTGAAAAAGCAGGGAATGCTCGGACTGACATTTGCCGATGAAGCGGATTACGATAAAGTACTGGAAGATGACGTGGTCAACTTCTTAGATCTTGATCAGTTTGCTCCGGGGAAACAACTGACGCTGGAATTCATTCATACGGATGGCACCAAAGACATCATTATGGCCAACCATACCTATAATACCCAGCAAATCGACTGGTTTAAGGCAGGTTCAGCTTTAAATCTGATCAAACAGCAGGAAAAAAATTAATTGTTGGAATTAATTATAATAAGAAAAGAGACTGTCCAAAAAGGGCAGTCTTTTTTCTTAAAACTTTCTTCAGGTTTATTTCTATAGCATAGCGGGTGAAATTATCACTTAACTTGCTTCTTAGGAGCAGCATCTGTGTAGACCGGCATTCAGCATATTATAATACCAGAACTCCTTCGGAATTCTATCTTATCATAGCACACCGACGGCATGCTTACCATATTCTATTATTTTCTACACAGATATTGCTCCTCTGGAGCAAAAAAAATTAGTTGTTCATTTTATTACAAAAAAAGACTATCTAAACTTTTAGGACAGATTCTTTTTATTTTATCTTGGTCAGAAGATTCATCCGGTAACTCTCCCCTACCGGAATTTCATTTCCTGAAATAAGCGTTACTTTCTTTCCGGCTACATTATTGATCTGGTGCAGATTAACAATAAACGATTTATGAATCCTGATAAAAGACATTCCGGGAAGCTGCTGTTCCATGGATTTCAACGTATCCAGCACAATATATTCCTGTTCCGCTGTTTTGATGTTGATGTAATCTCTGATGCTTTCCACATACAGAATATCTTTAAAATTGATCCGGTGCTGCTGGCCTGAAGACTTGACAAAAAAATGGGTATCTTCCTTATTTTCTGACATCATAAAACGTTCCTGGGCTTTCAGCGCACTTTTGTAAAACCGTTCAAACGGGACCGGCTTCAGCAGGTAATCGATCACATGATGCTCATAGCCTTCCAAAGCATATTCCGAATAGGCGGTGGTTAAAATATATTTCTTTTTGTCTCCTAGGATTTTCATGAAATTGATTCCGGTAAGTTCCGGCATCTGGATGTCCAGAAAAATCAGATCAGACTCATTTTTCTGGACATATTCCAAAGCTTCAATCGGGTTCTCGGTAGAAAATACCAATTCTAAGAACGGAACCTTGCTTATATAATTTTCCAGCAGTGAAATAGCCAGCGGCTCGTCATCTACGACAATGCATTTAATTTTTTCCATCCTTTAAATCAATCATTAAATCTACAATAAATTCCGTTTCCGAATCTATAATATCGAGGGTATGCTTTTGAGGATACAGAAGTTCCAATCTTTTTCTTACATTCACGATTCCGATTCCCGAACCTTCATCTTTCATTTTCAACCCTTTGTAATTCATAAGGTAAAAATGAAGGACTTGATTTTCATCTGAAATTTTCATTTCAAATCCTTTATTCCGGAAATCTCCGTGCTTAAAAGCATTTTCAACAAACGGAACCAAAAGCATCGGCGAAATACGGAGATGAGGATATCTGATATTGTTTTCAATAACCAAAAGTTCGGGATTCCTGATCCTGAGCTTTTCCAGTGCTGTAAGGCTGTCTATGTATCCAATCTCCTTATCCAAAGTAATAAAATCTTTTTCAAGATCTTTGGTACTATACCTCAACAAGCTTCCCAGCTCTTCGATTGCAGGTAAAGCTTTATCGGAATTTTGATATACAAGGGAATAAATATTATTTAAAGAATTAAAGATAAAATGAGGATTAATCTGCGTTTTCAGCGCATGGATTTTCGCCTGATTTCTTTCCAGTTCCAATGCTTTCTTTTCCGTCTCAATCACCCCAAATTTTTCCAGTAACCACAAGATGGCTGAAATGAAAACCGTGATACTGCCGTTGTAGATATTATCGAAAAAATAAAATGCCATTCCTGTTCCCTTGTCATAATTTCCAAATCCGAAAGTAGCAGGCAGAAGTACTTCTTCTATGAGATAACGCAAGGTTGTAAAACAGGTAATGGATAATAAAAACACCAGAATGGCCGTATAAAATTTTTTAGAATTGAAAATTTTAGGAATAATGACAAGATAACAGATATAAAATGTACTGATTCCAACAATAAAATAGGTAATTCTGAGAACGTCAATGTGAAAATTATTTTTTTCAGGATAAAATATTCTTGGCGTTATAACCTTTCCTATGAAATTAAAACTCCAGTATAGGATCTGAAGCCAGATGATATGCTTTTTTTTCATTCTCAAATGTAAGTTTCTGTGTTTTCTTTTTCCAAATATTTTCCGACAAACTCCTTATTTTTCCCGACAAAATTATTTTAATCGGCTTTAAACCGGATGAAATCTAAACGCCGTTTCAGGAGAAAATCGTTAGGAATACTTTTGTCTCACGATTAATTCAACAAACCTATGAAACTGAAATACTTTTTCATCCTTTCGCTTCTCTCCGCCTCTACCATGGCCAAAGCTCAAAAAGACAGCCTGAAAAATATAGAACAGGTAAACATCCTGATTAAGAAAAAACTGCTGGAACGGAAAGCCGACCGGATGATCTTCAATGTGGAAGCTTCCATCGCTTCACAGGGAATGGATGGTACGGAAACCCTGGCCAATGTTCCCATGATCAAAGTGGATGAAACACTCGGAACCATTGCCATCACCGGAAAAAGCAGCGTGAACGTGATGATCAACGGCAGGATGCTGAACCTTTCCGGTCAGGCTCTGCTGAATTACTTGAGATCCATCCGTTCCGAAAATATTGCCAAAATAGAAGTGATCACCACACCGCCGGCAAAATATGAAGCCCAGGGAAACAGCGGGCTCATCAACATCATCCTGAAGAAAAACCCGAACATGGGATTCAGTGGCAGCCTCAGCTCCAACCTGATCCAGAGGACGTATTCCGGGTTCAGCGACAACGGTATGCTGAACTATCAGACCGAGAAGTTCAGCAGCAGCCTGAAACTGGTGTATTATGATTCTGCCAAACGCACCGATGAAAATTACAGGATTATAGGCGCTACTCAAAATTACAGCAACTCCGTAAGAAGGGATATGTGGAACGAGCTGACTCCCAGTATCAGCATGTCGTATAAGATGAATAAAAATTCCGAAGCCGGATTTGAATATATTTATGCCCATCAGAAATCCGGAATGGATATCATTAACAGAACCCGGAACATTAGTCCGGCCGGACTGGAGGAAAACCTGCTCACCAACACCTTTCACCGGGAAAAAGAACCGACCCATACGATCAGTGCCTATTATGATCTGAAACTTGATTCACTGGGAAAGAAGCTAAGTATCCTGGGAAATTTTTACAAAAACAATTCCGATACGGAGGTTAATTTCGCTACCCAAAAGCTTTCCGACAACACGTTGCAGAATGTAAAAACTCTTTCCCTGGTTGCGCCGCAGATTTTTTCCGCACAGGCCGACCTGGAACTTCCCTTTTCTTTCGGAAACATTGAAACCGGAATCAAGTTTAATCAGTTTAAAAACAATTCCGACCTGAAGTATTTCAGTCTTACCGATAACGGGTACATTTCCGACGAAAACAGGGCCAATCTTTTCCGGTACAAAGAAGAGAACTATGCCGCCTATTTTAGTTATGCTAAAAATTTCGGAGAACATTGGGAGACCAAAGCCGGCCTCCGTTATGAAAATACGTCTGCGGAAAGTTACACGCCTTCCACAGGTTCCGGAAATTCGTACCGGTACGGACAGTGGTTCCCATCGGCGTATATTTCTTATAAAAAAGATAAAAATATTTTCAGCCTGGCATATTCAAGAAGGATCAACCGTCCGGGAATGGGGAGCCTGAATCCGTTCCGGTGGTATTCCAACCCTTATTCTTATTCTTCCGGGAACCCTTTGCTTACATCGTCATACATTACTAACCTTGAATTGGGCTATACCTTTAATAACAAGCTGACGACAAGCCTTTATTACATGAGACTGAAAAATGCATTCGGACAGGTATCTTCCCAGAACGGCCTTTCGCAGATCTCAACGTATCTCAATTATTATAACAACAATTCCTTCGGGCTTACTATTTCCTATACCGACACTTTTTTTAAGTTCTGGGAATCGACTGTGGCCGTAAACGCAAGCAGACAGCGTTCGGAAATTTTCGGCGTGGATGCCCAGTCCCAGAAAGGAACTTCATTAAGCTACTCGATCAACAATACCGTTACTCTTAATAAAACCAAAACACTTGCTTTTTTCCTGAATTACGAACAAAGCCTGCCTTCCAGAAATGTAAATTATTATTATCATAATTTCTCCGATCTTTCATCGGGTCTTAAAGTCTCCCTGATGGAGAAGCAACTGCAGATCAATGCTACGGTAACCAATATTTTTGCCCAACGGTTCCGTGGTGATATTTATTTTACCGATAGTGTTCATCATATTAATAATTATTGGGACGGCAGAAGCTTCCGGCTGAGCGTGAACTATACTTTCGGAGGCCAGAAAAAAAAGATCCAGAAAAAGGCGATCAAATTTGAGGAAAAGGAAAGGGTTTAAACTTCATTTAAACTAAATTCTAACCCCATTAAAAATATTATAAAAAGGTAAAAACATGAATATCCATCATTTTGATTATTAAGCTTAGAGTAATCTTATCTTAATCATTTATTTAATCTTACGATTTAGAAATTCTTTGTATGCCTGTAACAAAGTTTGTTTTGCGGTGTCTAATCAATTGAATCGAAAGAGCATGAAAAAAACAATTATCACTTTATCTTTTCTGAGCATGGCTTTTATTTCTGCCCAGGAAAAAACCGGTAACCAGACGACTAAGGAAAAGCAGATTGAAGGCGTTGTCATTACTAAAACTAAAAAAGCCGTTGAGCAGAAGGCAGACCGTACGATCTTTGATTTTTCGGAACAGCCACAGCTGAACAACGGGAATGTGCTGGAAGGAATCAAGAAACTTCCCGGACTGGTGTCTACCGACATCGCCGGAATGATGTACCAGGGAAAGATGCTCGACGTTTACCTCAACGGAAGACCTCTGAATATTACCTCGAATGAGCTGAATTCTTTTCTTGAAGGAATGCCCGCCAATTCGGTAGACCGGATTGAAGTGATTACCCAGCCCGGCGCGGAATTCCCGGCCACTTCCGGCGGAGCCATCATGAACATCATCACGAACAAGAATGCCAATAAGTACTTAACCGCTACCTATTCCGGAAACTATTCTTTTACGAATTATAATAAATTCAGAAGCAGGACCAGTAATTCACTGAACCTGAATGCAAGAAATAAAATTTTCGGATGGCAGCTGAATGTAGGCCAGAATTACCGAGAGAGCATGCTGAACACAGATCAGGACGGCTTGCTGCGAAGTAATACCGACCGCTATGGCAGGGGATACTTTGCAAAATCGGGAATCACTTTTGATCTGGGACAGGACCGGTTGCTTTTGAATTACGACATTTACCATAACAATAACGACAATTACACGTTAAGCTCCGGCGAAGGACAGGAAAAAAGACAGATTCCAACGTTTGATCCGCCACAATATGTATTCAGGGATTTCAGTTTTGATGCGTCGGATGCTGCGCATACCCTGAGTACAAGACAGGAAGCCGTGGTAACCTATCAGAAACGCTTCTCCGAAAAGACGCAGAAACTTGATTTCCAATTCGGTTATACCAGGTCCGACAGTAAATTTGATCAGAATAATATTTACCGTGACGTAAGTTTTGATAACACCACCAATCCACCTATAAGATTTTCGTTAGGAAACCTCTTAAGCAATACTTCGGATATGAGGGTGGCCAATTTCAAAGTAGATTATTCCCAGCCGATTAAGCTTCTGGATGGTGGTAAAGTAAGCCTGGGCGGATTGTATGAACATCAGCGCTTCGATACGGAAAGCAAAGGTTTAACGAACCTTGAATACACGAGACAGACTACCGCTACCTATCTGGAGCTGCAGGCAAAGCTGAAAAAATTCGATTTCATTCTGGGAACCCGCGCCGAGAATTATGATATTTCAGGGATTACAAGATATTATGATACCGGCAACAATGTTGTTGAAGCAAACCTTCTTCCTTTCAATAAATTTAAGCTGTTCCCGAATGCCAGCGTCCAGTACAACCTGATGGAACAGGTGCACGTAACGGCCAATTACAACAAAAAGATCAGCCTGCCGAGCATTTCCGCCCTGAACCCGAACAACGTTACCTTCCAGGGTCCGAATACCCAGGTAACCGGAAACCCGAATCTGCAGCCAACGATCTTCGATAATTATGAAATTAAAATTTCAGCCTTTGATTATGCCTTCATCGGTTACAGCGTGAGTTCGGCAAAAAACCAGGTGGCCCAGATCATCCGCAGGGAGGGGAAAAACCTCTTCAACGAGCAGATCAATATTTCGGAAATGAAAATCCATAACTTCAATGTGGGACTTCCTGTTCCGTTTATGATTTTCAGCAAACCGCTGAGCGAGATCATGAAATTTAATTTTAATCCGGACAAGATCAACTTTATGTACATCTATGCCGGTTACCAGAAACATGACATTGCCGATCTGGACAATAAAGGGTTCTGGATCTTCAACATCATGACGCAGGTTATTCTACCGAAAGACATTAAGCTGACGGCCAATTACAGTTATTTAACGCCCAGGGCCGGCTATTTCTATTTTACCGCGGAGAAACCGTTCAACAATTCATTCGACCTGACGCTGACGAAAAAATTTATGGATAACCGCCTGACAGTTTCCGTGTTTGCCAACGATATCTTCAACGGCCAGATCATGCAGGTACGGTCCAACCCGCCGCAGGGCCAATCGGTGTATATGCGAAACAAATACGATACAAGAAACTTCGGACTATCGGTAAATTATAAAATTCCAACCCGGAACAAACTGGCCAAAGAAGACCAGAGCATCCTGAAAGAAAGCAAAAAAGAGGATAATGGCGGAATGGTTCCGCAGGGACAATAAACCGTTTAATTAAATAAAGAAAGACCTAACCCTTTTAATTTTTAAATTAAAGGGGTTGTTGTTAGATTCATCTCCTTAAAAGAATCTTAATTTTAATAGTCTAATGATTTTTCTTTATTTTTAAAGAAAATTCCGAATGGCAAAAATTAAAGCGAAGGAAAGCCTTTTTTTAAAATTGAGTCCTTTAAAAAGAGGGACCATCAGTCTTGTTGTGACTCTACTGGTTTTCTTTTTAATTTTCAGGCTGGATCTTCAGCCGCTGATCATTCTGATTTTCTGTTGGCTATCTTTTTCGCTGGTGTTTCTTTTTCTGGATTGGCAGGTGATCCTCCACCGGAAAGTGGATGACATCCGTAAAAAGGCCAGAGCCGATGACGGAAATGCTGTTTTTGTGTTTGCTACCATCATTATTGCGTCTCTGGCAAGCATGTTTGCTATATTCTTTCTAATTACTTCCAAAGACAAAGGGGTACAGAAAGAAATCTATTTTCTCCCCGCCGTTCTCGGGGCTATGATTTTATCCTGGATTATGGTGCAGACGCAATATATTTTTCATTACGCCCGGGAATATTACGACGAGGATCCTTCCGGCAAAAAAGAGGAAACCGGTGGCCTTAAATTCCCGACCGAAGATGAAAACGAAACCTATCATCCCGATTATCTGGATTTTGCCTACTATTCTTTCTGCATGGGTTGCACATTTCAGGTCTCCGATATCAACATTACGTCCAAAAATTTAAGGAGAATTACCATGATCCACGGGTTGCTCGCTTTCTTCATGAATACTTTTGTCGTGGCACTCACCATCAACCTGGTTGCCGGGCTTAACGGTTAAGATAGAACTCCTCCGGAGTTCCGGTGTTGTGAATTCTGATGATTGGCTACACCGATATTATTCCTCCGGAATAAAGAAGGAATCAAAACGGAACGTCGGAGCCGCTGATCAATCAGACTGATATACGTGCGCTTGGTCAGATCAGCTTGCTGATCTTTTTTTTCCTTTCTTATCTTAGCATTAGGAAAAGTAAACTTTGCGTTAGAAACAGAGTCGCAAGCAAGACCTATTTTAAGCCAAAAATCAAGCCTCAATTTAAAAAAACCTCCAGCTTCCCTCTTCCATCCTTTATATTCTGTCTAAAAATCCACCGTCTGAAAAGTCCAGCTCAACGTATTAACCAAAGTCAGCTTGTGTACCGGCACAGGAAGACCGGTGATGAGGTTCAGGGCTAAATGGGCCATCATGCTCCCCACAATTCCAGGCAAAGGACCCAGCACGCCAAGGCTGTCACAGTCAGGAAGGTTTTCTTCCGAAGGCGGTTCCGGGAAAATACCCCGTAGGTTCCGGCTTCCCTGATGGTTAAAAACCGCAACCTGGCCGGAAAAGCCGAGGATACTTCCATAAACCATAGGTTTTCCAAGCTTCACACAGGTATCATTTATCAGATATCTTGTTGCGAAATTATCGGAGCCATCGATAATAATATCGTAGGCTGAAATCAGTTCTTCCGCATTGGCAGCCTCTATTTTCAGGCGATGCCCGATAAAACGAACCTGGTGATTGAGATTCTTAACGAACTGTTCCGCACTTTCCATTTTAAATACGCCGACTGAGCGTTCATTGTGGATGATCTGCCGGTTTAAATTATGCAGCTCCACCTCATCGAAGTCTGCTACGGCAAGGTTACCGACTCCCGCTGCAGCCAGATACTGGATGACCGGACTGCCCAAACCACCCGCTCCGATAACCAGGACTTTGGCATCCATGATTTTCCGCTGGCCGTCCAGTCCGATTTCTTCGATGAAAATCTGACGGCTGTAACGGGCAAAAATATCTTCACCTTTCATTTTCTTTTATTTTAAACCATTAAGATTGATTTTATGGAGTGAGAATATTAAGTATTCGTAAGAGAATAAAACAAGCTCAATGCATAATTTTTTTAAAAGCCAGATTTCTGAATAAACATTTAAACAAAGTTGCCTTTAATAAAGTGAAAAATGTTTCATTTGATAATCAATACCTTTGATGTACTATTGACATAGGGAACTTCCATCATCCAGCTTCCTTCTTCCAGCCTATTACTTCGGGTTCACGCAAATTAAGCTTAACTCTCTAATAAAACCTTAATGGTCCAATTCGTTTTATACCCCACTGTAAAAGGTATCCCAATCTTTCATTACCGGGTCATAGCCGGCTTTTCTGATGATGCTTTTTATTTCTTCCATGCTTCTCTCATCACTGGTCTCAAACTGTTCCAGGGATTCCCGGTCTACCGAATAGCCGCCGGGATTGGTTTTGGAACCAGCGCTCATGGCGGTTGCACCCAGTGAAACGATATGGTTCCTGAACGTTTCATTTTCCCGGGTGGAGATGGAAATTTCAAGATCTTCGTTCCAGATCCTGTAGGCGCAGATCAGCTGCAGTAAATCTTTGTCGGACATCATAAAATTCGGTTCGATGATGCCTTCTGCAGGCCTAAGTCGGGGAAATGATACTGAAAATTTAGACTTCCAGTAATTTTTCTGAAGGTAATCGATATGCAGCGCGTTGAAAAAGCTGTCCACCCGCCAATCTTCCAGACCTAGCAGAACCCCGAGCCCCATTTTATGGATTCCCGCTTTCCCGATCCGGTCGGGGGTTTCTAGACGAAAACCGAAGTTCGATTTTTTTCCTTTCGGATGGTATTCTTTATAAACTGCCTGATGGTAGGTTTCCTGATACACGAGAACGGCATTTACGCCCGCCTCATGCAGTTGGCGGTATTCTTCCTCAGACAACGGCTGGACCTCAATGGAAATATTTGCGAAATGAGGCTTCAGCAGCTTGACGGCATTCAGAAAATAACTGATCCCAACCGTTTTATTGGCTTCTCCGCTTACCAGCAATACATGATTTACACTCATCGATTTCAACACCGAGGCTTCGATCATGAGTTCCGTATCAGACAGTGTTTTCCGCTTAATCGGATTATCGAGACTGAATCCGCAATAGGTACAGATATTCTGGCATTCGTTGCTGAGGTACAGCGGCGCATACAGCTGAATGGTTTTTCCGAACCGTTTTTGGGTAAGACGCCGCGCCATTCCGGCCATCACCTCCAGTTTTCCGGCAGCGGCAGAAGAAATAAGATTCAGAAAATCATCGATCGTCCTGCTGGTTTTGTGTAGGCTTCTTTCAACATCGGCCGGCGTTACCGTTTCCAGCCTGGACTTTATGTCATTCCACCGGTACTGTTCAAAAACAGATGTAAAACTTTTCATCCTTCAGATTTAATCAAACAAAAAAGAAGTCAGCGGACTGGAAGCTTCGGCATGTTTTGAAATGGCTCCCAAGCCGGCTTCGTAGGCTCTTCTGCCGGCGGCCACCCCTTCTTTAAAGGCTTGAGCCATACTTACCGGATCTCCGGCAACGGCAATCGCTGTATTTACCAACACAGCGTCTGCTCCCATTTCCATGGCTTTTGCCGCGTCGGAAGGTGCCCCGATTCCGGCATCCACGACAACAGGAACGTTGCTCTGGCTAATGATGATTTCTAAAAAGTCCAAGGTTTTCAGGCCTTTATTCGTTCCGATCGGTGCACCCAAAGGCATCACAACCGCAGTGCCTGCATCTTCCAGGCGTTTACAAAGTACCGGATCAGCATGGATGTAAGGCATCACCACAAAACCTAATTTGGCAAGTTCTTCCGTAGCATATAGAGTCTCGATCGGATCCGGCAGCAGGTATTTCGGATCCGGGTGAATTTCCAGTTTTACCCAATTGGTTTCCAGGGCTTCCCTCGCCAACTGTGCAGCCAACACTGCTTCTTTAGCCGTTCTTGCGCCTGAAGTATTGGGTAAAAGATGAGATCCCGTGATTTTCAAGGCATTCAGCAGATCGTCTTCCGGAGATTGGGAATCAATCCTTTTTAAAGCCATGGTTACCAGCTCGCTTCCTGAAGCGATGATGGAATCCGTCATTTCCGATAGGTTCCCAAACTTTCCGGTTCCCAAAAACAGCCTTGACGCAAAGGTTCTGCCGGCTATTATTAAATTCTGATTATTCATAGGTAAATTTTTATCTGTTTTATAAAGTCACGGGATCCTGTTTTAATGCTTCTCTGAATGTTTTGATGACAGAAGGCCGTGCAGTGATCTGACCGGAAACAGCAACTCCGTAAATTCCTGTTTCCTGTAATCTTTCAACATCGTCCAGAATCACTCCGCCGATCGCAAATATTTTAGGAATTTCAATTGAGTTTTCCTTCAGGCTCCGGATGATATTCTCATATCCATCAAAATCCAACACCGGACTCAGTTTTTCCTTGGTTGAGGTAAAGCGTAAAGGCCCCAAACCGATATAGTCACAGGATTCACTGATCCGCCGGAGGAGATCAGAAAAGGTATTCGCCGTCCCGCCGATAATTTTATTTTCTCCTAAAACAGATCTTGCGGCTTCAACGGAAGTATCCTGTAATCCTAAATGGACACCATCCGCATCGATATTTTTCGCGACCTGCACATGATCGTTGATGATACAGACCGATTTGTATTCCAAACAGAGTGTCTTTACCTTATCGCAAAGCCTTATCAGTTCATTTTCAGGAGTGTTTTTCCAGCGGACCTGTATCCATTGTATGCCGTTATCTAAAGCATTTTTGATATGTAATTCCTGTTCGGCCTGTGTAAAGCCCTGCGAAATGTATTGTAGTTTTTCCATTTTTATTTTTAATTGAATTAAGAAATTTCAGGAATGGAATCCCAGCAGACCGGGAGTTCCCATTAAAAATTTTTCGATATATTCTTTTCCTTTCCGGCAGGCCGTTTCCAGGTGTTCTCCTTTCGCCAGATGCGCCGCGATCGCAGACGACAGGACACAGCCCGAACCGTGTTTCGGATGATAAGTTAAAGCGGTTTCATTCGGGTAAATAGCAATTTTTCTATCCTCTTGCTTAAGAATATCGGTTCCAAGCAAGTCTTTCCGGTGGCCTCCTTTAATCAGAACTGCACAGGAATTCTCCGGATCGTCAAACAGATGTTTATCCTGCAGAACTTTGTATTCATTATAATTGGGCGTAATCAAATCAATTTCATTTAAAACATTTTTTAAGTCCGGAATGGTATTCAGATCAAAAAAGGTAAACTCAGAAGTACTTTTCAACACCGGATCCCAGATGATCTTCGCTTCAGGAGCATGGAGTTTAACGGTTTTCATAATTTCATGTAAAAATTCAGAATCCTTTACCACTCCGATTTTGACCGCTCTCACAGGATACTTCTCCATTAAAATGCTGATAGCTGATGTAACCTTGTCTAACGGCTGCCATTCCAGGCTCAGGCACTGAGAGTCAGTCTGAATTGTCATGGCCGTACATACGCCTAATCCCTGAACTTTCAGCTGTTCAAAAGTTTTACAGTCTGCCAGGATACCTGCCCCGCCACTCGGGTCGAAACCGGCAATGGTCATAACAAAAGGACGTTCTGTCTGCATTGGATATATGTTTTTAAAGGTTCCTTACTTTCCCAAATGGTTCCCAACAAGGCGGCTCCGTCAACATCTGCTGAAAAAACCATATTAATATTATGCGGATTGATCCCGCCCAAAGCGATAAGTTTGGAATCATCATTTTCCCGCTGCCGGATACTTTTCAGAATTTTCGAGCCATTTCCATAACCTTTCTTGGAAATACTCGGAAACACAGGACCCAGAAATACATACTCCCAGCGTGAATCCAGCGTATTGAAGTCATCAATATGGTGTACTGAAGTCGATACAATATATTCGTCAAAAAAATGTTCCGGGATATTCGGTCTTTCCACTTCTTTAAAGTGGAGCCTGGAAGTCCCGAATTCTTCAGCCAGGATATAATGGCTGTGCAGAGCCAGCCTTTCATGAAAGCCGGAATCAATATTTTTTATATAATTTCGCATGGTTGCGGCATCCATTACCGGTTTTCTCACATGAAGCAATTCCAGTCCTTCCCGAAACAATTCATTTATGACTTCAGTTTCATTCCGCACGGATTGTTCAGGCGTGATGACGATGATCATATATAAATCTCCTTCCCTTTTTCGATGAATTCCTGGGATTTATCTAACATTCCCTGTTCGGCAGACTCACGGATTTCTTGGGTGATTTTCATTGAGCAGAATTTCGGTCCGCACATCGAGCAGAAATGGGCCACTTTGGCTCCGTCAGCCGGAAGGGTTTCATCATGGTAAGAACTTGCCGTCTCCGGATCGAGCGAAAGGTTGAACTGGTCTTCCCAACGGAATTCAAATCTTGCTTTGCTTAAAGCATTGTCTCTATACTGGGCGCCGGGATGGCCTTTTGCCAAGTCTGCTGCATGGGCTGCCAGCTTGTACGTAATTACGCCAACTTTTACATCGTCTCTGTTCGGAAGCCCAAGATGCTCCTTCGGAGTTACATAGCAAAGCATCGCACAGCCGAACCAGCCGATCATCGCCGCACCGATCCCGGAAGTAATATGGTCATAGCCAGGCGCAATGTCCGTTGTAAGTGGCCCTAAGGTATAAAAAGGAGCTTCGTGGCACTCTTCCAGCTGCTTGTCCATATTTTCCTTGATCATGTGCATCGGGACGTGGCCCGGGCCTTCGATCATCACCTGGACATTATGTTTCCACGCAATTTTTGTGAGTTCCCCTAAAGTTTCCAGTTCTGCAAACTGCGCTTCGTCATTGGCATCAGCGATAGAGCCTGGACGAAGACCATCGCCTAAGGAAAAAGCCACATCATATTTTTTCATGATCTCGCAGATCTCTTCAAAATGCGTATACAGAAAGTTTTCTTTATGATGGAACAGGCACCATTTGGCCATAATCGATCCTCCCCTGGAAACGATTCCGGTTACCCGTTTTGCCGTCAGGTGGATATACCTCAGCAAAACACCGGCATGAATGGTAAAATAGGAAACGCCCTGCTCCGCCTGCTCGATCAAAGTATCTTTAAAAATTTCCCAGGTTAAGTCTTCTGCGACGCCTTTTACTTTTTCCAGTGCCTGATAGATCGGAACGGTACCAATCGGAACCGGACTGTTTCTGATGATCCACTCCCTTGTTTCATGGATATTTTTCCCTGTTGACAGGTCCATGATCGTATCGGCACCCCAGCGGCAGGCCCAGACTGCTTTTTCCACTTCCTCTTCAATGCTTGAGGAAACGGCACTGTTCCCGATGTTGGCATTGATCTTCACTAAAAAGTTTCGTCCGATGATCATCGGTTCGCTTTCCGGATGGTTGATGTTATTGGGAATGATCGCTCTCCCTGCGGCAATTTCGTCCCGTACAAATTCAGGTGTAATTTTGCCTTTAGGCGTTCTTGCCCCGAAGCTGTTTCCGGTATGCTGGGAAGCCATTTCTTTGGAAACAGTCTCCAACTCCTCGATGCGCTGGTTTTCCCGGATGGCGATGTACTCCATTTCGGGGGTGATAATTCCCTGTCTGGCGTAGTATAGTTGGGTAACTTCTTTTCCTTCTTTGGCTACTTTCGGCTTGTGATTGTATGAAAACCGGAGTTGATCCAGCTTTGAATCGGCAAGCCTGGCTTTTCCGTATTCGGAGGTAATCCCCTCCAGGATTTCTACGTCGTTGCGGTCCAGGATCCACTGTTCACGGATCCTCGGAAGCCCCTTTTCGATATCGATTTCAGAATTTTCATCGGTATAGGGGCCTGAAGTATCGTAAACGGTAACCGGCGGGTTATGCTCCAGCGTTCCGTTGGAAAGTTTGGTCGGACTGAGCTCTATTTCGCGCATTGCGACCTGGATGGGATGAATTTTTCCTTCCACATAGATCTTTTTTGAGTTCGGGAAAGGCGAACGGGTGATGTTATGAGCCATACAATTTGTTTTTATGGGATTAACCGCCCTGAGTGACGGTGATGATTAAAACGGAGTCTTTGTCGTTGAGTAATGTTTCCGCCCAGGAATGTTGAGGGATAATACGGTTGTTGAGGGCTACGGCGATACCTTTTCGCTTTTGGGGAAATTCCATAGCCAGCAATGCTTCCAGCGTGGCAGGAAGTACATTAAAAGTTTTTCGGGTGTGGTTGATTGTGAGTTCCATTCCTAAATTTTATAGCTGCTTTAGGAATGCCCATGACGGTACAATAGAATGTACAGCAAAGTCATTGCACTTTTCCCTACGCCGGTATGATCCGGATCAGGTTCAAAGGGTAATTCTCAGCCTGTTTTTTCAACAGACACCCCTAAAGTCTGAGACGAAGGTAGCCATTTTTTTTGAACGGGCAATTTTTTTTAAGGCGGAAGTTGGGTAATGGATGATAGAAGTCTGATATTGGAATCCATAAGCCAGATGTTTGAAACCGTAAAATTCAGACCAATAAAAAAGATTATCCCGTTGAGATAATCTTTTTAAATTTACATATTATTGAGGGATAAATAGCTGCACATCTACCTTTTAAAGAAAATAAGTCAGCCCCGTTTTATATCGGTTCAGCCGGTCCGGCAATCCGTTATAGCCGCCGTTAATAGCTTTTGTAATTTTTTTGAAAATTACCAGGTTGTTTCCGGTATCGATACCTTTGGTAAGATCAATCTGGTCGGCAAGATCGTTCAGCTTCCGCGTGTTCCAGAACCATCCGGCACTTTCTGCTGCATTTTGCAACTGGGCATTGCTGCATTTGGTAACATTTTTTCCGCCCAAAAGCATTGGATTGGTAATAAAATCCGTACCAAGTGCTGCAGAAACAGCTTTGTAATTGGCTCTCCCCGTAATCTGGATCAGACCCCTGCCTTTGAATCTTACGCCGTCACCTTTTTGGGTATTTCCCAAATCTTTTCTGCCTTCGTAAGCACTTCCGCTGGCCAGTTCTTCCGTATAAAAAAGCCCGCCGCTTTCATGGCCGACCTGTGCCAGAAAATTCAGCATTCTTGCGGGGGTATTAATGGAAAATTTAGAGCATGTTGCGATAAGATGAGGTAAAAACCTGGAAGCATAATCCGATTTGGAGCAGGTGGCCTCTTTGAGTTGTCCGAGTGTAAGCATGGTATTGTTTTTTAAATTTATCCCGTAAAATTATTAAAAAAACCAATGCGTTGCTCAGGAAAATCCTGTCTTTTCAGCAGGTATTTATACGGATGTATTTTACAATTAACACATTATAGACAGAAGACTGCACGAGGAAAGCCGTATGCCGGAAATTTTTTGCTAACATCGTAGCCGAAGTAGTAGCCAGCGAATCGGCATTATTTCTAATGAATAGGATAGCTGAATTAAATACGGTTAATACTTCTGATAGGCTTTTATCCTAACCTACAAAAAGCCATCCCTTTGGGACTTTAAAATAATATAAATTCAACCTTAGCTGAAAAATAAAACCAAGCTATTTATTTAGGATTAAATTAGAACTTTGCAAGAAATCGACAAAATATCCAGTTTGATTATCAAAACCTTTGATCCTATCTTTGACAAGAGAAACCTCCAGCATCCGGCTTCCCTCTTCCAGCCTGTCCGATTTCTACTCCGAGTTAAATTAGATTAATCTTCACAAGCCCTCCAGACCGCATCATTCTGCGGAACCGGGGCTATGATTTCTATATTTTCCTTGGTAACAGGATGGATGAATTCCAGCTTCCGGGCGTGAAGGTTGATTCCGCCGTCGGGGTTTGAACGCGGAGCGCCGTATTTGAGATCCCCTTTGATGGGAACGCCGATTTTGGATAACTGGGCCCTGATCTGATGATGTCTTCCGGTCTCAAGATCGATTTCAAGCAAAAGATAGTTCTCCAGAGCTTTGATCACGTTGTAAGTAAGAATTGCTTCTTTAGCACCGTCCGTCACTTTAGGAAAAACAATGGCTTTGTTGTTCTTTTCGTTTTTCTTTAAATAATGTACCAGCCTCTGGGTTTTGGGAATCATTTCTTTAGCGACTACCGCCCAGTAGGTTTTCTTAACTTCGCGATTTTTTACCATCTGCGTCAGACGCGACAAAGCCTTGGAGGTTTTGGCATAAATCACCAAACCTGAAGTCGGCCGGTCGATACGGTGAACCAAGCCGAGAAATACGTTCCCCGGCTTGTTGTCCCTTTTTTTTATAAAATCCTTAATGGTTTCCAATAAGGATTCGTCGCCGGTTTTGTCGCCCTGTACGAGCTGCCCGACTTTCTTATTGATCACCAGAAGATGGTTATCTTCATATACAATCTGATCCTTCATACTTTATTGACGATAACTTTGCCGGCCTGAAAATGTTATAATAAGCCCTACAAAAACGGCAAGGGTTTTTAGTGATTCCATTCCTGAGCCCACCGGGATCAGCAAACCTCCCAGCACACAGACTGCTGCAGCTGCATACATTCCATAGCTAAAATTCTTATTCTTTAAAAAAGGGGCCTGCAGAAAGAAGCTGATCCCGATGAGAACGTAAAAAATTTTCCGTGATAATAAATTGTTGATTTCCGGGGAAAAGAGGTTAAACCATCCCACCACAAGGCAGAACAACGCAATGATGGATATAATCCCCTGAGTTTGCTGTTGGTTTCTCATGAATTAATAACTTTCACTTTCATTAGGGAAATCCTGTCCTTTTACATCTTTTACATACTGCGCCACGGCACCGGTAATTTCAGTGTACAGATCCAGGTATCTTCTTAAAAATTTCGGGCTGAAGCCTTTGTTCATTCCCACCATATCATGATATACCAGCACCTGACCGTCACAATGGGCTCCTGCTCCGATTCCGATGGTCGGAATGGAAACGGCTTCCGTTACTTTCTTGGCCAGATCCGCAGGGATTTTTTCCAAAACCACGGCAAAGCACCCTAATTCTTCCAACAGCTGCGCATCGGCAATCAGTTTTTCCGCTTCCGCTTCTTCTTTGGCCCTGACTTTATAGGTCCCGAACTTGTAAATCGATTGTGGGGTTAATCCCAAGTGTCCCATCACAGGAATTCCGGCATTGATGATTTTCTTGATTGATTTTGAAATTTCCTTTCCGCCTTCGATCTTCACGGCATGCGCTCCGCCTTCCTTCATCATCCTCACTGCGGATTCCAGGGCTTTTTCAGGATTGCTCTGGTACGTTCCGAAAGGTAAATCGGCTACAACCAATGCCCTGTCGGTTCCTCTGACCACGCTCTGAGAGTGGTAGATCATCTGATCCAGGGTAATCGGCAGTGTCGTTTCAAAACCCGCCATTACATTGGCCGCAGAATCCCCGATCAGGACCGCATCAATTCCTCCTGCATCCACCATTTTCGCAGTGGTATAATCGTACGCCGTAAGCATTGTTATTTTTTCCTTGTCGAATTTCATTTTACGCAAGGTTTCTGTAGTAACTTTTTTAATTTCAGAATGAACAGACATAATGTATCTATTTTTTAAAAGTTAAAAAGTCGGCACTGAGCCGACTTAAAGTTTTGTATGATTTATAAAACTACGTGACCGAGTTTCATTAATTTGTCGTGGTTGAGAATTTTGATGTTCCGCCCGTCTACTTCGATGAGCTGGTCACCTTTGAATTCGGAGATCAGACGGATGGCACTTTCGGTAGCCGTCCCGATGATGTTGGCAATTTCTTCTCTTGTCAAAGAAATTTTGATGAAGCCTTCCGGATCAACACCTAATTTCTGCTCTAAAAGCAATAAAATTTCAGCGAGTCTTTCGCGGACGGTTTTCTGTGCCAGGAAAGTGATGGTGTTGGAAGATTCTCCCAGCTCGTAGGCGATTTTCTGAAGCATTACAAAAGAAAGCTGAGGATCTACTTCCAGAAGATACATAAAAATGTCGGCCGGTAAAAAAGTCGCTTCGATATCGGTCATCGCTTCGGCTTTGGCCTGGAAATTTTCACCGCAAAGCAAAGAGCGGTAACCGATGATATCGCCCTCTTTGATGAACCGTAAAATCTGGTCTTTTCCGAAAGCTCCTGATTTGGAAAGCTTAGCTGCCCCTTTTTCCAATACAAAAACGCCTTTCGGTGTTTCGCCGTCCTCGAAAATAGTATCATGCTTCTGAAAAGAAAATTTCTTTTTACCATTGATATATTTTTCAAAATCGGCGCTGGAAAGTCTTTCCTTAAACGATTTATCACTAAAAACTCTGGCAAATCTCTCTTCAATTGCAATCTGTTGTTCCTGCGACATTCTATATGACATTTATCACAAAAATAGAACTTTTTAATCCGATAAACAAAAAAAATTGTTATAATTTTGTAGTTCAATAATTTATGGAGGTGAGCGAGAACTGTTTTCATTGTGGTCAAGAGATCGAAAAGGAAAGAATTCTGTTTGATGAAAAGACTTTCTGCTGCAATGGTTGTAAGTCTGTTTACGAAATTCTGAATACCAACAATTTAAGTAATTTTTACGAATTAAACAAGAGGGCAGGCATCCGGCCGGATGAAAGCTCATCACAGTTTGAATATCTTGATGCTCAGGAAATTTTCGATAAGGTAACGGATTTTTCGGAAGGAGGTACAAGTTTAGTGACTTTCAAGATTCCCGTCATTCACTGTTCGTCGTGTATCTGGCTGCTGGAAAGCCTGCATACTTTGAACAAGAGCATTAAATATTCCCAGGTTAACTTCACCAGAAAGACCTTACAAATTTCTTTTAACCATAACGAACTTAAATTAAGCGAATTAGCTAACTTTTTAACCAATTTAGGTTACAAGCCGGTCATTAGCCTTGAAACAGCGGACAAAAATGTGGAACATCTTGACAAATCGCTGCTGGTAAAGTTTGCCATAGCCGCTTTTGCCTTCGGAAACGGAATGTTTCTGGCATTTCCGGAATACATCGGCGGCGAAGATTACTGGATGGAACATTACAAAGGGCTTTTCAGGGCTCTGATGTGTTTACTGGCGATTCCAGTGGTGGTCTATTCCGCATCGGATTATTATAAATCGGCCTGGTACGGCCTTAAAAACAGGATCGTGAATATCGACGTTCCGATTGTGCTGGGAATTATCGTTCTTTTCGGACGAAGTCTGTACGAAGTGGCGACCAATTACG
Organism: uncultured Chryseobacterium sp.; assembly: GCA_913774355.1. Lineage (GTDB taxonomy): Bacteria > Bacteroidota > Bacteroidia > Flavobacteriales > Weeksellaceae > Chryseobacterium. Next base: position 120,604 of record CAJYGB010000035.1, on the reverse strand, counting down.
GTCCGGGCTATTTTGATACACTCTGCGGACTTCTGTTCTTCATGCTCCTGGGTAAGATTTTCCAGAAGAGGACTTACAACGCGCTTTCGTACGACCGGGATTACAAATCGTTTTACCCTATTGCCGTAACGAAGGTTGATTTTGAAGGGAAGCAGGAAAATATTTTGCTTTCAGATGTTAAGGTTGGAGACCGGATTTTAGTGAGAAACCAGGAAATCATTCCGGTGGACGCTATTCTGATCAGCGGAGAAGGAAACATCGACAACAGTTTTATCACGGGGGAAAGCGAAAGCATCAGCAAACAGCCGGGTGATAAGATCTTCGCCGGAGGCAAGCAGATCGGCTCTTCGCTGGAACTGGAAGTAATTAAGGATGTAGATCAGAGTTACCTGACACAACTGTGGAACAAAGAAGCCTTTAAAAAGCACGAGACCGGACTGGATACATTGACGAACACCATCAGTAAATATTTCACATTCATAATTTTAGGCATTGCCCTTGTTGCTGGAATTTACTGGGCAACAGTTGATATGGAGAAAATGTTCCAGGTTATTTCCGCCATCCTGATCATTGCGTGCCCTTGTGCGCTTGCGCTTTCGGCTCCGTTCACGTTCGGTCACATTATGAGGATTTTAGGCAGGAATAAATTCTATGTAAAAGATACCTTAACGATTGAGAAAATTGCAAAACTGGATACGATTGTTTTTGACAAGACAGGAACCATCACCCACCGCAAAAAGTCAAATATAAGATATGAAGGTGCTGAGATTTCAGAATTTGATTCATTGAATATCAAGACCCTGCTTAAAAATTCCAACCATCCGCTTTCCAAATCGCTGTATGAATTCATCGAGGTTAAGGATGAATATTTCCCGGCGGAACATTTCAGGGAGATTTCAGGAAAGGGGTATGAGGCAAGCGTAAGAGGAAATATTTACAAAATCGGATCGGCAAAATACAACAATCAGGAATCCAAAAACCTTGAGACTGCCGTATATGTGAGTAAGAATAATGAGTTTTTAGGAAAATTTATCTTTAAAAATGAATACCGTGAGAACCTGAAAGACCTTTTCAGAAAGCTGACAAATTATAAAGTTTATATTCTGAGCGGCGACAATTCTTCGGAGGAAGATCAGCTTAAAGAACTGATTCCGAACTACAAATCCATGGCATTCAACCAAAATCCTGAGGATAAACTGAACTACATCCAGAATCTTCAGAGTCAAAATATGAAAGTCGTTATGCTCGGCGATGGACTAAACGATGCAGGTGCGCTGAAACAGAGTAATGTGGGAATTGCAATTGCCGATGATTCCAACAGTTTTACCCCATCTTCAGATGTGATTATGAACGGTGAAAAAGTAGTAACGCTGGATCGCTACCTGAATGTATGCAAAGGTTCGATCAAGATTGTGAAAATCACATTTATAATTAGTTTTCTTTACAATATCGTCGGTTTAAGTTACGCAGTTACAGGTCATATGCATCCTCTTTTTGCCGCTTTGATCATGCCGGCAAGTTCGATTACGGTAGTTTCATTTACGACACTTTCAACCTGGATTCTTGGCAGAAAATATTTCAAAAACCAGGCATAAACAGGCTTATTTAGACTGATTTTAAATTATCCAAAACCCGTATTTCGTGATGAAAGTCATTATTTTTCATTAAATTTGAACCCCGAAAATAGGTTAATTTTGTTGTCTAATGGATATTCTGTATTTAATGATCCTTTGCAGTGTTTCTTTAGCTGCTGTTTTCCTGGTCGTGTTTATTATCTACGCGAGAAAAGGGCAGTTTGAGGATGATGAATCCCCTGCTGTAAGAATTCTGTTCGACTCCGATGAAATCAAGGAAAAGGAAGAATCCGACGACAAAGAAGACACGAAAGAAAAAGGAGAAAATAATAAAATTGAAGATAAAAGTGAATAGTTGATATGGAAACACAAAAGTTTAGTTATGACAACAGTATTGTCCGGGCATTCCTCTATGCGACCGTAGCTTTCGGGATCATAGGGTTTTTATTCGGGCTTACGGCGGCATTGATGCTTTTCTATCCTGAGCTTCCGGAATTTATTTTCGGAACTGATGATACTACCATTAAAAGTTTAGGTGGCGGTATCGACGGATTGATAAAAACGCATGGTGCATTCGGGTTCGGAAGAATCAGGATGTTGCACACGACCACTGTAATTTTTGCATTCGTAATGAATGTGGTTTATGTAGGGGTGTACTACTCTTTACAGAGATTATTAAAAACAAGAATGTACAGCGATACCTTATCCTGGATCCATTTCTGGACATGGCAGATTATGATCCTTGTAACGTACGTAACGTTCTTCATGGGAATTAACACTTCCAAAGAATACGCAGAGCACGAATGGCCAATCGATATTCTGATCGCCTTCTCATGGATCATTTTCGGAGCGAATATGTTCCTGACTATTGCCAAAAGAAGGGTAAGACACCTTTACGTAGCGATCTGGTTCTATGTAGGTACATGGATTGCAGTAGCGATGCTGCACATCTTCAACAACCTTGAGGTGCCTCTTTCTTTTACAGGATGGAAGTCTTATTCAGCTTATGCAGGGGTAAAAGACGCTATCGTACAATGGTGGTACGGACACAATGCCGTAGCATTCGTTCTTACAACGCCGGTACTTGGTCTGATGTATTATTTCTTACCGAAAGCAGCAGACAGACCTGTATTCTCTTATAAATTATCGATCATTCACTTCTGGTCTTTGATCTTCGTGTACATCTGGGCTGGCCCTCACCACCTTCAGTATACTGCTCTTCCGGCCTGGGCTCAGGCTGTAGGAACAGGATTTTCGATCATGCTGATCGCACCGTCATGGGGAGGAATGCTGAACGGACTTCTTACCTTAAGAGGTGCCTGGGATAAAGTAAGGGAAAATCCTATTCTTAAATTTTTCGTTGTAGCTGTAACTTGTTATGGGATGGCAACGTTTGAAGGACCATTATTGGCAACAAAAAACATCAATAAAATCGGTCACTTTACAGACTGGGTTATCGGACACGTACACTTAGGTGCCCTTGGATGGAATGGTTTCATGGCATTCGGGGTAATCTATTATCTGATCCCAATTCTTTGGAGAACGAAATTATATTCTGTGAAACTGGCTAACTGGCATTTCTGGTTAGGTACTTTGGGTATCATTTTCTATGCGGTACCGATGTATATTTCAGGTTTTACGCAAGGGTTAATGTGGAAGCAGTTCAACCCGGACGGAACATTGGTTTGGAAAAACTGGCTGGACACTGTAACAGCAATCATTCCTTACTTTAAAATGAGATTTGTAGGAGGATTGTTCTACCTTTCAGGAGCTATCCTGATGGTTGTAAACCTGGTAGCAACGGTAAGAAAAGGATCATTCCAGAAAGATGTACCGGCAGAAGCACCTGCTTTGGCTAACATCAGCAAAAAACGTAAAGAGGGAGAAGGAACCCACCTTTGGCTGGAAAGAACTCCTGTGTTGATGGGTATTTTATCCTTACTAACAATATCTATCGGTAGTATGGTGGAAATTATCCCTACCCTTTCCCTTAAGAAAAGTGTACCGACGATTTCAGCAGTAAAACCTTATTCACCTCTTGAACTGGAAGGTAGAGATATTTATATCAGAGAAGGATGTAACGCCTGTCACTCACAGATGGTAAGACCATTCAGAGATGAGATCGTAAGATTCAACGGTAAGAACGGGCAGTATTCCAAAGCAGGGGAATTCGTTTACGACAGACCTTTCCTTTGGGGATCAAAAAGAACCGGACCGGATTTACATAGAGAAGGAGGTAAAAACCCAAGTTCCTGGCATTATAAGCACATGTATAACCCTAGATCCACTTCCGCAGGTTCTATCATGCCTCGTTACCCTTGGCTGATCGCTACCGATCTGGACCGATCTAAGATGGTAGACAAAATGAAGCTGATGAAGAGTGCTTTTGAAGTACCTTATACCAAAGCTGAAATCGACTCTGCTAACTCATGGGCTAACAACCAGGCTTCCAAAATCGTAAGAGACATCATGTCTGAAGCACCGGATTTGAAAAAGGCTTATGCACAAAAGCCTAAAGGAGAACTGGAGAAGAAAGAAGTGGTAGCACTGATCTCTTATCTTCAGAGATTAGGAACGGATATCAAGACAACTGAAATTAAAACAGCAAGTAATAACTAATATTAAAGGTTCACATCATGATCCCGCAGAATTTTAAAGACATCTTATCCAATACCGACAACGCTGGTTTTTACCAGACCTTGGCTCTGATTTTCTTTCTGCTGTTCTTCATTTCTTTAGTGATCTATGTTTTTAGCAAGCCTAAAAAATATTACAAGGAAGAAGAGGAAGCGCCTCTGCAGGATGATCAGGATGACGATTTTAATCTAAAAAATTAAATTTATTATGAAACAAAGAACACCGGTTGTTATCAACATACTCATCATAATCGTACTTTTAACTATTTTTTATTATTTGTTCGTACAAAGTTATGCGTTCTTAAGTTCTCCTTATTTCTGGGGAACGGTAATTATTGCAGGAATTCTGGCGTACATTCAAGGAGCGATCGGAGATCTTGTTGAAAACAACAAGTTCAAGAAATTATCTCCTGAAGAAAAGGCAGCTTATCTGGCTGAGAAAAAAGTACCGTATTTTAAAAGATTATACAACGCAGCATTCAAGAAGCAGTCTGCAGCTGAGGAAAAGGATATTCTTATTGACCATGGTTTCGACGGAATCATGGAATTGGATAACCAATTGCCGAAATGGTGGGTAGGCCTGTTCTACTTTGGGACCGCTTTTTGTATTCTTTATGTAGCAGCCTACTCTTTCACCGATTTTGCTCACCCGATCAACGAATACGAGCAGGAATATAAAGAGCAGATTGCAGCGATTGAAATATACAGCAAGTCACAACCTCCTGTAACGATTGAAACCGCTAAATATTCAGCAGATAATATTGCAGAAGGGAAGGAATTGTTTAAAACCAACTGTGCCTCTTGTCACAAGGAAGATGGTGGTGGCGGTATCGGACCAAACCTTACCGACAAATACTGGATCAACCAGCCGGAGAAAACGTTATTTAAAAACGTATTCCATATGGACTGGAACGGTTCTCCTAACAATCCTGCGATGAGAGCCTTCGGTAAAAACGGAGAAGTTTCCGGAGCTGAAATCGAAAAGATTGCAGCGTATGTATACCACATCAACCAGGAATTACCTCCGGTAACAGAAGCTCAGGGCGGTGCAGCTCCTCAGGGAACTGAAGCGCATTGGGAAAAAGAATAATTTTAAATAAAAATTAAGCATATGAGAAACATAATTTGTTATTAGATTAAAAAATAGTAACGAATTATGTTTTTCTTTTTTTAAATACTATTACAAATGTCAAACATAGAAGAAACGGAAGCACGCGGCGGACAGGGCCAGGTTCTGGACCCTGAAACTTACAGAGATTCTATAGGCACCATGGATCAGTCCGGGAAGAGGAAATGGGTATATCCCAGAAAACCCAGAGGGAAATTTACCAACTATAGACATATTGTAAGCTATATTTTATTACTGATTTATTTTGCGGTACCGTTTATCAAAATCAATGGCAATCCGCTGATCCTATTTAATGTGATCGACAGGGAGTTCTTTATTTTCGGACAGCCTTTCTATCCTCAGGATTTTTTCATCCTAACTTTGGGAGCTATTGCCTCTCTGATATTCATCATTGTATTTACGATTGCTTTCGGCAGAATTTTCTGCGGGTGGATCTGCCCTCAGACAATTTTCCTAGAAATGATTTTCCGTAAGATAGAATATGCGATCGAGGGAGACCGGAACAAGCAGATGAAGCTCGACCGACAGGAATGGAATACCGAAAAGATCTGGAAGAGAGGACTGAAATGGACAATCTACATTTTTATCTCCTTAATCATCACCCACTTTATGTTTATGTATATCGTGGGGTATAAAGAAGTGATCCGTATCGTTTCCGAAGGACCGTTTGCACATCCTACCAATTTTATCGTGATGGTCCTTCTTACGGCAGCCTTTTATTTTGTATTTGCCTGGTTCAGAGAGCAGGTTTGTACTTTAGTCTGCCCATACGGAAGATTACAGGGTGTACTGATTGATAAAGACACGGTAAATGTTTTCTACGATTTCAAAAGAGGGGAAAACAGAGCGAAATGGAGAAAGGGCGAAGACCGGAAAGCAGCTGGAAAAGGCGACTGTATCGACTGTCACCAATGCGTCGTAGTCTGCCCTACCGGGATCGACATCAGAGACGGGCAACAGCTGGAATGTGTCAACTGCACGGCCTGTATTGATGCCTGTGATGAAGTGATGGAAAAAGTAGGCTTACCAAAAGGACTTATCCGATATGCTACGGAAAATGAAATTGAAAAGCAGACCGAGTTTAAGTTTTCAGGAAGAATGAAAGGATTTGCCTTTATTCTAGTCTTTTTAACGGCATTCCTTGGCTATCTTCTCTACAACAGAGGGGAAATGGAAGCCAAGTTCATCAAGCCGGCAGGAAGCACCTTCTTTGTAAGGGATGGAAAAATTACCAATACCTACAATTATACCTTCCTCAATAAGACGAATGATAAAAAACTGGTGACCATTAAAGTGATTGAGCCTAAGCACGGCGAGGTCATTTACAGCGGATCAAGCAAAATTCCGGTGGAAAGGGATAAAATCACTAAAGGAACCGTAAATATCAGCTTCCCTGAAAGTGAAATGAACCTTTCCAAGCAGAACATTACGATCGGAGTCTACGACATGAACGGCAAGCTGATCGATTCTTACCAGACCTATTTTGAAGGTCCTTTTAAATTACAGTTTTAACCATCAGAAATCCTCACGGTCCAATACTGCATCGTGATGGTTTTTATCCATAACAAAGAAAAGAAATGAAAAATTTTAGTTGGGGACATGGCGTATTTATCGCTTTAGCAGCATTTATTATATTTATTCTATCGATGCTGTTTCTTTTCCCGAACGGACAGAAAAACTCCGAGATGGTAACGGACAATTACTATGAAGAAGAGCTGAAATACCAGGATGTCATCGATGCTAAAAAACGGGCCGATGAACTACAGGAAAAACCGGTATATAGCCAGGATAAATCCGGCATTAAAATTACTTTCCCTCAAGATTACAATAACTCCAATACTACCGTAAAATTCGTACTGAACAGAACCGACGACCAGAATCTCGACGTTCATAAAGCGGTACAACTGGATGCGAACCGATCTTTTATCATTCCCGCTCAGATCCTGAAAATGGGGAATTATACCTTAAGATTAAGCTGGACCAAAGATAAAACCGATTACCGACTGGATTATGATGTGATATGGAAATAGCCCTTATCATATCGGCCATCGGGCTGGGTTTTGCTTCAGGATTCCACTGTATTGGAATGTGCGGGCCTATTGCGCTGTCGATGGGATTAACAAAAAAACAGGCGACGAATTATTATATTCAGAACCTGACCTACCAGTTCGGAAGGATCTTTACCTATTCGTTTTTAGGAGCATTGCTGGGCATTATCGGGGAAGGATTTGAAATGGCCGGATTTCAGAAATACCTTACCATTGCCGTTGGGATATTGCTGATTATCATGGCCTTGTTTTCATTCGGGGGAAAGGATTTTGCGTCCAAAATTCCTTTTATTTCAAAGTTTTTATTTAAAGTAAAATCGAATCTTGGAAGACTGCTGCAAAAAGCGGATTACCGTTCCAGGTTTACCACCGGCTTGTTAAATGGATTTTTACCCTGCGGAATGGTCTACATGGCTTTAACGGCAAGCTTAGCAAGCGGAGGAATATGGCAGGGAGCTTCTTACATGGCCTTATTTGGATTGGGAACCCTTCCGTTCATGTTTACCGTCGTTTTGGTCGGAAACCTGATGAATCAAACCTTCAGAATAAAAGTTCTGAAAGTGATTCCGGTTGTCATGATTATTTTAGGAGGATTATTTATTGTGCGAGGTTTAGAATTAGGCATTCCCTACATTTCACCAAGAGCCGAAGCCATGACGATCTCTAAAGATAATCAAGGAGACTGCCATCTGCCGGGAGATCATAGCTCGCATAAGCACAGCAAGGTGAATTGCCATTAGATCCTTCAAATATAATTTAATAAAATTACGATAAACAAAACCGCCGGGATTTTCGGTGGTTTTGTTTTATAAATTTCAGTACTGCACAATCTCTGAGATTTCCTGCTATTGCTTGTCTTCGGAAAATCTTTGCACCAGGAAAGAGAAATGGAAACTTTTTGAAAATAAATACCAAAAATGAGGCCTATCAGTTTATATAACAGGAATTTCTAAATAACTGTTATTATACCATTTTATTTCCAAAGGTTCTTTGGCATCTGCCATAGTTTCTTCGCTTACATCTTTTCCTGTACCATAGTTAATTTGTACATCTGCGCTTTTTCTAATGCCTAAAACCACAATAAGTTTACTCCCTTTTTCTACTTTTCTACTGGTGAAAAAAGTATTTTTTATTGGAATATTTTCTACAACATTAGGCCGTAATAAATTTCTTTTAGTATTATCTTTTGAATAGCTTACCCGTGCAAAATATTCATGTGATAGTTTAAGATATTGACCGGAAGATAATTTTTCGTAAACTGTTAGAATAACATCCATATCTTTTTTATTAATCGATACCTTTAAATTCCCTGTAAAACTGCCGTTTATTTCAAAAGAGTTTTCGAAAACATTACTTTCAAAAATTAGTCTGTCTTTTAAATATTCCGGAGATAATTTATTATCTAAGATTTTTTCATCACTAAAACTTTGTAAAGTATCTTTTCGCTCTAAAAAATTAACTGTTTGAGAAATATAAGCCAGCTTAGATTCTGTTTCTTCCAGTTTTGTTCTATTTAAAAATAATTTTAATTTTCCGTTACTTATTTTATTAATTTCCGGAGCACTTTTCCATTCGTTAGAGCCCATAACCTGATAATTTACTTTATCCTTTAAAAATTCCGGCTTTTTCTTTCCCTTCAAAATATAATCAAACCATTGAAAAGAAATTTCTTCGATATTAATTTTTGCAACAGAATCAATTTTATAACCATTATATTCTTCATCCACTCCTGATATGACCCCACTATGTCCATAAGGACCAATTACTAAATAATGGTTTGCATTTTTGTTGTATTTGTGATGTTCGTTATAATAGTACATCGCTCCCCTTTGATCAGCATCATAATAACCCGTAAGCGTTAAAACAGGAATATTAATTTTTGCAAAATCCTTTTTATCGGGCATTTTAGACCTCCAATATTTATCAAAAGAGGGATGTTTTAACCATTTTTGGAAAATAAAATTAGCCTTTCCATATATACTGTCTAATTTATTAAATGCAGTTCCATTTTTATAATAGGAATTGTATACAGAAAGCCATTTTTTTTCATCGTTGAAAATTCCATAATCTGTTTTCTTATCGACATAACTTAGCCAGCGTAACATATAAGGACTAAAACAATTATTGTACATTGGAAAATCTATTCCGAAGCCTACTGATGCGGAAGGAATTATTGTTTTTAAAGCAGGGTGAAGACTTTTTGCAGCAGCCCATTGGCTAAAACCATCATAGCTGCCTCCAATCATTCCAACTTTCCCATTGCTCCATGGTTGTTTTATAATCCAGTCGATTACATCATTTACATCTTCTATTTCAAATTCAAATGGTGTAATTTGATCATGACTTAAGTAAACTCCTCTACTGTAGGCATTTACTATTGCATATCCTCTCAAAGAGTTGAGTCTTTCATTATTGTTCAACCTCCCCCTATTATAAATACTAAAATTTAGTATTGTGGGAACTTTACTTTCTCCTTTCTTATACTTTAAAAATCCTAAAGAAATCTCATTTCCACTTTTTGTTTTTATAATGACACTATCATTTATTGTGTATTCTTCACGATCTACTTTTTTTATTAAAGGAAGTGCAATATGATTGGTCTCTTTTGCAATAATGTAGGAAATATAATAACGACATAGTTTAATTGCATTGGACTCTGAAATACTATCATTTACAATATCCGTCTTTATAAATTTAAGTATGTCATTTTTTAATGCTTCTGGTGTATATTTGAAAAACTCACCTAAATAAATTTTAGACTTATCTGATATGGAGTCTATTTTTCCATTAAATGTATTTTCAAATTTATCTCGATATGGTTTATTGTCAGAACTTAACCTAGATAATGCATATAGTTCAAACTGAATTCCTATGATCTCTTGATAATCCAAACCTTTGTACTTAGGAAAGTTTCTTAATTCATTTAAATAAAATAATCCTTTTTTATAATCTTCGTTGAGGATATAAAGCCGAAATATATTATCATTAAATTTAATTTTATCACTGTTTTTATAGGTTCTTAGGATGTCATCATTTAGCCTTTTGATATTATCATCAAAAGAACGGTCCTCTATATTTCCAGGAAATTTAAAATAATAATTTTGTGATTGAAAATTTAATGAAAATAACACTAATACTAATAGTGTTATTTTCATTAATAAAAAATTAATCTGGGTTTTCATAGTGTAAGATTAAACTGTATAATTAATTATCACTGTCATTTAAATAAAGATGACAGTTCGTTTTGTTGATGGACAGTTATTAATATTTAATTTAAAAAAAATAATTCTTTCTGTCAAAAAGGCAGCTTAAAATTCTTTCAAATTTTACATATCTTACTTGGTATAAATTTCATAAGAATACTCCTTCGATTCCGAAGGGCTCATCCCCTTAATCTGCTTTCTTTTGATAAGGGAATTTATTTCTGAAGCTTTTACAATCCGGTTTTTATCGATAGAAATAAGCTCATCCGGAGAAGCGATTTTTAGCCATCCGCCGTCGTTGATCAGATAATATTCAGAATCGATCTTAAAAAGCACCTGTTGGTTATCCTTTTTTGCCGTTTCAATTTTTTTACTGAAATCTATTTTTTCTTTAACTGCATTGAAGCCCACCATGACCGAATCTATTGAAAGATCTTTAGTGAAAACCATTTCAGAAAAGGATTTGCTGTCGTTTCTCGTTATTCCGAAATAATAGGCACACCGGATATTGTTCCCTAAATTTCCCCAGTTCTCGGTCTGCACGAAAGATTGATATCCACTTTTCTGCACTTTAATCTTAAAGTGAATTGCTCCATTATCCGGATATTCTATGTTTCCTTTAAAATAGCCTCTGGAATCCGTTGTGGCAATTAATAATCCTTTTTCATCATAGAGTTTTGCGTTTTCCAAAGCATTTAAGTTTCCAGCATCTATAACAAGCCCGGCAATCTCTACAACTCTTGCTTTCTCGATCCGTTTTTCTTTTTCGGAAGCTTTCAATGACATAAAGAAAATTACACACAGTAATACTATAAGCTTAAAAATTTTCTTCATAATATTTTTATTGGTTAATAATCCGTAAATGAAAAATGCCCTCTTAACAAGGGCACTTTTATAATTAATTGATCACATCAAATCTCGCATATTCAGCAATCTTCTTCGGAAGCTTTATGCCTTCCGCGGTCTGATTGTTTTCCAGCAAGGCGGCCACAATTCTCGGTAAGGCCATTGCGGAACCGTTCAGCGTGTGTACCAGCTGGGATTTTCCGTCCGTTTTGTAACGGCACTTCAGCCTGTTAGCCTGGAAGGTTTCAAAATTGGATACGGAACTTACTTCAAGCCACATTTCCTGGGCCGCACTCCATACTTCAAAATCGTAGGTCATGGCAGAGGCAAAGCCGGTATCACCGCCGCAAAGCCTTAATACCCGGTAAGGCAGCTCAAGATCGCTAAGGATTTCCTTGATGTGTTCCACCATTTCTTCAAGAACAGCATACGAGTTTTCAGGTTTTTCAATCCTTACAATCTCTACTTTTTCAAACTGGTGAAGACGGTTCAGGCCTCTTACATGAGCTCCGTAACTTCCCGCTTCCCTTCTGTAACATTGAGAGAAAGCCGTATTTTTTATCGGTAAATCTTTTTCATCAAGCAAAACATCGCGGTAAAGATTGGTTACCGGAACTTCTGCTGTCGGGATCAGGTATAAATCATCTGCCTGGATGTAATACATCTGACCTTCCTTATCCGGTAACTGCCCTGTTCCATATCCTGAAGCTTCATTTACAACGTGAGGCGGATTGACTTCTGTGTATCCTTTTTCAACATTTTTGTCCAGAAAATACTGAACCAATGCCCGCTGCAATCTTGCGCCTTTTCCTAAATAAACTGGAAATCCTGCGCCGGCAATTTTTACCCCCAGCTCGAAATCGATCAGGTTGTATTTTTTCGCTAGCTCCCAGTGCGGGATTGCTCCTTCTCCGAGACCTTCTACATCATGAGACTGGTAAATGATCTCATTATCATCCGCAGAAGCACCGCTTTTTACCCGTTCATTTGGAATGTTCGGCAACTGGTACAGGATATTGACTAATTCTTTCTCCTTAACATCCAATTGAGATTTCAATTCCGACGTCGACTCTTTGTATTGTGCGGTTTTAGATTTTGCGGACTCTGCCTCCTCTTTCTTTCCTTCTTTCATTAAAAGCCCGATTTCTTTCGAGATTTTATTGATTTCGGCAAGCTGGGAATCCAATTCAAACTGAATTTTTTTTCTTTCTTCGTCAGTAGCAATAGCCTCGTCTACCAATCCAAGATTCTTGAATTGTCTTTTTTGAAGACCTTCTAAAACGCGCTCTTTATTGTCGCGCAAAAAATTGACTTGTAACATTTTATTTAGATGTTAGTTATTAGAATGCGGAGCATCGGAATGCCTGCAGTTTTGCAAATGTATAAAATTTATTTTACGATCGTTACCACGTTCGGGGAACCCGGTGTTTTGGTAAATCTCAGAGTATCGTTATAATAGACTTTCGAGACTTCAAAAACGGACGGCGTCATGCGGTATTGTATTTCCAACTTATCGTTAATTGTATCAAGGATTGTGTTATTAAGCCTTTTAATTAAAGAAACCGTTATTACGGAGTGATAGGTCTTATTATTAGGATCCAGAGTATCCATCCCTATTCTTCTTGCTCCGGCGATATATTCGATAAAAAGCGTGGAATCCGCAGTCGCCCGTAACGAACTGCTTACCGGTGAAATATCTTTAATCCCGAACACATCGTTCAGGGAATAGGTAAAATACGTCTGATCCTTTTTCTGGTGAAGCAGATCCCGCCCTGCACCATTTTTCATATAGATATCTAAAATCTGGTCGATCTGCTGCAGCTCATCATCGCCCGTTCTGCAGCTCAGAACAGCTAAAAATACCACCAGGATTCCGAAAACAATATTCCTCATTTCCAACAAAGATAAAAACTTATTTTTATTCCGTCGCCTTATTTTTTCTTTAAGACCTTATTTAAAAGTAAATTCATTTCGGTTCTGGACAACATAAAGTCGCTTACACGAAATTCTGTTATCTGATAGAACCGCCAGAATAAAATCCCGGACGAAAGACAGTACGAAACGGAAGTTACAATACAGGCTCCGGTGATACCCCATTTAGGAATCACATAATAAGAAGAAATTACGGTAAAAATCAAACCGATCAGAGATTTCACATTTAAAATCCTCAGCTTATTGATCCCTGCAAAATAATACCCGATGATATTGCTTACGGCAATCGCCAGAATCCCCGGAGAAAGCAGCAGAACGATTTCCTTCGTACGGCTGAAATCCTTACCGAAAATCCAGGCATAAACCTGTGCCGGAGTAATCAGCATAATTATGATAAACAAGAGGGTAATCCAAAAACTGACCTTCAGGGATATTTTTGTTTTCTCAACCGCTTCATACGAATTTTTATTATTCACCACATCCGAATACAGCACCACCGAAAGGCTTCGGCTTACCGTCCAGACCGCCTCCGAAAAAGCAACCCCGACTGAAAAAATCCCAACACTGGTAATTCCTTTAAAATATTCGAGGAAGTAAAAGGACAGCCGATAATTAAGGAACTGCAGGAAAGCACTTACCTGGGTTTTCCATCCGTAATCGAAAAGCTTATATCCAACCGTTCTTGAGAAAGAAATATTTTTAAAGGTACAATGTTTCAGCACCTGGAAAGCACTTATGGCAAACAAAACACCGAAACAGCTGATTTGGGCAATAAAATAAGCATTAACAGAAGTAATTCTGAACAGATAAATTATAATAATGATAAAAACAATATGTACTACCTGTTGCAGAACTGTATAAAGATTAAACATCCTGATATTCTGCTGACCGACAAATAGGTTCACATTGGCCGACAAAAGGGATGACAGCACCGAAAGCGCTATTAAATAATTTGAATATTCAGGAGCGTGGGTAAAACTGAAAAAAAGCGGGATTGCCAGACCCATCAATAGGGACCAAAGGTAGGCGAACGGCAGAATTTCCTCCGTCCGGAATCTTTTGGCAAAATAACTCACGCTGCTCCCGACGAAAACATTGGCAAAGAAGCTGATCAATGTAAGGTCCGCGACCATCAGTGAAATGGTTCCTTTCCCTTCACTTCCCCACTGATTGGTTGTGTAAATAACAAGACCGAAATTTAAGATCAGAATTAAAAATCGTGAGAAAAATGTTTTCAGAATGGTGCCCTGCTTCATCTTATTATCTTATGGATTAGCAATGAAGTTGATAAATACATCATTAATAGCCGCCCAATTATATGTTTGCTCATACGCCAGCCTGGCATTTTTGGCGTGATTTGTATACAATTCAGGATTTTCGACATATTTTACAATGCAATCAGCTATTGTTTCAGGATCTTCCGGATCAACGAGGAAACCAAATCCGGAAACGTCTATATGCTGTCTGATGGCTTTCAGATCGGTATAGATTACCGGTTTTCCGGAAGCGGCATAGTAAAACAGTTTAATCGGAAGGCAATGATGGTTTTCATAATTCATTGTTCTCAGGTCGAAACAGATGTCCGCCTCCGCGTATGCTTCCGTGAAGGTTTCAAAAGATGCGGATTTGCCTATTTTTATATTTTCAAAACGGTATTTTTCCAGCTGTTCCGCAAAATATCTTTCGTCTCTTTCTTTTCTTGCCCCTCCGATCAGCAAAATACGGATGTGCAGGCCGGGTTTCTTTTTTCTTAAACAGTCCGCCGCAGCAAAAAAATTACCGATTCCTTTTTCTGCTGAAAATTGCCCGGTGTAGCAAAGGGTAATCGTATTTTCTTGAAGTGCTTTAATGTTCGGATGAATGTAAATATCATCCGGGTAATAAGGCAGGACAATTTTCTTTTTAAACGGGAAAAAATAGGCCAGCGGGAACTTTTTCGTATCCTCCCCGAAAATATAATTCGTACTGATGAAGCCCGCATACAGCTGGATCAGGAAAAATTTAAAGGCATGAAAAATATTTAACGGAAAAGAAAACGGCTCGATCATTCTCAACGAAGGATACCATTCGGTTATATCGTAAACGATACGTACCTTTTTCTTCTGCTTTTTAAACTTTTTAGCAGCAATAACGGCCAGCGGTTCCGAACAGATGATGCTATCCGGCTGAAAATCCTGGCATACTTTTTCAAAAACTGCTTTTTTTTCCTCCGTGCTTTTATCCAGCACCGGATAGGATTCGATTTCGATGCCATCAGTTGTTCCCTGGAAATCTGAAGAAAGGCTGCAGATCTTAACCTGATAACCCTCATTTTTCAATGCTTTTGCCTGATGATAGAAGATCCTGTCATCATCGTGTCGGTGGGCAGTGGTTAAAAAAAGTATTTTAGGCATCAGCGTCCGGAACCTTTTGTTTAAATCTTTTAGAGATATTTCTGCAAATATACTTAAACCAAAAAAAGTGGAGATACTCCACTTTTTATATTCATCTTAATAATAATCTGTTTATTTAATTCCTGCAGCCCAGCTTCTATCAAAAGGCAAAAGGAAGTTTCCCAGAAATTCAAGATACGTATTTTTTGAAAAGTCGAATACCTGAATATCCCTGGAGATTTCCCCGTTTCGTACTTTTGATTTGAAATCATTAAGTTTCAATGTTTTCACTTCGCCATTCTCCACGAAACTGGCTTTCATCCTGTCGAAAAGCCCCAGTTGGTATTCTTCATCGATTTCCCTCATGACTTTCCCCAATGCATCGATGCTGCATCCCGAAGCCATTTCTTTTTCCTCATCCACACAGATGATAATAAACTGATTTTTTTCGATCTTAAAAGACGAAGAAAGCGGCTTTCCGTGTGCTGCCCAGGTGGCCAGGAAGTCAAACAGCTTTTCGGTAATCTGCTTCGCTTCTTTGGTCTCAAAAGGTCTTGAGGCCGGATAGATAATTACTCTGTAATCGTTCGCTTCTACTATATTGGATTCTTCAATCTTCATTGCTGATGTATTTTAAAGTTCAAAATTACGCAATTTTCCTGAGTCTGAAACCATTATATTTTGTGCTGAGCACCGATAAGAATATGAACAGCAACAGGATAATGTAGCCGAAGAAAAACCTTAATCCCGACGAATGCGGAAAAATGAGAAATTTAATGTAGATATTCACCAGAACAATGATTGAAAAAGCCCTGATCCACCGATCTTTTGAATAATAAAATATGAGCCCCGTTAGCCCTAAGGAAATTAAAGTGACTCTTTTGAAATATATAATTTTTGTGTAAATAATATGCAGATAATCCTGAAACGTGAAATCCGGCGGCAAACCCGAGATAAGCGGCCGTCTGTAAATAAAAGAATCATAAAAAAGATGTTTCCATCCCGGGTAGCCGGAAGCTTTAATGATGATAAAGTACAGAGCCAAAAGAATCATTCCCTGTATGACAAGATTGAGATCCCATTTTTTCTCTTTAAAATATCCGTACATACCTGTTAGTAACAGATAGCTTAAAGTAAGAGGCAGGTAGTCCGGTCTTGTAAAAGTAATCGCAAAAAGAATGGAAAACATAATCCAGCGATTCCATTTTTTTAGAAAACCCGCCATAAAAACCAGCAGAAATTGCAGGACAAAAAGATCCGGGGTCGATACCCTGGACATGTATGTCATCGGAGGCAAAAGTATAATTCCGACAGTTAAAAAGCCTGCGAGCAAATAGTTTTCAGGAAATATGAATTTCAGAATAAAAAAAATCAGCATTCCCGAAATAAAGTAAGAGAAAATACTGAGAAATGTGACGGCATCCGGTGATGAAAATCCCAATTGATACAGCACTAAAACAGCCAGATTGTAGCCGGCTTTGATTTTAAAATAAGGCAGCTGTTCCTTAAAAGCTTTTGTATTAAATGCAAAAGCCTGCCGTGCCGGATCCGGGGTTTTTAAAGTTCCGGTGATGTCTTTGTATTCGTAAGCCGGAGCCTTTTTTTTTATCTCCGAATAAGTAAGCTTATGGACTTTATCCGGTTGATCCGGAAATTTCAGGGTATACATACAGCCGATATAACCCGGCATATCCCAGTCGTAAACCCTGTTTTTGTAATTCCAGAAACTAAGATATGCCAGAATACCAACGATTACAAAGAAAGAAATCCGCCATCCGGCTTTCATGGAAACATCCGCTGCTTTCAACTGCTGTAAAAAATTTACAGATCTTCCGCTTCTGCCAAAAGCTCCACGATATCTTTTACTGCAACTTCATGATTTTTATTGAAATGTTTAACGCCGTCCGTCATCATGGTATTACAGAACGGGCAGCCTGTAGCAATTACTTTAGGCTCGGTAGACAAAGCTTCTTCGGTTCGCTCGATATTAATGTCTTTTTTTCCTTTTTCAGGCTCTTTAAACATCTGTGCACCTCCGGCACCGCAGCAAAGACCATTGGTTTTGCAACGTTTCATCTCAACCAGCTCGGCGTCCAGTTTTTCAAGCAACATTCTTGGTGCTTCATATTCGCCATTGGCACGTCCCAGATAGCATGGATCGTGAAAAGTAATTTTCTTCCCGCTAAAAGCACCCCCTTCAATTTTCAGGCGGCCTTCTTCCATAAGGTTTTTCAAAAACTGGGTATGATGGATAACCTCATAGTTTCCACCCAAGCTCGGATATTCATTTTTCAGGGTATTGAAACAGTGCGGACAGGCCGTCACGATTTTTTTTACCTCATACGCATTCAGCACTTCAATGTTTGTAAGGGCCATCATCTGGAAAACGAATTCGTTTCCGGCACGTTTTGCAGGATCTCCGGTACAGCTTTCTTCCTGTCCCAGAACCGCAAATTCAACCCCTATTTTATTCAGTATTTTGCAGAATGCTTTTGTAATTTTTTTGGCACGGTCGTCAAAGCTTCCCGCACAGCCCACCCAGAATAAAACTTCCGGTGATTTTCCTTCGGCAGCGTAATCTGCCATGGTTTTTATATTGAAGTCCATTTTAATTCAGTTTACCAATATATCCATGTAACAGTTAACCAATGAATGATTGTTACATAGCTACATTTTGCATTTGTTACATTTAATTAGTCTTTTGCCCAATTCAGACGATCCGCCTGGTTGTACTGCCAAGGGGCGGCATTGTTTTCGATATTCGCCATCATCAGGTTAAGCTCCTGCGGTGCCGCCGACTGTTCCATTACCAGGAACCTTCTCATATCGTTAATGATGGATAAAGGATCCAGCAATACCGGACAGGCTTCCGTACAGGCATTGCAGGTGGTACAGGCCCAGAGTTCTTCTTTGGTAATATAGTCGTGCAGCAATTTTTTGCCATCATCTTCAAACTTACCGTTTTTATCGATATTTTTTCCTACCTCTTCCAGACGGTCCCTGGTTTTCATCAAGATCAATCTCGGAGAAAGTTTTTTTCCGGTAATATTCGCCGGGCAAACCGCTGTACAACGGCCGCATTCCGTACATGAATAAGCATTTAACAATTGAACCTGATTGAGGTCAAAGATATCTTCCGCACCGAATTTTGACGGTGCTTCTGCCTCTCCTCCGGCAGGTGCCGCATAAGGATCTGCATTCGGATCCATCATCAGTTTGATTTCCTTGGTTACGGATTCCAGGTTATTGAATTTTCCTTTCTTTTCCAAATTGGCGTACCAGGTACTTGGGAAAGCCAGGATAATATGTAAATGTTTTGAATAATAAAGGTAGTTCATAAAGAACAGAATACCTACGAAATGGAACCACCATGCTGCCCTCTCAATTCCGAACAGGAATCCGCTGTCGAAACTGAAAGTCTCCAGAAAAGGAACAAAGGAAATATTACTGATCGGGAAAGATCCCGCCTTTGCAAAATGACCGTATCCCCTGCTCTGTAAAATAGAATCTGAAGCATTCATCATGAAAAAGGCCATCATCAGTGCGAATTCAATAATCAGAATCCAGTTGGCATCTTCTTTCGGCCATCCCAAGAGCTCCTTCATCGTTAATCTCTTTACTCCATAGAAGTTTCTACGGATGAAAAAGGCTACCACTCCTATAACAACCAATAGTGCCAGGACTTCCAGCGTTGCCGTAAAGAAACTGTAAACGCTGTTTCCAATAATGGCAGATAAAAACCGATGGGTTCCGAAAATTCCGTCTACCACGATTTCTATAAGTTCAATATTAATAATGATAAAACCCACATATACGAAAAGGTGCAAAACTCCGGCGATCGGACGTTTCGTCATTTTGCTCTGTCCCATTGCCACTCTGGCCATAGTTTCCCAGCGCTCCCCTTTTCTGTCGTTTCGGTTGATTTCTCTTCCCAACCGGATATTCCGGTAAATTTTAAGCAGACTTTTGGCAAAGAGCCCGAAACCTGCTACCAATAAGATAAAAAAAATAATATGAGGAATATACTGCATGGTTATATATTAGTCTTTACTATTCTTTCCGAACACGGAGAAATTAACATATTTTTTAGGATGTGCTTTAAGGTCTTCGATCAGACCATTAAGATTGCTGGAGGCTGCGTTAAGATTATTGTACAACTGATCATCTTTCATAATTTTCCCTAAGCTTCCTTCGCCTCTGTCGATTCCGGAAACCACTTTATTGAGTTGGCCAACGGTTTCATCAAGATTAGCAATGGTTGCATTGAGTTTCTTCGTGTCAATGCTTTCCGCTAAATTTCCGTATTTATCCAAAGTAACTTTACCGCTCTGCATCGTAAGGCTGGCATCATCCAGTACTTTCTGAAGTTTGGGATCGTTGTGTCCTACAAGAGAGTTTACGCTTGCTGCGGTGGTTTGCAAAGCACCTACGGTCTTATTAAGATTAACCAGTAATAATTTAATTTCCTGCCTGTTTTGAGCATCTACCAATTGATTAGCGTTGGTCATTAAAGAATCTACCCGGTGAAGAACCACCTGCAACTGATCTTTTACCGGCCCTACCTGAGAAGAAAGACTTCCCAAAGTTCCCAATTTGAAAGCACCTCTCAAAGTATCTCCGTCTTTTGCCGTAGGACCTCCATACATAAGATTAATTCTCATTTCTTTCCCACCCATCAGGCTGGGTTCAAAAATTTCCAAAGTTGAATTTTTCGAGAACTCAAAATTATTATCTACGGTAATTTTTACAAGAAAATCGATTTTTCCGTCTTTGTTGGTATTTGGAATAATTTTGTCAACCTGTCCTACTTTTAGACCATTAATAGAAACAGGCGAGGATTGGGCCAATCCCTCTACGTTATCATATTTTGCGTAAAATATATTGTCGGTAGTAAAAAGGCTCCGGCCTTTCATAAATTGAAAAAGCACCACAAAACCAACGATGGCCAATAGTGCGATCACACCAGCTTTTAATTCTTTACTGAACTTCACTTGCTAAATTTTTTCTAATGAGCAAATATACTACATTTAAATTAATGTTTTTCTTCATTGCTCTGCGTTACACACAAAAAAAGCGGCAAAAACTTTGCCGCTTTTTATCCTTATGGAAATTATTTTTTTATTGTTGCTGAGAACCCAATTTGTTCCAGATTTCAATTCTGTAATCGTCGATCTTCGCATTATCCTGCAAGCTCTTTAACCAAGCCTGACCAAACATTCCGCCGTTTCTCTGGGTTACGGATTCCGTGAATTGTTTAAGGTCTCCAGGCTGTTTGTTTGTGGTTTCATTTTTCTTAACCAAAACATACACACCTGTTCCTCCTTCAACCGGATTGGAAACCTGTCCTTTCTTCACCCCGAATGCAGCTCCTGCCACTTTCGGTTCCATAGAACCTGCTACGGATGGATTCAACATATTAACCTGTGCAGACTGCTTGGTTGTTCCAAACTGTTTAGCTACCTGATCGAGACTTCCCGGTTTACCCATTTTCTCTACGATCTTTTTCGCAGCCAGCTTGTTCTTCACAACAACTTCGATCTGGTCTCTTACCGATTCAGGATCTGCAGTTCCTTTTTCCTGCTTACCATTTAAGTAAACAACAATTTTATCTCCTGTTCCGTCTACCGTAAATAATTCGGTATCTCCTTTTTCTCTTTTCTTATCAAATGCCCAAGAGAGGATATCCGCATCTTTTTCCGTTCCTAAGCCCTGAAGCTGCCCGTCGAATCTCTTCGCCTGCTTCGGATTGGAGAACTGGTAGTTTGCTTTTTTGGCAATGTTCACAAAATCGTTAAATGATTTACCCTGAACCTGCTGAACAAAACGGCTTGCCTTTTTGTTTACTTCCGCTTCCGTAGCATCGGAAGGTTTAACGGCTTTTACAAGGTTAGCTACTTTATAAGCCATTGCTCCCGGCTTTTTATCTTCAATGTTGATGATATGGTAACCGAACTGTGTTTCAACGACACCGGTTGCTCCTTTAGGATTTTCTGCAAGATACTTTAAGAATTCCGGTACGAAAGGCGTTTCCGGAGTTGTCCACCCTAAGCTTCCGCCCTGTGCGGCAGAATTCGGATCGTTGGATAACTTAAGAAATTCCGTGAATTTAGCCGGATTGGCTTTTACAATAGCTCCAATTGAATCCGCCAGTTTCTTAGCCTGTTCTTTGGATCTTGTAACGCCTTCTCCTGCCGGGCTTCCTTTGAAAGCGATAAGGATATGTCTTGATAATGTAGAATCCGAAGTCTTTTTATCCAAAAGCTTAGACACCACATAGAAATTCTGCTCTTTATAAGGACCGAAAGTCTGACCGATCGCTGCTGTTGGCAGCTGCGCCTGAATAGCCTGCGGTAATTGATTCGGCTTTACATACTGAGGGTTGTAAGGCATATCTGAATTGGCCATCACGAACATAGAGTCGTTTTTGGTATTCTGGAAATTTTCAGAGCCTCCGCTCGCATCCGTTCCTGCTAAGAACAGTTTGTTGATCTCTTTCTGAGCTGCGGCATCATCAGCTGCACTCGGCTGAGATGGGAAATATACGATTCCAATGTTTCGGCTTTCTTCCGCTTTGAACATTACAGGATGCTGCTTGATATAATTAGCAAGATCTTCAGTCGTCACCTTGATGTTGTTTTTCTGAAGGTAAGTTGCATAATCGATCTTTACGAAATCGATATCCGCCAGCTGATCTCTTTCTTTCATCAGCTCTTCAGCTTCTTTTTTACCGGTCGTAATCCCCGTGGAAACATTGGCAAAAACCTGTCTTGCCATCAGTCTGTACTCCACTGATTTTCTGGTTTTCAGCCACTGGTTGTATCCTTCCGGAGAAGCAGCCTTCATGTCTTCGATCTGTTTTTTAAGCTCCTGGGTTTTGAAATTACCTTTCTCATCGAAAAACTGCTTCTGCTGTGCAAACATCTGATCGTACTGCAGCTGGCTCCAGAAATAGTCCTCCGTCATTTCGAAGCCCATTTTCTCGAATTGCTGCTTGATTAGTTTCGACTGCACCAACAATTGCCACGCCTGCTCTTCAAGCCCGTTTTTCGGCTGTCCCTGCTGCTCGGCCTGTTGTTGAAGCACGAAGAGCTGATCGTTAAACTCTTCACGGGTAATTTTCTCACCATTTACTTTTCCTAAAACATCAGGATTTTTACCGAAAACCTTATCGATACTGTCTGGGTTTACAAGGAACGCCAAAAGCGCCAGTGCAATTACGCCCATCAAAAGCCAAGGTCTACTCCTAATTTGTCCTAAAATTGCCATTATATATATTATAGTTTTTTATCAGTTTGCGAAAATACACATTTTTAAGAAATTACGGAAATGCAAGGCCTTTATTTTAATTTTTAAAATTTAAATTATATAAAAAAGGAAATTTTGACCATATTTTTTAGCAAAAAACAAATGGCATAAGTCTTGTGCCTTATAACGTCACGCAATATGTGGTCTCTTTTCTAAACATATTGTGTAATTTCACGTTAACGAATTAAAACGACAATGACAATTTGTCATTCGATGTACTATGACAGAATTTGAAGATATTAGTTTAGAAGAAATGATAAGCGACGGATTTGATATTGTAGCCCAGGAAATCACCCTTGACGACCTTGCGGAAACGGAAAAAAATTCCGAGCAAAAGATATTCCCGATCCTTCCCGTTAGAAATATGGTGATGTTCCCGAATGTTGTAATTCCCATTACGGCAGGAAGAAAAACATCCATCCAACTCCTTGAGGAAGCCCAACAAAACGGTGACTTTATTGGAATTGTAAGCCAGAAAAATTCTGAACTGGAGCAGCCTACTGAAAAAGATATTTTCCAGGTGGGTACTCTTGCTAAAATCATAAAGATTATTAAGCTTCCGGAAGGAAATATTACAGCCATCACCAAAGGATTCTACCGGTTTAAGGTAAAAAAGATCGTAGAAACCCAGCCGTATTTTAAAGCTGAAATCTCAAAGCTGAAAGACTCCAGACCCAAAAATATAGAAGAATATGAGGCTTTGCTGGAAAATGTAAAAGACCTTGCCTTAAAGATTATCGAGCTTGATCCCAATATTCCGAATGCGGCCAATTTCGCTATAAAAAACATCAACAACAATGATGACCTACTGAATTTTATCTGCACCAATGCTAATTTCCCATCTTCGGACAAGCAGAAGCTGCTGGAAGAAAAAAACCTGATGGAAAGGGCCAACAAGTGCTATGAAATGATGCATGAAGATTTCAGGAAGCTGGAACTGAGAAATCAGATTCACCAGAAAACGTCAAAAGATTTGGACAAACAGCAGCGTGAATATTTCCTGAATCAGCAGATCCGTACCATCCAGGAAGAACTTGGCGGGGGACCTGACGGTGATGTGGAAGATCTGATTAAAAAAGGACAAGGTAAGAAATGGAGCAACGAAGTAGAGGAACATTTCCACAAGGAAATCAACAGGTTACAACGTCAGAACCCAAACTCACCGGATTATAATGTGCAGCGAAATTACTTGGATTTCTTTACGGATCTTCCTTGGGAAACATATACGAAAGATGTTTTTGATATTGCCAAAGCAGAGAAAATTTTAGATAAAGCCCACTTCGGTCTGGAAGATATCAAGAAGAGAATCTTGGAACACATGGCTGTTTTAAAGCTTAAAAACAACATGAAGTCCCCAATCCTTCTTTTGGTAGGGCCTCCGGGCGTTGGAAAGACGTCTTTAGGGAAATCCATTGCCGATGCACTGGGAAGAAAATACGTAAGGCTTTCTCTGGGCGGACTTCATGACGAAAGCGAGATTCGCGGCCACCGGAAAACCTATATTGGAGCCATGGCCGGAAGAATCCTGCAATCAATTAAAAAATCCGGAACTTCCAATCCGGTCATCGTTCTGGATGAAATCGATAAGATCGGACAAGGACTGCACGGAGACCCAAGCTCTGCCTTGTTAGAAGTACTTGATCCTGAGCAAAATAAATCATTCTATGATAACTTCCTGGAGATGGGCTATGACCTTTCCAAAGTAATGTTCATTGCAACAGCGAATTCGTTGTCAACTATTCAGACGCCACTTTTGGACAGAACCGAGATCATTCAGATTGCAGGCTATACCTTAGAGGAGAAAATCGAGATTGCAAAAAGGCATTTAATTAAAAAACAGCAGGAAGAAAACGGGCTTACAGCAAAATCTTTCAAGCTTGGATATGACGAATTAAAGCATATTATCGAAGCCCATACTTCGGAAAGCGGTGTTCGTTCACTGGAAAAAAGGATTGCCGGGATTGCCCGTTGGGTAGCTCTTCAGACCGCTTTGGTAAAAGAGTATAACCCTAAGATTTCCGTAGAAAAAATTGATGAAATCTTAGGGGTACCAAGACCGAAAAGCTTATCCGAGATTACCGGGGTTCCGGGAGTGGTGACCGGACTTGCCTGGACCAGCGTCGGTGGTGATATTTTATTCATCGAAAGCATCCTGAGCAACGGAAAAGGGAACCTTACGATGACCGGGAATCTGGGAACCGTGATGAAAGAATCGGCAATGATCGCCCTGGAATATATTAAAGCAAAGCATGACGAGCTGGGAATTTCCCAGGATGATATTGAAAAGAAGAACATTCACGTTCACGTTCCGGAAGGTGCTACTCCGAAGGATGGGCCTTCTGCGGGAATTGCCATGTTAACATCCATGGTTTCTTCCTATAAAAACAAAAAGGTAAAACCTCATCTTGCTATGACGGGTGAGATTACTTTAAGAGGAAAAGTGCTTCCGGTAGGCGGAATCAAGGAAAAGCTTCTTGCCGCAACAAGAGCCGGAATCAAAGATGTCATTTTATGTGAAGCCAACAGAAAAGATGTGGAGGAAATCAAAAAGGATTATCTGAAAAACCTGCATGTTCATTATGTAAACAGAATGGAAGAGGTTATTGATATTGCTATTGAAAAATAATTTTGTACCATCTAATAAATACAAAGACACGTCTCATAATTTTTTGGGACGTGTCTTTATTTATATCCCATGTTATATATTATTAGTTATCAAAAATATTTTTTTGTGGTATTCGCTGTGGCACAGAATTTTCTAATGCCATCAAAAGAATTCAGGTCAAACTTACAGAAGCCCTTATCATTCAAAGGGTTTTATTATTTTTACAAAACAGATTAAAATCATGAATATATTACGGCTTCCTTTTCTTGTAAAACTCACCCTTGTTATTATCTGCATCATCGGCTTAGGCTATCTTCTGGCCTTAGGAGAAAGTATTCTGGCTCCGTTTTTCCTGGCCTTTCTGATGGCAATGCTTTTCCTTCCGATTGCCAACTTCCTGGAAAGAAGACTTCGGTTTAAAAGGAGTTTATCAACAATCGCATCTTTAATGCTTATGCTTATTGTTTTAATGGGATTGATTTATTTCTTTGGCTCACAGCTTTCGGATTTCAGCAAAGATATTCCACATCTGAAAAACCAGTTTACCACCGTGGCAACAGATCTGCAGCACTGGGTGTCCAAAACATTTCATGTGAAGATTGACCAGCAGCTGACGTATATCGATCAGGGACTCAACAAACTCCTCTCTTCCACCGGGGTCATCTTAGGTTTTACCTTCGGAATATTTTCTTCCGGGCTGGGCTTCGTGGTCTTTTTTATCCTGTTCTTTATTTTTATTCTGAATTACCGCAGAGTCCTGAACAATTTTATCATCACCGTTTTTAATGAAAAACACAAAGCCCGGGTTCTTGAAATTGTTCGTGAAGTACGGATCATGACCAAAAAATACATCACCGGTCTTTGTCTTCAGATACTGATCGTTTCTACGCTCACCTCTATTCTATTGACTGTTTTAGGGGTAAAATATGCCATCCTGCTCGGTGTCTTAACAGGCTTGCTTAATGTAATTCCTTACCTGGGAATCTGCATCAGCCTTTTGATTTCCTGCTTTATCGCGTTTGCTACAGCCACCCCATCCACTTGCATCTATGTGGCTTTAGGATATATCGTTGTACATATTATTGATGGAAATATTGTCCTGCCTTTTGTCGTAGGTTCCAAAGTAAAGATAAATGCCCTGTTTTCCTTTCTCGGTATCATTATCGGCGAACATCTTTGGGGAATTGCCGGTATGTTCCTGTGCATTCCGGCAATTGCCATTATTAAAATTATTTTCGAGAGAGTGGAAGGATTACAGCCGTGGGGAAAACTGCTAGGTGAGGAAGAACACCCTGACAGGAAGAAGAAAAGCTACAAGATTTCGAAAAATATTACTCTGAAGGAAATGGATTAGAGAAGTGAATGGTCAATGTTCAATTCGCTTTGCTGGTCAACTTTTAATAATTGAGAATATTTAAATAACGCGAAACCCGAAGTGAAAGGCTAGAAGATAGAAACATGATGCTGGAAGTTTCTATTGTCAACGTTACAATCAAAGGTATCAATTTAATGACTTGTTATATAATAATAGAAACGCTATTTGAATTCCAATACCTTTATTTAATAAGTGATGGAAAATAAATTTAATACGGCCGAATTCACGTCAAATAAAGAAGCCTTCAATTGGATTTGAAGGCTTCGATTTTGTAATGCACACAGTGGCTGCAATCCGTTCGGACAAACCTCGTCACAATGAATATACGTCTGACTGCCTGGACAATATCCTACCGGCTCTCCCGGGTTCCCAGGTCCGCTGAGCCCTCCCGGACAAGGATCGCCTGCAGGAATTTTACAGAACAACCTTCTGGACCGCTATCACAGACCTATTTCACTCCGCCTCATTTAATTTCATTTAGATCGATACGATTCAATTTCTTAAGATTTTTCAACATAATATTTAGTTTTAATTGCTGCCGAACAAGTATAAAAAGTGAATTCACTATTGATCATTCACCTCACACAAACGCACTGAACCCGGTAATCGACCTTCCTACAATCAAAGAATTAATCTCCTTCGTTCCTTCGTATGAGTAAATTGCTTCGGCATCGGCCACAAATCTGGCAACGTCATATTCCAGAAGGATTCCGTTTCCGCCCATCACTTCTCTTGCCCTTGAGACAACGTCCCGGGTTCTCATGGTACAGAAAACTTTGGCCAACGATGCATGTTCATCTTTTAAAATCCCTTCATCCTGCATTTCCGAAAGCCTGAACACCATGGTCTGCATCGCGGTAAGATTCGACAGCATTTCTACCAGATGGCCCTGGATCATCTGGAAAGAAGCAATGGGTTTTCCGAACTGTTCCCGCTTTCTGGTATAGTCCAAAGCACTTTCGTAAGCACCTCTTGCACAGCCTGTCGCCATCCATGCTACACCGGCCCGGGTCATTTGGAGAACCTTTGCGGTATCTTTAAAGGAATTGGCATTCTGTAACCTGTTTTCTTCGGTTACGATACAATCTTTCAGGGTAATAAGTCCGTTCTGAACAATTCGTAAGGCCATTTTCCCTTTTATTTTTTCTACGGAATATCCGGGATTGTCTTTTTCCACGATAAACCCTTTCACTTCTCCATCATCAAGATCTCTTGCCCAGATAATAATAACATCGGCAAACGTGGCATTTCCGATCCATTTTTTCTGTCCGTTAAGGATCCATCCATCCGGTGTTTTTTTGCAGGTTACCGTCAATCCGCCCGCTGCTCCGGAGCCAACTTCCGGTTCCGTTAATCCGAAAGCTCCGATTTTCTCAAACTTCTGCATCTGAGGAAGCCATTTTTGTTTCTGCTCTTCCGAACCGCAGATATAGATGGAACCCATAGACAAACCGGACTGCACACCGAAGAATGTCGCTATAGAGGCATCAATCCGCGCCATTTCCATTGCGATAACACCTTCCATCAGGAAAGGCATTCCCGGACAGCCGTAGCCTTCATAAGTAACTCCACAGATATTAAGTTTCTGAAATTTCGGAATCAGTTCGTGGGGAAATTCATCTCTCAACCAGTAATGGTTCACCAAAGGCTTGACTTCTTTTTCCATGAAATCCCTGACTTTCAGCTGCACTTCACGATGTTCTGGACTCAGCGTGTGAGAAACATCATAAAAATCACCATCAATCGGCGGAAGTTCTTTCTTTTTCCGGTTCGGATCCAGCATTTTCATCATTCCGTTGAGCTGCTTATCGTCCAGTTTTGAGAAATTTTCCATCAGCTTCGGAAGATTTACTTTTTGGGAGATCGCACTTAACTGATCAAAATCAATGGATCTGAATAATTCTATGGCGTTTCTGATTTTAGAAAAGGTGTTAGACATAACAATGATTGTGTTTGATTTTGTAAAAGATAAGCAAAAATTACTCCGAAAGCAAGGCTTTGTGACTAGCATTATTTTACAAAAAACTGATTGTCAAAATTTTAAATCAGAATATTTCTTTACAGAATTTTTACCTGAAATTTTCAAACGTTACAAATGATTCCGTATGAACTTTGGAGTAAGCAAAACATAAAAAAATCAACTTATGAAAACGACGTACATCAGATTATCACTGGCAGGAGCCCTTTTATTGGGAATCTGTTCATGTAAAAAAGGGGAAACTACGGCAGATTACGAAGCGGCCGCCTCTAAAGATTCCGCAATGGCTGTTTCAGACAGCATTTCTTCGGTTGCGACCATGAAAGTAAAAGACAAGCAATTCATTAAAACAGCAGATATCAATATGGAAGTGAAGGATGTATACGACGCTACAATTTCTATTGAAAAATCGGTTCAGGAGCTTGGAGGTTTTGTTACACACAGCGACTTGAAGAGCAATATTGTTTCCGAAAACACCTACAATACTTCGGATGAAGAAGCCGTACTCGTTAAAAAATACCAGTCGGAAAACACCATGCAGGTAAGAGTTCCTACAGCCAGGCTCGGCGAATTGCTGACTTTGGTGAACAATAAAAAACTCTTCCTCAATTCCAGAACCATCAACGCGGAAGATGTCACATCAGGAATAAAATACGCTGAAATGGAAGGAAAGAGGATCAAAAAGACCAGTGAAAATATTGATAAGCTGAAGACCAATAAAGATAAAGTGAATATGAGCGACCGGAATATGGCGGAAGACAATCTCCAGCAGATGGCCAATATGGATGTAACGGACCAGCTGAAATACAGCACGGTCGACATTTACATTAAAGAGCCTAAAGTAAGAATCGCCACCATAGCCGTTACCAATACCGAAAGCATCGACGATAAATATACATTTGATTTTCTTTACAGCCTGAAATCAGCTTTTGTAGAAGGTTTTTATTTAATTCAGAAAATCATCGTAGGAATGGTTGCTATCTGGCCGTTTATTGTGACCGGAACCGTTATTATCTATTTTGTAAGGAGAAGAAAACCCGCTAAAAAGCAGCAGCAAGCTACAGAAATATAGGCAATCCTAACCTTCGGTTATTTATATATAAGTACTTGAAACAATTTAATAATACGTTTTTAAATTTTAAAATTCTGAATGTAAAGCCAATAGCAAAAATCTAATTGCTGTCAGCTGCTTATTTTAAGTTTTACAAGAGAACCTCCGGCAGACCGGAGGTTTCTACAATTAGAATCTCTGGTTTAAAATTTCCGGTTTTGTCTGATGAAGATGGAGCATCAGTTCGCCAAAAAGCGTATTCGCCCAGGCAAACCAGGACCGTGTAAAATCTTTGGGATTGTCTACGTCAAAAGATTCATGAATAAAGCCTGTTCCTGCGTGGGTGGCCTTCAGCATTTTTAAACACGAAACGATTTCACGATCATCATCGGTGGTTAAAGCCTGCATAATCAGGCCCAGCGGCCAGATTTTATGTTCCCCGATATGCGGGCCGCCGATTCCTTTGGCAAATTTCCCTTCGCTGTACCAGGGATTGGCTTTGCTTAAAGAAAACTTCCGGGTATTTTGATAAATTACATCTTCTTTTGACCGGTATCCCAAATATGGGATGGATAATAAATTAGGGACGTTGGCATCATCCATAAACAATCCGTTTCCAAAGCCGTCGATCTCCAAAGCATAAATTTTACCGGCTTCCGGATGGTTAAAGACAGCATATTTCTGAATGGCTGCATCTACTTCCTGCGCCAAACTTCTAAATTGGGCAGCCGTATTTTCATTATGGAGAACTTCTGAAAAGATCTCAGCCGTTTCCTGCAGAGAAACGACTGCAAACATATTGGAAGAGATCAAAAAGGGATAAAAAGTGGCATCGTCAGAAGGCCTGAACATCGAATGAATCAGCCCGATTTTCTTGGTCGGATTACCATAACCGCTCGCAAACTGGGTATCCAGCGGGTTGCCGTTAGAACGCTGAAATTTATACGGTCCTTTTGAATCCTTCCGCTGCTGTTCCCTGAAAGTCTGAAGGATCAGGAGCATGGCCTGTTTCCAGTCTGCATCAAAAATAGAAGCATCATCCGTTGTCTTCCAATAATTGTAAGATAAACGCATCACATAGCACAAAGAATCTACCTCCCATTTCCGCTCATGAATTCCGGGTTTCATCTCCGTGAGGTCATTTTTCCATTCACTGATTTTTGAAGCATCATCAAAAAATGCGTTGGCATACGGATCCAAGAGAACACATTCCACCTGTTTATTGATGACTCCTTTCAGCATATTTTTAAGCTTTTTGTCCTCATTTGTCAATCCAAGGTACGGATATACCTGCGCGGAGGAATCACGGAGCCACATCGCATCGATATCCCCCGTGATGACATACGTAAAAGACTTCCCGTTTTTCTCATAAAATTTCACCGTGGTATCAAGTGTATTGGGAAAGCAGTTTTCAAACATCCACGCCAGTTCTTCGTCGGCAATGGATTTTTTCACTGTTCTGATTGTTTTTTCAACAGCCTCGGAAGTGAATTTTCTTTCGTTCAGCTTTGGTCGTTTTGAAACGTAATCATTTCCCCATAAAAACTGTACGGGAACCGGCAGGCTCATAAAACCTAGACCTAATGATGATTTTTTAATAAATTCGCGTCTGTTAAATTTGGCCATCGATGAAAAATTTAATTTTAAAAATAATAATTCTTAAGGACATCTGTTCATTCTGCCGCTAAATCATTTTGAAAACTAAAAGCTATTCAATAAATTTTAAAAAAAACTGTTATCTAACAAAAAACTATAACATGATTAGAACATTAATGATTATTTCATTTCTGACTGCATCTGCTTTATTCTTTTCACAGACTCAAATAAAAGTTTTAGATGAGGAAACCCAAAAGCCCGTTCCTTATGCAAAACTTATTTTACAGGGCAAAAACTATTATATAAATACCGAAGAAAGTGGTACAGCCACTTTAGGACGAGAAGAAGAAATATCAAAAATTCAATCTTAT
The DNA here is from genome assembly GCA_913774355.1 of uncultured Chryseobacterium sp. Classification (GTDB taxonomy): domain Bacteria; phylum Bacteroidota; class Bacteroidia; order Flavobacteriales; family Weeksellaceae; genus Chryseobacterium. The sequence continues at coordinate 88,583 of CAJYGB010000035.1, read as the reverse complement.
GGATATGAAAACTTAAAGGTTGACAAAAACCGGAATACTTACTTTCTAAAGCCGGAATATTTTGAAATTGACGAAGTTCAGATTATGCGGCCTAAGTTATCAAAAACATTTACAATAGGAAAAAAAGCTAAAGAAGGCACTTTCTTCGGTGTTAATAATAGCATCTGGATGGTCGGTAAAGAATTCAGAAATATCATTTCTGCTGAACTATTATTTATCAAATCCCTGAGTTTTTATTCAATGCTCAACGCAAAAAAGTCGGCGACAATAAAAGTCAATATATACTATGATGAAAACGGTGTACCGGGTGACCTGTACAAATCGGTTATCGTTACCTGCTTCAAAAAGAAAAAACTTACAAAATACATTTTTTCCAAGCCATTTCTTTTTCCTAAAGAAGGAATTATTGTAGCATTTGAGTGGATATTAAATCATGAAAATTCATATCAAAAAGTAATGACTTTAAATGGAGAGCAGAAAGAAATCAAAGCACACGATCCGCTGGTCGGCTCAGTTACGGAATCCCCTAAAAATATAATCATTGGCAATTTTTCCGGTGAGAATTGGCAATTCATAAACGGGTCACAGAATCCAGGCAAAGGGATCGGAAATGTCGGAATTGAGTTGGAACTCACCAATTGATTTTTAATCATCCATTAACATCTTTGGCGTAAAATTCCGTAAATTTGCAGATCAATAATTTTGCGGAAGGATTCAACATTCAACAATTCTGAACCTGAAGCCTTAACACCTTAATTTCTAAAGATATGCTATCGAAAATAAACCCTACGCACACGAACAGCTGGAAAGCGCTTGATGAACAGTTTGCTAATAACGACTTCGATCTGAGAAGCCTTTTTGAATATAACCCCAATCGTTTTAACGAATTTTCAATCAAAAGAAACAACTTTTTGTTTGATTATTCTAAAAACCTGATGGATTCAAAAACAAAAAACCTCCTGCTGAACCTTGCGGAAGAATGTGAGCTTAAGGAAGCTATTTCCAAAATGTTTTCGGGTGACAAGATCAATGAAACGGAAGGAAGAGCGGTGCTTCATACGGCATTGAGGGATTTTTCCGATAAGGAAATTCTGGTAGATGGGGAAAACATAAAACCTCAGATCAAAAGAGTTCTTGATCACATGAAATCTTTTTCCGAAAGCATTATATCAGGATCCCATAAAGGTTTCAGCGGAAAAGAAATTACGGATGTGGTAAACATCGGGATCGGAGGTTCGGACTTAGGTCCGGTGATGGTTGTTTCGGCTTTAAAACATTTTAAAACAAGATTAAACGTTCATTTTGTTTCCAATGTGGACGGAAACCATATGGCGGAAACCGTAAAAAATTTAAATCCTGAAACTACTTTGTTTATCATCGCTTCCAAAACCTTTACGACTCAGGAAACGATGACCAACGCCCATTCGGCAAGAGACTGGTTTTTAAAAGCCGGAACTCAGGAAGATGTGGCAAAACATTTTGTGGCTTTATCCACAAACGTACAGGCGGTGAAGGATTTCGGAATTGCAGAGAAAAACATCTTTGAATTCTGGGACTGGGTTGGCGGAAGATACTCATTGTGGAGCGCGATCGGTTTAAGCATCGTTCTTTCAGTAGGTTATGAAAATTTCGAGCAGCTGTTAAGAGGGGCTTATGATACCGATAAGCATTTCCAGACGGCAGATTTTTCAGAGAATATTCCTGTATTAATGGGACTGATCGGAATCTGGTACCGTAATTTTTACGCAGCAACTACCCATGCTATTCTTCCCTACTCTCAGTATTTAGACCGTTTCCCGGCTTATTTCCAGCAAGGAGATATGGAAAGCAACGGTAAATGTGTAGACCGCAACGGTGAATTTGTAGATTACGAAACCGGACCGATCATTTGGGGAGAACCGGGTACCAACGGCCAGCACGCGTTCTATCAGCTGATCCACCAGGGAACAGAATTGATTCCTGCCGATTTTATTGCCTATGCCAAGAGCCCGAATAAAGTTTCCGATCATCAGGATAAATTGCTGGCTAATTTCTTTGCTCAAACCGAAGCGCTTGCCTTTGGAAAAACCGAGGAAGAAGTGGAAGCAGAATTAAAAGCTTCAGGAAAATCCGATGAGGAGATCGAATTCCTGCTTAATTATAAAGTCTTCCACGGAAACACGCCTACCAACTCCTTTTTATTCAATGAATTAACTCCTTTTTCATTAGGACAGCTGATTGCATTGTATGAGCATAAGATTTTCGTGCAGGGGGTAATCTGGAACATTTTCAGTTTCGACCAGTTCGGGGTAGAATTAGGAAAGGTTTTAGCCAATAAAATCCTGCCGGAACTTGAAAGCAGTGAGACAGTTACTTCTCATGACACTTCAACCAACGGACTGATCAATTATTATAAAGCAAATAAATAAGTAGTGCGGATTTTTATTAATTTTGATTAAAAATAAAACAAATGAGTACCATAACAATACATCTTAAAGACAAAGAAGAAGAAATTTTTATGGAAAATCTTTTGAAAAAATGAAGATCCGTTTTGAAAAGCAAGAGGATGATTTTGAATTGACGGATGAAATGATCGAAGCAATTGAAACGGCCTTGAAACAGGACAGATCTCAATATGTAGATGGAAAGGAATCACTAAAAAGAAGAGTTGGACTTTTCTATTAAAAGAATTATTATCAATTCTTATTTTCAGAAAAGATTTAAATCTGTAAGAGCTTTCCCTGTAAAGAAATTTCCTTATATCATTTTCTACGAAGTAAGCGAAGAAGAAAAAATGATTTACATTATTTCCGTTTTCTGCACCCATCAGAATCCGGAAAAATATCCTTAAAATCTAATAAATAAAGTAAATAAAAGTAAAAATGGCAGAAATTCTTGACGGATTAAAAACATCCAAAGAAATAAAACAGGAAATTAAGGCTGAGGTTGAAAAAATCGTTGCCGGAAAGAGAAGAGCCCCACATTTGGTAGCCATTCTGGTCGGGAACAATGGTGCCAGCAAGGCCTATGTAAATTCCAAAGTGAAAGACTGTGAGGAAGTAGGGTTCCAGTCGAGCCTTATAAAATTTCCAAGCACGGTTTCCGAATCCGAACTATTGGAAAAAATCGACGAACTGAATAAATCGAAAGCAGTGGACGGATTTATCGTTCAGCTGCCTTTGCCGGACCAGATCGATCAGGAAAAAATCATCAACGCCATCGATCCTAGAAAAGATGTAGACGGTTTCCACCCGGAAAATTTCGGAAGAATGGCATTGGAAATGGATACTTTCCTGCCTGCAACACCATTTGGGATTTTAACATTGCTGGAAAGATACAATATTGAAACAAAAGGAAAAGACTGCGTCATTATCGGGAGAAGCAAAATCGTAGGAAGACCGATGAGCATCCTCATGGGAAGAAAAGATTTCCCCGGGAACTCTACCGTTACTTTGACACATTCGTACACAAAAGACATCGAAGAATATACGAAGAAAGCAGACATTGTGATTACTGCCCTGGGCGATCCTCATTTCCTGAAAGGAGATATGATTAAAGAAGGCGCGGTAATCGTAGATGTAGGTATCACAAGAGTGGACAACGACTCTCCAAAGGGTTATTACCTGGCCGGTGACGTAGACTTCGACAGCTGCGCCGCAAAAGCAAGCTGGATCACGCCGGTACCGGGAGGAGTCGGGCCCATGACAAGAGCAATGCTGATGAAAAATACCATCATTGCCTACAAAACTTCGGTCTATAACGACTAAATTTAAAATGAAAATAGAAGAAGATATTTTATTAAAAGAAGGTAAAATGCTCCCGGTGATGGAGCATTTTTACACTCTTCAGGGAGAAGGAGCGCACACCGGAAAAGCAGCCTATTTTATTAGATTGGGCGGCTGCGATGTCGGGTGCCATTGGTGTGATGTAAAAGAGAGCTGGGATCCGACCCTGCATCCGCTGATGAATGCGGAAGAAATTGCTGAAACGGCGGCCAGACACTGCAAGACTATCGTTCTAACAGGCGGCGAGCCTTTAATGTGGAATCTTGATATTCTAACCTCTCGGTTAAAAGCATTGGGCTGTACCATTCATATTGAAACTTCCGGAGCTTATCCGATGAGCGGACAGATCGACTGGATTACGCTGTCCCCTAAAAAAACGGGACTTCCGAAAGAGGAAATCTATGCAGAAGCCCATGAGCTTAAAGTGATCGTTTTCAACAACAACGATTTTAAATTTGCCCAGGAGCAGGCCGCTAAAGTGTCGGAAAACTGTACGCTGTACCTTCAGAGCGAATGGAGCAAAAGAGATGAAATGTATCCGAAGATCACGGATTTCATTCTGGAACATCCCGAATGGAGGGCATCCGTTCAGACCCACAAATATCTGAATATCCCGTAAAAAATATGTAAATTAGCCCCTGTTGTATCCGAAATACTGATAGATGCAGAGAATCCGATATTCCAGATACCTGAAATCGATCATCGTTTTGCTTGACCTTCTGGTTATTGCATCTATTTTCATATTCTTTTTTCTCAGCAGAAATCAGAACTTAAAGTATAATCAGGAAACCTGGTACCAGAATTTATTTTCCCTCGCTTTACTGTTTTTGTTCTGGATGCTGCTCAGCGGCAGAACAAAGATCTATAATATTCCGAGGAATCTTACCTACACCCTGTTTCTGGAGCGGCTGCTTGCCCATTTCTTATTGTTTATCTTAGGACTGTTGCTGCTTGGGAAAGTCAGTTATAATGTATTTTTCAATTCCGACATTTACTGGCTCTCATTTTATCTGTTTTTCTTTGTTTGTCTGACTAAATCCATGATCTATTTCGGGATTAAATACATCCGGAGCTTAGGAATCAACCACCGGAACGTTATGTTCCTGAATGAAAACAGTTCGACGGAAGTATTAAAAAATATACTGAAAGAAAGAAAAGATTACGGATACAAGATTTTTGAATATCAGAAAAGAGAAATACAACCTGATCAACTGGTAGAATTCTGGAAGAGCAACGGAATCCATACCTTATTTATTCCTGTAGAAAACAATTACGACGAACATCAGGAAAAAGAGATATTCAGGTTGGCAGAATCCAACAAAGTGCACATTTCCCTGATTCCCAGTATTACCCAGAATAATTTCTTCTTATATGACATGGGATACATTCAGACCCAACCGGTTCTGAATCAGGCAAAATACCCGTTGGATCAGTATTCTAATTTTCTGCTGAAAAGAACATTTGATATTGTGTTTTCCGTAATCGTGCTGGTGGGAATCTGTTCGTGGCTGTTCCCGGTTATTGCCATTCTCATCAGGGCATGTTCAAAAGGCCCGGTCTTTTTCATTCAGGAAAGATATGGCTTTCATGAAGAGGTATTCCGCTGCATTAAATTCCGCACCATGGTAATGAATGACGAATCGTCTGTAAAGACTACTTCGGAAAACGATTCCCGGATTACCCGTATCGGAAAAATTTTAAGAAAGACAAGCCTTGACGAAATGCCGCAGTTTCTGAACGTCCTGAAAGGTGAAATGTCGGTGGTAGGTCCCCGCCCGCATATGCTCGTGGTGGATGATTATTATAAGCCCAAAATCGGACGCTATAGCCTAAGGAGCATGGTAAGCCCGGGAATTACAGGACTGGCGCAGGTGAACGGACTACGCGGCGATGCGGGGGATATGAAAGTGGAAATGAACAAACGGGTACTGGCCGATGCATTTTATGTAAGAAACTGGAGCTTTGTACTGGATGTTGTAATCATCCTGAAAACCATTTTGTTGGTAGTAACCGGAGATAAAAATGCAAAATAGCTTTTTTGGTCTACATTATGATATACTACATTTTAATAATAAAGCAAAGCCCGGGTCTTATCTTCGGCTTTAATTAATTCAATAAAAAAAGTCTAATTTAGCAGAATGTTAAAAAAGTTTTTTACAGCTATCGGAGAATACATCCTTCTTCTAGGCAAATCCATCCAGAAACCTCAGAAAATGAAGGTATTCTGGAAGCTGTTCATGAGAGAAATCAATGATTTGGGAGTCAACTCGTTCGGGTTGGTGATCTTTACGTCTATATTCGTAGGAGCGGTTGTCGCCATCCAGATGTTTAACAATTTTGATGCTTCTTCATTCCCTATCCCGCCATCGTTCGTAGGATATGCTACGAAGGCCGTTCTGGTACTGGAATTCTCCCCTACCATCATCAGCCTTATCCTGGCAGGAAAAGTAGGTTCCTATATCGCATCCAGCATCGGTACGATGAGGGTTTCCGAACAGATTGATGCGTTGGACATCATGGGGGTAAATTCTCCCAACTTCCTAATTTTTCCAAAAATCATTGCCTGTGTCATCTTTAATCCTTTGCTTATCGCCATCAGTATTGTATTCGGGATCGGAGGTGGTTATATTGCCGGAATTTTAACAGGAAACTGGACCACTAATGATTATATCACCGGTATCCAGATGTATATGCCAAATCTTTTTATTTATTATGCCTTTACGAAAACGATTGCTTTTGCCTTTATTATCGCAACTGTTCCATCCTATTTCGGATATAATGTAAAAGGGGGTTCCCTGGAAGTAGGTAGAGCCAGTACGCAGGCGGTAGTTTGGACGATGGTTTTCATTATCCTTTCGGAATTGTTATTAACCCAACTAATTTTAAGCTGATGATTGAGGTAAAAGATCTTAAAAAAAGTTTTGATAATGTGGAAGTATTGAAAGGAATTTCCACCACTTTCGATAAAGGAAAGGTAAATTTAATCATCGGGCAGAGCGGATCCGGAAAAACGGTTTTCCTGAAAAGCTTATTGAATGTATACCAGCCGACTTCGGGGGAAATCCTGTTCGATGGTAAAGATATTAACGTTATGAGCCGTGAAGAGAAACAGCACCTCCGGTCTGAAATCGGAACGGTATTCCAGGGAAGTGCCTTATTTGATTCGCTTACCGTAGAGGAAAATATTATGTTCCCGCTGGATATGTTTACGAACCTGACATTCAGGGAAAAGAAAAGGCGGGTTTTCGAAGTGATCGGAAGGGTACATCTTGACAAAGCCAATAAAAAATTCCCCTCGGAGATTTCCGGAGGGATGCAGAAACGGGTGGCAATTGCCAGGGCTATTGTAAACAACCCAAAATACCTTTTCTGTGACGAGCCCAACTCCGGGCTGGACCCGTACACCTCCAACGTAATTGACGACCTGCTCCTTGAGATCACCCAGGAATATAATACCACCACCATTATCAATACCCATGATATGAACTCGGTAATGACCATTGGTGAAAAGATCGTTTACCTCAGATTAGGTCTTAAAGAATGGGAAGGAAATAAAGACGTCCTGATCACAGCAGGCAATAAAAACCTGATCGATTTCGTTTATTCTTCGGAGCTGTTTAAACAGCTTAGAGAATATATGCTTGAAAATAATAAGACTATGGATAATACCATCACAAAAATAGACGACAATGAAAAAGGCAATTAGTATAGCATTAATAGGATTTTCAGCCTTCGCTTCCGCCCAGGTTTCCCTGGCTGCAAAAGCTAACCTTATTTTCCCGACGGCATCTCCCTCATGGCAGAGCATCAAAGGAACGGTTAACCAAGCCATTCAGGGTGAAGGTAAAAACAATGTGGGCTTTAACATAGGATTATCTCTTAAGGCCAATCTTCCTGCATCATTTTTCCTGATGCCTGAATTGTACTATACAAATTTTAAGAATGAATTCACTACGGAAAATACGACCTTCGATGTTAAAAGCAGCCGTATTGATCTTCCGGTTTTAGTGGGTCATAAAGTGTTGGGCGATCTGCTAGGTGTTTATATTGGGCCGGTGGCAAGTTATAATTTGGCCAAAGAAGATACGTACAACGACTTTCAGGAAAACGCAAAAAACAATTTTACCGTAGGCTACCAGTTTGGGGCACAGCTTGAAATTAAAAAATTTCTGGTAAATGCAAAATACGAAGGGGCATTCAGCAAAGACTCCAGAGACTTCATCAACAAAGTTTCAGGTACGGAAATCCGATATGACAACAGGCCTAACCTCTTTATGGTAGGCGTCGGATATAAATTTTAATCAGCTAAAATAAACTTATAAAAAATCCTCAGATCATTAGATTTGAGGATTTTGATTTTGGTACGTTTTCTGCTGCCGGAGTTCAGCTTCACGTCTTGCAATTTCTGCTGCCTGCTTCTCCAGCTCTTCTTTTTCTTTCTGTAACTGAAGATATTCTTTTCTCTTCTGTTCGGCTTTTATAGCGCTTCCTTTACTTACATAGCCTACCATTCCTCCTATAATAAGGCCAATACCGATTCCTCCCAGAATTCCCATAATATGAGGCATTCCTAAATCGTTAATGGTAAAATTATTTGCCGTAAGGTAAAATAGAAGGATAGAAACAGCTAAAAGCACAAGGCCTATAATGGTTAAATTTTTCATAGTGTTGTGTTTGATTTGGAATTAAAAAGCCTCATTAAATATTGTACAATTTCAATAAGGCCTTTTTTTTAAATTAATAAATTATATTTTTCCGCCTGCAGCCCTGTAATATTCAAGTGCTTTAGGAAGATCTTTATTGATATCTGCAATTCGGGTCTGCGGATTCGGGTGCGTTGACAGAAATTCCGGTTGCCTTGCGCCGTTGGATGCAGCCTCCATTCTACTCCAGAAAGGAATGGCTTCTCTTGGATCATATCCAGCCATCGACATTAAGTATAATCCCATTTCATCCGCTTCAGATTCCTGGTTCCTTCCGTATTTCAATAATGCTACCTGGGAACCTATAGGATATACCTGCTGGAAAACACTCGCCCACTGTGCGTTAGAAATGGACCCTCCAAGGATCTGACCTCCATACTGCGCAACCATAGCCTGAGAAATCCTTTCATTTCCGTGTCCTGCCAGAGCGTGGGATACTTCATGACCCATTACAACAGCCAATCCGCTATCATTTTTTGTGATCGGTAAAATCCCGGTATAAACAGCGACTTTACCGCCCGGCATACACCATGCATTCAGTTCATTGCTCTGAATAAGATTGAATTCCCAGTTGTAATTGGCAAGATCTGCAGAACGGCCGATCTGCTGATAATATCTTTCGGCAGCAGACTTTATTCTTGAGCCAACGCTCACCACTCTTTTTGCGTCTGCCGTTCCTTTAATCACTTTAGATTTCCCTAAAGTAGTCCTATATTCCTGAGCAGCCATTGTTGCAATTTCCGAATTATTGGCCAGCTGTAAAGAAGATCTTCCAGTAATAGGGTTCGTTGTACAGGCTGCTACCGACAGAGCCATAGCTCCAATTCCAAAAATGTGTTTTATTTTCATAATTTCGAGTGTATTAGTTCAACCTTTACAATTTTTATTCCAAAATAATTTCCGATCTGTATATTTGCATACATTTTGCTATTTTAGAGGTGCTAATTAATTATTTTAAATTATGAAAAGGTATATTTCAATTATATGCATCTTAAGTTTCCTGATGCTTTTCCAAGGCTGTTCGGCACAGGCAGGAAAAGGGGATTCTCAGGCCGTGGCCGCCCTTGTGAATTCCGGAAATTTTTCTTTCCGTGCGGAAAGGGCGACTCCTACCAATTATGACGTGATCAACGTAATGAATTCTCTTCCCAATACCACCTCTACCCGAATTCTGGATCTTTCGGGGAGCAATTATTCCATCGATGTAAGAAAAGACAAACTGGATGTGGCCCTGCCTTATTTCGGGAGGGTTTTTAACCCTACCTATGGAAACACCCGTGAGGCCGGTTACCGGTTTACGACAAAAGATTTTACAGTAAGCCAGTCTGCAGGGAGAAAGGGAAAGACTATTGTAAAAATTAAGGTTAATGATCAGAGTACCGTGGACGAGATTACGATTGAGGTATTCAAAAACGGCAGAGCATTTACTTCCATCAGAAGCAACGACCGCCAGCCAATTTCCTATGACGGATACATCACTAAAAATGAGGAACCTAAGGAGAAACCTCAACCTGAATAATCAATTTTCAGATAAGAATTTTTCAACAAATAATTTTGCTTCGGTACTGGGATTTGAAACCATGGCCGAAGCATTTTTTTTATGCTGAATGTAAGCTTCTTCTATGGAATTGTTCTTCTTCATCATTGACAGAAGATATTCCTGCACCCAGTACTCAAACCGCTTTTCTGCCTGATGGATCCGAACTTCCTCAAATCGGGAAGTTTTCTTTTTAAGGCTGATAAAATCATTAATCTTTTCAAAAACACCATCAAGGCCCTCATTACTCAACGCCGATCCCAATAATACCGGAACTTTCCAGTCTTTTTCTTTTGGCGGAATAAAATCCAGGGCACGTTTCAGTTCAAGCCTTGTATTTTTTGCTTTCCGTAGATTTTCGGCATCTACTTTATTGATGAAGATCACGTCCACCATTTCCATAATGCCGCGTTTGATGCCCTGAAGTTCGTCGCCACCACCGATAATTTTTAAAAACAAAAAAACATCGGTAATATCGGCTACCAGCACTTCAGACTGTCCCACCCCAACGGTTTCAATTAAAATATAATCGTAACCTGCCGCTTCGCAGATCATCATCGTTTCAAAAGTCGTATTCGCCACACCTCCCAGAAATCCTGAGCTTGGGGAAGGACGGATAAAGGCATTTTCTTCTTTTGCAAGCTCTTCCATCCGGGTTTTATCGCCCAGGATACTGCCTTTGTTGATGGCTGAACTTGGATCAATTGCAAGAACCGCGACTTTCTTTCCATTGGCGATTGCCAGCCTCCCGAAATTTTCTATAAACGTTGATTTTCCCGCACCCGGAACACCCGTCACACCTACCCTCACGGAATTTCCGGTATAAGGCATAATCTGTTTCAACAGTTCTTCTGCCTGCAACCGGTGTTCGGATTTCTTACTTTCCACCAAGGTAATGGCTTTCCCGATCAGGCGTTTGTTGCCCGACCGTATTCCTTCGATCAGCTCTTCTGTAGAAAATTTCATTGTTTCAAAAATAAGGATTAAAGTGTGAACGGTCAAGAAACAATTTGTTTCATCTTTGAATTTCTGTTTTCAAGGCATTGAAATACACCATTAACGACAATCCACAAGGAACGTTTTTTGTCAATTGTGAATTTCTTCGAGTCAATGGTCAATTTTTCCATGACTGTAAATTCTCCTGCGAAGCAAAATTCAACCACAGCGAGAAATTCACCATTTATACTTTGTGAATTGTGAATTTCTATTGGTCATCGGTCAATTTCTACAGCTTTAAATTCACTTGCGGAGCAAAATTGACTTGCAAAGCAAAATTCACCATCCACCCTTCCTTTCCCTTTCTAATTTGTATTTCTTCTAAATTAAGCCTCTCTACATCAATGGCAGAGGGAATTTGCTACATTTGTTTCAATCAAAATTGTTTAGACATGAAAAAAATCATTGCTGTAGCTTCATTCACCGCGCTTTTACTGGCATCGTGTACTCCTAAAGCTTCTACGGCAACTACACCGGTAGCTTCCAAATCTACGGCAGAACAGATCGCACAAGGAAAAAGCATCTTCGAAAATTCATGTGGAAGATGTCATAAACTGCCGGATCCCACTTCCCATACAGCCGTACAATGGGTCGGCATTATGAACTGGATGGCTCCGAAAGCAAAGCTTACCGATGAACAGCATCAGTGGGTATACGATTATATTGTGTCTGTGAAAAAATAATTCACTTAAAAAATATCATTATGAAAAAACTGATTTTTGGAATGGCCGCAGTTTCTGCACTCACAGCAGTATCGTGCGGACCGAAAAGCGTGGCGGTAAACGGACCGAAGTACACTTCATCCGAACAGCTGGCACAAGGAAAAAGCATTTTTGAAAACTCATGCAACCGATGCCACAAGTTGCCTGATCCTGCAAAACATGACGACCGGGGATGGATCAATACCCTGAGCAGAATGGCACCCAAAGCAAAATTAACTGACGAACAGCATCAGATGGTTTATGATTATCTGATTTCCGTAAATAAAAAATAGGCTTTCTTCAAAGCCTATTTTTATTGTATTCCCGTCAAGGAAATTTATGTCAACGGATAACGGGAATACGAAAATGAATATGCAAAGCTATTTCATAATTCATAATTCATAATTCACTTTCACCCAAGCTGTTTTATTCACTTATGATTTCATAAATAAATGTCTGAAAAAGAGACTTATTTCGTTTCCTTTTTCTTTTTAGTTTTGCTCTTTTCAGGTAGTTTGGATTTAATAAATTTCCTCCGGGCTTTGATACTGTTCAGGCTGCATTCGGTAAAACAGTATTTTTCTGCTTCCTTCAAGAATTTCAGGGCATTGACCAGGCTTCCTCTTTTTTCGGAAAGCATTGACCGGTACAGCCAAAGCGTAGCCTTATCAATCCCTTTTATTTTCAGTGAATAATTGATCAGCTTTTCTGCTTCGTACAGATCTTCGTTATTCAGCAGGCAGATAATATAGTACTGAGGGGTATTGACGTTGGTTACATCATACTGCATGGCTTCTTCAAAATAAAGTTTCGCTTGTTCGTAGTCGCTGAGCATCTCGCTGTAAATCCTTCCCATCAGGCACAGGGCATCGGCATCTTCAGGATCATAAGAGAGTGCGTAGTTTAAAGCTTCCATACATTCCGGCAGATTGTACGGATAATGGTCCAGTGCTTCAAAATAATATTTACTTTTAGTTAAGGTCATTTCTGTAATTTTTAAGTTCGTTTTTCAGGTGATACCTTTGTTTGCTGAAAGACTTTTCCTGATAATTTTTTTTAAAATCGGTCCCGGAGAAGGTTCTTACCGGGTTTCCGCGTTGTACATTCAGATGGTTATTCCAGGTTTCCTGCATTCTTTTCTGAAGCTGAATAATATTCTGCTCCAGGACTTTTGCTTTCAGCCTTTCTACGGAAAGTTTTTTATTTTCCAGCTGAGAGCGGGAATCCTGTACGAAAATACTTTGTCCGGTCGGGATATGGGTGGCGCGGACCGCCGTGTTTACTTTATTCACATTCTGGCCGCCGCTCCCCTGGCTTCTTACCGTTTGGAACCGAATCTCTTTTTCCTGAAAACTGACTTTCTCCAGACCTTCCAGCTCAAAGATCCCGATAAACCAGTTGCTGCGTTTGTGCAGTTTCCGGAAGGTACTTTTACCTGTCCAGCAAATGCTTCCCAGCCACGACTCTAAAAAACACTCCAGGTCTTTTGATTTCAAAAGAAGAGTGACGGATTTCAGGGTCAGGTTTTCATCCCCGTTTTCGCGATGGATGATTTCGTATGGGATATTGTTATCTTTTATTTCTTCCAGGAAAATTTTCAGCACTTTGGCAACGACCCATTGGCATTCCAAAGGCCCTCTTCCTGCGGTTATTTGGATGAGTTTTTCCATATTATTTCGGTATTTCACTTAATTTCGGGTGGCCGACCGGATCAATTCCTTTTTCCAGCAGATCTTTTGCGGCAATCACCGCCCAGCATTTGTCACTGGAATGGATATTTCTGTAAAATGAAAGAAGCGTCTCCGGTTTGACCACGGTAAATCCATTGACGGCTATTGTTTCCAGATCATTTCTCTCAAAAAAATCGATTGTGATCCTGTGGAATTTTCCATTCTCCATTTCTACTGTGTTCTCATAGCGTCGGAAGTTCTCTTGGCTCGGCAGATGATCGTATCTGGTCCAGACTTTCCGGAAACCTTCCTTCTGAAGGATCATTACAACTTCTGCTACATGTTCTTTTTTCACGAATACATCAATATCCTTATGGTCATGCGCGTGTTTGTATTCCTTATGCCCGGCTTCAGACATAAAATGCCACGCCCAGCCTCCTGAAATAATGACTATATCTTTTAATTTATCTAAAATTTCAAGTCCGTGCCGGATTCTGAATTCCGGCCAGACTTCACCGTATCTTTTTATGTTGTGTGGTGCTCCCATTTTTTATTTTTGTTTAAGTAAACCTCATAGGTTTTAAAAACCTATGAGGTTTGAAGATGTTGAATCAGCCTTCTACTTATCCATCCTTACCATTCTCGGCTGGAATGTCCCCAGGATATCAACCAGTTCGCTCTGTGCATTCATCACTTCGTTGATGTCCTTATAAGCCATCGGTGCTTCTTCCGCATTACCGCCCATGAGCGTGACATTTTTGAGCTTTAATTCTTTTTTAATGTCATTCTGGGTAAAAAGACTTCGGCATTCTCCTCTGGAATGGGCTCTTCCGGCACCATGCGATGCCGAGTTCAGGGAATCCGGGTTTCCTTTTCCGCGGACGATAAAGCCTTTGGCGGTCATGGATCCGGGAATCATGCCCAGCTCATTTTCACTGGCGGGAGTGGCGCCTTTCCGGTGAACGATCACTTCTTTACCATTGTGGATTTCCTTCCAGGCAAAATTGTGATGGTTTTCGATTCTGGCTTTTACCCTTCCGCCCACGGCTTTCACCAGCCTGCGGTGGATATCGTCGTGACAGGCGGAGGCATAGTCTCCCGCCAGATTCATCGCCGTCCAGTACTCCAGTCCGAGATGGGTGCTGAGGTCCAGCCAGGCAAACTGCTGCGCTTCTTTCGGCAGCGGGCACTGATCAACCGCCATCCTGGAATAGTATTGCGCGATCTCCGCACCGAGCCCACGCGAGCCGCTGTGAGAGAGGATTCCCAGATATTTACCTTTCGGGAGACCAATCTGCGGATCTTCCTCCGTGATTTCCACTTCACCGAATTCGACGAAATGGTTTCCGCCGCCGGAGCTTCCCATCTGCCGGATGGCTTTACCTTTGAGCCTTCTCAGCAGCGGAATCATATCGAAAGTATCCCGGTCGAAGATCTCGTAGTCGATGTGCGATTTGTGGGTTTCGTACATGCCGAATTTGGTATGCTCGGCCAGTGCCTTTTCGTATTTGTCTCTGGCACCGTCCAGGTATGAAACCGGGGTATCGAGAATGCTGAGGCTCATCCTGCATCCGATGTCCATCCCGACGCCGTACGGGATCACTGCATTTTCTACCGCCAGCACGCCGCCGATCGGAAGCCCATACCCGCTGTGTGCATCGGGCATCAGCGCGCCCTGTATGGAAACCGGTAGCTTCAGTGCGGTATACAGCTGGTTCTTCGCTTCATCCGAAATGTTGTTTCCAAAGACCTGAAACGCCGCACGCTGGGTATTGAGCATCCTTTTTTCCGTTTTTTTGGAGGAAAGCAAGGCTTCCGCAATCTGTCCGAAGGTGAGGTCTTTCTCAAAATGTTCCGGACTGATGAGGATTTCCTTTAAAAGAGATTTTACATGATGGATGTTTTTGGTTGCAAAATTCCTTTTCATGACTTCCAGGGCGATGTTAACGCTCTGGTTGTTCGGATATCCCAGTTTTAATATGTCTTTTCCTTTTAGTTTTAAATTTCCCATTGTTTTATTTTTAAATGTTGAGGAGGTTTCCGTCCTCCAGCCGGTCTGCAACTGCTGTTGCAGAAATGATGTAGTGAAAGGCTTTCAAGCTTTTCCTGCGATCGCGTTTATATCTATTCTTCCACGGATCGGGTTTTCCGTAAATGGTTTTATGGATGATTGCCTGAACTTTGTGCCGGTTTAAAAAAGAATCGGTTTCATCGATTTCTTTTTCCAGATCCGATTGCAGCGGTTTGTAATGGGTAATGAGGTTCGGTTTTACCTTCAATACAAACCGCCATGGTTCTGTATATTCATAATAAACTTTGCAAGACTTCCTGATCGGGCAGTAGTTGTCTTTCATAATGAAATACTGCTTTTCTCTTTCAGTAAGTCCGAATTTCGGGCTGTCCCATTCCCAGGGATAGATGTTGGCAATGCGCTGTTCTTTTGCGACATAAATCCTCTTTCCGCGCCTCCTTTTTTTCTTCAGGAATTTCCGGTTCGGGGAATACATTTCCGTATTGATCTTCTCCAGGAGTTCTCCGAAAAACCTGCCGTCTTTGGATCTTTTTACGTCATCCCTTACAACGAAAAATCGCACAAAGCCCTTCTGATAAGGTTTATCCAAGGGAACCAACGGAATGTTCCGTTTCATTTCCCATAACCGATCGCTATGCCTGTATTTTTGCCTGACCTGTTTCTCTACATCTCTTTTTATGATTCTTTTTCTGCTCCTCAGACTTCTCAGTCTAAAAAACAGGAGGTTGTCTTTTTCCATGAATGTTCTGCTCTTAAAGTGACATACAAACTGTACATCATCTGGTAATTGCTTAACCTTACCGGTCTGTGAGACCCGTGAGATCATTATGCGGAACGTTATCACTAGCCCCGATAGCAGTGGAAATCCTTTTTTGAAAAAAAAGATTGCAACGGATAGCGGGAAACAGCTCCTGAAAACTGTCTGAAATGTTCCTCTGTTGTTAAAAAAAGAATCCGGGAATACCTGTAACGGGTTTGAAATATTGCGCAATAAAAAACCCGGAATCTTACGACTCCGGGTGGCTATATTTCATTATACTGTAATTCTAAGAATGTACCCAACCCCGAAGCCCTGCCTTTGCAAAAGGCAATCCTGCTGTAGAAATATGTACTTTACTGAACATTTGCTTCGTTATTTAAAGGGTTAAAACTGATTTAAGCCACAAAATTAAAACATTTTTTGAAATGGCCAAAAAACTCTGCCACAAAAATTTAAATAATTTTTTACTATAAAATAAAAAAAGGTACAGTATTTGTCCGTCCGATTCTACACTTAAACAATAAGAATTATGAGAAATTTGATTAAACCTTTACTTTTTTCCGGGGTGGTTATGATGTGCATGACCTCCTGTGATGACAATGGTACGGATAACATGATGACCGACAGAACGACTTATGAGCTGGTGGCTTCAGACAGTAACCTTACCAGCCTTAAGGCAGCGATCGATAAAGCAGGGCTATCGACAACCCTTAGCCAGAGCGGTACTTTCACTTTATTTGCTCCGACCAACGCTGCATTTTCCACGTTTTTACAGGCTAACGGTTATGCAAGCTTAAACGATGTTCCTGCAGCTACTTTGAAAACACTATTGATGAACCACGTTTTAGGTTCTGAAATGAAGGCATCGGCTATTGCAACAGGTTATGTTTCTACTATGGCAATGGGTTCCGCTTCTACAACAAGAAATATCTCCATGTTCATCAATACCAGCGGCGGTGTAAAGATCAACGGAACGGCGAATGTTGTACAGACGGACATTGATGCAAACAACGGGGTAATCCATAAAGTGGATGCCGTGATTGCACTTCCTACAGTCACAACGCACGTAATGGCAAATCCACAATTCAGCACCATGGTTTCTGCACTTACAAGAAATGATATGCCGAATTTTACAGCTATTTTAAGCGGATCTGCGAATGCTCCGTTTACGGTTTTTGCCCCTACCAATAATGCTTTTGCTTCTCTTCTTACTCAACTCAATTTATCTGCGCTTGCTTCTATTCCTCAAGCTACTCTCGAAGGTGCGCTGAAATACCACGTTGTGGCAGGATCTAATAAGGCCTCCACGGACCTGACAAATAATATGACCTTAACAACCTTACAGGGTAGTACTTTCACGATTACCACTTCCGGAGGTGTTAAGATTACAGATAAAAACAACAGAGTATCGAATGTTATTCTGACTGATGTACAGTGCAGCAACGGGATTATCCATGGCATTGACAAAGTATTGTTACCCTAATTTTTCCCCATAATAATTAATGCGAAGGGCTGTTTCACTTGAAACAGCCCTTTTATTTTATTTTTTATCTGACGATTCTTAATCTTTGGATCCCAGATCATCCATAGGATCATCCATCCCTTTGATAACATTGGAATGATACACTCTTTCCGAACCCAGGAAATAGAGATTGTTTTTTGCTTTGGCAATGATCCCGTTGTATTGTTCTTCGGTCATTCCTTCAGGAATATCGGTTTTATTTTCGGAAGGCTTCCTATACACTTCCAGGGCACCGTTTCTGTTTAAAACAGAGTTTGCCACTGTTGCCTGTTCCATATTATCCGCATATACCACAATGTTGTGCTTTCCGACACTGTGTTTGCGGTAAGCATCCATCATTTCCGTATCATGGGCAAAGGTATATTCGAAAAAACCTTTGGTTTGTTCATCTTCCTGATAGTCTTCGGCCGTTGCCCCACTTTCCGTGTTTGATTTTGACACCACAATATTTGCTTCGTCGATGCCATTTTCTTTTAACTGTCTTTTGATTTCCTGAGTGTCTGCCGTTACCGGAAATACTGAAACTACTGTATAAGCCATAATGAAAATTTTTATTAACTTATACAAAAGCTGTGCAATTTATCCCTTTTTAATTTTAATTTAATTCAAAAACTTTTCGAGAATGTCAACCGCACATTTCGGAAGATTGGTTCCCGGCCCGAAGATGAAATCGGCTCCGTTGGCATACAGGAATTCATAATCCTGCTGGGGAATAACGCCACCCACAACAATCGTGATATCATCGGCACCCAGTTTTTTCAGCTCTTCCACCACCTGGGGAACCAGGGTTTTGTGGCCGGCTGCCAGGGATGAAACCCCTAAAATATGAATATCGTTTTCCACTGCCTGTCTGGCTACTTCTTCCGGAGTCTGGAACAAGGGTGCAACATCCACATCGAATCCCATATCGGCAAATGCGGTGGCTACTACTTTTGCGCCTCTGTCGTGCCCATCCTGTCCCATTTTGGCGACCATTATCCTTGGCCGGCGGCCTTCCTCTTCCTCAAATTTCTGGGTAAGATTCAGGGCTTTTTCAAAATATTCATTTTTTCCGGCATTCATGGCGTATACTCCTGAAATGGTTCTGATGTTGGCTTTGTATCTTCCGAAACTTTCTTCCATGGCATCGCTCATTTCTCCGAGGGTTGCCCTTCTGCGGGCTGCTTCAATGCACAAAGAGAGAAGATTTCCCTTCCCGGTTTTTGCTGATTCTCTGATTTTGTTCAGGATTTCGTCAACAGCGACCGTGTTTCTTTCTTCTTTTATTTTGTTAAGTCTTTCAATTTGTTTTCTGCGGACTTCGGTGTTATCAATGTCCAGAATTTCTATGGCATCCTGCTTCAGTTCCGACCGGAATGAATTTACCCCGATGATGAATTCTTCGCCGCTATCGATTTTAGCCTGTTTCCGGGCTGCCGCTTCTTCGATTCTCATTTTCGGGATTCCGGCTTCGATGGCTTTTGTCATTCCGCCCTCCTGCTCTACCTCATCGATGTATTTCATGGCTTCTTCGATCATCTGCTGGGTGAGGCTTTCTACCAGGTTGCTTCCGCCCATCGGATCTACAACATCACAAATCCCGCTTTCCTGCTGGAGGATGATCTGGGTATTTCTCGCAATTTTCGCCGAATAATCCGTAGGAAGGGCAATGGCTTCATCCAATGCGTTGGTGTGAAGCGACTGGGTTCCTCCTAACGCGGAAGACAATGCTTCAATAGCCGTTCTCGTAATATTGTTGAACGGCTCCTGCTCGGTTAAAGACCATCCAGAGGTCTGGGAATGTGTTCTCAGCGCCAAAGATTTCGGATTCTGGGGATTAAACTGCTTCAGCAGGTTGGCCCAGATGTATCTTGCTGCCCGCATTTTTGCAATCTCCATAAAATGATTCATCCCGATGGCCCAGAAAAAGGAAAGCCTTGGCGCAAAATCGTCGACGTTCATTCCTGCTTTTATTCCCGTTCTTACATATTCCAGTCCGTCAGCCAAAGTGTAGGCCATTTCCAGAACCGGTGTTGCCCCGGCTTCCTGCATGTGATAACCGGAAATTGAAATGGAGTTGAACTTCGGAATATTCTGAGAAGTATATTCAAAAATATCGGCGATGATTTTCATGGAAGGCGCCGGCGGATAGATGTAGGTATTCCGCACCATAAATTCCTTTAAAATATCATTCTGAATGGTTCCCGAAAGCAATTCCTGAGAAACGCCCTGCTCTTCTGCGGCCACGATATAAAAAGAAAGAATTGGCAGTACCGCACCATTCATCGTCATGGAAACCGAAATCTGGTCTAACGGAATTTCATTGAATAGAATCTTCATGTCTTCCACAGAATCGATGGCAACGCCGGCTTTACCGACATCACCGACTACTCTCGCATGATCGGAGTCATACCCACGGTGTGTCGCCAGGTCAAAAGCTACGGAAAGCCCTTTCTGGCCTGCCGCCAGATTCCTTCTGTAAAAAGCATTGGATTCTTCGGCCGTTGAAAAACCCGCATACTGGCGGATGGTCCACGGCTTCTGAACATACATCGTGGAGTAAGGACCGCGCAGGTAAGGTTCGATTCCCGGAGAAGTCTGTGTGAGTTCCGGGTTTTTAACATCTTCTGCTTTATAAGAGGATTTTAATGACAATCCGTCTTTTTCAAACGGATAGATTTCCGTGTGTTTTTCTGTTATATTAAACTGAAGAGTTTTATGCTGAACTTCCCTTCTCATACTTTCGGATTTATTAGATGGCTAAAATTAAGCATTTTTGGGATAATAAATTTGTGTTAATTTTCAGGAAGAAATTCATTGCATTATTTAGTGTAAACTCAAGATGAAATACAGGTCAAAAAGCTGGCAGAAAAAGGCCGGCTGCCGGAAGTTTAGTCTGTCGGCATATTGCTACCGGTCTTACCTATTGCATGATCTTTTTTGCATGCTTTTAAAAGAAAACTATATTTAAAGCCTGGTTACGATGCTGTCCCCTTAAATCATTTAAAAAAAATTAAATACTAGCGAATCCACGTTATCTGCAATTTTATCCGATGAAGTATTCAAAAACAAAATCCGGATACAAGTATCCGGATCTGTTGAACTTTATTTTAAGAATGTTATTTCTTAATAAGTTTGGTGCTGAATGAATCTGTATTCGTTTTTACAGTTATTACATACACTCCTTTTATCAGTGCTGACACGTCTATTCTCTGACCGTCAACGGCACCGCTCTGTACTAATCTTCCGTCTGCCGTGTAAATTTTGTAATCCCCTTTTTCCTTAAGATTCTTTATTTCAATAAATGTATCTGCCGGATTCGGATAGATGGAGATTTCAGATTTTGTACCTTTTATCTCATCTACAGCAAGAGCACCTGCATTAATTTTAACGGAAAAATCTTTAAAAGATCCTTGTGATATAACACCTCCACCGCTTACAGGAACAGAAGGACTGCCGCAAGGTCCGGTAGCCGTATTGAAGAAGGTATTGGCGACTCTCATTCTCAATGTTTTATCTCCCGAATATGCCGTTGCAGGCACTGTAAATGTAAATGATCCCGTATATTGACCATTTGCAGGAGGAACTGTACTTACGGAACCTACTTTTTCGGATGTTTCAAAAACTCCATTTCGGTTATAATCGATCCATACTTCCATATTGTCATTATAACCCGCCTGGTTGCCAACATTAAAATAAGAGAAAGTATATTGAGTTCCTTTCGTAAGGTTGATCAGCTTGCTTGCATCGTCTGTAAAATCCCTGTAGGTATTAAAGATGGTGTTGTAATACAATTCAGAGTAGGTAACGTTACTTAATATGAACTGCGCCAAGCCACTGTTATAAGCAAAACTTGCAAAACTATTTCCTCCGGTTGTCATCAGACAGTAATCTGCTCCTGTCCTGAAACCTTTTGTTTTGAAAGTATACGTAGAAGAGTAGGTTCCTACTACGGTATTTACGACGGCTGCAACCTGTGCTTCGTAATTGGATTCATCTTCAAGACCTGATAATAAAACGGAGCTGGTGGTACTTGTTGTATTGGACCAGTTGGTCTGCCCTGCCTTTCTGTAATTTATAGAATAGGTTGCTCCCGGTACGGCGTTCCAAGATAATCTTGCCGTGTTCTTAAATATTTCGGAACTTAAAGCCGATACTCCTGTAGGAGCAGCGGTGGAAGAAGTAGGCGCAGTTCCTACACTTATTTGCGGAGAAACCGCATAGAATACGTTTCCGACAGCAGAAATTCTAAGTTTAACAGCTCCTGTTAAGCCGGAAGGCATTTGTACAGTATAGCTTCCCGTATTAGGTGTAGAAGCCACCAATTGCGTCCACGTGGATCCGTTTGAAAGATCCGTTGTATATTCTATTTTTACCGCAGAGGCATTATACGGTGCTGCATTGGTATTGGCAACATCCCATGTAATGGTATTCGGAGCATTATTATACAATACGGTAGAAGTGGTAAGCCCTGAAAATTTAAATGGTCCGTCATTTCCTACGGTCAGTGTTGTTTCAGATGAAACCAGCAATGGTCTCACCGTATTTTCGTCCCTTACCGTTACGGCATAATTAAGGGTTCTCGGAATATATGAAACGGTTTCCCATTTAACTTTATCGGTTAGGTTTCCTGCCATAACACTAGGAAGGCTTGGGAAATATCTTCGTCCGCTTGTTGTTCCGAAGAAAGACCTTGCTACAGAACCCTGTGCATTATATCCCCAACCGCTGTCTCCGGAAATGGAATTGTAAGAGTCTACGCTGTCATACTGTTCCCAGGAATATTTGATGGGATCCGTATCCACCGCAGAAGCCTCAAGATAATACGCCGTTCCTTTAGGAATGGTATACGAAGTAAGCGGAGCAATCACCGGAGCCGTATTGTTTGTGATCGTCTGGGATGTTCCGCAGGTGGTTTTGCTGTCCAGGCTGTTTAAAATTTGGTTGATGGACACATAATGAAAGTAAGCATCCGTATTGGCCTGTACATTATCTCCGGTAATTCCGGCATATCCCATGATGGTGGTACCTCCTCCCGGCTCCACGTTTACTCCCGATCCTTCGGAAACGTGCGAGAATGTATGATTGGCTCCCAGCTGATGACCCATTTCATGAGCTACATAATCGATATCAAAAAGATCTCCCGTAGGCGTTGTATTTTGGGTAAAAGCAGAACCTTTAGCCAACGAGTTGGATGTTGCCGGGTTTACACATGTCGAACCGATAGATCCGGCATTACCATTACCTCCGGCAGCATTAAACACGTGCCCCATATCATAATTGGCATTTCCCACCTGAGACGTTAATGTCTGCTGTAACTGTAAATTTAAATTGCCGGTGTATGGATCCGTAGCAGGATCTGTGTAAATGATATTTGGTAAATCCTGAATAATAAGCTTAATTCCAAACTCTTTTTCGAAAACTCCGTTCACACGCGTCATCGTAGCATTCATTTGGGTAACCGTATTGGTGGTTCCTCCTGAAGGATCGAATTTTTTGGTGTACTCTCCTGTTGTGGATAAAGCTAATCTGTAGGTCCTGTATTTTGTGGTTGCGGGCCTGCTGGTAATTCCGACATGGGAAAGTTTTTTCCTGCCGTAATCTTCCAGCATTTTTATGTCCTTGCTGTTTTTCTCGTCGGTAGTACATTCAAAGCCATTATCGCTCTCGGTTCTTTTTGTCTTATAGAACACCCCATACGTCTTTTTATCATTGCTGATCGGCTCTATAAACTGAAATACCCCGTCTTTAATAATCATCGACTGAATTTCCGTAGGCGCAGTACTGAATCTGAGGTATTTTGAAGGATCATCTATTCCTACTCCCACGTAAGAACCAAGTTCGTATCTGTCTGCCATGGATTTTTCCATAACAGGATTGCTGTATACCGCAAACTTTTCCACTTTACCTTCTGCCGTAGGTAAAGAAATAATAACCGGTTTTGCTCCGGCCCCTGTTTCAACAGCATCTTTCAAAAGATTTCGAAGAGAGGGCAAGTCTACTTTATAAGCATATTTTACCTCAACTCCTTTTCTAATTTCAGAACTCTTTTGAGAAGACGGTTCCCATTTTTGCGCATACGCTGCAGAAGCCGCACTTATAGCACAAACCAGTAAAAATTTTCTCTTCATAATAATATTTTTAAATATTCTAAACAAATATAATTTGAATTGCAAAATACAAAAAAAATGACTGACACGTAACCTATCAGCCATTTTTAACATTATTAATTATTTCCTAACTTCCGGATCCCCATTTCATACAAAGCAAAAGAAAGCAGATCGGCATTTTCTCCTATGACCTGTTCCGTGGATCTTCCGGCTCCGTGGCCTGCATTTTTTTCGATCCTCAGAAGGATCGGATGGCTGCACGCCTGTTTTTCCTGAAGTTCCGCACCGAATTTGAAAGAGTGTGCCGGAACCACCCGGTCGTCGTGATCGCTTGTGATGATCATGGTAGACGGATAACAGGTTCCCGCTTTCACATTATGCACCGGAGAGTATGATTTTAAGTATTCAAACATTTCCCTGCTGTCTTCTGCAGTTCCATAATCGTACGACCAGCCCGCACCGGCGGTAAACTTGTTGTACCTAAGCATATCCAGAACCCCAACTCCCGGGAAAGCGACTCTTGCCAGATCCGGACGCATGGTCATGGTGGCTCCTACAAGCAGTCCGCCGTTTGATCTTCCGGAAAGGGCCATATATTCTTTTGATGTATAGCCTTTCGCCTGCAGGTATTCACCCGCCGCGATAAAATCGTTGAAGACATTTTTCTTCTGCTGTTTGGTTCCTGCATCATGCCATTTTTTACCATATTCCCCGCCGCCACGGATGTTGGGAACAGCATAGATTCCGCCATTTTCCATCCAGATGGCATTTACCACAGAGAAAGCAGGCTGCAGGCTGATGTTAAATCCGCCGTAAGAATACAGGATCGTCGGGTTTTTACCGTCGAGTTTTGTTCCTTTCTTGTAATTGATCATCATCGGGATTTTGGTTCCGTCTTTTGAAGTGTAGAAAACCTGTTCGGAAACATAGTCTTCCGGGTTGAATTTCACTTTCGGTTTCTGGTAAACTTCGGATTTCCCGGTATCTGCATTGAATTTATAAGTAGTTCCCGGCGTGATGTAATTGCTGAATGAGAAATAAAGTTCCTTTTCTTTTTCCTTTCCGCCGAATCCGGAGACATTTCCTTTTCCGGGCAGCGAAATCTCCCTTACCAGTTTCCCGTTTTTATCATACTGCTTTACCTGATCGATGGCATCGACCATGTAGGTAGCAAAGAAATATCCGCCTCCGGTGGTAATCCCCAACACATTGTCGGTCTGTGGGATCACATCTTTCCAGGTTTCAGTTGAAGGGTTCTTAATGGTTGTTTTTACAAGTCGCATATTCGGTGCATCTTTATCCGTAAAAATGTACAGGTTGTCGCCATCTGTATCTACAATACTCGCATTGATATCGAATCCTTTATTGATCTGGATAAAATCGCCACCGTTTTTCAGGTCTTTGATATACAACTCATTTCCGTTAGTGGCATTGGCTGCGGAAATGATAAGGTAACGCTGGTCTTCGGAAACACCAGCACCCAGGTATCTTCTCGGGGTCTTATCGCCACCGAAGATCAATTTATCCACCGACTGTTTCGTTCCCAGTTTATGAAAATATACCTTGTGCTTATCAGTCATTCCGGAAAGCACCGTTCCATCTTTCGGTTTGTCGTAGCTTGAATAATAGAAGCCTTCATCACCCTGCCACGAAATTCCGCTGAACTTTACATCTACCAGCGTTTCATCGATTTGCTTTTTAGATAAAGCGTCTATGATAATGATTTTGTTCCAGTCGCTTCCTCCTTCTGAAATAGAATATGCAGCCAGATTTCCTTTTTTGTTAAAGGACACTTGAGAAAGTGAGGTTGTCCCTTTTTCAGAAAATTTATTCGGATCTAAAAATACTTCTGTTTCTTTCGTTTTGTTGTTGGTTCTGTACAAAACAGATTGTGCCTGTAATCCGTTGTTTTTATAATAATAGGTATAATCGCCTTCTTTGAAAGGCGCCGAAATTTTTTCGTAGTTCCAGATATCGGTGAGCTGTTTCCTGATTTCTTCTCTGAAAGGAATTTTTGCAAGGTAATCCTGGCTGTGTTTCACTTCTTCGTCCACCCATTTTTTGGTGGCTTCAGAATCATTTTCCAGGTCTCTGAACGGGTCTGCCACCGCTGTTCCGAAATAAGTATCGGTCTGGTTCCCTTTTATTGCTTTTGGATAATTCATTTTTTGTGCATGGAATGTTGCCGAAAACAAAACGCCGGCTGTTAATAAAATGGGGCTGAATTTCATAGTAAGCTCTTTTACCAAAAATAAGAAATCTGTTTTAAATAAAAAAAGCTGCCGGAACCGACAGCATTCATTTATGATTAATTTATATTTTTAAAATAAAACTCGTTCAGTTTCCAGGCCATTTCCTGAGGGCCACCGTTCCAGTAATAAGTATCGGTGCCATACTTTACCTGGTACAGGTTGAATTTCTGCCGGGTAGAGACAATCTTATCTGCCTTTTTCAGATTATTGGTAATATCGATAAGGTATTTTTTCATTTCCCCGGGTCCGATTTTCTTTATATCCCCGACATTGATCTGGGAAGCTACGGTCGGAACCTTAAAGTTCACTTCATAATCTACTTCCGAGATTTCCTGATTTTTAATAAGGTCAGAAGATCGTGTTTTTATATCTTTAATATTGTAAGTAGCATTTTTAAAATTTCCGATCAATATTCTAAAATATTCACGGGCTTCATTTTTACAGACTGCGGAAACCTCGGTTGGGAGGTTCGATAGAAAGATATTGGTAAAACTGTCAACTTTTTGATCGTAAGATTCATTTAGGCTCATTTTATGGGTATTCTCTTTTCCTAAAAAATTAATCAGATAGCTGTTGAGCTCTTTTAAAGAATCGTCATTGTATTTTACAAAAGAATCAAAATAAAGGTTAAAGACTTTTTGTGGTGGTAAAATGTTTTGAGCCCGTAAATTTTGCGTAAAGCAAAGCATCGCTACCAAAAAAGCAGCCGTAAGATTTTTCATAAATGTATTATTCAAATTAGCGTATAATTTATTCCCCAGCTCCCTGATAAATCCGGAAGCATTTTATAAATGTACCTATTATTTTCAATAATCTTTTAACATCATTTAAAAATTACTGAATTATTTTTACTGAATTCAAAAATCTTACTTCAATAATCTAATGAAAGACAGCATAATAGTAATAGATCGATGTTATGTATGTGGTACCTAACAAGAGGTTTTTATTGTGATAATTATAAAAAAAGTCTCCGGAATCCGGAGACTTTAAAAAGATTTTATGATAAAGATTTTATAAATTTTCTTCTTCGCCTTTCATTTTTTCAGCGTTTTCCGCCATGATTACCGCATCAATCATTTCGGAAATATCACCGTTCATATAGGCATCCAGATTATACATGGATTTGTTGATCCGGTGATCCGTAACCCTACCCTGAGGATAGTTGTACGTTTTGATCTTTGCAGAACGGTCTCCCGTAGAAACCATCGATTTACGCTGGGCGGCAATATCACCCTGCACTTTCTGAAGCTCGATATCGTAGAGTTTGGTTCTCAGCATTTCCATCGCCAGTTCACGGTTGGCCAGCTGAGAACGCGCCTGTTGACAAACCACTACCAACCCTGAAGGCTTATGCGTCAGCTGAACTTTCGTTTCAACTTTGTTTACGTTCTGACCTCCCGCTCCTCCGGATCTGGAAGTCTGCATTTCGATATCCGCCGGATTCAGTTCAAAATCCACCTCTTCAGCTTCCGGAAGAACTGCTACCGTAATGGCTGAAGTATGAACCCTTCCCTGGGATTCGGTTTCCGGAACACGCTGTACACGGTGAACGCCGGATTCAAATTTCATGATTCCGTACACGCCTTCTCCTTCCACCTTCATAATGAGTTCTTTGTAGCCTTTGGCCGCTTCATTGGAGTCTGTTACTTCATGTCTCCATCCTTTTGTTTTAAAGTACATGGAATACATCCGGTAAATATCCTCTACGAAAATCGCCGCTTCATCCCCACCGGTCCCGGCACGAAGTTCTACAATAACGTTTTTATCGTCTGCAGGATCTTTCGGAATCAGCAATACTTTTAATTCGTCCTCCAGTCCCGGAATTTTTTCCAGGGCTTCGTTCTTCTCGATTTTTGCCAGCTCTACAAAATCTTTATCTGATCCGTCAGCAATGATTTCATCAGATTCTTCAATCGTGTCCAAAGCCCCTTTATATTGATCGTAAACTCTTACAATTTTTCCCAAATCGCTATATTCTTTGTTCAAAGAAGAATATCTTTTTTGGTCTGAAATCACATCAGGCTGTATAATAAGGTCGGCCACCTCATTATATCTCTGTTTTATAGCTTCTAATTTTGGAATTAATGATTTAGCCATTATGAAAATTTTGTGGGTGCAAAGATACGGATTATTAATTCATTGTAAAAGTATAGTTTGCGATTGTACATAAAGTGGAGACCTTGTTCTTTTGTCTTGAAATAAGAGATTCGGCTTTACAAACAGAAGAATATATCCCGGTACCTTCCGGACAGGCTTTCAGAACTTGTATTAATTAATTTATTTCATTCTTATTGTGACAATTGTCACGCTCAAATAGTGTCAAAAGACCTTTCGCCGGCAGGTGGTCCGATAATATTTTTGTGATGTAGTAAAATTTAATGAAATCATTTTACAACCAACCTTAGTTAAAAAAAGAATTATGAACACACAACCCATTTATTATCAAGATGCAAGCAGTCTGGCCGAATTAATACGTAACCGGGAAATATCCCCTGTGGAGGTTTTGAAAACCCTTCATGAAAGAATTAATTCATTAACTCCATCCATAAATTCGATGGTAACACTTTCAGACCATGCGGTCAGGGAAGCGGAACTGGCTGAAAAGATGGTTCTGAGCGGTGAAAAGCTTGGTCCCTTTCACGGAGTCCCGTTTACCGTAAAAGATTCTATCGACACCTTAAATGTTCTGACGCAGAGAGGATCGCCTATTTTTAAAGGACGTATTCCGGACAGGGATGCAACAAGTGTTGCAAGAATGAAAAATGCCGGAGGAATATTACTGGGCAAAACCAATCTCCCCGAATTTTCGTATTGGATTGAAAGTGATAATTTACTGAGCTGCCGCACCAATAACCCATGGGATTTAAGCCTTACTCCCGGCGGATCAAGCGGGGGCGAATCGGCAGCTATTGCAGCAGGCCTGTCACCGATCGGGCTGGGCACCGACCTTGCCATATCGGTCCGTGGACCTGCTGCACAAACCGGGATCGTTTCTTTGAAAGCCACTCACGGAAGCATTCCGATGACGGGAATATGGCCCCGCGTTCCGCGCCGGTTCTGGCATGTGGGACCGATGGCCAGAAGCATCCGCGATCTTTCACTGGCATTTTCTGTATTATCAGGGCCTGACGGCAAGGACGGATTTGCATCCTTTGAGGCGCCGTCAAACCATCTTCAGAGAAACATCCCCGATCGGCCACTCCGGATAGGATGGATGGTGGGACCCGGCTTCGGGCCTGTCGATCCTGAGGTTGCCAATACCGTAAAATCTGCGGCAGTTGCATTGAAAGAACTGGGGCATATAGTAGAGCAGGTAGAAATTCCGGCTCTTGAAAAGGATTTTGTCTTAGAAGTTTTTAATCGAATCCATGTCATGGAAATGAAAGAAGCATTCAGACAGACCACTGAAGGAAGAAGTGAAGATGAGATCTACAAAATGGCAAAAACGATGCTTTCTTTACCGGAAACTTCCATAAAAGATTATATCCATGCGGAGCAGGCAGCTGAGCGCATAAGAGACGGTTTCGCAGAATATTTTTTCCAATACGATGTACTGTTGACTCATGTTCTGCCTATTCCGGCTTATCCGCACGGGGAAGAACATTTTGTAATAGATGGGAAAAATGTTGACGCCACTTACCTCCAGGGAGCGACTGTTCCTTTAAATGTTACCGGACTTCCCGGAGTATCGATGCGATTTGGAACCAGCCGAGAGGGCTTACCTATCAATGTACAAATTATTGGAAGCTGGCATGCGGAGCCAATGATCCTGCATGTAGCATCCTTGCTTGAAAGTGCAGGCTCTTTTTCGGATCTTCATCCTCCGATTTAAGCAATTTTATTAATTGAAATTAAGGCCTGATAGAATGATCAGGTCTTATTTTTTATGCTGCCCTCTTTCCTGATTCTGCTTAAGGTTTCACGCGACATGCCAAGGTAGGATGCAACCATATATAAAGGAACCTTATTAAAGATATGAGGATACGTCTTTTGAAATTCTATATATTTTTCTTCGGCTGAACCGCTGATCAATGAATAAATCCTACGCTGGCTGGCTTCATAGGCCCTTGCCTGCAGTCCCGTTTCGAATAATTTCAGTGCCGGAATGGCTGACAGCAGATACTGCCAGTCTTCTTTTGTCCACAGGATGACGGTGCTTTTGGAAAGCGCTTCAATATTATATTCAGACGGTGCCCTGTTGTTATAGCTTTCCTGGTCTGTCATCCACCAGCTCTCAATACCGAAGCGCATAGTATGATCCGTGCCGTCCTCCCCAAAACGGTACAATCTGAAACATCCACTGATAATAAAACAATTATAATTCCATACCTCTCCATCGTGCAGAAGCGATTGCGATTTGCGGAGGTTCCGCTCTTTCCCTTTGCTGTAAATAACCCGAATCTCCTCTTCGGAAATTTCCGTACATTGTTTTAAATAATCTTTAAAGAAGCTGAACATAATGTAAAACTAATAAATTGTAGTGAAGCAAAGTACAACCCGACCGATTTCCGGCTTATATTTCTATTTTTAATCCGGGATCATTTTTTCAATAGTAATTATACATAAGCCTTCCTGCGCTTTGATCTGCAATCTGCCGGATTGATTTTGAGACCGTAATAAAAATCTTTCTTACATCCGGCTGAAAGACAATAGCTCCGGCTATATGAAGATACAATGACTTGGGATCCTTATCCTGCCATTCCATAGTGGACAGCATTTTATATCTCCTTTCTTCCTCTGCTGAATATCCATATCGCCAAGGTAATGATAACAATTTCATAGATCAGAGTGAAAAAAAGCCCATTGACATCGGATGCAGCAAGTTCAATCCGGAATATTCCCTGCCCTGCTCCGTCGAAGCCCAACGTATGCAAAATGAGATTCAGCGTGATATGTAATGTAACGGCCGGCCAGATGGATCCCGTGTAGTAAATCACGGAAATAAAGCAACGACATGGTAAACGTTGTCACAGCCATACTTAATCCTTCTTTCGTTAGTCCGAATCCGGGTAAATGAAAAAGCCCGAAAAGAATCGAAACAAAAAGAACCGCGCCTGTCTTTTCAAAGAGTCTTACCGAGGCAAGCAGCAAAAAGCCTCTGAACAATAACTCTTCGAGGGTATTACCCAAACTATAGGAAACAATATCCATTACCGGAACAATTTTCGAAACGGGATTTCTTATAATGTCGAAAGGATAAATGAGATAGAGGATTGCCCACATGCCCGCTATCAATAAAAACCCCAGAATACTTCCCCCGAAACACTGGCCTACGGATCCCGGTTTACATTTTAATATACTTCCGTTCAGGGCATTCTTTTTACTAAACTTATCGTTTAAATAATAAGATAAGATCACAAGGCCTGCTAATATCATTGAACGAATAAAAAATGGAAAAAAAGCATTTTCATGAAAACTGATCTGCCCTAAAACATTTATTGTCCAGATAAATGTACCCGATAATATAAACAAGATAAAATGGAATACTAAAACTTTGTTTTTTTGTATGATGCTCAATTTGCGTAGATTTTTTCATTGCTGCTAACATTCAGATTTACGCATTGCGTCTATCTGATTTAACTTTTCTAAAGTTATTTTGCCACTAATATAAAATTTATTTTGACCGGATAAACATCAGGTCACTACTATTTATTTCCAGTTGTGAATAAGTTGTGGATAACCTGTTAATTGCCTCTTGGGAAACTGTGAATTGGATATGAGTAACCACGCAAATAATCTGAATAAAAATTTGAACCGCTGTGAATAAAATATGGATAACGTATGAATAAGATGTTGAGAAGGTCTGGACAAACCTTAATTTCGTTGCGGAAAAAGATGTGGAAAACGTATGGAAAAGCCGTTAATATTGTAAGGATAATCCCGGCTTTACGGTGGATAAACTATGGATAAATAAAAAGGAGATCATTCTCATGACCTCCTTTTGGATTAATTTCAGATTTATCCACAGGTTATTTAACAATCATTTTCTGAATCGCAATTCCTGTATCTGATTTTAAATGAATAAGATATGTTCCTGCAGGATAATTTACTTTCAATTCATAAGTTCCGTTTTCACCGC
The DNA here is from genome assembly GCA_913774355.1 of uncultured Chryseobacterium sp. GTDB lineage: Bacteria > Bacteroidota > Bacteroidia > Flavobacteriales > Weeksellaceae > Chryseobacterium. The sequence continues at coordinate 56,478 of CAJYGB010000035.1, read as the reverse complement.
TTAGCTTAAATGAATCCATTCTTCTGCCGCTTAAATCATAGATGAAGATCTCCCCATTCTTCGCTTTGTGATAAATTAATTTAGCCAAACCGTTTTTCACCGGGTTATCCGCAATTTGAAGCGAAAGCTTATTTGCAGCATTTACATCAGCTGTGGATAAACTAGTGGTATAATTGCCCAGAATTCTGAACTCTCCCGGCTGAAGGGTTATCGGAGCCGTGGTGGATGTTACATTGATAATAGAATTATCCATCAGGTTCTGCCATTGTCCGGTGTAAGGAAAATACGGTATCACATTCTGGGCAGCTGTTGTATAATTTGCCAGCACCACTACATTCTTCATCCCTGATGTTAACAGGTTATCATATACATAAATCCGGGTAATCAGTCCATTCGGGTCATTAGCTAAATTGTTTGATTCTATGGAGTATGTTTTCGATCTGAAAACCGGATATAAGTTCCTGAAGTTGATAATTTTTGCCCAGGTATCATACACCGCTTTTCTGCTGGTATTCGTATCATAGTTCAAAGCAAATGCGATCGGCTTCTGATCCGTTCTGCACCCGTTGTTAATCGTACCGTCCTGACATCTGTTGATGCTGAATTCATACCCAAGCTCCCCGAACTGCCAGATCATTTTCGGACCGGGAATCGTAAAGAATGTCGCCCCGAAAGTCTTCATTCTGTTAAGCGCCGTATTCAGGTTTTTCACATCGTAGCTTCCGTTCACCGCACCGTAGGCCAGGTTTTTGAACATCAGCCTTTCTTCGTCGTGGCTTTCTCCGTATCCTACTGCAGACATGTTGGTAAAACCGTGAAGCGCATGGTTCATCCTGTCATAATTGCTGTTTTCTTTGTAACCCATGGTATTTTGGTTATAAGAACCGTTCTGGTTATTCCACAGCATGACCCCTTTTCCTTCCGCAACTCTATAATTTGCCCATTGCTGCTCTTCCGCATCCGTTCCCAAATGTTCAAAGATCATGTAGGAATTAGGATCAAGCGCCCACTGTCTGTCGGCATAATATTTTAGGATATCCACTCTGTCCTGCTGATAGGCATTGGTACAGGTTTCATCGTTTTCGGAACAGCTTTGGGTAAAGCCTTTCGTTAAATCCCAACGAAAACCGTCAATACGGTATTCCGTCAGCCATTGCTGAAGACATCTTTCAACGTAATATTTCGTTGAAGCACTGGCATGGTTGAAATCGTTAAAGACATTATAGGAATGTTTAGGCACCTGATTGAAGTAAGGATTGTTGGCTGCAATATCGCCGTAACCGTCTCCATCCGGATCGATATTCCAAAGTCTTGCCAATGGAGAACGCCCTGTAGCATGGTTGAAAGCAACATCAAGGATAACGGCGATCCCGTTTTGGTGGCACAGGTCTACAAATTCCTTGAATTTTTCAGGAGTTCCATAAGCCTTATCTAAAGCATAATGAAAAGACGTATTGTACCCCCATGACAGGTTTCCTTCAAATTCCATGATCGGCATCAGCTCGATCGCGTTGATGTTTAATCCTTTTAAATACGTAATTTTATTAATCAGTGACTGCCAGTTTTTTTCCTGCGTAAAATCCCTCAATAACAATTCATAAACCACCAGATTATCTTTGGAAGGACGCTGGAAATTGGTCACCTGCCAGTTATACGACGCCTGCCCGGTTTTAAACATCGAAACTTCAAAGCCCTGCCCGGCAGGAAATGCCGGCAGGTTCGGATACGTGGAAGCGGAAATATACTGATCGTCATAAGAAGATAAAATCTGCGGAGAATAAGGATCTGCCACTTTTCTGAGATCATTGGTCCTGTACTGGAAAGTGTACAGCTGCTGTGGGATAAGACCGCTCAGCTCAATCCAGTATAAATCCGGATTGGTTGTGTCTCTCTTCATCAGATAAGCATCATTTACCGTCCAGTTGTTGAAACTTCCGATCACATGAACGAAATTTTTAAATGGAGCATACAAAGCAAGCCCAACCTTTGTATTATCGGTAGGGTTGTAATTGATCCCCTGCCTGATCCAGCTCGGAATAGCCTGTGAAACCACATTTCTCGGAACCTGCAACGTGAATGTTGCATTTTTTACCGTTGAATTGGCATCGGTTGCAATCAGTTCCATATTCGCATCCTGGGTTACGGTGTAACTGTAGGAATAGGAAGTGGAAGGTGTTGATGTAGAATTCACCACCGTTCCGTTGGCTTTAAGCTGGAAGGTAGCGTTTACATTTGTTGTCGCCGTAATGTTGATCGAATTCCCTACCGGAACGGATGTTAAGCTGTTTGCCGCAGGATTGGTCATGGTCAGGTTTAAGATTCCGACATTAACGTAGATATCCGGTGAGGTCTGGTGAGCTCCCGTTTTATCTTTTAATAAAAAGCCAAACCTCCCGATGCCCGTTCTCCCGTAAAAAGTGGTGGGGGTAAAAGACAGGGAATAGGTATCGGTAGCTGCATTATAGCTGAGCCTGTTGGCCTCGTTGGAATTGTTCCAGCTTCCGTTGGTAGGACAGTCCTGGCTGTTCTGGTAGTTGGTATCCAGCGACCAGGACCATATGTAAATGGCGTTGTTCGAAACACCCCAAGCCGTTTCATCAATCTGGTTTCCCGGGACGGTTAAGGTAATCGCGTTCGTTTCATTGAACGGATTCGGTGTAATGGTATAACTGATCTGGCCAAACGAAAGCGCCACGATCAGCAATAATAGACCTGAATAAAACTTTTTCATATAGTTTTCAATTTTTTAGTACAGTTTAATAAAGATAATTTATTTTTCATCACCTTTTCGTTCTGTATCAAAAAAATTATTTAATCTATTGAAATAGTATCTATTGGCCGTCAATACTATAGAAAAAAACTCACTCTATCGTTATCATTAAAAAGCAATCCGGTCCTGAATATCGTACCATATCTAAATTTAAAACCGGTTTAAAACAAAACAGAAGACTTCTTTTACAAAGTCTTCTGTCAATCAACTAAATATGGACGAAAATTTAATTCTTAATTACTTTTTTGGAAATGGCCTGCTGCTGACCTTTTAATTTTATTTCTATCATATACATTCCTTTAGGCATTCCCTGCATATTGATCTGGTTTCCTGAAAACTGAGCCTCTACTTTCTGCCCTACTGCATTTGTAATGTGTACGGCCTCAATTGATGAATCTGATTTAATATTTAAAATTCCATTGGTCGGGTTCGGATATACCTGGATGGGTTTTACAGCAAGGCCAATGTCAGATGTAGCCAGTGCAGAAAAATCTTTCATACATCTTACCGATTCTCCCTGACCTCTCGGACCTCCGGAAGCCGGCGTTACGATTGATGATCCGACATATAAAAATTTGCCTCCGGAATTCGCTGTGTCGGAACTCCAGAAATACCCACGCTGCCCGACAAAGGTAAAAGCTCCGGTCGTATTGCTCCTGTATCCTCCGGCCGGCAGTTTTAATCGGCTTGCATAAGCGGTTGCCGGATTATTGATTCCTTCTGCACTTACCAGGGTTCCCCATTCCGCCGAAGTCGGAAGTCTCCAGCCCAGACTTATTGCCTTGCAGGGATCTGCTCCGGTTGCTGCATTTACCGAAGATGGAGAATCAACATTCCATTGGTCACTGGTGGCATTTGTTGACCACCAGGAAGCAGCCCCTGAACCAATCACAAAAGCATTGGTTCCGGCTAATCCGTCCGGTGAATTTACAGAAGGAGTCGCTGCCGCTGCCGAATTTCTCAGCTGATGGCCATCGTCCCATCTTCCCCACTGAAAAAGATCGCCGTAAGAACCAGCATCATCGAAAGAGGCTGCCACCCGGGCACTTCCCAGATTCTGCTGAAGCCAGATTTTTCCATCTGCCGCTCTCACCGTTGTATAACTAACCTGCTGCCCTCTGTAATTGAATGTTACACAGCCCACATCTCCCGGATTGTTCCCCGGATCCATGTTATTACAAGCCGGAGTAAGCGAAATCTTTTTTACTTTTGTTCCGTTTTGCGAATACGCCAGAACGAGATAATTATTTGCTTTGTCATAGGCTAGATCATTGTAAACCGCCTGTCCGTCGGAAATGAAGTTTCCGCCGAATGCTCCCCAGGTTTGGGTGGCAGCGTCCAGTTTATAGACTGTATTTCTCGAAAAATCATCATTCTCCCATCGGCTGGCCACGACATACGGATCTCCCGTATTGGTAACGGCAATAGCCAAATGCTGTACCCTGCCACTGGAAAAGTTAGCATTTCCCAACTGTGACCAGGCTGTTCCGTTGAATTTTTTTACATTTAACTTCTGTCCGTTGGCGGAATTGGAAACATAAGCCACATACAGATTATTATTCGCATCGATCGCTATATCTGAATTGTACTGTTCGCTGGAAGATGCGGCATCCACAATACTTCCTCCCACTAAAGTCCAGCTGTCTGAAGAAGTGGCTGTTGTTATATTTTCGTATACTTTTACACCTCCGGAGACATTGCAGGTGTAGACTTTATTATTAGTGCCAATCACCATTTCCGCAAAAGATGCTCCGCCGGAAAACCCGGTATTTCCGACCTGCTCCCAGGCTCCGTTCACAAAGCGCTGCACCGTTCCCGAATTGTGGGTGGAATAGGTAAAAAGAACATTGGCAGAAGAAACAGCCGATGCCTGATAATTTACCATAGAAGTAGTGGGACTTGGCAGTTGCAACCAACTCGTTCCGTTGAATTCCCGGACTTCCAGACCTGTTCCCTGGTTGGTGTAGTAGATATTTCCGTTGGGAGCCAGCGACAAGGAGTTGTAGGTTGCATAAGTGTTGGTAATGCCCAGACTTCCGCCGACGTATGACCATAAGCTTCCATCAAACCTTTGCACCGAACCTTTAGCCGCGGCCACATCATAATAAGAAAGAAAATATTTTCCTGACGGGCTTATCGCCAGATTGTTAAAGCTTGTTCCACCCGTAGAAACCGTTGGTACTCCCCCAACATTCTCCCATTGCTGTGCGTAGGAATAATTTGCAGCTATAGTAAGCAATCCTAAACTTATCCCGATTGTTTGTACTGCATTATATAAATTTTTGAACATAAGCAATTCTTTTTATTTCTAAGTTCTATTTAATCTTTTATGAAATTATTTTTACCCAAAGAGATCATCATTTCCGAACATTTAATGATTATCACACATTGGGCATTACTTTTTCAGAATTTTTCGGGAAAGTGTTTTTCCGTCTTTCAAATGAATTTCCAGAAAATAGAGTCCTTTCGGAAACTGTTGTAGATCAATTCTATTTTCAGAAAATTCAATATTTAATTTTTGTCCTGCCGCGTTGAACATCATCACATTTTCAGCAGGAGTATCTGTTTTGATGTTTAAAATACCGTTGGTCGGATTAGGATAGACGCCTGTATAAGACTTTCCAAAGTCAGAAGTTCCCAATATGACTGAAGTATTTTTAATGCATCTTACGGACATTCCCCCATCTCTTCCTCCACTATTGGTAAGTGCAGAATACTGGCTGATATACAGATGCTGGCCGGAACCGGCATAAGGCGATGATGAAGAAGACCATAGATAAAGCCTGGTTCCCGGTGAAAAGATTCCGTTGTAGTCTTTTATACCTGCAGGCACCAGCTTCAGGTTGCTGGCAAGCGCGGAACTTGTGTCCGAAATATTTTCCGCTGTAAGAACAGTCTCTATTTCATTTACTGTAGGAAGCCTCCATCCGGCTCCGATGGCTTTGCATGGATCTGCTCCGTTTACCGCAGTGACAGAAGAAGGGCTTGATGCCGTCCACTGATTATCCGGGGCACCTTCCGACCACCAGTTGGCCGATGAATTATAACCTGCCGAATAAAAACCTGTACTGTTACCGCTGAATCCGGAAGGATTATTCGGTGTAGGAGCGTTCGCCTGCAGGGCGGAATTCCTCAGCTGATGGCCATCATCCCATCTTCCCCACTGGAACAGGTCTCCGTAGGCTCCGGTATCGGTTAATGACGAAGCTACCGCGCTACTTCCCAGGTTTTGCCGGAGCCAGATCTTTCCGTCCGCGCTTCTTACCGTAGAGTAAGTCACTCCCTGTCCCCGATATACGAAGGACACACACCCTGTATTTCCGGAAGTGTTTCCCGGATCTGTATTGTTGCAGGACTGTGCATCTGCGTACCCTGATAGTATTAATACCAAAACCGCCAGCCCTGTTGTGCAAAAAGAAGTAAATAACTTATTCATCGCAAATATTATTTTTATTTATTCTAAATTATAATTAATTTTGCGCAAAAGTATTGGACTTATTGAAGATCAGATTATCATTAACAAACTTTTTGTTATCGTATTTGTACCATTTTTAAAACCATTGTATGAAGAATCAGGAATTATTGTTCAGTTCTGAAAACATCAACATTTTTCTGAAGGAAAGGTTGTATACAGGTATGTTTTCCAAATCCAATATGACAGCAGGCAGAGCAAGCTTCAACCTTCTTTTTTTTCTAAGCGAAAATATTCACCTCAGTGCCGAAGGCTGCGGAACGGAATTCCTGTTTAAAAAAAACCAGTATATCCTGCATTATTCCCGTGAAGAAAGCACTGCCGAATTATGGACGGAAGATGAAGGAATGCTCAGATACTTACAGATCCAGATCAATTACGACTATATTTCAAACCTCATCAATCCAGAATCCAATAAGGAAAATGCCGAGATTCTGGAAGGCATGATCCGGAACCGTTATATTTTCCTGCATAGGCAAACGCCTCCTTCTATGACAGTGGAAATGAACTTCATTTTAAAGGAAATTATTAGCTATTCCAAAAAAGGAGTGCTGCAAAAATTGTTTGTCGAAGCTAAAATGATCAAGTTGCTGCTCCTTATTTTTGAACAGTTTCATGAAAAAAATACGTTGGAAGAAGTTCCCCGGACTCCTTCCGTGATTAAAAAATTTATCGATGAGAATTACCACAGAAATATAAAAGTTGAGGAGATCGGGAAACTGATCGGGATCAATCAGAACAAGATCCGGAAAGAATTTAAAGCACAGTACCATCTTACGGTAAGCGATTATATGTCAGAACTGAGAATGCTGAAAGCCAAAAAGCTGATCATTGATAAGAAAATGATGATCAAAGAGATCGCCATTGAATGCGGATATGAGTATGTCCAGAATTTCACCCGCGCCTTTAAAAAGAAATTCGGCGTTGCGCCGGAAAAGCTTAGGCAGAATCGTTAAACTAAAAAACCACTTACCGAGAGATAAGTGGTTTCAATATATGTTGTTTTGCTTTGATATTGCTTTCCCGGAATTCATGTGGGAAAACAATGACAATCAATTAATGATGTCCTTTCTCGTGGATATCGTGCCCATGACCGTGATCGTGGATAAACGGACCGTGTCCTTTAGGCTCGTTGTAAATCACCTCTACACCTTCCTGCTCATACACCATTTTGCTTCTGATGTCTTCAGGATTGAACGGCTTCACTTTTCCGAAGTATTCTTTCAAACCTTCCGTTAACCATAACGGGATAACAAATCCGAAGAACATGAAAATACACCAGAACCCTACAAGGAACATAATGATGAAAAATACGGTCCAAAGGAACTGATAAAACGGCCAAAATGCTGATAAAATCGTTATCATTTTTCTTAAAGATTTTAGGCAAAAATAGGACTTTTTATTTTTTTACACAAAAGATATATCTCCTATTTTATTATTTATTTTGATTTTAAACTAATCAGGAGCGAATACTGTTCCGTTATTGCGTGTTCTTCACGACAAGCCCTGCCATATCTTTTATGATCTGGGTCGGGGAATGGCAGTCGCAATTGCTGAATCCTACAACATAGATGTCTTTTTCCGGGATATAGACCGCCATGGATTTAAATCCGAAAACACTTCCTCCGTGCTCCCTATCGGGTACCCCATTAATGTCTTTCAGATGCCATCCGTAGCCATAGGAAAATTCTTCACCGCTGTTGAGCTTATATTTGGTAAATGCTTTTCGGGTATGGGCCGCATCCAGGATAAGGTTGCCATTGATGGCTTTCTGCCACTTCAGCATATCTTCCACGGTAGACATCAGCGAACCGGACGCAAACGGAACACTGAAGCTAATAACTGTTTTATTGACAAAGCCATCGCTTTTTTCATGATAGCCATATGCTCTGTTTTTAATAATTTTCCGGTCGCTCGCATAAAAAGAATGGTTCATTCCTGCTTTTTCAAAGATGTTTTTCTTAACGAAATCTTCATATTTTTCACCGGAAACCAGTTCGATCAGGTATCCCAGCAATACATAGCCGGAATTGTTATAGTCGAACTTCTCCCCGGGTTGAAAATCTACCGGCTCATTTTTAAAAAAGTCTACCATCATTTTTGGAGACATTTCTTTCTGGGCAATTTCCGAAAGGGCTTTCATTTTGGTGAAATCCTTAATACCCGAAGTATGCGTTAAAAGATGATGAATGGTAATTGTATTTCCCGAAGGATAATCAGGAATATATTTAGAAACGGGATCATTTACCTTCAGTTTTCCCTGTTGCTCGAGAATAAGAATTGAAACTGCCGTAAACTGCTTGGTCATGGAACCGATTTGAAAAACATTATCGGTAGTCATGTCGACATTCAATTCAAGATTGGCTTTTCCAAAAGCTTTTTCGTAAATAAGGTTACCTTTTCTTGAAACCAGAAAGGCTCCGCCAGGAGCATTCGGATCCTTAAATCCTGTTTGTATGATGCTGTCAATCTTTTGAGTAAGCTGAGCAAATGATAAATTAATAAGAGCAATGCTTAACAGTAAAGCGAGAAATGTTTTTTTCATGATATTACTTTGTATTGCAAAAGTAGCTTTTAAAAAAGTACCATGCAATACAAAGTAGTATTTATTTTATAAATTGTTCTTTAGTGCGCCAGATCCGCAAAGAAATCATTCCCTTTATCATCGGTAATAATGAACGCCGGGAAATCTTTCACTTCGATCTTCCGTACCGCTTCCATGCCTAATTCTGGGAAATCTACGACCTCAACAGAAAGAATATTGTCTTTCGCTAAGATCGCAGCAGGTCCTCCGATGGATCCTAGATAGAACCCTCCATATTTACCACAGGCGTTTGTAACGTCCTTGCTTCTGTTTCCTTTGGCCAGCATGATCATGCTTCCGCCGTGGCTCTGGAATTCATCCACATACACATCCATTCTTCCCGCAGTTGTCGGTCCGAAACTTCCTGAAGCCATTCCTTCCGGTGTCTTTGCGGGCCCCGCGTAATAGATCGGGTGGTTTTTGAAATATTCCGGCATCGGCTGGCCGCTGTCGAGGATCTCCTTGATCTTCGCGTGGGCAATATCTCGTGCAACGATTAGTGTGCCGTTTAATTTTAATCTTGTTTTGATCGGGTATTTTGAAAGTTCGGCTAAAATTTCCGGCATCGGTCTGTTCAGATCGATTTCCACCGCTTCTTCAAGATGAGGCGGCGTTGCCGGTAAAAATCTTTTCGGATCTACTTCCAACTGCTCCAGGAAAATTCCGTCTCTGGTAATTTTTCCTTTGATATTTCGGTCTGCCGAACAGGAAACCCCCATTCCCACCGGACAGGATGCGGCGTGGCGCGGAAGCCGGATCACCCGTACATCATGCGTAAGGTATTTCCCTCCGAACTGCGCTCCGATGGCACTTTCCTGGCAGATCTTCTGTACTTTCGCTTCCCATTCCAGGTCTCTGAAAGCCTGTCCGGCATCGTTTCCTTCTGTCGGAAGATTATCGTAATATTTCGCGGATGCTTTTTTTACGGCAGCCAGGTTCGCTTCAGCGGAAGTCCCTCCGATCACCAGAGCCAGGTGATAAGGCGGACAGGCCGCAGTTCCCAAATCCGAAATTTTTTCTTTGATGAATTCTTCCAGGGATTTTTCGTTCAGCAACGATTTTGTTTTCTGGTAAAGGAACGTCTTGTTGGCAGAACCGCCTCCTTTGGTTAAGAATAAAAATTCATAATAATCGCCTTTTTTAGCATAGATATCGATCTGCGCCGGAAGGTTGGAACCGGAATTCTTTTCATCGAACATCGTCAATGGTACGACCTGGGAATAGCGTAAGTTTCTTTTCTGATAAGTGTTGTAGATTCCTTTGCTTAAATATTCACCGTCATCTACTCCGGTGTACACATTCTCCCCTTTTTTCCCCATTACGATCGCTGTTCCGGTATCCTGGCAGGATGGTAAAGCACCTTCTGCCGCTACTGCCGCGTTTTGTAATAAATTATACGCCACAAAACGGTCGTTGTCCGTCGCTTCAGGATCATCGATGATTCTTCTCAGACTTTCAAGGTGTGAAGAGCGAAGCATAAAAGAAACGTCCGCCATGGCTTCTTCCGCCAACAATTCCAATCCTTTCGGATCAATGGTTAAAATTTCGCGGTCTCCCAGTTGCTCCACTTTTACATAGTCTGAGGTAAGCTTTTTATACATCGTATCATCTTTCTGAATCGGATACGGATCCTGATATCTAAATTCCATTTACTTTTCTTTGGCTGCAAAAATAAAACATCGTGAAAAAAGCATGAGCAAAATCAGTGACTTAGATTGATATTTATAATGATTATAAATTGCGAATGTTTGAGGCAATGATTAACTTTAGGAAAACTTTTTAAACCACAAAAGTCACAAAAGTTTTTTTCTTCTTTAAGTTTAATGAAATAGTATCCGGAAGAGCACATAAGGTTTTAAAATCTCTAATTTTAATTTTTGTGAACTTTAAAGATTTATTATTATCAATCATAAAAATTCAAACTGGAATCTTTTGTGTCTTTTGTGGTTAAATTAAATCTATCCATCACAATGAATTACAGAATAGAAAAAGACACCATGGGTGAAGTACAGGTTCCTGCCGACAAATTCTGGGGAGCCCAGACCGAACGTTCCAGAAACAATTTCAAGATCGGACCGGAAGGCTCCATGCCGCATGAAATCATCGAAGCTTTTGCTTATTTAAAAAAGGCCGCCGCTTTTACCAACACGGATCTGGGTGTCCTGCCTGCTGAAAAAAGAGACATGATTGCCAACGTCTGTGATGAGATCCTGGAAGGAAAACTGGATGATCAGTTCCCTCTCGTAATCTGGCAGACCGGCTCCGGAACGCAGTCGAATATGAACGTGAATGAGGTGATCTCCAACAGATCGCATGTAAACAACGGTGGTACGCTGGGAGAGAAGGCGGAAGTACATCCGAACGACGATGTCAACAAATCCCAGTCTTCCAACGATACCTATCCTACCGCGATGCACATCGCCTCTTATAAAAAAGTGGTGGAAGTGACGATTCCTGCGGTTGAAAAATTACGGGATACTTTAGCTGAAAAATCAGAAGCTTTCAAAGACATCGTTAAAATCGGAAGAACCCACCTGATGGATGCAACTCCATTGACTTTAGGGCAGGAATTCTCCGGATATGTAGCCCAGCTGAATTACGGAATCAAAGCACTAAAAAATACTTTACCTCATCTTTCCGAACTGGCTTTGGGCGGAACGGCAGTAGGAACCGGTTTAAATACGCCGAAAGGTTATGATGTAAAGGTAGCTGAATATATTTCCAAATTTACCGGACTTCCTTTTGTAACGGCAGAAAATAAATTCGAGGCACTGGCCGCCCACGACGCGATCGTTGAATCCCACGGTGCCTTAAAGCAACTGGCTGTTTCCTTATTTAAAATTGCCCAGGATATCCGTCTGCTGGCTTCAGGGCCACGTTCGGGAATCGGGGAAATCCACATTCCGGAAAATGAGCCGGGATCGTCCATTATGCCGGGGAAAGTAAATCCTACCCAGAATGAAGCCATGACCATGGTTTGCGCGCAGGTTTTAGGAAACGACACCACGATTTCATTTGCCGGAACGCAGGGAAATTATGAGCTGAATGTTTTCAAGCCGGTGATGGCTTACAACTTCCTGCAATCGGCCCAGCTTATTGCCGATGCCTGTATTTCATTCAACGACCACTGTACAGCCGGTATCGAACCAAACCATGAAAGGATTAAAGAGCTGGTGGACAAATCATTAATGCTGGTGACTGCACTGAATACCCATATTGGTTATGAAAATGCCGCGAAAATTGCAAAGACCGCCCACAAGAACGGAACGACTTTGAAAGAGGAAGCCGTGAACCTCGGTCTTTTAACTGCCGAACAGTTTGATGAGTGGGTGAAGCCTGAGGATATGGTGGGAAGTCTGAAATAATAAATAAGGTTACATAATCGACCTGAGTCCATTTAAAATTTAACCACAAAAGGGACAAAAGATATTCATGCCTGATAAAAGAAACTGAATGCTTCATGCTTTGGAACTTTAAAATTCAGGATATCCTCATTAAATTTTGTAACGTAATAAAAGCTCATATCAATATAAAAAACGCCGGAAATGAAATTCTCCGGCGTTTATCATTTAAATATGAATAAATCATGGGTGTTTTTTTACCACCACAATGCTACTCCGAAGATTAATGCTTTATCATTCTGGAAATTTCCGTTTCTAAAGAAATTTCCGAAATCTTTTTTCACGAAGATGCTGAAGTCGTTATAGGAAACCGTAAACTGTCCTCCGTAGATGAAAGGGCTAACCTGGTACTCACTTCGGTCGCGGTTGCTGATCCCCTCGCCTTTGATGATGTTGTTGGTCGACATTTTAATTCCCCCATAGATATTGGCTCCGATTCTGAATCCTTCTGAATAATCCAGGTACTGCACATCCATGCCGGCATTTTTCAGCTTTGAAAAATTATACTGTAATCCCAGCGGAACGATAATATATCCGGTTCTCAGCTTACTTTTGCTTAATCCTTTGTCGTAGTTAGCAAGATATACGTTGGAACCCGCATCTTTTGCCACAAACATATTATTGTCGATGCTTAGCGTTCTCCAGGAAAACCCGATTCCTGAAATCAGACCCAGACGGCTGGTTCTGCCAAACTGATAATTGAATTTCAGACCAAATTCAAAATTTCCTGCGTAGCGTAAATTCGTATCCAGTGCATTGTCCGGCTTATCATTCGTAAGGCTCATAATTCCGTAAGAAACATAGGGAGAAAGATCTTTGGTAGGCCTGAACTTTTTCAAAAGCCTTTGTTTTACTTCTTCATTGGAAGCTATGTCGGAATTCAATAAAGAATAGCGCACCTGCTTCTGGATCACAGAATCCATATCGAATCCAAGTGCCTCAATCCGCTGGTCTATTTTCTGAGAGTAAGCATCTGCAATGAGCGACTTCTGTTTATCGAACTCCGCTTTGTCCAGATTTTTCGACTGGAGCTCAAGCAATTCCGCTTCCATCAATTTTTTTTCTTCCTGAATGATGGCATCGATCTCCTTTGCATATTCATCCACTTTCTCCTTTACGATCGGGCTTACTTCGGTATCTTCTTTCGGCTGAAGATTGAAAACCGGCTTCTTCTGGGCAAAACCCGTTGTTGATAAAAGGCATACAAAGCCTATCATGATAAATTTCTTAATCATATGATCCGTTTTTAATTGTTAAAAAGTAAGGGTTAATTTCTGTTTAGATCAATTGTAGCAACATTGCTTTTTCCTTTGGTCTTTTCGATAACATCTTTGTGTTCAACAGAAAAAAGCAGAGTGGAAGGATCTACATACCGTTTCTTTTTCACCTGGATTTTAGCAGAATCTGTCTGCGCAATAGCCTTTTCCGCTTTGATGGGTGAAATCTCCGATATGATCTGTGTTGAATTCTGCCTTAAGGCCGAAAGCTCTTCCGGTTCTGTGAAATGCTGTGAAGTCCGCTCCTGCAGATCATTTTTTCTATCAGCCGATCTGTTCCCTTCCGCAATTTTTTCTTCTACAGGTGCAGCAGCCAGCTCCTCGGCATTTCCTTTTTGAGCAGCATTTCCTATAGTACTTTTAACGGAAGGCCTGGCAGCAGTACGAATTCTGTTTTCAGAAGTTTCAGCAGGATTGCTTCCTGTATTAAAAAAGAGCACGATTCCTAAACTTGCGGTTAAAATGAGGCAGGCAGCAGCCAATAACCAACTGATGGCGGGTTTTGATTTTTTTATTGCAGACTGGCTTTCAATTTCAGACCAGAGATCTCTTGTAGGGGCGATTTCCCTTTCTTCGATCTGTTTTTTGATCTGTTGTTCTATATTGTTTTTAATAGTGTTCATTTTGCAGTGTTTTTTGTTGTTGAAAATAAATTTTTCTCATTTTTTCTTTGGCCCGGAACAGCTGTGTCTTGCTCACTGCTATAGAGATCTGTAAGGCATCAGCAATTTCCTGGTGCGAATAGTCTTCAAAGACATAGAGGTTGAAAACCATCCGGTACGCATCCGGAAGCTGATCCAGCAGTTCCTGTGCATTGAAGTTAAAAACAGGATCCTCTTCATATACTTCTTCGAGATAAGCCGGGTTGATATCATCCAAATAAAACACCGTCTTATGGCTTTTGATAAAATTGAGGCATTCATTTACCACGATTCTTCTCGCCCAGCCGTCGAAACTTCCTTCGTTTCTGAAGCTTTCCATATTTTTAAAGATCTTACAGAATGCTTTGATGACACAATCTTCCGCCTGATACAGATCCGTAATGTAGCTTCTGCTGATGCTCAGGAATTTCTTTACATTCTGATCATAAAAAATTTTCTGCGCTGCCGGGTCCTGCCTTTTCAGGCGGCTCAGCAAATCATCTTTTTTATTTCCAAACAGAAGCTTCATAATTATCTTGTTTCTATTAGTAAGACAAAGAAAAACCGAAAAGGTTACAGCATTTTAAAAAAAATTACTTTTTAATTAAAAACTTTATGTATCCAGACTGCAAAAATACATTGACTGATTAAAAAAAGGCCAGAAAAATTTCTGGCCGTTCCTATGATATTTATATTTAATGGTATAATTAACCCAGCATTTTCTGTGCTTTTTTAACGCCTTCCACCAATATGTCAATCTCATTAAAGGTATTGTATACCGCAAAGCTTGCGCGTACGGTTCCTGCGATATTAAAGAAATTCATGATCGGCTGTGTACAGTGGTGACCTGTACGTACCGCAATTCCCAGTTTGTCCAGGATCATTCCGACGTCCGAAGCGATCCCGATGCCTTCCAGGTTAAAAGAAACCACTCCGGTACGGTTTGCTTTTTCACCATATATTTTTAGTCCTTCAATTTCCAGGAGCTGTCTCTGTGCATATTCCAGCAAAGCATTTTCATGGGTTCTGATGTTTTCGTGTCCTGTCTGCAGGATGAAATCCACTGCGGCTCCCAGCGCAATATTTCCGCCGACATTCGGAGTTCCCGCTTCATATTTGAAAGGGAGTCCGGCATAGGTCGTCTCTTCAAACGAGCAGGTGGCGATCATTTCCCCACCTCCATGGAATGGCGGCAACTCTTCAAGGATTTCCTGTTTTCCGTATAAAATCCCGGTTCCCATCGGCGCGTACATTTTGTGTCCTGAGAATACGAAAAAATCGCAGTCCATTGCCTGGACATCAATAGTAAAATGCGGTACCGACTGAGCTCCGTCGATCACGATATAAGCGTCACTGTTTTTACGGGTTCTGGCAATGATTTCCTCTACCGGATTAATAACACCCAAGGCATTGGAAACCTGGTTCATGGAAACGATCTTCGTTCTTTCACTCAACAACGTATCGAAAACATCCAGCTGAAGAATCCCGTTCTCATCCATCGGGATGACTTTCAATTTGGCTCCGGTTCTTTCGCAAAGCAATTGCCACGGAACAATAT
This sequence comes from uncultured Chryseobacterium sp., assembly GCA_913774355.1. Classification (GTDB taxonomy): domain Bacteria; phylum Bacteroidota; class Bacteroidia; order Flavobacteriales; family Weeksellaceae; genus Chryseobacterium. The sequence goes on along the minus strand of CAJYGB010000035.1, from coordinate 40,775 downwards.
TCGAGTGATGCTCCAGATACGAAATGATGATCTCATCGTCCTTCTTTAATTTTTGGGTTAAAATATAAGAGATCAGGTTCAATCCTTCTGTTGTTCCTTTGGTAAAGATGATTTCAAAATCATGCTTTGCATTGATGAATTTCTGAATCTTTCTTCTGGAACGCTCCATTTCTTCCGTTGCCAGCTGGCTCAACGTATGGATTCCTCTGTGTACATTGGCATTAAGCTCTTTATAATAAGTTTCCCAAACCTTCAGTACCGAATCCGGCTTTTGGGAGGTCGCTGCATTGTCCAGGTAAACCAACGGTTTACCGTTCACCTTCTGGTCTAATATAGAAAACTGACTTCTGATTTCCTGAATGTCAAACATTTATTACATTTTTAAATTAAAACGTCCTTATTTAGAACTCTTCAAATTTACGGCTTTTTTTCCAAAGGGAAACTGACGGTTGTTAGCAATACATTGTAAATCAATAGAAAGATTCAATGGACTAAATGTATATTTTTATTTTAACGCTAAGTATCGCAAAGACTGGATCGTTTTATTGTGGATATTTTTTTTGCGCAAGGGCGTTTCACTCAGCAAATGATAACCATTTTATTCAATCATAAAAAATTAAAATCCGAATACAATAATGATCAATAGTTCATCTTTGACTATCAAATCCTTTATTGCAAAAACCGTTTCATTATAAAAAAACCTGCCAATAAAATTGACAGGTTTCCATATTTCTAGATAAGAAATTCTTATTCTGCTGCAGTTTCTTCAGCTGCCGGAGCCGCTCCTTCTTCTGCTGCAACTTCTTCTTCATCTTCATCGTCCATTGCTGCTGCACCTCCTTTCATTGCATTTCTAGACATCTTCACAGCTACAACAACTGCATTGTCAGGGTGCATGAAAGAATATCCTTCTGCCTTGATTCCTCCTACATAAAGTTTGTTACCGATTCTTAATGGCGTAACATCCACAACGATTTCGTCTGGTAAGTTAGCAGGAATCGCTTTTACTTTAAGCTTTCTGAAAGACTGACGAAGAACACCACCCGCAACAACACCTTTGGAACGACCTGTAATTCTTACAGGAACTTCCATAATTACCGGCTTGTCTTCCGCTAACTGGTAGAAATCCGCATGAAGGATTTTGTCTGTAATCGGGTGAAACTGAATATCCTGAAGAACAGCCGGAATTGTTTGACCATCAACCTCAATAGATACCGTGTGTGCTTCAGGAGTATATACCAAACCTTTGAACGATTTCTCTGTAGCAGAGAAGTTCAATGGCTCACCACCTCCGTAAACAACACAAGGAACTAATTCAGCATCACGTAAAGCTTTTGTAGACTTTTTGCCCACGCTTTCTCTTTTTGTACCTTGAATTGTAATAGATTTCATTTATAAAAATTTAAAAAATTGTTTGAAATTAATCTTGCAAACCCATAGAAATCAGTTAAATAACAAACTTACTGCTAATTGACTGATGCTCATGAACCATCTTCATAACGTCTGCAAATAATGGGGCGCAAGATAGCACTTTTATTTTAGATGACAAATTATTTTTAACAGGAATGGAGTCAGTTACAATCACTTCCAGCAATTTCGAGTTCTCAATATTGTCGTAAGCCTTTCCTGAAAGCACGCCGTGCGTAGCCATGGCCCTTACGGATTTTGCTCCTTTTTCCATCAGGATATCCGCAGCTTTACAAAGTGTTCCCGCCGTATCGATCATGTCATCAATCAGGATTACATTCTTTCCGACTACGTCCCCGATCAGGAACATTTCTTCCACTACATTTGCCTTTTTCCTTTCCTTGTAAGCAATTACTACATCTGCGCCCAGGTGACCGGCATAGTTTTTTGCTCTCTTGGCTCCTCCCATATCCGGAGAAGCGATGGTAAGGTTTTCCAGGTTCAGGTCTCTGATGTAATCTACAAAGATCGTGGAGGCATACAGGTGATCCACAGGAATTTCAAAGAATCCCTGAATCTGGTCTGCGTGAAGATCCATCGTCATGATTCTTGTAGCCCCTGCCGCGGTCAGAAGATTGGCAACCAACTTGGCACCGATCGGCGCTCTCGGCTTGTCTTTCCGGTCCTGTCTGGCAAGCCCGAAATAAGGAAGCACTACCGTAATGCTTTTGGCAGAAGCTCTTTTTGCGGCATCAATAATGAGAAGAAGCTCTAATAAATTGTCTGCCGGCGGGAATGTAGAGGCTATCAGGAAAACCCTTCCTCCTCTTACGGATTCGTCCAGAACCGGCTCGAATTCTCCGTCACTGAAGGTCTGAAAGTTGATTTTCCCTAGTTCCTTCCCATAATATTGGGCAATTTTTTCTGCCAAGTCCCGGCTGGTCCTTGTGCAAAACAGATAACTTAACTGATCGGCCATTTTTACTTTTTAAAGATTTTGCAAATTTAAAAAAAAACCACAAGAATTACTCCTGTGGCTTCTAAGTTTTTATTTTACCCGTGCTTAAGGGAATTTAACTCCCGAATATTTGTTAGGATCTACCTGAGGCAAAGTAGATTTATACTTATCATTAATTGCTTTGATAAATTCGTTGGCAATTAAGGCATATCCTCTTCCGGTAAGATGTACTCCATCCAGGGAGAAGGTACCTCCGGTCACGAATTTTGCAGAATAACGTACACCGTCCCACGAAATTCCGGACTGTCCGTTCAGATCAACCATTTTCTTATTCGCGTCCACGAATGCAAGTCCGTAAGTATCTGCCAATCCTCTGATCGAAGAGTTGTATGCATCTACTGCTGTTTTTACGGCAGCTGCTTCGGTTTTTGTTAAGATATGCTGATTCTCCAAAGGATAAGAAATTCCGTACACGTTTAATCCAGCCGGTGCGTTTGTAGCTGTAGTTCCGATTACGGCTCTTGTTGTTAGAAGTACATAATCTTCAGCTGTTGCCTGCCTTGCCTGTCCGTAAATCTGCCCGTATGCAGTTGCTGCAGCTACACCGATCGATGGAGTAAGCGCAGCCGTAATTCCGGCAGACAAATTGGTAAGGGTAGCATCTTTTATCAGAACAGGATTACTGCTTGTCGAAGAAAGCACGTTAAGTCTTGTCCCTGCTCCCAGAGCGGTAAGCACCTGCTTCAACGGCCCATAGATATTGGTATTTAAAGCGGTAATATTTGAACCCAGCAATGTAGGCGTTAACGGATTGTAAGGTACCGTAGTAAAAAACGGAATGGATGTTATATAAGGGATATTTGCAATAACCCCTTTGTTTGCACCTCCTGCTTTTAATTTATCAAGACCTGCTTTAATGGCTCCTGCTACTACATTGGGATCTGAAATATCATTCGATCCGTAGGTTGCTACATTTACATTTCCGGTTTGGTTTACTCCTGCTCCTCCGCTTGTGGCATAGCTCAGCACATCATTGTTACCGATCCAGTAAGAGAAGAAAGTAGGCTTCTGCAATACCGCATCATCAACAACCGTAGAAGTAGCACTCGTCGAGAACCTTACGTAATAAGGATTCGCTGTTCCCAGTAAAATCCCTGAAGTATTTCCGTATCCCGGAGCTACCAGATGGAATGATTTTGCTCCCGGAACCCCGAAGTTATTCAGCTTTCCGGTAATTTTAGTCAGTACGTTTGTGGTAGGTGTTGCGGAGACATTGGTGATGTCCGGAGACCCGTTGGTGAATGATTTAATATAAAGCTTAGTTCCCTGTATGGTATTTCCCAACAATACCAATCCGCCGTTGTTATCTGCCATCAGCGGCTGTACGAAACTTCCTCCTCCGGCAAGCACCATCTGGCCGGCAATAATGTTCGGATAGGATTCGTTTTGGCCGTCCTGGTAAAGAGCGCCGTCTCTGTATCCTGAAGTGAGGGAATTTCCAATGGAAACATAATTGGAGAAATCTGCGTCACCTCTCGTTACCACAATATCCTTTACATCGTTATCAAATTTATCCTCACAGCCCGTCGTAAAAAGCAGTGCGGAAATAGCGAATGTAGAAATTATAATTTTTTTCATAGTCTTCAATTAAAATGGATTGTAAGATAAACCAAGTCCTAAATAGAATGCGGTTGCTTTAGCCTGTCCGTAGAAACCGAGGTTTTTATTGTTCACATTTCTTGCCTGCGGCATAGCATATCCTCCGGCTACATCCACACCAAACTGTTTCAGTTTGAAACCAACTCCGCCGGTTACTACATATGTATTGAAAGAAGGAGTTTCCGGAATGAAGTTTTCGTCAGAATAAGGCGATTCATCATAATAGGCTCCTAAACGCCCATAGATCATATCGGTGAAGGCATATTGGGTTCCCAATCTGAAAGTTTTGGAATTCCTGAAGTTTTTAGGAGAAACAGAAACCGTAGGATCTGCCTGGTTTCCGACAGGTGCTTTGGCAAAATCCAGTGTAAGCTGGGTATATCTGGACCATCCGTGATAGTTGAAATCTGCAGACACCAACCATTTCGGAGTTACTTTATAGGTTAAACCAACGGTATATTCTTCTACCAATGGTAACGTTGCCGTAAAGCCGTCTTTTCCTGAAGCATCCAATCCTAACAGAGGATAAATGGAAGCAGAAGGGAATTTAAAGGTAGCTGTTCCGTCTTTGGCCTTCATATCAACCGGTGAGCGGTAAGCCACACTTACATCGAGTTTAGGATCGGGTCTGAAATAAAATCCGAATCCGTATCCGTGTCCGCTTGCTTTGCTGTCAAGGTTAAGCTGTCCTCCGAACTGAGTAACGGCCTTATCCCAGTTTACGCTTCCCCGTGCATAAATGTAGCTTGCCCCAAAAGCCAGCCAGTCGTTGAATTTATAGGAAACCATAGGCTGGAAGTAAAAACTCTTCAGTTCTAAACGCTGAACCATTTCTTTACCTTCCCAGTCATTCGGCCACTCGATGGTGCTTCCGAAAGGGGTGGAAAAGCTGAAACCTACGGATAACTTCTCTATTGGCTTATACGTAATCGCCGCATAAATAGGTGTTCCCATAGGATTATCCGTCTCCGTACTCTGTAAAGTATTCAGGTTCTGGAATGTTACTTTATTACTTGCTCCGAATCCACCTGCTACAATGCTCAGCCTGGAAGGAATGAATGACATACCCGCAGGGTTGAAGAACGCTACACTCGCATCTTCAGCATGCGCACTGGTATGTGCCATGGCCAACTGTTTTACCCCTTGCAGAGAAACCCTGAAGCCTCCCGCATAAGATAGAACGCCTGCCAGTAATGCAGTTGATACTAATATTTTTTTCATAGACTATTATTATATAACCCAAATATAAAATTATTTTGGTTACACCTGTTAATAAATCATAAAATTTTAAACGTGATAACAAAAGAAAACTATGTTTAAAATAACAACTAACCCCTACTCTCATTAATATAATCATTATGAAACAATTACCAACAATCGGATTACGAGCCATACGATTCGTTTAGTATTAAACATTATGATTCCCGATTATTTGATTATTTTAGACCTCATAAAGATAAAAATCATAAATTTGCAAATTAAATATATCATTATATGAGTTGTGGATGTAAAACATCCGGCGATTCTGCACATTCTTGCGGACCCAAGAAGACCGCGAATGGCTGTGAAAATGTAAATACCTGTGGTAATAGTTATAAATTAAGTGTATTTGACTGGCTTTCCAACATCAACAATCCCGCACCGAACCGATGCGATTTTGTAGAAGTTAGGTTTAAAAATGACAGAAAATCGTTTTATAAAAATGTAAACAATATCCCTTTACATATAGGTAGCGTCGTAACAGTAGAATCAAGTCCCGGACACGATGTAGGTGTGGTAAGTCTCACCGGAGAATTGGTAAAGATTCAGATGAAAAAGAAAAAATGTTCTGAAGAATCGGCACTGAAAATATACCGACAGGCCAACCAGAAAGACCTTGAGGTCTGGCAGGAGGCACGGAAAAAAGAAGATAACATCAAATTAGAAGCCCGGAAGATCGCCTACCGGTTAGGTCTTGAAATGAAGATTACCGATGTTGAGTACCAAGGGGATGCTTCTAAAGTTACGTTTTATTATACAGCCGACAACCGTGTGGATTTCAGGCAGTTGATTAAAGAATATGCCGGTGCCTTCCGTACAAAAATAGATATGAAGCAGATCGGCTTCAGACAGGAGGCAGCAAAAGTAGGCGGGATCGGATCCTGCGGAAGAGAACTTTGCTGTTCGACGTGGCTTACGGATTTCAGATCGGTAAATACCAATGTGGCCCGATACCAGCAGCTGAGCATCAATCCTCAGAAGCTTGCCGGACAGTGCGGTAAGCTGAAATGCTGTCTTAATTATGAACTGGACAGCTACCTGGATGCTTTAAGCAATTTCCCGTCTTCTTCAACAACACTGGACACGGAAAAAGGCAGGGCTTTCTGCATTAAAATCGATGTTTTCAAAAAGAAAATGTGGTTTGCCTATGTAGAAAATTCTATTGCCTGGTACGATTTTGATATCGATCTGGTAAAAAAATTAATCTCGAAGAACAAGCGTGGCGAGAAGACCCTTCCGCTTGAAGAGCTTAAACAGCCGGATACTCCGTTTGCAAGCATCGATCTGATCCAGGAAAACAACGTTGACCGCTTCGAGAAGAAAAACAGGAACAACAGGAATAAAAACCAGAACCGTTCAAACAACAATCCAAATAGCGGACAGAACAACCCGAACCAACAGGCTCAGAAGAAGAATACCAACAGGCCTGAGAGAAAAGATCGTCCGGAAAGAAACGACAAGTCTGAACGTCCTCAGAGACAGGAAAGACCGTCACAAAATACGAAAGGAAATGCAGCAGGAACCAGCCAGCCGAGACAGCAGAAACCTCAACCGGCTCAACAGCCCAAACCTCAACTTGAAAAAGTAGAAGCAGCGACCGGTTCTGAAGCAGAAAAGAAAACCAACCCAAATAAAAAGAAATTTAAAAAGAAGTTTCCTCCAAAAAAAGACAACAATGCGTAACATTTTAGGATTATGTACTCTTATTCTTTTCTTCAGCTGCCACTCTTCTCCGGAAGGAGAAGTCTTTATGAATTCCGTTGATAATAAATGGAATAAGAAAAGCGAACAAAAATTTAATCTTGAAATTTCAGATCCGCAAAATCCTAAAAATATTATATTTGTCGTAAGAAATAACAACGATTATCCTTACAGCAATATCCGGTTGATCGTGAATTTTACCGACCTCCAGAGCAAGAAAAAGCAAACCGATACGTTGAATTATGTATTGGCGAAGCCCAACGGCGAATGGCTCGGTACCGGATTCGGCGACACCAAGGAAACGTTGTTTCAATACAGACTGAATTATAAATTTCCGGCAAAGGGAAAATATGAAATCGGCCTTACCCAGGCGATGAGGAACGATAACCTTCCGGGAATTGAAGATATTGGAGTAAAAATAGAAACGGCTAAACCGTAATCATCAATGGAAGTGAACAAACAGAATACAGGAAATACAGGGAAAACCTTCCCTCTTCCTCCTAAAAAGAAAAATACCGCATGGAAAAGGTGGGTGAAATTTATCTGGATCGGATTTTTTGCTGTAGTATTGGGTATTTCAGGACTTTTCTTCGCGGTATCCCAAGGTTTTATCGGGGAGATGCCGGATGTGAAAGAACTTGAAAATCCGGATATTTATGTGGCCTCACAGATTTATTCGTCAGACGGGGTTCTGCTGGGCAAATTCGAAAAAGAAAAGACACAGCCTATCATCTATAAAGATCTTCCGCCTTACCTTATTTATGCTTTACAGGCAAAAGAAGACGAGCGTTTCAAAGAACACTCCGGAATTGATCTGCAGTCCGTTGCAAGGGCTGTGGTGTACGGAGGCGGCCGTGGTGGGGGTTCTACCATCACTCAGCAATTGGCCAAACTGCTTTTCACAGGAGGTGCTTCTCAGAATAAAATTCAAAGGGCATTTCAAAAGCTGAAAGAATGGGTAGTCGCCGTAAGTCTTGAGAAAAGATACACCAAGGAAGAGATTATTACTTTATACTTCAATAAGTTTGACTTCCTTTTTAATGCCAACGGAATTGAAATGGCTTCAAAGATCTATTTTAATAAGAAGACCTCGGAGCTAACATTACCTGAAGCAGCAACATTTGTTGCGATGCTGGAAAACCCGAGAAAGAATAATCCTTACAGAAATCCCGAGAGAGCAAAAGTAAGAAGAGATGTTGTATTGGATCAGATGCTGAAAACAGGCTATATCGATCAGGCTACTTTTGATAAAGCTGTAGCTACACCGATAACGGTTGATTTTCACCCTATCAACAATATTACGGAAGGCTATTCTGCTTACTATAAATTCTATTTGAAAAAAGAAATCGACAAATACCTTGACGATTATGAAAAGGAGACCGGTAAAAAATTAAACCTTTATAAAGACGGGCTTAAAATATTCGTTACGTTGGATTCCAGGATGCAAAAGTATGCGGAAGATGCAATCAGGGAACACTTAACCGATCTTCAGAAAAGATTTGATGCCGAGCAGAGAGGCCGTAAAAACTGGCCGTTCTATTACCTGAATGATAAGCAGGCAAACGACCTGATGCTTCAGGCTATGAGAAGAACGGGACGTTATAAATTATTGAAAGCAGACAAAATGCCGGAGGATTCTATTCTAATGGAATTCAAAAAGCCTATTAAAACATCAAGATTTACTTGGGCAGGAGAAGAGGAAGTGGAAATGTCGCCGTGGGATTCCATCAGATGGCATAAAAAAGTAGCACAGGCAGGTTTGATGTCTATGGTTCCGGGAACCGGAGAGATCAAAGCCTGGGTTGGTGGCATCGACTGGCAGCACTTCCAGTACGACCATATCAAACAAGGGAAAAGACAGGTAGGTTCCACCTTTAAGCCTTTTGTGTATGCAACGGCAATCATGAAATTAGGACTTACTCCTTGTTCTACCATATCAAACGCAAGTTTCAATAAAGGAACCTATCATGTTCCGGGGAGAGGAGGCATGCTGACCTTAAAAGATGCCCTGGCATTTTCACAGAACCCGGTAGCCCTTCGTCTTGCTGAAATGACCGGTACGCAGAGTGTGATCCAAACCGCAAGAGACCTTGGGGTAACGGAAGAAATTTCCACCAGTTTACCGATGGCATTAGGTGCTTCAGACATTACCATCTATGAAATGGTGGGTGCTTACAGTACTTTCGCCAACTACGGGAACTATAACAAACCGGAAATGATCTGGAGGATTGAAGACGCCAACAGCAGGGTAATCAAAGAAGTAAACGTAGAGCCTAAAGAAGTCATGAATCCACTGTACGCTTACACCATGATCGAGCTGATGAAAGGCGTAGCGCAATACGGAACCGCTTCGGGAGAATTAGGCAGAAAAGGAATTTCAAAAGATATCGAAATTGCCGGTAAAACCGGAACCACCCAGAACAACTCCGACGGATGGTTTATGGGAATCGTACCTAAGCTGGCAACAGGAGCCTGGGTAGGATGGGAAGACCGGGCCACCCACTTCTTCGGAACAGGAGAAGGTCAGGGAGCGAAAATGGCGTTGCCGATCTGGGCCATCTACATGAAGAAGGTATGGGCAGACAAAAGCCTGAAGATTTCTCCGGACGATAAGTTTGTGAAACCTTCGGAATGGAAAGACGGATGTTCGAATCTTAACGGATTGCGTTCAGGATACGGAGATGATGGCGGCCTGCAGACGCTCGACGAGATCAAGAATCCGAAACCAGTCGATCCGAGCGGACCGAAAAACCCCGGGAAGAAAGAGGAAAATATCAATGAAAATCTAAATACAGGGGAAGATATCGACTTCAATAATAAATAGATTCTCTTTTAGAAATATACAGGACCTTTCAATGATTTGGAAGGTCCTTTCTTTTTTAATTAATACCTTTGAAGTATGAATATTGAAAACATAACTCAACCTTTTATAAAAAAATTTCCCGGAGATTTTTCTGGCAATACCCTGCAGCGGAATACCCCAAAAGTACTTTTTTCCACTGTTGCGCCTGCCGGTTTCGATCGTCCGCAACTGATTGTTTTTAATGAAAAACTTTCTGAGGAAATCGGACTGGGAAAGTTCGAAGAGAAAGATTTAAATTTCCTGGTAGGCAATCAGCTCCCTGAAAATATTAAAACCTATGCTACCGCTTATGCGGGCCACCAGTTCGGAAACTGGGCCGGTCAGCTGGGTGACGGAAGAGCCATCCTCGCCGGGGAAATCACCAATCATTCGGGTGAAAGAAATGAAATCCAGTGGAAAGGTGCCGGAGCCACTCCTTACTCCAGACACGCCGACGGACGGGCTGTGCTGCGTTCTTCTGTAAGGGAATATCTGATGAGTGAGGCCATGTTTCACCTGGGAATTCCGACCACCCGTGCATTAAGCCTCGCATTTACCGGAGAGGATGTTCTCCGGGACATCATGTATAATGGCAATCCTGAACTGGAAAAAGGTGCGGTAGTCATCAGGACCGCCGAGAGCTTTCTCCGATTCGGGCATTTTGAGCTGATGTCCGCCCAGCAGGAATACAAGACCCTACAGGAACTTGTGGATTTTACCATTGAAAACTATTTTAAAGAAATCACCTCTGAAGGCGAACAAAAATACAGGGACTTTTTTGAAAATGTCTGTCGGAGAACCGCTGACCTGATGGTGGAATGGTATCGCGTAGGATTCGTCCACGGGGTGATGAATACGGATAATATGTCGGTTCTGGGATTAACGATCGATTACGGGCCCTACTCTATGATGGATGAATACAATTTAAACTTTACTCCCAATACCACCGATCTTCCGGGAAGGAGATATGCTTTTGGAAAACAGGGACAGGTTTCGCAATGGAACCTCTGGCAGTTGGCGAATGCCCTTCACCCATTAATAAAAGACGAAAAATTCCTGGAAGAAATACTAAATGACTATGGAAGCTATTTCTGGGAGACCCATGACCGGATGCTTTGCAGAAAATTCGGGTTTGATCAGTTGCTAACGAATGATGAAAAGTTTTTTACCTCTTGGCAGAGCTTAATGCTGGATCTTCAGCTCGATTATACATTGTTTTTTAATCAGCTTGAAAAATATGATGCAGCCTTGGATCTTAAAAAACAGTTTGAGCATGTTTCGTATACGTTTTTAAATGAAGAGGATGTAACAAAGCTTGAGGATTTTATACAGAGCTACCAAACCAGACTTGAGAAAAATATTATCTCCAAAGAAAAATCTCTTGAGTTGATGCGCAAAACCAATCCGAAATTCATTCTGAGAAATTATCTGCTGTATCAATGTATCGAAGAAATTAATGACGGAAAAATGGAAATGCTTGACAAGCTGACCCGGGCGCTGGAAAATCCTTACCAGGAAATCTACCCCGACTTTTCTGTAAAAAGACCTTCAGGCTACGATGATATTTCAGGATGCTCCATGCTTTCCTGCAGTTCGTAGTAAAACTTATTTAATCAGAGTACCTTTAAGATTGAAAAGACTTTTGATCAGAATAGAATTATGAATTTTTCCGTAATTATAACGAATATGCTTTATAATACAAAAACCCGTCATTTCTGATGGGTTTTTATCTTTATTTTTGCAAAAACTTCCAAGCGTGTCAAAGTTCAAAACAAAATTCGTCGATTTTTTTAAGCTGATTTTTCCTTCTACGGGAATCGAGCTGATCATTTTCCTGTTCTTCCTGGTGGTGTATGGATACCTGGGATCCTACATTGCGATTCACCACAAAATTATTTTCGACGCCCGTATTCCCTGGGATGCGTATTTCAGCTTTGACAACAAGTCAATCGTCATGACGGGCGGGAGCTTTGAAAGACATCCTTTGTCCTATTATTTCTTCAACTGGATCCGTGAACTGGCATTGCTGTTTTCCGATGGGAAAATGGATGGCAATTTCCGCTTTGTCCTGGCCTGGTTCAGCAATCTTGCCGTAAGCTTAAGTGTTCTTCAGGTTTTTAAATATCTTAAGAATATCATCGGCCTGCCTTTAGTTTTTACGGTCCCTCTGATCCTGTTTTTCGGAAGCTTTTCTACAACGATTTTACTTTCGTTTACCCCCGAAAATTTCACTTATACTCTTTTTCTCTTGACCTTATTTCATCATTACGCGGCCATCAAACTAAAAAAGGAGGAGAAAATTCCGGCACTGGCACTGGCTCTTTCAGGAATTACCATCGGCGGTTTAACGGTAACTAATATTGTGAAGGTTTTTATTCCCGTTGCTTTTGAAAAGGGCCTTTTCAGAAGCTGGAAAAAATTCGCAAATGCTGCTTTCAGGGTTATTTTTACCTGTATCTGCTTTATTCTTTTGTATCTGAACAGAATTGATTTTAAATATGAAAATATATTCAGCAAGACGAATGAGCAGTATGAAAAATTCTCCAATGTAAATGCTACACCGACCTGGGACATGATCCTATCCTACTTTTTCGGGGGAAATGTCCTTTTCTCAAATTTCATTATCCGCGATAAGCACAATATGAACGGCTATCATTATAAAGGCATTATTATGGATGTTTACACTTCATGGATTCCTTATATTTTCATTGCCGCATTATTAGCACTGATTTTTTGGAGTTATTTTAAAAATTTCAGAAATAAACTGATTCAAGTGCTGATGATTTCCTTTATAGTGGATATCATCATACACTGCATCATGAGATTCGGACTTCACACATCATTTATTTACGGCGGGCACTTTGTTTTTGTATATCCGCTACTGCTGGGCTGGCTGTTTTACAGTTACCGGCAATCCCCCAAAATGCTGTCTTTTTTAACGGCTTTATGCTGTATTCTATTCGTTTATCTTACAGCCAATAACTATCTGCGAATGACTGAATTTTTCTGGTTTCTGAAAATGTATTATTAAAATTTTCATCTTAAAATTCAGCCGGAATACAAACAAAAAAGCTGAGAAAATTCCCAGCTTCTGTTATTTATTTCTATATTAAATTATTTTGCTTCCGCACAGAAAATTCTGTATTGAACCGCTACTGCCGATTTAAAATATTCCCTGATCCTGGAAAGGTCGGAAGCGGCACTCTGTTTCGTGAAATAGCTTCCTGCCAGAATTTTATAATTGGGTCTCAGAGACGCATCCGTTTCTACTTTGAGGTTAGGAAAACGTTTTCTGAAATAGGCTTTCACTTCATTGGCTTCTTCATTGCTTTTCACGATGGTGATCTGGATCTTATACCCTAAAATTCTTGGATTTTTCCTGCAGATTTCAGCATTGGTAAGCTCTCTGTTGGGAACATAAATCTTCGTAGGTTTTGAGGACGCATAATCATCATCACTATCTCTTGAAATCACTGAAGCTGAGCTTTTTGAACACTTATCTTCAATACTTTCCAGAGCCGCATTTACTTTAGAATCCATCGTCATTGTAAGTTCAGTACCTGCCAGCGTATCTTTTTTGACAACCTGTTGTGCATCAATACGGTAAAATGAAGACAAAAGCAGGATCGAAAATATTTTAATCAAATTTTTCATTTAAAGTTGTTTGCGCAAATGTAGACAAATTAAAAAATTATACCAAATTCAGTTATTTAGAATAGTTACAAATTAAATGGAAATGACATTTTCCCCTTTCTATATACCGTTAAATTCCTGTTAAAAATATTATTTTTGCGGGATTGATTGAATGTTCAATATTTACTAACATAAGATAATTTAAATGATTAGTTGGAGAAAGCATTATAGAAAAACGTTGATCGCAATAGGCTTATTGTTATCAACCAGTGCTTCAATTTACGGGCAGGACGGCGATCCTAAGAATGGTGAAAAGCTTTTCAAAGCGAATTGTACTGCATGTCACGCACTAGACAAACAAGTTGTAGGACCACCCCTGAAGGGCGTTGTAGAACGGGTAAAGACAGAAGGTGGCGTAGACAAGGACTGGCTTCACAAGTGGATCAAAAACAACAAGGAGCTTAGAGCTTCCGGAGACAAGTACGCCAATGAAATTTTTGAGAAGTTCAACAAAACGGAGATGCAGGTCTTTCCGAATCTTACCGATAAGGATATTGACGACATCTTAGCGTACACCACTAATCCTCCGGCACCGGAGCCGGCAAAAACGGACGCTGCAAAAGACGCAACAGCCGGAACGGCAAATGCAGCACCGCAAAGTTCTACCACTACGAACGTAGTAATCATTTCCCTTTTAGCAATTGCAGGTCTTTTGGTTTGGATCTTAGTAAAACTGAGACAATTGGTAAAATTAGGCCAGTCTGAGGATCTTGCAGGACTTAATGAAACGAGGGTAAAATCTTTCAGCGAAATCTACGAGAAATACCACTATATCGGTAAAGGTTTAATCGCCATCCTGGCGATCTTAGCAGCATACGGTGTATGGAACTGGCTGATGTGGATCGGGGTTTACAAAGGTTACAAGCCGGAGCAGCCGATCTATTTCTCCCACAAAATCCATGCTGGTGAACAGAAAATCGACTGCCAGCTTTGTCACTCCAGTGCCAAATACGGAAAAGTATCTGAAATTCCTTCAATGAACGTTTGTATGAACTGTCACCGAACAATTTCCGAATACAACGCGGAGCACTATATGGAGCCAGGAAAAGACAAAGCATTCTACGACGGGGAAATCCAGAAGATCTATGCGGCTACAGGCTGGGATCCTGCAAAACAGCAGTACACCGGAAAAACACAGCCGGTTGAATGGACAAGAATCCACAACATGCCGGACTTCGTATACTTCAACCACGCTCAGCACGTAGTAGCAGGAGAACAGGCGATCATCAACTCTTTCAACAAAAAGAATCCTGACAACAAAATCGATGTTGTATGTAAAGCATGTCACGGAAAAATCGATACCATGAACGTGGTGCAGATGGCAAACGACTTTACAATGGGATGGTGTATCGAATGCCACAGAACAACAGAAGTTGACATGAACAACGGTTATAATAAAGAATACTTCAAAAATCTACACGACAAGCTGAAAAAACAGTACCCTAAAGACGGTGGTAAGATTACGGTAGATGCAATTGGAGGTATTGAGTGTGGTAAATGTCATTATTAATAACTAAAAATTAGAAGTATCAAATGGCTTCAAACAAAATACAATTTAGAAGTATTCATGAACTTAAAAATCCGGCTTTAAACAATAAGCTGGCTCAAAAAGAGTTCCAGGAAGAAATTCCTGTAGAAGATTTCCTTGAAGACGCGGAAACTAAGGGTTCCGGTACTTCAAGAAGAGATTTCTTAAAACTATTAGGGTTTTCTACAGCAGCCGTAACCCTGGCTGCCTGTGAAGCTCCGGTAATCAAAACGATTCCTTATGTGGTAAAGCCGCATGACATCATCCCGGGGATTCCAAACTATTATGCTTCCACTTATTTCGACGGGTTCGATTTTGCAAGCGTTCTGGTAAAGACAAGAGAAGGAAGACCGATCAAAATAGAACCGAACCCGGCAGCGGGCGATTTAGGGAAGACCAACGCAAGAGCTCAGGCCAGCGTACTTTCACTTTACGATAACGATAAAGTAAAGCAGCCTAAATTTGAAGGGAAAGACGAAACTTTCGACAAAGTAGACAGCTATGTCATCAAAGGATTGGAAGAAGCTAAAGCTGCAGGAAAAAGAATCGTATTGTTATCGCATTCTTTCGCTTCCCCTACTTTCAAAAAACTATTCGCTGAATTTAAAGCAAAATATCCTACTGCCGAATTAGTAACCTACGATGCATATCCTTATGCTGCAGGACTAGATGCAGCCCAGGAAGTTTTCGGAACAAGAGCATTGCCTGTTTACGATCTTAAAGGAACTGAACTGGTTGTTTCTTTCCAGGCAGATTTCTTAGGAGATTATAACGGAGGAGGTTTAGAATCTTCTTACGCTGCAGCCAGAAAACCGGGACAAAGCATGTTGAGACACATCCAGGTGGAATCCAATATGTCTTTAACAGGTGCTAACTCCGACGAAAGAATCAGACTGAAGCCTAGCCAGGTGAACAAAACCTTGGTTGAAGTATACAACGCAATCGTTGGCGGAGGTTCTTCCGATAAAACGGCTAATGAAATCGCAAAAGAACTTCAGACGAAAGGAAGCAAAGCAGTTGTTTTTGCCGACGGTTCAAAGGGAGCTCAGGTTTTAGCCCACTTAATCAACCAGAAATTAGGATCAGTAGCGTTTACAGGAAAGGCGAACTTCCTAAAAGATTTTGATAAGGCAAGATTCCAGGAATTCCTGGGATGGGTAAATGCAGGTCAGGTTGGCGTATTGATCGCAAACAATGTAGACCCGATTTATTCTTATTACAAAGGAGAAGATTTCAAAAAATCTTTGGCTAAAGTTCCTTATGTAATCGCCGTTGCCGATAAGAAAAATGAAATGTACAAAGCTGCGAAAGCGGTAATTCCTGTAGCCAACTGGCTGGAATCATGGGGAGATATCGAACCTCAGAGCGGTGTATATTCCTTGATGCAGCCTACCATCCAGAAAATCTACAAATCAAGACAGATCGAAGAATCTCTATTGGTTTGGAAAAATGGTAAAAACAATGCTGCCAACAACTATTACGACTATTTAAAAGCAAGTGCTTTTTCTATTTTAGGAGCAACTTCTTTCAATAAAGCCTTATATAACGGTTTCAATTCCTCAAATAACAACACCATGTTGTCTTATGCAGGAGGAAACGGAGCCCAGGCTGTTGCCGAAGTAAGCGGGTTCAAATCTTCCGACCTGGAATTGGTATTGTACACGAAAACGGCAATGGGAGATGGTACACAGGCCAACAACCCTTGGCTGCAGGAATTACCGGACCCTATTACGAGAATGTCCTGGGATAACTACCTGACGATGTCTCCGAAAGATGCCGAAAGATTAGGAATCGACAACGATCTTAATGCAAGAATGCAGCTTGACGGTTCTATCGTTAACCTTACGGTAAACGGAGTAACCATCAAAGATGTTCCTGTATTTGTTCAGCCGGGACAGGCAGAAGGATCGGTAGGTCTTGCATTGGGTTACGGTAAGAAAAACTCAGGAGCTACCGCAGATACAGGGGTAAATGCTTATCCTCTATTCGATGGTTCCAACCTGGCGGTTTCCAACGTTAAAATCGAAAAGACCGGAGAAGATCACGAATTTGCAGGGATTCAGCTTCAAAATACATTAATGGGACGTTACGAAATTGCTAAAGAAGTTCCTTTGGCTGATTTCTTAAACGTAGCATTCGATGATGAACATAAAGGATGGAACAAGCCTTTGGAGTACCACACCATAAGCGGTGCACTTCCAGCGAGAAAAATCGATCTTTGGGATGCTTTTGATGATACCGACGGTCCTCACTTCAACATGTCAATCGACCTGAACTCGTGTACCGGTTGCGGATCTTGTATCATCGCCTGCCAGGCAGAGAACAACGTTCCCGTAGTAGGAAAAGACGAGATCAGAATGTCCAGAGATATGTACTGGTTAAGAATCGACCGTTACTATTCCGCAAGACAGAAAGTAGAAGTATACGAAGGATTGAAAGAAGGAATGGCCGTTCCTGAGTTGTACGGAACAGCATTCAACAAAGAAGGCGGTGCATTAAATCACCCTGCTGACAATCCGGATGTAATCTTCCAGCCGGTAATGTGCCAGCACTGTAACCACGCACCATGTGAAACTGTATGTCCGGTAGCGGCAACTTCACACGGTAAGCAAGGTCAGAACCATATGGCTTATAACAGATGTATCGGTACGAGATATTGTGCCAACAACTGTCCTTATAAAGTAAGACGTTTCAACTGGTTTACGTATAACCTGAATGACAAGTTCGATTTCAACATGAATAACGATCTTGGAAGAATGGTACTGAACCCGGATGTTGTGGTAAGAACGAGAGGGGTAATGGAGAAATGTTCACTATGTATCCAGATGACTCAGACTACTATTCTTGAAGCTAAAAAAGAAGGTAGAATCGTAAAAGACGGAGAGTTCCAGACAGCATGTTCAAAAGCTTGTACTACAGGATCTATCCAGTTCGGAGATATGAATGACAAAGAATCTGAAATCAGAAAATTATACGCTGATAACAGAAGATATTATTTACTTGAAGAGATCGGAACCAAACCAAATGTGTTCTATCATACGAAAGTAAGAAACAGAGTAGAAAAATAAAGTTTAAATAATAAATAGGTAAAAAATGTCAGGACATTACGAAGCTCCGATAAGGGAACCTCTAATTATTGGTCACAAAACTTATCACGATATTACGGAAGATATCGCACGACCTATCGAAGAAAGAGCAGGCAAACTATGGTGGGTTTCACTATATGCAGCCCTGGTTCTATTCATCTATGGATTCGGGTGTATCGCCTACACGATCGGAACAGGTATTGGAGCATGGGGACTTAACAGAACTATTAACTGGGGTTGGGATATCACTAACTTTGTATGGTGGGTAGGTATCGGTCACGCCGGAACACTAATCTCAGCGGTATTATTATTATTTAGACAGCGTTGGAGAATGTCTGTGAACAGATCTGCGGAAGCGATGACGATCTTCGCGGTAGTACAGGCGGCCATCTTCCCGGTAATCCACATGGGTAGAGTTTGGGTAGGATATTGGGTATTCCCTTTACCGAACCAGTTCGGTTCTCTTTGGGGGAACTTCAATTCTCCTCTACTTTGGGACGTATTTGCAATCTCTACGTATTTCTCCGTATCTACGGTATTCTGGTTCATGGGATTGATTCCTGACTTTGCAATGATCAGAGACAGAGCAAAAACACCTTGGACTAAAAAGATTTATACATTCCTTGCCTTCGGTTGGGGAGGTAAAGCAAAACACTGGCAAAGATTCGAAGAGCTTTCTTTGGTTCTTGCAGGATTGGCGACACCACTTGTATTCTCGGTACACACCACGGTATCCTTTGACTTCGCCACGTCGGTAATTAAAGGATGGCACTCTACGATCTATCCTCCTTACTTCGTTGCCGGTGCGATTTTCTCAGGATTCGCAATGGTACAGACACTTTTGTTGGTAGCAAGAAAAGTATGTCACCTGGAAGACTATATTACCATGTACCACATCGAAATTATGAATATCGTAATCATCTTAACCGGTGGTATGGTAACGGTAGCTTATGCTACGGAATATTTCATCGGATGGTATTCGGGATCAAGATTTGAAGACTTTACCTATCTTTCTCCGGGTGCTGCCGTAGGTCCTTACTGGTGGGCATTCTGGTCACTGATCATCTGTAACCTTGTAGTTCCGGCTTCTTTCTGGTTCAAAAAACTGAGAACGAACATTATCTGGACATTCATTGTCGCACTGATCATCAATATCGGGATGTGGTTCGAACGTTTCGACATTATCGTAATCAACCTTTCAAGAGACTACTTACCTGGATCTTGGACGATGTTTAAGCCGACCATCATTGATGTGGGGGTATATTTAGGAACAATCGGGTTCTTCTCCGTATTATTCTTATTGTACGCAAGAACATTCCCTGTAATCGCACAGGCCGAATTAAAATCGATTTTGAAAATCTCAGGTGAAACTTATAAAGCAAAAGAAGGAGATGAGCACCACTAAAATTGTATACGGACTTTATGCCGACGACGACGATTTGATGAACGGCGTTAAGGCATTCAATGATAAAGGAATCGCAATCAACGAAGTTTACACTCCGTTTCCGGTTCACGGGCTAGACAAAGCTTTAGGTTTAAAGAAAACAAGAATTTCTGATGCCGCCTTTCTTTACGCTCTTTATGGAGTAACGATCGGAGCTACATTAACCTGGTATGTGATGAATCACGACTGGCCTCAGAATATCGGTGGTAAACCTGCTTTCGACTGGGCTCATAACATGCCGGCATTCGTAGTACCTATGTTCGAGCTTATGGTATTCTGTGCCGCCCACATGATGTCATTGACGTTCCTGGTAAGAAATAAAATGTATCCCGGAGCACCGGCACAAAATCCGGATCCGAGAACAACCGACGATAAATTCATGATGGAATTCGTAACTGAAGATGTGGAATCTGTAAAACAGTTGCTTATTGAAACTGGAGTTGAAGAAATAACTGTTAAAGATGCTTAAAATGAAAAAGAATGTATTAAAAATTACAGCAGTTTTAGGTTTAACAACAGTTTTACTTAACTCTTGCGGACCGAAAGACAATACACCGCTGGTATATTTCCCGGATATGTATTTTCCGGTAGCTTACGATCCATTGATGAAAGCTCAGGATGCTTACTCTGATCATGAAAACGAAATCCCCGCTTTCGTAAAAAATAACGGAGCAACAGGGCTTACCCCTGTAGAAGGATCCGTGGCACAGAACAAAGACGGTATTTTTGAAGAGGCGTTGCTTCCTAAAAATCCGGATCAGTATAACGCAGGTTACGATGCATCCAAAACAATGACCACTTCTCCTTTAAACCCGGCCAATGCGGCAAAGGATCTTGAAAGAGGGAAAATATTGTTTGAGCATACTTGTGCTGCCTGTCATGGTGTGGGAGGAGACGGACAAGGACCGATCGTACAGTCCGGCGCCTTCTCTGGTGTGCCTAACTATGCTGACAGAGAAATCACTGTAGGATCCGTTCATTATGTAATAACAAACGGTAGAAACGCGATGGGATCTTATGCAGGACAACTGAATGCAGGAGACCGATGGAGAGTAGCCATGTATGTGATAAATGCCTTTAAGAAAGGCGCTGCCGCACCTGCTGCTGCAACCGCTACGGCGTCAATGGCATCTGCAACAGCAGCACCAGCAACCGCTACTGCGAAACCAGAAATGACTACCGAAACTAAAAAATAAGAAAAGAAATGTATAGTTTTTCACCAAAATTAAAATCAACTTCTATAATCCTTCTTGTTGTAGGTTTAGTTCTGTTTGGTATCGGTTTCTTTTTAAACAAAGGAATTTCTACGGAGAAAATAGAACACATGATGGAAGCGGTTCATGCTTCCGGTCATGATGCGCCTACGCACTCAAGTGAAATGGTAGGTCCCCAAGATCATGCGGCTCACCTTGAGCATGCTGAACTTCAGGTACACAACCAGCCTTTAGCGGCCATACATTTTGTAGCTGTATTTTTCTTCGGCGTAAGCTGCTGCGTATTGTTTTTCTACTCTATTCAGCATGCGGCCCACGCAGGATGGCCGATTATCATTACCCGTGTAATGGAAGCAATTGCATCTTACATTCCTTACGGGGGTGCAATCCTGATCATTCTGATGCTTTTGAATATTACCCACCAGGGACACCTTTTCCACTGGATGGATCCCGAACTTACCAATCCTGAGTCACCTCATTTCGATGTGATCCTGTTTGAAAAGAGAATCTTCTTAAATATTCCTTTCTATGCCGTAAGAACTTTCATCTATGTATTGGGAGCATCTTTCTTCGCATGGAAGCTGAAAGCTCAGTCTAAAAAGGTTGACGAAACAAAATCAAGAACAGAATATCAGATGCTTTACAGATGGGCAGTAGGATATATTGCATTCTTCGGATTTGCTTCTGCAGCCTGGGCTTGGGACTGGTTGATGTCTATCGATCCTCACTGGTATTCTACCATGTATATCTGGTATTCTATGGTAAGCTGCCTTTCAAGCGGTATCGCAGTAATCATTCTTTTAAGTGTTTATTTAAAGAAAAACGGATTCCTTCCGCAATTCAATGATAACCACTTACACGATCTGGGTGTATTCTTATTTGCTACAAGTATGCTTTGGACGTATACCTGGTTTGCACAGTTTATGCTGTACTGGTATGCGAACATTCCTGAAGAGGTAAACTATTTCTTCGGAAGATTCCAGCACTACTCCCCTACTTTCTTACCGATGCTGATCGTAAACTTCTTATTACCTCTATTGGTATTGGTAAGCAGCAGCATCAAGAGGAACTACAAAGTAGTTACTATCATGGCCATTGTCGTAATCTGCGGTCACATCCTGGATTATTTCAACATGGTGATGCCCGGAACCGTAGGACCATACTGGAAAACACCTGAAGTATTCATTCTGATCTTAGGAGCAATCCTTTTTGTAGTTGGACTGTTTATGTTTACCGTGCTTTCTGCATTGTCTAAGCTTAAACTTATCCCTACAGGAAACCCTTATCTTCACGAATCTGAAATTTATGAGTATCCTTTCTAAGGAATACTGATTAAAGATAAACCAAAAGACTGATCGTTATGATCAGTCTTTTTTTTGTATTGAATGAAAAAAATTTAAAGCATCGTGCAACCTTTTTCCTGTTTTGGTTGTCTTAAGAATAAGTAAATTATTTTAAGGTAAATATTAATTAAAACCAAAACCACCATGATCAAAAAATTCTTTTTATTCTTTTTTGCTTTATTATTGAATATCGCCCACGCGCAAAGCATTACTTTCATTTCTGAAAAAACCAATAAACCGCTGGCCAAAGTTTCGGTTTTCGGGAAAGACGGAAGCATCGTTGCCTATTCGGATATTGAAGGTAAAATCGATAAGCAACTGATAAAACCAGAACAGGAAAAATTCCAGCTGGTCTACGACAATGTTTCCGTAGCCACATTATCCTATTCGGATTTTAATCAGGACATAATTAAAATTAATGACCGCATTAAAGACATAGAAGCTGTTGTGATCAAAAAGGAAAAGCCGGCAAAATATATTTTTGTGAAAGGAAACTTCAATGCTTACGTTACCCTCAACAATAAATTAAATTCCTATGCAGACGGAATCATAACTTATATTTTTGACAACAAAACAAAAAAACTGAAAAGCACCAGCATTGAACAGTACCGGATCTTCAGGCTGGAGAATGCAGAAATGGACCGTAAAAAACTTTCTTCCTGGGATTACGGAATGTTTTTAAAAATTCCGAGACTAAAAAACATCGAAAATGTTGATAAGTACAGAAGCATGAAAGATGTTGTTTTCAAAGAAATGAAAAGCGAAAAGAAAGATCAGATCGAGCTATCCCAAGTAACCAATGATGAAGAAATTGGATTATTCGGATACCGTATTTCTGATGCTAAAAATGTTCTGAATCTTGCCTTTGTCCCAAATTCACGAAAAGAACTCAGAGATCTTCTGGAATACAGCCGTATCGAATTTCTGAAATTAAAACATAAAAGCGAACCTCAATATAACGACATTGCCATTTACAACAATTTTTATCCTATTGATATAGACTTCGGTAATGAGAAAATGGAGAAGATGCAGTTTGACATCAACAGCAGCCACTACACCTCAAAATATTGGGAAGACCCTGATTTCCCGAATATGCAGCCTGTTTTCGGCAGTTTTTTCAAAGAAGATCTGAAAGAAAAGCCGAACGTAAAATAAAATATTGCCCTGCGCATGTTCATATTTTTTTAGTTAGAAAAATAAGCGAGCGGAAATTTCATTGGTACTCTAAAATTCACCGACATTTTCATAGAATATTTTGCAAATTAAAAACAAAAGACCGATGGCTGGCGTCGGTCTTTTATATTCTATGATAAAAAAATATCCACAGCCTGAAACCTTTCTGCCGCTTACGTTGTCTTACAAATAGCAGAATTGATTAATCACCAATAAATAATATAGTATGAAAAAAAGTAAGCCGTTATTCTTAATGATCACATTTTACAGCCCGATAAATGCACAAAGCAGTACTTCAGCTTTTGAAAAAAAGGGTAAACAACAGCCAATAGTTTCTGCAAAGTACCTCTCTGTAAAAGGCAGCTTTAATACCTATGTAACCCTTTCTTAAAAGGAAACCTGAAAGAGAAACAAAATACAAATTCAACCAATACCAAAAATTAAATATAACACTGTAAAAACTTCTGTTATGAAAAAAGTATTTCAGATTATTCTAACCACAACAATGGTTTTACTTAATGCACAAAACTCAGCAAACCGGTTTTTCTACGAGATGACCTACAAGCCCAATAAAGATTCTGCAAAACTGGAAAAAGAAATGATGGTACTGGACATTGATCAGGACAAATCCTTTTATCAGTCTTACGAAAACATTCAGATCGATTCAATAACAAATGTAATCATAAAAGAAGCTTCAAATACGGGATTCCCGGATTTCAAGAGAATGGGTAATAGACGTACGCAATTTATGCATCAGATTGCAAAAAGCTACCCGATCCATGAAGTGCTGTATAAGGACCGCATTGGCATGGATTATTATTCCTACCGCGAAAATCCAAGCCTGATCTGGAAAATTTCAGAGGAGAAACAAAAAATAGGGATATATAATACACAGAAAGCAACAACCGATTTCGGCGGAAGAAAATGGATCGCCTGGTTTACCACAGAAATCCCTTTCCAAGACGGGCCATATAAATTTTACGGGCTGCCGGGATTAATTGTAAAAATCGGCGATGAAGCAGGGAACTATTCCTGGGAACTGAAAGGCAACAGGAAAACAGATCATATCGCGGAAGCTTCAGCGGTAGAAGGATTAATGAAACAGACTGGACTATTTGCTTCCAAAGAAATCACAAAAGAAAAGTTTACGGAAAAATACGACCAACATAAAAAAGATCCCCTTGCAGGGATCAGACAGATGATGGGCCAGATTCCCTCAGATGTAAAAATATCTGATGACTTCTCCCTGTCGAAAGAAATGAGGGATGCAGAAAAACAAATGAAGGAACACATTGCAAAAAACAACAACAGCATTGAGCTTGCCGTTACGAATAAATAAAAAGAAAATAAAAACACGTACACATAAACGGTTTTTACTAAATTTGTGGCAAACGGAAAAAAATGAAAAAATTGTCCTTTCTACTCATCTTCAGCCTGTTGTTGTTTACAGCATGCAAGAAAGATCATGTAGATGCTACTAATACCAAAACCTTACAGTCGAGTATCAATGATATGACGGCCAGTCTTTCGACCATTAAACAAATAAAATTTAATGAAGCTCTTTACATATTAAAAACTTTCGGTGTAGAGGCAGACGGCGACGTTGCCGAACTTAAAGCCCTTGGCCAGCTGATCGACGGAAAGAAAGTTCCTGAAATCATGGCCATGGCAGACCAGGTAGCCCAGAAAAACGGAATCGAATGGGCCAGTACCGCTCCACCGTCTCTTGGAGAAATGAATATTTTCGGAGATGATAAGGCGAAAGAAAGTGATGCGAACGACGTAAAAGCAAATTCTTTAAGCATTACAACGAGACCTACCGGCGATGACGGACTGGGCGCACCGACAGCGATCCAGATTATCCCAAGGCTGGTGGACAATGCGGGAAATCCCGTATCCTTTACAGGAGCCGGACTTGAAGCGACCCTGGAAGTCTTCAGCAACGGCGTAAAATTATTAACGGCAAAAAACCTAATGCAGGATAATAATTTCAAAGGATTTAATTTAAAATTCTCTTCCATTCCGGCAGCCAAGGTAATGGATAACAAAATAGACATCACCGTTTCCGTAAAAACAACGGCGAAAACATTCAAGATGACAAAAGTAGGATTAGATGTAAATCCTGACCTGCTGAAAGTTCCTGCTCCACCTAAAGTGGATTCCCTGGCAGCGCCCCAGGACCCTGCGGTAATCGATCCGAACAATCCCAATGCCACGATCCCGGCAACCGGTACCGATCCCAATGCTACGACTCCGGCTGCAACACCGGCCACCCCGAAGCAGCCGGCAGCAGATCCTAAAACAACGGTAACAGGATTTTTAAACAACGTTAGTGCTCAGAATCTGAAAGCCGCTTACAGCGCAGCCAGCAATCCAAACTGGGGAAGCTATGAATCTTTTGCCAATCCTACTTCAGGTTTCGGATCGGTGAAAAATGTTAGCGTAAAAAATATTACCACCAACGCTGCCAATACCAATTCCGCAAGTGTAAATGCAACCTACGACGTGACGGATAAAAGCGGTAAGACCACAGCCCTGAAAGTAACCTTCGGACTTAAAAATGTAAACGGAGACTGGAAAATTTCCAGCTACAGAATCAATCCATAAAAAAGAATGGCATCACAGGAATTAATCCGGAAACTGGAAGACACTATCGAAAATATCCCTGACTTTCCGATCCCCGGAATTCAGTTTAAGGATATTTCCCCCGTTTTCCTGGATTCAAAGTTATATGAAGAGGTTATTGCAGATCTGGCGGCAGTGAGCAAAGGAAAAGTAGATGCCGTATGCGGAATCGAAAGCCGCGGGTATCTTTTCGGGATTGCCATTGCAGTGGCTCTGGAAATTCCTTTCATCCTCATCCGGAAAGCAGGAAAACTGCCGCCTCCGGTGATTTCGGAACAATATGACCTGGAATACGGAAGCGCAGTAATTGAGACCCGCCAAGGACAAATCAGACCCGGGCAAAGAATATTGATCCATGATGATCTTCTGGCCACCGGCGGCACAACCGAAGCAGCAGCCAAACTTGTGGAAAAGCAAGGGGCAACCGTTGCGCAGTTCAGCTTTCTGATCGGTTTAAAAGACCTGAAAGGAGAAGAAAAACTGAAAAAATTCAATGCAGAGGTTTATCATATTTTAGAATATTAACCTTTCACTATACAATTAAAATGCTCTATGAATCCGTTTTATAGAGCATTTTTCATGACAGAAAACCGTAATTCCGCAGCGGATGACTGATATTTCATAATATTTCCTCAATAATACACAGAAAGTATTTTGTAAATCATTCAGAAACAATTAAATTTGCATTTCAATTTTTAATAATTTATGGCAAAACTTACAAACGAGCAAGAGGGAAAAGAAACGGTTGAGTTTTTTAAAGATCTTGACAGAGAAGCTTTAAACACAGAAAGATTCATTGAAAAATATTCAAAGCCTTTGGCGGTTGTTTTCGGATTACTTGTTTTAGGAGTTCTGGGTTTCTTCGGTTACAAACAATTTGTTGTAGCTCCTAAAAATGTTGAAGCTGTAAAAAGCTTCCTGGCAGCTCAGAAAAATCTTGCCGAAGGGAAAGACAAAGAAGCACTGGGTGGAAAATCTGCTGCAAATCCAGGCTTCCTGGGAACATACGATGAATATTCCGGGACAGCAATCGGTGAGCTTTCTGCTTACAATGCCGGTTTATTGAAGTTTAAAGAAGGGAAATTTCAGGAAGCTTATGATCTTCTTGACAAATTTTCATCCGACAACAAAACATTGATGGCCATGAAGTATGGCGCGATGGCTGATGCGAAATCAGGTCTTAACAAAAACGATGAAGCGTTACAGCTTCTGGATAAAGCAGCATCCGCTTCAGACGATCCTTACACGACTTACTATTTCACAAGAAAAGCGGGAATTCTTGCTTTAGGATTGAAGAAAAATGCAGACGCTAAAAAATATTTCGCTACTATAGACGAAAAATACCAGGACTACGACAACGGAATGTCGGATTCTTATATCGAAATGACTAAATATTACTAAACAATGGCAACAGTTAATCTCTCCGATTACAAGCCACTTCATATAACCAATGCCGATGAGTTTTCTATCGGCATTGTTTTTTCTGAGTGGAATGATTTTGTAACCTATAACTTACGTGATGCAGCCCTGGAAATCCTTCATAAGGAAGGCGTAAAACCTGAGAACATCAGACTTTTTCCGGTTCCGGGTGCTTTTGAACTGAATTATGCAAGCATGCAGCTTTGCAAAGAGCGTAAATTTGATGCGGTAATCTCCATCGGATGTGTGATCCGCGGGGAAACCCCTCACTTCGATTATGTATGCTCGGCAGTAGCCCAGGGCATCAAAGACTGCAACATCTTAACCGATACCCCAACGATTTTCTGTATTCTGACAGATGATACCAAAGAACAATCTATTGCAAGAAGCGGCGGGGATCTGGGAAACAAAGGTGTGGAGGCAGCCGTTACTGCCCTGAGAATGATCGACTTCAGAAAAAACCTTTCCGGTAAAAAAGGGAATATCGGCTTTGGCCATTCATAAGATGATACCAATTGGTATCAAAATATTGAGGACTATAAAAAATAGTCCTTTCCTGTTTGCAAATACCACAAAAAAGAATGAAAATTAAGCTGTTATAATATTAATTTTTTAATGTTTTTTTAACCATTTATAAAGTTTCTAATTTTTATCATATTTTACGGAATTATGGTAAAGGATAATAGCCAATACTTATTTTTGTAAAAATTAATATTCTGCTCACAAAGATGTTCCTTCAAAAAATCAGACCTTTCCTCTATTTGGGGGCTCTATACCTTACGATCTCCCTTATTACGAGAATTATTTTTTTATACCATCCGATTACAACGGCAAGTTTCGGTATTTTTGAAATTCTGAAAATCCTGCTGACCGGAGTATTGAATGACGTGCTGGTTTTTATTTTAATCTGCCCGTTCCTGGCCCTGTATTTTTTATTTCTATCCAACTCAAAATACCAGAAGCCATACGGACAGATCATTTTAGGCATCCTCGTTCTGTTGTTTCTGTATATTCTTCTTATTCCCAATAATATATTTAAACAATACGGAGGATCTGTTGCGGAAATAGCGTTGGCTTTTATCGCCATTAAGATCATCTTTTTTGCGCTGATGCTTTTCCTTCCGGCAAAACGTCGTCAGATAAGAAACAGTCTGTATTTTATCACGCTTTTCATTTATGTTTTATCGATTGTTTTCAACGCTGTAAGCGAATATTTCTTTTACAATGAATTTGGTCTCAGATATAACTTTATTGCCGTAGATTACCTCATCTACACCAACGAAGTTATCGGCAATATTATGGAAAGCTATCCGGTAGTCCCTTTATTCCTGGTTATTGCTGCGGTAACCCTTACAATCACCGTGTCCATATACCGGAAAACAAAAAACGAACTTTCCGAACTTCCCAATCTGAAGCAGAAGGCTCTTCTAATAGGCGCTTATTTGGTTCTCTGCGGAATCAGCATCTTGGGATTGAGCTTTACGACAAAAATCAAAGGTGATAATGTTTTCGGGGAAGAAATCCAGGCGAACGGACTTCCGAAATTTTACTGGGCGTTTACCCACAACGAACTCGATTATTTCCAGTTTTACCCTGAAATCAATCAGCAGCAGGCAGAAAAGAACTTTTTAAGCCAGTTTGCGCCCCCTGCGTTAAAACGAAATATTATTGCTGCCGGTCCGGAACTGAAGAAAAATGTGGTGCTCATCTCCATTGAAAGCTTATCTGCGGATTTCCTGGCGCATTATGGGAATACTCAGAAAATCACCCCGTTCCTGGATAGCCTGGCCGATAAATCATTGATGTTTACCAATCTTTATGCTACCGGAAACAGAACAGTCCGCGGACTTGAGGCATTAACGCTCTGCATTCCGCCAACGGCCGGGGAAAGCATTATCAAAAGAGAAAATAACAAAAATAAATTTACTACAGGCAACGTCTTTAAGTCAAAAGGCTATGATGTAAAATTTCTATACGGCGGCTACAGCTATTTCGACAATATGGAGGATTTCTATAAAGGGAACGGCTATGACATCGTAGACCGGAACAACTTTACCCCGGAAGAAATCACCTTTGCCAATGTATGGGGCGTAGCCGATGAAGACATGGCCAAAAAAGCCATCAGCACAATGAATGCGGAAGCGAAATCCGGAAAGCCGTTCTTCAACCATTGGATGACGGTTTCCAACCATCGCCCTTTCACTTATCCGAACGGAAAGATCGATATTCCCGGCGATGCCAAATCCCGTGAAGGAGGCGTAAAATATACGGATTATGCCCTTAGAAAATTCTTTGAAATGGCAAAAAAACAGAGCTGGTACAAAAATACCGTATTTGTGGTCATTGCCGACCATTGCGCTTCCAGCGCAGGCGATACGGAACTTCCGATGGATAAATACCGTATTCCGGCGATGATTTTCTCTGAAGGTTTTATCCACCCTCAGAAGTTTACCCAAACCATGTCGCAGATCGACGTTATGCCGACCCTTTTCGGCCTCTTGAACTTTAATTATCAGTCGAAATTCCTTGGCCAGGATGTCTTCACGAAAGAATTTCAGCCAAAGGCCTATGTGGCAACCTACCAGGATTTAGGATTTATAAAAGATAATCACCTGACCATTATTTCCCCGGTACGGAAAGTGAAACAATATTCTTTGGTTCAGCAGAAAAACAATCTTTCTTCTGAATTCAACCTTTATTTTGACGAAAATCCGCTAAAAGAAAAAGATCAGAACAAGCAGCTGGTAAACGCCACGATTTCCGCTTACCAATCCACTTCCTACTGGCTGAAAAAGGACATGCTCAACCGCTGATCAGATGCGGAACAAAACGGCTCTGGTTATTGGTAATCAGGTGAACACTTTCCCTGATGCCGATGCCGGCAGGTTCCTGACCGATTACCCAGCTTCCGATCACTGGATAATTCCCATCAAGGTCTGGAAGATCAAATAACTGCTGGTAAATAAAGCCCTCTTTGCCATAGGCTCCTGAATTCTCTTCTGCAGTCTTACCATTCTTGTATAAAGTGATGTTGGCACCTTCCCTGGAATAAATCGGTTTTTTAGCGAAATCTTTTAAGTCTTTCTGCTCAAAATAAGCAGGCAGCAGACACGGATGATCCGGATACATTTCCCAAAGTACGGGTAAAATAGCTTTTGAAGAAAGAAGGATCTTCCAGGCCGGCTCGATCCATTGGGAACGGAATCCGTTTTCGACCAGTTTCTCTCCGAAGCCGTCTTCCAAAATCCATTCGTAAGGGTACAGCTTGAAAATATAATCCATAATGGAACCGTCACCGGCAATAAATTCCTTAATTTCTTCCGCCCAGCCAATATCCTGAATGGGAATAAATTCTGTCTCGAAGCCCGCCTGTGTTGCACAGTCGCGAAGGTATTCCACATTCGTCACATCTTCGATATTCGTAAGGGAAGCGAAATAGATATAATGCGGATTCATATATTTGGTAAGATATTTCCAGTAGTCCACCAGCTTTTCATGAATGGAATTGAACTGGTCTTTTTCCGGAAACATTTCCTGCAGCCAGTACCATTGGATTACGGAGGCTTCATACAGCGAAGTCGGCGTATCCGCATTGAATTCAAGCAGCTTCAGGTTTTTCCCGTCAAAACCGAAATCGAATCTTCCGTATATTGAAGGATGGTCTTCTTCCCAACTGGTGACGATATAATTTCTAAACCATTCGGGAATGCTGAAACGGTGCCAAAGGTTTTTCTCAATGATATAATCCACCGCTTCGAGGCACATCTGCCACAGTTCGGCCGTTGCTTTTTCAATCGTATCGATCTCCTGCATGGAGAGCTCATAATAATGGCTTTCGTCCCAGTAAAGCCCTTCCAGGGAATGGTAGCCGAAGCCTAAGGCTTCAAGCTTTTCTTCCCAGTTTTTCCGGAATGGTGATGCTGTTCTTTTCATAATTACGATGATGCCCTGAATCCGCTCCTTCCCAGTCCGCCTCTGATTACACTTCCTTTGTAAGAACTTCTGCCGATATTCGATTTTGAACTGATGGCGTCGCTGTAATAGCCTGTTCTATGATAGCCTCCGTTGCTGTAAGCTCCGTATGGCCGGAACGCGTGATACCAGAAAAAGCCCGGCATAAAGCCATGCGTCCTGGAATAGGATGCCGTGGTATCCGATCTCATGTAGACCTTTTTCTCATTCTTCCAATCCTCTTTGGGTTTTTCCTGCGAACAGGCCGCAAGGATTCCCGTTACGAAAAGCAATTTTACAGAACCCGATTTTTTCATTATTGTACCGTGATATAAAATTCGTAATCCTTTTTCGTATGGTCTTTATGAATAACCCCCTCTTTATCTTCAGATTCCATCAGTGTATCGCCCAGACCTGGGATCGTATCTCTTTTTATAATTTCTTTAAAAAGCTTTTTATCCTTCCAGATTTTGTGCCGGGTGACCAACACATCGGCCGTATCGATATGCTCTACTGAAAGTTCCGTTTCGATCGAAGCTTTTTTATCGATGCTGCTGACTTCGTCTTCCTTGTATTCTTTTTCGTTGCAGGAGAAAACGCCTGCTAAAAGGATGATTAAAGAGATTTGTTTAATTCTTCTCACTTTGGCATAATTTTTCACAAAAGTAATTATTTAGTAAGATAATAATTTTAAATTTAACCTATAAAAAAATTAAACTATGAAATGGACTGACGACAGAGGCGGTAATGTGGAAGACCGGCGCGGGCTTGGCGGCGGAGCCGTTGTAGGCGGCGGGCTGGGAACACTGATTATTGCTGCTATTATATTTTTCTTAGGAGGCGATCCTTCTTCGATTCTTTCTTCCGGTTCCGGATCTCCAAGAACAGAACAGAGAGAACTTACTGCAGAGGATAAAAAGATTGGGGAAATGGTGGATATGATGGGAAAATGGAATATTTTAACCTGGGATCAGGTGTTTCAGGAAAACGGAATGACCTACACCCCACCAAAAATTATTCTTTTTTCAGAAGCCACCCAATCGGGCTGCGGAATGGCACAATCGGCGATGGGGCCTTTCTATTGTCCGGCAGATCAGTCCGTCTATATGGACATGAGTTTCTTCAATGAATTACAGCAGAAATTCGGAGCAAAAGTTACTGAATTCACTGTTGCTTATGTATTGGCCCATGAGGTAGGGCATCATGTTCAGACGCTATTAGGAACCACCCAGAAAGTGGATGAATTGAGAAGAAGCGGCAGATATTCCGAAGCTGAAATGAACAGGGTCTCAGTTGCCACAGAACTTCAGGCAGATTTTTATGCCGGCGTATGGGCTAAAAGAACCGATGCAGACAAACATATTCTTGAACCGGGAGATATCCAATCGGCGATTGAAGCCGCAGAAGCAGTTGGTGACGATAATATCCAGAGAAGGTCTCAAGGCTATGTGAACCAGGAAAGCTTTACCCATGGATCATCAGCGCAACGAAAAGAATGGTTTATGAAAGGGTATGAAACCGGCGATATAAGACAAGGAGATACATTCAACCAGCTTTTGAAATAGTGTATTTATTATCCGATCATTTATAAATAATACTACAATTACACAATGAGAAATAAAATATTAATCATTACGGTTTGTTTTTTATGCAGTCTTGTGTTTGCCCAAAAACAATCCGGTAATCAAAAAGACGATTCGCAATTTTCCAGAATAAGAAAAGCAGCTGTTCAGGATTATGATAAAAAGAAAATGAAATATTATCATTTTGGCCTGCTTCCTTTATCCGAAAAAACAAAAAAGCTGCTGGCAAAGAATAACATCAAAATTATTAATAAAAATTGCATCGTTATTCCGGAGCTGGCATATTATAACAAAATTATTTTAGAGAAAACTCATGTAAAAATATAATCCTGAAGAAATTCTTCAGGATTATATTTTTATTGCAATTCTATCGGGTTGCTGTTTTTCTTCGCTTCATCTTTTACCCTCTCCTCCATTCTCTTTCTGAAATCAGCCGGAGGATTACCGCCACCACCGCCACGGGGACCACCATCACCGCCGATTCTTATCTGTGTACCGCCACCCTGCGTCATGAAAGACATCGGATCTTCGAGAAATTTCTTCTGCTGTTTTACGTAATCTCCTCTCTTTACTTTAATGGTATTTCCAAACTGGTTCATCGCGGGAAAATCATCAATTTTATAATTTTTCATTAAATCGAAAGAGTAGTCGCCTTTATCATCTTCTGCTTTTACAATAAGCCCCGGAAGTCCTCCGAATTTGTACGGACCATCCTGATAAGGCAGATCTGTGGTAAACCAGGCCGTCCATTTTCTACCACCGAATTCCGTTTCAGCTTTCTGAACTTTATAATCGCCGATTTTGGTCGTTTCCGACAGTATTTTCCAGTTGAGCGGACGGTCTTCCTCATAAGTATAGACATCTCTTCCGATCCTGTCTTTAAAGGTAATTTTCTGGCTTTTCTTATCTTTTTCAATGGAGTAATTGATGTTTGACCTCAGGCCTTCCATCTGCTCTCTGTTGAAGCTTCTCGCACCCCCGCTCTGGAAAGTGGCTTTCATCACGGAATCCCGCTTGATCCTGTTTTCGGAATAGAATACCGATTTTTCCGGAGAAATATCCAGATAGGCATTTTCTGTTTTAACATCGCCTTTATTAGATGCATCCGGTTTCATGGTAACCTGATACACGAATCTGTTCACCTGTGCAAAGGCTGTCTGCATGAATAACGCAAAAGCAATGAGTGCTAATTTTTTCATTTATATTATATTTTATCTTATTTTAATTCTATCGGATCTGATTTCCCATGTCAAAAGGCATATTCATGCTTCCTGAACTCTGCACAGGCAAATTATTGTTTCCGCCATCCATTCCGCCGCCACGCATTCCTCTGCCGCCGCGATGACCGCCACCCTGCATTCCGCCCATGCCGCCGTTCATTCCTCCCATTCCCCCACCAAGTCTTCCGCCATTTCCAGCATTCTCCATTCCGGCTCCATTGTTTCCTGCCATGGATTTTCTGTTCCTCATCAATTCCAGTTCCAGCGCAGCTTTATCACTATGAAAGTCAGCTTTTGTGCTCTGTTTTGCATCAGAGTGTACAGGTTCTTCAAATGCGTTGTTAAGGATCACTTTTTTAACCAAATCAAACTTATAATCTCCTTTATCGTCTTCCAGCTTCACAATCAGTCCCGGCAATCCCGAAAATTTGTAGGGCCCGTCGGAAACAGCAATATCTTTCGTAAACCAGGCAGTCCAGATCCTTCCTCCGAAATTTGCCTGTGCTTTCTGAGCCTGATATCCATTCTGCTTTTCGGTCTCATTGGTTATTTCCCATTTTGCAGGCCTGTCTTCTATATAATAAATTTGTTTTCCTCCCACTTTATCATAGTAAGACACTTTTTGTTCCGGAATGTTTTTGATAATAAAATATTCAAAGAAAGTAGGCTCAAAATGTTTCCGGTTTCCAGGTTTGGAAAAATCTTTTTCCTCTTTTTTCCGGATTTCTTTTTCTTCCGGTTTAAAAGAAGCGAATAGAGAATCTTTAATCAGTTTATTTTCGCTGATGAACAATGACCTGCCTCCTTTCACATCCAGAAAAGTACGTTCCGTCTTCATACTTACCAGATTGATCGAATCCGGATTTACTGATGTTTCGTAGATATATCTCGTCGTCTGCGCGTAAGAAAAAACCGTTAAAAACATTCCCAAAAAACCAAGTAATTTTTGTTTCACTGTTTATTTTCTTTATAGATGAAAAATGTATTTCAAAGTTAAACCAAATCTGGATGATAACGAGTTTCGGCAGGAATTTTATGGACTTTTAACACTAACCTGAAATAAAAAGGAGATGTATGGAGAACAGAATCATTAAAATAGACATCTTCGATTTGAGATTGCGGAAATTAGTTCGTATTTTTGCATCATTAAATCATTCTAAATAAATACAATGATAAAAGTATCAGACCAAGCAAAAGCAAAAGCGATTCAGCTGATGACCGAAGAAGGCTTTAACCCTGCTGAAGACTTTGTAAGAGTAGGGGTAAAAAGCGGAGGATGTTCTGGTTTAGAATATGTTTTAAAGTTTGACAACCAAAAAACAGACACTGATCAAATATTTGAAGACAATAACATTAAAATTGTTGTAGATAAAAAATCCATCCTCTATTTAGCAGGAACCACTCTTGAATATTCGGGAGGATTAAACGGAAAAGGATTTGTTTTTAACAATCCCAATGCGTCCAGAACTTGCGGATGCGGTGAAAGTTTTTCTCTTTAATAAAGACATTGGGAGTTATACAGAATATTATATCTGAAAACCAACTTCTGAAATCTTAAAAAAATTAAATGAATAAATATACTGAAGACGACCTAAGAGTCGATCTGGAAAATAAAAAATACGAATTCGGCTGGGAAACCAAAATCGATTACGAAGATTTCCCTATCGGATTGAATGAAGACATCATCCGCGCGATCTCTGCAAAAAAAGAAGAACCGGAATGGATGACGGAATGGCGCCTGGAATCGTTCAGGATCTGGCTGAAAATGACCGAACCGGACTGGGCCAACATCAAATACGAAAAGCCTGATTTCCAGGCTATCCGATACTATGCCGCTCCAAAAGTAAAGCCTGAGCTTGAAAGCCTGGACGAAGTAGACCCTGAATTATTGGCAACTTTCGCCAAACTGGGAATCAACATCGAAGAACAGAAAAGGCTTTCCGGTGTTGCGGTAGATATTGTGATGGACTCCGTTTCCGTAAAGACGACGTTCCAGGATACCCTGATGGAAAAAGGCATCATCTTCTGCTCGATCTCCGAAGCAATCAAGAATCACCCGAACTTAGTAAGAAAACACCTGGGGAAAGTGGTTCCGAGAGGCGATAATTTTTATGCTGCCTTGAATTCTGCGGTATTTTCTGACGGAAGTTTCTGTTATATCCCGAAAGGCGTAAAATGCCCGATGGAACTTTCTACCTATTTCCGTATTAACCAGGCGGGTACAGGCCAGTTTGAAAGAACGCTGGTGATTGCCGATGAAGGAAGTTACGTTTCTTATCTCGAAGGCTGCACCGCACCATCGAGAGACGAAAACCAGCTTCACGCTGCGGTAGTGGAACTGATCGCTATGGATAATGCCGAAATTAAATATTCCACCGTTCAGAACTGGTATCCGGGGAATGAAGAAGGAAAAGGCGGGGTCTTCAATTTCGTAACGAAAAGAGGTCTTTGCGAAAGAAACGCCAAGATTTCATGGACCCAGGTGGAAACCGGTTCTGCCGTAACCTGGAAATATCCTTCGTGTATCTTAAAAGGTGACGGATCAATCGGAGAGTTCTACTCGATTGCCGTAACCAACAATCACCAGTATGCCGATACGGGAACCAAGATGATCCACATCGGAAAAAATACGAAATCAACGATTATTTCCAAAGGAATTTCTGCCGGAAAATCACAGAACTCTTACAGAGGCCTGGTAAAAGTAATGCCTTCCGCAAAAGGGGCACGAAACTTCTCCCAGTGTGATTCTCTGCTGATGGGTAATGAGTGCGGCGCGCATACCTTCCCTTACATCGAAATTAAAGATCCGACGGCGCAGCTGGAACACGAAGCGACCACTTCAAAAATCGGAGAAGACCAGATTTTCTACTGTAATCAGAGGGGAATCGATACGGAAAGAGCCATTGCTTTGATCGTAAACGGTTTCAGCAAAGAGGTTCTCAATAAATTACCAATGGAGTTTGCCATTGAAGCCCAGAAGTTGCTGGAGATTTCTCTGGAGGGATCTGTAGGATAGATATTTAAACATTAAGAAATTAAGATTTTTTTAAATTCTTGATGCGTAAAAATTAAGGAATTGATAAATCAATTCTTATAAGGAAAATTAAGATGACCAAAACACAAATAACACAGCTTTCTTATGAGATTATAGGTTGCGCGATCAAAGTACATAAAGAACTTGGTCCTGGCCTGTTGGAAAGTGTTTATGAAGCGTGTTTGGCATATGAATTAAAAGAAAAAGGAGAAAAAGGATTTATAGTAGATCAACAGATCAGTACCAAAATCAATTATGAAAAAATTGAAATTGAAACTCCGCTGAAAATCGATTTACTTGTGAATGACACAGTTATTATTGAAGTCAAAACGGTTGAAAGTTTATTACCCGTTCATCAGGCACAACTGATGACTTATATGAAATTATTGAAAAAGCCTCAGGGTCTTTTGATTAATTTTCACACAGATAATATTTCGAAATCGATGATTCCTTTAGTAAATGAATATTTCACTAAACTTCCGGAATGATTTAATATTAGTGAAATTAAGAACCGAAAGACCTTAAATGATCTTAATTAAAATCAATTTATTGATTTCCTTAAAGCAAAATAATACATTAAAAATTGCTTAAATTCTTAATGTTTAAAAATAAAAAAATAGTATTTCATTCGCTGGCGTTAATGCCTTTGTAATGGTGGTTTAGTGTTACAGAGGATATACTCAAAGTCTAACCTTGCGATAAACTAAAATATATGTTAGAGATAAAAAACTTGCACGCCAAAATTGAAGACGGCGACAAAGAAATTTTAAAAGGAATTAATCTTGAAATAAAGCCGGGTGAAGTTCATGCCATTATGGGACCGAACGGAGCCGGTAAGTCTACCCTTTCTTCCGTTATCGCCGGAAAAGAAGATTATGAAGTGACAGGAGGGGAAATTATTTTCGGGGGGGAAAACATTATTGAAGATGCTCCTGAAGAAAGAGCACATAAGGGTATTTTCCTTTCGTTCCAGTATCCGGTAGAAATTCCGGGGGTTTCTGTAACCAACTTCATCAAAGCGGCGATGAATGAAAACAGAAAAGCCAACGGATTGGGAGAAATGCCTGCCAAAGAAATGCTGGCGATGATCCGTGAAAAATCTGAAAAGCTTGGCATTAAAAAAGATTTTCTTTCAAGATCCCTGAACGAAGGATTTTCCGGAGGTGAAAAGAAGAGAAATGAAATATTCCAGATGATGATGCTTAACCCGAAACTGGCCATTCTTGATGAAACCGATTCCGGACTGGACATCGACGCTTTGAGAATTGTTGCAGACGGAGTAAATGCGTTCAAAAACGAAGGAAATGCAGTATTGCTGATTACCCACTATCAGCGATTGCTTAATTATATTCAGCCTGATTTCGTTCATGTTCTTGCTAACGGGAAAATCATCAAAACCGGTGATAAATCTCTTGCTTTAGAGCTTGAAGAAAAAGGGTACGACTGGCTTTTAAATTAATTAAAAAAAGAAAAATTCGGGGATTGACGATTGATCTTCCGGTTTAACAATTCAGCCAAAACAAACAAGAAAAAATGGTGCAAACCACAGATATACCAGTAATGGCATTAAGAGAACAGATTACAGAAAACCATCAGGAATTCCTGGAAAGTCTTCGTCACCGATTTTTGGATGAAGACCGGAAAGCAGCTCTGGAAAGATTTGAAAGCATTGGTTTTCCTACAAAAAAAGACGAAGAATATAAATACACCAACTTAAAGGAAATTACGGAAAAAGCCTATAACTTTTTCCCGAAAGAAAATCATAACATTACCAAAGAGCAACTAGATCAGCTGCACCTGGGTGAAGAAAATTTCGATTGGATCACTTTTGTCAACGGCAAACTTCATAAAGAACTGTCTAAAGTTTCGATTGAAAACGTTGAGTTCCTTTCCTTCAATTATGCTTTGAATGATGAGAAGCACCGGGATATTTTCGACCGGTATTTCAATACGATCGCTTCCGATAAATCCGCATTTACCAATCTGAATCAGGCTTACTGTAAATACGGTTTTTTCCTGAAGGTTCCTAAAAATGTAATGATTGAAAAGCCGATCCATATTTTCTATATTTCTCAGAATCAGGAAGAAAATACCTTCTATAATACCAGAAATTTATTAATTGTTGACGAAGGTGCCAAAGTGGAAATCATTGAAAGCCACCATAATTTTGACAGCACGTATGTTCTGACCAATTCGGTAACGGAAATTTTTACCTACCCGAATGCAAAAGCAGACTGGCATAAATTGCAGAACGATAACGATACGTCTTACCTGATCGACAATACATTCGCAAGGCAGGAAAAAGACAGTTTAACGACGGTAAACACGTTCTCTTTCGGTGGTAAGCTGGTAAGAAATAACCTGGATTTCATTCAGAACGGATCGAACATCAATTCGTTCATGAACGGGATCACGATTATCGGTAAAGACCAATTGGTAGACCACCACACGGCGGTTCACCACAACTTTCCGAACTGCGAAAGTTACCAGAACTATAAAGGGATCTTCGACGGAAAATCCCGCGGCGTTTTCAACGGAAAAGTCTTTGTGGATAAAATTGCCCAGAAAACGAATGCCTATCAGCAGAACAACAATGTATTGCTGAGCGAAGGTGCAGCCATCGATACCAAACCACAGCTGGAAATTTTCGCAGATGATGTAAAATGTTCTCACGGCTGTACAGTAGGACAGTTGAACGAAGATGCTTTGTTTTACCTGAGAGCAAGGGGAATTTCCAAAAAAGAAGCACAGGCTTTATTGCTGTATGCTTTCGCCAACGATGCGATGCAGAATATCGATATAGAACCTTTGAAAGAAAAAATTTCCAGGTTGCTGGCAGAGAAATTAGGAGTGGATATAGAGTTTTAATACTATATAGTTGATAAATACATCGGCTGCTTCAGATGAGGCAGCCGTTTTTTTACCAATCTCAGAATACAGCTTTTAACTTTTGTTGCATTCCTATGCAAAAGTAGCAGTGATGCCATCAAACACATTCTGTTTCTACTATTTCCTGCTGTGAAAAATATAATTTCTTGTAAAGCAATCTACTGTTGCAAAATCTGCATATTTACACCATTAGTTTTAGAATCAAAATCCATTTTCCTATCACTAATAAGATTTAAAGGATCTGTATTTTGATAATAATACCAATTATGTATATACAATAGTCTAATTTACTTGAAAAAGTAGTCAAAACCGCAAAGGTCGATAATCAGTTCTCTGGTGATTAGATTTTTCACAATTTTGCTTATTTCGGTTTTGAGTTCTTCCATTGTTTTATAAATTTTATGAGTCATTTTTCTTTTCATTTGAAGCCAAACCAATTCAGCCGGATTCAGTTCCGGGGAATATGGTGGAAGAAACAATAAAGCAATGTTTTTGGGGATGATCAGCGATTTCACTTTGTGGAAAGCACCATTATCTAAAATCATTACTTTGAATTCTGCAAGGTTCATTTTTGATAATTCATTCAGGAAAATTTGGAAATTCTCGCCATTGCAATTAGGGAGTTCCATCACCAGACTATCACCGTTATAGGGCGAAAACGCACCAAAAATATAGGTAGACTTAAAAATATTCTGATACGTGCAAATGGGTTTTACGCCTTTTGCAGTAAGTGATTTTCCGGTTCG
>CAJYGB010000034.1 GCA_913774355.1 uncultured Chryseobacterium sp. | reverse complement strand
TTCTTCGCAATCCAAATCTGTTTTAAAGCGTTCAGCAAACTCCAGAAGGTTTTGACCCTTAAAAATTTCCATAAAAATCCAGTTTTTCAGTACTTTAAAGATATGAAATTATCTAATGACCTCTATTAATTTATTTCAGCAATTTAACAAAAAGGCAGAAATATGGCCCCGGATCTTAAATAGCCTTTCTGTTAACAGTATATAAACAAGATCATTTGATATTTAAGACTATCAGCAATAACTTCTATTATCCGGCTTCCAGCCTTAACCTGCCTTCTACTCTGGTTCACGTTAAAAATAATACCTTTCATTCACTCTCAAGGATTTTTTTTGAATCTTCCAGGCTCTTTTTTTCTTCTTCCGAAAGTTTAGGGTATTTCAGGTCCATTTTTTCAAGGGCATCAATAATGATCTGTATCGCAGCGACTCTTGCAAACCATTTATTGTCTGCAGGAAGCACGTACCAGGGTGCATAATCTTTGGCGGTTTCATTAATGGCCGTTTCGTAGCATTCCATATATTTGTCAAAAAGGGCGCGCTCCGGAAGATCGGCGGAAGAGAATTTCCAGTTTTTTTCCTGCTCGTTGATTCTGTCGAGAAGCCTTTTCTTTTGTTCGTCCTTAGAAACATTCAGGAATATTTTTACAACGGTCGTTCCGTTTTGGGCAAGATGTTTTTCAAAATTCCGGATGCTTTCATAGCGGTTTTCCCAGAATTTTTCATTAAAATCTTTTACGGATTTCCATGTTTTTTCGCTCAGGTTATATTCGGGATGTACTTTGCAGACCAGCACGCTTTCGTAATGGGAACGGTTGAAGATTCCGATCATCCCTTTTTGAGGTAGCGCCAGGTAATGCCTCCATAAAAAGTCATGAGAATATTCCCTGGAGCTTGGGGTTTTAAAGCTTGTTACATTACAGCCCTGAGGATTCACGCCACCGAAAACATGCTCGATCATGCTGTCCTTTCCCGCTGCATCCATGGCTTGCAATACAACCAGCAACGATTGGCTTCCATCTGAATACAGACGTTCCTGGAGTTCACGCAGCTTTTCTTTTTCCTGCATCAGCAATTGTTCGCCTTCTTCTTTGGAGAGTTTTCCATTATATTCCGTTGAAGCTTTTTTGATTGAAAATTTTCCTTTTACTAAGAAATCATCTGAGAAATTGATGTTCATCAGTTTAAAATTTTAATTGTTAGTATAAAAATAAATAACTTGAATGATGATTTCAAGTTATTTGCTGTATTTTTAATTTAATCTTAATTTTTTGGATAAGGGAAAGCTTTGTTTCTTTCTATGGGATTATAAGATTTTAGAATATCCTCTTGTTCTTCTTTTACCAGTTTACTTAATTCCTCTGGTTTGTATTTTACACCATTATATTCAAAGGAGGAGATTGCTTTTCGATTAAATTCCTGTCTGATATCATTGAAAGGATCATTAAAGTATTCCAATGCCTTTTTTATAACAGTTTTCTCATTGGTAGGAATAGGAGTGTCGCCATATCTTACTTCGATAATATTTGTTGTGTTGTAAGTTTCAGGTAAATTGGTGCTTTTTATAAGATTAAAAATATAATTTTCCTGAGTGTCTTTTATTTGCAAAATAAGCCCCGGAAGTCCTTGAAATTTGTAAGGTCCTTCACTGAAAGGGATTTCTTTTGTAAACCATGCAATCCATTTTCTTCCCCCAAAATCTGTTGTTGCTTTTTGAACTTTAAAGCCAAGATAATTTTTGGTGTCATTTTCAAGTTTCCATTTTATGGGATCCTGTGTTGGATATGCATAAATATTATCTCCTATCAAGGGATAATTAATGTGGGTGTCAGAATTTCTTTTTCTTACCACCGGAATTTGCGTAGTCCATATAAGATTCTGAGATTTTTGAAGTATGTTTAGCGAATCTTTTTCAAGAAATTTATAATCATAATATTTCACTTCTTTAGGGTTGATATCCACAACCATGAAGTTTTTTTTATAATATGCCTCTGTAGAATCTGGTTTATAACTCAGTTCATAAATATACCTTTTGGTTTGGGAAAAAGATAAATTAAAAACTAATATTAATATAAAATACAATTTGATCTTCATGATTTTCTTATCGCGTTACGTATTTTTTATAAAGAGAATGGAAGCCGGATTTAATATCATTTATTTCGAAATGAGCAGGAATAATTTCCTTTCCTGTTTTGTCTATAAAACCGTAGCCATCTGAAACGTTTTTTACCAAAGCTAGGTTTTTATCATATTCTCCGAATTTTTCGATTTTCGAATATATGGGCTGAACAATAATTTTCCCATTTTGATCCATAATTCCGTAGGTATTAGAATTGGTTTTTATCAGTTTCCATTCTTTGTTGATTTCAAGTATATCATTTCTTTTTATTTTTTTCACCTGCGAAAATGTTGTCATAAATATACTTAAAAATGCTATGATTAATAATTTTGATTTCATGTTTTTAAAATTTTAATTGGTTACCTGTAAATTTTTCTGACTGTTAAGCTGCACCTGATTTATTATCAGCTTGTAATATTCCGACTGATTCATAATTAGTTCATCATGTTTTCCTTTTTCAATAATTTCACCATCTTTGAGAACAATGATTTGATCGGCATTTTTTATGGTGCTTAACCGATGGGCAATAATGATTGATGTTCTGTTCTCTAAATAAATATTCAGATTATTGATAATTTTATTTTCATTAATTGTATCTAATGAAGAAGTAGCTTCATCAAAAAAGATAAAATCCGGATTTTTATAAATTGCACGCGCAATTAAAAGTCTTTGCTTCTCGCCGCCACTTAATGAAATACCGATTTCACCGATTTTAGTATTGTAATTCATGGGCAGGCTTTGTACTTTATCATAAAGTTCAGCAACTTTTAAAGCCAAATTAAGCCTTCTCGGTTCAGGTTTCTCTGCAGATAAAGTAATGTTATCCAAAATAGAACCGCTAAAAATATATCCTTCCTGAAGAATAACTCCACATTTTGTTCTCCAGTCTGTAAGATTCACATTTTTGATGTTATTTTCGCCTAAATATAAATTTCCATTGGTAGGAAAATAAAATCCCAGTAATAGCTTCAATAAGGTAGATTTTCCGCTTCCGCTTTCACCAACGATGGCTGTTGTTGTATTTTTTTCGATTTTGAGATTAATGTTTTTTAAGATAAGTTGCTCAGTTCCGGAATCATACTTGAAATTGACATTTTCAAGAGAAATCCCGTCAACACGCTGAATATTTTTATATTCGGTATCTTCTTTTATTTCATTTTCTCTGTTGTAAATGTCTGTAAGCCTGTTGTATGCAAGCCTGGTATTTTGAAAATTCTGAGTATAATCCGTTAATTGATGTAGTGGTGCAGATAATTGTCCTAAAACATAACTGATCATCATCATAAGTCCTAAAGTCATCTGTGATTCTATTACAAGATAAGAGCTGTAGCCTATTAGAGCAATATCTCTTATTTTGGAAATGAACAGATTTCCGTCGTTCATGTAAAAATTAATATAAGCAAGTCTGGTTTTTATTTTTTTTAATTTTTCTTCGGATTGTATCCAGTTGTTCAGTCTGGATTTTTCGGCACTGTTTATCTTTATATCCGTAATTCCCATGATTAATTCATAAATGGTATTTCTGTTGGTAGATTCCAAAGAAAATAATGAATAATCAATTTGTTTTTTTCTTTTAAAGAAAATCAAAATATAAGAAAAGGATATAATACTGAATATACTGAATACCAAAAATATTTTATA
The DNA here is from genome assembly GCA_913774355.1 of uncultured Chryseobacterium sp. Lineage (GTDB taxonomy): Bacteria > Bacteroidota > Bacteroidia > Flavobacteriales > Weeksellaceae > Chryseobacterium. The sequence continues at coordinate 154,121 of CAJYGB010000034.1, read as the reverse complement.
ATTCTGATAAATCAGGATCATTGAAAAAACCAAAATATTCAGAATGCTTGTAGCAACACCTATCATATTGTAGGTGATGAAATAATTGATTTTGTGCTGATCATTCAGTCCCTCAATAAGGTCAGATTTAAATTTAGAATCATGGTAGCTTATTGGCAGCTTTAATATTTTAGCAAAATAAGTTTTGTTGAAATCTATATTGAGATCTAAACTTATTCTGGCATTAATAACTTCCGAAAAACTCTGAGAAAAAAGAAAACTGACTGCAAATATAAACTGAAAGATCAATAATTTTACGACAATACGCATGTCTTTTGAAAGTATTCCTCTGTCTATATTCTCTTTCAGCAAAAGTGGCATTGCCCAATTTGCCAAAAGAGTAACTAGAGTAAGAAGAATTGAAAAATAAAATCTTTTACGGTTCTTTTTTAAAATTCTTTTTATATTATTGAATATAGGATTGTCTTTCTTTTTTTCCTTATTTTCAAGAAGCGGAATTTTCGCAAAATCCGGTGAAGGTTCAAATACAATTGCAATTCCGTGTTCACCGTTGAGCCATTTTTCTGAAAATTCTTCCATACTGAGGCTTACTTTTCCAAATCCGGGATCTACAATATTGATATTGCCTTTGCTGATGCTTTCGAGGATAATAAAATGTCCTTGCCTTAGATACAATATTGCAGGAAGCGGCATTTCATTAATGTCTTCTAAAGTTGCATTGGCTGTAGCATGGTTGAATCCGTTTTTTTCAAGAAAAAATCTTAGATCTTTAATCGATATTCCTAATTTTGAAGCTGTAATGTTTTCTTTTATATCACGAATTTTATATTTTTTTCCATAATACTCACAGATCATCTGAAGACATGCGGGACCGCAGTCATTTGCTTCAAGCTGATGTGTGAATTTTATTTTACGCTTCATTGAAGAAAAGTTTAGTAAGCCTGTCCATTATTACTTCATCTTTCTTAGCATTGTCATATCCCATTTGGCAGATGTCCATGCCTTTTGCTTCAAGATTTATCTGGTGGCATCCTCCTCCGCATAACGGCAATATTCTACAGTTTTGGCATGCTTTCGACTGTATTTTTAAAGTTTCCCAAGTTACAATTTTATCGTTCCATTCAATTTCTCCTTCATCGTTTAAGGATCCGTATTTATTGTCATCTGTAAAATCTCTCGCAGTACATTTAAATACACCTCCGTTGTAATTAATAACCGCTTCATTTTTTTTATCTGCATAGCAAGGATTGGCAAGACCTTCTAATAACTGAATTTCCTCGCCTTGCGGAATAAATTTATGTTTTTTATAAACATCCATAACCTCTTTTACCTTATCTTCAATATTGTTCACCTCAATATCCTGCCATACCTGATGGAAGCTGATGCTTAGATATTTTCTGTCTTCTTCAGGAATATCAATAATATCATCTGCAATATATTTTGTAGACTCAATATTTTCAGCAGTGTAGTTGATTCTTATAAGTACATTTATTTTTTCTTTTAAAAGTCTTTTTATGGAACTAATTATTTTATCATAAGAACCTTCTTCTTTTTGGGCCACTCTTACTTTGTTGTGTTCTTCTCTACTTCCATCAAGGGTAATTTGGAAAAATTTTTCATCATTTTCATAAATAAGATGATGTACCATTTTTTCGTTTAAGAGATATCCGTTTGTTGTAAAAGAAATTGAAAAGTGAATAGCCGGATATTCTTCATATTTTGTTCTGTAATAATTGATGATAGGCTCAGTCACTTTGCTGTAATACATCAATGGCTCTCCTCCAAAAAATGAAAGGTCAAATGATTTAAGATTTGGATTTATCTGCAGAGTCTTATCAATGAATTTAAAAATCTTTTCCACACCAGAGGTGCTCATTTTGGAACCGACAATATGAGATTCATAGCAATACCAGCATTTGAAATTACAATTCATGGTTGGATTGATGATAAGGCGGTAGGAGTTATCTGCATAATCTACCTCTTTGCTTCTTTGGATAACTTCTTGAAGTTCATCTGTATGTTCATCAATGATTGCATTAATATCCAGTAAATTCTGATAAATAGCAGGATAATGATTTTCCAGATCGCCTGCAGGAAGTTTAAAATAGCTTTCAATGTCTTTTTTTATGACGATGCATTTGTCTTCTTTAGAGTTGTATAACGCTGAAATAGAGTTACTTAATGAAATGATAGAATTGTATTTGCTGAATTTGTACATATCAGTGTAATTTGGTTATTGGTATTTTTTAATGATGTATTTTCTTGCTCAATAGATATTTGATTTAATGAATATCTAATGGTTACTATATTTGTTCTGACTTATTCCGCATCTGGGATTCGTAAAGCGATTGTTTATTCCGTTATAATTGGATTGATTTACGCCGGTGCTTGCCACATTTATGGCAATAAATCCTCAGTGATGGTTTTCCTGTTTACAAATAATGATTGATTCTGCTTAAGAATTCAACATCTTATTTCAAAACCGGCTACGAATTTTAGAAATTCGAATTTATAATCATAGAATTACGGTGTAAGAGTACTTTGTATTGTTGTACATCTTTTTCCGTTGGAGCTATTGTCGCAGTTTCCATTGGAACATTTGTAGTCATTAATAGAACCTTGGCAGGCTGATGAGGAATTGATACAGCGGTCGCCGTTGGTGATAATCAGATTCCCACCAAAGTTGTCATTCACATTTCTTGATAATAAGATTAATTCTTCATTATTATCTATCATCTGATGCTCCAGGTTGGCAACGAACTTTAAAAATTTTGAGTTTGTATTCATGGTGATTTTGTTTTTTTAGTGTTTAGTAAAGAGATTGCTATAAGATTAATTTAGTGTTTAATAAAAATATTTAACTTAATCCTTGTTGTATAGTAGTACATTTTTTTCCGTTCATACTGCTGTCACAGTTTCCGTTTGAACATTTGTAATCGTTAATAGATCCCTGGCAAGTTGCGGTTGCATTAATACATCTGCTGTCATTAATTCCTATAAATCCTCCCTGAGATTGTTCTGCAAAGTTTGTTAGTACCAAAGATTCTTGGTTATTGTCAATCATATTGCGCTCTAGCTTAGCGATGAAACTTGAAAATTTTGTGATTTTTTCCATGATATTTAGTTTAAAATTATTTTTTCTACTCTTTTAAAGGTTTTCGAATCCCCCTTCTTATAGCAATTCTCTTACTTTTTTTATTATTCAATAATTGTAATGATTGTGTATCAAAAATGCAATAATTGTTAAATAAATAATATAATTATTCATTAAAATGACTGATTTATACTTATTATAAATAAATCACGTTTTGTAGAATAAAAGTAAGTGGTATTTAATTATTAATTAATATTTTAGGCTAAAACCATTACGATTATGTTATTTTTAATAATTAATTTGTAACAATAAAAAAACCGCCTCTTTAGGAGACGGTTTCTTTATTTTGAGTAGAAATATAACTATTTTGCAGCAGCTTTGGCAGCTTTTTTTGCAGCTTTAGCGGCAGCCTTAGCTTCAGCTTTCTCAGCTTTTTCCTTAGCCTTTAGCTCTTCAGGCGTTAATGGCTTTGGTTCAGGAGCATTCGGATCTACGTTTCCTTTGATGTAGATTACACTTCTGCTGTTCACAGGGTCGTTGGAGAATACTTCGATCATCTTGTTGAAACCACCGTTGATTCCTGTATTATATCCTACCTTGATTTTAGCAGATTTTTTCGGCATAATCGGATCCTGGCTGAATTCCGGAGTCGTACATCCGCAAGATGCCTTTACATTTGAAAGGATCAGAGGCTTATCACCGGTATTGGTTACGGTGAAAAATCTGATACCATCTGAATTTGGCTTTACCGTACCGTAATCGTACGTAGTCTTGTCAAATGTAATCGTTTGTGCAGATGCAAAAGCGAATGTTCCGAATAATGCAATTCCTGCGATTAATTTTTTCATATTCTTGAATGTTAAATATGTTGTTAGATAAATTTCGGTAACAAAGTTAAAAATTATTTTAATTCATACTTAAAATTTTTTTTCTTTAGACTATTTTTGCAAATTGTAAAGTAAAGAAACAGAATTTATGCAGATTTCAGAAAAGTACAATCCACAGGAAACAGAACAAAAGTGGTACAATTACTGGTTGGAAAACAAATACTTCCATTCAGAACCGAATGATAAGCCGCCGTACACTGTTGTAATCCCTCCGCCGAACGTAACGGGGATTTTGCACATGGGGCACATGCTTAACAATACCATTCAGGATGTTCTGGTCCGTCGTGCGAGAATGCAGGGCTTCAATGCCTGCTGGGTGCCGGGAACAGATCACGCTTCCATTGCTACGGAAGCGAAAGTCGTTGCCAAACTGAAATCAGAAGGGGTCAGCAAGTCTGATATCACCCGAGAAGAATTCCTGAAGCATGCCTGGGACTGGACCAATAAATACGGCGGAACCATCCTGGAGCAGCTGAAAAAGCTGGGCTGTTCGTGTGATTGGGACAGAACCCGTTTCACTATGGAACCGAAGCTCTCCCAACAGGTGATCAAATCTTTTGTGGATCTCTATAACAAAGGACTGATCTACCGCGGGTACCGAATGGTAAACTGGGATCCTGAAGCCAAGACCAATATTTCCGATGAAGAAGTAATCTTCAAGGAACAGAACGGAAAATTATATTTCCTGAAATATGCCGTTGAAGGTTCGGAGGAATTCCTCTCGGTAGCTACTACGCGTCCTGAAACCATTTTTGGCGATACAGCGATCTGTATCAACCCAAATGATGAAAGATATGCCCACCTGAAAGGTAAAAAAGTAATCGTGCCGATCGTCAACAGGGTAATTCCGATTATCGAAGACGAATATGTGGATATCGAATTCGGGACAGGAGCTTTGAAAATTACTCCGGCACACGACGTAAATGACTACGAAATCGGGCAGAAGCATAGTCTGCCGATGATTGATGCGCTGGATGACGATGGAAACCTGAATGATCACGGATTACACTACGCCGGAAAAAACAGGTTCGAGGTAAGAAAGCAGATCGCGAAGGAGCTGCAAGAAAAAGATCTGTTGCTTAAAGCGGAAGACTATGTAAATAAAGTGGGAACGTCCGAAAGAACCGGTGCGGTAATCGAACCTAAAGTTTCGGTTCAGTGGTTCCTTAAAATGTCTGAAATTGCAAAGCCGGCCCTGGATGTTGTAATGGATGATGAGGTGAAATTCTATCCTGAAAAGTTTAAGAATACCTATAAATACTGGATGGAAAACATCCGCGACTGGAACATTTCCCGCCAGCTTTGGTGGGGACAGCAAATTCCTGCGTTTTATTATGGTGATGGCGAAAATGATTTCGTAGTCGCTGAAGACAAATATCAGGCTCTTGTAGTATTAGAAGAACAAAAAGGAATTATTGCGAATCTTGATGACCTGAGACAAGATGAAGACGCTCTTGATACCTGGTTCTCGTCGTGGCTTTGGCCGATGTCGGTTTTCGACGGATTGCTGGATCCTGAAAATAAGGACATCAGTTATTATTATCCGACCTCTGATCTGGTAACCGGTCCGGATATTATTTTCTTCTGGGTAGCCCGGATGATAATGGCCGGATTGGAATACAGAAAAGAAGTTCCGTTCAAAAATGTTTATTTTACGGGTATTGTAAGGGATAAGCAGCGAAGAAAGATGTCAAAATCGCTGGGAAACTCTCCGGATCCGCTGGAACTGATGGATAAATACGGAGCAGATGGCGTTCGTGTAGGAATTTTATTAAGTTCTGCAGCCGGAAACGATCTCCTTTTTGATGAAGACCTTATGCTGCAGGGAAGAAACTTTATGTCTAAGATCTGGAGTGCATTCCGTTTGATCAATATGTGGAATCATGAAGATAAACCGGCAAACGCGGCAGAAATCCAGGCTATCGAATGGTTTGAAAATAAATTGAATAAAACAATTGCTGACATTAATGATCAGTTTGATAAATTCAGGATTTCCGATGCCTTGCATTTAATCTATAAGCTGATCTGGGATGATTTCTGCTCCTGGTATCTTGAAGCCATCAAGCCAAATTTCGGGGAAGGGATTTCCAGAGAAGTTTACAATAAAACAGTAGAACTTTTTGAAGAATTAATGAAGCTGCTTCATCCGTTTATGCCTTTCTTAACGGAGGAATTATGGCAGACGATTTCAGAGAGAAATATTGATGAGGCTCTAATTATCGCGCAGCAGAAAAAAGCGGAAGCATTCGATGAAACCATTATTAAAAACTTTGAAACAGCATCGGAACTGATTTCCGGTGTAAGAAACTACCGCCAGACCAAAGGGATTTCCCCAAGAGAAGCGGCTGAAATTTATACGAGTACAACAGAGTTTACCAATGAAGCAGTTATCCGTAAACTGGCAAATGTTTCGGAAATTCATTTTGAAACAAAAACGGATAAACCGAGCTTTACCTTCCTGATAGGGGCCACGGAAATTTCAATTCCACTAAGTGAAAATTTAGACTTGGAAGAAGAAAAGAAAAAGACCGAAGAAGAACTGAAATATTTAAAAGGTTTCCTGATCTCCGTGGACAAAAAGCTTTCCAACGAAAAGTTTGTGGCCAATGCAAAGCCCGAAATCGTAGAAGTGGAGCGTAAAAAACAGAAAGATGCAATGGATAAGATTGCGATCCTTGAAGAAAAGCTGAAAAGCCTTTAATTATAAAGCTTAGCATAACATGAAAGACGACGACAGAGGTATTTTCACACTGGATAGTGATACCGTCGCTTCCAATCCGGGAAGAGTGAGGATCATGCCTTTCGTACTGATGAGGCACATGCGAAAATCAGTTTTGCTGTTAATCCCTCTGTTGGTTTCATTGGTTTTTGCTTTTCAGGTTTCTCTGCTGTGGGGAGCACTTCCTTCCATAATCTTTTTCGTGATAAATTATTTATATTGGAGAAGAAAACAGGAGCATTTTGCTTTTGGGGATTCCAATGGCGGTATCGTGGTTTCGGAAAATCCTAAGCTGGTTGCCGTAGCAGCCAATCTCTCAAAAGGTTTTGCCGGAAATTATCCGGTGGTAAAAATCATTCCCTACAAAGGAAAAGGCCGGCTGAACGATAGGATCGGAACCATAGCCCTTTACGAGGGGACTTCAAGCTGTACCCCACATTGGAGCGATTTTTTTCCGGTTCCTGTGGAATATGTGAATAATAACAAAGCGGAATTAAATGCTGTTTTACGTTCCTATTCCGAAGAAAGTTGGGAAGTTTTGGAAAGCAGGCTGAAGCAGATTGCCCAGCCCTATAAAGAAGGTCTGTTTAAAATTTCCACAGAAAACAGCAGTTGGTAACAGCTTTTAGTTCATATGTTGCCGGAAATTAAAACCTGTATCCAAAATAACCGTCATTTCAGATGACGAAGATTAATTAAATTAAAATGACACATATAGAAAATATAAAAAAGCTCTTCTCTAAAAACTTCGTAGAAAACCCTTTGCTGGAAAGCTTCGAAGTGGGTAAAATTTATCTGTCCAGCGGGAAGCTTGTAGCCTGTGATCCGGTAATTACAAACGATATGCTCCCGTTTACCACGAAATTCCCAAAAGGAGATTTTTCTGTTTTACTGCATAAAGAGCGGGAAAGCAACTGTGTGGCGTACGCCGAAATCATTTTCAGCAATGAAGAGGTTGCAGACTGGAAACTGGCCGTAACGGAAGGACAGAATGTAAAAGACCTTGCAGAAGGAGAAGTTTTCGGATATCCTGTGGAAAGCGGGATGGGATGCTTTATGGATGCAGATACCCAGAACAGCCTGAATGATCTGGAGCAGAGACTTTACCGAAGTAAAGGCGTAGACTTTATGGGGATTTATGAAGAATTTTTCCATGAATATTTTTTTGATGAAAACGGAGCCATCGATCAGTTTGCTTTCTTAAAACCTTCAGAACAGCATCCTGGAACCATTTTTGCGTTTGAAACAGGATATGGTGAAGGATTTTACGCAAGCTATATTGCCTATGATCAGAATAATTCACCGGTAAAAATCGTTACTGAATTTATCGAAATTAGTTAATAAAAGTTAATTATTTTGACCCACAGCTGCGGGATGATAAATTTGTTATAACCACTCAATAATATAAGTTAATATAAAACACAATGAATTTTGCCTCAGAACAGCCGAAAATCATCGTCGTAGGAAGCTCTTCGATAGATCTTATTTTAGAAACTGAAAAAGTTCCCTGCCAGAATGAAACGGTAATGGCCTATAATTCCGAAAGCTTTTTCGGAGGAAAAGGTTCCAACCAGGCCGTTGCTGCCGCTAGGCTGGGAGCAAGTGTATACTTCGTAGGTTGTGTAGGGATGGATCCTCTTGGCCAGCAGATCATGAGAAACATGGTGAATGAAGGCGTAAATGTCGGGTTTGTCTTTGAAACCGACCAGGAAGCTACAGGAACGGCTTATGTGACTACGTCAGAAGGAAACTCTGCTATTGTGGTGGTTCCTGCGGCCAACAATTATTTAAGCATTGAACATGTGGAAGCTGCCGACAAATATTTTCATACGGCAGACCTTGTCCTTCTTCAGCTGGAAGTTTCCATGAGAGTTGTTGAATATACCATACGAAAAGCCAGAAAGTATAATAAACAAGTAGGATTATATGCTTCCCCGGCACAGCATTTAAGCGCTGAAATTCTTGACAATGTAGATTTTATCGTTGTGAAAAGTACTGAGCTCCACATCGTTTTCGGTGAAGAGCGGCGGGAAGAAATCCTGAAAAAATATTTTAATAAAGTTTTCGTGAGAGACGACATCAATTCCACGGTTTATTTTGACGGTACCGAAATGAAATATTGCAGGAATGACAAGGATAAAACGGTTTATAAAATGGGTATGGGGGACGCTTTTACGGCAGGATTCGCAATCGCTTTATGCCATAAAAACCCTATCGAAGACTGTGTGAAATTCGGAAACGAAGTGTCTGCCAGGGTTTCTTCTAAAAAAGGTTCACAAACCGGGCTTCCGAGAGTTTCAGATTTCCTTTAAACTATTTGTTGCATATCGAAAGACATGGCAAAGCCTAAAAATAAAAGTTAAAAATTCCATTTTTATAATGGAATTTTTTTTTACCTATGAAAGAGCTTCGCCTTTTAACGTCTGATCAGTTTTCCATCACTGCCCATCTTTTTATACCTGAAACCGGCAATAGCAAATTGCTGCTGATTAATTCGGCGACAGGTGTGAAGCAGCAGCTGTATTTTTCATTTGCCAGCTATTTTTCAGAACAGGGATTTACCGTAATTACGTATGATTATCGCGGGATAGGTCTTTCCAAGCCTTCGCGTATGAAAGGTTTCCAAGCTTCCATGAGAATTTGGGGCTTGGCAGATTATAAAACACTTACAGATTATATAGAAACACATTTTAAGGATCACCAAAAATATTGTCTGGGCCATTCTGTAGGAGCGTTGATTCTGGGTATGAATGAAGATTCTGAAATATTTGACAAATTCGTTTTCGTGGGAACACAGAATGCTTTCATCGGGAATTTAAGGTTCAGGACAAAGATTGAAGCCCTTCTGGGATTCGGCATTGTTCAGCCTGTAACCACCGGATTGCTGGGATATTTTCCCGCAAATTGGTTTGGACTCGGAGAAAGTCTCCCTAAAAATTGCGCATCTGACTGGAGAACCTTAATTTTAAACAGAAAATCAACCAACCGGCTGCTGGAAAAAACGGCTGATTATGCTAAAGAGCTGACGCAGAAAGTTTTGGTGATCCGGGCGGAAGACGATGTATGGTTAACAGAAAAAGGGGTAAAAAGTTTGCTGAACGATACGTATCCGAACCTAAGACCGACCTACAGATTGGTTGGAACTTCAGAATCTGAACAGGGAGAAATAGGCCATGTTAATTTTTTCAGAAGCTACAATAAAAACCTTTGGGACATTATTTTAAAAGAATTGATAATAGATGAATAAGCTGATTGAAAACACGGTAGAGTTTGTAAAAGAAAAATTGGAAGGCGCAGAAGCCGGACACGACTGGTTTCACATCGAAAGGGTATGGAAACTGTCTAACAAAATTGCCGAAGCTGAAACCTGCAGCCGGGAAATCGTGGAGCTGGCTGCCCTGCTGCACGATATTGCCGATCCTAAGTTTCATAATGGGGATGAAACCATTGCGCTAAAAGTATCGAGAGAATTTCTTGAGCGTCAGAATGTCGATGAAAAAACTATTGAACAGGTGCTGTTCATCATCAAAAATATTTCATTTAAAAACAGGGGCGATGTTCCGAAAGATCTTCCCATAGAGCTTAAGATCGTACAGGATGCCGATAGGATCGATGCCATCGGAGCAATTGGTGTGGCGAGAACCTTTAATTTCGGTGGCTTTAAGAACAACCCGATGTATGACCCGAAGGTGGAGCCTAAGCTGAATATGCCCAAAGAAGAATACAAAAAATCGAACGGAACCACCATTAATCATTTCTATGAAAAATTATTGCTGCTGAAAGATCTGATGAATACCGAAAAAGGAAAGGAAATTGCTGCTGAAAGGCACGATTTTATGCTGAAATTCCTGGATCAGTTTTATAAAGAATGGAATGTTGATTAGCTTTCCCGATAAAACTTTTTAAATAAGTATCTTTGCAGCATGGTATTTATGGTCTTGCTTATTTTCTGGGCATCGGTTCTCTCTCTCATTCTTTTTAAGATCAAGAAGGGGAGGGGTGCTGAATGGGCCAAGATTTTCAGGATTCTTACGCTGGTCTTTTCCATTTCTTTTTTCACGTATTGGTTTATCAAAAGAAGTTCGGTAGGAATTGTGCAGGATTCGGTAGCGTTACAGGTTATCAACAAGCTTCCGCAGCCCATCGATTTTTATGTCATTAATCTTAATGATCCTGAAGCCGGAAAAGCTATTGAAACCAAACACATCGGCAATATCCGCTCCGAATATTACAGGATCGAATACCTGAGAATGGATAAATCCGACGAATACTGGATCGTTGGGTACCTTGGGAAAAAGAATCTTGTGTATTTCTCCCAGCATTCCGTTCCGAATAAGAATATTGACCAGATTATCGAAGTCAACAATTATATCAACCAGAGTGTAAAGCTTTCAGAAATTGCCAAAAAACAGGTGGAGGCCTACAACCATGAAAATACAAAGGTCGGCATTTGGGTAACACTGGACTTCCTGCTGCTGTTCCTGAATCTGGTATTGCTTATGAGAAAACGTAAATAAAAAATCCCGGTGCTGTTTTTACAGACCGGGATTATATTTTATCGGGTGAATACTGATATTTAAGGATAATCCAGGATCAGCATAACCGTTTCCTTGAATTCTTCAGGACAATTCTTTATCAGCTTATCCTTATTCTGCTTACTGATCTGTTTGGGTTCGAGCCATTCCGTTTTGTCGGAACTCAGGCTGTTGCTGTCGTATGTTCTTTTTATTTTATTGTCTTCATAAAAAGTATACTCATCGCCCAGCCAGTTATTGGTAATGCTTATCTTGCAAATTTCCTTTTCCATTGTTTTAATAAATAATTTAACATTCATTTTTGGTTTGTCGTATTTTGTAATTTACTAAATATAACAACGTAAACGCAGGATTGTACGGAATTTTTTTTTAAGATAAAAAAGTGAATTATTTTTGTTAAAACTATTCTTTTCTTTATATTTTATTTCACTAATATGCGAATAATTTTAAATAATGCTAATACTTAAAATAAAGTTCCGGTATTTTCAGTAGCCATTTTAGGGATTCGGAGGTCTGTTTTCCAGGTTTCATTCATTTTTTTGATCAGATATGAGGAAAGAAGCGGGGAATCTTTTTCAAGGCCCTGATGAACAAAAAAGTAGATATTTTGCAGTCCTTCTTTCTTCCATAAAGTAAGCCGTTGTACCCATTCGTCGAGACGGGTATAATCTATTTCCGTACCGGCTGCCACGTACCGGATGAAGGTACTCGGCGTGGTAAGCCGCATGTGAAGCATATACCTTCTGCCGGGCGTATCTACAATAATATTGGTAATACCGTACTTTTCAAATAGCTCACAGACGGTATTGTAAATTTCATCATTGTTGTACCATTCGGCATTTCGCAGTTCGATGGCCAACGGGACTTCTTTCGGCCATTCTTTTACAAACTTTTCAAGCCTGCCGTAATCTTTCGGCTGGTAGTTGTCATGAAGCTGAAGAAAGGCCATACCCAGCTTTTCTTCAAAATTCAGGACGGACGTGGCAAACTGGGTGACCTGGTCTGTTACGTCAATCAGCCTTCTGTAGTGTGAAATTGTACTGGTGATTTTCGGAAAAAATTTAAAATCTGCAGGTGTCTTATCTTTCCAGGTCAGGATCTGTTGCGGAGCCGGCATTCCGTAAAAAGTTCCGTTCAGCTCAATGGAGTTAAACTGGGTGGCGTAGTAGGTCAGTTCATCCTTTGTCCCTTTCGGGTAGAATCCCTTCATATCGGTTTTGTTCCATTTGGCAGCTCCGACGGAAATATTCTCCAGTCCTTTTTTATTTTGGCTCACAATTTCTTTTGTCCGCGGATCATCTTCAGGCAGGGTAAAATCTATTTTTGAAGGATCTTCTACTTTTCCGAATTTCATAATTTACTGTTTTTTAATTAGGTCACTAAAGAAATATAAATAAAACCTGTAGAAAATTATTTGCTGCTTCATTTATATCCGGTTACAAAAAGGCACGCTAAAAAGCGTGCCGAAGTGAATATGTATTGTTTATTATTTGGGAGTCTTATGCTTCACAAGCCGTGCAGGTAACAAAATTTACCATCATTTCTTTAGAAACAGAAGAACTTCTTTGATAATAAAGGGTTTTTACACCTTTTTTCCAAGCCTCAATATAAAGATAATTTACATCTTTCACCGGCATTGTAGAAGGAATCTGCAGATTCAGAGACTGTGCCTGGTCGATATACTGCTGTCTTTGGGCTGCCTGGGAAATGATCTCCATCGGAGAGATTTCCTTGAAGGTTTTAAATACCGCTTTTTCTTCATCTGTTAGTTCCTTCAAATGTTGTACCGAACCGTGATTCAACATGATGGTTCTCCAGGTTTCTTCGTTGTCAAGCCCTTTTGCTTCAAGCAATTTAGCCAGATACTTATTTTTACGCATGAAGTTTCCTTTCGCAAGCCCCGCTTTGTAATAATTGGATGCAAACGGCTCGATTCCCGGAGAAGTCTGGCCTAAGATCGCAGAACTTGATGTCGTTGGAGCAATTGCCATCGTCGTGGTATTTCTCAGTCCGTATCCTTTTAACAGTTCTGGCTCGCCGTAGATATTGGCCAGTTCTCTGGAAGCCTGTTCCGCCTGTTCTTTAATACGTCTGAAAGCCCTTGCATTGAACTGGGTCGCCTCAAAACTTTCAAAAGGGATCATATTTTTCTGCAGGTAAGAATGGTATCCTAAAACCCCTAACCCTAACGCTCTGTGACGCATTGCGAAGTTTCTTGCCCCCTGAAGGTAATAGTTTCCTTCCGTTTTATCAATAAATTCGGATAATACGGCATCCAGGAAGTAAATGGCCAGTTTTACCGCATCGGTATCTTTCCATTCGTCATACAGTTCCAGGTTCATGGAAGACAGACAGCAGATGAAAGATTCTTCTCTTGTAGAAGGAAGCATGATTTCAGAACACAGGTTACTGGCGTTTACTGTCAGTCCTAGATCTTTGTATACCTGAGGCTTGTTTCTATTGACGTTATCCGTAAAGAAGATATAAGGAAGGCCTTTCTGCTGGCGGCTTTCCAGTACTCTTGCCCAGATTTTACGCTTGTCCATATCGCCGTCGATCATATCCTGCATCCAGTAATCCGGTACGCAGATTCCCGTAAATAGGTTCTGGATCGGGCTTCCGATATCTTTAATGGATAAAAATTCTTCAATATCCCCGTGATCGATGTCAAGGTAAGCGGCAAAAGCCCCTCTTCTTACACCGCCCTGGGAAACAACATCCATGGCCGTATCGAACAGCTTCATGAAAGAAACGGCTCCTGAGGATTTCCCGTTGTCCGTTACCGCTGTTCCACGGTTACGGAGTTCGCCGAAATACCCTGAAGTTCCGCCCCCGATCTTCGTCTGCATGATCACTTCCCCCATTTTGTGGGTGATGCCTTCGATGCTGTCCGGAATATGGACGTTGAAGCAGGAAATAGGAAGCCCTCGCTGGGTTCCCATATTGGCCCAAACCGGCGATGAGAAACTGATCCATCCTTTGGTGATCATTTCCTTGAACGCAGGCTGAAGTTCCGGCTTGTATAAGCGCTTTGCCGCAGCCGTGGTAATACGGTCGATGGCACCGTCTACCGTTTCCCCTTTCAGCAAATAGCCTCTGTTCAGCATTTGCTCCGACTCTTCGTTGAGCCACCATATGTTGTTGTTCTGTTCGTCCATAGTTGTTGTATATTTTCGAATTCCCGAACGGTTTTAAGGCTCAGGAATTTTGATTTTATATTATTAAAGTAAATTGTGTGGCAAATGCTTCGACAGGCTCAGCATGACATTGCTGAATAAGAAGTTTTGACAGTGCTAAATTTGTTTTATTTAAAACAAATCATTCGCCGTAATACTCTTATCGTGCTTCGTATAATCTACCGGTCTTTTTGCAAAGAAATCATCCATGGAATTGGCGAAAACTTCTTCCTCGAACCAAACCATCGGCCTGTACTGATCGGCGGTGATGTTGTATCTCGGCTGCATGTTGATTTTCTTCAAGCTGTCATCCACACGGTATTTCATGAAATTCAAAAGGTCTTCTTTAGAAACGTGGTCGATTTCACCCAGTTCGAAGATCCAGCTCAGGATGTCGCCTTCTCTTTCAATGGATTCATCCACTAACGTATAAATGTCTTCGATGTCGCTGTCGGTTAAAAGATCCGGCTGCTCTTCTCTGATTTTGTTGATTAAATAAATTCCGGCGTTGGCATGGATCTGCTCATCTACGGAAGTCCAGGCAATAATGTTGGAAACGTTTTTCATAAATCCTTTAAATCTCGTGAAAGAAAGGATGATGGCAAACTGAGAAAAAAGAGATACGTTTTCTACCAGGATACTGAACAGCAATAAAGCCGAAACATATTCTTTAGGCGTTGCGGAATTGGCATGTCTCAGGGCATTCCCCAAAAACTCGATTCTGCTTTTTACGGCAGGAATTTCCACCACGTTAAGGAACTCGTCGTTATATCCCAGCACTTCAAGCAGTCGGGAATACGCTTCCGAATGACGGAACTCGCATTCTGCGAACGTAGAACCCAAGCCGTTGAATTCAGGCTTCGGAAGGTGGGTGTATAAATTTCCCCAGAAGGTCTTTACAGACACCTCAATCTGTGCGATCGCCAAAAGCGCATTTTTCACAGCATGTTTTTCATGCGGCTCCAGCTGCGAATGAAAATCCTGAACATCTGCAGTAAAATCCACTTCGGAATGTACCCAGAACGATTTGTTGATCGCCTCTACGAACTGAAGCACCTCAGGGTATTCAAATGGCTTGTAACTTACTCTCTTATCAAAAACTCCCATGTTAAAATGTCTTTATATTTAATTAATCGGATCAGTGTGGAAAAGTCCTTCGTGGTAAGCAAGTTTCTGAATGTTAATTTCTTAAGATTGAAAGTTATTCACAATCGAAACCGGTGCTGCTCCCGGACCGTCTAGGTACAAAGTTAGAAAACAAGAACTGTAATTGAAAGGGGAAAACACTAATTCGCTGAGTTTTAACAGTAAAAGTTTTCCACATTTGCACGGAAAGCCTTTAAATATTGACTTACAAACCATTATCGTGGAAAAATAGCGCATATTGCGGGTTTCATATTAAACAAAAAAATATAAAATACTATGAATAAAAGGATAATGTGTTAAACATTAATTTATCTAAAGAAATTTCCTCTCGCCGTAACAAATTAAAAAAAGTGCCTACTTATTGGGTATAAAACATAACATCACTTCATGTTACTAATTCAGGATTTACACAAATCGTACGATACGGGAAAAAGCAGGCTGCATGTACTTAAGGGAATCAATCTTAGCATTTCCGAAGGCGAGTTTGTTTCCATCATGGGAAGTTCCGGCTCCGGGAAATCCACGCTGCTGAATATCATCGGTATCCTCGATGAAAAAGATTCCGGGATTTACGAGCTGGATAACGTACCGATCGAACATTTGTCTGAAGTGAAAGCGGCGGAATACAGAAGCCGGTTTCTGGGATTTATTTTCCAGTCCTTCAACCTGATCGGCTATAAAACAGCTCTGGATAATGTGGCCCTTCCGTTGTATTACCAGAATGTCCCGAGAAAAGAACGTAACCAGAAAGCGATGGAATACCTGGAAAAAGTAGGGCTCGCGCAGTGGGCAAACCACTTACCCAACGAGCTTTCCGGAGGGCAGAAGCAAAGGGTGGCCATTGCCAGGGCACTGATCACCGACCCAAAAGTGGTACTGGCCGATGAACCGACCGGAGCGCTGGACTCCAAAACCACCCACGACATCATGAAGCTTCTTCAGGACATCAACAATGAAGGGAAAACCATCATCGTCGTTACCCACGAGCCCGACGTCGCCGCACAGACCAAAAGAAACGTCGTCCTCCGCGACGGCATTATTGAAAGTGATAAGTTTATTAAACAGCATGTGCTGTAAGGCGGGATGCTGGGTGCTGGGAGAAAGGGGGTTATAATAAATAGAATTAAATCAGCGGAAAGATGGAGACTTCCCTCATCCAGCTTCCCGCTTCAAGCTTAAAAATATGTTTGATCTAGACCGTTGGCAGGAAATATTCAGTTCGATCCGCAGCAATGTTTTGCGGACGGTGCTTTCCGGTTTTACCGTGGCATTGGGATTATTTATTTTCATTGTCCTTTTCGGAATCGGTTCCGGACTGCAGAACGCCTTTACCCAGGGATTTGCGCGGGATGCCCAGAACCTGATCTCTATTGTGACGGGAAAAACCACCATCGCTTACAACGGACTTCAGTCTGACCGGCAGGTAACCATGAACAACGATGATTACGATTTCCTGGTAAACATTGATAAAGAAAACGTAGGAAGCTCAACGCCGAGATATACCTCGAATTTACTGGTAAAATACGGCAAGGAAAGCGGAAATTATCAGATCAACGGGGCGAAACCTGAAGAACAGGTGATCGAAAACCGTAAAGTACTCGAAGGCCGTTATCTCACCCCGACCGATCTTGAACGGAAACAGAATGTGGCTGTGATTGGTAGGATGGTACAGCGTGACCTGATTAAAAACGGAAGTCCGGTAGGAAAAGAACTGAACATCAACGGAACCATGTTCAAAGTGGTCGGTGTATTCTCGGATGACGGCGGCGACTGGGACGAAAGGCATATTACCGTGCCGATCACTACCCTGCAGCAGATGAAAAAAGGTTCCGATACCGTAAGCATCAATTATATCGCTTACAACGAAAAACTGACTCCGGAACAGGCCATCAAATACGGGGATGAGCTGAAGGATCGGTTAAAAGCCAGAAAAAATGTGGCTCCTGATGATGAAAACGGAGTGCGCGTCTGGAACAATGCCAAGAACATGAACGATACGTTTGCCTTCATGGCTGTGCTTACCGGGATCGTAGGATTTATCGGAATGGGAACCCTGTTGGCGGGAATCATCGGGATCAGCAACATCATGGTCTACATCGTAAAGGAAAGAACCAAAGAAATCGGGGTAAGAAAAGCCATCGGTGCAAAACCGCGGAGCATTGTCGCCCTGATTGTCCAGGAAAGTGTGGTTATTACAGTGATCTCAGGACTGGTAGGGGTCGGACTGGGCGTACTGGCTTTGTATCTCATCGGCAATAACCTGGAAGAATATTTCATCAAAGATCCGAATGTGGGATGGGGGCATATTTTAGCGGCCTTTATCGCATTGGTCTTTTCCGGGCTGATCGCAGGTTTTGTTCCGGCGTACCGGGCCTCAAAAATTAAGCCGATCGAAGCCTTGAGAACAGAATAGTTAAAAGTGAATGGTGAATTTTGCTTCGCAAGTGAATTTTAGAGTCATGAAAAATTGACCATTGACTCGCAGAAATTGACAAGCGGAGCGGATTGACCCGCAGGAATTAATCATATTAAAAAGATTGACAGTTTAAAATGAACATAATATTTAAAAAAGATACTTGGCAGGAAATTTATTATTCGTTGCGGAATAATAAGCTCCGGACGTTCCTTACCATGATTGGTGTGGGATGGGGTATGTTTTTGTATGTAAGTCTGCTGGGAGCGGCAAAAGGGATGGAGAACGGTTTCGATAAACTGTTTTCGGGTTTTGCCACCAACTCTATTTTCCTCTGGGCACAGAATACCTCCATTCCGTATGAAGGTTTTCCGAAAGGAAGACAGGTACATCTCCACCTTCCCGATATCGACATGCTGAAAAGGAAAATCCCGGACATCGATTATATTTCCCCTCAGAATTCCCGGGGAAGCTTTACCGGAACACCCGGAGAGTCCATGTCCAGAAACGGAAAAACCGGAACCTATGCTTTAACCGGCGACTATCCGGTAGGCAATAAAATTTCAGAGAAAAAACTGATTTTCGGAAGATACATCAACGATGCCGACGTTTCAGGAAACAAAAATGTAGCAGTTATCGGGGAAGAGATTTACAAAAACTTTTTCGATTCTAAAAAGAATGAAAACCCGCTCGGCAAATCCATCAACATCAAAGGGATTTTCTTCAATGTGATCGGTGTTTTCAGGATCAAGAAAAACGGAGGGTTCGAGAATGACCAGACGGTATTCATTCCGCTTTCCACGTATACGAAAATGTATAATGCGGCAGACCAGATCGATATGTTTGCCATTGTAAGCAAGCCGAATGTGGACGTAAACTCCGTAGAGGAAAAGGTAAAGCTGGAACTGAAATCCAAGAATAAGGTTTCCCCGGAAGATACCAATGCTTTCGGAAGTTTCAATTTAGGAAAAGAATTCAAAAAACTGACCGGCTTTTTAACGGGTATGCAGCTTTTGACCATTATTGTAGGTACTTTAACAATCCTTGCAGGAGTCATCGCGATTTCAAACATCCTTTTGATTACGGTCAAGGAAAGAACTAAAGAAATCGGTATCCGCAGGGCATTGGGAGCGAAGCCTTCCGAGGTACGGAACCAGATCCTGCTGGAAAGTGTCGTCATCACGCTTTCTTCAGGATTGCTCGGATTTATATTCGGGATTTTCGTGCTGATGATCCTTGATATATTAACCCAAGGACAGGACTCGTTCCCGTTCTACAATCCTACCGTAAATTACGGAAATGTCTTTGCCGCAATGGCGGTCATGGTGGTTTTAGGACTCATTATCGGATTGATCCCTGCGCAGAGAGCCGTTAAGATCAGGCCGATTGAAGCATTGAGAACAGAATAATTTGATATTTAATTAATATTTAAGAAATAAACTATACATATGAAAAAGAAATTCACCTGGAAAAAAGCCATTTATATAGTCTTGGGGCTTTTGTTTGCCGGGGCGCTCTTCGCAGGAATCGGATATCTGGTAAAATCCAACTCCAAAAAAAGTGAGGCCTTCCTTACACGGAAACCTACCGTTCAGAATATGGAAGATAAGGTAATGGCAACGGGGAAGATCGTTCCGAAAGAGGAAATTGAAATCAAGCCGAATATCGCGGGGATCATTGATAAAATCCTGGTGGATGAAGGTGATAAGGTGGAAGTAGGACAGCTGATTGCGACCGTAAGAATCGTTCCGAATCTTTCCGAGGTGAACAATGCCCAGCAGAACGTAAGTAATCAGCAGCTTCAGATCAGCAATGCGAAACTGAACGTCGACAATATGCGAAAACAGTTTGATATGCAGGAACGGCTTTATAAGCAGGGAGTAGCTTCCAAGCAGGAATACCTGAATGCCCAGCAGCAGCTGTACTCCATGCAGCAGTCGCTGAGAAATGCCCAGCAGCAGCTGGTAACAGCGCAAAAGGCCTTACAGATCGCCAAAACAGGTTCCACGCCTGAATTGCAGGGACTGGCCACCACCCAGATCCGCTCCAAAGCTTCGGGAACCGTTCTTGATGTGCCGGTAAAAGTAGGAAGCCAGGTAATTGAAGCCAACTCTTTCAACGCAGGAACCACCATCTGTTCCATTGCAGATCTTAATTCACTGATCTTCCAGGGGGAGATCGATGAAGCGCAGGCCGGAAAGCTGAAGCAGGGAATGGATATGAATATCGTGATCGGCGCCCTACAGAATAAAATGTTCCCGGGAAGGCTGACGATGATCGCCCCGAAAGGGAAAGACAACAACGGGACCATCAAATTCCCGGTAGAAGGCGATGTTTTTAACCCGAACAACGAATATATCAGAGCCGGTTTTTCGGCCAACGGCGAAATTGTCCTGAATTCCCAGAAAAATGCCCTGCTGCTGGACGAATCCCTGATCCAGTACGAAAAAAAGAATGGAAAAGACGTTCCTTTTGTTGACGTAAAACAAAAAGACGGAAGCTTCAAAAAAGCTTATGTAAAACTGGGCGCCAGCGACGGGATCAACGTTCAGATCCTGGCGGGACTTGATAAAAATGCGGACGTAAAAGTATGGAACCCGTCTGACAAAGACAAAGAAGAATTAAAAGACAAATCAAAAAAATAGTAAACAATCACTATACATTTCTTTAAACGTGATCCCGGGATTTTCCCGGGATTTTTTTATGGAATCAGTGCTCGTCTTATAAGAATGTTTTTCAGGAGCTTTTTCCTGCTTTCCACTATATCTTTTTTGTCACGGCCTCTGCGCTGTTCCGGCCGCAACAAAAAAGGATGCCGTTGCAATCAGGGCTAGGGAGAAGGTCGTTTCTTCAACGATCTAAGTGAATGAGATTTCCGGGTTTATTTTCAGTTTTCAGTTGGTTTAATTCATCGAAAATAAGCTTGAGGAAATGTGAATTTCATAACATATGTTTAATTATCAGTCAATTAAAGGGGAAGTGAAGTAAGCAGAATTCCTCTTAAGAGACTCACAAATAAATATCATCCGATACTTAAAATCATTGGCTATGATATTAAAATGGGGAAACTTCCAGCATCCGGCTTCCCTCTTCCAGCCTATCAAACATAATTTTATTATTGAAACATTGTTGCATTAATGATTTTTGTTTTATCTTTGCCACAGACGAACGGTGCAGTACTTGCACTAATCTTTACCAATAAACAGTTATGGAAAACAATTTTGATGTTATCATTATAGGAGGAAGCTATGCTGGGCTATCGGCAGGAATGTCTTTAGGAAGATCCCTCCGGAAAGTTTTAGTCATAGACAGTGGAAAACCCTGCAACATGCAGACGCCGCATTCGCATAATTTTCTTACCCACGATGGAAAAGCACCGAAAGAAATTTCCAGCCTCGCCAAAGAACAGGTGTTACAATACAAAACCGTAGGATTTCAGGAAGGATTCGTAACCGAAATAGTAAAGCAGTCTGAAAATTTTGAAGTACAGACAGAAAGTGGTGAATTATTCAATGCCAAAAAACTCATCCTGGCTTCAGGTGTAAAAGATATGATGCCTGATATTCCCGGTTTTGCGGAATGCTGGGGAATTTCTGTGATCCACTGTCCGTACTGCCACGGATATGAAGTGCATGGGAAAACCACCGGCATTATGTCGAACGGCGACATGGGCTTTGAATTTTCGAAAATCGTTTATAATTTAACCAAAGAACTTACCCTTTTTACCAACGGTAATTCAACGCTGAGCGAGGAGCAGGCGGAAAGATTCGGCAGAAATAACATCGGGATTACAGAAACCGAGATAGAAAATATTGAGCATGAAAACGGGCAGATCCGTCACGTTATTCTGAAAGGCGGTGAAAAAGTTCCTCTGGATGCATTGTATGCCAAGATCCCTTTTGAACAGAATATCGATACCGGAGATCTCGGACTGGAACTTACCGAACACGGGTACATTAAAATAGACCATTTTCATAAAACCAATGTGGAAGGCGTTTTTGCCTGTGGTGACAATACGACCATGATGCGTGCCGTAGCGAATGCGGTAGCTCAGGGAAACTTAACCGGAGCCATTGTAAATAAGGAGCTCGCTGAAGAAAGTTTTTAAACTTCATCTATATATTTATTTTGTTGCCTCCTGCTCTCCGGGAGGTTTTTTGATAAAAAAAAATTATAATCTAAATTATTTATCGTAATATTGCGATATAGTTTCAGATATGGGAGCCACAAAAACCGATTTCTTTACCGAACAGCAGAACAAAATTGCAACCATCGCAAAAGCATTGGGGCATCCGGCGCGTATTGCCATCATCGAATACCTGCTAAAAGTAAATGAATGTATTTGCGGAGATATCGTGAACGAGCTTCCCCTGGCGCAGCCCACCGTTTCCCAGCATCTTAAAGAGCTAAAAAATTCAGGCCTGATTAAAGGAAATATCGAAGGCAATTCCATTTGCTATTGTATTGATGAAAAAGCTTTTGAGGTATTGAATGTATTTTTCTCAACGGTAATTACAGCCGTTAAAAAGCAGAATTGCTGTTAAAATTTTTTGAAACAGAATATCGTAATATTGCGATATTGCAATTAAAATAGAAATAAGATGACTCTTGAACAAATTAAGAAAACCCTTCCCGGACTCAGTAATGTAGAATTTCAGTTGGAAAACGGAACTTTTGTTCCTAAACATTTTCACGTCACCGAAATCGGTAAGGTAACCGAAAAATTTATCGATTGTGGCGGAACCGTAAGAACGGAAGAAAAAATAAACTTCCAGTTGTGGAATGGGAATGACGATGATTATGAACATCGTCTGAAGCCCGGGAAACTTCTCGATATTATTTCGCTCGCCGAAAAGCAGCTGGGAATAGAAAATGCGGAAATCGAAGTGGAATACCAAAGCACGACCATTGGAAAATACAGCCTGGATTTTAACGGGAAAAATTTCATTCTTAAAAATACGCTGACCGCCTGTCTCGCACAGGATGCCTGCGGAATTCCGGTGAAGAAAGAAAAAATACGCTTACAATATCTTGGCGAAAAGGAATCTCGGTGTACTCCGGATTCGGGATGCTGTTAATATAAATCTGTTATATGAATCCTAAACTATCTGTTTATGTCCGGAAGATTCTTCAGCAGGAGATCCTTGAAGACCGGAAAGTTATTTTGACACCTTTGATCTTTTACATTCAGCAGAAAGTTGAAGAAAAAAGACCGGTATATTTACATTTTATCTGTACCCATAATTCGCGGAGAAGCCATTTGGCCCAGATATGGTCTCAGGTGGCAGCAAGCTATTATAATATCCCGTGTATTCAGTGTTATTCGGGAGGAACGGAAGTTACCGAGATGTTTTCTAAAATTGTGGAAACCCTTTCTGATGCAGGCTTTGAAATCTGGAAATTAAGTGATACCCGAAATCCAGTATATGCTGTGAAATTTGATGAGAATACGTTGCCGGTCATCGGTTTTTCCAAGAGATTTGATGATATTTTTAATCCGATAAACGATTTCGCTGCTGTTATGACCTGCTCTTCTGCTGATGAGGGTTGTCCGTTTATTCCCGGAGCCGAAAAAAGGTTTCCGGTAACCTTTGAAGATCCTAAAGTTTCAGACGGCACTCTCCGGCAGGCAGAAATTTATGAACAGCGAAGCCTTGAGATTGCCTCGGAAATGTTCTATGTATTTTCTCAAATCCATCATACATGAATGCTAAATTAAAGTTTACCGACAGGTATTTAACGCTCTGGATTTTTCTGGCAATGGCTACCGGTATTTCACTGGGTTATTTTTTCCCTGGCATTGCACAGGTTACCCGATCATTCTCTTCGGGAACGACAAATATTCCTTTGGCTGCAGGGCTGATTCTGATGATGTATCCTCCTCTGGCCAAGGTGGATTACAGCCTTCTTCCCCAGGTTTTTAAAGATAAAAAACTAATCTCGGTTTCCCTGTTTCTGAATTGGATTGTCGGCCCGGTCCTGATGTTTGTATTGGCGGTTATATTCCTTAAAAACGAACCTGATTATATGACCGGCCTGATCCTGATCGGATTGGCAAGATGTATCGCTATGGTAATTGTCTGGAATGATCTTGCAAAGGGAAATAGGGAATATGCTGCCCTACTGGTGGCATTGAACAGTGTTTTTCAAATATTCTCCTACAGTTTTTTTGCATGGCTTTTCATTAATGCACTTCCTCTGAAGTTAGGTCTTGAAGACTTCAGAATCTCCGTACCTACACGGGAAGTTACAGAAAGTGTACTGCTTTATTTGGGAATTCCGTTTTTAGCAGGTTTCTTATCGCGCTACCTTCTCATCTCATCCAAAGGAAAAGAGTGGTACAACAGAAAATTTATCCCGGCAATTTCGCCTGTTACCCTATATGCTTTATTGTTTACCATTGTTCTGATGTTCAGTCTGAAAGGAGACCAGATTCTGGAGCTGCCTATGGATGTGGTAAAAATTGCCATCCCGTTGATTATTTATTTCGTATTTATGTTTTTTATCAGTTTTTTCATTAACAAAATGATGAAAGTACCTTACGATAAAAATATTTCGGTTGCTTTTACGGCGACGGGAAATAATTTTGAGCTCGCCATTGCAGTAAGCATAGCTGTTTTCGGAATTCATTCTGCACAGGCCTTTGTAGGAGTTATCGGCCCGCTGGTAGAAGTTCCCGTACTTATTATTTTAGTGAAAGCCAGCCTTTATTTAAAACAAAAATATAAAAATCAGTAGCCACTAAATTCATTGAGCCGGATGCTTCAATCTCGCTGGAAATTTCGTACTTTTGGCATGAAAAATTTCTAAAACTAAAAGTAAAATGGACATTATTTTCGACCTGATTGAAAAAGAAAGACAAAGACAAACCCATGGCATTGAAATGATTGCATCAGAAAATTTTGTTTCTGAAAATGTGATGAAAGCCGTTGGGAGTGTACTGACGAATAAATATGCCGAAGGATATCCCGGCAAAAGATATTATGGAGGATGTGAAGTCGTAGATGAGGTCGAAACCCTGGCGATAAACAGAGCGAAAGAACTTTTCGGAATCGAGTATGCGAATGTTCAGCCTCATTCCGGATCTCAGGCAAATGCCGCCATTTATCTTGCCGTTTTGAAACCCGGTGACAAAATCATGGGAATGGACCTTTCTATGGGGGGACACCTTACCCACGGTTCATCGGTGAATTTTTCCGGGATCCAGTACGATGTGGTTTCTTACGGGGTTCAGCAGGAAACCGGCCTTATCGACTACGATCAGATGAGAGAAGTAGCGTTAAGAGAAAGACCTAAAATGCTGATCGCAGGTTTCTCAGCTTATTCCAGGGATCTTGATTATGCGAAATTCAGAGAAGTGGCGGACGAAATCGGCGCAACGCTTTGGGCGGATATCGCACACCCGGCAGGTCTTGTGGCTAAAGGTCTTTTGAATAATCCGTTTGAACATTGCCATATTGTAACCACGACTACTCATAAGACATTGAGAGGTCCGAGAGGAGGGATGATCATGATGGGTAAAGATTTTGAAAATACATACGGTCACAAAACACCGAAAGGCGAGATTAAAATGATGAGTCAGGTTCTTGACGGAGCTGTTTTCCCGGGAATCCAGGGCGGCCCGCTGGAACACGTCATTGCCGGAAAAGCAGTAGCTTTTGGCGAAGCATTGGATGATAAGTTCATGACGTATGCCAAGCAGGTTCAGTCCAACGCGCAGGCTTTAGCCAAGGCGATGATCGACAGAGGATTCGATATTGTGAGCGGTGGAACGGATAACCACCTGATGTTGGTAGACCTAAGAAATAAAAATGTGAACGGTAAAGAAACCGAGAAAGCATTGGTATTGGCCGATATTACCTGCAACAAGAATATGGTTCCGTTTGATGATAAATCACCTTTTACAACATCAGGAATCAGATTAGGTACTGCAGCCATCACCACAAGAGGGTTGAAAGAAAACGATATGGATACGATTGCCGGATTTATCTCCGAAGTGGTAGACAACATCAAAAATGAAGAGGTCATCACTTCCGTAAGAAAGAAAGTGAATGATTTAATGGAAGGTAAAGCCTTATTCAACTATTAAAAATTGCTTTTGGCCGATAGCCTTTGCTTGTTGGCTTTCAACATAAAACAGAAAGAGGTTCAAAGTATTTTGTGCCTCTTTTTTGTACAAGCCATTTTAATGACCCGCTAAGCAGCTGATAGCAATTGGCTTTTTTGCTGTCGGATTTACATTCAGAATTTTAAAATTCGAAAACGTATTATTAAATTATTTCAAGTACTTATCAAGATCAAATCAGAAATGAACTCCGGGAAAAAATCGTATACATTTGAAGAAATAAAACAGAAGCTGGTCAATTACTGTGTTTACCAGGACCGGTGCCACGCAGAGGTAGAACAGAAAATGCGGGAGTTTGTTTTGATCCCGGAAGCGAAGGAAGAAATCCTTCTGTACCTGATGCAAGAAAACTATCTGAATGAGGAGCGGTTCACCCGCAGCTATATTCGTGGGAAATTTTATCTAAAAAATTGGGGAAAAACAAAAATAAAGATCCATTTGAAACAAAAAGGAATTAATGATAAGCTAATTGCTTCCTGTTTTAATGAAATTGATGAAAATGATTATTTAAAGATAATCCGTAAGATTTACGAAAATTATGAAAGTAAATTAAAAGGCTTGAATGATTATCAAAAAAAGTTAAAAACTGTTAAGTATCTTTTAAGCCGAGGATTTGAATATGATGCTATTTTGCAAGTAAATGATTGAAAATTAACATATTTGTAATTTTAACATTCATTAATATTATTTAGTTTTGCCAAACAAAAAGATAATTATATGAATTTTAAATTACACACGACATCAAAGATACTTTATGCGTTTTTGATGGCTCTGTTCTCGGTCTGGGGATGGGGGCAGACGACCATTTTTTCTGAGAATATGGGAACATCCCTTACAGGAACTCCTTCACCAGGAAGTTATTCTGGATTTCAAAATTCAGGAACATACACTTTTTCAGGAACTGGTGATTTAAGAAATACCTCGAATTCAGCGGGATATACTGGAGCATCTGGTTCAAATAATGTGATGCTGAATGCTATCAATGAAAGTCTTATTATTGGAGGCTTTAATTTATCTTCGTATACTAATTTGGTTTTGTCTTTTGGAGTCAGAAAAGCAGCGACCACAGAAAACGGGTCGGGGCTCATTGTTGAATATAGTATCGATGGTACTAATTTTACTCCGATATCTAAGGATGCTTTACCTACAGGTACAGGAGAAAGCGGATGGTATTACCGAAGCTCTACATCATCTATTCCAAATACTACAACTGTTATAAGATTTCGTAGTACAAATACTGTTGAATGGAGAATTGATGACGTAAAATTAGTAGGAACACTAGCAGTTGGAACAACGGTTCCAACAGTGAATTCAGAGGATCTTAATGGAATAGTTGGAACTTCTTTTACTAAACAAATAGTCGCTACACAATATCCTAGCTCATATAATTTAACAGGAACCCTTCCAACAGGATTGTCTTTTGATAATATTTCCGGGGTAATTTCCGGAATTCCAACTGTTGCTGGCACTTCTTCAGTAAGTATAACTGCTACAAATAATATAGGAACTTCAAATAGTGCTATATTTAATTTTGCAATTGCAAAGGGAAATCAGCTTCAAACCTTTAACGATATTGATGCTGTAATAAATGATCCTGCAATTACACTTCCAGCGACCACTTCTGCTGGTTTGGGAATTAATTATAACAGTTCAAATCCATCCACTGTCTCCGTTTCAGGAAATACCTTAACAATAGTGGGAGTAGGAACGGCAACGATTTCGGCAAATAATATTGGAAATAGTAATTATAATGCATTTAACAAATCATTTACCGTATCTGTTACATCAACACCAATTGTACCTTGGGAAGATTTTGAAATTGGAACAAAAACTAGCTATGTTTCAGGACCAGTCACCTCTACGGCGGGTAGCTGGACAATGGATGATGCATTATTAGGAAATACAGCTAATGATCGGAAAAATGGTACAAAATCGGTCAGGATTCAAAATTCAGGTTCTATTCAAACAAATTTTGATATAGTTAATGGTGTCGGAAAAGTTAAAGTTAATCATGCTCTGTATGGAACGGATGCAAATACTTCATGGGTACTCAAAGCGTCAACAGATGGAGGCTCTACTTGGAATGCTTTTGTAAGTTCTCAAATTAATACGACATCAACAACTTTGACTCCCGTGGAATTTACTTTAAATTTAACAGGTAACATAAGATTAAGAATTGAAAAGATTTCAGGTTCTGGAAGAATGAATATTGATGATATTTATATCACACCTTATACAAACACTATATGGAACGGTACAGTATGGTCAAGCGGTACTCCTTCAGCTACTATAGAAGCAATAATTGCCGGAACTTACTCAACAACTTCACAACCTGCTTTTACCTCAAAAAGCATCACCATTAAAAACGGCGGCGTTCTGGAAATTAACGGGACAAATACGATTAATGCTGCAGACGTAACGGTAGAAGACGGAGGTAATCTTGTCATCAAAGACTCGGGAGTTCTGAATCAGACAGGAGCATTCAAAGTGCTTAAAAATTCAGCGAGCGTGCAGAACAAATATGCTTTCTGGTCTTCCCCTGTTGCCAACCAGAACTTATTTACGGCGTATGCCAACGGTTCTTCATCTACAGCTCCATTGTATGTGATGAGCTATGATCCGGCAACCAATTTATATCCGACGGTTGCGAATGACAATGCCAACTTCACCAACAATGCAGGAAAAGGCTATTCGGTAAAAGTTCCGGCTACCAATGCAAGTCTGGTTTTCGGAGGAGTTTCCCAGGTTCCTAACAACGGGACGATCAATGTAGCCTTGAGTAATGCCGGAGACGGATATAATTTAATTGGTAATCCTTATCCTTCAAACGTCAGTCTGACCGATTTTTATACGGCCAACAATTCAGCCATTGAACCGACCTTATGGTTCTGGGATAATACAACAGGAAATGTTACGACACAAACCGGGAATACCTCAGTGAATGTAGGCTTCGCTACTTTCAATGCGCAGTCAGGAACCTGGACCGAAGCACCAAACACCCAGTCTTACAGTTCTGCATCACTGAATTCTTTAGGCAGTTTTGCTAAGATCAGTCAAGGTTTTATCGTAAAATCAATTAATGGAACAGCTGCGACATTTACAAATGCCATGCGTACTTCAGCAGCGGCTGTTACGACGAATAAAAATGTAAATCCTGCAGAGGGTAAATATTGGATCAGACTGACCACATCTTATGGAAATGCTCTTACTCAGGCCATCACTTACAACCAAGGGGCATCTGATGCTTACGATGGGTACGATTCAAGAGCAATGGGAATGGGTTCTGATGCATTCTACAGTTTGGCAGGAACTGAAAAACTGGTGATTCAGGGTAAGGCGCCTTTTCATATCAATGATGTTGTGCCATTAGGTAACAAGCATTTTGAAAACGGGGATTTTACAATTTCCCTGTCTCACAAAGAAGGTCTATTTACACACGGTCAGCCAATCTACCTTCATGATAAGCAAAACGGAACATATACCAATCTGCAATCAGGAAACTATACTTTCTCGGCAAATGCAGGAGATTTTACCAACAGATTTGAGATCGTATATAAATTAAATGTTTTATCTACAAACGAGGCTGAAAAGAAATCTTTTGAAGTTTACAGAGATGGTGAAGACTTCGTAGTGAGAAATCATCATAATATCCAATCTGTTGAAGTTTTCGATGCTGCCGGAAGAAAAATTCAGCAGATATCAGCCAATTCTAAATCAGTAATTGTAAAACTTCAGACAAAAGGAATATATATCCTTAAAGCCGTCTCCGAAGGAAAACAATTTACTCAAAAAATAATTAAATAAAATGAAAAAGATAATTATCATATTTTCGCTGATGGTTTCCGGCTTCTCGCTGGCTCAATCTGGCAATCCTTATATTTACGATCAGCCTGAAACTTCTGAAATGGAGGAAAAAAGTACCCCTGCAGGACCGGGAGATCCTGGTTCAGTTCCTATAGATGAATATATTCCTGCGCTTTTTATAACGGCAGTTGTTCTGGCATTTGCTGTTTCAAATAAGAAAAGAGGAATTGAAAAAAATTAATAATAAAGAACATCATATTCCCGGAGCAGATGCTTCGGGAATTTTTATAGTATTTCAGAAGCATTGATGCATAGCTGTCTTTTGACTCTGCATAGAACTCTATTTGCACAGCAAAAAGATCATCGGAGAAATTTTATATGCATAGATCTGTCTTTAGTTATTTCTAGATGAGTATTTTATTTAATATTTTGATAATCAGTTTTGTATGTTTTATAATGGAATGATTTATAATATTTAATTTTTTTATCATCATAATATTGTTAGATTTGCAAAATTAAATTAAACACCAAAAATGCGGGATGAAAAAGCTATATGATGCTTTTAATGCTATTTACAACGGAGATAATATTGTTAAGCTCACAGAATTGAGATATATCCCTAGGTGGTCGGTTATTCTTATTGATATTTCAATAGTGCTGCTATCCATATTTCTTTCTCACTTTTTTCTTGAAAATCTACATGTAAAAATTCATTTTCCGCAATATATCTTAGAACAGAAACTTTTACTGATAGGGATCAATATCCTGTTTATGTTTGTTTTTAAAACTTATGCAGGCGTCATAAGACATTCTACATTTTTTGATTTTTTTAAAATTATTTTGTCATCTGGAAGCACATTAGTTACTTTGATTATCATTAATTTCTTAATTGAAATCTGGCTGGGAAAATCTTTGTTTTTATATCCATATCTGTTTCTTTATTTTTTTGTTTCGGTAACGGTTATGTTTTTTTTCAGGATGTTTATCAAACAGTTTTTTAATGTTCTGATCGATTTCAAAGGGTCCGCATCCAAGATTAGGGTGGCGGTGGTAGGGGTCGGGGATGCCTCTGTCTCTTTAGCAAGAGCCATTTTACACAATCCCAACTATCCATACCGTTTAGAAGGTTTCCTTACCAGGAGATCAGATTCCCACAAAGCATTGCTGTTAGGCCATAAAATCTATAATATTGATAAATTTTGTGGAAACAAACCTATCATGAGTCAGTTTGATGCGGTTTTGATCATTAAAGAAATAATGTCGAAGCAGGAACTTGAAGAATGGATGACCTGTGCACTGGATCATGGCCTGAAAGTTCTGAAGGCCCCCACTTTAAGCAAGATGCGGGATTCTGATCTGGTAGGAGGAATCCGTCATTTACAGATCGAGGATCTTTTAAACCGCAGACCCATAAAGATTGAAAATGAAGAAGTAAGAAAAAGACATTTTGAAAAAAATGTACTGGTAACTGGAGGAGCAGGTTCTATCGGAAGCGAAATCGTAAGACAGGTTGCTCAGTTTAACCCTTCTTTAATTGTAGTGCTGGATCAGGCGGAATCTCCCTTATACGAATTGGAACTGGAATTACTGGAGAAATTCCCGGAACAGGAGTTTAAGTTTGTGTTGGCGGATATTTCAAACAGCTACAGATTAGAGAAGATATTTGAAATATATCAGTTTTCAATGGTTTACCATGCTGCCGCTTACAAGCATGTTCCTTTAATAGAAGAAAACCCGCATGAAGCTATTTTTGTTAATGTTTTAGGCACCAAAAACCTTGCTCTTCTTTCTAAAAAATATAAAGTGAACCGATTTGTCATGGTCTCAACGGATAAGGCGGTCAATCCGACCAATGTCATGGGGGCTTCAAAACGAACGGCAGAGCTTTTTGTGCAGTCTCTGCAAAATTCGGAAGGTAACGTTACGAAATTCATTACCACGCGTTTCGGTAATGTGTTGGGATCAAACGGCTCCGTTATTCCGCATTTCAGAAAACAGATTGAAAAAGGTGGTCCGGTAACGATTACCCATCCTGATATTATCCGGTATTTTATGACGATATCCGAGGCATGTGAGCTGGTTCTTCAGGCAGGGACTATGGGAGGAGGCGGAGAAATCTATGTATTTGATATGGGAGAACCCGTGAAAATTTTAGATCTGGCAAGAAGAATGATTAAGCTCTCCGGATACACACCGGATGTGGATATCCAGATCAAATTTATCGGCCTGAGACCTGGTGAAAAATTATATGAAGAATTGCTGAGCGACAATGCTACAACAATTCCTACTCATCATGAAAAAATAATGATCTCAAAGGATCCTTGCGTTGCATTTGAGCAAATAGATCTTTTATGTAAAGAAATTGTGAAGTCAGCAGTTAAAAGAGATAAAATACAGGTGGTCACCCTTTTGAAAGCTATTGTGCCTGAATTTATAAGCAATAACTCTCAGTTTGAAGCTTTGGATAAAAAAACTGATTCTTTAGAACAAACGGAGCTGTTGCTTGGAGAACCGGATGTTACTTTATAAGTTTTAATATAACTGAAAACAAATTTTATTTAGAAAATAATAATCCTATTTTTGTGAAAAAAATATCAAAAGAAATGAATTTTAAGAAATATATTTTAGTCGGTACGTTAAGCTTGGTGGTATTCTCTTGTGCGCCCCGACAGGAGATTACCTATATGAAAGATATCGAGAGTATTGCCCTTGACAACTCAATTAAAAACAGCAGAATTACTTTCCAGCCGGGAGATCAGTTGATTATTACGGTTACGGCAAAGGATATGGATGTGGTTAAGCCTTTCAATCAATCTTATTCATCAAGTACAACTACAACTCAATATACAGTTCCCAGTTCAAACAGTCTTCCTCAGCAGGTTCCTGTTTCAGGATCTACTTATATTGTAGACACTGATGGGAATATCACTTTCCCACAAATTGGAATAGTAAGTACCAAAGGTGAGAATGTTGAAACTCTGCGCTCAAAGCTGGTTGATCTTATTTCTGCTTATGTAAAAAATCCGGTTGTCGATCTAAAACTGATCAATTTTAAGGTTTCCATATTAGGAGAGGTGAACAAGCCCGGTCAATACGTTATTCCTGACGGAGGAACCACTTTACTTGGAGCATTGGGCCTCGCAGGGGATGCGACGCCATTTGGGATCAGAACAAATGTGTTGGTTGTCAGAAATGTTGATGGGCAAATTACTAAAGAAAGAGTGGATTTAACAAGTGCTCAGTTTATCAATTCTCCGTATTATTATTTAAAACAAAATGATGTTATTTACGTTCAGCCGAATGCCAACAGGGAAAAATCGGCAAGAGTGGACCCTAATACGGGATTATACATATCCGTGGCTTCCGTAATTGCATCGTTAGTCATTGGAGTTTTAGCATTGACAAAAAATTAATATTTAACAAGTTACACCAAATCAGTAGTGGATTACATCAAGAATCAGGAAGAATTTCAGGAAGAAGATCTTAACATTAGGGAAATTATTAAACCATATCTTTACCGTTGGTATTGGTTTGTAATTGCTGGTATCAGTGCCATTATTATTGCATGGTTTTTTTTAAGATATAGCATACCCGTTTATACTACTGAATCTACCTTATTAATTAAAGAAGTTAAAAAATCAACCTCAGGTCAGCCGGAGATGTCCGTTATTTCAGAGCTTGGTGGAATTGGCGGGATGGGAACCAATTCGGTTGACAATGAAATAGAGATATTAAAGTCGAAAAAGCTGATGCTTTCTGTCGTTAGAGAACTGTCGTTAGAAACCACAATCTATTCCAAAGGAAAATTAAAAGAAACTGAGCTTTATAAAGACAGTACGCCCTTCTTTGTAAGAGTCATTAGTGAAAAAAATAAAGGTGTTTACCCTTCTAAAGAAGTTACTGCGAAAATTGCAGGTGGTAATATTATCCTTGAATCAGAAAGTTTTAAACAGTCTATTAAAGCTCCCTTGAATAAAGCCGTATCACTGCCGTTTGGTGTAGTAATATTTCAGAAAAATTCGGCGTACAAAGCAACTAAACCGGAAGATATCTTTAAGCTTCAGTTTATGTCTGCTATGGACAGGACAAGATCTTATCTTTCCAAATTAAATGTAAGTCTGGTACAGAAAGAAGCGACCGTCCTGAAAATTG
Source organism: uncultured Chryseobacterium sp. (assembly GCA_913774355.1). GTDB lineage: Bacteria > Bacteroidota > Bacteroidia > Flavobacteriales > Weeksellaceae > Chryseobacterium. The sequence goes on along the minus strand of CAJYGB010000034.1, from coordinate 120,070 downwards.
CCATCACCGATCCGGTTCCAGAAAAGTCTGAAGATATTCTGAATCGCCTGGCCGTAAATTATAACAGGGAAGCCAATCTGGATAAAAATTCGGAGGCACAGAAAACGGCAAACTTCATTGATGAAAGAATTACTTTGATCAGTAAGGAGCTGGGAGATGTAGAATCTCAGAAACAAAGTTTTAAGGTACAGAACAATATAGCCGATATTCAGACCGAAGCGGAACTTTCTTTAAAAACGGCTGCTTCAGGAAGAGAAAAGCAGATTGAAAATGAATCGCAGCTTGAATTGGTGAATAGTTTATTAAGCTCAATCGGCAGGCAGGGAAACTATCAGGTTTTACCTTTAAATGTAGGGCTTTCAGATGCTGATACTTCATCCGATATCGGAAATTATAATCAGCTGGTTATTGAAAGGAACCGTTTGCTGGAAAATTCAACGACCGCAAACCCAATTGTTCAGGACATCACTTCGCAAATCAACAGTATGCGAAGTTCAATTGTACAGAGTTTACAAAAAAGCAGATCGGCACTTCAGATTTCAAGAAATAATATTTTGGACGAACAGAACCGTTTGTCAGGAAGAATTTCAAAGATTCCTGTTCAGGAAAAAATATTCAGAAGTATTGAAAGACAGCAGAATATAAAAGAACAGCTTTATTTATTATTATTACAGAAAAGAGAAGAAGCAGCGATATCTTTAGCGATTGCCGCTCCAAAAGCAAGGATTGTAGATGATGCGCTGACAAATCCTTCTCCGGTGTCTCCTAAACGATTAATTATCTACTTAGCAGCCTTGATCATAGGTTTGTCGGTCCCTTTTGGGATCATCTATCTGACAGAATTATTTAATAATAAGATTAAATCTAAAAATGATCTGGAAAAGTTAGCAAAGGGAGTTACCGTTATTGGTGAACTGCCTTCTCTAGAGAAAGGGGAGCAGGAAATCGTACAGGTTAACGATTTGTCAGCTTTGGCGGAAGCGTTCAGGATACTTATCACCAATATTAATTTTATGCTTCCAAAGGGAAAAAAAGGTAATGTGATTTTCGTAACGTCTACTGTAAAAGGTGAAGGGAAAACATTTACCTCAGTAAACTTAGCATTAACCCTTGCTACTCCACGCAAAAAAGTAATTATCATTGGTTCGGATATACGGAATCCGCAATTGCAGAGATATAATGAAAGCAGACGAGGGCTTGTCGGTTTATCTGAATTCATGTACGATAACGAAATGAAAACCGGTGAAATTATCCATCCGACCTCATTCAACCCGCATTGTGATGTAATTTATTCAGGTGCCATTACTCCAAACCCTACAGAATTATTATCCAACGGAAGGTATCATGAGCTCATCGAAAGTTTAAAAGCCGATTATGATTATATCCTTTTAGATACAGCACCTTTGATGCTGGTTACCGATTCTTTTCTTATTGCAGATGTTGCAGACGTAACCGTTTATGTAACACGTTCCGGCTATACCGAAAAAGAATTGGTTTCTTTTATCAATAAGCAGATCAAAGATAAAAAAATTAAGAATGTGGGCTTGGTACTCAATGATGTGGATAAGATGCATAGTGGTTATGGATACGGCTATAAATATGGCTATGGCTATTCAGCCGAAGCACATCAACCGTTATGGAAAAAACTGTTCGGAAAATTTTAGTACTTTTAATTTCTAATTAAACATCAAGATGAATAAAAATAATGAATAGTAAACACAAAATTGCAGTAATTGGCTTAGGATATGTGGGGTTACCATTAGCCCGGCTTTTTGCAACTCAATATCCGGTCATAGGTTTCGATATCAGTCAAAAGAGAATTGAAGACCTAAAAAGAGGTATAGATACAACTTTTGAGGTAGAAAACAAAGTACTTCAATCTGTTCTTTCAGAGGACAATCCATTTTTAACAGAAAGCAGGAACGGTTTATTTTGTTCAGCATCGATAGATGATATTAATAGAGCCAATATTTATATTATAACAGTTCCGACACCCGTAGATAAACATAACAGACCCGATTTGACTCCTTTGTACAAATCAAGCGAAACTGTAGCAAAAGTTCTGAAAAAAGGGGATATTGTCATTTACGAATCGACGGTTTATCCTGGGGTTACCGAAGAGGAATGTGTTCCTGTATTGGAAAGAATATCAGGGTTAACATTTAATGAAGATTTTTTCGTGGGCTATTCACCTGAAAGAATTAATCCGGGAGATAAAGAACACACGGTTGATAAAATATTAAAGGTCACTTCCGGTTCTACTCCTGAAATAGGAAAAGTGGTAGATGATTTATATAGATCTGTGATCACGGCTGGAACTCATTTGGCACCCACCATAAAAGTTGCCGAAGCGTCTAAAGTTATTGAAAATTCTCAAAGGGATCTTAATATCGCTTTTATGAATGAGCTTGCCAAAATTTTTTCTCTGATGGATATCGATACGCATGATGTATTGGAAGCAGCCGGTACAAAATGGAATTTCCTGAAATTTAAGCCCGGTTTGGTTGGTGGTCACTGTATTGGAGTTGATCCTTTCTATTTAGCGCAAAAGGCACAGGAAATAGGCTATTATTCCGAATTGATTTTGGCAGCCCGGAGATTGAATGATTCAATGGGGGCTTTTGTGGCATCACAGGTGGTTAAGCTGATGATTAAGAATGATATCACGGTGAAAGGAGCGAGAATTTTGAATTTAGGAATTACATTCAAAGAGAACTGTCCGGATATCAGAAACTCGAAAGCCATTGACGTGATTACGAATTTAGAAGAATATGGTGCAGAAGTAATAACTTTTGATCCATGGGCAGACCCGAATGAGGTAAAAAGTGAATATAGGATCAATTTCTTTTCTAAACTTCCAGAAGATAATGAAAACTATGATGCAGTAATTCTTACCGTTGCACATGAAGAATTTCTTAATCTTAAGTTAGACAAGATAGTCAAAGCAAAAGGAGTCGTTTATGATGTAAAAGGAGTGTTTCCAAAAGCTGATATTGATAAAAGGTTATAAAATAACTTACATTAGAGATGAAAATACAAAATAAAATCCTCCTTATTACTGGAGGAACTGGATCCTTCGGAACTGCAGTTCTAAATAGATTTCTGCAGACAGATCATTTCAAAGAAATCCGTATTTTCTCCCGTGATGAGAAAAAGCAGGACGATATGAGAAATTTATACAAAAACGATAAAATAAAATATTATATCGGAGATGTAAGAGATTTCGCAAGTGTAGAACCGGCTACAAGAGGAGTAGACTATATTTTTCATGCTGCTGCATTAAAGCAGGTTCCTTCGTGCGAATTTTTCCCAATGCAGGCTGTAAAAACTAACGTTGAAGGAACTCAGAATGTAATTCGTGCAGCAACAACAAATAAAGTACAGAAAGTAATTTGTCTTTCCACCGATAAAGCGGCTTACCCTATCAATGCAATGGGAATTTCCAAGGCAATGATGGAAAAAGTAGCGGTAGCGGAATCAAGAAATACCAATGAAACTGTAGTTTGCCTTACCCGTTATGGTAATGTGATGGCATCCAGAGGTTCTGTAATTCCGTTATTTTTGAATCAGATTCAAAAAGCAGAACCTATTACCATTACAGATCCGAATATGTCCAGATTCTTTATGTCATTAGAAGATGCGGTAGATTTGGTATTATTCGCTTTTGAACATGCTAATCCGGGGGATTTGTTCGTAAATAAGGCTCCTGCAGGAAGTATAGGTGATTTAGCAAAAGCTTTAATTGAATTGACTGGTAAAGAAGTTCCGGTAAAAGTAATCGGAACCCGTCACGGTGAAAAGTTATATGAAACTCTTTGTACCCGTGAAGAAATGGCAAAAGCGGAAGATATGGGAGATTTCTACCGTGTTCCGGCAGATAACCGTGATCTGAATTATGCACAGTATTTTTCTGAAGGAGAAGAAGAAGTAGCTGAAATCGAAGATTATCATTCACACAATACAGAACAGCAAGGCGTTGAAGGTCTTAAAAAGCTGCTATCAACTTTGCCGTTAATCCGTAAAGAAGTTTTCGGAGAAGATGTAATGCAGTATCCTTATTAAAATAGCAATTAATGTTACTTCAGGGAAAGACTCATCAAGATGATCGAGGAGTTATTACATTCAATAATGAATTTGATGCATCTGAGATTAAAAGAATTTATACCATTGAAAATCACTCAACAGATTTTATTCGTGGTTGGCAAGGTCATAAAATTGAACAGCGATGGTTTGCCAGTATGAAAGGAAGTTTTGAAATTTCCGTGATTGAGGTTGATGATTTCACAAATCCTTCAAAAGATTTAATAAGTCAGAAATATCTTTTAACAGACGAAGTATTAACTTACCTGCACATTCCCGCAGGGTGTATTACTGCAATTCAGTCAAAATCATTCGACAGTAAACTGTTGGTTTTGGCAGATTACCAGCTAGGTGAAATTGCTGATGAATATAGATATAGTTTAGATTATTTTAATTACATGTAAAATTATGTTAGGTCTATTAGTGGAGGTGTAAAAAAACCAAAAGCTAAAAGCCAAAAGCCTTTAACTATGAAAAAAATCGGAATTACCGGTCAGAATGGTTTTGTCGGAAGACATTTATATAATACTTTGGGATTATCTCCCGAAGATTTTCAAAGAATTGATTTTCAGAAAGAATATTTTGAAGATGATAATAAATTAGATGAATTTGTTGCTCAATGCGATGTTATTATTCATCTTGCTGCAATGAATCGTCATGACAGCGAGCAATTTATTTATGAAACTAATGTCGGTTTAGCCCAAAAATTAGTTGATTCATTGAAACGAACAGGCTCAAATGCTCATGTGATGATTTCTTCTTCTACTCAGGAAGAAAGAGACAATTTATATGGGAAATCAAAAAGAGAAGGCAGAGAAGCTTTAGCAAATTGGGCACAGGAAAACGGCGGAAAAATAACAGGATTGATTATTCCTAATGTTTTCGGTGCTTTTGGAAAACCTTTCTATAATTCGTTTATTTCTACATTTTGTTATCAGTTGACACATGGTGAAACACCAACCATTGCAACGGATGGAGAAGTTAAGCTTATTTACGTTCAGGAATTGGTTGAAATCATTATTAATGAAATTCAAGAAGGTAAAAGCAAAGCGGAATATTTTGTTGAACCTACTGCCACTAAAAAAGTATCTGAGGTTTTAGCATTACTGAATGAATATAAAACAAAGTATTTCGATGGTGGTGAAATTCCTGCTATCAATGACTCATTTGAACATAATTTATTCAATACGTATCGTTCATACATTGATTATAAAACGCATTATCCGGTAAAATTTATACAGCATACAGATCCTCGAGGAGCTTTTGTTGAGGTAATTCGTTTGGGAATTGGCGGACAATGCTCGTTTTCAACAACGGTTCCGGGAATTACACGAGGAAATCATTTTCATACAAGAAAAATTGAGAGATTTGCAGTCATTAAAGGAAAAGCTTTAATCCAACTTAGAAAAATTGATTCTGATGAGGTTTTAGATTTTTATTTAGATGGAAATGAACCTGCGTATGTAGATATGCCAATTTGGTATACGCATAACATTAAAAATATTGGAGTAGAAGAATTATACACAATTTTTTGGATCAATGAGGCTTTCAATCCCGAAGATGCAGATACTTATTTTGTAGAAGTTTAAATTATTAATTTAAATTAAAACTGAAATCAAAGGATAACAGCAAATAGCTATATGAAAAAACTAAAAGTAATGACGGTTGTGGGAACACGACCTGAAATTATCAGATTATCAAGAGTTTTAGACGCTTTAGACGCATCTGAGGCAGTAGAACATATAATCGTTCATACAGGACAGAATTATGATTACGAACTGAACCAAATCTTTTTTAAAGATTTAGCACTTCGTAAACCTAATTACTTTCTTGAAGCAGCAGGAAAGACAGCCACTGAAACCGTCGGAAATATTTTAATTAAAATAGATCCGTTATTAGAAGAGCTGAAACCCGATGCGTTCTTGGTTTTGGGAGATACTAACTCCTGTCTTTGTGCAATTCCTGCTAAAAAAAGACATATTCCTATTTTCCATATGGAAGCAGGAAACAGATGTTTTGATCAGAGAGTTCCGGAAGAAACCAACCGTAAAATTGTAGATCATACTTCTGATATTAATTTGACGTATTCTGATATTGCAAGAGAATATCTTTTAAGAGAAGGTCTTCCTGCAGACAGAATTATCAAAACGGGTTCACCGATGTTTGAGGTTCTAAATCATTATTTGCCTCAGATTGAAGCTTCGAATGTTTTGGAAAAATTAAACTTAGAAGAAGGCAAATTCTTTGTAATATCTTCTCACAGAGAAGAAAATATCAATTCTGAAAAAAACTTCAGAGGCTTGATGGATTCATTAAATGCAATTGCAGAAAAATATCAATATCCAATTATTGTTTCTACACACCCACGTACGAAAAATATGATTGATAAAATGCAGATTGAAATGCGTCCTGAAATTCAGTTTTTAAAACCTCTTGGTTTTCATGATTATAACGCATTGCAAAAAAGAGCATATGCAGTATTATCAGATTCAGGAACAATTTCGGAAGAATCTTCAATATTGAACTTCAGAGCGCTAAATATTCGTCAGGCTCACGAAAGACCTGAAGCGATGGAGGAAGCAAGTGTCATGATGGTAGGTTTGTCACCTGAACGTATTTTACAGGGCTTAACTCAGGTTTTGCAGCAAAAGGTAGGAACAGAAAGAAACTTCAGACCAGTTTCTGATTATTCAATGCCTAATGTTTCTGAGAAAGTGGTGAGAATTATTATTTCTTATACAGATTATATTAAAAGAACCGTTTGGTCAGAAGAGATTTAGAGATGAAAGTATTGATGATTAATTCAGTATCTGGATACGGAAGTACAGGTTCTATATGTGAGGATATTGCAACGGTGTTGGAAAAACAAGGTCATAAATGTTATATTGCATACGGACAGCTTTTTACTTCATATCCTAAAAGTTTTAAAATAGGAACAAAACTGGAAAATCATATTCATAACATTGGCTCAAGAATATTGGGTACGCAGGGATATTTCTCAAGAAACGGGACAAAAAACCTTATTTCGTATATAGAAAATGTAAAACCAGATATAATACATCTTCATAACCTACATGGTAATTATTTGAATCTAAAAGTTTTATTTGAATATCTTATAAGTTCTCAAATACCGATAGTGTGGACACTTCATGATTGTTGGGCTTTTACCGGCAAATGTTCTCATTTTACTGATGTGCAATGTTTTAAATGGAAAACACATTGTTATGAGTGTCCTCAAGTGAAAGCATATCCTCCCAGTTTATTTTTCGATAAATCCCGAGAAATGTATGATGACAAAAAAAAATGGTTTACGGATATTTCTAAAATGACAATAATACCGGTATCAAAATGGTTAGAATCTGAAGTAAAGCAATCTTTCCTGAAAAAATATCCTATAAAATCTATTTATAATTGGGTAGATCATTCTATTTTTAAAGAAAATATTGATCAGGAATTTATAACGAAATATAAAATAAACGTCGATAAATTTAATATTATTTTAGTTAGTGCAGGTTGGAATATTACAGATGTAAAATGGATTGATGCGTTAAAATTATCAACTATTATTCAGGATAGTATGCAAATATTGATGATTGGCAATGTATCATCTCCTGAATTACTTCCAAAAAATATAACGCACATTTCCTATTTAGATGGAAAGGAAGAGCTGGCAAAAGCATATTCCATTGCAGATGTTTATGTACACTTATCTACTGAAGATACATTTGGAAAAGTTATTGCTGAAGCAATAAGTTGTGGTACACCTGCAATAGTCTATAATTCTACAGCATGTCCTGAAATTATTGATGAAAGCTGTGGATACGTGGCTGAAAAAAGAAATGTTGTCCAAATATTTGATTCAATTTTAAGGATAAAAGAAAAGAAGCGTACTTCTTTTTCAGAACATTGTAGAAAAAGAGTTATAGAAAAATTTGATTTAGATACTAATGTAAATTCAACTATTAATATTTATGAAAAAATGTTAGAAAATGTTAGTTAATTGCATCGTTATTTTAATTATTCTTTTGATTGGGTTACATTATAAGAATAAATATAAAAATAATTTTAACAGTAATTTTGTAAAGAAAAGATTTATTTTTTCTGTATCTTTTATATTAATATTGCAATCTGGTTTAAGAAATGTAGCTGTAGGTACAGATACATATACTTATTTTGAATATTTTCAGGAAACGTCAGGCATGTCTTGGGATCAGGTTTTTTTTCGATTTATAGAAGTATATAAATTTGGAATCGGCAAAGATCCAGGTTATACTTTGTTTGAAAAGCTAGTTTCATTGTTTTCTACAAATTATCAGGTTTTTTTATTCATTATCGCAATTCTTTTTTTTTCAGCGCTTGGAAATTTTTTGTATAATAATAGTAAAACACTGAGTAACCTTGTACTGAGCTATATTATATATAGCGTTTTATTTTATGCTTTTTTTTCGATTACAGGGCATAGACAAACTATAGCAACTGCATTTTGTTTATTTAGCTTCGAGTTTTTAAAGAAAAGAAAGTTTTTTAAATTTTTAATTCTTGTTCTGCTTGGAAGTATTATACATAAAAGTTGTCTTATATTTATACCATTCTATTTCTTATCATATATTAATAATATCAAAAAAACCTTTTGGATAATAGTCTTACTATTTCCATTTCTTACAGTAGTAAGTAGTTTTGTCTCAAAATATATTTTCAGTATTATAAATCTCTATGAAGAATATGGACATAACGAAGATTTAAAGCCTACGACATTTGTTTTTTTAATATTATCTATAGCAATTCTGTCATTAATAAAATATGACAAGATTATAAAAATAAATCCTGATTCAAAGTATAGCTACACTGGATTGATGATGGGAACTGTTTTTTTATCATTAGTTTTTGAAATTCATGGATATATGAGAATTGTACAATATTTCTCACTATTTATATTGATAATAATACCTTTGATAGCAAGCGCATATAAAAGTTATTCGAAAAAAATAGGAAAATTAGCATACGATTTAATAATAGTTGTGCTGATTTTATTATATGTCAGATCAAATTGGAATACAGTGCCTTATGGGTTTTTCTGGCAAAAAATGGAGTTATCTAAAGATTAAAAAAAAGTATGGATAAAGTGTTAAATGTTGTTTTTGGTATGCACTATGGTGGTACAGAATCTTTCATTTTAAATACAGAAAGAAATATTCAAAATGGTAAATTACGTTTTGACTATCTTTATTTAAAAGATGAAAATAGCCCGAGAGATAAAGAATTGCTTGCAAGTGGATCGAAAATTCACAAAATAAGAAATCATATAATTTTCACTAAACTAAATTTGTTTTATAGCATCTACAGAGTGGTGAAAAATAATAATTATAACATTGTGCATTCGCACCTCAATGAATTAAATGGTTTGATTATGCTGACAGTTTTTTTTGCAGGTGCTAGAAAAAGAATATCACATCTGCATTTCCCTCATTATTACGAAGGAAAAAATCTTTTAAAAAAATATTATTATAAGCTACAAAGCATACTTATTTATAGATTCTCAACTGATATATTTTATTGTAGCGAACCAACCTTTGAAAGTTATAAATTACCTAAAAAAGGCATTGATAAATCACATCTTATAAAAAATACCATCAGTCTTGATAAATTTTTTCAAGCGCCATATAGAAAGAGTAAATATTCTGAGGAATTTTCAATACCAGCAGAACATAAAATTATTACTAATATAACAAGATTTGATCATAACAAAAATCAAAAATTTATTGTTGAAGTATTTTTAGAGATGTTGCAGATGAATAGTGAACTTATTCTTTTATTAGGTGGAGAGGGAGCAGAAAAGAATAATATATGTAATATTGTTAGAAAATATAGTTTAACAGATAAAGTTAGGTTTATTGGTGTTCGTAATGATGTTGAACAAATTCTGAAAATTTCAGATTTGTATATTTTCCCTTCCATAGAAGAAGGTTTTGGAATTGTTGCTTTAGAAGCACAGGCGTGCAGATTACATACAGTTTGCTCAAGTAATGTTCCAAAATCAACAGATGTCGGTCTAGGCTTGGCAAGTTATTTAGATTTAAATTTAGGTTCAAAATATTGGGCGAAGTATATGATTGATTTATTAAACTGCGATAATCCAAATTTATCTGAGCAAGATATTTTAAACAGTTTTAATACATGTGGTTACAATGAAATAGAACAAGCAAAAATTGTTGAGAAAATCTATTGCAATGAAAATTAATAAAACTATTCATTATTTATGCTTTTATGCAAGTAGTCAATCTAACTATGATATTTTTCCATCTGCTATTCCTAAAATTGAGTACATTATTAAGACTTTAAAGAAAAATCATGAAGTTGTAGTTGTCTCCATTGCTAAATCAAAAAAAGGTTTCATAAAATCGTCTGTTGAGAAAAATTCCGTTTTAGCAAAAACCTTCTTTTTTCATACATTTAAATCTCGCAACCTGATTTTAGATAAGATAGATGTTTTATTTAGATATATACAGCTTATTTTTTATATTTTCCTTAGAGTAAAAAAAAATGACACCCTACTCATATATCATTCACTCTTTTATTTTAAAATAATTAAAATTTTAAAGTATTTTAAAAAAATCGATTATGTTATTCAAGTAGAAGAGTTATATTCATCGGTAACTCCTAATTTACGTCATCTTGAAGATATTGAAGTAGGATACTTAAAAACCTTTAAAAAAATTATCGTAGTAAATGATTTACTGAAAAAAAAGTTCTCAACAAATATTGTTAAACCAATTGTTTGTTATGGTGATTATAGTAAGATAGATTATAAATTTGAGAGTCAGCAGAAGGTAGCAAGTTCTGAAGTCGTTTTAATTTATGCCGGTGTAATAGAACAGGTACGGAAAGCAGCTTTTTTTGCAATAGATATTATTAAATTTCTTCCGGACAATTACAAGCTTTTTATTTTAGGATTCGGTGATGATAAAGATATATTGAGTTTGATCTCAAAAATAGATAATTTTAATGGTGAGCATAGTAACAGAATCATTTTTAAAGGTTATTTATCGGGTAAGAAATATTCTCAAGTATTATTATCTGCTGATATTGGTCTAAGCTGTCATCAATATTCTGATGAAGATATCATATCTGCAGATAACTCTTTTCCATCAAAAATTCTTACTTATTTGAAACATAATTTATATGTGGTTTCTAATGATATAAAATGCGTTGAGAAGGCATCGATTGCGAATGAAATTACATTTTTTAGTGATAATGATCCAGAAAAGGCAGCAAATGCTATAAAAGATATAAATTATTTTGAGAAATCAGATAAATTACTAGCTATAAAAAATCTCGATGAAGAGTTTACCGGTGAATTAAAAACTTTACTTAAATAAAAAAACAATGCTAAACAAGAAACCATATTTAATTGACATACCAGTTTTGATTCTTTTTTTTGCACGTCCTGAACCTTTAGCAAAGGTTTTCGAACAGATAAAAATAGCACGACCTAGCAAATTGTACCTATATCAGGATGGCCCTAGAAAAAATAGAATGGATGATATCGCAAATATAGCGAAATGTCGAGAAATTGTTGCTGATATCGATTGGGAGTGTGAAGTTAAACATATGTATCAAAATGAAAACTTTGGATGTGATCCTTCTGAGTTTATCTGTCAGCAGTGGCTTTTTACTAATGAGAAATGGGGTATTGTTTTAGAAGATGATGATGTTCCTTCACAAAGTTTCTTTAAATATTGTTTAGAGTTATTAGAGAAATATGAATTTGATGAAAGAATTAATATGATTTGTGGTATGAATCAAATGGGAATTTATGAAGATACTCCATATAGTTATACATTCTCAAAATCAGGTTCTATCACTGGTTGGGCCTCTTGGAAAAGAGTTTTTGATAAATGGGAAGAAGGTTATGATTTCTTATCAGACAATTATGCTTTACATAATTTAAAAGGGATTCTTGGCGAAAAAGATTATAAATATTTTGTAAAAAACTCAACCTCTCATAAAAATAGTGGTAAAGCACATTACGAATCAATTTTTGGATCAGCTGCTCTGCTAAACAGTCGTCTTAATATAGTTCCAAAATATAATCTTATTTCTAATATTGGGATAGACTCAAATGCCACTCATGGAGCCAGTTCTATGGATATCCTACCGATAGGTATAAAGAAAATTTTTTATATGAAACCATATGAAATTGAATTTCCTTTAAAGCATCCTAAATATGTCATTGAAGATGTGAATTATGGAAAAAGAATTAATAGAATTATGGCAAATGGCTATCCATTAGTTAAATTCTATAGATTTTGGGAATCAATAATTTATAGATTATTAAAAGGTAACACTAAAAGTATTATAAATGGTGCGAAAAGAAGACTAAAATCAAAATAATCATGATTAATAATCTTATTAGAAGGGACACAGGTTCCATTCTAAATATTGCGAAAATTTTCTCAATACTTTGTGTTATTCTAGCCCATTCAAGAATAAATGACTGTTCTTATTATAGCCACTTAGCCGAAAGATTAGGATGCTTAGGTGTTGTGACATTTTTTTTTATTGCGGGATATTTTTTTAATATTTCAAAGTACGGCTTCGCTGTTTTTTTTAAAAAAAAAGTAACGAGTATTTTTATTCCTTGGCTATTTTGGGGTTCAGCTGTGTTTTTTATAAGTAAAGAACCTAAAAATTTTATTTCATGGGGTAATTGGATTATTGGAAACGGTACTTATTTATATTATCTAACAATTTTAATCATATGTTATTTAATCTTTTCTATTTCTGAAAAAATTTTTTTTTGTTATTTAATTATCTTTCTAAACATTGTATCTTTATTACTAACGAGTTTTAATATTATAAACTCTTACTTGGATATCAACAATTACTTAAATCCTTTTAATTGGATAGGCTTTTTTGCTGTAGGAATCTTGTTCAAAAATTATTTTTTTAATTTTTTAGTTTTTATTAATAAGTATCGATTTAGGATTATAATCTTATATTTATTGTTTTTATTACTATCAATTAATTTAGAAACTGAACATGGCTATTTCTCTAAATTGGCTATAATAAATGATCTTTTAGGTATGATAGCTGTTTTTTCCATTTCTTGCTTGAAATTTTTTAATAAAAAAAATATTCTTAAAATTGCAGATTATACTTTTACAATTTATCTAATTCATTTTTTAGTATTTCCTATTAGAAAATTTTTAATAATAAACTACGCGACACAATTTTTCAACCCTTTAGTTTATTTAATTGTAAGTCTATTTATTGTATTGATTGGGAAATATATTGCAGAAAAAATTAACCTATTAAAATTTTATAATACATTACTTGGTATTAGATAAATTGAAAATGAGTAATTCACAAGAGTTAAAGAAAGGGGCAATATTGTCATATGCGACAATTGTTTTTAATATAATTACAGGTTTAATATACACTCCCTGGATGATTAAGCAAATTGGAGTTTCAGACTATGGTCTGTATGTACTTGTAACATCTTTTCTTACATATTTTATTATGGATTTTGGTTTGGGAGATGCAGTTGCTAGATTTATCTCTAAATACAGAATAGAAAATGATGAGCAAAAAATAAATCAAATATTAGGTCTTACATCAAAGATATATTTATATATAAACTTATGTATCTTTACTGCTTTGGTAGTATTTTTCTTTTTACTAGATAATATTTTTAAAGAGTTAAATGATGTAGAAATTGAAAAATTTAAAAGCATATATATTATTGCTGGTTTGTTTAGTTTACTTTCTTTTCCATTTTCCTCTCTCAATGGTGTTGTAATTGCATTTGAGCGCTTTGTATTTTTAAAATTATGTGATTTTATTAATAAATGCTTAACAATTGTATTGATGGTTATAGCCTTGTATTTTGGGTATAAATTATATTCTTTAGTATTTATTAATGCACTTGTCGGGATCTTTATTATAATCATAAAATTGTTTTACCTAAGGAAGCATACAAATATTAATGTAGATTTTAAATTCAAAAGCAAAGAATTAAAAAAGCAAATCTTCGGGTTTTCCGCGTGGGTAACTATAATAGGGATTGCTCAGCGTTTACTTATTAATATTTCTCCTACGTTGCTTGCAATTTATTCCGGTACCACAGCAATTTCAATTTTTTCAATTGGAATAATTATCGAAGGCTATGTTTGGACGTTTGCCGGTGCTCTGAACGGAATGTTCTTGCCTAGAGTTACTGCCTTAAATTCTGAATCAAATGATAAATCAAAGGTTACAGAGTTGATGATTAAAGTAGGAAGAATCCAGTTGTTTGTAGTAGGCTTATTAGTAATAGGGATTATTATTTTCGGAAAAGAATTTATAGTATTGTGGATGGGAGAAAAATTTAAAGAATCATATCTTGTTGTTATTCTTTTGGTAATTCCTGGTTTGGTTCCTATAACACAAAATATTGCATCCACATTAATGTATGTTGAAAATAAATTAAAATATACAGCACTTATATATATATGTTCATCAATAGTAAGTATAATATCTTCTATATTTTTAATTCCGAAATTTGGTGCTTTGGGTGCAGCCTTGGGCATTAGCCTCGGAATTTCTATTTTTCAGGTTGTTGTGATGAATATTATATATCAAAAAGTCATGAAAATTAATGTTGTTTATTTCCTGAAAAGTTCTTTTGTAAAAATGCTTCCGCTTTTCTTAATAGTTATAGGAATAGGATTAGCTATGAATTATTATATTAAAACAAGTGATTTCTTTACTCTGTTTGTTAAAGCATTTATAATTGGAATTGTTTATTTAGCTTTAATGTTTGGTTTTGGGCTAAAAAAAGAAGAGAAGGATTTATTTGCATCAGTGATAACAAAGAGATTTAATTAAATATTATATGCCATTTTTTAGTATAATCATTCCCGTCTATAAAGTTGAAAAATATATCCATACTTGTGTTGATAGTGTGCTTTTACAAGATTTTAAAGATTTCGAAGTACTTTTAATTGATGATGGCTCACCAGATTCATGCCCTGAAATCTGCGACAATTATGCTTCTCAAGATGAGAGAATAAAAGTTATTCATAAAGAAAATGGAGGGTTGTCAGACGCTAGAAATTATGGTATAAAGTTTTCAAAAGGAGATTATTTAATTTTTATTGATAGTGACGATTATTGGGAGGGTATCTCACATTTATCAAATATTGCTACGATTTTAAATAAAAATCCAGATATAGATACAGTTATCTTAAAATTTAAATTGCTCTATGATGATTCGAATACTTTATTTGAGAAAATAATAGATAATTCTTTAGACATTGTTGATTCTCCGGACGAAACATTATACAATTTGGTAAAATCAGCAAATCAGGCTTCATCTGCATGGTCGAGGGTTGTAAAAAGGTCAGTTATAATAGATAATGAAATTTTCTTTACTACAGGTTTAACGGGAGAAGATAGTGATTGGTTTATTCATTTATCATTGTTTGTCAAAAAATATAAAGAATATAATCAGACATTATATGTCTACCGCCAAAATCGTGCAGGATCAATAACAGATACGATTAAAACTAAGAATGTGAAAGATCAGTTTCTTATTATTGATAAATGGAATAAGATATTGGATAATGGGAATTATCCTGAAAAATTATATTTGGCATTGAAGGGTTTTTTAGCTTATTTACTGTCAATTGTTGTGTTTCTAGTTGCAAAATTACCAACTAATGAAAGAGATGTAATGATAAAAGAAATTGAAAAGAGAAAAGAACTATTTAATTTTGCCCTAAATAAAAAAACATTACAGACAAAATATCTCTGTAGTTTGTTGGGTGTACATTTAACATCAATATTGTTATCTAAAATGTATAATTTTCGCTCAGTCATTAGAAGAAAAGGTTAATAGAATATGAGAATTTTAATAATTTCCCAAGAATTGTGGACAACTAAAAATAATGGAGGGAATGTTTTGAGCAATCTTTTTGAAGGTTTCGATGCTGAGTTTGCACAAATTTATTGCAGCCCAGGAATGCCTGAAAATAATGTTTGTAAAAATTATTATCAAATAACAGATATGATGATGATAAAGCATTTTTTTAGAAAAGAAAAAATAGGACTTAAGAAAACATTTGTTGAATATCCCAAACATAATTTACAAAACATAGAAAATTCATCAAATGAATATTCATTTTATTCTTTTTTTAAAAGACATCATTGGCTGATATTCGATATTCTCAGAGAAGTTCTATGGAAATTTTCAAACTGGAACAGTAAAGATTTAGAATTATTCATCAAAGAATTTAATCCTGATGTTGTTTTTGCTCCTTGTTATGGTAGTCATTACATGTTAAGTATGACCAGATATATCGCTGGGAAAACTGATGCAAAAATTATTTCCTATATATCAGACGATCATTATTCCTTTAGACAATTCAGATTATCACCTCTTTATTGGTTATATAGATTTTCTTTACGTAAAAGCTTAAAAAAAACATTTCGAAAGTATTCGCTTACATATACAATGACCGAAGAGCAAAAACAAGAATTAACAAATGCCCTTGGAGCTAATATGAAGATACTTCGAAAAGGAGGTGATAATAAAGAAATAATTGATAAGAATTCGGTAGGAAAACCTATTCGACTTATTTATGCAGGAAATTTATGTTGTGGTAGGATGGAAACATTATCCCATATATCTGAGGTACTTAAAGAGATCAATAAAACCAATGTCGAGATTGAGCTTAATGTTTATACTAACTCAATAATTACTGATGATATTAAAACTAAACTTAATGATAATAAAAGTTCTTTTTTGTATGCTGCTGTAAGTCAATATACATTAAAGCAATTATACAATAAATCCGACATTATGCTTCACGTTGAAGCTTTTAGTTTAAAATATAAATTGCTTACAAGACTGTCATTTTCTACCAAAATAGTAGATTGTTTAGCTAGCGGTTGTGCTGTGCTGTGTATAAGCTGGAATGGACATTCAGGATATAAATATTTACGCAATGAGGATGCTGCGATCTGCATAGACAATCTTGAAAATGTGAAAAGTATTTTAGTAAATTTGATTAATAACAAAGAAATTATTTTAGAGTACAGACAAAAAGCACTAAACTGCTTGAAAAAAAATCATGACATTCAATATATTAGACAAGATCTCTTTAATGATTTCAAAAAATTTTCAAAAAATAATTGAAATACTGACTGAATATTCTTTGAAATGAAAAACTGATAAAATCTATTTATACAGATTTAATTATGAAAATCAAAATAATTCGAACTTCAACTATTCCTTTATCTTTAAACATTCTCTTGAAGGGACAATTGTCTTTTCTGAGTAAAAAATATGAAGTTGTGGCTTTATCAAGTAACGATGAAAATCTTAAAATAGTTGGACAACGTGAATGTATAAGAACAACAAGTGTAGAGATGAAAAGAAAAATCTCTATACTGCAAGACTTAAAATCATTTTATCACTTGTACAAAGTTTTTAAAAGAGAAAAACCAGTAATCGTTCACTCAATTACACCAAAAGCTGGCTTGCTTTCAATGCTTGCTGCAAAATTAGCAAGAATTCCTATTCGTATTCACACTTTTACAGGTTTAATTTTTCCAACAAAAACTGGAGGAATGCAAAAACTATTAATATACATGGATAAATTGTTATGTTGGGCAGCAACAAATATTTATCCTGAAGGGAATGGAGTAAAAAATGATCTTTCGAAATTTAATATAACTTCAAAGCCTTTAAAAGTTTTAGCAAATGGTAATGTAAATGGGATAGATGTTGATTTTTTTAGTCCACAAAAAATTTCTAATGAAAATAAGGTTAAGCTTAGAAATGCATTAAATATAAATGAAAATGATTTTGTTTTTATATTTGTTGGACGTTTAGTCGGTGATAAAGGGATAAATGAATTGATTACTGCTTTTAAAAAACTTTTAGCAAGTACAAATAATAATATTGAATCCAAATTATTACTTGTTGGTTCTTTGGAGATAGAATTCGATCCGCTTTTACCTGAAGTTTTAAAAGAAATTCAAAATAATCATAATATAATTAGTGTAGGATTTCAAAAAGACGTACGTCCATATTTTGCTATTTCAAATGCATTGGTATTTCCAAGTTATCGAGAAGGATTTCCAAATGTTGTTATACAGGCGGGTGCAATGGGACTTCCTAGTATTGTATCCGACATTAATGGATGTAATGAGATAATTAGACAAGATGAAAATGGAATGATTATACCATCAAAAAATACTGAATCCATATTTAATAGTATGCTTCGTCTTACAAGCGATAAAGATTATTACAAAAAATTAAGTCAAAAAAGCAGATTGCTAATCACAACGAGATACGAGCAATCCGTGGTCTGGAATGCTTTACTTGAAGAATATGACTTCTTATTAAAAGAAAAAGGATATGTTGTATAAATATTTTATTAAAAGAATATTTGATTTTATTGTTGCATCCATAGGATTGGTAATACTTTCTCCAATTTTTTTGACTATAACTATTGTACTGTATTTTGCGAACAATGGAAAACCTTTTTTCTTTCAGTCACGTCCTGGATTAAACGGAAAGCTTTTTAACATCATCAAATTTAAAACGATGAATGATAAGAAGGATAGTAATGGAAATTTGCTTCCGGATGCTGAAAGACTCACTGCAATAGGAGCTTTTGTCAGGAAAATATCCCTGGATGAACTTCCGCAACTGATTAATGTTTTAAAGGGCGATATGTCTTTAATTGGGCCGCGTCCCTTGCTTCCCCAATATTTATCTTTATATAATGAAAGACAAAAACGCCGGCACGAAGTAAGGCCCGGAATTACGGGTTGGGCACAGGTAAATGGCCGAAATGCAATTTCATGGAAAAAAAAATTTGAACTGGATGTCTGGTATGTGGATCATCTAAATTTCATGACCGATTTAAAAGTTTTTTTGATGACATTTAAAAAAGTTTTTAAAAGTGAAGGAATTTCGCAGGAAGGGCAAGCGACAACTGAAGCTTTTAATGGAAATAATTAATTAAAATCATACAAATCCAAAATGTATTTATACGGAGCAAGCGGACACGGAAAGGTTATAGCTGAAATTGCCGAAGAAAACAATGTGGTCATAGATGCATTTATAGATCAGGATGTTTTAAAAACAGAGCTTTTAGAATATAAAGTTTTCAATGATATCCCTAATAAGAATGCAGATTTTATAATTTCTATTGGAAATAACTTGACAAGAAAAAAGATTGCCGATTCAAATACGGGTCTGAATTTTGTTAAATTGTTTCATCCGAAATCAATTATTTCAAAAAGATGTACAATCAATGTCGGAACAGTGGTGATGGGAGGTGTAACAATTAATTCTGAATCAAGAATCGGCAAACACTGCATTATCAATACAAATTCTTCCATAGATCATGATTGTATTATTGAGGATTTTGTACATATTTCTCCAAACGCAGCATTAGCAGGTGATGTAAAAGTTGGTGAAGGTACCCATATTGGGATTGGAGCATGCATCATTCAGGGAATTACAATTGGGAAATGGTGTACAATTGGAGCCGGAACTGTCATAATTAAAGATATTCCTGATGGAGCTACAGTTGTTGGAAATCCTGGAAAAATAATAAATTGAAATAAATAATAATACTGAATATTAAATATATGAACTCAAAAATCTGGCTTTCCTCCCCTCACATGGGCGGAAACGAACAAAAATATGTGAACGAAGCATTTGATGCGAATTGGGTAGCGCCTTTAGGTCCAAATGTCGATGGTTTTGAAGAAGACTTGGAAACATTTTTAAATGATGATAATGTTAAGGTGGCGGCACTTTCTGCCGGAACAGCGGCATTGCATCTGGCTTTGATCGAATGCGACGTAAAATATGGTGACGAGGTGATCTGCCAGTCGATGACATTTTCAGCTTCCGCGAATCCCATCACCTACTGTGGGGCCACCCCAATTTTCATAGACTCAGAAAAAAGTACCTGGAATATGTGTCCGGCAGCGCTTGAAGTAGCGGTAAAAGACAGAACTTCAAAGGGCAAAAAGCCTAAAGCCATCATCGTCGTTCATTTGTATGGAATGCCTGCAAAAATGGATGAAATATTAAAAATTGCTGAAGAATATGATATTCCTGTGATTGAGGATGCTGCCGAAGCTTTAGGATCTGCTTATAAAGGAAAAGCCTGCGGAACTTTTGGGCGTTTCGGAATTTTATCTTTCAACGGCAATAAGATCATCACTACTTCAGGAGGCGGAGCTTTGGTTTGCCACACGCAGGAAGATAAGGATAAAGCAGTTTTCCTTTCCACCCAGGCAAGGGATAATGCCCCTCATTACCAGCATTCGCATATCGGGTATAACTATCGCATGAGCAATATTGTGGCCGGAATCGGCCGCGGGCAGATGGAGGTTCTGAACGACAGGGTGGAAGCCCGCAGAAAAATGCACGGTTTTTATATTGAGCTTTTTAATGATATTGAGGGGGTCGAGGTTTTTTCCGAACCATCAGGAGATTATTTTTCCAATCACTGGCTGTCTGCCATCATAGTCAATCCTGAAATAACCGGTAAAACGCGGGAAGATTTAAGGTTGGCTTTCTTAGAAGACAATATCGAATCAAGACCATTGTGGAAACCGATGCATTTACAGCCGGTTTTTGTAGATGCGCCTTATTATGGGACAAATATAGCAAAGAAGTTATTTGATAATGGCCTGTGTCTGCCTTCGGGCTCGAATCTTTCTGATGAAGACCGATCAAGAATACGATCGGTTATAAAGAAAACATTTTCATAAAGTAACCTTGTTAGCCGTTTATATTAAATGGAGAATTGGGTTTCAATTGGTGAGTCAGGATTGATGCAGAGTTTCTGTGATAAATAACAAATGACTTATTGATCATAATATTTAGCAAAAGAAACTTCCGGCTTCCAGCCTCTTAATTTGCATTCACAAGAATTCTGATATAAATACAGCAGCTTGCTTTTCATGAAGTAAGCTGTTTTATGTTTAAGATTTGAGATAATTATTCGATCTGTGAGTGCACAATCCACATCTTTCGCTATCTTTACCGGGCAAATTTTTGAAGTGAAAAAATATCCCTGGTGGAAGGCAATGATGGATTACGGTATCGTCTTACCCGCAACCATGCTACTGCTCCCTGTTCTTCTTGTTCTTTTTCTGGTCGCATCTTTAGATACGGGTTTTCCCGGCATTTTCAGGCAGGAAAGGATTGGGAGATACGGCAAGATTTTCATCATCTATAAATTCAGGACATACCATGCGGTAACCCATACGAAATCTCCGGTTGGGAACTGGATGAGGAAATATAAGCTTGATGAATTACCGCAATTGTTCAATATCCTTAAAGGAGAAATGTCTTTGGTGGGGCCCCGTCCGGATATTCCGGGATATTATGATTCCCTGAAAGGGAATGACCGGCTGGTTCTTGAGCTAAAACCCGGATTGACCAGCGAGGCCGGAGTTAAATTCAGGGATGAGGAAAAAATACTGAGTCAGCAAACCAATTCCCTGCAATATAATGACGAAGTTCTTTTTCCTGAAAAGGTAAAAATGAATATTGACTATTACCACAATCTTTCCTTTAAAAATGACCTTAAGATATTGCTCAAGACTTTATCCGTTTTGCGCTGATACGGGCTTGAAAAATTCATTGGAATAAAATTTAGCGTTTATTTTCATAAGAGTTAGGATGATATTTACCACAAATGTCTAATTGTGATAATTATTTTAGGATATTTTCGTTAATGTAATGAATCTTTTTAAGACCACTCTAATGAATATTTTCTTTTAAAATAAACAAAAGTTTTTCAAGATACGTTATAATGATTAAATAAGTATTTTAGTTTATAAATTATAAATATATTTGCAGGGCTTAAAATAGAAAAGTAAAAAAAAATCAAATTTCAATATAATCCAATATGGATAACAAAACCAGTAAAGAAGTTAATATTAAAGAATTGATAAGTCCATATCTCAGCAATTGGAAATATTTTGCAGGAATGACTTTTCTTATGGGAGTATTTGCAATTTTTTATATTAAATCAAAAGTTCCTGTATATAAAGCTCAGACTTCGGTTTTTATTAAAGATGCTAAAAAGATGTCTGCAGCAGGAGATATGAGCATGCTTCAGAGTTTGGGAGGTCTTACCGGAATGGGAACGAACAGTATTGAAAATGAAGTAGGTGTTTTTGAGTCCAGGTCAATTGTAGCGGATGTATTGAAAGAACACAATTTTCAAATCACACTCTATTCAAAACAGGCATTAAATAATATAGAGCTTTACGGGGAAACAAGTCCTTATGTATTTCATGTTATCCAGGAAAAAAAGGATGAGGAACTTCCTAAAAAGCCAATCTATATCAAGACAAAAGGCAATCAGATAATTTTATCATCTAAAGAATGGAAAAAAGATATCACTACATCTTTTAACAAAACCATAAGTTTACCGTATGCTATCATCATGATAAGCAAAAATCCTTCCTTTGTTCAGCCAAAGAAAGTGGAGATGTCTGATCTTTTTTTTAATTACAGTGATTTTGAAAGTACCGTAGATAATTATCAGGAAAGCTTAATGGTAGATTTATTGGATAAGGATGGTACCATTATAACGCTTGCAGCTAATTTTGAAAATAAAAGTAAAGCAAAGGATTTTTTGAATGCCCTTGTAAGACAATACAATATTTATTCGATTAATGATAAAAATATAGAATCAAAAAAAACCAAAGATTTTATTGACAGGAGAATAAGCATCATTTCAAAAGAGCTGGGAGACGTAGAAACACAGAAAGAAGGATTTAAGTCTAGCAAGAATATCGTTGATCTTCCTTCGGAGGCAAGAATTAATCTTCAAATGAAGGAGCAAAGTAAGGCTGGTCTGCTGGAACTGGGAACTCAGATAGAGCTTAACCGAATTTTACAGAATACCCTCAACAAAAAAGGAACTGGGGATGTTTTACCTCTGAATATCGGTTTGGATAACGATGCGGCTGCAAAAGCGATTCAGGAGTACAATGCGATGGTATTACAGCGGAATAAACTTCTGAACGAAGCAACGCCGGATAACCCGGTTGTAAAAGATATTAATAAGCAGATTGGTGAAATGAAATCTGCATTGGTTCAGTCATTACAAAAGAATGTTACTTCTTTGGAGCTGGCCAAAAGAAAAGTGGAAAGCCAGCTTGGTGGATCTGAGAGCATGATCAGTGAAATTCCAACAATGGAAAAGCTCTTCAGAGGTATTGAAAGGCAGCAGCAGATTAAAGAAAGTCTTTACCTATTACTTTTGCAGAAAAGAGAAGAAGCTGCAATAAGCATGGAAATTACGGCTGAAAAAGCGAGGGTAATCGATAAGGCATTTGTTTACAGACAGCCTGTAGCTCCGAAAAAATTCTTTATTCTGGGCATTTTCATTTTAGCGGGAGTCTTAATTCCATTTGCAATCATCTATTTAAGACAGCTCCTGCAAAGTACAATCGTTACAAGGTCAGATATTGTAAAGCTTACCAAATTGCCTGTGATTGGTGAAATTCCCAGGCTTAAAAACAAAGATAATCCTTTGGTATCATTCAACGATGTATCGCCAATGGCTGAAGCATTCAGGATATTTGTAACAAATCTGAAATTTTTACTGCCGGCAAAAGAGACATCCCATATCATTATGGTTACTTCATCTGTAAAGGGGGAAGGAAAAACTTTTATCTCTACGAACTTATCGATCATATTGGCTTCCCCGCGAAGTAAAGTTTTAGTAATAGGTGCTGATGTCAGAAACCCTCAGTTACAACGCTATAATCCATCGATGAAGTCTTCTAAAGGCTTAGCGGAGTATATGAGCGGTGAGGAATTGGCATTACGTGAAATTATTCATCCAAGTGGATATAATGAAAATTGTCATTTTATTTATTCGGGTGCGATACCTCCAAATCCGACGGATCTATTGCAAAATGGTAAACTTGACGAACTTTTGGCCATGATTAAAGATTTAAATCAATACAAATATATCGTATTGGATACAGCTCCTTTATTATTGGTTACAGATTCTTTCCTTATAGCGGATAAAAGCGATGCCATTATATATATTACAAGATCTGAAGTAACGGAAAGAAGTTATTTTGATTTCCTTAACCGATCTGTTGATGAAAAGAAACTTAGAAATGTCGGGATTGTGATCAATGGTATAAAAGATTCGAATTTTGGATATGGAAATAAATACGGCTACGGCTACAGTAGAGAAGAAAAAAAATGGTGGCAGAAATATTTTTAATTGATATTGATGCTGCTACTAAGGCAGGATTGCCGCAGAGATTAAGTTTTAACAAATGATGATATGAATTTTTCTTCAAAAAAACTTACCGTAAATGCTATTTCGGCAGTCGTTCAGGTTGTCTTTACCGCATTGTTGTATTTTTTTCTGTACAAATATCTGATCAAGAATATAGGAGTAGAGCAATTGGGCATCTGGTCGCTTATTTTATCATTTTCATCTATAGCCAATCTGGCTAATCTTGGATTGACTTCAGGCTTGGTTAAATTTGTAGCGGAATATCTTACGGCACAGGACAAAACAAAGCTTGGGAAACTTATTTTCACTTCTGTCCTGTCCATGACAATTTTATTTATCGTCTTGAGCCTAATTATTCTTCTAGGTGCTGAATTTTTTCTGAAGTTTATTATTGACAAAAAATTCTTACAAACAGCACTTGAAATTTTGCCTTACTCCCTGGCCTCACTCTGTATCAATGCTGTTGGCGGTGTTTTTACTTCTGTCTTAGAGGGACATCAAAAAAATTATATCAGAAATTTCATCTATATATTTTCCGGGATCGTAATGTTTGGAGGGGTCGTTTTATGGACACCGAAACTCCATCTGGAGGGTGTGGCATTGGCCCAGCTTATACAATCTGTGTTCATACTTTTGACAGCCCTCATTTTTGTTTTAAGAATAAATCCTGACAATAAAATCCTTAATTGGAAATGGAGTTCAGAGTCATTTAAAGAGCTGTTTAATTATGGATATAAATTTCAGGTGGTTTCCATAAGCCAGCTTTTATATGAACCTGCAACTAAGTTACTGTTGAGTAAATATGGTGGGCTCGTACTTCTGGGGCATTACGAGATGGCTACCAAAGCGGTGAACCAGTTTAGAGCATTGCTGACTAATGCAAATCAGGTTGTCGTACCGGTGGTAGCTGAGAAAGCAAAGGTTCAGGGCACCTCTTTTCTCCAGAATTTTTACATAAAAATGAATAGGGTATTGCTTTTATTCAATTTGCCCTTATCTACCGTACTCCTGGTTGCAACACCGTATATTTCTTTACTATGGATAGGTCACTTAAACTATGATTTCATCTTTTCAATGTTTCTGTTAATAGTTTCAAATTTTATCAATATTATGTGCGGACCCGCATACTTTAGTTCTTTGGGAGAGGGACGGCTCAATATATTGGTAATCGTCCATGTAGCTATGGCGATAATTAATATTGTCTTAGGTTTATTATTAGGAATTCTCATCGGAGGATATGGGATTATAGCAGCATGGGCAATTGCTCTTGCCATCGGATCAATAGGCGTAGTTGTAAATTATAATAAATCCCTGCATGTAGGCTTCTTTGACCTCTTTAGAGCAGATGAAAGAAATTTACTATGGGTGAGTTTAACTATCATATTGATCAACCTTGGTGCTTATTACTTTATATCAGCCGATAAAATGACAATTAAGATTGCTGTAAGTATATTTTCATTATTTTTATATTTAATTACTGTTTTAAAAAATGAAAGTGTAAAGCAGGTAATTGAACAAATTAAGAAAAAGTAAAAGTATGTTTGATAAATCTTATTTGCAGAATCCTTTTTCTGAATACTTAAAATGGATTGTTACAAAAATAAAATACCAATCCAGGTTTAAATACTTTAAGCTAGGGTATTTATCTAAATTGATAAATGTGGTTTTTGGAAAATACAACTGGGTAGGAAATCATGTACTGATTATTAATTCTTCATTTGGAGACTTTTCTTATATTTCTGATAACTCCGTTATTTGCGAAACAAAAATGGGTAAATTCTGTTCAATAGGCCCAAATGTAAGGATCGCACCTGGTAAACATCCAACGCATACTTTTGTAAGCACCCATCCTGCAATTTATTCTAATCCTGCTTATTGTCTGAAAAATTTTCAGAATAAAGACCATCATAATCCTACCAGAAAAGTCACTATTGGCAATGATGTTTGGATATGTGCGAATGCTGTAATTGCTGATGGCGTAAAAATAGGGGATGGTGCAATAATCGCCTCAAACTCTGTTGTAAATTCTGATGTGGAACCCTATACAATTGTTGGGGGTGTACCTGCTAAACTTATTCGGAAAAGATTTAATGACGAGCAGATTGAAGTTCTTAAAGATACCGAGTGGTGGAATAAAGAATATGACTGGATCGAAAAAAATTCTCATCTTTTCTTAAATATAGATGATTTTCATAAATATCATACATAGAAGATGGTATCACTGTATATAATTAAGCAAAGAATACTTTTTAAATGGTTCAGATTTAAAACAGTTTTCTGGTATAAGCGATTTTTTAATCGTATCGGGAATCACTGTATAATTGTAAAACCAACATTAATCACACCGGAATCAATAACCATGGGTAATCATGTTTCTATAGGCTGGAGGGCAAGAATTGAGGGCGTAAAACAGTATCAGTCAAAATTTTTTAGTCCGAAAATTATTTTTAACGATGGGGTTACTGTTCAACAAAACATACATTTGACTTGTGCTGAGTATATAGAAATTGGAAAAAATACCGCTATTGCGGCTCATGTTTCTATAACGGATATTCATCATCCCTATGAAGATATTAATATCCCCATTGAGCAGCAGGAAATAACAACAAAACCTGTACTTATAGGAGAAGACTGTAAAATTTACAATAATGCTGTTATTATGCAGGGAACAAAAATTGGGAAACATTGTACAGTTGGAGCTAACAGTGTTGTCTCCGGAGAATTCGGAGATTTTTGTGTAATTGTGGGTACGCCTGCAAAGATTATAAAAAGATATTCATTTGAAAAACAAGCCTGGCTTAAAACAGATGATAAAGGGAATTTTATTGAGATATGAAAAATATATTGATTACAGGAGGAGCAGGCTTTATCGGTTCCAATATAGCACTTAAGCTCGTAAATAAAGGGTTTAATGTAACGGTTTTAGACAATCTGTCTCCACAGATTCATGGAACTGATCCGAAATGTACTTCACCTCTTTATAAAAGTATTATAAACAAAGTTAAATTTATCGAGGGTTCCGTTACATCCAGAAAAGACTGGGAAAAAGCTTTGGATCAGCAGGATGCGGTAATACATCTGGCTGCGGAAACAGGAACCGGCCAATCAATGTATCAGATTCAGCGCTATGTTGATGTAAATATCGGGGGAACGGCAATTATGCTGGATATTTTGGCAAATGATACGCATCATATTAGAAAAGTAATTATTGCATCTTCAAGAGCAATTTACGGAGAAGGAAAATATTATTGTGAGAAACACGGAATCATTTATCCTACAGAAAGAGAAGACCGTGATTTGAAAAATAGGGATTTTTCCTGCAAATGTCCTGTATGTAAAGAAAATGTAGAATTATTGCCGACTTCCGAAGACAGCAAAATTCATCCGACTTCAGTATATGGGATCACAAAACAGAACCAGGAACAAATGGTTTTGACGGTCTGTAAATCTTTAAATATTGCTGCGGTAAGTTATCGGTATCAAAATGTTTACGGTCCGGGGCAATCCTTAACGAATCCTTATACAGGTATATTATCAATATTTTCTACCCGTATTAAAAATGATAATGACATTAATATTTTTGAAGACGGAAAAGAAACCCGGGATTTTGTTTTTATCGAAGATGTTGCCAAAGCAACTATTTTAGGTTTAGAGAAAGATGAAGCAAATGGACAGGTATACAACGTAGGAACAGGTGTTGCAACTGATGTAATGACGGTCGCAAACACATTGGCAAAATACTACCAGCGTGAAGTATCCATTCAGATTTCCGGGAATTACAGATTGGGAGATATCAGACATAATTTTGCAGATATTTCTAAAATTAACAGGGAATTAGGCTTCAGGCCGGAATGGAGTTTCGAACAAGGCATCCGGGCTTTTACCGAGTGGGTAAACCAGCAGGAAATACCTGATGACAAATATGAACTGTCAATCGCAGAAATGCAGAATAAAGGTTTGTACAAATGAGCAGGAAAATAGGCATTGTAAGTGTTTTGTATAATAGTGAGTCTGTTCTTGACGAATTTTTTGAAACTTTAAGCAAACAGACTTACCGTGATTTCATTTTATATCTGGTAGATAATTTATCGCCCGACAGTTCTTTGGAATTGGGCAGAAAACTGAGCTCCCGTTATGATTTTACAACAGTAATCATAGAAAATGATGCAAATTACGGGGTTGCTAAAGGAAATAATATAGGAATAAAAAGAGCTGTAGAAGACAGATGTGATTTAATATTACTCTCTAATAATGATATTGCCATGGAAAATACGGCTATCGAAAAATTAGTTATGGGGCTTGACAGGCATCATGCAGATTTAGTTGTCCCTAAGATTTATTTTTACGGTACAAATAAAATCTGGGCGGCAGGCGGAGGTTATAAAAAGCGTAATGGTCTTACAGTGCAATATGGTCAGGAAGAAGAGGATATAGGTCAGTTTAACGAAGATAAAAAGGTAGATTATGCTCCTACATGTTTTATGCTGATGAGTAAAGAGATCTTCAGCAGCGTCGGATTAATGGATGAAAATTATTTCGTTTATTATGATGATACGGATTTTGTTTATCGGGCTTTAAACGAGAAGCAAAAAACACTTTGGTATATTGCAGATTCTGTCATTCACCATAACGAATCTACGTCAACAGGAAAGATGAGTGATTTTTCGGTAAGGTATCTATGGAGAAACCTGATTTATTTTTCACTGAAAAATTACAATTTTATATATGGGCTTTATGTATTACTGTATAGTTATTTATATATCAACCTAATTCTTTACTTCAAATATTCAAAAAAACAATGGATTATTGCACGAAAAGCATATAAAGAAGGACTTAATCTATATAGAAAAAAACAGCCGATAAGACCCACAATTTTATAAACTTCATCCATATACAACAAATAATATTCGTCATTATGATAACTGACTTCCATTCTCTTTCTATAAGGTTGATGGTAAATTAATCAAAAAATAATAATTAATGCAACCAACATTCAGCGGTACCTATTCTACTCCATACATTATTCTTTTTTTGATATTTTTCATTTTGTTTTTATGGGAAAATAGGCTGAGAAATAAACAAAGTGATATTAAAATAGTACGATATCTCGGGATGCTTGTGTTCTTTGTTTTTTTTGGTTTCAGGGGATATCTGGATACAGATTTTGCGGTTTATTATCCCTTGTTTGAATCAGCTCCCAATTTATTTGATTTTAAAGAAGTAGCCAATTTTTTTTCACATACCAATGAAGATTACCTGTTGAAAATAGAGCCGGGATTTAAAGTTCTCTTAATTATTTTAAAAACGATAATTCCTAATTATTTTTTTCTTCAGATCATATCTTCATTAATAAATGTGCTGTTTCTGGACTATTTTTTCAGAAAATATTCTCCACAGTACATTCTCAGCTTTATCATGTTTCTGATCTTTTCAGGATTGGTCATAGAAATTAATCTTTTAAGAAATTCTAAGGCAATTTTTTTATTTCTCTATTCTCTCCAGTTCATCGAAAAACGTAATCCTGCCAAATACTTTATCTGTAATGGGATAGGTCTGCTTTTTCATTCCTCTGCCATTTTTTATTTTCCTCTGTATTTCTTTTTGCATAAGAAAATAAACCCTGCTTTCGTTTGGGGTACATTTATTTTGGGTAATGCCCTGTACCTGGGACAAATTAAATTTATTACTCCCGTTGTCATCGGTGTTGGTAACATGATAGGTGGGGCTTATGCAGGATTGGCAGAATTCTACTCTGAAAGTAGTTTATACAGCAGTGGGTATGGTATTACAATAGGTTATCTTGAGAAAGTGCTTACTTTTATTATTTTTTATAAATCATATAATAAAATAAGTGAGTATATTAAAGATCAAAACTTAACGAATATCTTTTTCAACTTATTATTTATTTTCACGACAGCCTATCTGTACCTGAATGAATATTCTGTTTTGATCGAAAGGATTACAACTCTGTTTGCAGCATCTTATTGGATTTTGTTTCCGTATTTTTATGCAACCTTGGAAAAATTCATGAAAACGATATTTACATTTGTCTTATTATTGTTTGGAATCTTAAAAATGTACAAATCAAATAATTTTATCATCAGAAGATACGAGAATATACTTTGGAATAAGCCTTCGATTGCAAAGGCATATTATATTTTGAATAAACATATGGATAAGATCTTGCATCCTGATAAAAAGTAACAGTTATGAAAGTTGCCTTTTTATCAACATTTGCTTTAGATGCCAATATTTCTTTAATCAATGCGCTTAGAGAAACGTGTGATATCTATTTCTTCACAGAAGCACTTTATGAAATTTATAATTTTATAGATGGTTCCAAGCTGAAACAGACCATTACCAAAGGCCATGAAGTTGAAGTACTACAGCGTTTTGGCAATCTCATTTCCTTAGACAAAACATTTGTTGTAAAAGGAACGCGAAATGCAAATATTATCAAAAAACTTTCTATTTCATACAAAATACATCAGGAGCTGAAAAAAATAAATCCTGATGTGATTGTGATTGACAATTACATGCTGACTTATTTTCTTACCACATTATCGTGGCGGGAAAAAATGTTGATGATTGTTCATGATCCTTTTTTGCATTCCGGGGAAAATTTCGTTATCGATCGCTACTTAAGAAAGATTCATTTTAAGCTTATCCCTCATAAAATACTATTAAATTTTAATCAGAAAAATGAATTTGTTGAGTATTACAGGGAAGATTCTTCGAAGGTCTTTACATCATTTTTAAGTGTGTATGATTATTTAAGATTTTACGTTTCGGGATCACATCAGCAAGAGAACTCCGGAAGCTTTAATGTATTGTTTTTCGGAAGAATATCTCCTTATAAAGGAATCAAATATCTGCTCGATGGATTTGTAAAGATGCTTAAGGCAGGAACGTATGATAATATTTCACTGACGATTGCCGGAAGTGGCAGTTTCGACTTTGATATCGATCCGTACAAAAAGTATTCTCAAATTACCATTATCAACCGGTTTATTACCCCTTCGGACTTAGCCGATCTTATTTCTCAGTCATCCGTAGTCGTATGTCCTTACACGGATGCTACCCAAAGCGGTGTGGTGATGTCTGCTTTTGCATTTCAAAAACCCGTTATCGCTACGAACGTCGGAGGACTGCCTGAGATGGTGGAAGACTGCAAGACAGGGATGATAATAGAACCGAAGAGCTCCGAATCTATCTACAATGTATTAAGCGAACTTTATCTAAACAGAGATTTGTTAAAAGAAATGGCTCAAAACATAGAAAATACTTATTTTTCCGGTGAGAAAAGTTGGAGAAATTCAGCCGGTCAATTTATGAATGCGATTGAAAAAGTAAACAGGTCATGAAAATTAGCATATGCATAGCAACTTACAATGGTGAAAAATTTATATCTGAACAGATAGATTCAATTTTAAAACAGATAAAAGAGCATGATGAAATAATCGTTTCGGATGACGGATCTACTGATAAGACACTGGAAATTGTCGGAAATTTTAACGACAATAGAATCAAGATCATACATAACCAGGGCAAAAAGGGCTACACCCCTAATTTTCAAAATGCTTTAAAACAAGCGGATGGCGATATTATATTTATTTCCGACCAGGATGATGTATGGTTGCCGGGAAAATATGATGTCGTAATAGAAAATTTGAAAAACTATGATTTGGTAGTCACCAATTCTAAAGTGACCGACGAAGTACTGAATGTTACCAATGAATCATTTTTTAGTATTTATAATTCCGGAACTGGATTGATTAAGAATATAATCTGCTGTACCTACTACGGTTGCTGTATGGCATTTAATAGAAAAATACTTAATTATGCGATGCCTTTCCCTAAAAATACAGAAGTTTCTGTTGATCTTTGGCTTGGCTTGGTGGGTGAGGCCGTAGGGAAAGTTAAATTTATAGAACAGCCTTTTCTTCTATACAGACGAACCGGGAGTAATGTTACACAGCTTGGGAGTTTGATGTCCAGAAGCAAAAGGCCTTTGCACATGAAAATCTATAAAAGACTTTTAATGCTGTTTTCTATATTAAATTTAACGATTAAATATCGGCTCGGATTAAAAAAGCATCACCAACTTACAAAAAATTCATAATATTTACTTTATGAAAGAGCTGTTAAAACATGTCAATATTTTATCGGTATTAATTTCTTTCCTGTTTTTTACTAATGTTAAAAGTCAGAGAATAAAAGATTCTGTCAGGATAGAAATAGATTTTAATAAAAAAGTTGAAAATGTGAAATCAATGTCTGGTTTTTTGCATTATGACAATATTAAATTGCTTCAGAGTAATATTATTGAGCTGCAACCCAAATATTGGCGGATTGGCTACACCTATAAGTCTGTTGATGATGTCACTTTTTTAAGGAAACTTGGAATTACTCCGATCCTGGTCATCTCGGATGTATATGGTTATCCCGGTAAAAAAAACAATAAAGAATGGTCTCATCCATTATATACGGATAGATTAAAAAAAATAATAACCGATGAATACCGAAAATTTAAAAACACCGTCATCTATGACATTTGGAACGAGCCGTTTCATCAGGACGGATTCGGAGATTTTGACAAAGAAGAATATTATCGGATTTTTAAGAAAGCACACGATATAATCCGCTCTTTACCGGGAGGTCAGAAGGCACTCATAACCGGACCTTCTTTCGATCGTTATGACGAACGGGAAATGGAAGACTTTCTTAGGTTCTGTAATTCAAATAAAATAAGAGTGGATATCTTATCCTGGCATGAATGGAGAGACGGCATGTATGAAGATGCTTTTTCAAAGGACGTAAAAAAACTGAGAAATGTTATACTGCCAAAATATCCGAATGTAGGAGTAAAAAAAATAGTTCTTAATGAAATTATTAATCAGTACTCTCAGTTTTCACCTTCAGAAGTCTTGCAGGTATTCAAAATGCTTGAAGATAACGACATTGACGGAGCCTGTAAAGGATGTTGGAAGGAAAGCGATGGGGCCTTCAACTGCAATAATTCGATGAATGGGTTATTGGATAAAAATGGAAATCCCAGATCGGTTTGGTGGGCTTATAAAATATATAACCAAAGTACAAAGAACAGGGTTTCAAGTATCGATAATTATGAGCAACTATCATTATTTGCTTCCTATAATAATAACGGAGAATATGTGATTATCAATAATAATAGCGGAAACAGAATTGCAAATGCATCGGTTGGTTTGAAAAACTTACTAAATGTTAAAAAGAACGTGAAGTCTCTGGATATACAGGTTTATGAGATCCCTGATACTAATGAGGCTCCTCTGAAGGAATTAATACTTACACAGAAATTGAATATTAGGGTTAATAGAAATATCACAACATTTATAATACCAAGCATGAACCCCAAAACAGTTTATTATTTGTCAATATCAAATAATTTTAATTAATTACAGAATCAAAACAATTGGTTAATGAAAATAGGAATAATCCATGATTGGTTAGATAAATATGGTGGTGCAGAAAGGGTAATTACTTCACTTGATAAGATAATCTCTGCTGATTATTATTTTGCGTACGCAGATGTAATGAAGAATAAGGATAAGCTTAAAATGTTTAATGGTAAAAATCCGGATATTATTACAAGTAATTCACTGAAAATTTTAGGAAGCTACTTTCGTTTTGCATTTCCTTTTTTCCCTTTTGTTACAAAATCTTTTAATGATCAGGTTCGAAACAAATATTCAATAGATTTGCTTATCAGTTCTTCCTGGTGTTTGTCGAAGGGTTTTAGAATTAGTAACGAGAAACACATTTGTTATATTCAGGCGAGAAATTTCAAATATATTTGGGACGAATATCAAAATTATTTTCCGGGCATTTTAGGAATTATCTTTACACCTTTAAGAAAATACCTTCAAAATTTTGATGTAAAAATGTCAAAAAATCCCAATCATGTTATTGCCAATTCAAAATTTGTACAAGATTGGATTAATGAGCATTACAAAATAAATTCTACTGTAATCTATCCACCTGTCTCAGTTCAGAACTTTAATTTGCGAACCACAAAAATTTCGGATTCAGAATATTATGTTACGGTTGGAAGATTGGTAAAGTATAAAAGATTTGATCTTTTGATAGAAGCATTTATCAGATTAAATAAAAAGCTGATCATAATAGGAGATGGGGCAGAAAGAAATAGATTAAATGAAATAGCAAAGAATCATAACAATATTATTTTCACAGGTTTTTTAAACTCGGAAAAAATCAGTGATTACATCAGGAATGCACGGGCATTTGTATTTTCATCTGTAGAAGATTTCGGTATTGCTCCTGTGGAAGCTCAATCTTGTGGTACTCCCGTAATTGCCTATGCGAAAGGTGGAGTTTTAGAAACAATTATTGAAAATAAGACGGGAGTATTCTTTAAAACTCAGGAGGTAAATGCAATTCAGGATGCGGTACAGAATTTTGAAAATATTTTGGATATTTTTGATCCTGTAGTTATTCGTAAAAATGCTGAAAAATTCAGTGAAGAAGCTTTTATCACTAATTTTAGTTCATTTCTTGAAAAAAATATTCATTAGGATACCTCATTTTGAATAGTTAGTTTTAATTTTGACCACTAAAATTAGAAATTTAAAAATCCTTACTTCATTGCACAAAATAAATAAGGTTATATAAAATAATTATGAAAATAAAATCTACCCCACTTAAAGACTGCTATATTATTGAACCCACTGTTTTTGAAGATGACAGAGGGTATTTTTACGAAAAATTCAATGAGCAGAAATTTCAGGAACTTACCGGAATGAACGGTCATTTTGTTCAGGATAATATTTCAAAATCAAGTTATGGTGTTCTCCGGGGGCTGCATTTACAGAAAGGGGAGCACGCGCAGGCAAAATTAGTATCCTGCCTGGAAGGTAAAGTTCTCGATGTCGCCGTAGACTTGCGTGAAGATTCCCCGACCTTCGGAAAATGGTTTTCTTTGGAGCTTACGGGCGAAAACAAATTGCAGCTGTATGTTCCCAGAGGTTTTGGACATGGATTTTCCGTTTTAAGCGAAACGGCCATATTTTCTTATAAGTGTGATAATTTTTATAATAAGGCTTCTGAAGGAGGTGTTTTATGGAATGATGCTGATCTTAATATTGATTGGAAGCTGCCTGCTGAAGATATTGTTCTTTCAGAAAAAGATAAAATATTACCATCGTTTGCGTTAAAAAATTTTTAATATATTAGAATTTTAATAAAAGTTGATGATTTAATGATTACTTAATTCGTCAGAGATTCATTAGTAATCATTAGGTTTTCAAATGATGGACTGTATGTTAGTTTATTTTTTTAAACATTTACCTAGAATTTTTTTGATAATTGATTATATTATCATCAATTGCCTTTTTATTTTCGGGAAATTATTTTTTTTTGAGTTAGATAACATAGATTCTGCTCAGGAATATAGAATACAATTAGCGCTTATTAATATTTCCTGGTTTATTATTACAATTATTACAAAACCATATAAGAGTTTAAAGGTTAAAGAATCATCGCTTCATTTTAATGCGTTAAGTAAAGCTTTTATCCTGTTTATCCTGGCTTCGGCAGTCTTTCCGAGCCTGATTTTTTTTGTTAAGATTAATTACAGAAATGTTATCGTTTATTTTTTGCTACTTGGTTTTTTTATAACGGTTACAAGGTTCTTACTATTCTTATACAGGAAAAAGAACAGGGTTAAGCTGGGAAGAAAGTTTTATTCATTTAATACCGTTCTTGTCGGAGAAAATAAACTGTCTACTTTATTAATATCGAATAATGATCTTAGAAGATCCATTGGGATCAGGGGAACTTATACGCCTCTTAGTAGAGAAACTAAGAATAAATATTTAGGGGGGGTTAATCAGCTTTTCTATGATCTGGAAAATACCAAAATAAACAATATCATATTTTGTGATGATAATATTGAAGTGGATATCTACAAAAAAATAGTGGATATTGCAGAACACAAAATGATCAGGATTTATATGGTTCCGGATTTTAAGTACGCTAATTTAGGACCTAATTATTTTGATGTTGTTCATGGGATTCCTTTTCTTAAAATTATAAGAGAGCCTCTGTCGAATCCTAAAAAACAATTTTTAAAAAGATCATTTGATATAGCATTCTCCCTGTTTGCCATGATCTTTTTATTATCCTGGTTAATACCGTTAGTTGCTCTAATTGTGAAAATTGAAAGCAATGAATCTGTATTTTTCATACAAAAAAGGTCCGGACTGAATAATGTGCCTTTTAACTGTCTGAAATTCAGAAGTATGAAGAGTAATAGAAATGCAGATCTTCAAACGGCAAAGAAAAATGACTCAAGAATTACAAAATTCGGAGCGTTTATGCGGAAAACAAGTATTGATGAGTTACCGCAATTTATCAACGTTTTTTTAGGGGATATGTCGGTGGTTGGTCCAAGGCCGCACATGTTATCACAAACGGAAATGTATTCCAAAATCACCAAAAAATACATGACGAGGCACATCGTGAAGCCGGGGATTACAGGCTGGGCACAGGTCATGGGAGCCAGAGGTGAAATATTTTCATTGAAGGATATGGAAAAAAGAATAGAAAAAGATATCTGGTATATTCAGAACTGGTCTTTCTTTTTAGATATGAAAATTATTTTCCTGACGTTATATAATATTGTGAAAGGAGACGACCAGGCTTATTAATAGCATTTCGCTATTTGTAATAAATCTAAATAAAGGGCCTGATCTTTCGGTTCTTTTTTTATGCGTAAATTTGCCCCCACAAAAATTACTGATTACTAATTACTTATTATTCAATATAAAATGCGCACAAAATCTGTAGGTAAAAAGAAGATAAATGTCGTAACGCTCGGATGTTCCAAGAACGTTTATGATTCCGAAGTGTTGATGAGCCAGCTTAAAGCCAATGGCAAAGAAGTGGTTCATGAAGACAGAGGAGATATTGTGGTGATCAATACCTGTGGATTTATCGATAACGCAAAGGAGGAATCCATCAATACCATTCTCGATTATGTAGAGGCCAAAAACAGGGGAGAGGTTGAGAAAGTTTTTGTTACCGGTTGCCTTTCCGAAAGATACAAGCCGGATCTGATTCGTGAGATTCCAGATGTTGACCAATACTTCGGGACGAGGGATCTTCCGATCTTACTAAAACATTTAGGTGCCGATTACAAGCACGAACTGGTAGGAGAAAGATTGACCACCACGCCGAAACATTACGCATACCTTAAAATATCCGAAGGCTGCGACAGGCCTTGTTCGTTCTGCGCGATCCCGTTAATGAGAGGCGGGCACGTTTCCACACCTATTGAAAAACTGGTAAATGAAGCACAGAAATTAGCGAAAAAAGGAACAAAAGAATTAATTCTTATCGCCCAGGATCTTACCTATTATGGTCTTGATATCTATAAAAAACGCGCCTTGGGCGATTTATTAAAAGAATTGGTAAAAGTGGAAGGGATCGAATGGATCCGTCTTCATTATGCGTTCCCGAGCGGGTTCCCAGAAGATGTGCTGGACATCATCAGAGAAGAGCCGAAAGTCTGCAATTACATCGACATTCCTCTTCAGCATATCAATTCGGAATTGCTGAAATCGATGAAAAGAGGGACTACCCATGAAAAAACCGACGCGCTTCTGGCCAAATTCAGGGAGAAAGTTCCTGATATGGCCATCAGAACAACACTGATCGTAGGATATCCCGGAGAAACGGAAGAAATTTTCCAGGAACTGAAAGATTGGGTGAGAATGCAGAAATTCGACAGGCTCGGATGTTTTACGTATTCCCACGAAGAAAATACCGGTGCTTACATATTGGAGGATACCATTCCGCAGGAAGTAAAAGAGGCGAGGGTAGAGGAAATCATGGAAATCCAGTCACAGATCTCATGGGAGAAAAACCAGGAAAAAATCGGGAACGTATATAGATGTATCTTCGACAGAAAAGAAGGAAACTATTTCATCGGCAGAACCGAATACGATTCCCCGGACGTAGACAATACCGTACTGGTTTCTGCTGAAAATACTTACATCTCCATTGGGGAATTTGCCAATGTAAAAATTACCTCTGCCGAAGAATTCGATCTTTACGGGGAATTGGCATAACAGATCATGATCAATTGGTACAGAGTTAATCTGAGATAATAATAAAACCGGTGAATATTTCATCGGTTTTTATTTTACCGCTTAAAGATTCGGAAAAACCCTTTCCCGATACTTTTTAAAAAAAAATTTTAGAAGAATGAGAAGTGTAAACTTTATTAATCCTGTTAAATGAAACGGATGAATGAATTTAAAAAAGAATACTAATAAAGAAACTTTGTAGTCTCTGTGTTCATCTTTTTAAATCCTATTCATATTTTCTGCTGAAATTCCCCCGCAGACATCCGTAACAGGCGGTTACCAATAAAACTGAAGTATGATTTTAAGCTTTGTGAAAATATTTAACATATTGATTATCAAAGCTAATTTAATGTTAAAATAATGTTAATTTCAATGATTAAGTTAAAATTATTAACGTTTAAGTATTTTTTTTAACATATTTTAACAATAGGCTTTAAAGTCGCTGATAATAGGAAGTTACGGAGTTGTTTAAGATAATATTTAGTTTTTATTAACATCTGTTAACAAATAAAATAGGCTCGTTAAAAGAATCCTTATAGATTTGCCCCTGTCAAAACCAATAAATGTTCAACATGATGAAAAGATTCATTCTCGTAATCATAATGATGATTTCAACCCTTGGTATTTATTCTTTCAAAATAAATGCCATAGATGCGAAAAAAACAAGTTATGCATCGTACTACCACGATAAATTTAACGGTAGAAAAACCGCCAGCGGAGAGATCTTTGATAATGCAAAGTTCACTGCGGCAAACAGAACGCTTCCTTTCGGAACAAGTATTAAGGTCACCAACCTGAACAATGGTAAAGAGGTAATAGTGAAAGTAAATGACAGAGGGCCTTACCATTCATCAAGAGCTTTGGATATGTCTAAAGCCGCGTTCGATGAAATCGGGGATACCGGCAACGGTACCATTCCGGTGGAATATGAAATTGTCGATTAAATTTTATGATTTAAAATTAAAAAGAGGTGGTCTTAGAATTGAGACCGCCTCTTTTATTTTCAGTTGATCATTAAAATGAAAGATTAAGACTTCCGTTGATGCCGGGATT
The DNA here is from genome assembly GCA_913774355.1 of uncultured Chryseobacterium sp. Lineage (GTDB taxonomy): Bacteria > Bacteroidota > Bacteroidia > Flavobacteriales > Weeksellaceae > Chryseobacterium. Next base: position 80,499 of record CAJYGB010000034.1, on the reverse strand, counting down.
TTGAATAGATTTCCTACTTTATATAGTAACAAACCGCTTATTTAATAATTAATCCCTTTTTAAAGTAACGTTGATAAGATAAACTTCCAGCATCCAGCTTCCCTCTTTCAGCCTGTTAATCTGATTTCTTTTTGATTTAAAGACTCAACTCCACCAGCGCCGGACAATGATCCGAATGCACCGCTTCCTTCAAAATAACAGCTCTTGTGAGCTTGTCTTTTAAGCTGTAGGACGTAAAGTTGTAATCCAGCCTCCAGCCTTTGTTTTTCCCGCGGGCGTTTTGACGGTAGCTCCACCAGGTATAGTGGTCCGGTTCACTGTTGAAAAACCGGAAACTGTCGATCAGTTCGCAGTCGTTGATGAAATCCGTCATCCATTCCCGTTCCATTGGGAGAAACCCGGAAACATTCTTCAGACGCACCGGGTCATGAATATCGATCGCTTCGTGGCAGATGTTAAAATCCCCCGAAATAATAAGATTTGGAATTTCCTTCTTCAGATTTTTGATATAGTCTGAAAAATCCCGGCAGAACTGCATTTTAAAATCCAGCCTTTCAATATTGGAAGCGGAAGGCACATACACCGAAATGGCGGAAAACCCGTCGAAGTCCGCACGGATGATTCTCCCTTCGCTGTCGTAGTTTTCGATGCCGCAGCCGTATTCCACATGGTTGGGTTTAATTTTAGAGGCGATTCCGACGCCGCTGTAGCCTTTTCGCTCCGCCGAATGCCAATAGCTGTGGTAACCTAATTTTTCAAGGCTTTCAATATCGATCTGATCGTTTCCTGCCTTGCTTTCCTGGATGCAGATCACATCCGGATCTGCCGTTTTCAGCCAGCCTAAAAAATCTTTGGTAAAGGCGGCCCGGATTCCGTTGACGTTGTAAGTAATTAATTTCATGCCTCAAAAATATTAATAAAAAAGAAGCGGAAAAAATCTTTGATTTTTTCCGCTTCCTCAGTTATCCGAAAATAAACCGGTAAAAAATTATTTCGGCTCCAGAACACTGATCGGAATTATACACTCTTCCAGTGATATTCCTCCATGCTGGTAGGTTTCTTTATAATAATTCACGAAGTGATTATAATTTTTGGGATACGCCAGGAAAATATTATTTTTTGCAAAAATATATTTTGAGCTCAAATTTCCTTTTGGTAAAAACAGCTTTTCAGGATTCGTGATGGCCCATACATCACTATCATCGTACGTTAAACTCTTACCCGTCTTATAACGGATGTTGGTCGAAGTTTCCCGGTCGCCGACAACTTTGCTCGGTTTTTTGACATATACCGTTCCGTGATCGGTCGTAATTACCAGCCTGAAGCCGTTTTCTGCTGCCAGTTTGATAATTTTCAGCAATGATGAATTCTCGAACCAGTTCAGCGTTAAAGAGCGGAACGTTTTATCATCACGGATCAGCTGATCGACAATATGGTTATCTGTTTTTGCGTGGGACAGAATATCAATAAAATTATAAACGATCACCAACAGATCATTATTTTTATGCTGGTTGAAGTCCTCATAAATTTTTCGCTCAAAATCTGCATTGAGGACTTTCAGGTACTTCATCGATTTGGAACCCAGCCCGATCCTTTTCATCTGGTCTTCCAGGAAATCACGCTCATATTCGTTCTTGTTTCCTTCCTCATTATCATTAAACCACTTATCGGGAAAACGTTTTTCGATTTCTGAAGGCATTAATCCTGCAAAAAAGGAGTTTCTTGCATATTGCGTAGCGGTAGGAAGAATACTGTAATAATAATCCTCAGAAACTTTATTGTAATATTTGGTAAACAACGGCTCAATTACTTTCCACTGGTCGTAACGCAGATTGTCCACCATAAGCAGCAACACCTTATCTTTTTCAACTTCCGGCTTTACTTTTTCTTTGAAAAGCGTGTGGCTCATCATTGGCTTATCGGAGTCGTGAAGCCAGTCTTCGTAATTTTTCTCGATAAATTTGGCAAACTGTATATTCGCCTCTTCTTTTTGCGATTGAAGCAGATCGGCAAATTCATTGTCCGTTACCTTGTCGAACTTAACTTCCCAGTTTAAAATCTTTTTATAATATTCCGCCCAGTCCTGATACGTTCTCAGGTAAGACAGCTCCATCGAAAGGTTTCTGAATTCCTGCTGGTATTGCAGAATCGTTTTCTGCTCCACCAGATTGTCCTCCTGAAGATTTTTCTTTAACGAAAGTAAAATCTGGTTTGGATTCACGGGTTTTAAGATATAATCGGCAATCTGTGAGCCGATCGCTTCCTCCATGATATGTTCCTCCTCACTTTTGGTGACCATGACGATTTTCAGGGAATTATCTTTATCCTTGATCATAGGGATCGCTTCCAGTCCGGAAATTCCGGGCATATTTTCATCGATCAGTACCAATGCGAATTTCTCCGAGTCCATAAGTTCCAAGGCTTCGTTTACATTGTTTACAGGCGTTACCTGGTACCCTTTTTTTTCAAGAAAAACGATGTGAGGTTTGAGTAAATCTATTTCATCATCTATCCATAATATCTTTTCCGACATAATTAATTTTTTACACGGTTATTGTATCAAATTGCTGACCATTTATTGGTAAAATCTGCCAAAATGCGCAGACGTAAAGTTAAATATAAGTTAATGAAATAAACGGATATTTCTGTTATTTTTAAAGCAGCCGGCAGAGAAATATTTTTTGATTAAAAATTTGTTCGTATACAGCTGAACGGTGAATAGCAAGGCTGTTTTAATGAAATTTAATCGGTTCTGAAATTTAAAATCGCTAAATTTGTTATAAATACGGACGTTTCCCATGCAGAACAAGCTAAAAATCATCAATGATCCCGTTCACGGATTTATTAAAATTCCCCACGAAATTTTATTCGACATCATCGAGCATCCTTACTTCCAGCGGTTGAGAAGGATAGGGCAGACGGGATTGTTGAATCTGATCTTCCCCGGGGCCACCCATACAAGGTTTCATCATGCACTGGGAGCGATGCATCTTATGTTTACAGCTTTGGAAACACTAAAACAGAAGGGAATCAGCATTTCGCCTGAAGAGGAAAAAGGAGCAATGCTGGCTATCTTAATGCACGACATCGGTCATGGCCCGTTTTCCCACGCCCTGGAATGTATGCTGATGGATGACTGGCATCACGAAAAACTCTCGCTGCTGCTGATGAACCGTCTGAATGATCAGTTTGGCGGACAGCTTTCCTGTGCCATTGAAATGTTTCAGGGGAAATACCACCGCAAATTTTTCAATCAGCTGATTTCCTCCCAGCTTGATGTCGACAGGCTGGATTACCTGAAACGCGACAGCTTTTTTACCGGGGTTTCCGAAGGCAACATCAATACCCAGCGTATCATTTCCATGATGAACGTCTGTGATGACGGCGAACTGGTAATCGACGCGAAAGGGATTTATTCCATTGAAAACTTCCTCACTGCCAGAATGTTCATGTACTGGCAGGTCTATTATCATAAAACCTCTGCCTTAGCTGAATTTATTTTGGTTAAAATCCTCGAAAGGGCAAAGTATCTCGTTTCTCAGGGCATTGATCTGCCGGCAACCGAAAATCTGAAATATTTCCTGCATCGTGAAAAAAGTGCTGCTACCGATGAAGATGTGGAACGGTTTACCCAGCTTGATGACAATGACATTATCCAGGCCATGAAAAACTGGCAGTATGCTGATGATATGATCCTATCTTACTGGTGCCAGTGTGTAATACGGAGAAACCTGCCGAAAACCATTATATCATCCCATCCTTTCGGTCAGGAATTTATTGAGGAAAAAATAAAAAATGTAAACGAATTTTTTGGAATCGGCAACGGTAGTGAGCTGGTACACCAAATCGAAAGAAAGCTTCTTCCGTACGATACCGAAAAACAGCCGATTTACCTGTTGCAGAAAGATGGAAAGAAAATAAGAATGGACGAATCCGAAGACCAGTTGCTGTCTGGACTCATGACGAATAAAACCAAACGGTATATTCTGACCTTTCCCAGGACATCCCAGGCATGATTTCTTAAAGAATAATTAAAATTCAAAATCCTAAAATTAAAAAATGTTTGCGAATTACAGAATTTCTTATCTTTGCAAAATATGGAATTTACAGCTTCGCAAATTGCAGGTTTTATCGGCGGAAAAATAATAGGTGACGAAAATGCGCTTATTACTGGGGTTTCACCTATCGAAAGCGGGGAAACCGGACATCTTTCTTTTATAGCACAGGATCGGTTTGCCCATTATCTGGAAACTTCAAAATGTTCCGTCATCATTGTTTCGGAAAATCTTTTATCAAAAGATACGTATGCTCCTACCATTATTGCTGTAAAGGATGCCTACCTTTCATTTCAGGTTTTAATGAATCTGTATCAGGAAATGCAGGGCCGTAAAAGCGGTATCGAAAATGGAGCTTCCATTCATGAAACGGCAGTAATTGGGGAGAATGTTTATATAGGAACCTTTACCTATGTTTCCGAAAAAGCCAAAATAGGAGAAGGATCCCAGATTTATCCACAGGTATATATTGGAAAAGGGGTGAAAATCGGTAAAAACTGTAAGATCGACAGCGGGGCAAGGATCTATGACTATTGCATCATCGGCGATAACTGTGTGGTTCACTCCAACACTGTAATCGGTGGAGATGGGTTCGGTTTCCAGCCGACGCCGGACGGTTTCAAAAAAATTCCGCAGCTCGGGAATGTTATCATTGAAGATGACGTGGAAATCGGTTCCAACTGCAGCATCGACAGGGCAACCATCGGTTCTACGGTAATCGGTAAAGGTACCAAGATCGATAACCTCATCCAGATTGCCCACAATGTAAAGATCGGAAAAAACAACGTCATTGCTGCACAGGCGGGCATCGCAGGGTCCACCACTATCGGCGACTGGAACCAGATCGGAGGACAGGTGGGAATCGTAGGCCATATCAAAGTGGGCAGCCAGGTGAAAATTCAGGCACAGAGTGGCGTAAATACCCATGTGAACGATAAAGATACCGTATATGGGTCTCCTGCCATCAGCTATAACGATTATCTCAGAAGCTATGTCCATTTCAGAAATCTTCCTGAAATCGTAAAAAGAATAAATAATCTCGAGAATAACTCAAAAGATAAAACTAATGAGTGATATGCAAAAAACACTTCAGCAGGAAGTGACACTTTCCGGAATCGGACTTCATACTGGTAAAGAAGTAAAATTAACCATGAAACCTGCTAAGGAAAACACAGGTTTCGTTTTTGTAAGAACCGATCTGGAAGGGCACCCGCAGGTGGAAGCAGATGTAAATTATGTAGTGGCCACCGAAAGAGGGACAACCCTGGAAAAACTGGGCGTAAAAATCACTACCTGCGAACATCTTTTAGCCGCTCTGGTAGGATGTGATATCGATAATGCCATCCTGGAAATGGATGCCTCCGAACCTCCGATCTTAGACGGTTCGTCAAAATATTTCGTGGAAGCGATCGAAAGTGTTGGGGTAGTGGAGCAGAATGTTGCCAGAGAATACCTGGTGGTAAAAGAAGTGCTTACCTACAGCGATCCGGCTACAGGATCTGAAATCACGATTATTCCTTCCGATACATATGAAGTAACGACGATGGTAGATTTTGGGACTAAAGTATTAGGAACCCAGAATGCCACGCTAAAAAATATTTCAGAATTCAAGGACGAAATTTCATCGGCAAGAACATTCAGCTTTTTACATGAGCTGGAAATGCTGTTGGACCATGGCCTTATCAAAGGCGGGGATATTTCCAACGCGATTGTCTATGTGGACAAGGACCTTACTCCTGAAACGACGGAAAAACTCAAGAAAGCTTTCGGGAAAGACAATGTGTCCATCAGGCCGAACGGAATCCTTGATAACCTGAATTTAAACTATCCTAACGAAGCGGCAAGACACAAATTACTGGATGTAATCGGTGACCTGGCTCTGGCGGGGGTAAAAATAAAAGGGAAAGTCATTGCCAATAAACCGGGACACTATGTGAATACCCAGTTCGCCAAAAGACTGAACCGCCAGTGGAAGCTGCAGAAAAAGAAAAACGTTCCGGATTTCGATTTAACAAAAGAACCGGTATTCGATATCAACGGGATCATGAAGCTGATGCCACACCGGCCGCCGTTCTTACTGATCGATAAAATTCTTGAACTTTCGGATTCCCATGTAGTAGGTCTTAAAAATGTTACGATGAATGAACCGTTCTTCGTAGGGCATTTTCCAAAAGAACCTGTAATGCCGGGCGTTCTGCAGGTAGAAGCATTGGCTCAGACAGGTGGAATCCTGGTATTGGCCAGCGTTCCCGATCCGGAAAATTACTCCACCTATTTTATCAAAATAGATAAAGTGAAATTCAAGAGAAAAGTAATTCCGGGAGATACCCTGATCTTTAAGATTGAATTGATCGAGCCGATCAGAAGAGGGATTGTTCATATGCAGGGATACGGTTATGTGGGAGATGCAGTAGCGGTAGAAGCAGAACTAATGGCCCAAGTTGCAAAAAATAAAGTTGATTAAATGATTCATCAGTTAGCAGCCGTAGACAAGCGTGCGAAAATCAGCAAAAATGTAATCGTAGAACCGTTCACGACCATTGCTGGAGATGTGGAAATCGGGGAAGGAACATGGATAGGCCCTAATGTTACTATTATGGACGGCGCCAGAATCGGTAAGAACTGCCGGATTTTTCCGGGAACGGTAATCTCCGCGATTCCTCAGGACCTGAAATTTGACGGTGAAGATACCCAGGTGATTATCGGTGACGAAACCACCATTCGGGAATGTGTTACGGTAAACCGCGGAACAAAAGCGCTGGGCTTTACTAAGATTGGTAAAAACTGCCTGATTATGGCTACTTCCCACATTGCCCACGACTGTGTGATCGGAGATCATGTGATCATCGTAAACGGGTGCGGCATCGCAGGGCATGTTGAAATCGGTGATTATACGGTGATGGGAGGTTTATCTGCCGTGCATCAGTTCGGAAAGATTGGGAAGCATGTGATGATCTCAGGCGGGACTCTGGTGAGAAAAGACATTCCGCCTTATGTAAAAGTAGCCAGAGAGCCGATGTCTTATGCAGGAATCAATTCCGTAGGATTAAGAAGAAGAGGGTTTACGAATGAGAAAATCTTTGAAATCCAGAAAATTTACCGTGCGATTTTTCAGCTGAAGATGAATGTTTCCCAAGCATTGCTGTATATCGAAAAAGAAATGCTACCGACGGCTGAAAGGGATGAAATCCTTCAGTTTATCCAGAATTCACCGAGAGGTATCGTAAAAGGGTACGGAACGGGTAAGGAAAGGGAGTAATTCAACATACTGTTACCGGATGAAAGTTTTAGCCTTACTTATAACGATTTCTTTCGCATCCATTCTTTCTGCACAGCAGGTAGAAGGGTTAAAAACGGAAAAAACCGCTAGCGCATCGATTCTGGAAAGAAAGCTTCCCGAAAAATCCGCAGACAGCATTGCTAAAAAGAATTTAAGTAATATTCTGCAGCTGAATGCTACCAGCAGTTCCATTTTTGGTACGGCCAGTCCGTACAGTTCCGAGATCCAGACAAATGTCAACCGGTTAAACAGTAATATGAACACATCCAACAACAATGTTTTCAACAGAATGCAGAGTCAGGGACAAGGCATACAATTTAACAAAAGAAAATAATTATATACAATACGAATGGCAACAAGTAACGATATCAGAAAAGGCCTGTGCATCGAGTACAGCAATGATATTTATAAAGTAATCGAATTCCTTCACGTAAAACCGGGCAAAGGGCCTGCTTTCGTAAGAACAAAACTGAAGTCGGTAACCAATGGAAAAGTAATTGACAATACATTCTCAGCAGGTCATAAGATTGATGAGGTAAAGGTAATCACCAGAAAATACCAGTACCTTTATGATGATGAGAACGGATTCCACTTCATGAACAACGATGATTTCTCTCAGCTTTATCTTAACAAAGAAATGATCGAAAACTCCAACCTGATGAAAGCGGGAGAAGAAGTAACGATCATCTTGAAAGAAGCTGATGAAACCCCTCTTTCTGCAGAATTGCCGCAGTCGGTTTACCTGGAAGTGGTGGAAGCAGATCCTGGAGTAAAAGGAAATACAGCAACCAATGCCCTTAAAAACTCGATTGTTGAAACAGGAGCAAGAGTAATGGTTCCTTTGTTCATCGAGCCGGGAGACAAAATCAAAGTGAGCACGGAAGACGGTTCTTACCTTGAAAGAGTAAAGGAATAATTTTAAATAAAATGTACATAAATTCGGTTTGCGTCTGCATTCCGAATTTTGTTTTATAATAAAATCAATTGTTATGAGATTCCATTCTCCACAAAAACTGAAAAGCATTGCCGGACTGATCGGGGCGAAATTTGTTGGTCCCGAAGATTTCGAAGTTCTGGGCACCAATGAAATCCATAGGGTGAAGCCTGGTGATATTGTTTTCGTCAACCACCCGAAATATTACGATAAGGCATTGAACTCTGCCGCTACCATCATCTTGATCGATAAAGAAGTGGAATGCCCGGAAGGAAAGGCTTTGCTGGTTTCGGATGATCCGTTCAGGGATTTTAACAGGATCAATACGCATTTTACAAGAATATACAACTTCACGGAAGAACTCCATGACGTGGAAATCGGTGAAGGAACCCATGTTCATCATTCTGCCGTGATCGGTAACCATGTGAAGATCGGAAAAAACACGCTGATTTTCCCGAACGTGGTGATTGGTGACAGAACAGTAATCGGCGACAATGTCGTAATACAGGCCAACACGGTTTTAGGAGGCGACGCTTTCTACTACCGTAAGTTAAACGGGAATTTCGACCGGCTGATCTCCGTGGGAAATGTGGTCATTGAAAACAATGTCGAGATCGGGAACGGATGTACCATCGACAGAGGGGTTACCGATTCTACGGTGATCGGGGAAGGTTCCGTGCTGGACAATCAGATTCAGATCGGACACGATACGGTGATCGGTAAAAAATGCCTGATCGCTTCTCAGGTGGGTATTGCAGGTTGCTGTATTATCGGCGACGAAGTAACGCTGTGGGGCCAGGTGGGAATCGCCTCCGGAAATAAAATCGAGAGCGGATCTGTGCTGCTGGGCAAGACCGGCGTCAACCGGGATCTTGAAAAAGGAACCTATATCGGAATGTTTGCGGAAGATTTCAAAACCTACCTGAAAAAAGAAGTGAAGCTGAGAAATCTCAAATAAACAAATTGTTTAGATTTATCTTTAATCAAAGAAATTTAATTAAATTTGTCTGCATTTAAAAAGTAATAAATAAATTAAATAAATAATAAAATGTCAATTTTAGTAAACAAAGATTCTAAAGTAATTGTACAAGGATTTACCGGGAACGAAGGTACTTTCCACGCGGGCCAGATGATCGAATACGGAACCAACGTAGTAGGTGGGGTTACGCCTGGAAAAGGAGGCAGCGAGCATCTTGGAAAGCCGGTATTCAACACGGTGGCGGATGCTGTGGAAAAGGCCGGAGCAAACGTAAGTATCATTTTCGTACCGCCTGCATTTGCTGCTGATGCCATTATGGAAGCTGCTGAAGCCGGGATCAAAGTAATTGTTTGTATTACGGAAGGGATTCCTGTAGCGGATATGGTGAAAGTAAAATCTTACATCGCCGACAGAGACTGCAGATTAATCGGTCCGAATTGCCCTGGAATCATTACTTCTGAAGAAGCTAAAATTGGTATTATGCCAGGATTTGTTTTCAAAAAAGGGAAAGTAGGGATCGTTTCAAAATCAGGTACCCTTACATATGAAGCTGCTGATCAGGTAGTAAGAGCCGGTTACGGTATCTCTACAGCGATCGGTATCGGTGGAGACCCGATCATCGGAACAACAACAAGAGAAGCTTTGGAATTATTCATCAACGATCCTGAAACGGAAGCGGTGGTAATGATCGGAGAAATCGGTGGCGGTCTTGAAGCAGAAGCGGCAAGATGGTACAAAGCCAGCGGTTCTACAAAACCGGTAGTAGGTTTCATCGCAGGGCAAACAGCTCCTAAAGGAAGAACGATGGGACACGCCGGGGCAATTGTAGGTGGAGCAGAAGATACGGCGCAGGCTAAAATGGAGATCATGAGAGAGAACGGAATCAATGTAGTGGATTCTCCTGCTGATATCGGTGCTACCGTTGCAAAAATTCTAGGATAATTTTTTAAAAACAAAAACGATATGAAAAAATTTTTATTAGCCTCAGCATTAGCCGTTTCTGCCATGTCTTTCGCTCAGATTGATTTCAGCAGCACAAGATTCGGTATCATTGCCGGGGGCAACTATTCCGCGGTAAAAAATGCGCATAACCCTTCAGGTCCGAGATTTGCATTTCAGGGCGGTGTATTGGCGTTGATCCCGATGGGTTCCGAAAACCAGTTTTTCTTACAGCCGGAGCTTACGTACTACGGAGCCGGAGAAACAGGGAAGGACAAAAATGCAAAAGGAGTGGACGGCTACAATGCCGTATATGCCAACAATTACCTTAGCGTACCTATTTATTTCAAGGGATATTTTTCAGAAGCAGAATCTGAATTCTTTGGAATGATCGGTCCGAGATTCAATTTTTTACTGAGCCAGAATGTGAAAAATGCACCGGTTATAAGACCCTATTATGACCCGAATTTCGTTGATCCCACATATCCGGATGTAAACGGAAAGGCCAGCAAATTTAACTTTGGATTGGGAATAGGTGTAGGATATAGCTACAAAAGACAGCTTGAGCTGTCTGCAAGATATGATTTCGGGCTCAGCAATACCTATCCGGGTCTTGATAAGGAACCGAAAGGTTCTACCAAATCAAAATCTGAACAGGTTCTCAGCGTAACGTTAAGCTACATCTTCAACTAAAAATTTATTTCAAATCGAGATATAAAAAATGCTGCTCTTTTCGGGCAGCATTTTTATTTTGATTAACCTAACGGGTTTTCGAAACCCGTTAGGTTTTATACCACTCATCCCTTAATCCACTTCCAGATTTCCTTCAGCGTAGCTTTATTGCCATACATCAAAATACCTACTCTGTAAATTTTCCCGGCCAGGAAGATCATAAAGATAGTGGTTCCCAGCAATAACGTAATCGACAAAGCAATCTGCCATGCCGGAACTCCGTACGGAATTCTTGCGATCATTGCCACTGGTGAAGTAAACGGTATGATAGACAGCCAGAAGCCAAGCGGACCGTCCGGATTATTCATAAAGGTAAAGCTGCCGTACATACCTACCATTAAAGGTAAAACAGCAAATAAAGTAAACTGCTGGGTCTCGGTTTCATTGTCTACTGCAGAGCCGATTGCGGCATAAATAGAACTGTAGAAAATATAACCTAACAGGAAAAATACGATAAACACGAAGATAATCAGCGGAAAATTCAGTTCCAGCAGGCTGTGCGAGATCTGCGTTCCGATCTGCAGAAGATCGAATTTACTCATCATCTCTTCGTTGCCGCCCGGGATATTTTTCGGGATCGACGAAAAGCCCGTATTCAGAACCAAAGCTCCGATAACAGACATCGTAATCCATACTACAAACTGCGTCAGGGCTACCATCGTTACCCCCAGGATTTTACCCATCATCAACTCGAAAGGCTTTACCGAAGAAATGATGATTTCCACAACTCGGTTATTTTTCTCCTCCAGTACACTTCTCATAACACGGACCCCGTAGATAATAATAAACATAAAAGTTACATACATCAGCAGCATGCTCAGCACACTTTTTACCCCGAATGCAAGATCGGAATCTTCCTTATTATTCTCGGAAACATTAATGGTTTTTAAACTAAAGCTTTTGTCCAGATTATCCAGCTGACTTTCTGCAATGCCCAGTTTCTTGATCTTTTCTTTCTTGATCACTTCATTGATATCCGAAACGATCTTCTGCTTCGTATCGAATCCGATTTTATTGTTGATCACCAGCCTTGTATTGTTTAAAAGCTGTCCATAATTCTCATTTTGCAATTCCGGCAGAATCAGGATCCCGTCAAGTGATTCATTGTTTCTTAGGGTATTCATTTTGGCTTTCTCGTCTGCCGCCGGAATAAGGACATACGTAAGTTTATCCGTAGATTTAAGGTGATTTTTAAACAGTCCGTTCCTATCTACCACCTCGATAGTACTATGCGATTCATTGGCTTTGAACATCAGCCCGATTACACTTCCGAAACCGATCAGCAGGATAGGAGCCAGTAAAGTGAGTATAATGAAGGATTTTTTCTTAACCTGTGTCAGAAATTCCCTTTTCGTAATTAAAAAAATATTGTTCATGATTAAGAGTTGTTGCTTACCGCATTAATAAAAACTTCATTCATGCTCGGGATTTTTTCGTCGAATGACCTTACCCTTCCTACATTTACCAGATCCAGCAGAATATGGTTCTGGTCGGCTTCGTTTTTCAGGTCGAAAGAAAGAAGGTTGTTTTCATTCGTAAGGTTGAATATTTCATATTTATTTTGGAAAACATCCAGCTGGGGCCCGTTGACATCGGAAAGGGTAATCCCAAAAATATTTTTCTTAAATTTTTCCCGTACGTCAAAAACCCTTCCGTCGATAATTTTTTTTGAATTATTAATCAGGGCAACATAATCGCACATTTCCTCCACGCTTTCCATACGGTGAGTAGATAAGATGATGGTCGTTCCGTTGTTTTTAAGGTCGATGATCTGGTCTTTAATCAGATTCGCATTCACGGGGTCAAATCCTGAAAACGGCTCGTCAAGGATTAAAAGGTGAGGACGGTGAAGTACGGTCACGACAAACTGGATTTTCTGGGCCATTCCCTTGGAAAGTTCAGACAGCTTTTTCTTCCACCACTGGTCGATATGAAGTTTATCGAACCATTTTTTAGCTTCCTGCAATGCATCGCTCTTCTTCATGCCTTTCAATTCCCCAAAATAGAGAAGCTGGTCGCCGACGGTCATATTTTTATACAGTCCGCGTTCTTCCGGCATGTAGCCGATATCTTTAATATGGTTGGGGTTGAGGTTTTCCCCATTGATCCGGATCTCTCCGGAATCAGCCTGGGTAATCTGATTGATGATGCGGATGAAAGACGTTTTTCCGGCTCCGTTCGGACCGAGGAGCCCATATACGCTGCCTGTTGGTACATGGATGCTGAAATCATCCAAGGCTACCTTTTTGCCTGCATTATAGGTCTTTCTTATATGTTCGGCTTTTAGCATTAATCTGTTTTTATAATTAGGTATAAAAATGTCCCGAAAGTTACGGAATAATTAAGCCAAAAGAAAAAATCCTGATGATTATCAGGATTTAATTTATTGTTTTACAATTTGAGTGACCTTCATTGTATTGTCACTCAAAATATACCGGATCAGATATTTTCCCGGTTTTAATTTTTCGATATTGATCTCCCCGGAATTCATGTTTACCGAATAGTTTGCGACCTGTGTACCCAGAATAGAATAAAAGATTACATTTTTTATTTTAAGGTTTTGGTCTTTCGCTTTTACGATAAGAAAATCCTTGGCAGGATTGGGATAAGCCACAAGAACCCCGTCATCGGATTTCTGGGAGAATGCAGCCGGCTCTTTTATTTGCGCCTTAATATTGTTGGAAAATCCAACAAAACCGGCTAAAAAGATTAACAAAAGTAAAAGTTTTCTCATCAAGTTATAATTTCTTAGGAATATTTAAACAAAACTAATTAATTCTACAATGCTGTGCAATAGTTTTTTATATTAGTTGTAGTAAATTTGCATTAAATTTTGTTCAAAAAGTATTCCAAAATGATACATTCAAGAAATAGAAGGCTTCGAGTAAACGAATCTATGAGAAGTCTGGTAAGAGAATGCACCCTCACCACCAACGATTTTGTAATGCCGATCTTCGTAATGGAGGGCGAAAATAAAGAAGAACCGATCCCCTCGATGCCGGGGATTTTCAGGAGAAGCATCGATCTGACGGTAAAGGAATGTAAGGAGCTTTTTTCATTGGGCGTAAAAGCCGTAAACCTTTATATGAAAGTTTCCGATGATCTGAAAGACAACACCGGTAAAGAAGCGTGGAATAAAAACGGACTGATGCAGAATACCATCAGAGCCATTAAAGATGCGGTTCCGGAAATGATTATCATGCCGGACGTGGCCCTGGATCCTTATTCGATCTACGGGCACGACGGAATTATTGAAAACGGAAAGATCGTAAATGATGCCACCAATGACGCTTTGGCCAGAATGTCCGTGTCACATGCGGAAGCGGGAGCTGACATTGTGGCACCCAGCGATATGATGGACGGCAGGGTTCAGGTCATCCGTGAAGCACTGGAAGACAGTGGATTCACCGATGTCGGTATCGTAAGCTATGCAGCGAAATACGCCAGCTCATTTTACGGGCCATTCAGAAGTGCGCTTGACAGTGCGCCGAAAGACGACATGGAAATTCCGAAAGATAAAAAAACCTACCAGATGGATTTCCACAACTCCAGAGAAGCATTGAACGAAACGTTTAAGGATATTGAAGAAGGAGCGGACATCATCATGATCAAGCCGGGACTTCCATACCTGGATATCGTGGCAAAAGTCCGTGAGGCGATTGATCTTCCGATCGCAGTATATAACGTAAGCGGGGAATATGCTATGGTAAAAGCAGCTGCCCAAAATGGCTGGCTGGATAATGACAAAACGATCATTGAAAGTTTAACCTGCATAAAAAGAGCTGGTGCCGATATGATCTTCACCTATTTTGCCAAAGAAGCGGCGATGATCTTAAACGGATAATTTTTTTATAAATACGTTTAAAACCTCATAGGTTTTTAAAAACCTATGAGGTTTAATCAAAAATTGCTCTTTTCCGGCAACCTTATTTTCTGTTATCCAAAGCACGCGCGGTAATGAGGACTTCCCGGAACAATCGGGTTCTGACCCCCATTGTCATAAACGCAGATATTCGATGGGCACAGGTACCATCCTGCAGTACAATTTCCGTTGGCATCCGGCGGTCTGATGTTTCCGCCATTGATGTTCATCAGATCCTTTTTCGTTAACTTTTTCATGATAAATATTGTTTTGGATTAGAGATCTAAAATAAGAAAAATTATCACACTGTGTGGAAATAATTTGATTTACATGATGTTAAAATCTTTTCCTTTGGTAAATTTAGCGGCAAAAGGCGCTTGGTTTCCGGTATACTTTAAGATAAAATTTTTCTTCGTATCCGTATCTATATTCGCCTGTACTTCAACATTCTGTGTCTGGAAAGTAACATCGAGATTTACTCCGGATGCTTTCTCGAGATTGATTTCCACACTTTCAGCGTAGAAAAGAGAAGTGCTTAAGAAATTGAATTTCAGATTTCTCCGGTACGACCGCGATTCGTTCTGGGTAAACTCCGAATATTTTCTGAGGATTTCAATGCCCGGAGAATCGATATTCGTAACTCTGGATTTCGTAACTCCATTTACCTTGACGGAAAAATCTTTGGCATTATTAATATCCCCTCTGATTCCTATATTGAAAAGCGAAGGCAGAGAAAGTCCGAATTCCACCATGCTGTCTTTTGAAAATTCAAAATCCGGGATCAGGGCCGGAAATTTCTGTACATTCATCAGCTGGTTTTTAACGGTTGCCAGCTGGTCGGCTGAGAAAAGATAGCCAATCAGGTTATTGTTGGTCGTCCGCCAGTTTCTGCCGTTCCATTCGTAGATTTCGCAGAGTAAAGTATCAATGGAAGAATGCGGAAGCAGATCCATGTCCTGCCATTTGAAAACTTCCTTGGCGTAAGGCCTTCGGTTGATGATGCTTACGCCCAGATCCAGGGCCAAAAGCTCGGTCAGTTGCTGATTATTTTCCATAGTAATAGAAGTGTTGGTTTTGAGTTTAAATTTAATTAAAATTGTCCGGTTTAAGTTAGAAAACTCTTGCAAAGTGAGATTAAAACTATGTTGAATGCTAAAGTATTTATTTGTGAGCCTGGTTTTTGCAGGTATAAAATTTTTAGAATCCTAATGCGGTTTTAAATTAGCATGGAATTGTATGGTATTTAATTTAAGCAAGAAAAAGTAAAAAAGGCCGGCAGATGATCAGTAATTTTAACTGCAGCTTGCCAATTGACAGAATGTTAAAAAACGTCATTTGATATTAATATGGCTAGGAATATATTGACGAAAAAACTTCCGGCATCCCGCTTTCCTCTTCCGGCCTATTAAAAATGCCATCATAACAAATAATGGATATTCAGCTAATCTTGAATATCCAATTCAAAAAAACTTTATCTTTGCCCTTATGATTTTACGCGGAGAAAACTTAATCAAAGAATACGGTCCTAAAAAGGTAGTAAAGGGCGTTTCTGTACAGGTCCAGCAGGGAGAGATTGTAGGATTGCTCGGTCCGAACGGTGCCGGGAAAACCACTTCGTTTTATATGATTGTGGGGCTGGTTAAGCCGACTTCCGGAAAGATTTTTCTTGATAAGCAGGAAATCACGACTGATGCCATGTACCGCAGGGCGCAAAAGGGAATAGGCTATCTTGCACAGGAAGCCTCCGTTTTCCGAAAGCTCTCGGTGGAGGAAAACATCATGGGCGTCTTGCAGCTGACCAAGCTTTCAAAACGGGAGCAGCAGATCAAATGCGATGAGCTGATCGAGGAATTTTCCTTACAGCACGTCCGCAAAAACCGCGGAGACCTTTTGTCAGGAGGGGAAAGACGGAGAACCGAAATTGCAAGGTGTCTGGCAACCGACCCGAGCTTCATTCTCCTTGATGAGCCCTTTGCAGGAGTAGACCCGATTGCTGTGGAAGACATTCAGAAAATCGTGAGAAGCCTTACCGATAAAAACATCGGGATCCTGATTACCGACCACAACGTACAACAGACGCTGGCGATTACCAATAAAACCTACATCATGTTTGAAGGAAGGATACTGAAAGAAGGGCTTCCGGAGGAGCTGGCCAACGACCCGCAGGTACGGGAAGCGTATTTGGGAGAAAACTTCGTCTACCAGAGTATCTTTGATAAACCGAACAGGAAAAGCTACGCCTACAATATCTGGGCTGGGAATTTTGAATCCAAAACCCAGATGCAGCAGTTTGTGGATGAAAATTTCGCACAGTTTGATGACCTGAGACTGATGTACGGCTTTGAAGACATCAGCTTTGCTTCTTTAGGAAATTCGGAGATTCAGCATATTTTCAATGAGGTGGTGGATAAAAATGCCAACAATGCTTTTGTGTTTCAGAGGAAGGAAATCAATTCACTCTATTCTCTGGAAGACGCAAAAGAAGAATCCAAAGCGGCAGGCAAACCAGAACTGCATTACCTCACCACTTATCTGTTTGAAAATTAAAATTCGGAGCAGAATCATTGCTTTAAAATAGAATAAAACGTACCTTTTCTCTGCAAAACGGTACGTTTTTCCGTTAAAATCATTTTCTATGGCCAAACCTTTCAACCGGACGCTTACTTTATACGGAATTTACAGACAGCTGGTTCCCTTTATCAGGCCTTACCGGCTGATGATCTACGGAACCCTGATCCTTACGTTTTTAGGTGCCCTTGCCGCACAAGTAAACCCATTGGTGTTGAAATATACGGTGGATGAAGTCACGAAACTCACCCATCTGCCGCATCCGATGTCGGAAGGCGTTCATGTGCTCGTGATCATCTCCGTTATTTTACTGGGAAAGGAGCTGCTGAACATCTTCATCAATTTCGGACAGAAATTTTATGGAGAGAAAATCAGGATCAATGTCAGTTCCGTACTGGCGCAGTCGGCGATTGATAAGATTCTGACGTACCGGGTAGCCTATTTTAACGATGAAAACCACGAATCGGGAAAGCTGCAGATCCGGATCGACCGGGGAATTGAAAGCCTGACAAGACTCGTCCAGAATTTTTTCATCGATATGCTGCCGCTGTTTTCCAACTCCATTATTGCCCTGATCATCATGTATCTGCAGAACGTGTATGTCGGCATTGTTTCCACGATCATCGTTCCCATCTACTTTTACGTAAGTTCCCTTCAGGCGAAGAAGCTCAGCGGGGTACGAAGAACCCTCAGGAACCAGCGTGAACAGAAGACTTCCGGATTATTAAACCTCATCAATTCCATTATGGTCATCAAAAGTTTTGTCCGTGAGAAATTTGAAGGTAAAAAACAGTACGACCTTCAGATGCAGCTTATGGAAAGCCAGATGTTCACCCGGAGAACCAATTTTATTTACGATGGGCTGAAAACCTTTATCGAACAGTTCGGGGTGGTGCTGATTATCCTGCTGACGGTTTATTTGGTACTGGACCAACAAATGACCATCGGAGCGATCATGCTCCACATTATGCTTTTCAACAACGTTTCGGCACCGATCCGCCAGCTGCACCGGATTTATGACGATATGAACGATGCCATGATTTATGCGGAAGGCTATTTTGATATTTTAAATGCGGATGAAGAAAAAGAATCGAACGGCAATTTAATTGAAAAAGAAATCAAAGGAAATTTTGAATTAAAAAATATCAATTTCACTTATCCAAACGGAACGCAGGCCCTGCATGATGTTTCCATGAAGATTGAGAACGGGAAAACAACGGCACTGGTAGGTCTGAGCGGTGCCGGGAAATCAACCGTCATCAATCTGCTGTGCAAATTTTATCTCCCGGATTCCGGGGAAATCCTGCTGGATCATGTCAATTTAAATGAATATGATAATACCTTTCTTCGGAACGACCTCGGGTTGGTTCTTCAGAAAAACCATATTTTCCAGGGAAGTATTGAAGATAACATCCGCTACGGGAACATGAATGCTTCTTTTGAAGAAATTGAGGCCGCCGCGAAAAAAGCGTATCTTCACGAGCAGATCCTGGATTTACCGGACGGTTACCGTCACGATGCTACCCAGCTTTCGGGTGGACAGCAGCAAAGGATCGCCATCGCCCGGCTGTTTCTGAAAGATCCGCCGATTATTTTCCTTGACGAACCTACTGCAAGCCTCGACGCGATTGCCACCGAACAGATTAAAAACTCCCTTGATGCCATCAAAGCAGGCCGGACGGTCATCATCATTTCGCATTCCCTTTCGCAGATTCTGGATTCGGATAAAATTTATGTCATGAAAAAAGGAAGGGTGGTCGAGAGCGGAACCCACGACGAACTGGTACAGCTCGACGGAACTTACCGGGAAATATTCGATGCCTCCGCAAGAAGCCTGAACCTTGATAAACTGGTCAACAGTTTAAAAATGTAACAATTTATCAGTGCAACAGTATCACAATATGATAGTCCAATAATCATCATCCATCACCCATCACTTATTAACTATTACTCATTACCCATAAAAATGAACGACCATTATCTCAAAAAACTCGATCGGGTAACCGCTATTCTTACGCAGTTGCAGTCAAAGCCTGTAGTAAGGGCGCAGGACCTGGCTAAAAAATTCGAGGTGAGCATCCGGACGATCTACCGGGATGTAAAAACACTGGAGCATGCCGGAATTCCGATTATCGGGGAAGCCGGGAGCGGATATTCCCTGATGGAAGGTTATAAGCTTCCGCCCGTTATGTTCACCAAAGAAGAAGTGCTGAGTTTTATTACGGCTGAAAAACTGATGCAGAAATTTTTGCATGAGAGTTTAGGGCAGCATTACCAGTCGGCCATGGAAAAGGTGCGTTCGGTGCTGAAATATTCGGATAAAAACCTGATTGAGAATATTGAAAAGCAGATTGATGTATTCAATTATCATCCTAAGACAGAAGACAGGATCCGGAATATTATCCCGATCATTTTGGAAAGTATTGCCGAAAAAAAGCAGCTTACCCTGGAATATGAAACGGTGGATGGGAAAATTTCTACCAGAACCATTGAGGTAGTCGGTGTATTTTTCGAATTCAATTTCTGGTATATCATGGCATTCTGTACGTTGCGGAATGACTTCCGGCAGTTCCGGGTAGACCGGATTTTAAAGATCTTCAAAACCCAGAACCCATTTTTTCAGGAATACGGACAGATCAACGATTACCGCCAGAACCCGGACGGAAATAAAACAAGAGTGCGGCTTCTGGTGGATAAGAGTATCATCGGACATCTCTGCAATTCCAAAAAATATTACGGTCTTGTAGAGGAAATTGAACGGGAAGACGGCTGTGAAATGATCTTTGAAACCGACTGGATCAAGGAAGGTTTTCCCCGCTGGCTGATTACATTTGCGGATTATGCAGAAGTGCTGGAGCCGGAATTTCTAAAAGACAGCCTGAAAGATTTGCTGGAAAAGATCTCGGCAAAATATTAAAGCAAAAAGCCTTCAGAAGTTCTGAAAGCTTTTGTATTGAATCTGTTGATTGGGTTGCCCTCTTCAATGAATGATATACTACATAACCGGAAATCTTTCCCAGAAGAAAGGCGGTTCGATACCCAAAGCCCGCAGATAGACATATCCCTGTCCACGGTGGTGAACTTCGTTGTCAATAAAATACAGGATGTTCTGGTACACCGGGAATTCATACTGTCCGAAAAGGTTGAAGCTTTCCTGAAAGCGTTCTGCTGAAATCTGTGCAAAATACTGATTGATAACCTCTGTTTCCTCATCCCATTTTTTCAGAAGCTCTTCTTTTGTTTTTGGTTGAAATTTTTCTTCGTCATACGCTTCCATCCGGTTTTCAACAATTCCTTTTACTCCGGGCCCGCCGATGCTGATCAGCTCAACGGCTAGTTTTGCGAAAGGTCTCATGCCGCCGATGGAAAATTCAAAAAGCTCTTTCTCAGGAAAAGCTTCGATCACTCTTCGGGTAAGGTTCCGGTGCCCCTGCCAATGTTCCAATACTTGCTCGGCGTTCAGAAATTGTTTTGTGGTTGTTGCTGTTGCAGTCATAATTTTACTGTTTTTGGTTTTGTCTGATACAAAGGTAAATCAGGGTAATGACAACAGTTTGTCAGCAGGATGTCAAGGGACTGAAAATTTTTTTAATTTTAAAATAATTCCCGGTATTTTCGCGTTAAAGACTCATACTTAAGCAATGTTAGGCAGATAAATAATTTGAGAGTGGCCGGCCTTTCGGGACCGGTCATTTTTTGTATCCCGCAGATTTTGCAGATGGTATCGATTTTCAAATCATCATATGGCTTCATCTTGGCTTCGGCTCTGCTCAGCCACAACCAGAGATCTGCCAGATTTTCACGTTTTATTTTTAACATATAAGTCATAGAAAAGAATTTTGAATAGTTTGAAAATATTTTTAGAACACATGAGATTAAAAATCACAGATTTTTAAAAACTTTTGTGCGCTTTCTACAGCAGCAAGTATTGAATTTTTTTCTACAGTATAAATATCTTTTGTGCCTTTTGTGGTAAAAACCTTAACCACGGATTAAATGGATGATGAGGGGCTTCGGCTTCGTTCAGCCACCGAACGGTTATTTCAAATACGATAACCTCTAAAAATCTTTGATTTGTAATCTTATGTGTTCTGAAATAGGCGCAATCTATCAATCTTTATCTTATGCGTCTCATGTGTCAAAAACCTTTTGTGGTAAATTTTTTTCCGACCATTTTTAAGCCACAGATCTGATAAGACGCAGCTTCGGGTAGCCTCAGACACTGGAAAGCCTGAAGATCCAATGTAACTCCTGTGTCAAATGGATTTCTGCAGGTACCATCATCAAATCTTCCTTTCCAAAATTTGCTGCCTTTGGTTTAAAAAACTAATTTAGTCCTATGAAAATTTACACGAAAACAGGCGACAAAGGCGAGACGGCACTGTACGGCGGAACGAGGGTTTCAAAAGCCAGCGCAAGAGTAGACAGCTATGGAAATATTGATGAACTGAACTCATTCATCGGCATTGCCAAAAGTCATATTGAAGATGAAGAAGTATTAAGACAACTGAAAAAAATACAGTTTGATCTGTTTACGGTGGGTTCCGAAGCTGCAACGCCCGTCGATAAGCTGATGCTGGCCAACGGAAAATCCCGTCTGCCATTGGTAATTTCCGATACGGAAATTGAAGAACTGGAAAACTGGATGGATTTTTTTGACGAAAAAACGGAACCGTTGCAGTTTTTTATTCTTCCTGGCGGCGGAAAAGCGGCTACGTTTCTGCACGCAGCCAGAACCATTTGCAGAAGGGCAGAACGTTCCCTGGTGTTTTTAAATGAATCGGAGGAAGTGCGCCCCGAGCTGATCAAATACCTGAACAGGCTTTCCGACTACCTTTTCGTGCTGGCAAGATACATTTCAAAAATCAATAACGAACCGGAAGAATACTGGAACCCGAATGAAAGATAAAGCATTACTCTTCATCAACGGTGATGCTCCCGGATCTTTCCCGAATCCTGAACAATACGGCCTGATTGCCTGTACCGATGGTGCCTTTCATTACCTGAAAAGCCTGAATTTCCCATTGGATAAGCTGGATTTTATTTCCGGTGATTTCGATTCGCATTCGGGAAAGGAAGAAGGGATTTATGAGGAAAAGTTTATCTACACTCCGGATCAGGACAAAACGGATTTCCAGAAAGCCCTGGAGATCATTACGGAAAAAGGCTTCCTGAAGGTGGATGTCCTGGGAGGAAGTGGGGGCGAGCAGGATCATTTTCTGGGAAACCTGACCGTAGCTTTCGGATATAAGGATCAGCTGGACCTGAAATTCTATGATGAATTTTCGGAATATTATTTTGTCCCGAAAAGGTGTATTCTAAAAGGTGTTAAAGATAAGATGATTTCGCTGTATCCGTTTCCTTTCGTTGAAAATATTACGACTATAGGTTTAAACTGGCCATTAACCAACGGAAATTTAAGCATCACTTCCAGAATCGGCACCCGCAACTTCGCCGTAGAAAATGAGGTATCCATCGAATACGAACAGGGAAATCTCCTGGTTTTTATCGGGAAAAATTATTTGTGAACGTAAAAATAAATTCAGATATAAAACCATAAAAATAATATTGAATTGATGATATTTGAATTCATGCTCATTTGCTGAGTGAATAGTTTATGCTGAGTTTGCCGAAGGACCTTTGCGAACGAAAAATATTCTCGATATTTTCAAAATCACTCTTTGTGAACTATTGCGTTAAAAATCAACTCAATCGGTTTCAAACATAAAATATGCGTAACGATCTGTGAAAATCCGTGGTTCAAATAAAAATATGAAATCCTTACCAAAAATATCCTTTTTCTTCGCAATATCCATCTGTATTTTCTCCTGCAAAACACAACCCCTTTCCGCACCTGAAGTCGGGAAAACGACAACGCT
Organism: uncultured Chryseobacterium sp.; assembly: GCA_913774355.1. Taxonomy (GTDB): domain Bacteria; phylum Bacteroidota; class Bacteroidia; order Flavobacteriales; family Weeksellaceae; genus Chryseobacterium. The sequence continues at coordinate 57,271 of CAJYGB010000034.1, read as the reverse complement.
GCCGGAAATGAATGTTGAAAGAGTGTACAACTTCCGGACGATAGGCAACATCAAAAACACGGAAGGAAGAACATTAAAAAAAGGAAAATTATACCGAAGCGGACATCTTTACAGGCTGAAAAGTAGATATTTCGAGACTCTGGAAAATCTCGGGATAAAAGATGTCATCGATTTGAGAAATTCAAAGGAAATCGCTCAGAAACCGGATCATATTCCTGACGGTATGGCTTATAAAAACGAATCCGCGTTTGAAGATGAAGGCGATCAGCTCGGTCAGGCCAGGAAACTGGTGTTGAAAGGGAAAATAAACAGCTCTGATGCCGAAAAGAAAATGCTGGATTTTTACCGGAATTACGTCACGGAACATCAGGAAGTCATCAGGAAAATCATTATCGGAATTTTAGAATCCGATACTCCTGTGTTGTACCACTGCACCGCCGGGAAAGACCGCACCGGGATTATTACAGCACTGATCCTAACGATTCTGAAGTTCGATAAACAAACCATTTACAACGATTATCTTCTGTCGAATAACTATCGCGAAAAGCTTGTAAATAAGCGCCTTAACCTTGCCAGGAATTTACATTTTATTTATCCGAAACTGGACATTGGCGTGCTGGAAAAACTCAGCTGGGTAGAAACTGCTTATCTTGATGCAGCTTTTAATGAAATTGATAAGAAATACGGTTCAATCAACCGATATATTCAAGAGGTCTTGAAAATATCTAATGATAAACAGGAAGAATATCTTCATAAGTTTACATATTGATAATTCCGCGCTGTTTCAGGTGAGAAATACGATCAAAATTTAAATAATTTTAACGTTAAAAAACCAAAGTTTTTTAGCAATTTTGCATTCTTAATTCACTTGTTTAGAAATGAAAATAAAGTACTCGGAACTTATTGATCAGACGTTGTATTTTCCTACCGAGGAATTCAATGTTTCTGAGAACAATTTGTTGTTCCACGATATTCCGTTGATGGAAGTAGTGGAAAAATTCGGCACTCCGCTAAAGATAAGCTACCTGCCGAGAATTTCTCAGAACATTCAGAAAGCCAAAAGCTGGTTCAAGGAAGCCTTTGAGAAAACCGAATATAAAAAGAATTACCGGTACTGCTACTGTACAAAATCGAGTCATTTCAAATTCGTATTGGAAGAAGCTTTGAAAAACGATATCTCCATAGAAACTTCCTCAGCGTATGATATGGATATCGTGAAATCCCTTTATACCGAAGGGAAAGTAACCAAAGATATAGAAGTCATCTGCAACGGTTTCAAAACCGATGATTACCTGGCGAAAATCTCAGAAATGATCAACAGCGGTTTTGAGAACATTACCCCGATCCTGGACAACTACAGAGAACTGGACAAGCTGACGGAAAGCATTGATACCACTTTCGACATCGGAATCAGGATTGCTTCCGAGGAAGAACCGAAGTTCGAATTTTATACCTCAAGATTAGGAATCGGATATAAGGACATCATCCCGTATTACAGCCAGAAAATTGCCGAGCATCCGAATGCAAGGTTGAAAATGCTGCATTTCTTTATCAACACAGGGATCAAGGATACCGCCTACTACTGGAACGAATTGTATAAATGTCTTCGTGTCTATGCCCGTCTGAAGAAAATTGCTCCCGAAGTAAATTCACTGAACATCGGGGGAGGATTCCCGATCAAAACCTCTTTACAGTTCGATTATGATTACCAGTATATGGTGGAGGAAATTGTTTCCCAGATCAAAAAATTCTGTGAAGAAGAAGGCGTTGAAGAACCGAATATCTATACTGAGTTCGGAAGTTTTACGGTTGGAGAAAGCGGCGCGAACATTTACAAGATTATTTCCCAGAAACGCCAGAACGACCGGGAAAAGTGGAACATGATCGATTCTTCTTTTATGACTACGCTTCCTGATACCTGGGCGATTTCAAGACACTTTATCATGCTTCCGCTGAACCGTTGGGACGATACTTATGAAAGGGTATTTTTAGGCGGACTGACATGTGATTCAGATGATTATTACAATTCAGAACAGCATACGAACGCTATTTACCTTCCTGTTTTCAGTGATACCAAGCCTCTGTACATCGGGTTTTTCCATACCGGCGCGTATCAGGAAATGATCGGTGGATACGGTGGAGTACACCATTGCCTGATGCCTCAACCGAGACATATCCTGATCCAGAAAGATGAAAACGGTGACCTGCAATACGAGATTTTTCGTGAAAAACAGGAGCCGGAAGATATCCTGAAAATCTTAGGATATCAATAAGAATCTGATTTTAGGTATCAATAGGAACAGACTTTAGGCCGTTTTTAAAATCAAAATTCAATTCGGCTTTAGCCAAAACTTAAACAAGAGGCTGTCCAAATTTTGGACAGCCTCTTGTATTTTATGGAGTTCAAAACCTCATAGGTTTCCGAAAACCTATGAGGTTTATCAACAGGCTATCAGGAATTTGGACAGCCTGTTTTATTTTATGGAGTTCAAAACCTATGAGGTTTAGTTAAAAATATTGCGCAATTTTATCAATTTCCAGATCCGAATAGTCGGAAACCACCGTATCGGCCAGGGTATAATCCTGGTTTTTAGAATGCGGGCTCCGGTAGGCAGCGCAGAAAATTTCTGCCCGATGTGCCGCTAAAATACCGTTGGTGGAATCTTCAATGACCATACAGTTCTTTACCGGTTCCCCGGCCATTCCTGCAGCCAGCAGGAAAACTTCGGGATGCGGTTTGGATTCCTTCAGGTCGGCCCCGCTGATTTTCCCCATGAAATATTTTTCCAGCTCAAACTTTTCAAAAACCATATTGATGGTAGTCATGGTTGCGGAAGAGGCCAGGATCAGCTTAATCCCATTGTCATAATAATGCTGGATCAGTTCTTTCACTCCCGGGATGAGGTTGAAATCCTCGTCATGGTAAAAATATTCTTTAAAGTAATTTCTCTTGATTTCCGCGATCTCCTCAAAGGTCTGCTCCAGGTTGAATGTATCAATCAGCGTATCGCAGACCCTTTTTGTGGAAGCCCCTGTAAACGAAGTGTATAAATCTTCGGAAACCTCGATTTCCAGATCGTTGAATGTTTTGAAATAGGCTTTTCTGTGCAGGGGTTCTGTATCCACAATCACGCCATCCATATCGAACAGCACAGCTTTTAAAGGCATATCTGAATTTTTTTTACTAAAATACTAAACCTTTCAGAATTACTGAAAGCATTTGCCTATTAGTTTTTCAGTTTCAGGATCCAGCCGGTCATCCGGTTCAGGGCTGTTGGCGAAATGGTCTGCTCGATGTCCGCATATTCGGTAAAGGCTCCGGTCTTGGCTTCCTGGAAAAGGTGGTTCAGCCCGGGCAGTTCTTCGGTTTTAAAACTGGGATTGCCGGCTTTTTTCAGGGATTGGCCGATTGCTTCGAGGTTTTCTTTCGGAGGAACCTGGAAGTCGAGGCTGCCGTTTACGGCGAGCACGGGGATTTTTATTTTGGAAAGGTACTGGTCAGGATTAAATTTGATGAAATACCGGAACCATGGGCTGGAAGTCTGCTTCTGGATATTCTGAATGGCATTTTCACCAAGCTGGCCCGCAAAATTTTTGGTTAAAAAGTCTTTGAGGTCTTTGTCATAATTGTTTCCGGAATAGTTTTTAATAAAGCGGTAAATCTCAGAATTTATTTTTTCATTCTGAATGATCTGAAGATCGCTCTGTCCTGCTAGTTTTCCGGCCCGTTCATTCTGCTGGATAAGCAGTTGGTCTATCGGTGTGCCTGGACCTGCCATCAGGACGAGAAATGTTACCTTGCTATTCATCGTAGCTACCATCGGTGCGATCATTCCACCTTCTGAATGCCCCAGCAGTCCGATGTTTTTATATCCTTTGGAAACAAGATAATCCACAGCAGTATTGATGTCGGTCGCAAAATTGTAAGTCGTGTCGTTTTCAGAACCTTTGGACGAACCACCGATGCCGCGGTCATCCAGCCGTAAAGTGGCGATTCCTTTTTTCGCAAAATCATCGGCGATCACGGCAAAAGGCTTATGCTCAAAAAGTTCCTCGTCCCGGTTCTGGGTTCCGGAGCCTGTGATCAGGATCAGAATCGGTTTGTTCTTATCAAAATTTTCAGGTTGGGCGATGGTTCCGGCCAATGTGTTTTTGTCTACCGGATTTTGAAAGGTGATGTCTTCGGTATGATAAGTGAACGGCGGTTTCGGGGTTTGCGGACGGTTTACGGCAGATCCGTTTCCGGTATTCGGCGTAAAGGTCAGCGGCAGCTGCATGCCGTTCTGGGAAAAGATGCCCTCGATTTTTCCGTTGGTCAGTTTTCCTTTATAAGTGGCTCCCAGCATTTTCTGTTCAAAGGAAAGCTCGTTACTGATAAAATCCGTTTTATCGACGGGAATATCTTTGGCTCCCTGTTTCGGACTGTCCATGGTGGAAGAGTAAACGCTTCCGTTCTTTTTAATATTTAAAATAAGGGGCAGTTTTATTCCCTGGAATTCCAGTTCGCCTTTCCAGGATCCTTCTATATTTTGTGCCTGGAAAAAAGAGGTAAATAAAAGAGCTGCAAGTATAAATATGGTTTTTATTTTCATGATTAAAGGGATATCAAAAGTTTGGAAATAATTTCTGCGATGATAAGTGCCACTGCAAAAGCTACAAAATGCTGCCACTTTTTGGCATTGGTGGAAGTTTTAAAACCGTTTACCAAGAGAACAATATAATAAGCCGTAATGGTGAGTAACAGCATGCTTATTGCAAAAAGCAGTGCGAGATCCAGCGGGTTAATGTTCAGATGCTGAAGATCGTCCTGATGCTTGATGATCTCACCTCCGATTCTTGTCAGCAACGGCATAGCGGTAATAACACCACCGATGTACATGGAAAACCGGGCAACCGTCGAAGTATTGAGAATGTCGACAGCCCGTGTTTTCCCATTGATGAGTTTACCTGTGATAAAAAGTACAGTGAACATACTGGCTACATTAATACTGTTTTCTTTCAGACTGGTTACGAAATCGGTTTCGTTCTGGTGAATGTCCAGGACGCCGTCAAAACTAATGTTTAAGGCAGCCCCTAAAAGCGAACCCGCCAAAGTAATCAGAATGCCGGCTACGAGAAGCTGTTTTTCGCTGTAAATACCGAAAGGATTAAAAATCAATTTCCAGTTCATGGTTTATTTTTTTAAAGTTTCAATTTTTCCGATCAGGTCATCCATTTTATTTCTCATCGTTGGATAGGAAAGTCCCGCCTGCTTGGCCATCTCTTTGATGCTTCCGCTTGAAAGAAAGAAATTCAGAATAAAATCCTGTTCTTCACGGGTAAGCTGAAGGTACAAAGGCAACTCATAGTTTCCGTTGACGGTTGTTTCGCAATGCTGGCATTTCATCTGGCTGACCTGCAGAGCAGATTCGCAACTCGGACATACAATTGGAAGTTTCATTGCTGATAATTTGTACAAAAGTAAATATTATTTTAATAAAGTTAAATTTAATTTTAATAAAATTTAAAAAATATCAATTTGTTATCCTTCCCATTTATCTTCATTAAACATTAAACATTAAACATTAAACATTAAACATTAAATATTACCGATTACCCATCTCCAAACTTCTTCGTATCTTTGCGCAAATCATTAATTTTAAGACAAAACATGAAGACATACGCAGGAATTCCTGAAGAAAATGCATCATTGGAAAACTCGAAAGTAGTATTGGTTACCGTGCCTTACGACGGAACCTCAACCTGGGGGAAAGGTGCTGACAAAGGACCGGAACTGTTTTTAGACGCTTCCGAAAATATGGAGCTTTACGACATTGAAACCCAGTCTGAACCTTATCTGGAAGGCGTGTATTTAGCCGGAGAAATTTCTGAAAATTCTACGCCGGAAGCGATGACGGAAGCGGTTTATCAAAAAACAAAAGAACTTTTGAATAATGACGGAAAATTATTTACGCTTTTCGGCGGTGAGCATTCCGTTTCCATCGGTTCGATCCGTGCGGTAGGGGAGAAGTTCGAGAACTTAACGGTTCTTCAGCTGGATGCCCATACCGATCTTCGTCCGGAATTCCACGGTTCTACGTCCAACCATGCCTGTGCGGTTTTTGAGGCAAACCAGAAACATAATCTGGTGCAGGTGGGAATCCGTTCTATGGATGTTGAAGAAACTCAATATCTGCCTGAAGGAAGGGTATTCTTTGCTCACGAGATCGCCAATAACGAAAACTGGGTAAATGACGTATTGGAAAAGGTTTCAGGAAATGTGTACATCACCATCGACCTTGATGCTTTCGATCCTTCGCTTTGTCCGTCAACAGGAACTCCTGAACCGGGAGGTTTACAGTGGTACCCGACGCTAGAATTATTAAGAAAAGTATTTGAAAAATGCAACGTGGTCGCGTTTGATATTGTGGAATTGATGGATTCCCCGATGGCTAAACCAAGCGCATTTTTGGCGGCAAAGCTGTATTACAAAATGCTGGCTTACTATCATATTTATAACAACAACTAAATTCCGCAGGAATCGGATTTTTTCTGCCGTACATTCTTCGGAAATTTGTGAGGTAAAATAAACGAATATGTCCACACAAAGTCAGATCGATTACGAAAGAATTGCCAGGGCGATAGATTATATCCGGAGCAACTTCAGGCTTCAGCCGGGTTTGGAGGAAGTGGCGGAAGAAATCAGTTTAAGTCCGGCCCATTTTCAGAAGATGTTTTCCGACTGGGCAGGAACGAGTCCGAAGAAATTTTTGCAGTTCATCAGTCTTGAGCATGCCAAAAGTTTACTGAAGGAAGAAAAAGCGAGTTTGTTTGATACCGCGCTGGAAACGGGACTTTCGAGCACGAGCCGGTTACATGACCTGTTTGTGAAAATCGAAGGGATGTCTCCGGCAGAATATAAAAACGGGGGAAAAAGCCTTAGGATCAATTACAGTTTTTCCGGAAGTCCTTTCGGAAATGTGATTGCAGCTTCCACAGAAAAAGGAATCTGCTACCTGGCTTTTGAAAATGATATACCTAAAGCATTGGGAGATTTACAGGCTAAATTTCCCAATGCTTCTTTTTTTGAACAACAAGATGATTTCCAGAAAAATGCCCTGTCCATTTTCAGCAAGGACTGGACGGAACTCAACACCGTTAAGCTCCACCTAAAGGGCACGGATTTTCAGCTTAAAGTCTGGGAAAGCCTGCTGACTATTCCTATGGGAAAATTATCTACTTATGGAAAGCTGGCTGAGAAAATCGGGCATTCCAAAGCGTCAAGAGCCGTGGGAACCGCGATCGGAAGTAATCCGGTAGCGTTTTTGATTCCGTGCCACCGCGTGATCCAGTCGTCCGGGAAAATCGGCGGCTATATGTGGGGAACCGAAAGAAAACAGCTGATCATAGGCTGGGAAAGCTCAAGAACCTATTCAGACTTTTAGATACAAAGATCAAAATTTTAAATAAATAGAATAATTTATTTAAAATTTAAACCCATTATTTTATCGATAGAAACGGGCTTTAGACCGTTTTAAGATATATAAATAAAAATTGGCTTTAGCCAAAATTTATTCAGAAATCAGCACATTTTTTCCATCCCAGTTTCTATAACAAAGATGAAATGATAACATTAGATACTAAACATAAAATATTGACTCAACAGCCATGCTTAGCCTTTTCGAAGACATATCAGATTATCCTTTAAACCTCCTTCCCAAAGACGGAACCGTGCATTATTACGGAAAAGTTTTCTCCAGAGAAAAGGCGGATGCTTATTATGATTATCTGTTCCAGCAAATTCCATGGGAAAATGATGAAGCCATTATTTTTGGAAAGCTGATTATCACCAAAAGGAAAGTCGCCTGGTTTGGGGACCAGCCTTTTGAATATACGTATTCCAAACGGACAAAATATGCGAAACCGTGGACGCCGGAACTGCTCGAGCTGAAACGGAAGTGTGAAGAAATCACCGGAGAAACCTACAATTCCTGCCTCCTGAACCTGTACCACGATGGCAGTGAGGGAATGGCATACCACAGTGATGCGGAAAAAGACCTGAAAAAGCATAGGGCGATTGCTTCATTAACGTTCGGTGCCGAAAGGAAGTTTCTGTTCAAACATAAAACGGAAAACGAAAAAGCAGAGGTGTTCCTCGAAAACGGCAGTCTGCTGGTAATGAAAGGAACCACACAGGATCACTGGCTGCATCGTTTGCCGACGACTACCAAAGTGAAAACCCCGAGGGTAAACCTGACGTTCCGGACGATTGCGGAGTAGCTTTTTGGCTTGTTGGAAGGCGAAAACCTGAGATTTTACCACAAAAGGCTCAAAAGATATTCATGCCGAAGAATAAAGTTAAATACTCGATGCTGGAAAAAGCACACAGAAGTTTTTAAAAATCTTTGATTTTTAATCTCATATGTTCTAAAAATATTTTCAAGCTATTCAAACTTTCTCTGTGACTTATGTGTTAAAATAAAGCATAATGACCTGTGAAAATCTGTGGGAGATTATCCAGCCCAAACGTTCAGTTATTTCTCTAATACTATGCTTAGATTCCCTGCGGGAAATCGTAGATTCGACGTAGTCAATGACAAACGGTGTGGAAAATTTAAACGTATTAATAAGCGTATGGTTTGTCTTTCCGCAGGAATCTTAACACGAATCTTTCCGTTACTTCTCTAATCTATGTCTAGATCCCTGCGGGATGGCAAACGGAGTGGGGAAGTAATTGATCAGTAAAAATCCGTGTTATCTGGAAATCTGCGAGAGACAAAAATAAAAAAGGTAGCTGAGATTCTCGAAGCTACCTTTTCTTTTTTTTGTTTATTTTAAAACTTCCACTTCAATCGCACTGTCATCAAATACCTTAATGAAAGCTTTTGTGTAATCTTCTTTCGTGGCGAAATTCGGATTGTCCAGGAATTTCTGCGGATTGATCGCGAACAAAGGGAACCAGGTGGAAGAAATCTGGATCTGGATCTTGTGTCCTTTTTTAAAGGTGTGAACCACATCCTGAAGCCTGAAATTCACAGCGGTCTTCTGATTCGGGATTAAGGCTTCGGCTTTCTCCCTTGAATTCCGGAATCTTGCCGGCATGATTTCGCTTCGTACCATCTGATGGTAATTTCCGTAGATCACTCCGTCTTTCTTCTCAGCAGGTTTGAAATCTTCAGGATAAATGTCGATTAACTTCACTGCAAAATCGGCATCGGTAGAAGAGGAAGCAATATTTAATTTAGCCATAATTTCACCGGCGAGTGTAAGGTCTTCCGTCAAAGCTTCCGTCGTGAAGGTAAGTACATCCGGTCTTCCTTCGGCAAAACGCTGGTCTTCCGACATATAATTTCTTGGGGTAAAGCCGTTGAAATCTTTTAAGTTTTCAGAGCTTAAAACCGGATTGTTCGGATCGCTGTAATATTCTGAAAAACCTTGTCCGGCTGAATTTTTAAGGGTTCCCCCGGATAAGTAGAAGTTTACTTTTTTAGCTTCTTTCGGTGGATATGATGTAAATTCCCTCCATTGCTTTGCCCCGGTGTCATACATCATGGCTTCCGGCAGACCGGCATCCTGCTTGGTATTTCCTTTCAGGTAATGATTGAAGAATTTCGTTTCCAGATTTTTCTGATAATAGGTTGCAATGCTGTCGCCGAAATAGATCTGGTTATGGAAATGTTTTCCCTGCTCGTAAGCCCAGGCTCCGTGGGAAAAAGGCCCCATAACGATTGTATTTTTCGCTTTCGGACTTGTTTTTTCGATAGTTTTATAGATATTCAGCGGTCCGGAAAGGTCTTCCGCATCAAACCAGCCTCCGACTGTCATTACGGCATGATTTACATTTTTTAGATGAGGCAGCAAACCTCTTTTCTGCCAGAATTCATCGTAATTGGTGTGGTTCATAACTTCCGTCATGAAGAAATTATTCTTGTAATATTTCTCGTAACCATCTTTTAATGTTCCCATATCGCGGTAGAATTTCAGTCCGTCTTCGGAAGAAACTTTGATCATGGAATCATTATACCAAGCTTTATTCTCAGGTTTCGTTTTCTGAACTCCGAAAACCGGGAATGTTCTGAAATACGCGAGCATAAATCTTCCGTTGTGCAGGAAATCGTCGTTCCAGAAATCGGAGATCGGTGCCTGCGGGGAAGAGGCTACCAAAGCAGGATGTTGTGCGAGAACACCTACTGCCGTATAAAAACCGGGATAAGAAGTTCCGTATTGTCCTAACTTTCCGTTGTTGTCTTTGATGTTTTTCACCAGCCAGTCGATGGTATCATAGGTATCGGTGCTTTCGTCCACATCTTTTTTCGTTTTATGGTCCACCTGTGGCGTCATATTGGTGAAGGTTCCTTCGCTCATATACCTTCCGCGGACATCCTGGTAAACGAAAATGTATTTGTCGTTCATCAGATACGGATTCGGGCCCAGCTTGGTGCGGTATTCATTTTCACCGTATGGCGCCACGCTGTAGCAGGTCCTCTGCATCAGGAACGGGTATTTGTTTTTGGCGGAAATATCCTTGGGAATATATACCGAAGTAAAAAGCCTGACCCCGTCACTCATCGGAATGTAGATTTCCTTTTTAATGAAATTGTCCTTTACAAAAGTATCGGGCTGCTTATTCTGTGCCATTGCCAGAATAAACAGGAAGGAAAGCCACATGGAAAAATGTCTCTTCATTGTCTCAAAAATTTGATGCTAATTTAGTCATAAATTGCTTTCCGTTAAATGGATGTTTAGATTTAAATGATAAAAATCCTGTTATGCATGTATTTGTAATATGGATGATTGGCCACTTGCAAATCTACAGAAACAGTTCATCCGATTATTTGAGGGATAATACAAGAAAAGTCCGTTTCATAATTGATGAAACGGACCTTTAGAATTTAAACAGGTAAAGTGAATTATTATTTTTCAACTAAAAATACAGCGTTTTTATCAACTGTGATTATTCCGCTTTTCTCATTTTTCAGTTTAAATGAAGCGGTGTGATCGTCAAATTTAAAAACAATGCTGTCATTAGTGATTTTTTTCAAATCTTTGATTTTACTTTTATCAGTAACAACCTCGTTTTGTTTGATCATAATCTCCTCGTCTGAAAAAATAATCTGGCTTTTCTGCTCAACTATTTTTTTCTTAACCATCTCATGCAATGCCAGATTCTTGAAATTAATTTGTTCTATATTATAAGAGTCAACCAGATTCCAGTTTCCGGTAAAATTATTTTTCTGGAATTCAGCAAATGAAAAGCAAATAAGTACTGCTGATAGGATAATATATTTTTTCATACCTATAATATTTAAATTAGCGAGAACAATATTCTCGCTAATTATTATTTATTCCGGGTTATTTTTGATTACATTGTCATTTAGTTGGTACAATACATTTTGAAGATTATTATCAATTTCTATTTTAGTACCCTTTTCATCATCTGTTAAAGTACCGTCAATTGTATTTTTAATATCTCCATTTGCTCCCTGTTCCTGCATTATTTTTCCTTGGAAATGATAGTGGTGTCCACCGCCTACCATGTGAATATCATAGTGATTAATTTTAGGACCAGACCAACCTACTGAAACATCTACCCAACCATAGATATGCCATGAAGTTCCATTTGTGTCAGTAATGTATTCATCAATTTTAATCTTCTTAAAGAAGTTTACACTCTTTGACTCTAAAGTTTTAGAAAAGTTTGAAGTAAACCCAGTAGTGTTTGCAGTTACTAATCCTGCAAAGCCGATCATCGCAGTTAAAAGAATTTTTTTCATAGTTTTTTAATTTAAAAGTTATTTTTAGATTGCAATCTGATGACAATATTATTAAATTTTTTTAATACACCAAATGGTGTTTTAATTTTTTTTAATTTAATCCTTTAAATAATTAAGAATATAATTGATCGGAATTAAAAGGTTTTGAGCATAATTATGTGAATTACTTTTTCTTACTTGTACTTGTAAATTTATTCAGTTTCAGTGTTAAATAAAACATTATGTACCGTCTCAGGATCAGGTCTTCCCGGTCTTCCACATAAGTAGCGGTAATATTTCTTCTCACACTCTGGTTCTGGTTTAATACATCATAGACTTTTACTTTTGCTGTCAGCTGTTTTTTGTAGAAAGAATAGCCGATGGCAGAATTCAGGAAATAGAAATCCCTTTTGAAACCCGGGGCGATATTGGAACTGGTGTTGTATTCGAAATCATTTTCAAGAATCAGATTGGTCTTAAGGAAATAATTAGTAAGCTCCAGCGAAAAGGTCTGATAGGTATTCCTGATGCTTTCCACGCTGTAATTTTTATAGTTTGAAAAGGAATAATTAATGCTGTAGGATGGTTTGATGTTGATTTTATCCTTTTTATCATACACCAGGTTGATCCCCGGATTCAAGACATAAGAATTCCCGGTGTACATTTGTCCGTTGATGAAGCCGCGGTTATACCGGTAGCTCAGGCCTGCTTTCGGGGTGACGGTTATTTTCTGGTCGTTCCACTTAAACGTTTTGCTGAAACCACTTCCGAAATTTGCGCTTTTGTTCCCGCTGATGTTGGTGTACGTGACAAACTGCTTCCCGGAATCATCATAATAGGAAAATGCTGTCGTGTCGTTGCTGTTGTAAGTAAAAGACAGGTTGATGTAATAATTGGTGTTTTTGGGAACATTGAAGTTGTTGTAGTACAGGCTTGCCCGGTTGCTCCAGGCATTTTTAAGATCGGGATTTCCCTGGTAGGTAACCAAGGGATTCGATTCGTCAACATAAGGAATCAGCCGTTCGGCAGCAGGGATGGTGAAGCTTGCTGAGTTGTAGATGTTCAACCTCGAATTCTGTGAAAGTTTATATTGCAGTCCGGCATTGTAATCCGGCAGAATGAAATTCCGGTGTAGTTCAAAACGCTGCCCATTGAATAAGGAATTATACTTCAGGTCTGTAAAATCCACATTGGCTGAAGCCCAGAAATTGTACTTCTGCTTGTTTAGCTCAACCGTTACCTGTGGCGAAAGCTGGCTGTTTTTCTGATCCGAGCTGTTGGATAACGGCAGGTTGTAGCTTGAGTACTGCCCGGTTGCCGGATCAAAATCATTCACCATCCTTTCATTGAAGGTATTGGTGGAGTTGTAATCTAAACCGAAATTAATATTCAGCGAATCCGAGATCGGTTCCGTATATTTTGCATTGAAGCTGTAATTGTTGTTTTGAGATTTGGTTTTGGCCAGCTGGTTCCTGAAATCCCTTTTTGCAGGGTCTTCCACGCCGTTATCATAGAAAAAGGTCTGGGAATTGGTGAGGCTTTTATTTTTATTTTCTGTGATTGACGTATTTAGACTTGAATAAAAAAAACGTCCTTTTTTACTGAATTTTCTTGAATAGTGGATGTTTGGGGTAAAGGAATGGCTTTCCGAATCCGAACGGACCGAAGAGGTGCTTTGGTTCAACAGGGTCTCATCTCTCAAGGTAGCCGCCTTTGAGGTATTGAAATTCTTTGTTGCCGAGCGGGAGAAGGCGGGAGAAAAATAAATCGTGCTCAGCGTGTCCGGCTTTATTTTGACGGATGCGTTGAAGTTGTACTGTTCAGTGTTGTTTTCGGCCTGGCTTTCCGAGTTGGTTTTCAGTTTATAATCGGGTAGAAAGGTTGTTTTCGAGATCTTTGATGCGTTCTGAAGATCGGTTTCCGTGCGGGTAAGTCCGAAAGCGTCCAGATCGGCTTCTTTGCTCAGTTGGTCCGTATAATTCAGGCCGATGGTGGTGGATTTCCGGATGCCCTGTCCGCCGCTTCCGGTCTGTGAAGCCCGTGAACTGCCTCCGTTGCCGGAATCTCCCCGCGCATTGATGTTGTTGGAAGAAAACACGAGGCTTATTTTCCTTTTGTCCTTAAAGTAGCTCAGGAACCCGCTGCCTTCATATCTTTTGTCGGAGCCGTAACCGGCAGAAAGCCTTGAAAGAAAACCCTTATTTTTCTTATCATCAATGGTAAAATTGATGGTCGTATTTTCAGATTTCGGCGGTTTTCCGGTGAGCTCTTCTTCCTTCGTTTTGGTCGTTGTAAACTGGATGTTTTTAATGATATCGGCAGGAATGTTTTTCAAGGCAATTTTGCCGTCTTTATCGAAGAAAGGCTTTCCGTTGATCATGATCTGATCCACCTGCTTTCCATTGGCCGTTATTTTTCCGTCGCTGTCGATTTCCACGCCGCTGATGTTTTTCAGAAGTTCTTCGATGCTGCTGTCGGGACGAACTTTTATGGCGGCGGCATTGAATTCAATGGTATCTTTTTTAATTTTTATCGGGGAAACGGTGATCCTAACCTCTTCAATATTGGTTATGGTGTTTTTATCCAGCTCGATGGTTCCGATGTCTACGGATCGGTTGATTTTTTCAAAAACTTTGGAATACGAAATAAATTTCTCAGCATCCGCCTTTAGGATAAACGATTCTTTAAGCTCATCCGTTTTTAATGAAAATTTTCCTTCTTTATTGGTTGAGGTATAATTAATGACAGAAGAATCTTTTTGCTTTAAAAGATAAACCGTAGCATTTTCCACCGGCTTTTTTCCAAAATCCACGATTTTTCCGTCAATGCTGAGCTTTTGTCCGTTCAGTATTAAAAATTGAAATAAAAATATCAGCAGCCATATGCTCTTCTTCATAATCATGTTTTGAACGTGCTAAAATATAAAAAAACATCCCTCGGAAGGGATGTTGGCAATTTAAAATAATTTTAAATCTATGGGGTTTGTGTTTTGTTACGTGCAAATTTATTAAGCTTCATCGTTAAGGAGAACATCACATAGCGTTTCAGGATCAGGTCGTCGCGGTCCTCAAAAAAGGTGTTGGAAATGGTCCTCTTTACACTTTGGTTCTGGTTCAGTACATCATAGACCTTCACTTTTGCCGTTAGCTGTTTGTTGAAGAAAGAATAGCCCACGCTGGTATTCCAGAAGTAAAAGTCTCTTTTGAAGCCGGGAGCGATGTTGGTGTTGGTATTGTATTCCAGGTCATTTCCTAAAATCAGTCTGCTTTTGAAGAGGTAGTTGGTAAGCTCCAGTTTCAGGATCTGGTTGCTGGTGTTCACTTCGTCGATGCTGTAGTTTTTATATTTTGAAAAATTATACCCTAATGTGTAAGAGGGTTTTACCGTAAGCTTGTCTTTAATTTCATAGGTAAAGTTCAGCCCCGGATTAATGCTGTAGTAGCTGCTGGTAAATTCCTTTCCGTTGATGAATCCTTTGCTGAATCCATACATCGAATTGAATCTTGGGTTGATGGTCAGCTTGTTTTCTTTCCACTTGAAAGTCTTGCTGAAACTTGCCCCGAAGTTGAAGTGCTTGTTACCGCTTATGTTGGTATACGTTACAAGCTGCCTTCCGCTCTCATCGAATGAGGAATAATTGATGATGTCATTGTTTTTATAGGTAAATCCGGCATTCAGGTAATAGTTGATGTTCTTTACCATGTTGAAATTATTGAAATACAGGTATGTCGAATTGCTCCATGTATTTTTCAGATTCGGATTTCCCTGATAAGCTGCCAATGGATTTATTATATCCAGATAGGGAGTAAGCTGCTCCGCTGTCGGAATGGTAAAGTCGGAGAAGTTATACAGGCTTAATCTTTTGTTCTGGGAAAATTCGTAATTCATTCCCAAATTATAGCTTGGCAGGATGAAATTTTTCTGCAGGCCGTAATCCTGGTTGTTAAATCGGGAACTCACATTCATATTGGAAAATTCTGCCTTTACAGAACCCCAGCCATTGATTTTCTTTTTGTTGATCTCGAAGGACAGTTCAGGGGATATTTCATCGATCTTCTGATTCATCCGGTTTGACAGGCCATCATTATAGCTTGAATACTGCAGGGAAGATGCGTTAAAATCATTTACATCCCTCATGTTCCTCATATTCGTGGTATTGTAATTAAGGTTCAGGCCGATAGTAACAGAATCGGTGATCGGCTCGGAATATCCTGTACTGAAGCGGTAATTGCTGTTCTGGTTTTTCTTCAATGAAAACTGGTTTCTGTTGTCATTCGGCTGGGTACCCAGATAAAAGATATTTTCCGATCGGTTTAGCTGGTTTTCTTTGTTTTCATTAATGCTGCTGCTCATATTTGCATGCATTTCCCTTCCTTTTTTCCTGAATTTTTTAGAGAAATAAATATTAGGGTTGAATGCATTGTTTTCAGAATCGGTTTTCGAGTAACTGCTGCTCGTATTCAGCAGGTCATTATCACGGAATGTGCTGGAATTGGCAGTACTGAAATTTTGAATTTCGTTTCGTGAAAACGACGGTGAAAAATAAATACTCGTTAAAGAATCCAGGCGGATTCTCGCAGAAACATCAAAATTATACTGTCTGGAATCATTGCCGCCATTGCTTTCGGAATTGGTTTTCAAAGTATAGTCGGGAAGCAGGGTTGTCCTTGAAACTTTCGATCTCGTCTCCAGGTTATTGTTGATGTGGATCAGGCTTACATTATCCAGGTCGATGTCCTTTCCGAATTTATCACTGTAATTAAATCCAATGGTGGTGGATTTCTGGATGCCTTTGGTATTGTTTCCGCCAGACACGTAATAGGTAGAGCCTCCGCTGGTAACTACAGAACCGCCCTGCATCAGCCAGGAATTTCTCCCGCGACCCATACTGTCAAAAACCTCATCACTCGAAAATCCCTGGGAATTGATGTTGTTGGAAGCTGCCAGGAGACTTATTTTGGTATCGTTTTTAAAATAGCTGATCAACCCGCTGCCTTCATACCGCTTATCAGAGCCGTAGCCCAGGGTAAGCCTTGAAATCAGGCCCTTGTTTTTCTTTTCGTCGATGTTGAAATTGATGGTGGCATTATTGGATTTCGAGGATTTCCCGCTCAGTTCCTCTTCTTTGGTTTTAGTCGTCGTAAACTGGATGTTTTTAATGATGTCGGCAGGCAGGTTCTGCAAGGCGATTTTCCCGTTTTTATCAAAAAATGGCTTTCCGTTGATGGTAATCTGGTCGACTTCTTTTCCATTGATGGTAATTTTGCCGTCATTGTCCATCTGCACGCCCGGAATCTGCTTCAGCAGTTCCTCGATTTTACTGTCCGGACGTACCTTAATCGAAGAAGCATTGAATTCGATGGTGTCTTTTTTTACTTTAACCGGTGAGGCTGTAAGCTTCACCTCCTGAATATTGGACACCGAATTTCTTTCAAGTTCGATATTTCCCAAGGAAACGGATTCCCCGATATTTTCAAAATTCCTGGAATAAGAAATTAGTTTTTCCGCATCTACTTTCAGGATGCTAGGTTCATAGACTTCATCCGTTTTCAGGGAAAAGTTTCCTTCCCTATTGGATGATGTGTAGTTGATGATGGAAGAATCTTTCTGTTTCAGAAGGTAGATGGTGGCATTTTCTACGGGTTTCTTTTCAAAGTTTAAAACTTTTCCGTTGATGTTTAGTTTCTGAGCATCGAGCATTAGAATATTCAGCAATACAACCAGCAGCAATAATAGTTTTCTCATTGGAGTTAATGATTATTAGAGCCGCAAAATTATATGAAAAATTGGCCGGAGCAAAGTCGTTCCGCGTTAAATAGCGTTAATGTTTACACTGCAGATTTCCTTTAACTGTTAAGTTTCCCTAAAAAATAAAAACACCTCTTAAAAAAAGAGATGTTTTTTGTCGTCATATCAGATTGGGATTAAGCTCTCAAATATCTTGAATAAGCATAGCCTTCCTGTCCGTCGTCGGTTTTCACTTTCCACCAGTCATCAGAAGTCTGCTCGACAAGGGTTACCGAAGAACCTTTTGTGGCTTTTCCTACGATAGCTGCTTCCGTAGAAGGCTCCTGTCTGATGTTTAAGTTGGATTCATCCGTTGCCACGGTAAGAGCTGTTCCTGCCGAAAGACCGGATACCTGTACATCGATATTGATGTCTGAAGCGGAATAAGTGGAATCAATTGCTCCTAAAGCATTCCATACTGCATCTTTTGCAGCGGTATTGGAAGCACTTCCGGAAACATAAAGGATCCCGTCCTGTTCCTGAACCTGAAGATTGGAGATTCCTGCAGACTGAGCCGCAGAAACCACATTTGAATATTTATCCTGTAATGTACTCATGACTGGTTATTTTGTTACGGTATAGTTATAATTTACTTTTCCTAATTTTAAAGCATCTACCGATTCTTTTACTTTTCTGGCATCAGAAGAAGAAACGTTTCCGGTAAGGGTAAGCTCTCCGTTTACCACTTCTACTTTTACTCCGGGAATATCTTTCACGGCATCTTTTACTTTCTGCTGTACCTCAGGTGCAACGGCAGATTGGGTGTCAATAGCAGGAGCAGCCGCTGCAGCAGGCGCTACGGTAGCCATATCCATTACTTCTTTCACTCCGTTGATGGCTTTCAGTTGTTTGATCATGGCATCTTTAGCTTGTTGTGTTTCGAAAGTTCCGCTTAAGTGTGCCACTCCGTCTTTTACTTCTACGGAAGCATTCGGGTTAGACACCACTACAGTTGTAGCCTGAGTCTGAAGATCGGCATCAGAAACTTTTTTCTTGCAGGAAACAGACCCGAAAGAGACAGCGATAGCCAAAGCAGCCATAGCGATTGATTTTTTCATAGTTGTATATTTTTAATGTTAATACAGTTAAATATAACAGTAAAATGTGTACCAAAATGTAAAGTTCAATAATTTTTTTATATAAAATTTTTATTCAATATTATACAGAATCAATGCTCAAAGGAAAAATAGGTGTCGGATCAATCCGGTAAGTAATTTATTGCATAACAGAACCATCTCGTGAACGGTGAGAAGAAAATCACTATTTTGGAAATGTTTATCGTGTTTCAAAGAAAAAAACATTCATTTTTGTCGGATATTCAGGATTACGATGAAGATATATGATGATCTGGCTTTCTCGGTTTACGGGCTACTAATGAAGATAAATAAAAAAGACAATACGCGGAAGCCGCTCTATAAAACGTCTCTGATCATCTCTCTGATGATGGTCCTGCTTTCAATTACGGTAAAAGGAGTATTGGAGCTGAACGGTTATGACGATACTGTCATTCCGCCCTTTTATATATTCCTATGGGTATCCGTTGTTTTAATCATTAATTATTTATACTTAAAAAGGAGGGGGCCTGGGAATGATTTTGAATTTACTTATAAAAATACAGTTCTGGTTATCATTCTGATATTGGGTCTCATTACTTTTTTCATCCTGGTAGCCAATAAAAACCGGGAAAGGATTTTCAGAAATAGAAACTATTCTCAGGAGGTGACAGATCATGGAGGAATAAAACCTTTTAACCCCAATGAAAAACCGAAGTCATTGGAAGGTGAAGTAAGATTGTGGCTATATGATACCTTTGAGAAGAAAGATAGTGTGAAGAGTAAATAGAAACCAAATGTAAAAATATTATATTTGCCAAACTTGAATTATTGATATGAAAGGACAAAATAAATTGTTTATCGCCATTGTTGTTGCGCTGATCCTGGGCGTAGCCATTGGCGGACTGGTGCATGTAAGTTATCCTGAAAGCGCAGAATCTTTTTCCAAAAACATCAAACTGTTGGGAACGGTTTTTATCCGTCTGGTGCAGATGATCATCGCTCCGCTGGTTTTCACTACGCTGGTGGTGGGAATTGCCAAGATGAGCGATATTAAAATGATTGGAAGAGTAGGGACCAAAGCGATGTTGTGGTTTATTTCCGCTTCGCTGGTTTCGCTTTTTATCGGGCTGATGCTTGTAAACTGGCTGGAACCCGGCCATGTCACCAAACTCCCGATCCAGGATGCCGCTTCCGCCGAAGAATTGCTGAAAACCAGCAAAGGATTTTCGATGGAAGATTTCGTAAAGCACATCATTCCCAAAAGCCTTTTTGAAGCATTTGCCACCAACGAAGTCCTGCAGATCGTTGTTTTTTCCATCATGTTCGGGGTTGCACTGGCGAATATGGGAGAAGAATATTCACAGCCGGTGATCAAGTTGTTCGATATTATTGCCCATGGAATCCTGAAAATGGTAGGCTATATCATGTGGTTTGCACCGCTGGGTGTTCTGGGTGCTATTGCCGCAGTAGTCGCCACTAACGGTTTCGAGATATTTAAAGTATATGCGATTTACTTAAGAGACTTTTTCTTTGCCCTGGGCATTCTCTGGTTGGCGCTTCTGTTAGTCGGCTATCTGATTTTAGGAAACCGTCTTTTTGAATTGCTGAGAAGGATTAAAGAACCTCTGCTGATTGCTTTTTCTACCACAAGTTCCGAGGCTGTTTTCCCGAAACTGGTGGAAGAGCTTGAAAGATTCGGTTGCAACAATCGGGTCGTGTCCTTTATTTTACCGCTGGGTTACTCTTTTAACCTGGATGGAAGCATGATGTACATGACCTTCGCTTCGATCTTCATCGCCCAGATTTACGGAATCGAAATGACCATCGGGCAGCAGATCACCATGCTTCTTGTATTGATGCTGACGTCCAAAGGAATCGCCGGCGTACCGAGAGCTTCCCTGGTGATTATCGTGGCCACCTGCTCGATGTTCGGAATTCCGCCGGAAGGGATTGCCCTGATCTTACCGATCGACCATTTCTGCGATATGGGAAGAAGCATGACGAATGTTTTAGGAAATGCCTTAGCAACCTCAGCCGTTTCCAAATGGGAAGGACAGCTGGATAACCATGGCGGAAACCTTTAAAAAATAAACTGCTGCTCATGCAGGTAGATGGTCAATAGTGAATTTTTATATTTCATTATTGGCCATTTGTTTTTAGGAGCTGTTTCCTGCTCTCACTACTCGCTTTTTTGTGTATTTCTGCGGCGGCAAAGCCGCCGCAGAAATACACAAAAAGAGCTCAGACATGCCGTTCGATCAGGGCTATAAAATCCCCGGCTGAATATTCCCAGTTGTTAAAAGAAATCTTTGCATCTTTGCCTTTAAAAATATTTTCTGGAATAAAACTATAAAAATGAATTTACAAAATCATAGAGATTCAATAAAAGAAAACGGTTTTACGATAGTCAACTCTATTTTTTCAGAGGAAGAAATTGAAAAGATAAGTGAGGTCATTCAAAATATTGACACATCGAAAGAAACCTTCAGGAAATCGGAAGACCTTTTTGCCATCAGGCAGTTTTTAAAGGAAGTTCCCGGAGTGCAGGATCTGATCTTTAATGAAAAGATGAAAACCATGATCAGGGAGATTTTCGGGGATCGGTATTTTGTGGTGAAAAGTATTTATTTCGATAAGCCCGAAACCTCCAACTGGTACGTAGCTTATCATCAGGACCTCACGATTTCGGTAGATCAGAAAAAACCGCTGGAAGGATTCGGGCCATGGACGACCAAGCAGAATCAGTTTGCCGTTCAGCCTCCTTTGGAGGCCCTGGAAAACATATACACGATCCGGATCCATCTTGATGATACGGATGAAAATAACGGTGCCTTGAAAGTAATTCCCGGATCCCAAACCAAAGGCATTTACCGCCCGGAGACCATCGACTGGACTACCGAGACCGAAGCAATCTGCCCTGTCGAAAGCGGCGGAATCATGATCGTGAAACCTTTGATCCTGCATGGCTCCAACCGCACCACCAACGGAAAAAGAAGAAGGGTCATCCACATCGAATTTTCCGACAGGGAATTGCCGGACGGGCTGAACTGGGCGGAAAAGATAGTGATTGCAAATTAATGCAGAATTATATAAAGTCTTAAAGGTAGCGATCAACAGCATCGGTTAAATCCTGATGTATCATTCAATATAAATATAAGAACCCTGAAATAGCAGGACTTCTCTCTGAAGTACTTAATTACCTTGGAAAGAATAAGTCTTATAGAATTTTTCAATATGGAATTTTCGAATCCAGTTGAACTGTGGAGTAAAAATGAACCTCTTCCCGTAGAAAGAGGTTTACTTTTTTACCATTCGGCGTTGATTACTTCTCCGTATTTGGTTTTGATATTATCCGGCATATGTAAAAGCAGTATCAGGAATTCTTTTCCCGGTTCTTTATCTACAAACATGGGAGACTCGATTATCATATTCCTCCTCAGAATATTTTCCACCTCCTGATCCTTATCCCCGAAAGTTGCCAGCGGAGTAAGTTCTTCGATCTTTGAAAGATCATTTATTTTTACCTTATAAATGGCAAAAGGATTTTTCGGCGAAAAGTTTTTAATTGCAGAAAGATCGGACCTGTCACCTTTCTGTAATTCATCAAAGCATGTTGTAAACTCAAATCCTATAAATTTAAATTTGTTTTTATCGAGATAAGCAAAGGTCTTTCCTAAAGATATTGCGGTCGCCTTTTCCTTCTTCATATCAAACCTGTATTTTGGGGAACAGGAAGAAATAGAATATTCACCATTGTATTTATTCAATAAAATAAGATACGTTTCACCTGGTTTTACATCGATCTCACATGCTCCCGAATAGGAATTGCCGATAAGGCCGCGCACATTGAGTATTTTAAACGCTTTACCTTTATAGATTTTTTCAAATTTAATATCTGCTTTATAAGTTCTTTGATCCGTATTTTCACCATATAATTTCATAATCCGGATAATTCCTGCAACATCTGCAGCCAGATAGTTCTCTGCCAAAGGATCTGTTTTGCATCTGCATGCAGAGATGGTTATTATACAAAGCGTCAAAAATAACAACGAGAATAATTTTTTCATAATCAACAATTATTTCACAGAAATCTCATCAATAAAAATGTAAGCATCGCCGCCTGCTCCCTGGTGCCATTCCGGAAGCTTGCCGAAATGGTAAGCCTTCACTTTTACGTAACGGGCCTGCGTCGGCAAAACATCGGTGGAGAAATCTTTTACCTGAGGGGTTTCATCTTTCGGATCCAAAGTATTGTCTATGGTTTTCAGCAGGATGAAATCCTTTCCGTTGTTGGAAACGTAATATTCCACTTTTTTAGGCATTAAAATCCATGCCCGGCTGTCCTGCAGGTAAGTGGATGATAAATGGGTAATCTGCTGAGGCGATTTCATATCGATCACCGCTTCAAAAATCTGGCCCTGATAGCCGAGCCATTCGCCTTTTCTCCAGTTGGCATCCCCGTTGATACCGTCGATTAAAGACAGTTTTCCGCTGGCTGTATACTGTGGAGTAGGAGTAGAATTCACCGTAATGTCCCAGTTATTCGGTCTTCTGTTGAAAGCAGCCGTCACCACCGAGCTTTTCTCACCGTTTCTCTCCGCATACGCCGAAACCTGGGTGGTTTTCATGATCGTAAACGGACCTTTATATGCCGTAAATGTCTTTCTTACGTTGGCATCGCCTTCGTCAAGGGTCATGTAATAAATTTTATCATCCGGATTCAGTGCGGTGATTTCCACTTTCGTATTCAGATCGAAAATTCTGGCAGCAGCAATTACAGGAGAGGCCGTCAGTTCGTCATATTTAAAATCCCTGAACGATTTTGCATTTTCAAAACCTAACTTTTTCAGTTCTTCTCTTCCCGTATTTTTTGTGATGATTCTGGTCGTTCCGTCTTCCAGATGGATTTTAATTTCATCAAAATAAGGTCGGGTCGTCTGCCATTCGGGAAGCCCTGGAGTTACGGCATAAATTCCCATGGTGCTGAGAATATACCAGGCGCTCATCTGGCCGCAGTCTTCGTTTCCGATCAGTCCGTCCGGTGCGTTTTTATAATAATTGTCCAGGATGAATTTTATTTTGGCATCCGTTTTTTCCGGCTTGCCTACATAGTTGTAAAGGTAGGCAATATGATGGCTCGGCTCGTTTCCCTGCGCGTACTGGCCGATCAGTCCCGTGATGTCTACCTGCTCCCGGCCGGTGGTCTTATCAGGAGCGGCAAAAATAGCATCGATAAACTGCTCGAATTTTTCTTTCCCTCCATGGGCGGCGATCAGTCCCGGAATATCCTGCTGAACAGAGTAGGAGTAGTGCCATGAATTCCCTTCCGTATAATTGTTGTTCACTTCTCTCGGCTCGAAAGGTTCGTACCAGTTTCCGTTCTTCCTCGGCTGCATGAACCCGTTTTTCGGGTTGTAGAGGTTCTTCCAGTTCTGGGAACGCTTCATGAAATACTGGTAATCTTCTTTTTTGCCTAAAATTTTAGCCATCTGGGCAATGCACCAGTCGTCGTAGGCGTATTCCACGGTTTTGGAAACGCTTTCATGCTCATCATCAATGCTGATGAAATTGTTCTGTTTGTAAGCATTCAATCCGAAAATATCCAACATGGCTGAATGTTTGGAGGCTTCAAATGCCTTTTCATAATCAAATCCGGTGATTCCTTTGGCCATCGCATCGGCAATGACGGAAACCGCATGGTACCCGATCATACATTCCGTTTCGTTGGAAGCGAGTTCCCACACCGGCAGCTTTCTGCCCTGTTCGTATTGTTTGATAAACGTATTAATGAAATCCGAGGTTCTTTTGTGGTCAATCAAAGTCATTAAAGGATGCGCCCCTCTGAAAGTGTCCCAAAGCGAGAATACCGAATAATAATCGAACCCTTTGGCCATATAAAATTTATTGTCGCGGCCTCTGTATTTTCCGTCTATATCCATATTGATGTTCGGCTGGGTGAACACGTGGTACATTGCCGTGTAAAAAACGGTCAGTTTATCTTTATCGGAAGATTTTACTTCTATTTTAGACAGTTCTTTGTCCCATTCGGCTACAGCCTGTTTTCTTACCGTTTCAAAATCATTTGATGTTCCTTCTGCCAGCATATTTTTCCCGGCCCCTTCATAACCTGTTGGTGAAATGGACACTTTTATCGCTATTTTTTCTCCTTTTCTTACTTTGGAAGAAAACGCAAGTGCCAGTTTGGTGCCCGTGAAAAGATTACTCTCAACTTTTCCGTTCACCACTTTGTTAGAAATTTTCATAGGTTTTGAAAACTCAATCCTGGCGTAGATGTATTGATTGGTGGCCCAGGCTTCACTTCTTCTGAAGACTTCAATGGTTTTGCTGTCAATGATTTTTACTTCACCTTCCAGCAGTTTATCCCTGTGATTCAGGTCTAAAATAATATGGGCATCTCCGGCATTGTTGAAGGTATATTCATGATAACCGACTCTCTTAGTCGTGGTTAAACGGACATCGATATTATGCTTATCCAGTTTTACGGAATAAAATCCAGCAGAAGCTTTTTCGTTTTTATGTGAAAATGAGGATGAATATTCTTTCGGAGTGAGTCCCGGTTTTCCCATTGTCGGCATCAGCATGATATCGCCGTAATCCGAAACGCCTGTTCCGTTGAGGTGGGTATGCGAAAATCCATAGATCACGGAATCGGAATAATGGTAACCGCTACAGCCGTCCCAGCTCCCGTCGATCCTTGTATCCGGGGAAAGCTGCACCATCCCGAAAGGCACGATGGCTCCCGGAAAAGTATGTCCATGCCCGCCCGTTCCGATAAACGGGTTCACATATTGTGAATAATGCTGCGAAAACAGATTATGAGCGATGATCCCAAGAAAAACAATGAATAATCTTTTCATAAGTAAAAATTAAAATTCCCCTAAAGTACTATAAAATTTGCTTTCATAAAAGAAAATATCTATCAGTCCTTTTACTTATTCTAAATAGTTAAAAATTACGTAAATTTGTAAACAATTTATTTAGTTTATGTTGACGAAAGAAAAGGTTCAGGATTTCCTTAAGGAAATAGAAGTTGATGATCTGGTGAACAACCTGCAGATCATGGGCGCTGATGTATATATAGATATGATGGCACATTCTCCGGCCATGCACGAAAAGAAAAAACTGGAGGCTGCCATGAAGCAGGCATTTGCCAGTGAATTTGGGGAAGAAGTGAATCTTAAATTAAAGATCGTCTCTCCAGAACCGAGCGAAATTCAGCAAAGTCAGATCAAAGGGAAGCAGATTCCCGGGATTCAGAATATCATCGCGATCGCTTCCGGAAAAGGAGGGGTTGGAAAATCTACGGTTTCTGCCAATATGGCGGTGACTTTAGCAAAAATGGGCTTTAAAGTAGGATTATTAGATGCCGATATTTACGGCCCGTCTGTACCTACGATGTTCGATACCGAAGGGGAGAAGCCGATCTCTGTTGAGGTAAATGGAAAAAGCCTGATGAAACCGATAGAAAATTATGGTGTTAAAATGCTTTCGATAGGGTATTTCTCAGGAGCCAACCAGGCGGTGGTATGGAGAGGCCCCATGGCTTCCAAAGCACTGAACCAGATGATCCGGGATGCCGCATGGGGGGAACTGGACTTTCTGCTGATTGACCTTCCTCCGGGAACGGGAGACATTCACTTATCCATCATCCAGGAGGTACCGGTAACAGGAGCGGTGATCGTAAGTACGCCTCAGCATGTGGCCCTTGCCGACGTAAGAAAAGGGATTGCCATGTTCCAGATGGAAAGCATCAATATTCCGGTACTTGGATTAATCGAAAATATGGCGTATTTTACACCGGAAGAATTACCGGACAATAAATATTATATCTTCGGACAACAGGGTGCGCAGTACCTTGCAGATGACCTCGGGATTCCTGTATTGGGAGAAATTCCGTTAATCCAGAGTATCCGTGAAGCAGGAGATGTCGGAAGGCCGGCTGCATTACAGGAACATTCCAAAATTGCGGAGATCTACACCGAGACTGCCCGTAAAATGGTAGAAAGCCTGGTGGAAAGAAATAAGAATCTTCCTCCGACGGAAGCCGTGAAAATTACCACTATGGCGGGATGCTCGCCGAAGGCAAAATAATATGTTCCTACATCTGAAAACCGAAATGAACTGAAAAATATGGCAACAAATATAGCACACGAAGATACCGTAACGAGAGTAATGGAAGCCCTGGAAAGTATCAGGCCGTTTCTCAATAAAGACGGAGGAGATATCGAACTTATCGATGTAAAGGACAGCCTTGTGTATGTGAAGCTCCTTGGGAACTGTTCAGGATGCTCGCTGAATTTTTCAACCCTGAAATTAGGTGTTGAAAATACCATCAAGCAGCATGCGCCGGAAATCGAAAGAGTGGTAAGTGTAGAGTAAAATCTAAAAAAATATTTTTTTTAAGACAGATCCTGTGGGTCTGTCTTTTTTAGTTCGTACCAAATGTAAATGATAAGGAATTTAGAAAATTAACCAGTCTTGTCTAAAAACCATTCTGAGCATAGTTTTAAATAATAACTATAATTTATATAAAAAATAGATTTTTTATCTTTATTTTTTATTTTTTTAAGAAACAGGAGGATAAATTATGAAAATTTCATAGTAATAATTCTATCCTGTCATAAATGTTTTATGTATTATTTTTGCTAAGAATTTATTTACATTGCTTTATACAAAAGGATTCCGAGATCTTCTTTTTTCGTTTTAATCTTTTAATGTTTACAATTTCGGTTGGATTGGGCTACAATAAAATCAGGGGTATTCTGAAATTCCGGTAGATATATTGCCGTAAAAATTCCGGCAAATCCCTTTGAGCAGGCAAAATTGTGGTAAGAGATATGGTATTTGGTCTGCTACTTGTTATGAAATTGTAAATAAATTCAGAAAAAGATTTCCTACATAGCCGGGATATCATTTGTAGAGAATATCTAATATCTTATCAAAACTAGACTATGAAAAATATACTAATTGCTGACGGTCATTATGTTGTAAGAACAGGCACAGCGCTCGTGCTTGAAACCAAGCTTCAGTATCCCTGCGATATCGATTTTGCAGAAACCTATACGGAAACAAAAGATAAAGTTTCCAGGAAAGCATATGATCTTCTTATTATTGATATTGATATACCGCAGAGTATTTTCAAGGCTATGATCAAAGACCTGAAAAAAAAGCAAAAGCACCTTAAAATCCTGATCTTTTCAACCTATGATGAAAATGTAGGCATACAGTATATCGGAGAAGGAGCAGCCGGCTATCTCAATAAAGGCGCCTCGGAAACGGAATTTCTTACGGCCATCAATTCTGTATTTGAAGAAGGATATTACTACACGACAGACATAATGAAAAAGCTGGTAACTCAGTCGGCAGACAGCCATTCCGTAGAAAGGCTTTCCAAAAGAGAATTGCAGATCTTTAAACTTTTGGCGGAAGGAAACGGGAATATCGAAATTTCCAACAGCCTGAATCTTAAAATGTCGACAATCAGTACCTATAAAAAAAAGATCTTCGAAAAACTTCAGGTAAAAAATATTGTGGATCTGATAAGGATCTATGATGATATGCATTAAAGATAACCCGGTATTTATCGGGTATTTTTCTGTGAAGCAATATCATTTGATATTCAGGTCTCCCAATGAAAAGGCAAACATTTTATCTGTTTAAATCTTTAATAATTTCTTTTACCCCGGCTAATACCTCCGTAGATTTTTCCCGGATAATCAGCTTATTCTTTTTGTTTTTAATCAGTTCTGTGAAATTATTGTCTTCGGTATTAACGTCTACAATATAAGCTCCATATTTCAGGGCTGTTTCGGCAATGGCCAGTGGAAGGCTGGTTGCACCGGAAGTCCCGATGATAAAAAGAATACCGCTGTTTTTGGCAATTTTTAAAGCGCTGAACTTTTTATTTGTCTTTTCATCATAATATTCATCAAACCACAGGATATTCGGCCGCATCCAGTGCCCGCAGTTTAGGCAGGTAAGCAGTGCGGTATCTTTCAGGGTAAGGTCTTCATCAATATCTTTTCCCCTTATCTCTTCGGGCATGGCCATAATGCCTTTGCAGCCGTTGGAACATTTGATTTCCCGGTTGTTTCCATGAATTTCGTACAGCCTTGTATTGCCGGCACGTCGGTGAAGGTTATCGATATTCTGGGTGATGAGGTGAAAACGGTTTTTCAGCATCTTTTCAATTTCCGCCAGTTCAAGATGGCTGTGATTCGGCATGGCCGTTTCAAACATTTTTTTTCTGAATAAAGCATACTGCCAGACCTCTTCTGGATGCTGTTTGAAATATTTCAGGGTCCCGAATTCCTCAGGCTTGTGAAACTGCGTCCCTTTCACCCAGATACCGTCGGTTCCGCGATAGGTGGGGATCCCGCTGTCGGATGAAATTCCGGCACCGGTTAAAAAAGTAAAAAGATTCCGCTTTTCTTTATGGTAAACCTGACGGATGATTTCTTTCAGCTGTTCTTTCATGGTGTTTTTTAGAGTAAAAATAATCAAATTCCGAGTAATAAGAAAAGCCCCGGGAAACCGGGACTCACTCAATCAACTAAATAATATATTCTACTTTACAATAAGTCTTTTCACTTGACCTCCGGAAGTTTTCACCAGGTAAACACCGGTAGAAAGGTTGGAAGTATCAATAGTTAATGCATTTTTTTCTTTACTCAATAGTTTTCCGGACATATCGTACAGTTCATAATCCTGTGCTCTGTTGAAATACAGGGTGTTTCCTTTAGCAACCGGGTTCGGGAACATATTGAAGGTCGGTTTTTCAGTTTTCACTTCACCGGTGGCTAATGTATTGGCACCTGCTACTTCGTACATTGACAAAGTACCGCTTATTTCATTGGCTACGATCACATATCCTTTTCCGGTGGTGGTGTTGGACGGTGCAATATAAGTAATGCCTTCAGGACCGTTATCCCCGCCATAAGCTGAAGTCATGCGGGAATGTTTGTAATCCGTAAACGTAGGATTATTGGGATCGGTGATGTTGTATACCATTACGCCTCCCGTTCTTTCCAAAGTGATGAAAGCGTAAGTCTGCCCGTTGATGTTTCCTAAAGCAATACCTTCCGGCTCCGGACCTTTCGCGCGGCTTCTGCTTTTTACGGTATTTGATTCGTTATCGGCATTGAAGATCAAAGGATGATTGGCGGCGATATATCTCTCGAAGCGGTCTCCACTGTCATAAACGATCTGTCGCGTATCGGCATTGAAAATGGAGAACGAACGTGCGCCCAGTGCTGCCATTTCTTCAAAATCTGCGTCGCCATCCGTATTTCCGGTAGCATTCGACACCCTGAACCTTCCCAGGTTATAAGATGCCTTCAATACCGATGCCTGAGGGAATACAGCAGGATCCAAAGTATAGGTACTTGCACCTACCGTCGTTCTTTCGCTGAAGCCGGACAGGTCTTTTTCGTCTCCTTCGTTCGCCGTTACGATGTAATTGGTGTTTCCTATTTTATAATTCTGCACGGCATCCGGTGTATAATAGGCTTTTACCGGCCAGTTGGCTATTAATATTTCTCCGTTATTGTCCGAAGCATCAAACCCGTTCCCCGGGATGCTCATGTCTTTTTTTCCCAGGCCCCAGATCCCGGCGATGGTTTTTGAAGCTAAATTTACTTCGGCAACGGCATTGTTTTCCTGTAATGTTACCCATGCTTTCTGGCTGTCTGCACTGATCGTGATGTATTCAGGCTCCAGATCCTGAGAAAGTGTGTTGTTGGTTCTTACTTTCCTTAAACCGGTTGCTGTAAGGGTAGCTACCTGTGAATCGAACGCATTGAAATTAAGTGTGGTTACATTACTTTGTGCAAGATTGGCAATGCCTCCCGAAATATCGATGATGCTGATGGTTCCTTCCGGATCTACGGTATAAGCGTCGTTCGGTTCCCCTTCGTTTGCGGTCATTACTTTGGTTCCGTCCGGTGAAAAAGCAATCATATCCGGCAAAGCACCTACCGTTACCTGCTTCAGGAAGTTTCCGTTGATGTCGAAGAAGACTACCGATCCGTTCTGCTGAGGGTTGATGTTCGGAGAGGCGGCGGCAATAATCCCGTTCTTTACGGCGATACTGGTAATTCCGCCATAAGGAGCCATGTTGATGGTATTTACAACCGACGGCTGGTTCGGATTGCTGAAGTTGATGATATCAAAAACATCCGTAACCGAGCTGATGGTGAACAGCCTTTGGGTGGCAGGATCATGGACGACAATTTCCGTAGAGCTGGTGTTTGTTCCCGAAGGATCGAAGCTGCCGATGTAATTCAGGGAGATCTGCTGGGAAGGAACCGGAGCGGGCTTATCGTTATCGATGATGTAAACCGTAGCATTGCTGTCTCCGGAAATGGTAGCACCTGCCGGACTTTCAAGGCTTACAACGAAATATTCTGCCTGCTGTTCTTCCAGCGTATCGTCTGTGATCGGGATATTTACCGTATAGCTTGAGGTGGAAGGTGTAAGACTGATGGTTTGATTGGCCAGCGTAAAATCTCCGCTGCCTGCCGTACTGAAAGGAGCAGGTTTTACCACCAGGTTTACTGTGGCATTCGATGGATTCGCCACATTGATCTTGAAAGCTAAAGTCCCTGCACTCTCATTGACTTTAATAAAGTTTTTATCCAACGAAACGGAAGTTCCTGCCGTTGTAAAAGTGGTAGAAGTAACTGCCGTTACCGCATTATCACTGGTATCTTCCACCATATTCGGTTTCAGAGCCAGATAGTAAGCCTGATTCGGGACCATACCGGAAGTAGGGATAACCGTGATTTTATTGTTGGCGAAAGTTGTTGTAAAAGGAACCTGGGAACCTGATGCATTTCCAAGGCGGAAATCCACAAGCATTTGTGCATTAGAATCGTTGATGGCCGAGTTGTCTGTCAATCTTACGTTTTCATTGAACGAAATCGTAGGGTTTACAGTCGTTGAAGCATTATTTGTGTTGTTTGCAGGAAGATAGGTAACGGTTGGCGGAGTTGTGTCCGCTGCGGCAGCCGGGGTAGCATCTACCGTAAAATTATCGAAGCGGTTGTTTCCTACGGTTCCGCCACTTCCCGCTGCGAATTCAACTTTTAATTTGAAATTCGGATTGTTGGATACGCCTGGAACGGCTGAAAAATCAAAGGCTACCAGCTGCGGATCTGCGTCGAGCGGAGAAACAGTCTGGTAAGTTGTAAAGGTAGTCCCATCCGTAGAATACTTCCATGTCTGGGTTCCTGCTCCCGAGCCTGATCTTCTGGTCGTAAATTTCACTACGACATTGTTGTATCCCGTGGTGGGTAAATTGAACTGCAGGCTTCCGCTGATCGGGCTGTTATATCTCAAATGCGTCCCGGAAGCATCTCCGTTTCTTGCATTTAAATTCTGAACGCTGAAATTCTGGCCTGTTCCTCCGGCAAAATCAATATCCGTAGTTCCGTTTGCTACTGCAGTCATCGATCCGCCTATAAGGGTAGCGGTAGGGGTTGTAATGGCAGCAGCAGAAGCATTATTATTAAAATTCCAGTAATGGATAAGGGTCGTCTGTCCGAAAACCGCTCCCTGAAGGAAGAATGCGGCCACAACAGAGCCTTTCAACAGATAGTTGTTAATCATTTTTTACTTACTTTAATTTATGCAAAAATGAAGTTTCTGGTTTGCAATTATTTTAAGCAAATTTTAATAAATGATTAATAAAAAGATAATAAAGGAAATATCAGAAGAATAGCATTCGTATAAATGCATTGAATCTACACATCGTTATTATTCATAACCATGTCTATATAATCGTATGTATTTTATTCTATTTGGAAACCTGACCTGAAAAATGTAGATTTTTTCCTGTTAATTTAGTATTTCCTTCCAGCGGATGCTTCTGCATGTAAAAAAAACCTGAAATAGCAGTCAGGACCAATAAAATAAAAGCAACCAAAAAAATCCGTTTTAACATTTCTTTCATATTGCTAAATTTTTAATGTCCTTAATTTCTAATGTTGATGTGGGGTATCCTTTCAGCACCGTATTGATCATGGCAATACCCACTTCCCGTAAAGTTAATGATTTTGAAGGGAATACAAG
The DNA here is from genome assembly GCA_913774355.1 of uncultured Chryseobacterium sp. GTDB lineage: Bacteria > Bacteroidota > Bacteroidia > Flavobacteriales > Weeksellaceae > Chryseobacterium. The sequence continues at coordinate 24,606 of CAJYGB010000034.1, read as the reverse complement.
AGGAAAAATCCAAATAAATGGTTTAAAAAACCATTTTACGTTTTCCTGGCCTTCTACGGGTTTCATAAATCCTGGCCTGAAATTATAAACAGCCCTGAATCCAAGCTTTCTGAGTGTATTTTCTGTTCTCCCTTTGACGCGTGCCCACATCATTTTTCCGCTCTCGGTTTTATCAGTATAGGCTCCGGAAACGTAGTTGAAAACCATATCCGGGTTCCGGCTAAGTACCGCTTTAGCAAAATGGAGGGTGGTGTGATACGTAATTCTTGTATATTCTTCCTCGCTCATCCCTACGCTGCTTATGCCTGCACAGAAAAAAACAGCATGATAGCCTCTGAAATTTTCATCATTCGGGTCGATTTTCAGGAAGTCGGAAACAATATATTCTTTCAGTTTGGCATGCCTTTTTCCGGAAGATTTCCGACTGACACTTAAAATTTCGGAAACATTCGGGTTCTCCAGGCATTCCATTAAAACGCCTTCTCCGACCATCCCCGTTGCTCCTGTAAGAATTATTTTAATTGAGTTCATTTCTTATTGTTATTAATATGACAGACGTTTCGGACAACACTTTTACTTTACCGTGTGGTATCAAAAATTATACAAATTTTTTGAAACGGGAATGAAGGTGAATGGTGAATAGCAATAATGAATGAGGTACAAATATCAAATGAGAAGAGAAATTCAGTAAAATATAGATACACAGTTTGTCATTGGCTCCGTCTAATCTTCGATTTCCATAGGAATCCAAACGCGGATCTTTCTTGCGTATCTCTAATACTATGGTAAGATCCCTGCGGGATGACAAACGTGGGAGCAGAAACTATCACTAAAGTAATATGTGAAATTTGCCTTTAATTGACTATTGACTATCCACTATTGACAATTGGCTCGAAGAAATTGACCATTCACCATTCACCACTTCAGTTTCAATCAAAAGAAAAACCGCCCGAAATAAATCGAACGGTTTTAAAATTTTTGACTAACAATCACTTCTTATCCTGAAGTTTGCTGTAAATATTATGGATCAGACCATCTGCTACAGAAATTTTCGGCACAAAAATCCGGTTGATCTCCGACCACGACATCACATTGTTGAACACTTTTAAGGCATGTACTAATACATCCGCCCGGTCTTCCCGAAGGTTGTATTTGGTCATTCTTTCATCAACGGTAAGGTCGTCGAATTCTTTATACACTTTTTTAAGATGGGTAATAGACATCGGTTTACCGTCTTTGGTTTTGCTCATAGAAAACACTTTGTTGATGTTTCCCCCCGAACCAATGGCCACAATAGGCTTTTTGCTGTTGATGTTTTTCCGGATCTCCTCTTTCATGTCTTTCCAGTTATCGGGAGTTACCAGGTTATTCAGCAAACGGATGGTGCCGATATTGAATGATTTTTCATAGATCATCTTTCCGTTTTCATAGAAGGTAAGCTCGGTGGAGCCGCCGCCCACATCGATGTACAGGTAAGCGAATTCATTATCCAGCCCTTCTGCTATGTGGTTTTCAAAAACCAGTCCTGCTTCTTCATCCCCGGAAATAATCTCGATATTGATTCCCGAAGTTCTTTTCACCTCATCAATAATCTCCTGGCCGTTGGCGGCATCCCGCATGGCACTGGTTGCACAGGCCCGGTAATGTTCCACGTTATAGATTTTCATCAGGTCGCTGAATATTTTCATGGAATCGATCACCATTTTTTCCCGTTCTTCTCCGATTTTTCCAAGTGTGAAGACATCCATTCCCAGCCTTAAAGGAATCCTCAGCAGGTTAAGCTTAACGAATTCCGGTTTTTTGTTATTAATCTTTACGTCATTGATTAATAGTCTGGCGGCATTACTTCCTATATCTATCGCTGCAATCTTCATTATTTGGTAGTTTTAGCTTTTAAATATCGATACGTTTCAATCTGAGAACGGCATTTTTCTTTATGATTATCGATATACTCATTACTCAATTTTTTGTCTAAAATACGGGCTTTTACATTATCTTTCAACTGAATGTCCAGAATATCTTTTAGTTCCTTCTTGAGATTCTTATCGGTTATTTTAGCGGCCGCTTCTATCCGGTAATCCAGGTTTCTCGTCATCCAGTCCGCGGAGGAGATGTACATATCTTCGGCGCCTTTGTTGTAGAAATACATCACCCTTGCATGTTCGAGGTATTCATCCACAATACTGATGCCTTTTATTTTTTCCTTAAATTCTTTCTGGTTTACAGCACAGTAAATTCCTCTCACGATCATGTTGATGATCACTCCAGCGGCTGCGGCTTCATATAATTTTTCAATCAGGGCCCGGTCGCTTACTGAATTGGCTTTGATGATCATTTCGGCTCGTCTTCCGGCTTTGGCCTCTTCAATTTCCTTATCGATGTGGTGAACGATATTTTCACGCATAAACTGCGGGCATACCAACAGGTTCTTACAGGTCTTCAGGACAGGCAGGTAATCTTCTTTCGGCTTTTTCAGTACGTTGAATACCTTGTTGATATCGGCCATAACGCCGCGATCTGCCGTCATCAGCAGGTGATCGCCATAAATCCTTGCCGTTTTTTCATTAAAGTTTCCGGTGCTCACAAAACCGTACTGGATGGTCTTGTTGTGAGACCTTTTCTTGATGACACATAATTTGGCATGTACCTTTTTTCCCGGAAGTCCGATCAGGACCCTGATGCCTTCCGGTTCCAGCATCTCTTTCCATTCGAGATTGGATTCTTCATCGAACCTGGCCTGGAGTTCCAGCATTACGGTTACTTCCTTGCCGTTTCTTGCCGCATAGATCAGGGCGTTGATGATTTTTGAGTTGCTTGCCAGACGGTACGCTGTGATCTGGATCGATTTTACATCGGGGTCCATTGCAGCTTCCCGCAAAAGATCGATCACGGGATTGTATTTGTGGTAAGGGAAAGTGAGAAGGACATCATGTTTCAGAATGACATCAGTAACCCTTTCGCCGTGTTCAAAATCAGGATGGGTAAAAGACGTTCTTTCGACCGGACGCTCGTATTTTTCAAATACATCGGGAAAATCCATAAAATGTTTGAAGTTGTGAATCTTGCCGCCCGGGATGATGCTGTCTTTCTTTGTTAGATTTAATTTACGGATCAGCATTTCAAGCAATGCCTTATCCATATCCTTATCGAAGACGAAGCGCGTCGGCTTTCCTTTTCTTCTGTTTTTTAAGCCTTTCTCAATCTTTTCTGCAAAGTTTGTTTTAATATCATTATCCAGTTCCAGCTCCGCATCTTTGGTTACTTTAAAAGCATTGGCTGAAAATTCATCATACCCGAAATAAGAGAAAATATGCGGTAAGTTGAAGGCGATTACATCTTCCAGCAGCATCACGTTCTTTTCTTCCGGAGTTTCGGTAGGGAGCAGAACAAACCTTCCCACGAATCGGGACGGGATTTCAATGATCGCATAATTGCTGGAATACCGCCAGTCTTTTTTGCTCATTGCCACTCCCAAATAGAGGCTTTTGTCCCGCATATAAGGCATCGGCGTATTTTCGTGAAGAAGGATCGGGATCACATTGGATTCCACTACTTCATCAAAATATTTCCTTACAAATTCTTTCTGTTTGGCAGTCAGATTTTTTGAAGTTTTAATAAAGATATGCTGTTCCGCCATTTCAGCCTGGATCTTTTTCCAGGTTTTATCGAAATTCTGCTGCTGCCTCATCACAATCTCATTGATCTTCTGAAGGATCTTTGAAGGCGGCTGATAGAAAGATTCTGCAATAACTTTCTCTTTAAAATCCATGGCACGCTTTAATCCTGCGACCCGTACCCGGAAAAACTCGTCGAGGTTATTGGAAAAAATGCCTAAAAAACGAATTCTTAAATGTAAAGGGACCTTTTCGTCCATTGCTTCCTGCAAAACCCTTTCGTTAAAGGCCAGCCAGGTGATATCTCTCGGATTGAAATGTAGTGACATTCTCTAATTTATAATTTATCAAAAATACTGATTTGTGGTATCGCTGAGAATCTTTTCACGTTAAACTTTAATTAATTTTGAGTGTAAGCAGCCATTTAGCAGGGATACCATCTGCAGTTCTTTAAAGTTATTAAAAAAATCGATTTAAAAATACAATGTCGGGATGGAATTAAAAAACAAATTATAAAATTATCCGGATGACAGAATTGATAAGGTTTTAGATAAAAATGGTAAATTCATGACAAAACTGCAAAAGAAGGATAGGGTAGGTTTAAACTGGTTTCAGACCATATTTTTTACTCATTTATTTTTTATAAAGAGATTTATTTTATTGTTTTTTGGCGGGAGGATGCCAATTTGTCACAAAATTTTGAATGGTATAAATATTGAGAAATACTGATTGTATTTTTAAAACTAAAATTAGAAAAATAAAAAATATTATGAGTAAAATAATTGGAATCGACTTAGGAACAACCAACTCTTGTGTTGCTGTAATGGAGGGAAAAGACCCTGTTGTAATTCCTAACGCAGAAGGTAAAAGAACAACGCCGTCTATCGTGGCATTTACAGAAGACGGTGAAAGAAAGGTAGGGGATCCTGCCAAAAGACAGGCAGTAACCAACCCTACAAAAACGGTTTATTCAATCAAAAGATTTATCGGAACGCACTTTAAAGATGATGCTTCTGAAATTACAAGGGTACCTTATAAAGTAGTTTCAGGACCGAATGATACCGTAAAAGTAAAAATCGACGACAGAGAATATACACCACAGGAAATCTCCGCGATGACGCTTCAGAAAATGAAGAAAACGGCTGAAGATTATTTGGGTCAGGAAGTAACAAGAGCGGTAATTACGGTTCCTGCTTACTTTAACGATGCTCAGAGACAGGCTACTAAAGAAGCAGGTGAAATCGCAGGTCTTAAAGTGGAAAGAATCATCAATGAGCCTACGGCTGCGGCATTGGCTTATGGTTTGGACAAAAATCACAAAGACCAGAAAATTGCAGTCTATGACCTTGGTGGTGGTACTTTCGATATTTCGATCCTTGATTTGGGAGACGGTGTATTTGAAGTATTGTCTACCAACGGTGATACGCACTTAGGTGGTGATGACTTTGATGATGTGATCATCAACTGGATGGCTGACGAGTTTAAATCTGAGGAAGGTGTTGATCTGAAATCGGATGCGATTGCCCTTCAGAGATTAAAAGAAGCGGCTGAAAAAGCAAAAATCGAGCTTTCTTCTTCTCCTCAGACTGAAATCAACCTTCCTTATATCACCGCTACGGCTACAGGCCCTAAGCACTTGGTAAAAACGCTTACTAAAGCCAAATTCGAGCAGTTATCTGCTGACCTGGTAAGAAGATCGATGGAGCCGGTAGCGAAGGCTTTGAAAGATGCAGGTTTATCCACTTCGGATATCGACGAAGTAATCCTGGTAGGGGGTTCTACGAGAATCCCGATCATCCAGGAAGAAGTTGAAAAATTCTTCGGTAAAAAACCGTCTAAAGGAGTTAACCCGGATGAGGTTGTGGCCATTGGTGCTGCTATCCAGGGAGGTGTATTGACAGGTGACGTAAAAGACGTATTGCTTCTAGACGTTACGCCGCTTTCTTTAGGTATCGAAACCATGGGTTCTGTTTTCACAAAGTTAATTGAGGCGAACACAACGATCCCGACTAAAAAATCTGAAGTATTCTCGACGGCTTCTGATAACCAGCCGGCAGTAAGCATCAGAGTAGGACAGGGGGAAAGACCGATGTTCAACGATAATAAAGAGATCGGTAGATTTGACCTTACAGATATTCCACCGGCACCAAGAGGGGTTCCTCAGATCGAAGTAACTTTCGACATCGATGCCAACGGTATCCTGAGCGTTTCCGCTAAAGATAAAGGAACAGGTAAAGAACAGTCGATCAAAATCCAGGCTTCTTCAGGTCTTTCCGACGAAGAAATCGAAAGAATGAAGAAAGAAGCTCAGGAAAACTCTGCTGCGGATGCTAAGAGAAAAGAAGAAGTGGAAATCTTCAACAAAGCAGACGGTTTGATTTTCCAGACTGAAAAGCAATTGAAAGAATTCGGTGATAAATTATCTGCTGATAAAAAAGCAGCCATCGAAACTGCTCACGGAGAATTGAAAACGGCTTTTGAAGCTAAAAATGCAGACGATGTAAAAGCGAAAACAGAAGCTTTGGATGCAGCATGGATGGCCGCTTCAGAAGAACTGTATGCAGCAGGCCAACAGCCGGGTGCTGATGCAGGAGCTCAGAATGCAGGAAATGCAGGTGGTGCAGAAGATGTACAGGATGCAGATTTTGAAGAAGTGAAATAAGTAGCAATTACCATCGGTTAAGATCGATTGAAATAAATTAGCAAATCGCTGTAAATGTAATGTTTACAGCGATTTGTAGTTTTTTTAATCGGCAAAAGGATTCCAAAAAACCTTAATGAAATATTTATGTTTATTCTTTTTCTTCCTATTTCTGCAATTGAAGTCATTTAAATTTTTTTCTTTGGAAAAAAGTTTAAATGACTTCAATAAATTTATGAGTTAAATAGATAAAATGTGTCGGTAAATCCTGGAATTTTAATAAAATTTAACGGACTTGAAATCTTCATCTATTTAAAATCCGCCTAAGTTTAATACGGACTCTAAAATATTAATTAGTACTAAAAATTCTCTAATTAACTTTTGAATTCAAGATGAATTTTCACGAGATCAGGGATATTCTCCACTTTAAGTTTAGTAAAAATCCTTTTCTTATAAGTACTTACAGTACCGGGCTGGATATTGAGCATATTGGTAATTTCAAGATTTCCGTATCCTTTTACCAGCAAAATAAAAATCTCGTACTCTCTGTCGGAAAGGCTTTTTTTAGGATGGATCCGCTGAGAAAGTGAAATATATTCCCGCATGGTTTCAGAAGGAAAGACAGAACCTGTTGTATAAAGAGTTTCAATTCCTTCCAGAATCTGTTTGTAGCTGCATTGCTTATTGAGATAACCATCCGCTCCTTCAGTGATGAACTGCCAGAGCATTTCTCCTTTAAAACCAGAAAAAAGTAGGATCTTTAAGGTGGGGCAGATTTCTTTCAGATGCCGTACAACGGAATAGACAACTCCTGGCATCTGAATATCCATGATAAGAAGATCATTACTTTTTTCTATAAGTATTTTTTCAGCTTCGAAGTAATTTTCGGCACAATCTATTTGCACATCTTTATAAGCTGTTTCAATGGCTACGGATACACCCAATCTTACAATATAATGGTCATCCGCAATTAAAATTCTTTTGAACATATATCGATAATTTTTATAATCACAAGTGTTCCTTGTGTTTGTTTTCTAAATTCAATAATTGCATTTATTTTTTTTACAAGCCGGATTACAAGGTGTAATCCCAGACCCAAATTCCTGAATTTTGTTTCATCTTCATCATTGGACTGGTAAAGTGTATTATAATAATTTAGCTTTTCATCTGGCATTCCTTTTCCCGTATCAGTCAGCATAATCACGATATAAGGATATTCCCGATATCCCTTAAAAACAATGGTACCGCCAGCTGTATTTTTTACGGCATTATCCAGAAGATTCTGTATAATAATATTAATGATGCTTTCTTTAACGGAAAGAACAAGATCCTGATCTATAGTATTAATAATCTTTGTGGCGTTATATTCCGACATATCTGCAAAAAGTTTTATTTTTCGCTCAATCGCCTCATGCAGAGAATAGGCTTTTTCAGCAAAGATCTCATTGCTACTTATGGCTTCGCGGTATTCGCGAAGACTCATAGCAAGATTGTAAAGTTCTTCCGTAGATTTGTACACACTGTCAAAATATTTTTTTTGCAGAGCCGGACTGTCAGTATCCAGCATCATTTGCGAAAGGTTCGAGAGATGCTTAATCGGGGTGGCAATATCATGGGTGATAGCCTGGAAAAGGTTTTCCTGATGGGAGGTTTCATTTTCAAGAATCATTTCAGTCTGTTCCAACCGGTCGGTCACTGTTTGTATTATTTTTTTCTGAGTACTGAATCTCCTGTAGCTCCATCGTATAACCGCGACCATTGTTGTAATGATGATGGCTCCTGTGAGAATTCTAAACCACACCGTCTCATAAAAATAAGGTTGTATATAGAAGCTTAGGGTCTTGTATGTATACTTGCCGTTCCCGATCCAGCTTCTGATATAAAGTACATGGCTGCCCGACGGAAGCTTTTCAAGAACTAAAACCCTGTCGTCCCCGATGACATTCCATTTCTTATCAGTCGTGCTGTCGATCTGGGCCTCTAAGACAAGATTTTCTTTCTGTCCATAAAAAGGAATATCTATATAAAGCTCCGCGCGATGGTAATCCTTTTTTAGATAAAGGGTATCATTCAAGAAACGAATAGAATCGCCTACTTTTAATCGCTCTGCAGAAATACTTCCTGAATATGGAAGTACCGCAGGTACAGATTCGGGGCGGAAAAAGACCACACCGTCCATCGAAGGAAATGCAAACTGACCGTTGGCAAGAGCTGCAGAGCCGGGTTGCCCGCCCCCGTTAAATTCATTGGTATTAAAACCGTCTTTTTTGGAATAACGATAATAATGTACTTCTTTATTTATATGTGATGTAGTATCACTGTACTCCAGAAGGATTTTCCGGTGTATCCTGTATAGCCCATTGTTGGTAGAAATCCATAAAAAGCCCCTTCGGTCTTCCTGTAAATCATGGGGAGTGGAGAGATTATTGTCTCGGTCCATAGGCATACGGATCAGTTTTTTATTCTTAATAAGATAAAATCCATTTGCGAAGCTCATAGCCCATAGATTTCCGTCGCGAGTGCGGCATATATTTTTAACAGGAATATGACTTATTTTTTTAAAAGTAAGATGTCTTACATCCAGCACATACAAACCGTCGGCACAACCAGCCACATAAGAGTACGGGTCACACCGCTGTATGCATTCTACCACTTGACGTGTTATAAATTTTCGTTTTACTTTGGAGTAGGTATGATCCGCAAATTCCATAAGAACATATTGATTATTATGAAAAGCATTAAGAAAATAAAAATCTCCAGCACGCAGGACATTGAAAATATAAAAACGGAAAACATGCCGTAGAATTGGTCGGTACATAGAAGGAGGATAAATCCGAAGAGTACTGTCTTTAAAGCATATCAGATTTCCGCGATTGTCGTACAGCATACTGTTCGGGAAGTTTTTACTGTCGAATCGGATTCTTTTTAAAATGCGTGAAGAATCGAATACAACTCCTTCCGGAGTAAGAACAGAACTGCGGGTGTATGGCAGAAGCGATGTAAAGGTTGGAGGTTCGGAGGAGATATTATTTTTTACAGCATAAAAAATCAGCTGCTTCAGAACCAGCAGCCCTCTTGTAAGGCTTCCCAGGTAGAGAATTTTGTAATCGCGGTCATAGTACATCGAATAAAACTGATAATTTCGGAAATTTTTGTAATTCATCAGTTTTCGTAGTGAAATCTTATTATTGGTATAACTTACCGTATAGATGACGTCTTTGTGTATAAGGAAAACCTGGCGGTTAATCTTTTCCCAATAGATGATAGCTTCCGGATCGGCAAACATTGGGTGTTCCAGATGCTGTACACGGCCATTTTCGATCATTATAATATTGCCATGCTTTGTATTTCGTATAAAGACAAGTTCATCGATACTAAAGACATCTTTCATATTATTGGGATCAAAGGACAGCAAAATTTCAACAGCTGGCGATCCTGCTTTACGGAAGACAATCTTATTCTTCGAAAACAAATACGTACCTGTGCGCGTAGAGACCGTATAATACATCTTCAGGCTCGGATCACCCAGGTTCGATTTTTCATAATATTCGTAATATTTTCCTCTGAAATGAATTCCGTCTTTTTTTCTATAATACGGTAGACGCAAAACTTTTCGTTTACGGATCATAATCGCATCCCGCCTTCCGTCTGTAGAAATCACGATACTGTCTTTTTTGCGGTCTCCTGAAAATGTCATAAAATGCAGATTGCTTAAGCCATGGACATCAAATGAAGTAAAACCATTTCCGTCATACCGAATGACTCCCCGCTCAGTGGAAATCCATAAATACCCATATCTATCTTTCACCATATCCTTCACACTGTTCTGCGGAAGTCCGTCGTCAGTAGTAAGCCAAACCGCAGAATATTTTTGTCCACTAAGGGTTAGAAATAAAACACACAAAAGTAGAGTTATTATCAATTTAGTCATACCACAAAATAGGTCTTTTAACAATCCTCTTCTTTTTCATTAAAAAAAATATTAAAACGAAATTAAAATTATTATATATATAAAACACCATTTGTATTAAATATTATACAGTTTTGTCTAACTATTTATACAATTTTCACAATACATTCTTCACTGGTTAGAAATATATTTGCCATGTATAATAATAGTCTTAAAACCTATTGATAATATTAGAAATATTTTTACTATGCCTGTTATTTTCAAACCTGTCTCTATCCACTATTTATTCTTAAGGATGACGGTCCTTGGAATGGTATTGTTCTGGAACATAGTGTCGGCACAGGAAATCTATGATAAAAAAAGACAACTCTTCGTATCGGAGGGTACTCTCATCCATACCGTTGCAACACCAAGACCATATGTTACAAAAAAGAAAAGGGCGAATTTTGTGCGGATTAGCAGAAAAAAAAGGATAGCTAAAGTAATTAAAAATACCTGTAAGCCTGTCGTAAAGAAATATGAAATCTGTGAATCCGTAAAACCAGTTATAGGACCTGCAGACAGAAAAAAATCTACTCTCATCTGTACCCGGTGCCAGAATCATTACGGGATTCTTTCCTGTCTCTCCTGTGAAAAATGCAGACATGCAGCTGCAGATGCTCCCTATGTGCTCTTTATAAAAATTCTTTTTACGGATGACATTGTAAAACACAAATATCTATATAGGGAATCTCACAGGCAATTTGAGAAGTCCTGCCATAACTCCTGCCGGCCGCCGCCCAATGTCCCCCAAGTACATATTCTTAGTCTTGTAAGAGCGGCCGCAGTGGGAGTTTATATTTATTATAAACCAATGGCTATATGAAAGACTTTGGTTAGTTTTTTTTTGAATCTTCCAATGACTTTTAAAAGGTGAAGTCTTCACACAAAAATTGATCAATCACAACGGAAAGCCCTGCGTCATGCCGGCAGTTAATACAACTTCAATTAACAAACAATAAAAATCCAAAAAATGAAAAAACAACTCTTATCGATAGCAATTCTTGCTTTTACAGCCACCGCTTACGGACAGGTCGGAATCAATACGACGGCACCGGCAACCACCCTGGATATTACCGCTAAGAATGCGACAGGGACCACAACCGCCGTAGACGGACTGATGATCCCGCGGGTCGACCGCCAGCGGGCCCAAAGCATGAGCTCCGTGCCTACCTCCACCATGATCTATGTAAACGATATTTCTACCGGGACCGCTTCCGGGACCGCAGCCAATATTGACGCCGTAGGATTTTATTATTACAACGGTACCGCCTGGACCAAAATGGGTTCCGGGGCCGGGGGATCTGCCGTAACGGCCAATAACGGGCTTACCCAGGCCTCCGGAAACATCCAGCTGGGCGGTGCCCTCACCCAGGCCACCACAGTAAGCGGACTGAGCGCCACCAATACCATGGCTTTTACCGGGACCGGTGTCAATGCATTCTCTGTAGACAGCAGTACGCTTTCCGTAGATGCCGCCAACCACAGGACCGGTTTTGGTACTACTGCCCCTCTGGAAACGGTACAGGTACTGGGAAGTTCCAAATTCGGGCGCACAGGTACCAACTCTATCATCATAGACGGAGTATCCCCGACACCGCTTTCTACTAACGGACTAATTGCGAGCTCTGTAAAAAACGGAGGAATTCTATACAGTGAAGCCGACGTCAATGTCGGTATTCTGAATACTCAACAGATGAATATCCTCTCCGGAGGAACCGACTTCTCAAGCGATAAAATCCTGGATAAAGTGGTCGCAAGTTTTCAGGCGGCAGGAAAAGCGGGGATTAATACAGATGCACCTGCGGCTACGGTGGATATGAATGCTGCACAGCCCACAGGAACCGCCACAGCCGTGGACGGGATCCTGATCCCGAGGGTAGACCGTCAGCGTGCCCAGAGCATGACTTCGGTACCTGTCTCTACCCTGGTTTACGTCAACAGTATTTCCACAGGTACCCAGAGCGGATCGGCCGTGAACATCGATGCAGCAGGATTCTATTATAACGACGGAACCAACTGGCAGAAGCTGGGTGCATCGTCTGCACCGGCATACCAGAACATCAGGGGTGGCGTGGTAAAGCCTACGACCGCTACCTATACCGTACAGCCTTCCGATTATTTTGTAGTAACCAGCGCTTCATCCGGCGGGGTTACGATGACCTTCCCTGCCCTTACCGCGGCAGATGCCGGAAGAACCGTCTATGTCTACAACTACAATCCATCCGCAGCGGCAAATCCGGCAGCGAGCGGCGTCATTACCGCCACCACCGCCAACTTTAACTACCAGAGAGGTTATATGGCCATCTGGACCGGTGCGGAATGGATCATCCCTAATAAATAAGAGCGCCATTTTTTCATTCAGAAAACCATTGATTTTTCATCGATTATGTTTTTTAAGCAGCAGGCGGGGCTGTGCTTTCCGCCTGCGCTTATGTAATCCATCCGGATAAAATCCATCGGTAGTTTTCTTAATGCAGCCAACCCCCAACTTTTAACCTTAAACGGTAAACCTTGAACTTTAAACCCTGAACTTTAAACCTTAAACGGTAAACCTTGAACTTTAAACCCTGAACTTTAAACCCTAAAACAATGAAAAAAAATATACTTACGGTCGCTGCCCTGGTGGTCTTTGCCGGAATGCAGGCGCAGATCCAGACCAATAACGGGGTCACCAACGGCATCACCAATTCCAATGTCCTCTTGGACGGCAGCTCAGGCTTCAGTACCGAAGCCGGTGCCGGACCTTATGTAGGAAAAGGCGTCGTGATCCCTTCGGTAGACCTGGTGAACTTCCAGTTCGACCTTTCCCAGGCCGACGGATTTACCTTCCCTACGTATTTCGACGGGATGATCGTCTACAACAACGCCACGGGGAACACCCTTACCACAGGGAACCGGCCATCCACTTCGCTGGCCGTGACCCCGGGTTTCTATTATTTCTACAACCCCAACGGTGCCTCCAACGGGAACATCACCGGCGGCCAGTGGAAAGCACTCGGCGGAACAGCCACCGGTGACAACCTCGGCAACCACTCCGCTACCCAGACCCTTGCCTTAAACGGCTTCGACCTCCGGCTGAAAGGTGCTGCCGATGGCAACCAGGCCCTGGCCTACAACGCTGCCATCGACGGACCAAGGCTTTGGGGGAATTCAGGAGGAGCGTTAGGAACTATTAATGGGACCAGCGCACTGACTTGGGATAATAGTGGAAATGTAACTTCACCGGGAGTCATAAAATCAGGCATAGGAAGTATCGGTTCTGCTTCACTTATTCCGGGATCAGCTACTCTTAACGGATATATTAGCCTTACAAAGCCTGACCAGTCACCTCTTGTTAATATTGGAGGATTTTCAGGGGGAGACGTAGCTTATAACGCTCCAGCAGGTAAGCATGTATTTAATACAACGGTAAAATCAGGTTATGATACTATAGGTTCGGCTTTACTGGTTCCAGGATCCAACACTTATAATGGATATTTGAGCATTACAAAACCTGACCAGTCAACATTAGTTAATATTGGAGGGTTTTCAGGGGGAGATGTTGCTTATAATGCTCCTTCAGGCATACACATTTTCAACACCACAGTAAAATCGGGTTATGAAACCATAGGTTCAGCTTTATTGATTCCAGGGTCTGCTACATATAATGGATACGTGAGTATTACAAAACCTGATCAATCGACTCTTGTAAATATTGGAGGGTCGACAGGAGGAGACGTATCATATAATGCTCCTTCAGGTAAACATGTATTTAATACGATAGTAAAATCAGGTTATGAAACTATTGGCTCTGCCTTGCTAATTCCAGGATCCAGCACTTATAACGGATATCTGAGCCTTACCAAGCCCGATCAGTCACCTCTTGTTAATATTGGAGGATTTACAGGAGGAGACGTCGCATATACCGCTCCATCAGGTAAACATGTATTTAATACTACGGTAAAATCAGGTTATGAAACCATTGGTTCTGCTTTACTGGTTCCTGGATCCAGCACTTATAACGGATATCTGAGCCTTACAAAACCTGATCAATCAACTCTTGTCAATATTGGAGGATTTTCCGGGGGAGACGTAGCCTATACTGCTCCTTCAGGTAAACATATATTTAATACTACGGTAAAATCAGGTTATGAAACCATTGGTTCTGCTTTGCTGGTTCCGGGATCCAACACATATAACGGATATCTGAGCCTCACAAAACCCGACCAATCGATTCTGATCAATATTGGAGGATTCTCAGGAGGAGACGTAGCCTATAACGCTCCTTCAGGCATACATGTTTTTAACACCACCATCCAAACCCCACGCGTCCAAGGCCCCTCAGACCGCCGCTTCAAAAAAGATATCACCCCAATTTACAATGCTACCGAAAAGCTGAACCAGCTGAACGGCTATACCTATACCTGGAAGGACAAGAAAGAATTCCCGGGCCAGACCTTAGGTACAGGCAAAGACATGGGGGTAATCGCCCAGGAAGTGGAAAAGGTATTCCCGGATGCCGTAATGACCAACAAGGAAGGTTACAAATCCGTCAATTACAATGCCCTGATCCCGGTACTGATCGAATCCCTGAAAGAAGCCCACCGTGAAATCAAAGAACTGAAAGAAGAACTGAAGAAAAAATAAAACGAAGGGCTCCTGATGCCGGTGCCGGAAAGAGGTCGGATGATCCGGGAAACGAAATTCATCATCCGGCTGAGGGCACCCGTCGGGCCCATTATGAAATGCTACCTGACCATACCGAAACTTTTCTTAATATCAATTTGTGTTTTATTAAGCTCGCGGGAGCCACGGTATGGTTATTTTTTCCAGCGCGCTCCTCCGGGCTTTTTACCGGCTGACGAATAAACCATGAACCTCAAACTTTAAACCTTAAACCTTGAACTTTACACTTTAAATTCCTAAAACAATGAAAAAAAATATACTTACGGTCGCTGCCCTGGTGGTTTTTGCCGGAATGCAGGCGCAGATCCAGACCAATAACGGGGTCACCAACGGCATCACCAATTCCAATGTCCTCTTGGACGGCAGCTCGGGCTTCAGTACCGAAGCCGGTGCCGGGCCTTACGTGGGAAAAGGCGTCGTGATCCCTTCCGTAGACCTGGTGAACTTCCAGTTCGACCTTTCCCAGGCCGACGGATTTACCTTCCCTACGTATTTCGACGGGATGATCGTCTACAACAACGCCACCGGGAACACCCTCACCACCGGAAACCGGCCTTCCACTTCGCTGGCCGTAACCCCGGGTTTCTATTATTTCTACAACCCCAACGGTGCCTCCAACGGGAACATCACCGGCGGGCAGTGGAAAGCACTCGGTGGAACAGCCACCGGTGACAACCTCGGCAACCACTCCGCTACCCAGACCCTTGTGATGAACGATAATCAGTTGAGGCTGCGTGCTGCCAATGACGGCAACCACGGATTGATCTACAACGGAACCATCGGCGGCCCAAGATTATGGGGAGATACCGGAGGTGCTCTGGGAACCGTGAATGGAACCAACGCGTTGACTTGGGATAATAGTGGAAATGTAACTTCACCGGGAGCAATTAAATCAGGTAGAAATGGTGGTTATATTGCATTAAATCCTGGAAGTACAAACTCAGCGGGGTTTTTATCTATCTATAACAGTAGTGGAAATCGATTAGGATATATAGGTTCTAATGACACACAGCTAGTATATTCAGCCGAAAATGGTGCTAACCACTATTTTAACGGTGATATTTATTCAGGAGTTAATAATTCTTTAAGAATGAGAGGAACAGGTTCTGTATACTGGGAAGATTATGGAGGAGGTTTATATATGAATGACATTAATTGGTTGAGAGTATCAAATAATAAAGGTCTTTATGCAGATGGTGCCGGATGGTTTAATAGTTATTTAAGAGTGGGAAATCCATTTGCAAGTCAAGGTTATGTTCAACTAAATCCTGGAAGTACAAATTCTTCGGGTTTTTTATCTATCTATAACAGTAGTGGAAACCGATTAGGATATATAGGGTCTAATGACACACAGCTAGTATATACAGCCGAAAATGGTGCTAATCACTTTTTTAACGGTGATATTTATTCAGGAGTAGATAATTCTATAAGAATGAGGGGAACAGGATCTGTATATTGGCAAACATATGGTGGAGGATGGTATATGCAAGATAATGATTGGGTAAGAGTAACTAATAATAAAGGTATTTATACCGCTGGCGTCGGTAGATTTGACACGCGTGTTGAGACAGCTCGCGTACAAGGAACTTCCGACCGCCGTTTTAAAAAAGACATTACCCCGATTTATAATGCAACAGAAAAGCTGAACCAGCTGAACGGCTATACCTATACCTGGAGGGACAAGAAAGAATTCCCTGGTCAGGCATTAGGAGAAGGCAAGGACATGGGGGTGATCGCCCAGGAAGTAGAAAAGGTATTCCCGGATGCCGTAATGACCAATAAGGACGGCTACAAGTCGGTCAACTACAATGCCCTGATCCCGGTGCTGATCGAAGCGCTCAAAGAATCCAACAGAAAAATCCAGGCGTTGGAAGACCGCCTGAACGGAAGTGGGAAAACACCGGTATCCAGCGTGCAGAAAAACGATTTCAAACCCGCCGGTAACCTGCCAGGCAAATTATAAGCACGGCTGTCGGGAAAACTGAGAAAATGAGAAACCTAACCAAGCCCCTGCTGCTCCTTCTGGTCTCCGGCAGCGCTGCCGCGCAATCCAATACGGCAGCGGCCAGCGGCAGCATCGGGAAGTGCAGCGTTTGGGGGTATCCGTACCTGATCTATAACAATTCGGGGGCAAGCCAAAGTGTGGGAAGCGGCATTACCGTAACGGTAGATGAAGACCGGAACACCGGTGCCGTAGACCTCAGCGGAAACGGAGCCCTGGTAGTGAGTGGCAGTAAGGGGATCACCCTGAGCGGCTCCGGCACCGAGACGGCCTGCCGCTGGGATCTCCCGTCAGCCGGCACGGCCCATTTCGTGAACAATAACAATTATTATGCAGTGAACTCCGTAGGCGAGCCCTACGTGGTTTACAAGACCAGTGCTTTTTTTACCGCACCCTACACCGGCAATTACCGCTGGGTGCTGGGATCCGGCTGGACGACCTCCGTATCCGGAGCCTACCTCAAAGCCTCCATAGGCATTTTCAAAGCTGGCCAGGATTTCCTGAGGAACGTCTTTGCACAGAACGAAGCCGGAACATGCGGGATGGCGGTACCGTCTTCCACAGCCCTTCCGGCCACCTGGTATCCCAATGCGGAAGGCGGGGGATCATTTTCCCTCGCAGCCGGCGAAAAGCTTAGATATGGGGCCAGCACGGCCTATAATACTACCGGGACCTGTAATGACACCGGGATTTCTTTTACCATCAGTGCCGCTACCATGTATTATGAGAACTGACAGGATACGACAGTATGAAGAAAGCTCTTCCGGGATATCCGCCGGTAATCCCGGCATCCTGAAATAAAAAGAAAAATAGACATATGAAACCAACAAAAAAAGTAACGCCCCTCCTTGCCCTGCTGGCAGGAAGCCTCCTGAGTGCACAGGGCAATACCGCAATAGCCAGCGGCAGCATTGGAAAATGCGCGGTATGGGATTACCCCTACACATTGTACAACAATTCCGGAGCCAGCCAGACCGTGAACAACGGCATTACCGTAACCGTAGACCAGAACCGGAACATCGGGTCGGTGAACTTCTCCGGAAACGGCGCCATGGACATGAGCGGCAGTAACGGGATTACCCTGAGCGGCTCCGGAGGCGACCTCAATTGCCGCTGGGACCTTCCAGGCTACGGCAATCATGTTATTACCAATAATAACGGCAACTTCAGTACTAACTCCTTGGGACAGTCTGCCATCAGTTATGATTCCGGAGCCATCTTTGCAGCACCCTACGCGGGAAATTACCGGTGGCAACTCGGTAGCGGCTGGTCGGCAAGCATGTCCGGCTCCTACCTGAACGGCTCCCTGGGCGTAAGGCGTGAGACCAAAGACTATTACGGGACCGTATTCAGCCAGAACGAAGCGGGAAGCTGCGGCCTTTCCAATCCTTCAAGTACGACACAGGCTGCGACCTGGTTTCCCAACACTTACGGCGGCGGCCCACTGGTTCTTACCGCCGGACAGAATATTTATTATTCGGCTGCAACAACCTATCGGTCGTCGGGTGGCTGCACTTCTACACAGCTGAACTTTACGATCGGAACCGCCACTTTGTACTTTGAAAATTAAATGCCGGTAAAGCCGGTCTGTACAGGAGAAACCCTGTGTAGAGACCGGCAATACAGGTATTTTTAACTAAAAACATACCCATGACAACAGAGAAACAGCGGCAAGGCAAGGCGTACGGCAGCAGCATCCCTGCAGTCCTGGTCCCAGTCCGATTGAAGTACTATATGGCCATCGTCAGCAGAAGTACCGTGAAGTAAGACATGCATCACTTTCCTGATATGCGGTATGACAATTCAACCGCAAGCCGGACCGAAGGTGGCAGCCTGCACGATTCGGGAGCATACAATGCGGCAAGCTCAGCCTCAGGAGCAGCAATATTGCCCGGACCGGGAAAGCGGTAAATAAAAAGACATATTGAAAAAAGAAAAAAAACAGACACAATGAAAAACAAAATTACTTTATTGATCCTGATTGCTTTATTTCCACATTTATTCAATGCCCAAACCAATACGAATGTGGCAACCTCCAGCGGGAATATCGGGAAATGTGCCGTATGGGGCTATCCCTATACGCTGTATAACAGCTCGGGTGCCTACCAGGGCATCAGCAACGGCGTTACCGTTACCGTAGACCAGAACCGTAATATCGGAGGCGTCGTGCTCGCCGGAACAGGTGCCCTGAACTTCAGCGGAAGCAACGGCATTACCTTCAGCGGAAGCGGTACCGAAATCACCTGCCGCTGGGACATCAACAGCAGCGGAAGCTACAGTGTTGTCAACAACAATAACAACAGCACGGCCAACAGCCCGGTAAACCTGGGGGTCTTCTTTACGGCACCTTACAGCGGTGATTACGGCTGGATCAGGGACACTACTTCATCCTCGGCCTGGAGTGCCTCGGTGTCTGGAGCATACCTGAACGGCAACATCACCGTCATGAGGGATTCGGATAATGCCGGATCTTCACTCTTCTACCAGGATCAGCCGGGGAACTGCGGCAGTCTTCCGGGAACTACCAATACCGCCGCCCTGTGGAACAACAGCTTCCTGATTTCTATGACGGTTGGGACAACACTCTCATACAGAGCCGGAACAGCCTATCAGAACACGCCGGGCTGCAATAACACCATGATGAATTTCACTCTTGGGAAGGCCAATGTTGTATTCATAAATTAAGACAACCGGCAAAGATCAATTTCCCAAACAACAAATTTTTTGTAATGAAGGTTTTCGAATATTTTAAATGATTGAAATGGTAGTAATGAAAACTTTAGCCCACATCATAGAAAAGATATGGTTTATTCCTTCGGTAAAGAAGAATTTTTTCGGTATTCTGAGAAATCTGTTAACGCTGGTTATCCTGGCTGTAAACTTTCCATCATATGCACAGAACACGGCCACTGCGAGCGGCAATTGGTCCGCCTGTCCCACCTGGGGAAATCCGCAGGCCATCTACCGCAATACAACGGATACCAAAACCATCAATAACGGTATAACGGTGACGGCAGATACCAACTGGAGCACTGCAGCCATAGTGCTGAACGGAAATGGCGGCGTTAACTATAATAGCGGGGTCTTTACTGATTTCGTTAATGACCAGGGTGCTGATATGACCTGTGACGGTCTTCGGAACGTGTTGGCATCAACAGGATGTGCGAGCTGTACAGCTTACGATAATGCCAGTTCCGGACAATATATACCTATTACACAGGCAGAATATAATGCTTTAAAATCCAATTTAAGTAATGTAACATTGGCCGGAAGTAACGATTATCAGCTTTATACCCAGACTTTTAATAGAGTTGCACTTGCTCAAACAGTCTCAATAGGGGTTAATCAGACTAAAGTTCCGGCCAGCAGTTATATAGTTGCATTTGCTTTTCAGGTAGTTAATGCTTCAGCGGCAACGGCGAAGATCAAATTAAAATACAATACTACCGCCAATGCCAATTCCGGATATGTAGATTATGGATTTGGAAATTACGGATCCTTTCCTATGACGGATGGTGTCTACTATTTTATGATTAAATCCCCATCTCAGAAAAGCTACAGCGGCGGTTCTTCATACATTGCACATTACTGCGATACCGCGGGAATGATGGTCTCAAATGCCGGACCGGCATATGTAGAATATTTTGCAGACTCTAATACACTTAGTACCAGTTATAATAATGAAATTGCGATCCAGATTGTTACCAGTAATATAAAACAGTGGTAGAAGGATTTTTGAACATTATTTATATAAAAAATATATGTAATAAAATACACAAGATGTAGACCTTACACATCTGCAGCTCAAGGCTTTATTAAAGTGCGCAACCAGAATATTTCATGCAAAATCTTACATCAGAAAATAAGCACATTATTGGCCTTGAGGTCCATCAGAAAATTAACAATAAAAAATAATAAATTCAAGTAATCCAATGAAACATAAGTTACTTATACTACTTATTCTTACAGGAATAGTAAATCTGGGATTGGCCCAGAGCACTGCTGTGGTCTCCAGGGAAAAACTTTTTTCCCAGCTGAAAGGTTATGCCGCCAGACAGGCAGCTGCGGATACGCTCCGCATGCAACTCTCCCGTGAAGTACAACAGCAGGAGGCCGGTTTGCAGAAAAAGTACCGGGAGCTTCTCGACTCTTACAAGCCCGTACAAAATGAATCTCAGGAAGCATTATATGCAAGGATGAACCAAACCGAACAAGAAAAATTCAAGTTACTGCAGGAAGAACGGAAGCTTCAGGAGACCCGCATCAAAAGTTTCAGTAGCCAGCTGGATGCATTATATGCCAAAGACCTCAAGCCTTACACCGTAGCGGTTGCGGCAGCACTGCAACAATATGCCGGGAAAAATAAAATTGATATGGTATGGTACCTGGAAGACATTACTAAAGCCCTGCCCTATTACAGCAAAGAAAAAGACATTACGGCAGCTATTGCAGAAATGGTGAACCGGGCTATGCTTAAAAAGGAATAATTTTTACGGAAACTGTTATTCCATACGCTAATTCCATGATCAGATTATATATCCTGAAAAGCTGGTTTTTAATCTTTGCTTTTTTTCCTTTATTCCTGTACTCCCAGCAGCTGAAACCTGTAGCCCGGCAGGTGGATAGTTATCATGCCCTGAAAATGACTTTTGTACAATACGATCTTTTTGAACGTAATCCCCGTTCTCCGCGTGGAGAAGATTACAGGAAGGCGGCTGCCGACCTCACGGTGCTCCGTCTGCATCCTGAATCCCTGAAGAAAATGCTTCAGGAAAAGCCGGATTTTATAGAATTTTCATTTCCCTTTAAAACAGACAGTACCGTAACCCTTGAACTGTACCGTTACCAGCCCTTCAGCGCCGGTTTCAGGCTGATTCTCGACGGCAGCGAAACCCTTCCTTATACCTCCGGACTCTACTACCGGGGAATCATCAAAGGGAACAACCGGTCCGTGGCAGCCTTCAGTTTTTTCCGCGACCAGGTAATGGGCGTTGCTTCTTCGCCGGAACAGGGAAATATCATCCTGGGAAAAACAGGAAACTCCTCCGATTTTGTAAGCTACTCGGAGGGTACGCTTACCGGTAAAAACCCTTTTACCTGCGCAACCGATGAACTTCCTGTAAACCGTCTCCCGAAGATCCTAACAGAAAATGCCGCAGGAGCCCCATCGGATAAGGCAGATAAATGTGTCGCCATCTATTATGAAGTGTGCTATAAACCTTACCAGAACAATGGTTCTGATCCGTATGCCACCGGAGACTGGCTAAGCGGGATCCACAATAACATCGCCACGCTTTTTGCCAATGACGGGATCAGGATATCCCTGAATGAGATCAATATCTGGACAAGCCCTGACCCCTATACAGGAAATCCGGCCGGAAACCTGGACGCCTTCAGAAATAACAGGACCTATTTCAACGGCCAGCTTGGTGTACTGATCAACTCACCGTCAAGCAGCAGTATTGCTTACCTGGGTTCACTTTGTACTCCTTTCCATCATGCCTATGCAGCGGTAGACCAAACTTACAACCAGGTACCGGTCTATTCATGGTCTATTTCGGCTGCGACTCACGAAATCGGTCACAGCTTCGGCTCTCCGCACACCCATGCCTGTGTATGGAACGGCGACAATACACCGATTGACGGCTGCGGGCCCGCAGCCGGATATAGCGAGGGATGTACCGGACCGGTTCCTTCAGCCGGGGGAACGATCATGAGCTATTGCCATCTCCTTTCCGTAGGAACCAACCTGAGCCTGGGATTCGGGTCGCAGCCGGCAGCACTGATGAAGAGTAACATCAATGGTGCTTCATGTCTGGGGACCAATTGTAACACGGCCTGTCTTTCAACAAACACATTTGCTCCCAACATCGCATCTTTGTCGGGCAACATTGACAGTTGTACGACCTGGGGAAATCCGGCTTCGATTGTCCGGAATACACAGGATATCAAAACTGTCAATTCCGGAATAACGGTAACGGCCAACGAGAACTGGAGCACCCACGCCATAAAGTTGAATACCGGCAGTGCGATCCAGTTCAGCGGCAACAGGATGATTGATTTTATGAATGATCAGGGAGCAGACAAACCCTGCGGATGCCCGTAAAAATTTAACTTCTGAACCCACAGGCTTTTTTTAAAACTCAAATTACAGGTTTCTCCCGATCATGTGCAAACATAGCGAAAACCGGTAATGCCCGTGAAAGCTTTTAAGTGGAAAAGGGATGTTTTTAAGTTCAGCTGATCAGGTACGAAATTTAAAATCCGTAATCTTTAAAAGTAAAATAATGAAAAAAATAAAAGTGCTAACGGTATTAATGGCCACAAGTCTCCTGAAGGCACAGGTCCAGATAAATGGTGGTCTGACGTTTGGGATTTCCAACTCCAACGTGATGATTGACGGCAGTGCAGGCTTCAGCAGCCAGTCCGGTGCAGGCCCTTATTCCGGAAAAGGCATCATTATTCCTTCAGTAGACCTGGTGAATTTTCAGTTTAATCTTACCCTTGCCGGAGGGGCAACATTTCCCACCTGGTTCGACGGAATGATTGTATACAATAATGCTACCGGTACTACGCTTACTACCGGAAACCGCTCTTCTACGGCCATTGTCGTGACCCCCGGGTTTTATTATTTCTATAATCCGAACGGTGCCAGTGCCGGAAATGTCACCGGCGGACAGTGGAAGCCCATCGGCGGAAACAGCATCAGCCTCCCGGCAGGCAATGCCGCTAAAGGTTCCGTTATTGCCATCAACGGACAACTGAACGTAGCCCAGCAAATCACCATACAGATGACTTCGGATTTTACCACACCCGCAGCCGCTGTGCCGCTGACTATAGGTAATCTCAATCGTGAAATCATAGATAATGAAAACAAATATTCCGGTACTCCTACCAGCAACTCGTTCAGGGTTTCCAATAATGGCGTCTACGAAGTTTCGATAAATGCACAACTTTCCACCGATAACGGATCCTATCCTGTTATCGGCTTATGGGATGATACCACAGGTAAATGGGTAACCCGTGTAAATGATACTTTTTCGGCACCTGCGGGAGGCCTGCAGACCTATACCTTAATTCTGTTCAGTAGATCTGGTTACTTCTGACCTCTATTCTTTCCGCATGGGAAACAGTATGGCGGGGATTACGATTTTCAACCAGAGCTCGGGGAGTTCGGGCGCAGCACCCATCACCCAGTTTTCGGTGAAAAGAGTTCGCTAGATAGATGTCCGGAAAATTTATATCTGAATCTGGATTTATTTCCTGCGATTTTTTGGGAAGATTAAACTAATTACAGCGTTTTATGTCTTAAAAATTATACACCTATGTATTATACATTAGATAAAAAAATTAAATATAAAAGACGAGGAATTTATACTTTTGGAACATGTTTAAAACATTACATTCCATAGAATCATTTTATGAATGCCTTATGTAACAATTCAGACTATAGCAACCGCTTAAAATTATTTTAAAGGATTAAATTATAAAGATTTATGAAATTTTTCACCTCATCGTTGTTATTATTTCGAAGTCATTTAAACTTTTTACTTTTCTTTAGACCGATCACAATGAATGCGATGTAATTTAAAGCTTTCCAGCTGGTTACCGTAGTATCATGTCTGTTAAGAAGAGATCTGAAACTATCCAGCCGGGCGTTGGTTCTTTCAATAGAATATCTTTCTTCATAAAGCTCCGGATCGAAATAATTATCATCATCATTAGCTGTCAT
>CAJYGB010000033.1 GCA_913774355.1 uncultured Chryseobacterium sp. | reverse complement strand
TATTTTTGCACCCTAAAATAAAAAGCAATTAAATGCCTACTATTCAACAATTAGTAAGAAAAGGAAGAGCCACGCTTGCCAAGAAGAGCAAATCGGCTGCCCTAGATTCTTGTCCACAAAGACGTGGTGTATGTACGAGAGTATATACTACCACACCGAAGAAACCGAACTCTGCACTAAGAAAAGTTGCAAGGGTAAGACTTTCTAACGGTAAAGAAGTGAATGCCTATATCCCGGGCGAAGGACACAATCTTCAGGAGCACTCGATAGTATTGGTTAGAGGCGGAAGGGTGAAAGACCTACCGGGAGTACGTTACCACATCGTAAGAGGTGCATTAGACACTGCAGGTGTAAATGGAAGAACACAGAGAAGATCGAAGTACGGAGCTAAGAGACCTAAACCAGGTCAGGCACCGGCTGCACCAGCTAAAGGAAAGAAAAAATAATCATTAAATAAGGTACAGAAGCAATGAGAAAGACAAAAGCGAAAAAAAGACCGTTGTTACCAGATCCGAAATTTAATGATCAGTTGGTAACAAGATTCGTAAATAATTTAATGCTTGACGGTAAGAAGTCAATCGCATTCAAAATTTTCTATGATGCATTGGATATCGTAGAAACTAAAAAAGGAGAAACTGAAAAAACGGCCCTTGAAATATGGAAAGACGCATTAACAAACGTTATGCCTCACGTAGAAGTACGTTCCAGAAGAGTAGGTGGTGCTAACTTCCAGATCCCAATGCCAATCAGAGCAGATAGAAAAATTTCTATGGCGATGAAATGGTTAATTAGCTACTCTAAAAAGAGAAATGATAAGTCTATGGCTTTGAAATTAGCTAATGAGGTTGTTGCCGCTTCAAGAGAAGAAGGTGCAGCTTTCAAAAAGAAATCTGATACTCACAAAATGGCGGAAGCAAACAAAGCTTTCTCACACTTCAAATTCTAATCTGAAATGGGAAGAGATCTTAAATTTACAAGAAATATTGGTATTGCTGCTCACATTGATGCAGGTAAAACTACCACTACAGAAAGGATTTTATTCTACACAGGTGTAAACCACAAAATTGGAGAGGTTCACGATGGTGCTTCTACAATGGACTGGATGGAACAGGAAGCGGAAAGAGGTATTACCATTACTTCTGCTGCAACTACTTGTAACTGGAATTTCCCAACAGATCAGGGTAAGAAATTACCTGAAACAATGCCTTACCACTTCAACATTATCGATACACCGGGACACGTTGACTTCACCGTAGAAGTAAACAGATCTTTGAGAGTATTGGATGGTCTGGTATTCTTATTCTCTGCCGTAGACGGTGTAGAGCCTCAGTCTGAAACAAACTGGAGACTTGCCGACAACTACAAAGTGGCAAGAATGGGATTCGTAAACAAAATGGACAGACAGGGTGCTGACTTCTTGAACGTTGTAAAACAAGTAAAAGAAATGTTAGGATCCAACGCCGTTCCAATCGTTTTACCAATCGGTGCTGAAGAGGACTTCAAAGGGGTTGTAGACTTAATTAAAAACAGAGCGATCATCTGGGATGAAGCAGGACAGGGTGCTACTTATGAAGTAGTTCCGATTCCTGAAGACATGAAAGATGAGGTGCTGGAATACAGAGAGAAATTAGTAGAAGCTGTTGCTGATTACGATGAAACTTTGATGGAGAAATTCTTCGAAGATCCGGATTCAATTTCTGAAGAGGAAATTAACGAAGCACTTAGAAAAGCGACTATCGATCTTTCTATTATCCCAATGACTTGTGGATCTTCTTTCAAAAACAAAGGGGTACAGTTCATGCTTGATGCTGTTTGTAAATATCTTCCTTCTCCACTGGATAAGGATAATATTAAAGGAACAGACCCGAGAACTGACGCTGATATCGAAAGAAAACCATCTGTTCAAGAGCCTTTCGCTGCATTAGCTTTCAAAATTGCTACTGACCCGTTCGTAGGTAGATTAGCATTCTTCAGAGCGTATTCAGGAAGACTGGACGCTGGTTCTTATGTATTGAACACAAGATCCGGTAACAAAGAAAGAATCTCAAGAATCTATCAGATGCACGCGAACAAGCAAAATCCGGTTGAGTATATCGAGGCTGGAGATATCGGTGCTGCTGTAGGATTTAAAGATATTAAAACAGGAGATACCTTATCTGATGAAAAGAACCCTATCGTTCTTGAATCAATGATCTTCCCGGATCCGGTAATCGGTATCGCTGTTGAGCCTAAAACGAAAGCTGACCAGGATAAAATGGGTAACGCTTTGGCTAAATTGGCTGAAGAAGATCCTACGTTCCAGGTTAAGACGGACGAGGCTTCAGGACAAACTATTATCTCCGGTATGGGTGAGCTTCACTTGGATATCATCGTAGACCGTATGAGAAGAGAGTTTAAAGTGGAAGTTAACCAGGGGCAGCCGCAGGTAGAGTACAAAGAAGCTCTTACACAGAAAGCTAACCACAGAGAGGTTTACAAGAAACAGTCCGGAGGTAGAGGTAAATTCGCCGACATCGTATTCGAAATCGGTCCTGCAGACGAAGGGAAAACAGGTCTTGAATTCATCAACGAAATCAAAGGGGGTAACATTCCTAGAGAATTTATTCCTGCCGTTGAAAAAGGATTCAAAGAATCAATGAAGAACGGTCCATTGGCCGGTTTCGAAGTTGAGGCCATGAAGATTGTCCTTAAAGACGGATCTTTCCACGCGGTTGACTCCGATCAGCTTTCTTTCGAATTAGCTGCTAAAATGGGATTCAAAGATGCGGGTAGAGCTGCGAAAGCAGTTATCATGGAGCCGATCATGAAGCTTGAGGTAGTAACTCCTGAAGAATATATGGGAGATATCGTAGGTGACCTTAACAGAAGAAGAGGTACGGTAAACGGTATGGACGACAGAAACAACGCTAAAGTTATCAAAGCTTTCGTTCCGCTTTCTGAAATGTTCGGTTATGTAACTTCTCTTAGAACTTTATCTTCAGGTAGAGCAACATCTTCTATGGAATTCGAAAAATACGAAGCTGCTCCTAGTAACGTTGCTGAAGAAGTAATCGCTAAGGCTAAAGGTTAATATTAAATTAGATTAAAATGTCACAAAGAATCAGAATAAAACTTAAATCTTACGATTACAACCTGGTAGATAAATCTGCAGAGAAAATCGTAAAAACGGTAAAGGCTACCGGTGCTGTGGTAAACGGACCGATCCCATTGCCTACCAATAAGAGAATCTTCACTGTATTGAGATCTCCGCACGTAAACAAGAAAGCAAGAGAGCAGTTCCAGTTGTCAGCTCACAAGAGACTGATGGATATCTACTCTTCTTCTTCTAAAACTGTAGATGCCCTAATGAAATTAGAGCTTCCTTCAGGAGTAGACGTTGAAATCAAAGTGTGATAATCGCATACTTTGTATGATTATAAAAAATCCGTTCCTGCAAAGGAGCGGATTTTTGTTTTTTAATCAATTTAAAGCACTCGTTAAAAGCAAATATGAATAGAAAAGTTGAGAAAACTGCAGAGTTGCATAAGGTATCGAAAGACTGCTATAATTATGAAGAAGATTATCATAAAGAAATAATCTCGCTTTATATTTATAACCCGGATTATAATGAATTGCAGGATTCCGACAGAGAAAATCTTCTCCGCTTTGCCTCTTCATTTGAATATCTTGAAACACTTGATGTTTCATTATGTGATTACAGGCTTTCTGATTTGTCTTTTCTTAAAAAGCTTAAATATCTTAAGAGACTTACATTGGACTGCGATTCACAGTTTGAGAATCTTCAGGGCTTTTTACATCTTACCGAATTAGAGTCTCTGTATGTAGAATCTTCACAAATCAAATCGGTTGAAGGAATTGAAAATCTGAAAAAGCTTCAGTATCTTGCTGTGACATCCGGTCAACTGAAGGATATCAATTCCGTTCGAAAACTTTCCGGAACTTTGAAATCAATCGATTTCAACAGTAACCGGATTGAAGATATTTCATGGATCAGTTCTTTGAGGCACTTGGAATATATTACATTTTCCCAGAATAATATTTCCGAAATCCCTGACCTTTCCAATCTCTTGAATTTAAAAGAGATGAATCTGTACAACAATAAGATCGGCAGCATCACTAATCTCAAGGGCATTCCACAATTGCTATCCATCAATTTATCCGATAATCTTATTAAGGATATCGGGAACATGCGGAATTTCAAGGCACTTGAAAATATATATGTCAGAAACAACATGATCGGAGACATTTCAGCTCTTTCAAAACTTGTAAATCTTATAAACCTTGATATTTCGCATAACCAGATTAAGTTTTTATCTCCGCTGAAACAACTCTCCAAACTTAATTATCTAAGCTGCAATAATAATCCGATTGAGGACCTAAATACATTTGCTTTCAAGTCTCAGTTAAAGTTTTTATATGCAAATCAATGCGGTATCACCCGTCTTGATTTTCTGCAAAACCAGGATGATGTCAGGATGATGGAATTGGACAATAACTGTATTGACCATTTTCCACATGTTACAAAATTAGAAAAACTTGTCAGGCTTTCACTCCGTAATAATAGGATCGAAAAATCTTTTCCGATTGAAAATTTTCCTTTACTCCAAGAAGCAGATCTTTCAGGGAACCCATTTGGCGGCAAAAAATTCTTGGCCGATTCATTTGAACCTGGAAGAAGTTTTCTTCACGAACTGTCAAATAAAGGAGAATTCTCTGAAGGTTCGCTTTCAGGAGTCAGAGAGACTTGTCAGAATACCCGTCAAGAAATAGACGCAGACGCAGTTTTACTACTCATTTTTGTGTTATTGCTATTTGTCATATTGATTATAGGAATTGTTGTATTCGTGGGATTGCTTATCGAATATTTCCGTTTTTACTAATCCGGATTATTGGTAACCTCATTTCTTATTTTATAAAGTAAACAGAAAATTTCAGAGTCTTATTTTATCTGTATATTCGTAAAAATTATTATCATGAAAAGACATTTGCTTTTGTTTGTCATGATCAGTATCTCACTAAATGCGCAAACGCACCGCTTTATTTATGACTTGGTCTACCGGCCGGATTCTACATCGGCAGACGTGCGAAAAACCAATTATTATTTAGATATCAATCCTGAAGAAACCTTTTATTACGAACGGTCTTTTTTTGTGAGTGATTCAATCGAAAAAGCTACGGGCATGAGAATCTTTGATGGGAAGCTCAGTGATCTTTTAAGTAAGAACTTGAAGACCGGGCAATGGACACTATTCACCTTTCAGGGTTTTGATCTTTATCATCTGAAAGATCATCCCAAAATTACCTGGAAAATAGAAAAAGAAACCAAAGTTTCCGCTTCACTACAGCTGCAAAAAGCAACTGCCAGATTTGGAGGAAGGAGCTGGACGGCCTGGTTTTCGAAGGAATTTCCTTTTCCGGAAGGTCCTTACAAATTCCACGGATTGCCCGGCATGATCGTGGAAATTTATGATGATAAAGAGAATTATCACTTTACCCTAAACAAATCACAGAATTTTGCTGATACCCAACTTAACAGTATGTATAAGAACGCAAAAGGACGGGGTGTTGAAATTCCTTATTCCAAATATCGGTCGATGCTTTTAAATCATTACCGGGATCCGCTGAAATTTATAAACAGCGGGCAGACTGAAATTAGTGAAGAAAACAAACTGGGGCTTGATGACGGCCGGATTATTTATAAGCCTGAAGAACTCAGGGAATATGGCATTGAAGAACAGCAAAGAATCAAAAAGTACAATAATCCCATTGAGCTGGATAAGGCAGTGCGCTATTCTGAAATAAAAAAGTAATTACGGTTTTTCATATATAGAAAAGTATCAAAATCAGTATTATGTATTGCAAGGTTCTGTTTAATATGTATCTTTGTAAAAAATGATACTATGAAAAAGATCCTGTTGCTGATGATTCTGTTCAGCTTATGCATGGCCGCACAGACCCACCGTTTTATTTATGAATACCATTTCAGGATGGATTCCGCTTCTGTAGAGAAGAGAAAAGTAAGCATGGTGCTCGATGTGAATCCGGAAGAGGTAAAGTTTTACAATTACGATTTTGTTGTTACAGATTCTATTAATAAAACAAGAGGAGAAAACAATGTGATCTGGGACGATACACCCGCACTGATCCGCAAAAGAAATTCTACGGTAAATTCCAATTACATCATGATCCAGAATATGTTTATTGTCGACACCGACGATAAGATAACCTGGAACCTGACCGATGAAACAAAAACCATCGGCGGATACAATGTACAGAAAGCTACTGCCCGATACGGAAGCAGAAACTGGACGGCATGGTTTACGAAAGATATTACGTTAAGCGAAGGGCCTTACAAATTCAGGGGGCTGCCTGGGATGGTCTTCGAAATTTATGATGATAAAGACAACTTTAAATTTTCCCTTGTGAAAAGCTATAAATTGCCTAAGACCTATGAGACCTTAAGCATCCTTGAAAATCTTGGTGGCCAGAAACCCGTAAAAATCAACGAAGCCAGAGTGCGGAAAATGATGCTCGACAATTACAACGATCCCCTCCGCGAATTCAAAGAACATTATAAAAACAACACCAATCCGGATGCCCATTTTATGGTGATGGGAATTGAAGTCAAAAGACCGGAGCAGCTGAAGGAATTGTCGGATATGATGCAGAAAAACATTAAGAAAAACAACAATCCGATTGAGCTGGATAAAGCCATTAAATACTGACCACAGCACCAATTGACTTAAACCTGAAAACTCTGCCGTTTCGGCGGAGTTTTTGATATCCCTACCTTATTTAAAATTAAAGAAATGGCTAAATCAGATAAAAGTATTTTCGAAAAATTTTCAGATTGGGCATCCAAATTTACAGGAAGTTCTTACGCATTTATAGGAGCCACTCTCATTGTTATTATCTGGGCTGCCTCAGGGCCTGTTTTTAAATACTCGGAAGACTGGCAGCTGGTTATCAATACCGGAACCACCATCATCACTTTCCTGATGGTTTTCCTGATCCAAAAGGCACAGAACAAAGATTCCAAGGCGATACAGATTAAACTGAACGAACTCATCGCGGCCAATGAAAAAGCCAGCAACAGAATTGTAGATATTGAAGACCTGACCGAGAAAGAGCTGGACCAGCTG
Source organism: uncultured Chryseobacterium sp. (assembly GCA_913774355.1). Classification (GTDB taxonomy): domain Bacteria; phylum Bacteroidota; class Bacteroidia; order Flavobacteriales; family Weeksellaceae; genus Chryseobacterium. The sequence continues at coordinate 189,194 of CAJYGB010000033.1, read as the reverse complement.
CATTGCTATTATGAAAAGCTGGCGGATTTCGCGGAAGAAGATGAAGATATCCATGCTTCCCATTCCATCGACGCCGCACAGCAGAATCAGGATCATAAGGATGAAATGTTCAGGAAGCGCCATGAAAAATGGCTTCAGGAACAGGAACAAAAAAAGGAATCGTAACGATTCCTTTTTTGTTTACCTCATAAAATACCCAAAATAAGAACAGCTCCCCATCAGTTCCTTAGCGGTTTCCGTATTGGCATACTGGTTTTTCAACAGGGCGAAATACGTTCTGTATTTCTGATTTTTAATCTGGTCCAGCTGCTTCTGGTAAGCATCGCTCTTTTCGCTGTATTGAGGATCCGAATAATCAATCTTGGAAGGATTTTTGGCTTCATACTGATAATATTTGCCTTGTTCGGCACTTGCCATCTGGAAAAGAGTCCTTGCTTTCTGTTCCCTGTCAGCAAAAAGATCAAAGGCTTTTTTGTAATAGCTGATGGCGAGATCAAAATTATCCGGCTCGATATAGCTTTGGTCCGTAAAGTTTTTATAATAATACTGGTACGGATTTTTCCTGTCCGTACTCCAGAAATCATATTTTCCGCCATTCGTATTATCGATGTCCATCACGAAAAGCTGACGGTAATAGCCTAAGATTGAGGTATTGTACAGAAGGTTCCCGATCAGCTGGTTGGCTGCGGCAGCTTTTGCATCTTTTCCGGAACCTATTCTTTTAAGCTGAAGCAAAGCATCCGCCAGCTGCAGTTTGTTCATTGTTGGCTTAATAAAAAGAAATGGGGTGTAATCTTCCTTTTTCATGCTTTCTTCAGGAGTGCTCTGGAAGCTTTCCCATACATTATACCCGAAGACAAGGTCGGAGATATTATTAAATCCGTTATAGGCTGCCGCGGGGTATTGGGTTGGCATTAGCTTTTTAGCATCGTAATTCCAGTCTGTTCTTGGGATGCCTTTGAATCCCTGGGCTTTTGCGTAATAGGCTTTTGCTTTTTCAAAATCCGCCTGTCTCATGGCGCGGTCTCCGTAGATTACCGCAAAAAAAGCATCGATATTTCCGACATCATCAATGTTTTTAGCAATGATCTGTTCTTCAAATTTTGTTTTATCAGGCTTCTTGTAAAAATCCTCGACGCTTTTCACCAGGCTTGAGTTCGGGTTATATTGAAGGTCTGAAAGCTTATTGTTCATCAGGAAAGATTTTCCGTCTTCACCCTGTAGAAAATAACGGTTGGCCAGGACATCCTTCAGGAAATCTTTAGTTGACGGTACGGTTCCATAATAATCATCTGCGGTATCCGTACTGTCTTTTTTAACTTCTGGCTTGTCGACAAAATATTCTGCATAATCATTCATTAAATGATCTTCATAGGCCGCATCGATCTTTGGTTGGGAAACAATGTCGTTCAGGATTTTCATTCTTTTGATCTGCTCCTGATATTCCGGATTTGTTGTGGTTATCTCATTTAAGATCTCCGTACTCGCTTTGTAGTCTTTCTTTAAAAATTTAAGGTATGCATCAGCAATCTGCCAGTATTCATCCTTGGATTCTTCTTTGGCCTTATCGGTAAATTTCTCCAGATCATCCAGAAAGTCCTTTGTTTTATCGTCGTACCAATAAGTATTTTTGCTGAATACCGGAATCCGGTTCGGATTGTCCAGCAGTTCGTCATCACTCTGATCCGCCTTGCTTTCCGTTGAAGTTTTATCTTTTTTACTGCTGAAAAGATTTTTGAAAAACCGTACAATTTTCTGCCAGAAAGAAAGTTCTTCTTTTTTAGGCTCTGCAGCTGTAGTTTTCCCCTGATCTGAGTTTTTGTCAGCCGTTGCATTCTGGGCAGAAGTATTTCCGTCTTCATTATGGTAATAGTAAATCGGAAGGTAGCTTCGTTCCAGCTCGTTGATGCTTCTAACAGCCATTACTTTCAGGATCTCGGAATCGGGATCGATCTCAAACATTTTTTCCATGGTTGGGATCGGATTGTTGAAATCTTCGTAGCCTAACAGGAAATAAGCCATATTTTTCTCCTGACTGGTGCCTGCTCTTTTCATGATATTGTTAAAAGAAGCGGTATCCGAAAGTTTCATTGATACAAAAGCAGATTCTTTACGGCTCTTGCTGTTCATAAACACCTGGAAAAAATTCCAGTTGGCATCGCTTTTAAGATCCAGTCCGCGCTGTGCACCTGCCAGCTGATCCAACGCCATAAAGTAGATGGCTCCTCTCAGCCTGATCGGTTCCACATACTTTCGGAAGACCTGCACTGCGGCATCGTAATTTCTTGTATAGTGGTTGAATCTTACCAGCTGGTACCCATACCGCTGTTTGATTTCCGGATTTTTTGCGGCATTGTAAAGGGAGGTCAGAGCAGCGATGGTTTTCCCGTAATCCAGGTTGGTGGCATTCTGGCTGCTTTCATTCTCACGATAATAAAAAGAATCAGGTGTTTCAACATAGTTTATCTTCATATAGGGCTCAAGATATTTGGCCTCGATCAGATAGTCAACGGCTTCACGGTATTTCGGGTAAAATCCGGCACCAAGCTTTATCAGCAACGTATTGGAGGGAGTTCCTTTTTTCAGGGCATTCAGATCGTTTATGCTCATTTTATTCACCAGATAATCCGTTTCCGCATAATTCAACTGGTTATTGAAAAACTTTTTCCAGGCATAGGTATTATCATCCGGAATCTGAGACGGTTTAAAATCGGAATAGAACCTTGTCGAGTAGCTGTGAAGAAACGGCAGATAGGATTTATCCCGGATAATGCTCTGGGTAAAAAGATTGAAATATTCGTAATCAGGATCCGACCATGCGCAGGCACTGGATTCAGTATAGAAAAGCGAAAGAACCGCAAGGGTAAGCAAAGACTTTTTCATTTTATGATGGTGTTTTTTAGTTGATGAAGAATAGTTTTTTATTTGAATTGACAATTCGCAATCTGTTTTATTTAAAAATCAAACCGCTGTCCTTTTACAAATTTACGGTGTAATTGATAATAAATAATATCGAAAGGCTGTATTTTTTTCTGCAGAAAGTCTATGACCGCCTGAAGTTGCTCGTCTGAAATTTCCTCGACTTTAATCTTGAATCCTTTATTCAGATAATGGCCGAAATAAAACCCGTCTTTCAGGACTTCAGCTTCCGTATCGGAAACCTTTCTAAAATTGGGATTCTGCAGATCTTTTACAGATAGTGCGTTAATCAATCGGTGTTTTCCAAGATGGTTCGTTACAATTCCCCAGGAATAGATCGGTAAGGCTACTTCAATCGTTTTAATCGGATAATCTTCGATCTTTGAAAGATAACTTTTCAGAGTATTGACATCCAGAATTGAATTTCTGTCGGAATTCTCCAGTGGCGAAGACGTGGAGTAGCACATCAGGTATACTTTATCAACGGGCGGAATTCCCATAAGGTTTTTATCTTTTACCTGATGCAACCTAAGGGTACAGGTAACGGGTTTGCCGGAAATCTTTTTAAGCTCTTTTAAAAATTTAAAGTAATCGTCGCGGGTTCCTGCCGTCCAGTCACAATCGATCTGAATTTCATTTGTTGTTTTTAAATGGTATTCCGAAGACTTTTTTTGAATCAGGGCGTAGATGCTTTCAGCCAGGAATTTAGTTTCCTGATCAGTAATATTCAGTAAAGTCCGGTTGGTCATAAAAACCGTCGGAACAATCTGCTTACCAGTGATGAAGCTTTTGTCTTTGGTAATCACCCCGACCGGCTGAAATTTTCCATCCGTTTTATCCACATCGAAAAACCGGGTGTATAGAAAAGGAAGAGAAGCTTTTTGCAGAACATCTTTTTCTGTCCGGGCAAGGGAAAGATCGGTTTTCCAGTAATAGAAAGTATACGGATGTAGCTGATGTTTGCTACAGGAAACAGCAAGAAGCAGAATGAAAAGAAAACGTAAAATTTTCATTAGGTATTTAAGGTTGCTTTATTATGAATGATCCTTTTCAATGATTTCTGGTAAGGTATAGTCCATGTTTTTTATCAGGGAAGCGCGGAACCAAAACTGCTGCTGTCTGCACTAGGCAGGGAAGCTGTCTTTTTCCTTTTTCATTTCCTCGAAAGTAAAAACTCTTAAGCAAAAATTACACCGTAAAATCACGGAAATTAAGTTTTAAAATACTTATAAACCATGAGATAATTGAAATTCAATCAGGATAGGCAAGTCCTGTTTAGCCGTTAGTCAATCAGTATTAATGAGTATCTCCTGAAGATGAATATAATTATATGATCATCCCCCTTCAATTATTATCTTAAGATTAAATTTATAATTAATAATGATAATTGTTATTGCCAGTGATTTTATTTCAAATAAATCTAATTTTTATTTCCGATAATTTATTATTATTTAATAAATATTGAAAATTATTTTGTTCGTATTGATAATTATTCATACTTTAGTGAAATCAAATTCAAAAAAATTAGTATCATGAAAAAATTAATCTTCATGGCAGCGTTCGCAGTTGCCGGAACCGTGAGTGCAAACACGATTGCAGCAGAAACAGAAAATTTACCGGAAGAACAAAAGGCCCCTGTTGAAGCAAAGGCTTACGGGTGTGTGAATGTAACTTTATCCTGCGGTGTCAGCGGAGTAGCCTGCGGTGAAACATTGGGGGATATCATCGATGTTGTTCTGGCGGCAGATGATGTTTACTGCGGTAATTAATCGGGCATCAACTTTTAAATGTTAATTAAATTAGTGGTAGAAGAGGATTTAGGTCCTCTTTTGCCTTTAAAAAAAGAGAAATATGAATAAAAGCATCGGAGCAGTACTGCTGTTCTTTTTTATGGCCGTTAATCTGTACGGACAAAAAGCGGTGGATCTGGATCAGGTAGAATCAAGGTATATTTATTTACTGACGCATCAGAAAGATTCTCTGGATAAAGCAAACATCGGTGAAGAATATTTTATCCTGGAACGCGGTAAGGAAAAATCCCAATTCATGAGCCTGAATTCTTATAAAAGAGATTCCGTAACGGCTGAAATGACCAACGGATTAAATACCCGCATCTCAATGCTTGATCTTACCGCTATTCCCAAAACCAATTTCACCTACCGGATCATAAAAGATCCTGCAAAGAAACAGGTGTTGTTTTACGATAAGATTATAAGAAACGATTTTGTTTATGAAGAACATCCTGAATTCAAATGGAAAATTACCGAAGAGAAGAAAAACATCGGCAACCTGAAATGCCAGGCTGCGCTTCTTTCTTATGCCGGGCGTGAGTATAAAGCCTGGTTTACCAATGATATTCCGGTTTCAGACGGGCCGTATAAATTTTACGGGCTGCCGGGGCTTATTGTGGAAATGGAAGATTCCGGAAAGCAGTATAAATTTGAATTGTTAAGTTATAAAAATCTGGCCGATAAGCCTGCCTTATGGATTTCGGAAAAAAGGTCAAACGGGAAAAAAGTATCTAAGGCAGAATATTATAAAGCTCTCAAGAATTCTCAGGAAAACCTGGTCTCAGAGATTTCCAAGAGCGGGTTTACGTTGGATCCTTCTGCAGAAGCCAAAGTTAAGGAGAAGATAAAGAAAAGAAACAATCCTATTGAGTTGAAGCCATAGCTTTATAAGTTACAGAATATGGAGTCGCCCGATACAAGCGGCTATTTTTAATAATCAGAAGTTAATAATTTATTATAGACTTTATTTAGCATTGCTTGTTAACCGTACGCGGTAATTTGTTGTGTAAAATGAAAATTCATCAGCTGCCGGGCAAAGAAATCAATCCGATAATTTCTGTTTTGCTGTAAATCATTAAAAATCAAAATATTTTGTTGCAAATATTTGTCAGTTATAAAATTATTCATAAATTTGCACACTCATTTTAGGGGCGTAGTATGCCTATATCAAACGTAGAAATTACTTCAGACTTCCTGGAAATGATGATAAATAAAGGATAAATTTTATTATAATATAAACAATGTCAGGTATTATTGGTAAAAAAATCGGTATGACATCTTTGTTTAACGAAGAAGGAAAAAACATTCCTTGTACAGTTATCCAAGCTGGTCCGTGCTCGGTTTTACAGGTCAGAACCATTGAAAAAGACGGTTATAAGTCAGTTCAGTTAGGTTTCGATGACAAGAGTGAGAAGAACGTTGGTAAAGCGTTAGCTGGCCATTTCAAAAAGGCTGGTTCTGCTCCTAAAGCTAAATTGGTAGAATTCTACAGAGAATTCGTTGATGAAGTAAAAGTAGGAGAAGAAGTAAAAGTAGACTTGTTCAACGAAGGAGAATTCGTAGACGTAACAGGTACTTCAAAAGGTAAAGGCTTCCAGGGTGTTGTTAAAAGACACGGCTTTGGAGGTGTAATGCAGGCAACTCATGGTCAGCACAACAGACTTAGAGCTCCAGGTTCTATCGGTGCTGGTTCAGACCCTTCAAGAGTATTCAAAGGGATGAGAATGGCTGGAAGGATGGGAGGTAAGCAGGTAACTGTACAAAACCTTCAGGTGTTAAAAGTGGATCAAGAACAAAATCTTTTAGTAGTAAAAGGTGCTGTTCCGGGAGCTAAAAATTCTTATGTAATTATCAGAAAATGGAACTAGTAGTATTAAATACATCAGGAAAAGAGACCGGAAGAAAAGTAACTCTAGACGAAACAGTATTCGGAATTGAGCCAAATCAGCACGCGGTTTACTTAGAAGTTAAACAGTACCTTGCCGCACAAAGACAAGGGACTCATAAAGCAAAAGAAAGAAGCGAAATTACCGCTTCTACCAAAAAGCTTAAAAAGCAGAAAGGATCTGGTTCTGCAAGATACGGGGATATCAAGTCTCCAACTTTCAGAGGTGGGGGTAGAGTATTCGGTCCTAAACCAAGAGACTACAGATTCAAACTGAACAAAGCGCTTAAGAGATTGGCTAAGAAATCTGTTTTATCTCAGAAAATGAGAGACAACAGCATCAGAGTTTTAGAAGATGTGAGCTTAGATGCTCCTAAAACTAAAGATTTCATTACTTTATTGGATGCATTGACATTAAACGGTAAAAAATCTTTGTTCATTCTTCCTGAAGCTAACAAGAATGTGTATTTGTCTTCAAGAAACTTACCTAAAACCAAAGTAATGAACTTCAATGAAGTGAGCTCTTACGACTTGGTAAATGCAGGTGAGATCGTATTCTTCGAAGGTGCAGTAGAAAAATTCCAGGAAAATTTAAAGAAATAAATCATGTCTATTATTATTAAACCAGTTATCTCAGAAAAGGCTAATTACCTTACGGATTTAAGAGGTTCTTATTCTTTCTTGGTAGATACCAAAGCGAATAAAATCCAGATTAAAAAAGCTGTTGAAGCGGCTTACGGTGTAAAAGTAGCAGACGTTAACACAATGATTTATGCTCCGAGGGTTTCTTCGAAATACACTAAAAAAGGTCTTCAGGTTGGAAAGACAAACAAATTGAAAAAAGCGGTAATCAAACTTGTTGAAGGTGACGTTATCGATATTTTTGCTGTAAATTAATTATAATTATAAATAATAGTAATGTCTGTTAGAAAATTAAAACCTATCACCCCGGGACAGAGATTCAGAATTGTAAACAATTTTGAGGAAATTACTACCAACAAACCAGAGAAATCTCTAACCGTTGGTATTAAAAAGTCAGGTGGACGTAACCAAACTGGTAAAATGACCATGCGTTACACCGGCGGTGGACACAAAAAGAAATACAGAATTATTGACTTCAAAAGAAACAAAGCAAACGTTGAAGCAACCGTAAAATCTGTAGAATACGATCCAAACAGAACTGCATTTATCGCTTTACTAGAGTACGCAGACGGAGAGAAGAGATACATCATCGCTCCAAACGGTATCAAAGTAGATCAGAAAGTAGTTTCAGGTGAGAGCGTAGAACCAAACGTTGGTAACGCAATGAAATTGAAAAATATTCCATTGGGTACTGTAATTTCTTGTGTTGAAATGAAGCCTGGTCAAGGTGCTATTTTAGCAAGAAGTGCTGGTTCTTCAGCGCAATTAACTTCAAGAGACGGAAAATACGCGATCATCAAATTGCCTTCAGGAGAATCCAGAATGATCCTTACGGAATGTATGGCTATGATCGGTTCGGTTTCCAACTCTGATCACCAATTAACAGTATCAGGTAAGGCTGGTAGAAGCAGATGGTTAGGTAGAAGACCAAGAACAAGAGCGGTTGTAATGAACCCGGTAGATCACCCGATGGGTGGTGGGGAAGGACGTTCTTCAGGAGGTCACCCAAGATCTAGAAACGGTATGCCGTCTAAAGGTTACAAAACGAGAAAGAAAAACAAAGTGTCTAACCGTTACATCGTATCTAAAAGAAAATAATTATGGCAAGATCACTTAAAAAAGGACCGTTCATTCATCATACTTTAGATAAGAAGGTTCAGGCAAATATAGAGTCTGGTAAGAAGACAGTTATCAAAACTTGGTCTAGAGCATCGATGATCTCTCCGGACTTCGTAGGACAGACTATCGCTGTACACAACGGGAAATCTTTTATCCCGGTTTATGTTACAGAAAATATGGTAGGTCACAAGTTAGGCGAATTTTCTCCAACAAGATCTTTCAGAGGTCATGGTGGTAACAAAAACAAAGGAAGCAGATAATCATGGGATCAAGAAAAAGAGAAAGTGCATTGGCACGTAAATTAACAAATCAGGATGTAGTAAAAGCATTACATAATGATTGCCCGTCTTCTCCAAGAAAAATGAGATTAGTAGCTGATATCATCAGAGGAGTAGAAGTAGACAAAGCTTTATACATTCTAAAATATTCTAAGAAAGACGCATCTAACAAGTTAGAGAAAGTCTTACTTTCAGCAATGGCCAACTGGCAAGCAAAAAACGAGGGTGCAGATATCGAAGAAGCAAACCTTATCGTTAAAGAAATCTTCGTGGATAGCGCAAGACAATTGAAGAGACTAAGACCGGCTCCGCAAGGTAGAGGGTATAGAATCAGAAAAAGATCAAACCACATTACGTTAATCTTAGGTACAAAAGAAAATTAATCAAGGTATGGGACAGAAGACAAATCCAATTGGTAATAGATTAGGTATCATCAGAGGATGGGATTCTAACTGGTTTGGCGGAAACGATTATGGAGACAGAATCGCGGAAGACTACAAAATCAGAAGATACCTTGAAGCTAGATTATCTAAAGGTGGGATTTCAAGAATTTATATTGAAAGAACATTAAAGTTAGTAACAGTTACAATTACTACCGCTAGACCGGGACTTATCATCGGTAAAGGAGGACAGGAAGTTGATAAACTGAAAGAAGAGTTGAAAAAATTGACTAAAAAAGATATTCAGATCAACATCTTCGAAATCAAAAGACCTGAGCTTGACGCCGTATTGGTTGCTGATAGCATTGCAAAGCAGATTGAAAACAGAATCTCTTACAGAAGAGCTGTTAAGATGGCGATCGCAGGTACAATGAGAATGGGTGCAGAAGGTATCAAAGTTCAGATCTCTGGTAGATTGAACGGTGCTGAAATGGCAAGATCAGAATCTTTCAAAGACGGAAGAATTCCATTGTCTACTTTCAGAGCGGATATCGATTACCACATCGGTGAAGCATTGACTCAGTACGGAAAACTAGGGGTTAAAGTTTGGATCATGAAAGGGGAAGTTTACGGTAAAAGAGAACTTTCTCCATTAGTGGGACAGCAGAAAAAAGGAGGTCAGTCTGACAGAAGAGATAACAGAGGAGGAGAAAGAGACAACAGAAGACCTAGAAAGAACAACAACAATAATAACAATAATAATTAAAAATTTTAGATTAGACCATTTTGAATTTTAAATTACCGTTACTTTTTTAAAATAAAAAAAATCTAAAATCTAAAATCTAAAATCTAAAATTTAGAAATTATGTTACAACCAAAAAGAACCAAATTCCGTAGAGTTCATAAGATGAAAATGAAGGGGAATGCCCAGAGAGGTAGTCAACTTGCTTATGGAACTTTCGGGATTAAGGCGACAGAAGGTGCTTGGATCACTGCAAGACAAATTGAAGCTGCTCGTATCGCTGCGACAAGATATATGAAGAGAGAAGGTCAACTATGGATCAAAATCTTCCCGGATAAACCAATTACCAAGAAACCAGCCGAAGTAAGGATGGGTAAAGGTAAGGGTGCCGTGGAATATTGGGTAGCTGTAGTAAAGCCTGGTAAAATTATGTTCGAAATCGGAGGTGTTCCTTACGATGTAGCCAAAGAAGCTCTTAGGCTTGCTGCACAAAAATTACCGGTAGTTACCAAATTCATCGTTGCTAACGATTTTGTTAAACCTCTTTAATCTTTGAATACAATGAAAAAAGCTGATATTAAAAATTTAAGCGCGGGTGATATTCAAGCTCAATTAACTGAAGCAAAAGCTCAATATTCCAAATTGAAATTGGCTCATGCAATCAGCCCAATTGAAAACCCGATCCAAATCAGAGATTTGAGAAAAACAATCGCTAGACTAAACACTGAGTTAACTAACAAACAATAATTTCATTTTACAATGGATAGAAATTTAAGAAAAGAAAGAATCGGAGTGGTTTCCAGCAATAAAATGGAAAAAACTATTGTTGTTAGTGAAACTACAAGAGTAAAGCACCCGATGTACGGTAAATTCGTTTTGAAAACGAAAAAATATACTGCACACGACGAGAACAACGAATGCACAGAGGGAGATACGGTTCTGATCCAGGAAACAAGACCTTTGAGCAAGAACAAAAGATGGAGATTAGTAAGAATCATTGAAAAAGCTAAGTAATAATGTTACAAACAGAATCAAGATTAAAAGTTGCTGATAACACGGGTGCTAAAGAAGTATTGGTTATCAGAGTTCTGGGAGGAACCAGAAGAAGATATGCTTCAGTTGGTGATAAAATCGTTGTTACTATCAAAGATTCCACACCATCAGGAAACGCTAAGAAAGGTCAGGTATCTAAAGCTGTCGTAGTAAGAACTAAAAAAGCAGTAAGAAGAAAAGATGGTTCATACATCAAATTCGAAGACAATGCTTGTGTATTGCTAAACGCAGCGGGAGAAATGAGAGGAACGCGTGTTTTCGGACCGGTTGCTCGTGAGTTGAGAGACAAAGAATATATGAAAATCATTTCATTAGCTCCTGAAGTACTTTAATATTTAAAATTGTAAAAAAATGTCAAAGTTAAAAATAAAAAGAGGAGATAACGTAATCGTAACTACAGGTAAGAAAGGTCTTAAAGGTGGTACCGGTGAAGTTATTGAAGTGATCAAAAAAGAAGGGAAAGACCCTAGAGTAATTGTTGCAGGACTTAACATCGTTAAAAAACACGTTAAGCCTTCAGCTTCAAATCCTCAGGGAGGAATTACTGAGAAAGAAGCTTCTATTCATATCTCAAACGTAGCTTTAGTTGGTAAAGACGGAAAAGCGATCAAAGTAGGTTATAAAACCGAAGGAGACAAGAAAGTGAGAATCAACAAAAAAACGGGTGAAACTTTATAATTTTTAAGAACACATGGAATATATAGCAAGACCCAAAAAAGCGTATAAAGAAACGATTGTTCCTGCAATGATGGAAGAATTCGGATACAAATCTGTAATGCAGGTACCTAGACTGGAGAAAATCGTATTGTCTCAAGGTTTAGGAGATGCTACTGCAGATAAGAAAATCATCGATTATGCTGTTGAAGAACTAACGAATATCACCGGTCAGAAGGCTGTTGGTACAATCTCCAAGAAGGATGAAGCTGCTTTCAAATTAAGAAAAGGTATGCCTGTAGGGGCTAAGGTAACACTTAGAGCTCACAAGATGTATGAATTCTTAGACAGACTTACTTCTTCTGCATTACCGCGAATCAGAGATTTCTCTGGAATCAAGGCTGATGGTTTCGACGGTAGAGGAAATTATAACTTAGGGATCACTGAGCAGATCATCTTCCCTGAGATCGTAATCGACAAAGTGAAAAAAATCCAGGGGATGGACATCACTTTCGTTACTACGGCGAAAACAGACAAAGAAGCTAAAGCTTTATTAACTCACTTCGGTTTACCATTCAAAAAGAATTAAGAAATGGCTAAAGAATCAATGAAAGCGCGTGAGCGCAAAAGAGAAGCGTTAGTTGCTAAATACGCTGATAAAAGAAAAGCTTTAAAAGAAGCAGGTGATTATGAAGGACTTCAGAAATTACCTAAAAATGCTTCTCCTGTAAGATTACACAACAGATGTAAATTAACAGGAAGACCAAGAGGATATATGAGAACGTTCGGAATTTCCAGAGTAACTTTCAGAGAAATGGCAAACAACGGTCTTATCCCGGGTGTTAAAAAAGCAAGCTGGTAATTTATTACTAAAAAAATCGGGACAATTAAGTTGTTCGGAAACTAAAGATAAAAATATCAGGCCGAAATTTCTGAGGCCTGATATTTTACTCTTTAAGTCTTTACAAAACTGATTGTTCTTTAACCAATAATTTATAAAAGAAAAATGGTAACAGATCCAATTTCAGATTTCCTAACAAGAGTAAGGAACGCACAAAGCGCAGGCCACAAAGTGGTGGAAATTCCTGCATCGAAAATCAAAAAGGAGATTACTAAGATCTTATTCGATCAGGGGTATATCTTAAACTACAAGTTTGAAGATAGCGCTGTTCAGGGTACGATCAAAATCGCTTTAAAGTACGACAAGCAAACCAACAAACCGGCGATCAAGTCTATTCAAAGAGCTTCAAGACCAGGTTTGAGACAGTACAAAGGTTCAGGAGAACTTCCAAGAGTACTTAACGGTTTGGGTATTTCTATCATCTCTACTTCTAAAGGAGTAATGACTGACAAGAAAGCCAGAGAAGAAAAAGTAGGCGGTGAAGTAATCTGCTATGTTTATTAATTTTTAATCACAGGAAAATGTCAAGAATTGGTAAAGCAATTATAACAGTTCCAGCAGGAGTTACCATCACTGAAAACAATGGTGTGGTAACCGTAAAAGGTCCTAAAGGAGAACTTTCTCAGGAACTTACAGCAGGAATTACTATAGAACAGAAAGATGGGGAACTGAACGTAAACAGACCATCTGATGCTAAACAACACAAAGCGCTTCACGGTTTATACAGAGCGTTAATCAACAACATGATTGTTGGTGTAAACACAGGTTTCGAAAAGAAACTGGAATTAGTAGGGGTAGGATACAGAGCTTCACACGCAGGTCAGAAACTTGAGTTGGCTTTAGGATTCTCTCACGGTATCGTACTGGAACTTCCAAATGAAGTAAAAGTGGATACATTGACTGAAAAAGGTAAAAACCCAATTATTACTTTAACGTCTCACGACAACCAACTTCTAGGGATGGTCGCTGCAAAGATCCGTTCTTTCAGAAAGCCTGAACCATACAAAGGGAAAGGGGTAAGATTCGTAGGAGAAATTGTTAGACGTAAAGCTGGTAAATCTGCTTAATAAATTATAAGTATTATGGCATTAACTAAAGTAGAAAAAAGAATAAGAATCAAAAGAAGAGTAAGAGGGAAAATCTCCGGATCTTCTGAATTGCCAAGATTATCTGTATACAAAAGTAATAAGGAAATTTACGCTCAGTTAATCGACGATAACAGTGGAAAAACATTGGCTTCTGCTTCTTCAAGAGAGAAAGGCGTTGAAGCTAACGGAACAAAGACTGAAGTTTCTGCTGCCGTAGGTAAGGCTATCGCTGCCAAAGCCATTGCTGCAGGAATCGAAAATATTGTATTTGATAGAAACGGATTCGTATATCACGGAAGAGTAAAAGCTCTTGCTGACGGTGCGAGAGAAGGTGGACTTAAATTCTAATCATTAAATTTCGGAAAATATGTTAGGACTAGATAATATAGAAAGAGTAAAACCGGGAGGATTAGAACTTAAAGATCGTCTCGTAGCTGTTAACAGAGTAACAAAAGTAACCAAAGGAGGTAGAGCTTTCGGATTTTCTGCAATCGTTGTTGTAGGAGACGAAGCGGGAACGATCGGTTTTGGTCTAGGGAAATCTAAGGAAGTTGCTTCTGCTATTGCTAAGGCGGTAGAAGATGCTAAGAAAAACTTAGTAAAAGTTCCTGTAATGAACCATACGATTCCTCACCAGACTTCTGCCAGATATGGTGGAGCTGATATCTTCTTGAGACCTGCTTCTCACGGTACAGGACTTATCGCCGGTGGTGCGGTAAGAGCGGTATTGGAGTCTGCCGGTGTACACGATATCCTTTCAAAATCCAAAGGATCTTCTAACCCTCACAACGTGGTGAAAGCTACTTTCAAAGCGTTACTGGATATCAGAAGACCTGAAGAAATCGCTAGAATGAGAGGAGTTTCTCTAACTAAAGTGTTTAACGGTTAATAAATAAAACAATGGCAACAATCAAAGTAAAGCAAGTAAGAAGCGCTATTGGAAGAACAAAAACCCAAAAGAGAACGCTTGAAGCATTAGGATTTAAGAAACTTCACCAAGTTGTAGAACACGAAGCTACGCCTTCTATCTTAGGAATGATAGCTGCAGTTAGTCACTTACTTGAAGTTCAAAAATAATTTTTAAAATAATTTTAAAATGAATTTAAACAACATAAAGCCAGCTGCAGGATCTACTTTCAATTCAAAAAGAATCGGTAGAGGACAAGGTAGCGGAAAAGGAGGTACTTCTACAAAAGGTCACAAAGGACAGAAAGCAAGAGCCGGATATTCTCAGAAGATCGGTTTTGAAGGAGGTCAGATGCCTTTACAAAGAAGATTACCGAAATTCGGATTCAAAAACGTAAACAGAAAAGAGTTTAGAGGAATTAACCTGGATACGATCCAGACTTTAATTGAAAATAAATCCATTACAGGAGATATCACAAGAGAAGTACTTATCGAAAACGGTTTAATTACGAAAAACGAATTAGTGAAAATTATGGGTAGAGGAGAATTGAAATCTGCGGTTTCAATCTCTGCTGACAAATTCACTAAATCTGCGGAAGAGTTGATCTCTAAAGCAGGTGGAAAAGCAATTACCTTATAATAATTACTAATGAAAGAATTTATACAAACACTCAAAAATATTTGGAGCCTTAAAGAATTACGGGATAAAATTATCTTCACTTTAGGGATTATTCTTGTGTATAGATTCGCATCTTATATCTCTTTACCTGCAATTAACCTTGCAGAAGTAGGGGATCTCTTAGAGCATTATAAAAATCAAGGCGGTAACAAGCAAGGAGCAGGTCTCCTTGGCTTGCTTTCGTCGTTTACGGGGGGAGCTTTCAGCCACGCTTCCGTAATGGCGTTAGGTATCATGCCTTATATTTCTGCTTCTATTATTGTTCAGTTGATGGGGATGGCTATTCCTTATCTTCAGAAACTTCAGAAAGATGGAGAGTCCGGTAGAAATACCCTGAACCAGATCACCAGATGGTTAACGATTGGCGTTTGTCTTGTACAGGCCCCTTCTTATCTTACCTCGATCACTCAGCTATTTTTACCTTATGCTCAGTTCCAGTCTGCATATTATGTAGAGCCGAATTCCATTATGTTCTGGCTGCCAAGTATCGTGATTTTGGTTGCCGGCTCAGTATTCGCAATGTGGTTAGGTGAGAAAATCACCGACAAAGGTATCGGAAACGGTATCTCTATCCTGATTATGGTAGGGATCCTTTCAAGACTGCCTGAAGCATTCGTACAGGAAATGGCCGTGCAGAACGGAAAAGGAGGAATGGGATCGATCATGATCCTTATTGAAGTAATCTTCTGGATGCTGGTGGTTCTTCTTGCAGTGGTGTTATCCGTTGCGGTAAGAAAAATCCCGATCCAGTATGTAAGCAGAGCTCAGGCAAGAGGAGGTGTAAACAGAAATCTCATGCAGGGAGCAAGACAGTGGATCCCATTGAAAGTGAATGCTGCCGGTGTTATGCCGATCATCTTTGCCCAGGCATTGATGTTCGTTCCGGGGTTATTGACGAAAGTAGATGAATCCAATACTTTTCTTGCAGGTTTCAAGAATGTTTTTAGCTGGCAGTACAACGTATTGTTCGCGCTATTGATTATTATCTTCTCGTTTTTCTATACTGCAATTACGATTCCGGTAAACCAGATGGCTGATGATTTGAAGAGAAACGGAGGGTTAGTACCTAAAGTAAGACCAGGAAAAGAAACGGCTGATTATTTAGACGATATTTTATCAAAAATTACCTTGCCAGGTGCAATATTTTTGTCTATCTTTGCAATCCTTCCGGCAATTGTGCATGGAACCTTTGTTCAGACAGATGCATTCGCCCTGTTTTTCGGGGGAACATCACTATTGATTATGGTGGGAGTAATTTTAGATACCGTTCAACAGATTAATACTTATCTGCTGAACCATCATTATGATGGCTTGATGCAGTCTAAATTATCAAGAACGACTGGATATTAATTTATGGCGAAACAAAAACATATTGAACAAGACGGCGTTATCACGGAAGCACTTTCCAACGCCCAGTTCCGTGTAGAGCTAGAAAATGGGCATGTACTTATTGCCCATATTTCCGGTAAAATGCGAATGCATTATATTAAACTTTTACCTGGTGATAAGGTGAAACTGGAAATGTCTCCTTACGATTTATCAAAAGGGAGAATTACATTCAGATATTAAAACAATGCCAAATGGAACACATGTTCCATTTGGCTATTGTTAAAAAAATAAATACTATCAAACAAAATGAAAGTAAGAGCATCAATTAAAAAAAGAAGCGCTGATTGCAAAATCGTACGCAGAAAAGGTGTACTGTTCGTAATCAACAAAAAGAACCCAAAATTTAAACAAAGACAAGGCTAACATTAAATTATGGCGAGAATTTCAGGTATAGATTTACCAAAAAACAAAAGAGGTGTTATCGGTTTAACTTACATCTACGGAGTCGGAAGAAGTACTTCTTCAGAAATCCTTAAAGCTGCCGGTATCAGCGAAGACAAGAAAGTCAACGAATGGAATGACGATGAATTGGCTGCCATCAGAACCTACATTTCCGAAAACATCAAAGTGGAAGGAGAGTTGAGATCTGAAGTGCAATTGAACATTAAGCGATTAATGGACATAGGATGCCAACGAGGAATACGTCACAGACTAGGACTACCTTTAAGAGGCCAGAGAACGAAAAACAACTCTAGAACCCGTAAAGGAAAGAGAAAAACTGTTGCTAACAAGAAAAAAGCTAGTAAATAATCGTTAGGAATTATGGCAAAACAAACTAAAGTAGTTAAAAAAAGAAAAGTAAAAGTTGAAGCTATTGGTGAAGCACATATTCAGGCTTCTTTCAATAACATCATCATTTCTTTAACAAATAAAAACGGAGAGGTTATCTCTTGGGCTTCTGCCGGTAAAATGGGTTTCAGAGGTTCTAAAAAGAATACTCCATTTGCTGCTCAGATGGCAGCTGAAAATTGCTCTGCTGTAGCTCATGAAGCGGGATTAAGAAGAGTAAAGGTGTTCGTAAAAGGTCCGGGTGCAGGTAGAGAATCTGCTATCAGATCGATCCACAATTCAGGAATCGAAGTTAGTGAAATCGTTGACGTGACGCCAATGCCACACAACGGATGCAGACCACCAAAAAGAAGAAGAGTTTAATTTTTAGAATTTACCCATTATGGCAAGATATATTGGACCTAAAACTAAGATTGCTAGAAAGTTTGGTGCTGCAATCTACGGAGATGACAAAAACTTCGAGAAAAGAAAAAACCAACCGCCAGGACAACATGGTCCTAATAAAAGAAGAGGTGCTAAAAAATCTGAATACGCAGTTCAGTTAGCTGAAAAACAAAAAGCTAAATATACATACGGTATCTTAGAAAGACAGTTTGCTAACTTATTCGAGAAAGCACACAGAAGTAAAGGTGTAACAGGGGAAGTTCTACTACAGCTTTGCGAATCAAGACTCGATAATGTAGTTTACAGATTAGGTTTTGCTAAAACAAGATCTGCTGCAAGACAATTGGTTTCTCACAGACACATTACCGTGAACGGAGAGATTCTGAACATTCCTTCATATTTGGTAAAAGCAGGTGATGTAATCGCTGTAAGAGAAAAATCCAAGTCTCTTGAAGTGGTTACCAATGCATTGGCTTCCAAAGCAAATTATGAGTGGTTACAATTCAACGATGAGAAAAAAGAAGGTACTTTCGTATCTGCCCCTGAGAGAATCCAGATTCCGGAGGACATCAAGGAACAGCTTATCGTCGAACTTTACTCTAAATAATTTTTTAATCAAATTTTTGCTCAACCCAATAATATGGCAATTTTACAATTCATAAAACCCGATAAAGTAATTTTACTTAACTCTGATGATTTTAGAGGTCAGTTTGAATTCAGACCACTAGAACCAGGTTTCGGGCTTACAATCGGTAATGCTTTGAGAAGAGTGTTGCTTTCTTCTCTGGAAGGATACGCTATTTCATCTATCAAAATAGAAGGTGTAGAGCACGAATTTTCAACCATTCCGGGAGTAATCGAAGATGTTACCGAAATCATTCTTAACCTGAAGCAGGTAAGATTAAAATCTACGGCAGAAAACCAGTCTAATGAGCAGGTTGTTGCCAAAGTATCGGGTCAGACGGTGATTACTGCTGGAGATTTAGGAAAAGCGATCAACGGATTTGAGGTGTTGAACCCGGATTTAGTGATTTGTAACCTAAACAATGACGTTACTTTCGAAATTACTTTCAATATAGAAAAAGGAAGAGGGTATGTGCCTTCTGAACAAAATAAGTCAAACAATGCACCGGTAGGTACTATTGCCATCGACTCTATTTTCACGCCAATCAAGAAAGTACAGTATAGCATTGAAAATTATCGTGTAGAGCAAAAAACAGACTACGAAAAACTTGTACTGGATATCGAAACTGACGGATCTATCAGTCCGCAGAATGCTTTAACTGAAGCTTCCAAGATCTTAATCTATCATTTCATGCTGTTCTCCGATGAGAGAATCACGCTTGAGACGGAAGCCGTAAAAGCATCGATCCAATATGATGAAGAGACTCTTCATACAAGACAACTACTGAAGTCTAAATTAGCAGACATGGATCTTTCCGTAAGAGCCCTGAACTGTCTGAAAGCGGCTGAAGTGGAAACTCTTGGAGAATTGGTTTCTTACAGTAAGTCTGATTTGATGAAATTCAGAAATTTTGGTAAAAAATCTTTGACAGAACTAGAAGAATTAGTGCATTCAAAAGGTCTAAACTTCGGTTTCGACGTTGCAAAATATAAATTAGACGCTGATAATTAATTAATAATGAGACACGGTAAAAAATTCAATCACTTAGGAAGAACAGCTTCTCACAGAAGCGCATTGCTTTCTAATATGGCTTGTTCTCTAATTGAGCATAAAAGAATCAACACTACTGTAGCAAAAGCAAAAGCTTTAAGAGTATATGTTGAGCCTCTATTAACAAAAGCAAAAGAAGATACTACACACAACAGAAGAATTGTTTTTTCATATCTTCAAAATAAAGAAGCGGTTGCTGAATTGTTCAGAACAGTAGCTCCTAAAATCGCTGAGAGAAACGGTGGTTATACAAGAATCATCAAAACAGGTTTCAGACCGGGTGATGCCGCTGATACTGCTCTTATCGAACTGGTAGACTTCAATGAGCTTTACAATCCGAATGCGGAAGAGAAAAAAGCGACAAGAAGAAGCAGAAGATCTGCGGCTCCTAAAAAAGAAGCTGTAGTTGCTGAAGCTCCTGTAGTAGAAGAAAAAACTGCTGAGCCAACGGCTGAAGCTGCTGATTCTACAGAAGAAAAAACTGAAGAATAATATTCATCAGATACATCATAGGAACCCATCCGTTTATTCGGATGGGTTTTTTATTTTACACAAAAGGGTAATTGATTTTGATAGGTTTATGGAATATGTTTGTGATACAAAAATTTTAGTTATGAAAATTTTAAATAACAAATTATCAAAAACGCTTTCCTCCGAAAGCATTAGTTTTGTATCTACTCCAAATAAAGGAGGAGAAATAATTCCTGATTCCATCATTATTCACTTTACTGCGGGGAGAAGTGCTGAAAGTTCTGTAGAATGGTCCAAAAATCCGGAAGCTAAGGCTTCTGCACATCTTGTTATAGATAGGGATGGTAAGGTGATACAAATGGTAGAATTCAACCATAAGGCCTGGCATGCAGGAGTCAGCAGATGGTCGGATCGATCGGGTTTTAATAACTTTTCCATCGGTATTGAACTGGATAATCCGGGAAGGCTGACAAAGGTGAACGATCGGTTTTATTCTTGGTTTAAAAAGGAATATCCGAAAGACGTGGTTGTTGAAGCTAGGCATAAGCATGAACAGGAGATTTCTTACTGGCACAATTTTACGGACAGACAGATTGAATCCTGTTTTAATGTATGTAAATTATTAATGGAAAATTATAATATACAAGAAGTCCTGGGGCATGAAGATATTGCTCCGTTCCGGAAAAATGATCCGGGACCGGCATTTCCTATGGAAAGTTTCAGAGCAAAACTTTTTGGTAGGGAAGATGACACGGCCGATGTATATAAAGTAACAGCAAACCAGGTTAATCTCAGGACTGGTGCAGGAACCGAATTTCAGATTATTGATAAACTTCAGTCTGATACAAAAGTCGAATTTGTAAAAAGTAAATCCGGTTGGTTCTATGTTTATGTATTGTCTAAAAATATAGATGGAGAGCCGTTGTACGGTTGGATCAATGGCTCATTGCTTAGGAAGGCATAAATACATAATATGGATTAAAAGTAAAACTAACCGACCGTTTAAAATGAATTAAACGGTCGGTTATATTTTATATTTTCGTTTTTTTCAGCTCAATAATATTATTTCCCTGGATCAGATGAATACTGTCCTGCGTTACTTTTGCCGTCATATCATCCTTTGTATATGTTGTTTCTTTACCGCTGCTTCCCGTTTTCTTCAGGATAAATGTTTTATTGTTATTTCTGATGGAAAGCGTACTTTCTTTCGGGGTGGTTTCAAAGATTACTTTTACCAGGGTGCCATCCGTTGCTTTATAAATATTGCTGGTCTTTTCCGTTTTCTGCCCGTTCACTTCCGTCATCGAGGATGATGTGCTTACGGAATCTATTTTACCGTTGTTATCCACCACCGAAGTCTCCGAACTTTCCGATTGAATGATCTCTTTGTTGCCGCCTTCACTTTTTTTACAGCTTACCATAGAAAGAAAAATCGCTGAAACTGCGACCAGAATTACCTTTTTCATGATGTTAATTTTTTTTAATGTATTGATTGTTAAATGTTTTGTAATATAAAATAATTTTCCTTAAATTTAATCAAAACAAAAACTAAACCAACCATGATGAACGTAAATCTTCTAAAATTACACAAACGGGTAATTGACCCGCTCCTTTACGATTCCGAACTTTACCGTAATAAATCAGGGAAGCCGAAAACTATATAGAGTAGGCCTATTTAAAACTTTATTACTATGTTCACAGAATCAGAAATCAAAAATGTATCATTAGAAAAAAGTCCGGAAAGCGTTAATTTTTGCGCAGTGTGGCCTGCAGCGAAAAAAGGGCTGGAGCTTCTGAAAGAAATCGTCAAAAATTCTGTACTTAAAGGTGTGATCGGCACGGTGATCGGTCTTGGAGACGGATTTTGTCCTTCAAAATAATGAATAGCAAGGGCTATCTCCATTTTTGTGATGTCCCAAATTGTTACAATTGGAATTCTGAGTTGAATATTCACCCAATCCACGCCAGATGAAAATAACCA
Source organism: uncultured Chryseobacterium sp. (assembly GCA_913774355.1). GTDB lineage: Bacteria > Bacteroidota > Bacteroidia > Flavobacteriales > Weeksellaceae > Chryseobacterium. Next base: position 167,469 of record CAJYGB010000033.1, on the reverse strand, counting down.
TAGCCATCGTAGAGGACGAGAAAAACTACAACAATGCCTTGAAGAAAGTAATTGATTACCAGGATGACATGAAAGTCGTTGCCCAGTTTTTTGACGGACGCGAGGCTTTGCAACAGCTCTCTGATCTTTCTCCGGATGTGGTCATGATGGATATTCAGCTTCAGGATATGCTGGGCATTGAAATCATTGAAAAACTGAAACAGCAGATGCCATCCACTCAGTTTATCATGTGTACGAGTTTTGAAGATGATGAAAAGATTTTCAATTCCTTGAAAGCCGGAGCCATGGGCTATCTGGTAAAAGGCGAAAGTATGGATAAGATTCTCTCCTCCATCCGCTATGCCTACAACGGCGGCGCCCCGATGAGCCTCTCCATCGCCCGGAAAGTCCTTAGCCATTTTGAACGTAAACTTCCCCAAATCCAGGGTTTCAACGAACTCACGGAACGGGAAAAGGAAATCCTGGAACTGCTCTCCCAGGGATTATTATACAAAGAAATCGCCGACAAGAAATTCATCAGCATTGATACGGTGAAAAAACACGTCGGCAACATCTACCGAAAGCTCCACGTCAACAACAAAGTGGAGGCTATTAATAAATTTAACCATTTTAAAAACTAAGAGATTATGGAATTACAAGAATTGGAAAAGAGCGAGTATGCAACTAAAGCTAATGGAAATAAGCTTAAAAATTTAGTAGTACGAAATCTGGAAAAAGAAAAAAATCCTTTAATTGAAGCTCATGTGGATCATGATATTGGTATTATGTTCATGTATCAGGCACTTAGCGGTTTTCTGAAAAATTACGAAAATAATAAACCTTATTTAGAAAATTATAATGTTGATATTGATGTTTTTAGAACATTGCTTAATAAATATAATGGGCATGGAAAAGGAATTAAATTGGATTTAGTTTTAGTTTATCCCGAGGAATATTCTCGATTCACAGGTGACGGTAATATCTCAGCGGGAGCAGAGGAATTTTTATATTTTATTGCTACGCCAATTGATGAAAATGATCAGCCGCTTACTACACATTACGCAATTTTTAATTTACAACATGAATTTGAAATTGATAAAGACATTATTGATGATGGAGAAGTACAAAATCTAATTACAAGGTTTAAATCAAGTGCTATTTACAATGAAATGGGAAATTATAATTCCCCTGTAAAAGCAACTGATTATATTTATTATCCGTGGGCCGATATTAATAATATAACCGTTGAAAGGAACATATATAATAGACTTTACAAAGAAGTTAAGTTTATTTTTGGTGAAGTAATTGATTTTAATATTATTGCACAGTATTTTAGACAAAATCCCTATTATAAGTTTGATGAAACAGCTTATAAAAACGCTTATCTACAACATGAAAAAAGGCTCACTATCATTGGGAAATATATGCCTGATGACATTATAGGTAAAGAAGATTTCTTTGACATGGGTGATTTGAGACCTTAAATATGATTTTAGGAATAGTATATAAAATGATATTATTAGCTGTAACTATAAAATCATTTATTCTGGGCAGAAAATTTAATTTATCTGCTCAGAATTATTTGTTAATTTATTTGTGTACAACATTAATAGTTGAGCTGATATCTTTTTCTTCATATATTTTAAATCCGGATTTAAAAAACGGATTATTATACAATTTGTATAACATCTTTTCTTTCCTTTTTTTTTATAATTATTTTAGAAAAATTTTAAATGGAAATGTAAAAAAAATCTCATTTATAATTACAGCTACTGCAATAATATACGTGTTTTTCTTTACCAGATTTACCGATTATGATTTCGATAAAAAAATAGGAATAACTTTGTTGTCATTTTACATCATTCATTCATTACTTTGGTTTTATCAAAAAATTATTTTTTTTAATGAGTACAGAATTACAGATGATCCTGCATTCTGGATCTCTACTGCTTTGCTGATGTGGAGTTGTTTTTTTGTATTTAGAGTCACTCCAATGTTTTATTTTGCAAAAGAAGATAAAGAATTTCTTGATTTTTTAAGAGATGGACAGAATATTATTAATATTATCATGTATGCGATGTTTTATATTTCACTTTTAAAATATGAAAAGTTAAATAATGAATCACGTTGAAAATGATATAAAGTTGGCTTACATTATTGCCATTGGAATCATGATGATTTTTGTAGTCTTCATAATTCTTGTTGTTTTAATGTATAACAAAAGGCAGCTTCTTTACCTCAAAGAACAACAGCTCAAAGAATCCGAACACCAAAACCAACTCCTCCAGAAAGAGCTCGAAAAACAAAGATCAATAGAATCTGAGCGAGAAAGAATTTCCCACGATATGCATGACGATTTGGGAGCAGGAATCTCCGCTTTGAAACTACAGGCAGAATTCTTAAAGCAAAGAGCCGAAGATGAGGACTTAAAAACCGACATCGACGAACTCCTGAAAACCTCCGAAGACATGAACCTCTCCATGCGGGAAATGCTCTGGAGCTTAAATTCCGGAAACGATACCCTCGGAAGCTTTATCGACTATGCTAAATCCTATGCACAGAAATTCCTCAAAAAAACAACGATTGTCCTTCACATCGAAAACGAAAATGTGATTGCGGAAACGACCATCACTACAGAGCAGCGGCGCAACCTTTTCCTATGCTTGAAGGAAGCCCTCAATAACGCTTACAAACACAGCAGGTCCGACAGGCTTACCCTTTCCTTTATTCAGCAGGAAAAAGAATTCATGATGAAAATATCCGATAATGGAATTGGTATCGATCCCGGAAAACCGGAAGGTAACGGCTTACGCAACATGAAACGCCGGATGCAGGAACAGAATGGTCATTGTGAAGTCACTACAGAAGACGGAACCCATCTGTTTTTCAGGATCGAATTATAAACATTTAAACTTTAAAAAAACAGCATCATTTTATGGTGCTGTTTTTTTATTGTAAATCACCCGTTTGTGTAATTGACAGGGAGTTGTTTTTATGGGAACTTTGAGGTAGGAATTTTAAAAATTAATAATTATGAAAACACAGACATTATTCTTAACAATAAATGCTTCTGAAGAATTTATAGCATTTATTCCAGTTATTCTTTATTTCCTGATTTTACTTCTGGTATTTTGGAAGCTACGTAAAGATAAAGTGACGCTTAAAGAATTACTTCTTGATAAAGATGTTGTTATAGAAATAGAGGAACAAAAAACCAAACAAGCGCAGGAGACAGCAAAAACTGCTGCCAAATTAGGATTACCAATTGCTGAAGCTTATGTAAATAATTTAAAAACAGATGAAGTGAGCTCAGAGGAAGACGAAAATCCAAAACAAACCCGAAGTATAAGCCGATTATTGGCATTTATAAGCGGATTAATCTCCGTAGGCCTTTCCTGTACCATTACAACCTTTTACATGTGGAGTTATTTCAACAAAAATATGCCCGAGCCGAAGTTAAGTGAATTGCTTACTGTTCTTTTGTCTTTAGGTATGGGAGTAATTCCTTATGCTTTTAATAAAGTCGGAACTGCCCTTAAGAATTCATAGTGGTTTGAACAATTATAAAATAATATTTAACAATAAAATTTATAGACATGAAGACATTTACACCTTTGAAAGTAAAAATTAATACTAAAACAGATACTGTAACTTTAGAAGTTAAGGTCTCATCTGTCGTTCCGGCAACTACTATTGCAAAATTACCAAATGGTAAATTAATATTAGATAAAGCACATGGACATATTGAAAAAGAAGAAGTAGGGGATAGATCAGAATTGACAGGAAAAAAACTGGTATTCTATCACACTTTTGATCTGAGAGGGTTAGATAAAGATAATTGGTTACCGGCATTAAAAAAAATAATAATAAATTATTTAATTAATGATAAAGAATATAGAATTCAGCCATATAAGACTCTTACCGAAGTATCTGATAAAAAAATAGGTTTAATTTATGAAATTGATGTACAATGAGAAATTATTTATTTTTACTGATGTTTTTATCGATAGGCTTAAAAGCTCAAGGTGATAAAATAGATTTAAAAAGTCTTGAAATGAGTAACGCTCCCTCAATAATATTGCTTGGTATATCTCCAACCGAATTAGAATCTCCTAAAACTAAGAAAGCTATTATTTTAAGTCTTGTTAATTCTTTTAAAAAAGGAAATGGAGTATTAGATAATTATGCTGTTGAAATAACTCCCTTTTGGTTATTTCCGTCTAAAAGGATAGATGCCTTAAAATATGTAGGGATTAATTCAATGGGAAAACAAAATATTTTTAATGATATTCAAAAAACATCATTTTCTATTGCTTATTCTAAAGATCTGAAACTTAATCCCGATTCGGGAATTGAAACTCCATCATTTTCTGTTGGCTTAAGCAGCAGAATCCTAAATATAAGGTCAAAAGATAATAGAGATAAGATTATAGATTTAACAGCAACAATAGAAGATATCAATCGCAAATTATCAGTAAACTTTATTAAAAACATTGAGCCAGAAATTTTTAAAAAGTGCAAACTAGATGGAATTACTGACGTAGATTGTAAAAAAATTAGGGATTTTGAATATAATAAGTTTATCAATACTAATGATCAGGATAGTATCGAAAAAGAAAAGCAAAAAGAACTGGATAATTACAAACTCCTTATAGACGCTGCTCCAATATTCTCTGTTGATTTTGCTACGGCGTATAGCACTTTCTTCTCAGATAATAAATTTGCAAACAATCATTTCGGTAAGTTAGGCTTTTGGATGACTTTGAGTTCAGGTATAGATTTTACGGATAAGGAAGATCCCAAAATAGAGAAAAAACTCAATTTTTATGGTATCGCAAGATATCTTGAAGACGGAACAACATTAAGTGTAGATCAGCAATTTCTTAGAACCAGAAATTTTGATTTTGGTGGAAAAGCCGAATTTGTTTACAATAGATTTTCCATTTCTTATGAATACATTTATCGAGTAAATGAAATTGAAAACACTTTTCGGTCAAGCGGTTTGCTTGCTTATAAAATCTCAGATAAAGTATATATAAATGCTGCGTTTGGTAAAAATTATGGCAATAAAGATAATCTTATTTCCTTTCTAGGTCTTAATTGGGGGCTTGATTCCGAACGAAAAAGTGTTTTTGTGGAAGAAAAAAAGACACGATAAAAACTAAAAAATTATTATGGAAAAATCTTTCCTTACAAATTGAGGAAAGGTTTTTTCGTGTATAAAAAAAGGAACATTGCTTTAATCTCAAAATTAACTAAAATTTAACTCTGAATAAACGTATAAATTACACCCCATTTGCTTCATAACGTTAAAAATTGATTAAATTTGTCTGAACTATAAAAAAACGAACAATGAGTTACATTTCTTACATAGAAGCGAGACAAATTTTGGATTCAAGAGGGAATCCTACAGTAGAAGTAGATGTATTCACGGAGAGCGGGGCGATGGGCCGTGCTGCCGTACCTTCCGGAGCGTCTACAGGGGAACATGAAGCGGTAGAGCTGCGTGACGGCGGTTCGGAATGGATGGGGAAAGGCGTTTCCAAGGCTGTAGAAAATGTAAGAGAAGTAATCGCCCCTGAATTGGTAGGCCTTCCGGTTTTCGATCAGAACCTGATCGACCAGATCATGATCGATCTTGACGGATCCAACAACAAAGGGAATCTTGGAGCCAACGCTATTCTTGGGGTTTCTTTGGCTGCCGCAAAAGCAGCAGCAGCAGACCTGAAAATGCCTTTATACAAATATGTGGGTGGGGTAAATGCCAATACGCTTCCTGTTCCGATGATGAACGTGATCAACGGTGGATCCCACTCCGATGCACCGATCGCCTTCCAGGAATTTATGGTAATGCCGGTAAAGGCAGACTCTTTCTCCCATGCTTTGAGAAAAGGAACGGAGATTTTCCACAACTTAAAAGCGATTCTTCATTCAAGAGGCTTATCGACGGCGGTAGGGGACGAAGGTGGTTTTGCACCGACTTTCACAGGAACGGAAGATGCTTTGGATACTTTACTTCAGGCCATCGAAAAAGCAGGGTACAAGCCTGGTGACGATGTGATGATCGCATTGGACTGCGCGGCTTCAGAATTCTATAAAGACGGGGTTTACGATTACAGAAAATTCCAGACGCCGGATGCTGCCCAGTATACCAGCAGCGAGCAGGTTTCTTACTTAGCTGAGTTGGCAAATAAATATCCGATCATCTCTATCGAAGACGGAATGCAGGAAAATGACTGGGAAGGCTGGAAAATGTTAACGGATAAAATCGGAGACAGAGTGCAGTTGGTTGGTGACGATTTATTCGTAACAAATGTTGAAAGATTGTCAAGAGGAGTTAACGAAGGAATTGCCAATTCAATCCTGGTTAAAGTAAACCAGATCGGTTCTCTTTCCGAAACCATGGCTGCCGTACAGATGGCTCAGCACAACAAATTTACGTCTGTAATGTCTCACAGATCCGGTGAAACGGAAGATTCTACCATCGCTGATTTAGCAGTAGCGATGAACTGCGGACAGATCAAAACAGGATCTGCTTCAAGATCAGACCGTATGGCAAAATACAATCAATTGCTGAGAATCGAGGAAGCTCTTGGTGAAACAGCGGTTTTCCCAGGACTGGATGCTTTTAAAATCAAAAGATAATCAATCGAATTTATAAATTACGGCAAGCGAAATTTTTAGTTTGCCGTATTTTGTAATAAATAGTATATTTAGAAAAAAAATAAATAATGTCAGACAACAAAGTAATATTGAATTACGACGGTAATTCATATGAATATCCAATTGTGGATAGTACTATCGGAGACAGAGGAATCGATATTTCAAAATTAAGAGACCAGACAGGTTTAATCACGCTTGATTTAGGGTATAAGAATACCGGGGCTACACTTAGTGACATCACTTACTTAGATGGAGATAAAGGAGAATTATTCTACAGAGGATATCCGATCGAGCAGATCGCGGATAAATCCAACTTCACGGAGGTAATGTACCTATTATTACACGGTGAGCTTCCAACTCAGGATCAGTACAGTTCTTTCGAATCAAACATTAAAAAATATAATTTCGTAGCAGAGGAGATGAAAAAAATCATCGATGCTTTCCCTCGTTCTGCCCACCCTATGGGAGTTTTATCTTCTTTAACTTCCGCGTTGACGGCTTTCAATCCTAAAGCGGTTAATGTAAACTCAAAAGAAGAAATGGACCTTGCCGCACAATTGATGATTGCCAAATTCTCTCATCTTTGCGCATGGACCTACAGAAAAACTCAGGGATTGCCGCTTAACCACGGGGATAATAGCCTGAACTATGTAGAAAACTTCTACAAAATGACCTTCAGAATGCCGAACCAGGAATTCGAAATCGATCCTGTAGTGGTGCAGGCATTGGATAAATTACTGATCCTTCATGCAGACCACGAGCAGAACTGTTCTACTTCTACCGTAAGAATGGTAGGATCTGCGCATACCGGTCTTTTTGCTTCCGTTTCTGCAGGAGTTTCTGCTCTTTGGGGGCCGCTTCACGGTGGAGCAAACCAGGCGGTAATCGAAATGCTTGAGCTGATCGAAAAAGATGGTGGAGATGTAAACAAATGGGTAGCTAAAGCTAAAGATAAAAACGACAGTTTCCGTTTAATGGGCTTTGGACACAGAGTATATAAAAACTTCGACCCTAGAGCGAAGATCATTAAAAAAGCAGCTGATGATATCCTAAATGCATTGGGTATTCAGGACAAAGCATTGGATATCGCCATGCAGTTGGAGAGAGTAGCTTTGGAAGACGAATACTTCGTAGAAAGAAAGCTATATCCGAACGTAGATTTCTATTCAGGAATCATTTACAGAGCATTAGGAATTCCTACCGAAATGTTCACCGTAATGTTTGCATTGGGAAGACTTCCAGGATGGATCTCTCAGTGGAAAGAAATGAGAATGAAAGGAGACCCGATCGGAAGACCGAGACAGGTATATCAGGGAGCTCAGAAAAGAGACTACATCGATATGGTAAACAGATAAGCAATATCTCAACTTATATAAAAATCCCGGAGTTTCTGCTTCGGGATTTTTTATTGTGCGGAATTTTCGTAATTTAAAGTATGGAAAATACACCGCAATACCCGGCAAAAAATATGATACGAATTCTTATTGTCCTGTATATTCTTTACGGACTGATTTTTCTGATCGAAACCTTCGATTTCCTGGAAATGCTGCATACCAAGCCAAAAGATGATCATCCGACTTATGGACTGGTGAATGTGATCTTTTACCAGATGGAAATGATCATCTGCTTTATCTGTGCGTTCAGTTTTATCATTCTTATTTCCACAAAACAGTCGGTTTCCACATTGCTGTTCGTCTCCGTATTGCTTCTGATATTCAGAGCATCTACCGTATATTATCTGTACGCTTACGAAACCGAAGAACGGTGGGTACCATTCATCTACAAGGAAGCCAATGACTTCAGCATGCTGTTCCGAAGAACCTTTGTTCCTGCTCAGCTGATCTGTAATGTTATTGCAGTAATTTCTCTATCAAAAAGATATTTCAAAGACCGTAAAGTGAAAAAAAAGAACCTGCCGTAAGTGACAGGTTTTTAATTTGACTAAAGTAATTTTGAGAGCATTGATTTGTTATCAGTAATCTGACAAAATAAAAAAGCAGGAAGGTAATCAGACATGTAAATAGATTTACCTTTAACTGAATATCATTTGATATCAAAGCTAATTGGCCTCTTAGTAGAAAAAACTTCTCACATCCAACTTCCGTTTTCCGGCTTTTAACATGTTTTATACTTCAGATTCACGTTGATTAAGGACATTGGCAACGGTCGCATACCCAGATGGTACAGGCTCCTGTGGTATCATTCCACTCACAGCAGCGTCTTGCTGCAGAAGCACCTCCGATAATGTTTTTTTGCTGATCCCTTCCAAGTTTTTGTGCATTTTTAAGCACAGCATTCTTTGTTTTCATAATAAATGGGTTTAATGATTGATGTTGAGTTATTTAACACAAATAATATATCACTAAAGTATGAATTTAAATTGAATTTCAGTCAAAAAATCATAAAAAAATAAGGCATTAAAAAAATATCTGTGAAAAGTACTTCCTACAGAGATAAAATATAAAGATATTTGATATGGCATCAATAAAAAACTGGTATCGCAGACAATGGTAGAATTATCTCTCTGTAATCCGCTAAAACAGGCCCGAAAGTTTTCCAGATTCAGCCCTTTACTTATATTTGTAGCATTGCATAATTCTTTATGAAACTAAATATAAAAAACGAAACAGGCAGGCTGAAATCAGTGGTTTTAGGGCAGCCCAAGTCCATGGGACCGGTTCCTACACTGCTGGAAAGTTATGACGCTAAATCATATTATTCCATTGAAAACAATCTGTATCCGAAGGAATCGGAGATCATCAAAGAAATGGACGCTTTTGAGACGGTCTTAAAGAAATATGATGTAGAAGTGCTTCGACCGGATATTATTGAAGATTACAACCAGGTTTTCGCAAGGGATGTGGCCTTCGTGATTGATGATAAAATGATTATCTCCAACGTCATTGCAGACCGTGCGGACGAACAGGAAGCTTACAAAACAGTTTTTGAAAAAGTAGCATGGAGAAAAATCATCAACCTTCCGGAAACAGCTCACATTGAAGGTGGTGACGTGATCGTATGGGATGACTTTTTGTTTATCGGAACCTGTTTTAGCGAAGATTACCGAAATTATAAAACGGCAAGAACCAACGAATATGCCATTGAAATCCTGAAGGAATATTTCCCTAAAAAAAGAATCATCGATCTGGAATTAAAAAAGAACGACAAGATTCCGTATGAAGGCATCCTGCATCTGGACTGCACCTTTAATCCTGTCGGAACAGATAAGTGCATCATTTACAAAGAAGGATTTGTGGACGAAAGCGATTACCGTCTGATCATCGATATTTTCGGCGAAGAAAACTGCTTCCATGTAACAGCTGAGGAAATGTTTGAAATGAACCCGAATATTTTTTCCATCTCCCCGGAAATTGTGGTTTCAGACACAACATTCACCAGAATGAACAGTCATCTCCGTAACGAATGGGGAATGATCGTCGAAGAAATCCCGTACCGCGAAATTTCCAAGATGGGCGGATTGCTGAGGTGTTCTACCATGCCATTGGTGAGGGAATAAGCAGGTTTGAAAGTGTGAGAGTGCGCCGGAGCGTGGAAGAGTTTAAGAGTAATAGAGTAAGGGTTTCTGTTGTTATCGGATTGGTGAAAAAGTTATTGATATTTTTTCTATTTTAGTTAAAAATACAAAGATGTCAACAATTAAATTCCATCAGGATCTGAAGGTCTATCTGAAATCTTTTGAAGCTGCCATGAAGATCTATGGGATTTCAAAAACGTTTCCCAAAGAAGAAATCTACTCTCTGACAGACCAGATCAGAAGATCCTCATGTTCGGTTGCAGCGAACATAAGTGAGGCGTGGGGCAAAAGAAAGTATGAAAAATCTTTTATTGCCAAACTCACAGATTCCGAAGGACAAGCCCGAGAAACTCAGACATGGCTCCAATTTGCATTAGCCTGTCAATATATTAACGAATAACAGTTTAGAATATTAAATAATCATTACAATCAAATAATCGGAATGTTGGTGAATATGATGATTCAATCAAAAAATTGGTGCACATTTCATTAATAAAACAAAAAATACATTTCAATAAGCAATAGAGGCTTGTGAGTGGAAGTGTTGGAGCGTTTGAGAGTGAGAGGCTTGGAGTTAAAGAGTTAATTGAGAGGATGATTGATGTTTTTTCCGATTTCAGTTAAAAATATAATCAGATCGGCAATTAAATTTTATAAGGTTCTCATTTCATACGATAAACCTATAAAAAGTAAATTTGCACTAAAACACTAAAACACTAAAACACTAAAACACTAAAACATTAAAACTCAACAACCCTAAAACCCAAACTATGCAGACTACAGATACCGTACTTATGATAGAGCCCATTGCATTTGGCTTTAACGAAGAAACCGCAAAAAACAATTATTTCCAGACTGAGCAGAAAGGTTTTGACATCCAGTTTAAGGCATTGTCGGAATTTAAAATGTTCGTTGAAAAACTGAGAAGCAAAGGCATCAATGTCATCACCATAAAAGATACCCTGGACCCGCATACGCCGGATTCTATCTTCCCGAACAACTGGGTGAGCTTCCACCGGGACGGAAAAGTAGTATTGTATCCAATGTTCGCCTCCAACAGGAGAGTCGAAAGAAGGGAAGACATTATTGAAACGATTAAAAAACAGGGATTTGAAGTCGCTGAAATCGACGACTGGTCTTTACCTGAAACCCAGGGACATTTCCTGGAAGGTACCGGCAGCATGATTTTCGACCATGATCATAAAATCGCTTATGGTTCGGTCTCCCTGAGGCTGGATGAAAACCTTTTCAGGGAATTCTGTGAAAAGTATGGTTTTACACCGGTGGTATTTCATTCATTTCAGACTGTAGGGGAAGAAAGGCTGCCGATCTATCATACCAATGTCATGATGTGTGTGGCGGATCAGTTTGTTGTCATCTGCCTGGAATGTATCGATAATGAGCTGGAAAGAAGCAAAGTGATTGAAACCATTAAAAATTCAGGAAAAGAAATCATCGAAATTTCCGAAGACCAGATGCAGCAGTTTGCGGGCAATATGCTGCAAGTACAGAACAAAGACGGGCAGAAATTTTTGGTAATGAGCGAAACAGCCTATAAATCTTTGGCAAAAGACCAGATCGCCACTATCGAAAAATACTGCGAAATCATCCACTCGGACCTGAATACCATCGAAGTGAATGGCGGCGGAAGCGCACGCTGTATGCTGGCTGAGGTTTTCCTGCCGAAAAAATAATACTAAGGTTTTAATATGCAGGTTTTACCTGAACGATAAAAATTCCGGAATCTGATCAGAATTGACTGATTGGGCTCCGGAATTTTCATATGACAGGAACAAAATTTCAAATGAATGTATGTCTTTTTATGAGAAGTATGGATGTATGGTTATGTTTTTACCATCATTTAATATTTTGCATTTATATTACTTTTATCGTATGTATTTCAGAGAATACTATTCTAAAAATGCTTTCAGGAAATGGGAAAACATATTTTATCGGTGTTGTATCTCAATCGTAAATTGAATAGTGTAAGGTTTAAAGTTTGTAATTTTAGTATATTTTGAGATTGGTACAATATCTAAAAATCAATGATATGTAAATTTTTCATTCGCATTGGATTTATTTATTATATTTAGTGCAGAAAAACCAATCATGATAGACAAAGTACCGTTTATTGATCAACATGCGCTTCATGCCGCATGGTTGCATTTGAAGAAAGTAATACTTCAATTATAATAAATTACCGCGACTGAGTCTTCCTGATTTTAAAAATTAATAACACACTTAAATATAAAACATGAAAAAAATCTTTGTCAGTGTACTTACCATGTACACGATTTCAGGATTTTTTGCCCAGGAAGTGGTTTGGCAGAAAGACATCCCATCCCCGACGCAGAATTTTCTATCTCAGGTAACCTCAACCATCGATAATCAGTATTTAATAACCGGAAGTTCAATCCGGCCAGTTGCAGATCCGCAAACGGGAGAAAATTACGGCTACGATTACAAGGTAATAAAGCTGAACCAAAGCGGAGAAGAAATTTGGGAAAAGAAATTTTCCGGTAAAAATCACGATTATCTCGCCGCAACGGTAAATACCCAGGAGGGAGGTTTTCTTCTCGCAGGCACTTCATGGAGTAATAAAGGATTAGATAAAAAAGAGGATTCAAAAGGCGGTTCGGACCTCTGGCTTATCCGCATCAACGAATTTGGCGATGAGCTCTGGCAGAGGACCATTGGTGGAGCAGCCGATGAAGAAGCGCGGGCTGCTGTACAGACCACAGATTTCGGTTTTTTTGTAGCAGGTAACATAGCTTCAGGTTCTGCTCAGGGAACAGAGAAGAATTACGGTTCAAAAGATGTTTTAATCGTAAGATTGGATAAAAACGGGAAGGTGGTGTCTAAGATTACTTTAGGAGGTAAAGGATTGGATGAGGTGCAGAAGATGATCCCAACTGTAGATGGCGGAGTATTGCTAGGGATCTATTCAAGAAGCGGTGAAGGTGGCTCGAAGCGAACCGAAAACTATGGTGAAGGAGATTTTTGGGTGGTAAAACTTTCTAGAGAAAACAAGGTAGAATGGGAAAAAAATTTCGGCGGAAAGGGAGATGACCATTTAAGGACCCTCGCGATGACTTCCACCGGTTTCCTGATCGGCGGCGAATCCAGGTCTGAAAAATCAGGAAATAAAACCGTAGGCATTGAAGAAGGTACTGATCTATGGTTGATCGCTACAAATTTGAAAGGAGAAGAAATCTGGCAGAAATCCTACAATTTCAAGAACAGGGATATGTTGATGGGAATGAGCGTTCTGTTGAATTCCGATGATCACTCAGCAAAAGGATATTTGCTTGGTGGTTACACACAGGCGGAAGGAAAAGTAGAAACCGATGATGAAACCTTCTGGATGCTCTATCTGGACCAGAATGGCAACGAACAATGGCGGAAGCATGTAAAAGGAGAGTCACGGAAAAAAGAAGAGCGGCTTTCGGATATTAAGCTGAACCGCGACGGCTCGATTATCCTTGCCGGAACCAGCGCTGAAGAACTTGGTAAGGAAAACTGGAAGATCGTAAAGCTTGGCGATAAACAGATCGATCAGCTGATTGAGAAGAAAGATATCAAGATTTATCCGAATCCTGTGTCAGATTATGCTTATGTCGAAATTGGCTTCGATTTCAAAGAAGCTGATATTGTAATGTATGATATGGGCGGAAGACAGCTTCAGAGTATCAAGACAAAAAATAAAGTAACCAAGATCAACACGCAGCCTCTTGTTCAGGGAGCTTACCTGGTATCGGTGAAAACGGATAATGGAAAAACGGCGAGTACTAAATTAATTAAGAAATAACCATGAGAAAAAATTATCTGGCAAATTTATTTAAAGTTTTGCTTCTACTAATAAGTATTGTCACCAATGGACAAAGCTCTCAGAATTACCAACTTCCTCAAATTATTCCGGCATCCCCTCAGGCGCAGAACTTTATGAGGTATGGAGAAATACCGGTAGATTTTAGTACTGGGGTACCCAATATCGATATTCCTTTATACACTATAAAAGGCAAAAAACTTACCCTTCCTCTATCGATTTCTTACCATGCATCCGGTATTAAAGTGAATGACATTGCATCTGAAGTTGGCTTGGGATGGGTATTTAATGGAAAAGGGCTTATTTCACGTACAACCAACGGAAGAAGGGATGAGGCTAAGAGTACAGTAAGAAAGTACAACAATTCAGCAGAAGTGTTGCAGGATTTAGAAGATCATTATTTAGATTACGAGTGTAGCAGTGGTAATCTTAAAGGGGCTTTAGATTTTGAGACGTTTATGACAACAACCTTTATTGATGAACAAGATGCAATGAGTGATCGATATTTCTACAAGCTTCCAGGCGGTGAATCGGGAGTATTTGTATATGACTATTCAGTTTTTAATGAAAATGAGAACAGTGTAGTAACCTTGCCCTATCGTCCTATAAAAATTAAACGGAATTTTGGGTATATCCAAAATAACTCTGCAACTCAAAATCAAACTTTTGAAATTACAGATGAAAACGGAAATATATTCACATTTACTCCATATACTGTTAATGATAATTCATCCGAATGGTATGTGACGAAAATTATTTCTGCTGACGGGACGGATAAAATCACTTTTAATTACACGCCAGTCAATAATGTATCCGGAATCGGACAAACGAGTTGTATTTATAGAGGTAGGGTGCAGAATTACTGGACAATGCCATGCACACCTGAATTAGGGGGTGATATGTATTATCAAAGTACTCCAGGAACTGAATATTCTACTCCTTTTCTCAATTCTATAGAGACGGATCAGGAAACCATCACTTTTACATATGACAACAGGAATGACTTTAACGGGATGAAGCGGTTAAAGACTATTTCCATATCGTCTAAAATGAGTCCTAATGTAATTAACCGAAAGATACAGTTTTACGAAAAGTATTTTGGAACGGCAAATGAGGACCGAAGACTGGGCTTGGATTATCTGACAATCTATTCTCCAGGAAATACTGAGATTGAAAAATATTCATTCAAGTATAATGAATCAACTATGTTGCCGCCATACCCTCAAAAAATGAATCAAATGAAGTTTAATGAAGATTTTTGGGGGTATAGCAACGGAAATAATAAGACTACCAATATTCCTGTAGACTATATTAGATTTTCAAATTCAGACCAGAATATTTATGGAGCCAATCGAGATGCGGACCAACTAAATGGATTGGCATCGGCGTGTATGCTTCAGGAGATAAAATATCCTACCGGAGGTAAAACAGTATTTGAATTCAGCAGATTTTTTTCAGACAATCTTTATCCATATAGAGAATACGACTGGCAAAAAAAAGGATTCTTGGGAGGATTCAGAGTAGATAAAATTTCCAATTTCAGAAGTGAAAATGATTCTAATCCTGAAATAAAATCTTATACATATGCAAACCCAAGATATAACGCACCACAATCTAAATATTTCCGTACCGATCAAGGATTTTTTGATCGGGTAGATTTTCCACCACCAACTGAAATGGGTCAGACACAGAAGGATCCTTGTTGGGTAAAGTACAATGATGATATGGTATATTCTAATCCAATAATATTAATGGATGTAGCTCCAGGATTACCAATTATGTATACGGAGGTTACTGAATATTTGGGAACCGCTACTAATAATGCAGGAAAGACAATTTACTATTATGGAGAGCCATATTCGCCATCTGACTATGAAAATAATGATCATCCTTATCAGTGGGAGGCAGCATTTAATTATCATCCTTATCATTACGACCATGGTAATTTCAATCCTATAAATATTAAGAAAAATGTTTATGATAGCACTGATAAAATACTATACCAGGAAATTAATCACTACAATTCTTATTTTAAGAACACATTTACAACGGGTATTAAATTTTCGCATGGTGTCTTATATAGAACACTTGATGCATTTTTATCTCTTTACTCAAGTATATCAGCAAATGGTCCTGTTGCTTGCTGCTCCTGTACTGCACCGGCAACTACGTGCCATCTTGCCGGTAATTGTATGGAGGGCGCAATAAACTACAGAAACTCTATAGCCGCTATCGATACAAAGGCAATCCAGGAAGCTATATTATTAGAATCCTCTGTCAGAAAAACCTACGACCGATTGAATCCAAATAAATTTGTAACAGATTCCATACATTATGTTTACAATCAGCATAATTTAAAGATTAAAGAAACAACTACAATCAACAGCAGAGGTGAAAACCTACTTACTCAGTATAAGTATCCTTATGACTTCTCATCATCCCAGCCTTATTCGTCAATGCTTACTAAGCATATTTTATCGCCGGTGATAGAGCAGACCTTAAGCAATACCACTTTGAATAAACAGCTCCAAAAAACCCAGACCTCCTACAAAGATTGGGGAAACAACATCATCGAGCCGGAAATCGTAAAAGCGCAGATGGATGCGGCAAGTCCGCTGGAAAACAGGATCCGCTATCTTTCTTATGACAGCAAAGCCAATCCTCTGACGGTAAAAAAAGAAGTCGGCAACCCGCTGACGTATCTGTGGGGATACAACAAAACCTTACCGATTGCCGCTGTGGAAAATGCAAAATATGTATCGGAAACAATTAACAATGATCTGAATGTGTCTTATTCCGGGCTGCAGATTCCTCCAGGAAATATCAATCAGGAATTGGGAACTTTTACCATTACGGAAGAAAAAGACTATAAAATAGACCGGATCTACGAGCGCTATCCGGAAAATTACTCGGTGATGTACCAGACGAGTTTTCAAAATATGAATAACAGCAGTGGTACCGTATCTTTTACCGATACCACTCCGGTGTCAGGAAACTTTTATACCTATACTTCGCCTTCGGTACATCTAAAGCCGGGAACGTATAAAGTAAAGCTGACCAATATCGGATACAACGGATACCAGGGACAGATTGAAAACAATTTTAACTTCACGGTATACAATGCTGTTGAAGCTTCTGTTCCGTTCCATACAAGTTTTGAAGAAGAAAGTGTCGATATTAGTTCCGCTTATGCGATGACCGGAAAGGTTTCCCACACCGGAGCGTATATAGTTAATCTGCCTCCGGCTGCCCTTGGATATGATAAGGTGATTGTTTCCTATTGGGGCAAATCAGGTGCCTCTTCGCCTTGGCAGTATGTGGAAAATACCGTTACCCTGGGAAGCTCACAAAACTACAGCATCGGGTCAAATTATACCTATATTGATGAGGTTCGGGTATACCCGGTTGATGCAAGGATGAAAACCTATACTTACGATCCTTTCTATAAAACGCAGACCAGCATCATGAATGAAAACGGCCAGACCGAATACTACGATTATGATGCCTTCGGCAGGCTGAAAGAAGTATACATCATGGAAGGAAATACAAAGAAAACGATCAAAACGACCAACTACCACTATAAACCATAAAACCGGATCCATGAAAAAAAGAATCATTCCTGTCTGGATGCTGTTTGCAGCATCGGGCTTCCTCTCTGCACAGGCCAATCCCAGCAGCGGAGAAAACTATATCTATACCAAAACCAATTTATCGGACCCTTCACTTCCCGGGACGCCCAAAATTGCCGAAACGGTACAGTATTTCGATGGCTTGGGAAGGCCAAGCCAGGTGGTCAATGTGAAAGCATCCCCATCAGGCAAAGACCTGGTGACCCAAATTCCGTATGACCCGTTCGGCAGGCAGACCGAGAGCTGGCTTCCGGCACCGATGGCAACTTCAAACGGAGCCATCCAGTCCGGGGTGGGCAGTGCTGCACAAACCTATTACAATGATAATTTCCCATTTTCGCGTAACAATATGGAAGCTTCTCCCTTAAACAGGGTGCTTAGCCAGGTGCAGCCGGGATCAGACTGGCAACAGCATCCGGTAGGATTGGAATATGAGGTCAACGGAGGTGATGTCAATAAATATACGGCGACTTATAGTTATTCTACCTTACAATCCTCCATTAGCCTTTCCGGAACCTATGGAGAAAACCAGCTCTATAAGAATACGGCTACCGATGAAGATGGAAATACAAGCATTGAATTTAAAAATAAAGAGGGTCAAACCATCCTGATAAGAAAAATGTTGAGTGCCGCGGAAAAGGCCGACACTTATTATGTTTATAATGAATACAACCAGCTGGCTTATGTGATTCCTCCGTTAGCTTCCGTTTCAGGAGCGGTAAATCAAACTATCTTGGACCAGCTCTGTTACCAGTACAAATACGACGAACGGAACAGGCTGGTGGAAAAAAAGCTTCCGGGTAAAGGCTGGGAATACATGGTTTATGACCGCCAGGACCGTCTTGTGCTTTCGCAGGATCCTAATCTCGGAACGGCTTCCAATAGTTTTAATACACCGGGATGGATGTTTACGAAGTATGATCAGTTCGGAAGAGTGGTCTATACCGGGTTTTTTGCCAGTACGGCGGGAAGAGCGGCCTTACAAACGGAAATTAATAACATGACTTCCAATTCCGAAAACATGGAAGCAAGAAGCAGCACTCCTTTTACGCTGAACGGAATGGAGGTCTATTATACGAAAAATGCTTTTCCTACCACGGGAATGACGGTTTTAAGTGTCAATTACTACGATACATATCCTTCAGGAGCTCCTGCATTACCAACACAGATCCTGGCACAGGAGGTTATTACAGATACGGCTGCTTCAGGAATTACTACCAAAAGTCTTCCATTAGCTTCTTTTGTGAAAAATATTGAAAATAATAACTGGACGAAAAATTACAGCTGGTATGATAAAAGAGGAAGAGCCGTCGGAATCTATTCTTTTAACCACCTGGGCGGATATACCAAAACAGAATCTCTTTTTGATTTTTCCGGTGTGGCCCAGCAAACCGTTACCCGTCATAAAAGGCTTTCTTCCGATACGGAAAAAGTAATTACAGAGAATTTCCAGTATGATGCCCAGAACAGGTTACTAGTCCATAAACATCAGGTGGACAGTAACCCTGAAGAGATCCTGACACAGAATACGTATAACGACCTGTCGCAGATTACCAGTAAAAAAGTGGGAGAAGTTTCCGTTTCCGCTTCGTTGCAAAATATAGATTATGCTTACAACATCCGCGGCTGGATGACCCAAATTAACGATCCTCAGAACTTGGGAAGCGACCTTTTCGGATATAAGATCAACTATACGGTGGTGGAAGGTATGGAAACCCCTAATCTTGATTTCTCCAGCCTGAAAGTAAAGCCTAAATTCAATGGGAATATTGCTGAAACAGTATGGAAAACCTCCACGGTTCCCGGCGATCATTTAAGAAGATACGGTTATGTGTATGATGGCCTCAACAGGCTGCTTGCAGGATTTTATCAGAAAGATATCAACCCTTCCGCAAAGGAATATTTTGAAAAAATGGATTATGACCTGAACGGAAACATTACCAATCTGAAAAGATCTGCTTATGTTGACCAGGGTAATTTTGCCGGCATCATCGATATTTTAGCATATACCTATACCGGAAACAGGCTGAATACCGTAACGGATTCATCTACTGATTATCGGGGGTATCCCGATACGTCTGGGACCCAGATAGAGTATGACAATAATGCCAATATCAATCATTATCAGGACAAAGGAATTCTGAACATAACCTACAATTATCTTAACCTTCCTTCCAACATTATTTTTTACAAAGGTTTATATACCCGTTTAGGCGTAAAACGTGAAAACACTTCTTACCTGTACCGTGCAGACGGAATCAAGCTTAGAAAGACCTACAACTATGCACCTTTTAATCCGTTAGGAACAGTTACCCAGCTTAAAACAAAAACAACCGAGTATCTGGACGGTTTTCAATACGAATCCGGTGAAAGCTTAAAAGGGCAGACAACCGCCTTGGCGTTAAAGTTTATTTTTACTGCGGAAGGCTATTACAATTTTGAAAATAATAAGTATATTTACAATTACACGGACCATCTTGGAAATGTAAGGCTAAGTTATTTCAATAATGGCAGCAGCATAGAAGTTCTTGAGGAAAACAATTATTATCCGTTCGGGATGAAGCATGAAGGCTATAACGTCCTGGCCGGAAACCCGGCTTACAAATACGGCTATAATGGAAAAGAGCTGCAAACGGAATCCGGGATGCATGACTATGGCGCGAGGTTTTATATGGCGGATATTGGGAGATGGGGTGTCGTGGACCCGCTGGCGGAGCAAATGAGAAGGCATAGTCCATATAATTATGCTTTTAATAATCCAATTAGGTTTATTGATCCGGATGGAATGCAGAATTATGACATAACATTTGGAAAAAGTATTTCGGCTGATACACAAAATAAAATTGTAAGTGATTTAGAAAAAGAGACAGGATTAAAATTGTCTGTCGGAAGCAATGGTAAACTTTCTTACACTGAGACATCCAATATGGGAGGAAGCGAAACCGCTCGTAATATGTTAAAAGGGGCTATTGATAATCATCGAACTGATTATCACGTTAATTCTGATAATACCAGGGGGTCTTCTATACAAGAAATTCAAGGTCGAGGAGAAACAATAGATGGAAAAGCAGGTTATACACATGTTTATGATTTGAATATTAATACTGATCAGATAGATAATTTTATAGCTGGAACAAGTGAGGCTCTAAATCCTTTAACTATGGGATACGGAATGGTTACTCTCCACGAAGTGAGTCATAAATATAATAACCTAATAGACGGAATTGTTGGCAGTGATGGAAAAGAATATCCAGCTTCATCCATATATGGTGTGCAAGGAGATAATGTCAAAAAGATGAATATTATTAGAACTGAATTAGATGCTTCTGGAAACTTTACATTACCGTTTGGCCAAAGAAGATCTTATTCTCCATTAGATGAGGGAGGAGTGAACTTTCATCCATTCAGTAGTGAAGCGAAATCTATAGGACCATCTAAGGTTAATCCTAAAAAAGATTTATTTATTAAAACCCCTTATAACAAGTTTAAATGAAGACACATAAAATACTTAAATATTTAACAATTATATTAGCATCTATTAGTTGTAATTCTCTCTCGAAAACACGATATGATGAAGCATATAAATTTATAAGCAAAGATTTTTTTAGTAAGGAAGCTTCTATACAAGAGTTTGGAAAAGATATTTCTGGAGTATATATTTATGACTCAGTATATTCTAACCCCTTAGATAATAAAGATTACGGAAATATTTATAAAAATATTTTATCTGAGAAGCAAGAGGTAAAGCCATTAAGAAAAAGTAAGGAACTTAAAGAATTATCCAATCAATATCTAAACAATAATTGGGAATTAAATAAACAGTTCAATACTGTATTTAAAAATATTGTACAATACAAAGAAAATCCCAATGGACCGTTAAATGCTGCAATATTTTCTGAAATTAAAGATAATCAATTAAGAATAGATGTTGTACCTTTTTTCATAGGAACTCCAAAATATTGTGGGTCAATTACCAAGTATTATTTTAAATTTGATAAAGCGAAAATAATTGCCAGTAAAAAATGGGAAGACCATTATGAATGTTGGTAATCAAATCAATAGGCCCTGCTTGAGTAAACATCCACAATTATTAAATTATGTTCTTGATACTGTAGTAGGATTAAATCACTTAGATAAAAATACTTCTATAGGAAATATAATGATTGGGTATTTTGACCAAGGTAGGAAAAATAGAGATATAAATTTTAATTATACCAGCGGTGGTTCACAAGTAAGACATGGCATAAGCAATATTGTTGATTTAAATCCATCAAAGGGGAAAAGGTAGCTGGACAACATCTGGTAATGATTCCAAATGCTGCCAGTGTCCTGAAAGTAAATAATAATATATTGCAAAATAAATATAATTATCACGGTGCAGCAGCTGTCTTTTATTTACAAAAGTTTAAAAGTAGAGGGAATTAGTAATTTCAAAATTATTTTATGAAAAATTTTTTCTTATTGTTGAACTTAATTTTATTCTGTTCATGCTTTGCTCAAGAAAAGAAATCCATTAGACAATTAAATAACTATCTGCTGAATAATAATTATGTTCCTTTTGGTGATGTGGATTCTACTGAACTTAAAGGAATAAAAAGTGCAATCTCAAAATACAGACTTTTAGGTACAAAATCGTGCAATATAAATCCTGATAAAAAATATTCTCATATTTATATAGAAGATGGTTTCAACGATGAAGAAGGTTTTTACAATGGAATTTTTATTATCGATAATAAAAATATTTTTGAGGTTACTAATAGCCCTTATAAATTACGACAGGACAGTCTTTCTTATACTAAGGTAAAGGAGAAAAATAAATTTGTTTTCTTTACAAAAAAACTTTCTATAGACGATTTTAGAAATAATTATGTTGATGAATATTTTAGGTATGAGTTGGTTATTCAAGATAAAGTTGATTCTTTTAAAAGATGCTTGGCAATAGATCAATATACACCAAAATCAATTATCTATGCTCGAAGCTATTACTTTGGAGGAGAAGGAGTTAGGGTTTATAATTTACCAGTAAAGTATAGTAATATTAAAAATGGTATTGAAGGGCTGCCTTACTTTAAGGAAGATAAAAAGAAAGAATTTATAAAATGTATAAATCAATTGAATATCTTAAAAATACATAATTCATCAAATGTTAAAGCATTTAATATCCCTGATTTATAGTCCATAATTAGATAAAAAAACTATTGTATATATATGGCGCGAAAGTTCCATTATATCTTCAAAAATTACTTCTGAAATATACGCCTCAGTTTTTTAACAATGGCAGCAGCATAGAAGTTCTTGAAGAAAGCAATCATTATCCGTTTGGGATGAAGCAGGCTATAATGTCCCAGCTGGAAACCCGGCTTACAAATACGGCTATAATGGAAAAGAGCTGCAAACGGAATCCGGGATGCATGACTATGGCGCGAGGTTTTATATGGCGGATATTGGGAGATGGGGTGTTGTGGATCCGCTGGCGGAAAAGCATCCAGGTTTAAACCCCATGATGTACGCTGCCAATAATCCTATCATGATGATTGATCCGGATGGTAGAGACTGGACTATTACTGAAAGTTATGATAAAAAGACAAATACAACTCACTATCAAATAACATTTACAGGAGCCGTATTAAATAGTTCTTCAAATAGAAAAATTGATATGAAGAAATTTGCCAGTGCTGTCCAATCACAAACTGAAAAGATCTTTAATAATATTGGAAATAATCCAAATATTACAGTTTCTGCAAACATAAATATTAGAGCTATTGATGATAAAGAAGATCTTAAGAGTACCGATACCCTGATAGAAATAAAAAATTCAAGTTCAAAAGAATTCCATGATGCTTTTAACGATGGAAAAACTGAAATTGCGGCGAGTGAAATGAACGGAAAGGAAATATCAGTAAATGAGAAATATGTGAACGATATGATTAATGGTACAAATAATAAGACTATGCCTCATGAAGTTGGCCATACTGCAGGATTACAGCATCCTTCTATGGCAACAAAAGAAACTTGGTTTGATTTACCTGAAACATTTTCAACCCTTAAAAGTAATTTTATGATACAAGGAACTATACGGAAACCTACTGGTTTAACCGTTGATCAAATGAATAGAATGTATAGACTATATAAGACAGGGAAATTAAATAGTAGAAAAATTAATCCTATATACGAAAGATGAAAAAATTAGTTTTAGTATTAGTAATAATATGTTTTTCCTGTACAGAAAAAGCATCATTAACTGAGAGAAAAATTAGATTTTCTCAATTAACTCAACCTCAAGATAATATTTATATTGAATTATTATCTTATTATTCAGCATCAAATGAAAAAGAATCAAATTTTTATGTTGTAAAAAATATATATAATAATGATACTCTATATGTTGTTGACAAGGATAATCTTCCAATAGCTGATTTTATAAAAAATTATGATGGTGTAGAAAACACAGCAATAGTTTTGCAAAGAGGGAAATTAAAAAGTAAAAGCGAATATATTATAAATATTCCGTCAGATTGTAATCTCAGTAATAAATCTTTGTATTTAGGTGAGCTTATAAGGTTAATTGATTAAAATTGGGTAATATAAATACAAATATTTGTAAATTATAGTATTCTTTGAATAAAGAACTCTCCGTGCTGGAGAGTTCCGCGAGTATCTTTAGATATCGAGAAGACCAGTTGAATTGTATCGACTATTGGAGAACAAGAGAAATAGTGGGACTGAATAATCCTATTGGGATGAAGCATGAAGGTTATAACGTCCTGGCCGGAAACCCGGCTTACAAATACGGCTATAACGGAAAAGAACTGCAAACTGAATCCGGGATGCATGATTATGGGGCGAGGTTTTATATGGCGGATATTGGGAGATGGGGCGTGGTGGATCCGCTGGCGGAGAAATCTAGAAGATTTTCTACTTATACTTATGGATTAGATAATCCGATTATTTTTATAGATCCGGATGGTAGAGAAGCAGAACAATGTTGTAAAAAACAATTAAGTTGGCTAAATGAATACAGAAAAGGAGCTTGGTCTACAGGAAGTAGTTTAGTTTTAGGAGCGGTGACAAGCGGATATTCTAATGTTGCAGGAGGAATTAGACAAATAGGAAAAGTATATAATGCTTATCAAAAAGGAGGTGCATCTGCTGCTGTAAGCCAATATGGAAAATCTGTCTATGAAACAAGTGGAGCAAAAAGTTTAGTTGAAATTGGAAGCAAAGCAATTAAAGGAGATCCTAGAGCTTTAGGATCTTTAAGTACAATTGTTTCTATTGGAATAATTACTCATAAGGCAGGTGGAAATAATAGTAAATCTGCCGTAGTGGGAGATTTAACTAGGAATGAAATGGGACAAATACAATCTGAAGTTAATAAAGCAGGAAGACCTTTGGAAGTAGTAGGAAGCGCAGCCGAGGGAAATAGAAGAAATGTAGGGTCAAACTTGCCTATTGGCAAAGGTACAGGTACTCGTAGTGACATTGATTATATTGCTCCTCCTAGTTCTATTCAATACTTTGAACAAAACAAACTACCATCTATAGATCCCAATACAGGTATAATACCAGGTTATGGAAATGAACATATAGGTCCGGTTCTTAGATTTGAACCAACAGAAGTAACAACAACTCCAAGAACTATAAATCCCTCACCATTCATAGTACCTACTGTGCATGATAAAGATCAATAATTATTAAATAAAGTATTACTAATGAATAAATTAATTCGTTTTTGGTTCACATTTGAACAATCACTTGCATTGCCACCATCTCTTAAATTAGGTTGTGGAATTACAGGATATAGTTATGAAGATGCATTAACGCTTTTAAAACAAAAAGTATTTAAAGGAAATGAAGAAGTAAATATTAAAGAATGTATTGAAAATATCAATTTAACACATTTGGATTCTAATCACATTTTACCTAATATTTTACCTCCTAATTTTAGAGGTATATGGTATCCTTTAGGTTACAATTGAAATAGCTGTACTTGCTAATTTGGCTATTTTGTTATGTCTTTATTAAGACCATCAGCATAGAAGTTCTTGAGGAAAACAAGTATTATCCGTTCGGGACGAAGCATGAAGGCTACAACGCCCTGGCCGGAAACCCGGCTTACAAATACGGCTATAATGGAAAAGAACTGCAAACGGAATCCGGGATGCATGATTATGGATCGAGGTTTTATATGCCGGATATTGGGAGATGGGGAGTAATAGATGCTATGTCTGAAAAATACAGAAGGTGGAGTCCATATACTATGCAATCAATAATCCTGTCAGATTTACTGACCCGGATGGCAATGATCCACTGTATGGTGAAGAAGCACAAGCGGCTTTCTCACGAATAAAAGATTGGTATCAAAATAATAAGACAGGAAATATAGAATGGAAAGATACTGATAAGCAAATCAAAAGTTATACAAGTTTAGGCAGGAGTAAAACAATTGGAGCTTCTGCAGATGGGTATGATAGAATGTATCACTTACAAGCCAATGGCTCTGCTACAGTAAAAACGGGAGATGATAAGACTGAACTTTTACATGCAGAAGGGGGTGAAACATTGAGTATGGTTTCAGGTGGAACAATTACTACGTCTGTTACCAGTGTAAGTGGCTTGGCTGCTCAGATTTCTTATAACCGAAAAATTTTGGGATTGGTTGGAATAACAGGGAAGTATTGGTTATGTTGCAGATTCATATGGAGGGGCTTGGGGAGGAAAGTTTTATTACTCTTATGGCTATTCTATATCAAATAGCTCTGGTTTCTCTGCTGATTTCATGACGATAAAAAATACAGACCCAGAAACATTGTTTAAAGTCAGTGACTTTAAAGGTTTTGGAAATAGTTTTACTGCGGGATTTGGAAGTGGTTTTTCATGGGGAGGATCTTCCCCAGTTCAAGCTCATGATGGCGTGAATTTGCTAAGCAAACAAGAATGGGGAAGATATCCAGGAGGGTATTCTACTTTTGGATTTTCGTATGGATTAACAAAAGAAAGACCGGCATTTGGCATTTCACTGTCAAGAACACAAACCAGATTTGTAAGCGATATACCTAAAGATTGGAGATAATGAGAAGAAATAGAATTTTAATAGTTGTAATACTTATTATTGCAATAATATTTTTGTACGATCGTATATTTTCATTAAAAAGTGGAGATGGCTTTTTAGATGAAATGAGAGAAAAGGAAATAAAATCATTAATCACTGGAAAATATATAAACCACGATAACCATAATATACCATTTTTGATCTACGGAAAAAAGGATAGCATAATTATCTACAGAGACTGGTGGGATAAGATTTTTGTCGGAGATTCAATAATAAAACCGAAAGGTTCTTTAGAAGTGATTATAAAAAGTTCCGATAAAATTGAAAAATTTAACTACGAAGATAAATTTGGGTTAGAATAAAATGTAAAATTTTTTATCTCTCTACAGATTATTTCATACTAAGGATTTTGGTGGCTATGGTAATTCTTATTCAGCAGGATTTAGACCATCACTTAGTACTGGAGGATCGACAGATAAAAATATGACATTTATGCAACATATCAATCCAGACGCTTGGGGTAAAAATACCAATGGCTATACCACTGCTGGTGGAGGTTTTGGTGTCGGATTAGATTTTGGTGCGGCTTGGACAAGAACAAATACAATACTGGAACAATGATACGTTTTGATAAAAAATATCCGCCAATAATGTTTAGGCTAATGTTTATAGTAGTAGGCATTTTTATTTTCATTTTTTTTAAAAATAACCTAATGAGTGTTGATGATATGAATGTTCTTTAAAAAAAATTAGAAGTAAATCTATCAAATCTATAGTGACCAAAAAAAGTATAGACTATACTAATCACGGAGCCATATATGTCGTTTATGGAAAGGACAGTTTATCAATTCATACAAAATGGGATGAGAAAATTAAAGTTGGGGATTCTATATTAAAGCCAAAAGATTCTTTAAAAATTAGGATAAAAAGCAATAGTGGTGTATCTATTTTCGATTATGAACAGAATAAGGAAGAGATATTAACAACTAATTTTTAATGATTCTGTTTTAAACTACAATTAAATATTTATAAAAAAACATGAACATAACAATAACGGCCTCCAAAATTTTCATTAAAGAAAATTCATTGATAAGCACAAAAATAGATGAAATAAATCTCAATAAAGATGAGGCAGGAGAATTAAAAATAAGTATTATCATTAGCGGCTTTTCCAGAAAAAGCGACTATTCAAAAATAAACTTATTGTTCAGCAATATTATAGAATTCAAATTTTACTACACACATCTTTATAATTTTTATACTATTGAAAATTTTAAATTGTTGCATACCGATGATTGTATTTATATAAGTTTTGATCCTGATACTTCTGACGACAAAAGGTCAGATGATGATTCTGATTTTATCCTTGCTGAAAAGCTTGAATTATTTATTATAAATGAGTAATTTAATATTTAAGTTGCATTATAAAAGAAAAATGAATCATGAAATATTTTCTATACACTTTAGAACACATATATACTGACGAATCACATACGGCATGTAAACTTCTAGGCTTTTTCGATGATTTAGAAAAATTAGAACAAGTTAAGAGTTTTGCATCAGAATTATCTGGATTTAAAAACTATCCGAAAGGTTTTGTCATCACAAAATATGAGGTAGATAAACGGCATTGGGAGTACGGTTTTAATTCTGTAGTGGGAGAAATCGGAAGGGATTATCTTACAGAAGGCGATATAATAGATGAAACGTATTTATCTGTACAAGAATTAGGTTTAGAATCGGTTTTCAGCGTGAGTCATAGTTACACGATCCATAGGTATCTGGATGATGAAAGAATGATCGGTGTTTTTTCTTCAAAAGAAAAGGCTGAACAGGCAGTAGAGGAATTGAAAACAAAAGAGGGGTTTATTCTGCACCCTGATGATTTCGATATCAGTGAGCTGGATCTTAATGATCTTCTTTGGAAATCGGGCTTTTAATTTTGTGTAAATATTTAAATTGTCTTGATAGTTAAACTCCCATTAAAGCAAATATTTTAATCTTCTTTGCAATTCAATCCCTCGCTACCTCCGAGGGATTTATGTTTAAAATCTTCCCCTATAAAATTTTAAATTCTATTTCCTTCACAACACATTAGAATCCTAACATCCATTAAAAAAACTTACCTATTTTTGTGAAATAAGAAACTATAGATTATGCAGAAGTACTTCCTGATGTTCATGATGCTGTTCGGCGCGTTGGGTACGAAGGCCCAGCAGAAGACGTTTTGTAACCCGATCAATATCGATTACGGCTATACGCCGTTTGAAGTTTTTTCCAAACAGGGAAAACATCGGGCAACGGCCGATCCGGTAATCGTTAATTTTAAGAACAAGCTCTTTCTTTTTTCGACGAATCAGGAAGGGTATTGGTACAGCGACGATATGCTCGACTGGAAATTCGTGAAAAGGAAATTCCTGAGGGATAACAAGTACATCCATGACCTGAATGCTCCGGCAGTCTGGGCGATGAAAGATACATTGTACGTTTTCGGTTCTACATGGGAACAGGATTTTCCGATCTGGAAAAGCACCAATCCGACCAAAGACGACTGGAAAATTGCGGTAGATACGCTGAAAGTCGGGGCGTGGGACCCGGCTTTTCACTACGATGAAGACAAAAATAAATTGTATCTCTACTGGGGTTCCAGTAACGAATGGCCTTTGCTGGGAACCGAAGTGAAAGTCAATACCCTGCAGTCGGAAGGTTTTGTAAAGCCGATCGTTAAATTAAAGCCTGAAGACCACGGCTGGGAACGTTTCGGGGAATACAACGACAACGTTTTTCTCCAGCCTTTCGTGGAAGGAGCCTGGATGACGAAACACAACGGAAAATATTACATGCAATATGGCGCACCGGCCACCGAATTCAGCGGATATTCCGACGGGGTCTATGTCAGCAACAAACCTTTGGAGGGTTTTGAATACCAACAGCACAATCCGTTTTCCTATAAACCGGGAGGCTTTGCCCGGGGAGCGGGACACGGAGCAACTTTTGAGGACAACTACAAAAACTGGTGGCATATTTCCACGATTTTCATTTCCACAAAAAATAATTTCGAAAGAAGGCTGGGAATCTGGCCCGCAGGATTCGATAAGGATGACGTGATGTACTGCAATACCGCGTATGGCGATTATCCGACCTATCTTCCGCAATATGCCCAGGGAAAAGATTTTTCAAAAGGACTGTTTGCCGGCTGGATGATGCTGAATTACAATAAGCCGGTTCAGGTATCATCGACCTTGGGAGGATACCATTCCAACTATGCGGTGGATGAAGATATTAAAACCTACTGGAGTGCCAGAACAGGCGATAAAGGAGAATGGTTCCAGACCGATCTGGGAGAGATTTCCACCATTAATGCCATTCAGATCAACTATGCGGACCAGGATGCCGAATTTATGGGGAAAACTTTCGGAAAAATGCACCAGTATAAAATCTACGGCTCCAATGACGGTAAAAAATGGAGCGTTGTGGTGGATAAAAGCAAAAATACAAAGGATGTCCCGCACGATTACGTAGAACTGGAAAAACCGGCCCAGGCCAGATTCCTGAAAATGGAAAACCTGAAAATGCCTACGGGGAAATTTGCATTAAGCGGATTCAGGGTGTTTGGAAAAGGACCCGGAGCTGTTCCTGGAAAAGTTCAGAATTTTGTACCGTTGCGGGCTGACCCAAAAAAGTACGGTGAGAGAAGAAGCATCTGGATGAAATGGCAACAGAATTCCGATGCCGACGGATACGTGATCTACTGGGGAAAATCGCCCGACAAATTGTATGGAAGCATCATGGTCTATGGCAAAAATGAATATTTCTTCACCGGGGCCGACCGTACCGATCCCTATTATTTCCAGATCGAAGCCTTCAATGCCAACGGCGTTTCGGAAAAATCGGAAATTTTTAAATCAGAATAAAAAAGTTAGGATAGCCTCTTATCAGCCTAAGCAAAATTCGTGAGGAAAGGCTCTGTGTCCTTTGTTAAGTTTACGCCTTTGTGAGACTTAAGAAAACATTTAAGCTTCAAAAAAACTTTGTGGACTTCGTGTTAAAATAGTTTTAAGATAAAAACTAACAATAAAACGCTTTGAAATTTTCAGAGCGTTTATTTTTTATCCAAATTTTTCAGGAAATCATTAATCTTCTCCAATAAAAACGATGCATGAGGTTGTTGCTCCCATCCCACATGGTCTCCGTTAAATTCATACGATTGATGGTACACCTTATTTCTGGCCAAAACCGAATCCAGAATTCTTTTTTGGGAAACCGGGACCACATGATCAGCGGTACCGTAATATGACAGGGTGGGAGCAGAGATTGGCGTAATCCAGTGAACCGGGCTTCCGAAATCCATCAACGAAATTTTTCCGTCAACAAGTTTAGGATCGATGAGGTGTTTTTCCACAAAAGCATAATCGTCGTAATTTTTGAATCCAGGATCATTCAAGTCTGCTGGACCGACAATATTTACAATGGCCCTTACTTTCTTTTCCTTATCGTAATGATAAGCATAAAACATTGAAAGATGGCCGCCTGCGCTGTTTCCGAGAAGAATATATTTCGGTTTGATATTTAATTTCTTTTCCACAAAATTTATAACCACTTTTATATCATCGGTCTGATCGGGAAGCGCAAAACGGGTCGTTGAAGCAAGCCGGTATTCCATATTCACGAAAGCCATACTGGGAAATTTCTTCATCAGATCGAAGGTAAAGCTGTTGAGCTGCGATTTTCTTCCGCCGCGCCATCCTCCGCCATGGATGATGAGGAAAATATTCTTATGGTCCCATTTCTTTTCCGGAATGTAAAGATCCAGTTTTTGGGCAGCATCTTTGCCATAGGAAATGTCCTGTTCTGCTTTGAACGAAATATTGTTTCCCAGATCAATGGTTTTCTGCCTGCAAGCTGAAAGCATAAGTACGATGACGCTTACAAAAATGAACAATCGGTTTTTCATCAGATTTATTTTAGATTAATACATTTAAAAATAAAAAAAACTCACCGGTTTCCCAGCGAGTTTACCACAAAAAATAATTAGTTATATGAAGAAATGATTGTTATCTTGTTCTCTTTTTAATATCGTCCGAAGCACTTTCGATCTCTCTTACTTTCTTTACCTTCTTGTTTCCGAAATTATAGGTAAGGCTTACCGTGATGTTTCTTCGGTACATGTCGTTTTTAATGTAATTGTAGTTTCCGTTGCTTTGGTAATCTTCAATTTCTACGACATTCGTTCTCAGGATATCATTTACATTCACGGCAAAGGTCCAGTCGTTCCAGTTTTTCTTGATGCTCAAATCGAGGCTCATTAAATTCTTCAGAACACCCAGTTCGATCTGCTGCTTGTCTACGTAGAAGAAGTTGACCCCCAGAAACCAGGTCTTACTTTTATCGAGGCGCAGGGTATTGTTGCTGTTAATAACCAGGCTGGTGGATTTTCTGTTGTTGATATACGTGTCAAAAACCTGTCCTGTCGTAGGATCTGTATTTAAAGTTCCGTTGTTGATGTTATGCTGGATCCCTGCATTGAAATTCAACGTCAGATACTGTTTGAAAAGCGATTTCTGAATTCCAAGCATGGCAGACATTTCCTGTTTGTCTCCGAAATTGGTCCGGATGTAGGCCAGCTTTACCCTTTTTATTCCTTCGTCATCGGTATATTCTCTCTGTAAAGGCACCTGGGTGATCTGGTCTTTTTCATAAGTATGGTTCAGAATTATGAAATAAGAGTTCTTGTACATGTAAGTCAGCTCCTGGTTATAGTTTGAAGAGGCCTTTACGAAAGGGTTATTCTGGGTGTAATTGTCTTCGGTAATGATATTCCTTACCGGGTTCAGTTCCCAGAAGCTGGGTCTTCCCATCCTGCTGGAAAATGAATAGGAAATGTTATTCTTGTCATTGATCGCATAATTGAAGGTGAGATAAGGCAGGAAATTATTGTAATTTCTTTCAATCCTCTGATACTGCTGCTCCGGGATGGTATTTGTCGGGCTGTCTGCGGTTCCGAGGCTGTTGGTAATTTCATAGCGTGCGCCCACTTTTCCGGAGAACTTATCAGAAAATTTCTTCTCGAAAGTAAGGTAAATCCCATAGATGTTTTCATCGTAAATAAAATGGTTGAAATCCGGGTTGGTCGTAACACCTGTCAGATTACCGGTTGCTTTGTCGTAATCGTATGCAGTATTGTAGTTTTTGGTATCGTTGTCGGTTTTGGTTTTATTGAAATTACCTCCGGCAGAAAAGGTGAAATCATTTTTAAACTTTTGAATATAGTCTACCGTTCCTGAAAAGTTGTTCACAATTTGCGGAATGTTCTGGATGATCTTTTTTCCTGTTCGTGAAAAACCGGATGGGCTGCCCTTCACATCGGAATACATGGTGTTGTTATCCGAATGCTGAAATCTTTTGTAAATAAGATAAGCCGCATTGGCATTGAATTTACTTCCCAGGGAATCAAGTTTTATTTCATAGTTTAAGTTTACCGAATTATTATAATTTCTTGCATCTTCCTTGTTCTTAGTTTTTGTATAACTGGTTTCGAGAACCCCTTTGTCATTCGGCATGGTTAAGGTATTCAGTAAATCGATGGTGGAATTATAGCTTTTATTGGCCCATGAATTCCAGGAAAGGCCAAGGTTGCTTTTTTCGGTCAGCTGATAATCCATGTTCAGGTAGCCTCCAAGGTTTTGATTGGGGTCATCAATATTTCCTACGGATTCGTTCCGTATCTGGCCGATACCGTTTTTCAAGACATAAGATTGCGGGTTGATATTTTCCCCACCGCTTAAGTTAGCGTTAATTCCAAGCTTGTCTTTTCTGTAATTTACAGAGAAGCTGGCATTGCTGGCATTGTATTTATTCTGAGTATTGGACATTCTCATGTTTCCGCTGGTTCCATTGCTCATCTTCTTTTTCAGTACAATGTTGATAATCCCGTCTGAAGATTCCACCTGGAATTCACTTCCCGGAACGGTAATCACTTCTATCTTCTGGATGTTCTCAGCAGGCGTGTTTTTCAGGAACTGGGTAAGGGATTCTGTATCCATATTGCTTTTTCTGCCGTTAATATAAATCAGTACGTTGTTCTTTCCTACGATTTTAAAGGTCTTATCATCGGTGGTGGATAGCAGGGGAGTTTGCTTCAGAAGATCAAAGGTCGTGTTACCTTTCGCTACAGGAGAAGATGCTACATCATATACAAAACGATCGCTTTGCTTTTTAAAAATCTGTTTGGTCATGGTAACGCCTTCTATGGTTTTTGTTTTTACGGTATCCTGCTTTTTTTCCTGGGCAAAAGCAAATCCACTGAAGAATATGGCGGCAATGAGAATTTGAATTTTCATAAATATATTTTATTTGAGTTTCGGCCCTGAATTTTATCCAAGGCATATCTTAGGAGTGGCTGTACGCTTACGTTCTGGATTTTACGGCATCATTGGCAGATTTCATCTCCCTGGTTTTTTTTAGTTTCTGGTTACCAAAATTATAGGTAGCACCTACACTGAAAATTCTCGGATACTCAAAGCTGGTCATATTGTTATAACTTCCGTCAGGCTGGGTTCCCCTGAGCTTATAAAAGTTCTGATTAAATGCATCATATACTTCTGCCAGGAAGGTCCAGTTCCCCATGATCTTCTTTACGTTAATGTCCAGACTCTGTCTTACACCTACTTCTCCGATTTCCGCTTTGCTTTTTCCGGCGAAGAAATAATTGATTCCCAGGAACCAGTCTTTTTTGGAAGAAAGACGGATGCTGTTATTAAGCTGTGCCGAGAAACTGAGATTTTTTATATTGATTATGTAGGGGGAAATAATTTCGGCCTGTCCCGGGTTCGGCGTGGAAGTAGGATCTTCGCTTACTTTACCTGCATATACGGCATAGACCAGATTGGCAGAGTAGTTGGTTGTCCAGATCTCTTTGAACCAGGCTTTGTTCATACCCAACGTCAGGCCGAGCTGTTTGTTGTTCCCATAATTGGTTCTGATATATCTCAGGAACTTGGCTGTGGTCATTTTAGGATTCCCGTCGGAATCAAGGATAACGGTTCCGTTGCTGTCTTTCTCAGGCCGGGTTAATGTTCCCTGTAACGGGATCTGGCCTGAAGCATCTCCTGCATAATTAAAGCTCAGATTAGCATAGAAAGCATTCTTGAACATATAATTGATCTCCTGATTATAAAACTTGGAAGCCAGTATGAACGGGTTATTCTGAGTATAGTTATCCGGAGTAAAATAAGTTCTTGACGGATTGAGTTCCCAGAATCTCGGTCTTCTTACCCTGCTTGAAAAAGTATAGCTGAGGTTGTGATCTTCACTAATGGCATAATTTAGATTAAGATAAGGAAGCAGATTATTATAGTTTCTGGTAAAGCCGGTTTTTCCTAAGATCTCCCCAGTGCTCCTGGTCATCTCGTAACGTGTTCCGATTTTTCCGGAAATCTTTTCATTAAGTTTTCTTTCGTAGGTAACATAAGCCCCTAGAATATTTTCTTTGTAAATGAAATGGTTGGTCTGGTTAGGATCATTAACGAAATCGGGGCTCTGGTAGACATCTTGTCGGGTATCGTTATCTGTATTCGTGTTGTTATAGCTGATTCCCATCAGCCAGGAACCTCCTTTGATGGTTTTATGCAGATAGTCTACATTAGCCGCATAATTGTTGATGATTTGTGGTACCCACTGTTTAAAAGCGCCATACGAATTGTCTTTATCCGCGTAAAAAGGAAATGTTTCATTGATGCTGTACTTGTCCCGGTTAAACCACAAATAAGACACATTAGAAGTCAGTTTGCTTCCCAGAGAGTCTGTTTTTACCTCATAATTTACATTGAACGAATGGTTCCTTGTCTGGGCATTTTCATTATTTACGGTCCTGTTTTTTAAGATTCCGTTTTGAGTGTTCGTAATGTCTAGGACGGAATTAAAGCTTTTATTGTATCGCATGTTGTACGTGAACCCTACATTTTGCTTTTTATTGATTTCATAATCCATATTGATGCTTCCTCCGACATTTTTATTCGGATCATCGTTGAAGCCGTATGATTCATTCATGTACGTCGAATTTCCGTTAGACAGCCTGTATTTTTCCCGTTCCGTCCAGCTTCCTACACTCATATTCGTATTGACGGCCAGTTTATCTCTTCTGAAATTAAAAGAAGCACTGGTGGAGGGATTGTTATAATAAGCCTGTTCGTTCTGTACCTTCAGCGTTCCGTTATACCCATTGTTCCTGTTTTTTTTCATGACAATATTAATTACTCCCTCACTGGACTCCACCTGGAACTCACTGCCGGGAACAGTGATTACTTCAATCTTCTGTATATCTTCCGAAGGCGTATTTTTCAGCATTTCTATTAATGCATCAGCATCCATATTGGATTTTTTGTTGTTGATGTAGATCACCGCTTCAGATTTACCCAGAATCTTTAATTTTTTACCATCTATACTGGAAATCATTGGTGTTTGCTTCAGGAGATTGAAAGTGTTGGTTCCTTTAGCCACGGGTGATGAGGCGACGTCGTAAATAAACCGGTCATTTTGCTTTTTAAAAACCTGCTTTTTTAAAGTCACCGCTTCTATGTTTTTAGTTTTCAAAGTGTCGGATTTCTCTTGGGCGAAAACAAATCCGGAGAAGAATATGGCGGCGATAAGAATCTGAGTTTTCATGATTTTATATTTTAGAGATTTTAATAGCTTGTATTTATTATTATTTAACATTGCAAAGATATATAATAAATTTAGTATCATGCAATACAAAGTACTTAAAATGTTTTTGATTTAAAATTAATGTTTTGATTTTCAGTGATTAAAATTTATATTAAAATTTTTTGATCGGTTGATTTTATATTAATTAAACAGTTCAGATTGAAATTCTATTACATATTCAACCTTAATTTTTTAAAGTATTATGAAATATTTTATTGTTAATCGAAAAGCATAGGATGCAGTTTAAATTTTATGATTAATTTGGTGCAAACTTAAAATTAATAGCGTATGAGAAAAATTTACATGCTTTTTTTGTTATTATCATTAATTTTTTCCTGTAAAGAGGAATCCCTCTTGGAAATAAGTGATAATTCTTCAAATCCCCAATCCAGTTATAATTTTGGAAATGCCACGCAAAAGAATTTTCAGGGTGTCGTGCTGGATAACAACGGAACTCCCGTTTCGGGAGCGATAGTGACTATCGGAACAAGTACGGTGACAACCAACCTTAAAGGGCTTTTTGTATTTAAAAATGCTTCGGTAAAAGAAAATTTTGCACATGTAAAAGTAACCAAAGCGGGTTATGTAAATGCGTCCAGGGTGTTGGTTCCTACCAATGGAATGAATAGGGTAAATATTATGATGATCCCGGCGACGACAACTTCTACCATTTCTTCAGGCTCAGCTTCTACGGTTTCTCTGCCTAACGGAACAAAAGTGAAGTTTGACGGAAGCTTTAAAGATGCAGGTGGAAATGCTTATTCAGGAAGTGTAAGTGTTGCTCTGTTTAATTTAGCTTCCTCAAATCCTTATCTGAACGAATTGATGCCGGGATCATTTCTGGCTACCAATTCAGGAGGAAATGCAAGGGTTATGGAAACTTTCGGAATGCTCCATGTGCAGCTGACAGGAAGCTCAGGGCAGAATCTTCAGATTGCAAATGGTCATACGGCAGAAATTACAGTTCCTGTTGATGCTTCACAAAATTCATCTTCGCCGAATACAATTCCGCTCTGGTCTTACAATGAAGAGACGGGAATGTGGAATGAAGAAGGCGCTGCTACAAAAGTCGGAAATGCCTATGTAGGAACGGTAAGCCATTTCTCATGGTGGAATTGTGATGCCCAGTTTGAGCAGGCAACCATGAAAGTGACCGTGAAAAATGCTGCAGGTGTGGTTT
Organism: uncultured Chryseobacterium sp.; assembly: GCA_913774355.1. Taxonomy (GTDB): domain Bacteria; phylum Bacteroidota; class Bacteroidia; order Flavobacteriales; family Weeksellaceae; genus Chryseobacterium. The sequence goes on along the minus strand of CAJYGB010000033.1, from coordinate 129,903 downwards.
TACCCAATATGAAGGTAACCTTAAAAAGAGCTTCCCAAACCTACGAGTCCTATGGCATCACAGATAATGCAGGGATGGTTTCCGGAATTGTTCCCGCAAACGAAGTTCTTACGCTCAAAGTTTACGGCATTTGTGATAATGTAATTTATACGTCCAGTGTAGGTCCTTTTGCAACAGGAAGCATAACGGCGATTCCCGACATTACCGTGAACCCGCCTGCATCTACGAATTATATCATCCAGGGAAACCTGAAAACGTGTGCAAATACGGATGTTACGGACGGTTATGTAACGCTTCGTAATGTTGGGGCAGCAAATTATTTTAATTATTTATCTGCTCCTGTAAGCAGTACCGGGAATTTTAATTTCAATACCTATGTATGTAATTCGACTCCTCAGTTTATCTATGAAGGATTTGATGTGACGAATCTTCAGACCACCGGGGAAATAACTTTTACGGCTGCTGCCAATACGGTCAATTTAGGAAATATTACCGTTTGTAATTCAGTAAGTGAATTTATCAGTTATAAAATAGACAGTCAGCCGGTAACTTATGTACTTGGCCCGTTCAATGCGAAATGGTATTCCGTTAGTACTCCGGTTAATCCGAACATACCTATAAAACAGTTGAGGATAGATTCACAGAATACTGTAGGAGCGTATTTTTCCATGACACAGAATAATATGATGGGAGTTCCGGCAAGTTTTACGACAGATTATTTTTTTGGAATTTCAAATGCGGATATTACACCTATGAACAGTAATCTGGTGGTCAATATCATCAGCTTTGGCGCCGTAGGAGACTATATAGATTTTACCGTCAACGGAACGTATACCAACACTTCCGGAAGTCACACCCTTACGGCTACAGGCCATGTAAAGCGTGATCTTTAGATGTATAAATAAAATAAGGAGTCCGTTTCACAACTAGTGAAAACGGACTTTTTTTATGATTTTTCTCGACCTCGACCTCCTGTATGAGAATGATTTTCGTACAGTCGATTCTCAACCCACATCATTGAGTTATGAGACTGATTCTTTTATGCATTTATTCCCGGTCAAAGCGGGCCAGCTTTTTATCGATCCAGATGGTTGCAAAAGGAAAGAAAGCTGCAATTAAAGCAAAGACGCTGTCTTCGTCGTCCCAGGCAAATATCTTTCTTACGGCAGGCAGGAACAGAAGGTATAAGGTAAAAAACAAACCGTGGATGCTGCCGATCGTGCTGATGTACACAATCGGGAAAATATCTGTAGGATTGGTCCGGATCCAGATCATTGCCGTAAACAGGAAAAACCAGGAAATGGCTTCTGCCAGACAGATGTTTTTAAACCACCGGATCACTTTTTCCTGCGGATATTTCGAGAATAATTTTTCTAGGAAATTCATAATTGTTTAATTGACGGTTCAGTAGCAATCTCATAACCGGGATTCAGAAAACTTCCAGCTTCCATCTTCCTGCGTCCAGCCTGAAACATTAACAAATTTACTTATAAAAACTGCTTCCGTCCAAATACTCAAAAACTTCTGGTGGAAGCATCGGTCTTACATTCTTTCCAGTTCGTATCATATTCCTGATTTCGGTAGCGGAAAGCTCTATAACCGGAGCTTTGATCAGGGAAATATTTTCATGCTCCAGCAAATCGGAATCATTTTTCTCACCTTCAAAAATTCTCGGGTAAACAATGATGTGGTGGTTTTTAATTAAGGTATCCGCATTTTTCCATTTGTGGAGGTTGATCAGGTTATCCTCACCCATGATTAAGCTGAACGAATAGTCAGGGTGTTTTTCGTGAAGATAGGTAAGGGTATCGATGGTATAGCTGGGTTGAGGCAATGAAAATTCGACATTGGATGCCCGCATCTCCGGATAGTTTTTTATGGCAAGCTGTACCATATCCAGGCGGTTATGATCTTTCAGCAGCGATTTTTTTTCCTTAAAAGGGTTTTGCGGACTGACTACAAACCACAGCTCGTCCATATCCGAATGCTCCAGGATATAATTTGCCAGGATAAGATGTCCGATATGAATAGGATTGAATGAACCGAAAAAAAGGCCGATTTTTTTCATGTATCGCAGAATGAATGATTGTTAATCCCTGAATTTTACGTCTTTAATATTCAGGTAATGCGTAACATTGCCTTTCCAGTGGTTTTCCTCCAGTGTAAAAGCAAGGTCAAAATATTTATTCCTGAAATCATCCGCAAACTGCCCCAGCTTAAAGCCTACACATTCGATATTTCGTCCGGTAGATTCCTGCCTGATGTAAAACTTGAGGTGGTTGTTGTCTTTCCCCATCGTTTTGATATAGCCGGAAACCTTTTGGTTTGTCAGCGTCAGGATCGGTTTCATGTTATGCGGGCCGAAAGGTGCCAGTTTTCGGTGGAAATTGATGAATTCCCGGTTGATCTCGTCGATCTGAATTTCGGAATCGATCGTAATGGAAGGTTCCTTCTGATGGTCTTTGATCTTCTCGGAAACGACCCTTTCAAATTTCTCTTTAAAAGCATCAAATTTCGATTTCTCCATAGAAAGTCCTGCCGCGGCATGATGTCCCCCGAATTTAAGAAAATATTCCGAGCACATATCCAGTGCTTCATGTACATCAAAATCGGCTACGGATCTTGCCGAAGCCACCATTTCGCCATTATTTCCGTCTGTAAAAACCAACGTTGGTTTATAATAGGTCTCAATCAACCGGGAGGCTACAATTCCGATAACGCCTTTGTTCCATTCCGGATGATAAACGATGGTGGTATATTTTGTTTCCTGCTGGGATTCGATAACCTGGTTTAAAGCCGAAAGGGTGGAATTCATATCCAGCTCTCTTCTTTCGTCGTTCAGGTTCATGATGTCGCTGACAATCTGGTGTGCGTGCTTCAGGTTATCTGAAACCATAAGCTCAACAGCGGCTTTTCCATGGGAAATTCTTCCCGCAGCGTTAATTTTCGGAGCAATTTCAAAAACAATATTTGAAATTTCAAAATGCGAAAGTTTGTCTTCAGGAATTAATAGCCGTAAACCTAAATTTCTCGTTTTACGCAGTATTTTAAGTCCCATTTTAGCCAAAACCCTGTTTTCACCGGTCATCGATACAATATCGGCGGCGATGGAGATGGCAAGAAGATCGGTAAGTTCGAACAATTCCGCTTCCGGAAGCTTGTAAATGGTATTTAATCCCTGGCACAATTTAAAGCCGACCCCGCATCCGGAAAGTTCCTTGAAAGGGTAGCGGCAGTCGCTTCTTTTCGGGTCCAGAACAGCAACGGCGTTCGGAATCTCTTCGCCGGGAAGGTGGTGATCACAAATAATAAAATCGATACCTAAATTCTGGGCATAATTGATCATATCAAGAGCCTTGATCCCGCAGTCCAGGGCGATGATCAGGGAAAATCCGTTTTCTTTGGCAAAATCGATGCCTTCCGTGGAAATTCCGTAACCTTCGGAATTCCTGTCGGGAATATAATAATCTAAATATTTTTTCTGAACAATTTTACTGAGGTACAGGTACATCAGGGCAACGGCTGTTGTGCCGTCCACATCGTAATCTCCGTAAACCAGTATTTTTTCTCCGTTTTCGATGGCTGTAGCGATGCGTTCTACTGCTTTCTGCATATCTGCCATTAAAAACGGACTGTGGATATCGGTAAGGTTCGGTTTAAAAAATTCTCTGGCCTTTTGATAATTGTCAATTCCCCTAAGAACGAGGAGTTTAGATTCAAAAGTTCCAAAACCAAGAGACGAACTTAATCCGTCCACGATTTCCTCATCGGGTTCAGGCTTGTAAATCCATTTTTGACTCATTTCACAAAAATAGGGAAAATTTTTTTAGAAACTGTGTTAAATACTGTAGGCTCGACAGGATAAAATTTATTTATTCTTTATGAAAACCATGTAATCCCAGGCTTTAAGTTTCAGCGGGGTTTTGTCTTGGGAAATGATGAAAGGGCTTCCGGAAAACAGTTCTCTGTAGCTGTTTCTGAGATATTTTGAATCCAGTTTTACTTCCGCATCCTGATCGGAGAAATTAATTACCGTAAGAACGGCATCCCCGTTTTTCTCCCGGTAAAAAGACAGGATTTTATTCATCTTGTCATTCGTAACACGTTCCATTTCGCCACCCCATTTTCCGTTCCACAATGCCTGATTGTTATGTTTCAGGGTAAACAGTTTTTCATACATCAAAGCAAACTTATGGTTTTTCCACTCGATCGGATCTTTCTCGAAAAAAGCGAGGCTCCGGTTCAGGCCTGCTTCCTGCCCGCTGTATACCAAAGGCATTCCGTTAATAGTACTGCATAGGACCATAGCCGCTTCAAGCCCGTCTCCGAAATTAGAAAACTGGTTTCCTTCCCAAGAATTTTTATCATGATTATCTGTAAAGGTCATCCGGTACGAATCAAAAGGAAAGCTGTTGACATCATGGGCCATGTATTCGAAAAGTGCCGGTGCACCTTTCTTTTCCATGGTGGCCTGTTTCAGTTTGTCCCAGAGCGTCCAGGAATAAGTCATATCAAAAGACTTTTTATACAGATCCCGGGATTCCCATTCGGCGAGCATGAAAACCGGTTTTATCTCATCCAGTTCCGCCCTTGCGTTTTCCCAGAAATCGACAGGGATAAATCCTGCTACATCGCAACGGTAGCCGTCGATATTGGTTTGCGAAACCCAATATTTGAGTGCGTCGGTCATGTATATCCTCAAATCCGGGTTGTTATAATCGAAATCGATCACATCATCCCAATCGTACCAGGGCGTCGGCTGGAATTTCCCTTCCCGCGTTTGGGTATACCAGTCCGGATGCTGCTGTGCCAGGGGATTGTCCCAGGCCGAGTGGTTTCCGACCCAGTCGATGAGCACATACATTCCCATGCTGTGGATTTTATTCACCAGATTCTTAAAGTCGGCCAAAGACCCGAAATCAGGATTGATGCCTTTGAAATCTTTCACCGAATAGTAGCTTCCGAGACTGCCCTTTCTGTGAAGTTCCCCGATCGGATGGATGGGCATGAGCCAGATAATATCCACACCCATTTTTTTCAGCCGGGGAAGATGTTTCTCAAATGCTTTAAAGGTGCCTTCCGGAGTATACTGCCTGATATTGACTTCGTAAATCGTTGCGTTTTTCGTCCATTCCGGATGCTTAATTTCCACATAAGGCTTCGGCTGATACCGTGGATCTCTGGACTGACCGTAAGTTGTAAAAAAGCACAGCAGAATTATGAGATAAAATAACTTTTTCATGATGGGCAATTATTTACCCTAAGGTATAAATAAAAAAGCGTTCCCGGCGGAAACGCTTTAAATTCTATGCGAACGGATGTTATGAATACATCTTCTCTCTTAATTCTTTTATCTTTTTATCAGCAAGATATTCGTCGTAGGTCATTTCACGGTCAATGATTCCGTTTGGTGTCAGTTCAATGATCCTGTTACAAACGGTTGAAAGCATTTCGTGGTCATGAGAAGCCAATAAAAGATTTCCTTTGAAGTTGGATAATGAATTGTTCAGCGTGGTAATACTTTCCAAATCTAAATGGTTGGTAGGTTCGTCTAACAAAAGAACATTTGCCTTCTGAAGCATCATTCTGCTGAACATACATCTCATTTTTTCACCTCCGGAAAGTACTTTACAGGATTTTAAAGCCTCATCACCGGAGAAAAGCATTCTTCCCAGAAATCCTCTCACGAATTCTTCGTGACGCTCTTCATCGTTTTTAGTGAATTGTCTTAGCCAGTCTACCAGGCTGATATCTTCCTGGAAGAATTTGGTATTATCTAAAGGCATCTGAGACTGGTTAGTGGTAACTCCCCAAGCTACGGCTCCTTTATCCGCTTCAATATTTCCCGCTAAAATTTCGAAAAATTCTGTAATGGCTAATGAATTTTTAGACAGAACAGCAACCTTATCTCCTTTTTTAAGATTTAAATCGATGTTTGAGAACAGCAATTCTCCGTCTTTTGTTTTTTCAAGACCTTTTACATCCAGAATCTGGTCTCCTACTTCTCTTTCCATTTCGAAAATAATCGCCGGGTATCTTCTGGAAGAAGGCTTGATATCGTCGATGTTTAATTTATCGATCATTTTCTTTCTTGCTGTTGCCTGTTTAGCTTTAGCAACGTTGGAACTGAATCGGGCGATGAAGTCCTGAAGTTCCTTCTTCTTTTCTTCCGCTTTTTTGTTAGCCTGTGCTCTTTGTCTTGTCGCTAGCTGGGAAGCCTGGTACCAGAAAGAGTAGTTACCGGTGTAAAGGTTCAGTTTCGCATAATCCAAATCTCCGATGTGCGTACAAACCGTGTCTAAGAAGTGACGGTCGTGCGATACAACGATTACGGTATTTTCGTAATCTGCCAGGAAATCTTCAAGCCATGAGATCGTATCAATGTCAAGGTCGTTGGTAGGCTCATCGAGAATCAGTACATCCGGGTTTCCGAAAAGGGCCTGTGCCAATAGAACTTTTACCTTGTCCTTGTTTTCAAGCTCGCTCATCATCTGCCAGTGCATATCGTCTTTAATCCCAACGTTGGAAAGCATGGTCTGTGCATCAGATTCTGCAGTCCATCCCCCCATTTCGTCATAGATTACACCCAGTTCACCCGCTTTGATCCCGTCTTCATCAGAGAAGTCTTCCTTCGCATACAGGGCATCCATCTCTTCTTTTATCTCGAATAATTTTTTATTACCTCTCAAAACCGCTTCAAGCACCGTATACTGATCATAAGCAAAGTGATCCTGCTCCAGAACAGACATCCTTTTTCCAGGCTCAAGCGATACGTGTCCTGTTGTTGGGTCCTGTTTTCCGGTCAATATTTTAAGGAATGTAGACTTTCCTGCACCATTTGCTCCGATAATCCCGTAGCAGTTTCCTTTCGTAAACATAATGTTTACCTCGTCAAAAAGAACTCTTTTCCCGAATTGTAAAGATAAGTTAGATACTGTTAACATATAGTTTTGTAAATTTGGCGCAAAAATACGAAAAGAATTTGGGTATTTCGTAATAATGTAATTGTCAAGTTTTTAAATATGGGATATTTTTTATATATTCCATCAGATAAATAACCTTTCGGTGGGAAGTTCTCCGGAAGGAATTGCCTCAAAATGCATTCTTATTGCATTATCCTAAATAGAACAACTTAAAATGAAGATTGAAAAAACAGTAAATATAGTAAACAGAAGAGCCCGTTTTGAATACGAAATCCTTGAAGAATTTGAAGCAGGAATGGTTCTTACGGGTACGGAAATAAAATCTTTGCGCTCTTCAAAAGCATCCATTGCAGAATCCTTCTGTCAGTTTATTGATGGGGAATTGTACATCATCAACATGATGATTGACGAATATAAACTGGGAACTTTTTACAACCATAAAACAAAAAGGGAACGGAAATTGCTCTTGCACAAAAAAGAATTACAAAAACTTGAAAAAAAGTTAAAGGATGCAGGCAATACGATCATACCTTTAAAATTATACATTAACGACAGGGGAAAAGCAAAGGTCCTGATTGCGCTTGGTAGAGGGAAAAAACTCTTTGATAAAAGGGAAAGCATAAAAGATAGAGAAAATAAACGAAACCTCGACAGAATATTAAAGAAAAGTTAAAAATCAGCGTGAAAACTTTGTATATAAAGAAAAATTATATTTATTTTGCATTATCAATTATTTAATCATTTAATTCTATGAAAAATCTAAAATTAGGAATTTCAGCATTGGCACTTACTGTTGCTTCTACTGTGTTCGCTCAGACTACCAACAATCCGTGGTTGATCGGGGTTGGTGCTCACGCGGAAAATCACCTTGCACAGGGAAGTAATTTCAGTAATACATTCTCTGCTAGAAACTTGACAAAAACAATGTTCAATGTGAACAATTTCTCTATTACTCCACCATTATCAAAACTTACTGTAGCTAGGAACATCGGTAAAGGTTTGGTAATCGACTGGCAGACGACTGTTGGGAATGTTGAAAACAAAAGATTCAACATGGGGAAAGAGTTCATGTTAATGACAGGTCTTGGTTTCCAGGCTAAAGCTGCAGGGCTTATCTGGAATGAAGAATCTTGGTTCGATCCATATTTAAGAGTTGGTGCTAACTACCTGAGACATGATTATACTTCGCTTACATTCCCAAGAATGGATGCTAACGGTGTAATGGTGAGCAATGGAGATAACGGTAACGAAAATGGTAAAGCTAACTTCTTTGCTGTTGCTGCAGGTGCTGGTGTTAACTTCTGGTTAACGAAGAACTTCGGTTTAGGAGTACAGGGAGATTACGTAGCTACTCCTGGAGATAAATCAAACGTTGCTAACTTCTGGCAAGCTTCCGCATCTCTTAACTTCAGATTCGGAAACAGAGACAGAGATAAAGATGGTATCTTAGATAAAGACGATTTATGTCCTGATACACCAGGTTTACCGGAATTCCAGGGATGTCCTGATACAGATGGTGACGGTGTTCCAGATAAAGACGATCAATGTCCAGACGTAGCTGGTCCGGTTGAAAACAACGGATGCCCTTGGCCAGATACAGACGGTGACGGTGTAATCGATAAAGATGATGCTTGTCCTACAGTTGCAGGTCCTGCAGAAAACAACGGATGTCCTTGGCCAGATACAGACGGTGATGGTATCCTTGATAAAGATGATGCTTGTCCTACCGTACCAGGTCTTCCAGAATACAACGGATGTCCTAAGCCAAGAACTGTAACAGCTAAAACTGTTGAAGAGAAATTAGGAAGTGTATTCTTTGATTTCAACAAAGCGACAATCAAAGCTGAATCTAAGCCAGCTCTTGACGAGGCTGCTGACCTGATCAAGAAAGACGGAGGTAACTATCTGTTAGAAGGTAGAACTGATGCTAAAGGTTCAGAAGCTTACAACCTGAAATTATCCAGAGAAAGAGCTGCTGCTGTAGTTGCTGCTTTGGATGCAAGAGGGGTTGATGCTAACGCACTTAAATCTATCGGTATTGGTAAAGCAAAAGCTACTGTACCTGCTACAGCTTCTGATGCTGAAAGACAAGTAGACAGAAAAGTAGTGGTAACAGCTATCGAAGATGCGGCTCAGTGGAATGCTCTTAAAAAGAGAGATTACGATGATCCGACTCCGGTAAAAGTTAAAAAAGCTCCGGCTAAGAAAAAAGCTCCGGCTAAAAAAAGAAGAAAATAATTAAATTTTTCTAAATATAAATACCTCCAGTGTTCTGGGGGTATTTTTTTTTCGTCGACTTTTAATTAATTTTGTTGAAAATTAAAATATAAAATGGGAAGAGCATTTGAATATCGAAAAGCTTCTAAAATGGCCAGATGGGACAAGATGGCCAAAACTTTCTCTAAAATAGGTAAAGATATTGCACTGGCAGTGAAGGCAGGAGGTGCGGATCCGGAATCTAATCCTGCACTGAGAAGATGTATCCAGAATGCGAAAGGGGCCAATATGCCTAAGGATAATGTGGAAAGAGCCATTAAAAAAGCAAGCGGTGCGGATGCGGAAAATTATGAAGAAATTACCTATGAAGGATACGGTCAGGGCGGCGTTGCTTTTTTCGTAGAATGCACGACAAACAATACGACAAGAACGGTAGCCAATGTAAGAGCGATCTTCAATAAATTTGATGGAAACTTAGGTAAAAACGGTGAGCTGGCTTTCATCTTCGACAGAAAAGGAATTTTTACCATTGATCTGGCACAAATCAAAATGGATTGGGATGATTTCGAAATGGAAATGATCGACGGTGGTGCGGAAGATGTGGAAAAAGATGAGGAAGAAGTAATGATCACGACGGCTTTTGAAGATTTCGGTTCTCTGTCGCACAAACTGGACGAACTGGGAATTGAAGCAAAAAGTGCGGAGCTTCAGAGGATCCCGAATAATACCAAAGAAGTAACCGAAGAACAATTCAAGGCAAATATGAAAATGCTGGAGCGTTTCGAAGATGATGATGACGTACAGAACGTGTATCACAACATGGAAGTCACCGAAGAGTTGATGGAAACGTTATAAAAAATAATATAGCATTCATATACAGTTAATTTTCAAGTACTTTCTTTGCATAAAACTATGAAAAGAAACGTTGAATTGGTTGTTATATCGGATGTTCATTTGGGAACTTACGGATGTAAGGCTAAAGAATTGCTAAGGTATCTTAATTCCATTCAGCCTAAAACACTGGTGCTGAACGGTGATATTATTGATATCTGGCAGTTCAAAAAGTCTTACTTCCCTAAACCCCACCTGAAAGTGATCAAAAAGATTCTTTCACTGGCTACAAAAAATACTGATGTGTTCTACATCACCGGAAATCACGACGAAATGTTCCGGAAGTTTACCGATTTTGAATTGGGTAAACTCAAAGTCTGCAATAAAATCTGCCTGAATATTAACGATAAAAAAACCTGGATCTTCCATGGCGATGTTTTTGATGCATCCGTACAGCATTCAAAGTGGATTGCAAAACTCGGAGGAAAGGGATATGATTTGCTTATCGTCATCAATAATGTTGTCAACTGGTTTCTGGAAAAGATGGGTAAAGAAAAATATTCCTTTTCAAAAAAAATCAAGAATAATGTAAAGAAAGCGGTTAAATATATTGGCGATTTCGAACTCACCGCTTCCGAACTGGCCATCGATAACCATTACGATTATGTAATTTGCGGGCATATCCACCAGCCTCAGATCCGGGAGGTGGTTAACAAAAAAGGTTCGTGTACTTATATGAATTCGGGGGATTGGATTGAGAATCTTTCCGCATTGGAATACCACGAAAACGAATGGAAGATCTTTTACTACGACGACCACAAACACCTGCTGAAAGACGACATAACCGAAGAAATCCAGGATATGGATAATACGGAACTTTTAAAAATCGTAACCAATTTTACCAAATGAAAATTCTATATGCTTTTCAGGGAACCGGCAACGGACATATAGCGCGTGCGCAGGAAATTGTTCCGATCCTTAAAAAATATGCCTTGGTTGATACGATGATCAGCGGACATCAATCACAGTTAAAGGCTGATTTTGACATTAATTTTCAATATAAAGGCGTTTCCCTGCTTTATAATAAAACAGGTGGCTTATCCTATCGTAAAACGGTTATGGAAAATAACTTCCTGAAAGCAGTTAGAAATATTCAGGAAATTGAGCTTTCAAAATATGATCTGATCATTAATGATTATGAGCCGCTGACGGGCTGGGCATGCAAATTAAAAAAGCTGCCGATGATCGAGCTGAGCCATCAGGCTTCCATGCTGTTTAAAGAAACCCCTAAACCGGATAAAAAGGATTTCTTCGGAGAGCTCGTTCTAAAATATTATGTTCCGAGCCAAGAGAGGATCGGCTTTCATTTTGAAAATTATCATCCTCAGATCAAGAAGCCTGTAATCAGACGAAAAATCCGGAACCTTTGTCCTGAAAAAAAAGGATTTTATCTGGTGTATCTTCCCAGCTTTTCAGATGAAAATATCATAAAGGTTTTAAAACAGATCCCGGTAGAATGGAAGGTGTTTTCCAAGTATTCCGGCCTGTACTTTAAAGAAGCAAATGTCGAAGTTTTCCCGATTGATGAAACCGAATATCTAAAAGCGTTTGAAAACTGTGAAGGTATTCTTTGCAATGCAGGTTTTGAAAGTCCTGCCGAAGCGCTCTTCATGGATAAAAAATTATTCGTCATTCCTATTCACAACCAGTATGAGCAGGAATGCAATGCCTGTGCGCTGGATAAAATGGGAATCCCGAATTCAAAAGTCCTGAAATCGGAAGAAATTCAGCACTGGGTAGCTTCCGATCAGCATCTTAGGGTAAATTATCCTGATGATATAGAAGAAATCCTTGTTAAAGAAGTATTATCGTTGTAAAAACACGTCTTCCAAATTTTGCATACGTATCATAACCGCTCTGGCATAAGAACAATGCGGATATACTTTCCATTGGTTTTCCCGTGCAAACTTAATGGCTTCTTCTACCAGGTATTTTCCCATGCCCCGGCCTTCAAATTCCCGGTGTACCAGAACAAACGATATGACTAATTTATTATCCTGCGGAAATATGGTATACGTTAGTCTTCCAACCTCTTTAATATCGTTATTAAGGGTAATGACCCCACCGTTTCCTGATTTGTTATTCTCGAATTGCATAACTTATATTTTAAACACAAAAGTGCAAAAACTGCACCGCACAGGTGGAAGTGAATGGTCAATGGTGAATTTGCTGCGCAGTCAACTTTTAAAATAGTAATTGATAATAAGTTGACTATCTGAGATTTATATAGTGATAAAAAAACTCACCATTCACTTGCAAAGCAAAATTCACCATTCACTCTTAACTCTCTTTCCCCGTATAATAATTATAATCTTTAATCACCACACCGATAAACTGTCTTTCCGTCATTTTGGTAGCATCCGCTTCAAGCTTCAGGATACTTTTGATTTTGTCGGAAAGCCTGCTGATGATCTGCCGGTCGTCCACGCGGATGGCTTTCAGGTAATTGTCTTTAATGATTCTCATATCGTTGTCACTCAGGGCGATCACCTGCGGAAAAGTGGGGATGTAATCTTCTTTGATATTTTCCAGGATTGTATGTGAAATATTAATGCTGTTCTTTAAAGAAATCACAGCTGTTCCGGCGGCGATGTCTCCCAGGCGCTGGTTATTTTTAGAGGCAATCATGGAGATCAGCCCGACAACACCCATGAAAGTCGTATCAATAATCCTGAATACCCAACGGATCATATAATCCCCGAATCCTGCCTGGTAGCCGTCAATTTTAACTACCCTGATTTTCATGATTTTCTTACCGGGTGTCTGGCCTTCCATAAGGCTCTCCAGAACCAGAGGATAAATGAAAGTCGGAAAAAGCAGGATGACATAAATTGCCCGGATGGACCATGGATCAAGACCATTCAGGAGATATCCCAAATCCAGGATATTAAAAAAAATGTAAAAGGTGGCAATCGTATAGGCCGCCTTAATCAGGAGGTCGAGAATGAAGGCGATCATCCGGTCTCCCACACTGGCCGTATTGAAATTAATATTTACATTTTGTGAGGTGTTAATGGCGATTTGAGACATAATTTTTATTATTTTAGCCTTACAATTATGAGAGAAGTTTATTTCATTAAACAAAATAAAGAAAAATGGTTGGGAATCGAACAGGTTATCCAGGGGAAAATTAAAAAAAATCCCGATGACCTCTCTTCGCTGTACATCAACCTGGTGAACGACCTTTCTTTTGCCCAGACGTATTACCCGAAAAGCAATACGACGGTTTACCTTAACCATCTGTCGGCGCAGATCTTCCAGAAAATTTATAAAACAAAAAGGGTAGAAGAGAACCGGCTCGTTTATTTTTTCAAAACGGAAGTTCCTCTGCTGGTTTTTCAGTACAGGCGGTATCTGGGATATGCTTTTCTCTTTTTTACATTATTTACCCTCATCGGGATACTTTCAGCAGTCTACGATAAGGAATTTGCCAAAATTATTTTAGGGGAAGATTATGTCAACCAGACCATCGAGAATATTAAGAGCGGAAATGCTGTCGGAGTTTACCAAAGTGGTTCGACCTGGGGAAGTACGATCGGAATTATATTCAACAATATCGGGGTAGGTGCAAAATTATATATTTATGGTGTAACAGGAGGAGTGGGAACTTTATACGCTCTACTTACCAACAGTGTCATGCTCGGTTCCTTCCAGTATTTTTTTTACGATTACGGAGCTTTAAAGGATAGTGCCCGCGGTATATGGCTTCATGGCGTATTCGAGATTTTTGCCATGGTGGTGGAAGCGATGTGCGGCCTGATACTGGGGACATCCATTTTATTTCCGAGAACTTACTCACGGTTCAATTCTTTTAAAAACGGATTCAGGGATTCATTCAAAATATTTTTAAGCACGGTTCCTTTTACCATTTGTGCAGGAATCATTGAAGGATACGTAACGCGCCATGCACTGGCGATGCCTTTGGTTCTGAATTTAATCATTATCTTCGGCTCACTGGCGGTGATCGGATTTTATTATTTCGTCTATCCTTCCATAGTCAACAAAAAAACTAACAATCAGGTTCAACATGCAGTTTTATAAAAAAAGAGATTTCGGAACTTTCATCAGTGACAGTTTCACCTTTTTCAAATTATACGGAAAAAACTATTTTAAGAATTTTATTCTCCTCAACGGGTTACTGCTGATCCTTATGGTTATCGTTATCGTTTTAGGTTTCAGAGAATTTTTCGGCGTTCTTTTCGGCTCCAATCTCAGCGGACAGAGCTATTTTCTGGAGCAGTATTTTTCCGACAATCTGGGGATGTTTGTGATGCTGGGAATCTTTTTGTTTATCCTTTCAACTGCACTGATGACCATTAACCTGCTCTTTCCTGTTTTCTATATGAAAAGAATTGCAGAAGGAAAAACAAATATAAAAGCGGATGATATTTTAAGTGACTTTAAAAACCATATCAGGAAGGTGTTAATTCTTTATTTCGGTCTGACTTTCCTGGTGATGCCTGGTGCAACGGTGCTTTTCGGGATTACCTATATTCTTGTTTTCCTGATCATCGGTCTTGCTTTAATGCTTTTTTTGCTGCCGAATCTTTTTAATACGGTAACCTTTCTCTGTTATGATTATTTCAACGGAAACAGAAGCTTTTTTGATAGCCTGAGCTATGCCATCCGTTCGCAGTTTTCCTATCCGAATGGACGGGAAAGTTCACCATACTGGAAATACTGGGGCTCTACTCTAATTATGGGATTGCTTTTTTACATCGTGAGCAGTATTTTTACCGCTGTGCCGATGATTATGTATATTGCAAAACTAAGTACTACGGCTCCTGACGGAAATTTTGAGCAGAATCCTCTGGGCGGAAGCTTCGGAATATTATTTTTCTTCATTTACGGTGTTTCTTCACTGGTTTCCACTTTGCTGATGAACGTTCTATACGTAAATTCAGGATTGATGTATTATGACAGCCGTACGGACCTTCACCAGAAAATGGAGCTTGCAGAAATAGAAACCATCGGAAGTAATGAATAAAATTCTTTTTTTCTTACTTATTTTTTGCGCCGTTGAATGTGCCTGTGCCCAGACGCAAAACGATCCGCCTCCCCCGGCAGCGGAAGTGTATGTGGATTCCATGGATACGGGGCATTACCGTAATATGTACCGTGCAGATTCTGTCCTCCAGAAAAATCCGGTGGGTGAAAATACCGTCTATCCTAAAACGTTTAAACCCAATGTTCCTTCCCGATACAAAGGGAAAGATTTTGATTATACTACGGTAAAGCCCAGGATGTCTTTCTGGGAAAAACTAATGAATAAAATCGGCCGTCTGCTGGACAGTATTTTCGGAGAGACCGTTTTTACAAAGACCGGAAATATTGCAGGAATTCTGTTCCGGCTTTTTGTTATTCTCTTAGTCGGGTTTCTCCTGTATTTCATTATTAAATATGCTATTGCCAATGGCGGAATTCCATTTTTTGGAAAGAAAAACAGGAAAGTAGATATCAGGGATGAAGAACTGCATGAAAATATCCACGAGATTAATTTTCCCGAAAGTATTTTAAAGTTTGAAAAAGCCGGCGATTTCCGTTCAGCAGTACGGTACCAGTTTTTATTTGTCCTGAAAAAGCTGAGCGATAAAAAATTAATCGCCTGGAATCCCGAAAAGACCAATAAAGATTACCTGGCCGAACTGAAAGCGCTTTATCTGAAAGACCGGTTCTATGATCTTTCCTATATTTTCGACTATGTCTGGTATGGGGAATTTACGATCGATGAAGAGGCCTATCTGAAATTCAAGAACCAATACCAGTCATTTAAACCGTAATTAAAACCTGATCATGAACAAAACTTTCAAAATATATGCTGTAATCTTCATCGTGGTGATGATTATTCTGGCGTTGTTTGAAGTCAACAAAACGGAAAGCACAGACTGGCGGAAAAATTTTAAAACCTACCAGAAATCACCTTTCGGACTCTTTGTTTTTGATCATGAAATAAGGGATCTTTTTAAAAACAAAGTCAGGAAGACCGACCAGACCCCTTACGATTATTACAACCAGAACCAAACTAAAAAGCCGCATAACATCCTGATTATTGAACATGAGGTTGATGGAGAATCCTGGAACAAGATTTTCGATCAGGTTGCCGGAGGCTCGGATGCAATGCTCATCGTCAGCGATATTCCAAAGGAAATCTCCGACAGCATCGGATATTACGATTCCAAACTTTCTTTTGAGGAAGAAAATGTATTAAAGCTGACAGACAAAAAATATCAAAACGATTTTATTAAACTTGATAAATTCCCGTCGGGACGCGGATTTACATTCATCCGGCCGGGTGCGGAAGTATTGGGGAAAACCGTCGAAAAAAACAATACCGATCAGGTAAACTTTATTAAGGTAAAATTCGGAAAAGGACAATTCTATGTGCACTGCGAGCCGCTTTTCATTACGAATTACTATCTTTTGAAAAAAGGAAACGTAAAGTACGCGCAGGACATTTTTTCGTATCTTGATGACAGGGAGACGGTATGGTTTGACGAAAGCAACTCGCAGGTATCGCGGTTCTTCCTGAGGTTTATCCTCTCGAACCCCGCCCTGAAATATGCATGGTGGGTGCTTTTGGGAGGACTGGTCCTGTTTATTTTCTTCAATGCCAAAAGAAAGCAGCGTATCGTCCCAATCATCGATCCGTTGAAAAATACTTCAGTGGATTTTGTAAAGAGCATCGGCAACCTGTATCTGCAGGAAGGCGATTTCCATGATATGATGGCCAAGAAAGCCCAGTATTTCCTGAATAAAGTCAGGATGGATCTTCTGATCGATACCCAGAACCTCGATGCTGGATTTGCCAAAAAACTACATCTGAAAACCGGCAAGCCGTTGGAAATCATTGATGAAGCCATTGCTCTGATTAAAAGAGCACAGGACCCGTATGCCCAGGTTATGAAAGAAGATCTCACCAGAATGAACAACCTGCTGGATCAGATTATTAAAATATAGAAAATAAAATTTCTGGTGTAAGGATTCTCACCGCACCGTAAAATGATAAATTAAAAGAATATGGAAAACTTGGATAACCTGAATACAGAGCCTCAAAGCTCCATTAATCTGGATAAAAAAGAAGATCGGTTTCAGTCGAGGATTGATATGATCGAGCTTCGTACCAGTCTTGAGAAAGTAAAATCCGAAATCGCAAAGGTAATTGTCGGCCAGGAAAGCATGATTGAACATCTTTTAGCTGCACTTTTATCGAACGGACACGTTCTGATCGAAGGCGTTCCGGGTGTTGCTAAAACCATCACGGCAAAATTACTGGCCAAAACCATTGATGTTGGGTTCAGCAGGATCCAGTTTACACCGGATCTGATGCCTTCCGATATTTTGGGAACTTCTGTTTTCAGCGTAAAAAATTCTGAGTTTGAATTTAAAAAAGGTCCCATTTTCTCCAATTTCATTCTGATTGATGAGATCAACCGATCGCCGGCCAAGACTCAGGCTGCTTTGTTTGAGGTAATGGAAGAAAGGCAGATTACCATGGATGGTACCAGATATATTATGGAAGAGCCTTTCCTGGTAGTAGCCACTCAGAATCCGATTGAACACGAAGGAACCTACAGGCTTCCGGAAGCACAGCTGGACCGTTTTCTATTCAAGATCAATGTCGGCTATCCAAACCTTGAGCAGGAAATTGCCATCATCAGGAACCAGCATGAAAGCAAACAGGAAGATAAGACCGACGTGGTTCATAAAGTAATTACGGCTCAGCAACTGAAAAACTACCAGCATCTTGTAAAAGAAATCATTGTGGAAGCACAGCTGATGGAATATATTGCCAAGATCATCATCAATACCCGGGAAAACCAATTCCTGTACCTTGGAGCTTCTCCGAGAGCGAGTCTCGCTTTACTCACCGCTTCAAAAGCATTTGCGGCATTGAGAGGAAGAGATTTTGTAACGCCGGAAGACATTAAGGAAGCGAGCTACGCGGTATTAAGGCACAGAGTCATCGTATCGCCGGAAAGAGAGATGGAAGGCTTAACAGCTGATGAAATCATCAGACAGATTTTAGAAGGCATAGAGATTCCAAGATAAAACTTTTTGCAGATTCTGCAGCTTAGATCAACATATAGTTAATGAAGAACTTATACATCAATACACGCTTTTTCTTCGCACTCATCGCAGTGGGGATACTGTATGTTTTTGCATTTTTCTTTCCGTTTGTGATGATGATAGCGCATGGTATCCTGTTGCTGTGCTTTCTGGCGGCAATGGTAGACGGGCTTCTTGTTTTCAATCAGAAAAACGGGATTTCGGCCCAAAGGATCCTGCCTGAAAAACTATCAAACGGCGATGAAAATCCGATCAAGATCGATATTAAGAACAACTATGGCTTCAAAATTCATGTCAATATTATAGATGAAATTCCGTTTCAGTTTCAGAAAAGGGATTTTCTGATTGAGAAGCAGATCGGGTCGGGGAACAATACTTTTTTCCAGTATATTCTTGAGCCGAAGGAAAGAGGGGAGTATAATTTCGGAAGCCTGAATGTGTATATTTCATCCCCGATGGGATTGGTTTCCAAAAGGTTCAGTTTCCAGAAAGATGCGACACTGGCCACTTATCCGTCTTTCATTCATTTAAGAAAATACGAGCTGATGGCCTTGCAGAGCGAGTTTCTGTTGGGAGGAATCAAAAGAATCAGAAAGCTGGGGCACACCATGGAGTTTGAGCAGATCAAAGACTATGTTCCCGGTGATGATATCCGGACGATCAACTGGAAAGCGACTTCCAAGACGAATCGCCTGATGGTAAACCAGTTTCAGGATGAAAAATCCCAGCGGATCTTTATGCTTATTGATAAAGGGCGGACGATGAAAATGCCATTTAACGGTCTTAGCCTGCTGGATTACTCCATTAATGCAACGATGGCTTTATCCCATATCATTCTTAAGAAAGGCGACCGGGCTGGGATGATGACCTTTTCCAAAAAAACGGAAAATAAAGTAGCGGCCGAAAACAAATCGGGGCAGCTGAGAAAAATTTCGGAAGCGCTTTACAACATCAAAACGGATTTTTTTGAAAGCGATTTCAACAGGTTGTATCAGGATGTAAAATATTCCCTGAACCAGAGGAGCCTGTTGCTGTTGTTCACTAATTTTGAAACATTAGACGGCCTCAACCGCCAGCTGAAGTACCTTCGCGGAATTGCCAAAAACCATTTGCTGGTTGTCGTATTCTTCAAAAATGCGGAATTGCAGACCCTCATTCATAAAAACCCTGAAAGTACCCAGGAAATTTATGATGAAATTATTGCAGAAAAATTTGAGTTTGAAAAAAAACTGATTATTCAGGAACTTCGTAAATACGGCATATATACTGTGTACACCCTTCCGGAAAACCTGAATGTGGATGTTATTAATAAATATCTGGAGATTAAGGCCCGTGGAATTCTTTAAATTCAAATCAGGTATTTTTTTATGAAGATTTTAAGAATTGCATTCTTCGTGCTGTGTTGTTCAGTTGTTTTCTCTTGTAAGAAAAAAGATGAACTTGGAAATGATTTTGTAATTTTTGAAGTAGATCCTAAAATTGAAAAGGTCTCTTTTTACTGGAAGGACACCGACGGGACAATTCTTAAAAGCATCAGCCGCTTAAAGCATAAAACAGAACGGAAAAGCGAAAAGTTAAAATTTGCCATGAACGGCGGAATGTTCAGTATAAATAATATCCCGAAAGGTCTTTATATTGAGAATTTTAAAGTACTGCATCCAATCGATACTTTATCAGGCAAAGGTAATTTCAATCTTCAGCCTAACGGAATATTTTATCTCACAAAAAATAACGAAGCCGGAATTATTGAATCGAAGGCTTTTACGCATGATTCCCATATAAAATACGCTACGCAGTCGGGACCTTTATTATTGATAAACAAAAAAATTAATCCCATTTTTAAAAAGGATTCTAAGAATACCAACATCAGAAACGGTGTGGGAATTTTAAAAAATGGAAATATAATTTTTATAATGTCAAAGGACGAAGTTAATTTTTATAATTTTGCTTCTGTATTTAAGGACGCAGGATGCGAAAAAGCCTTATATCTTGACGGATTTGTTTCCAGAACCTATTATCCTGAAAAAAGATGGATCCAGGAAGACGGGGATTTTGGAGTCATGATCGGAGTCACGGAACCGAAAAAATTAAATTTAAAATGAAAATAACACTAAATCGAATCAATGACGATTTTTTATTTGAATGTACCAATGCCCAGGGAAATTCAATCTTATTGGATAATACGACACAGCCCGGCGCAAAGGGGGTTTCTCCAATGGAAAGCGTTCTGATGGCGGTGGCAGGATGCAGCGGAATAGACGTGGTGGCTATCCTGAAAAAACAGCGGCAGGAAATTACGGGATTTCAGGCGGAAGTAGAAGGCGAGCGGATTCCCGTGGATGATGCAAAACCCTTTAAATCCATTAAGGTAAAATTTCTTCTGGAAGGAAACATCGATCTTAAGAAAGCATACAAAGCAGCACAGCTGTCTTTTGAAAAATACTGTTCCGTCTCCAAAACATTAGAACCGAACGTAGAAATCGGTTATGAGGTTTTCGTAAATGGAGAAAGGGCAGAGGCTTAAAATTCAGGAAAAAAAACAAAACCCGGTCAGAATATTTTCCGACCGGGTTTTTTTGTATGAATGGTAAACTATTATTTTTTAATCGTCTTCATGCTTTTTACAGAACCGTCTTTCATCGTTAGGGTAAGAATATACATTCCTGATTTTACACCGCCTAAAAATAATTCGGAAGAAGGATTTTCAACGGTTTTTACCACAACCCCTGAAGGATCGGTTACCACCGCTTTTTTCACGTTTTCGGCCTTCTCAAGATAAAGGGTATCGGCAAACGGGTTCGGATATGCAATTCTTTCATTCCCTTTGGTGCTTACCTCGTTGGTAGCCAAAGCTGAAGCCGGCTTTAAGGTTACGGTCACTTTAAAGCTGTTATTATCTACTTTGTTATAGGTCGTATTACATCCAGAACCTCCGTAGGTTCTCCAGGCTCTCATTTCAAAATTTACCGTTCCGGTAAGATCATTGGCTATGGTAAGACCTGTCCTGTTATAAGAGAAAGTTCCGCCACTACTACCTGTTCCTGAAGACACGGAGGTTTCCGTACTTCCATTGTTTGTACAGGCCAACAAGCTTCTCTGTTCAGACATCCATCCGCCTCCTGCAGCAGTCATGGTGTATGAAACTGAAGTAGATTGTACTGCATAACCGGCAGGAATAGCGATACTTAATGCTCCTGCGCATGAAGTTGCAGATGTTGGTGTAACACCGCTGTTATTAAACAAAGTACTGATTTCTCCTGCAGTGTAAGTTGCTGAGATTTGTCCTGTAGTGAATTGAGTCATCGTCCAGAAACTTTGTGAGGAACCGCCACAATTGGATCTTACCCATACATAATAGGTTTGTCCTGTAGCTAAGCTGTTAAATTGTGCTGAAGTTACGCCGGCTGCCGTGCTTCCTGTAGGCGTGGTAGTAGCAGTAGGCGCAGTATTGGAAGTACTCAGATAATACTGGTAACCGGATGCCGGTGCATTGGCAGGAGCCGTCCAGTTTACAGTAGCACTGTTCATTGTTGTTGTTGCCGTTACATTGGTAGGAGCAGAACATGCATTATAAGTCTCTGCCGAAATCGCAAAAACATTTACAATATTCCCCACTGTTGTAGATGCAGGACCTGCTTTTGTTACGGCGATGCTCTGGACATTCTTTGACTGATTTGCAGCGTCTATTGCCAGAGGGATTTGATAAATTCTTGGATTTGTTCCTCCACCCGACTCAAGGTTGTCATTGGTTATGTTTACTCTTCCTATTCCACTAATGGCAGCATTGCTCCCGCCATACCAGTCACTGATAGGCACTGCAGAAAAAGTCTGTGTGGTATTGTCCGCAAAGTTTACGGTAATGTTTACGGTAGAATCTCCACTTCCGCTTGTTGCCAGCATATAAAGATTTACGACCGCTTTTGGTGTTGCGAATACAAGGGTCCCGCTGTTTCCTACGGAAGCCAGTCTTAGTGAATTGTTGGCACTGTAAGAAGCGAGCTGATAAGTAAGTCCGGCAGGGGAAGCAACTGCGGAATTGATTGTTCCGTTAATGGGAAGCCCATAGGTAAGTGCAGGGCTTGATGCCGTAGCCTGGAAATCGCGTGAAACATAAGCAAAATCAACCGCATCTACACTATTATTTACACTTGTGGCAGAAGGACCTACGCCATTGGCAATAACATCAGCTGTAAAGCCGCTTTGTATCGGCATCGTCTGGTACTGTTGTGCGTTTAATTGATTGAAGAACATAGCTGTGCAGGTGACAGCAACGAGAGGGAGTAATTTTCCTTTCATAAAGACTTTTATTTTTTGTAGAGCTAATATAAGGATTTGGTAATGAAAATTTATTATATATTCATATTTAATATTAAATTTTACTTAAATTATACAAAATTGAATTAAAATTGTTATTTTTGAATAGATATTAGCTATCGAATCCCTATGTAGTCATTTACAGTATTAATGAAATGGATAAAATAAAAGCCTTCCTGAAACGGAAGGCTTACTTATATAAATAGATTAAAATTAGTTTTGTCTTGGCTTCAGAAGTTTTGCTACAGTAGCGGTCCAGCCGGTCTGATGGGATGCGCCGACTCCCCTGCCGTTATCTCCATGGAAATACTCAAAAAACGTAATATAGTCTTTGAAATTTTCATCATAATTAAATTTGGCATTTCCGCCATTGAAAGGCCTTTGTCCCACATCGTCTTTCAAAAAGATAGAGCAAAGCCTGTTGCTGACATTCTGAGCCACCTCATCCAGGTTTTTCATGTCTCCGCTTCCGGTAGGCAGTTCAACTTTTAAGCTGTTACCGTAATAAAAATGAAAACGCTGCAGGCTTTCTACAATCAGGAAATTAATGGGAAACCAGATCGGGCCCCGCCAGTTGCTGTTTCCGCCGAACATCCGGCTGTCGCTTTCCGCAGGCGTATAATACACGACGTTTTCCGTTCCGTGCACGGAGAATTTAAACGGATTTTCTTCATAAACTTTCGACATGGCACGTATTCCGTACCGGCTCAGGAATTCTTTTTCATCCAGCATCCGCGACAGAACTTTTGTCAGTCGGGTTTTGCGGAGAATGCTCATCAGGTGCTTTCTGCCGTGGCCTTCTTCTTCCCAATGAGATACCAGTTTGGTAAGTTCCGGCTTGTTTTTCAATACCCAATCCATTCTTTCCACGAAATTCGGCATTTTATCAAGCAGATGATGGTCGATGATTTCCACGGCAAACATCGGAATCAGGCCCACGATGCTTCTTAATCTTAAAGAGGTACTGTCGCCGTTTCCAAGCTGGAGAACATCATAGAAAAATCCGTCCTCCTCGTTCCAGAGGCCTTTGGTGCCGTCACCCAGATTCTCCATCGCCTCAGCAATATAAAGATAATGCTCAAAAAATTTAATGGCCATATCTTCATATACCTGATAGTACTGGGCCAGTTCCATGGCAATCCGCATCATATTCAGCGCATACATCGCCATCCAGCTGGTTCCGTCGGCCTGTTCGAGGTGCTGTCCGTCCTTCAGGACCATATTCCGGTCGAAAGCCCCGATATTATCAAGCCCCAGGAATCCTCCTCCGAAAATATTTTTTCCGTTCTTATCTTTCCGGTTTACCCACCAGGTAAAATTCAGAAGCAACTTCTGGAATACTTTTTCCAAAAATAAAAGATCGGATTTCCCATTCTGCTTTTCATCAATTTTAAAAACCCTGAAGCAGGACCAGGCGTGGACCGGCGGATTAACATCGCTCAGGTTCCATTCATACGCCGGAAGCTGCCCGTTCGGATGCATATACCATTCCTTTGTTAACAAAAGGAGCTGTCCTTTTGCAAATTCCGCATCAATGAGGGCAAGCGGCACACAATGGAAAGCCAGGTCCCAGGTGGCATACCATGGATATTCCCATTTGTCCGGCATAGAGATGATATCTTTATTGTGGAGATGATTCCACTCCGTATTCCTTACATAATGATTGAAATCCCTCGGAGCTGCAAAATTCGGATCACCTTTCAGCCATTTTCCGACATTGTAATGATAGAACTGTTTATTCCAGAGAAGCCCTGCAAAAGCCTGCCGCTGAACGTTTCTCTCATCGTCATCCGTTACATCACTCTGGATTTCCTCATAGAACTCATTGGCTTCATCGATCCTGGTCCTGAATATTTTATCAAAGTCATAAAAAGGCTCGTCAAGATCATTGGGTGACAATCTGAAATCAAAAGTCTTAGATGCTCCGGCTTTGATGACGTCATCGATTAAAAAGGCTGCCTTCGATCCTCTTTTCTCAGGATTAACGGTATTGCTTCCGTAAATGATATAGTCATTAATCCCATCCTTGAAATAAGTATTGCCGGGATATGGGCTACCGTATAATTTGGGGGTGTTGGTCTCGTTCTCGCAGAAAACACTTTCTGCATTAATGTTTCTGGAATAAAACTTTTTAATACCGATACTATCATGTTCAATATTGATACAGCCCTCATGCGAAGCATTGGTTTGTCCTTTGTAGGTATTATAACCCCATTTCCAGTTGTTTCTGAACCATACCGTAGGAACCACTACAATTGGGGCGTCGATCTGGCTTCTGTTGCATACCGTTATGCGCACTAAAAAATCATTGTGATCGGCTTTGGCATATTCAATAAAAATATCGAAATATTCATCTTTATCGAAAATTCCGGTATCTACAATTTCGTATTCGGGTTGCTTTTTGCTCCGTCTGGCATTTTCAGAACGGATCTCATCATATGGAAATTCGTTGATGGGATATTTATACACCATCTTCATGTAGCTGTGAGTAGGTGTATTATCCAGATAATAAAAAATTTCCTTGATGTCTTCACCATGGTTTCCCTGAGGATTGCTGAGCCCGAAGAAGCGCTCTTTTACGATCTTGTCTTTCTTGTTCCAGAACGAAAGGGCAAAACAGAAGATCTGTTTGGCATCGGAAATTCCGGCAATGCCTTCTTCACCCCAGCGGTAAGCGTAGCTTTCGGCATCATTATGATTGGCGAAATTCCATGCATCGCCGTTGGGGCTGTAGTCTTCACGTACATTTCCCCATTGCCGGTTGCTTACGTAAGGTCCCCAGTTTTTCCAGTTGCTGTCCTGTAATCTTTGTTTTTCTGCAATCATATCTTCAACGGTTTCCTTACGAAGTTAGTTTTTTTTGAAAAAAATTCCAACCCTTATCATTTAAATTATCTTTAATATTTCTCCGGAGCCCTTGTGTTGATCGGTATTTCAATGTTAAATTAAATTTTTATAAAAATATAAAAGAAAAGTTCTATCTTTGCACCATTCGTTCATTCAAATATTGAAAATGTTATCAAGAAAGGTTGAGGGATTAGACCCTGCGAAACCTTAGCAACCCTTTGCGCAAGCAATGAAGGTGCTACGTTCTACCGGAATTATTTTCGGACAGATAACTTACTGAAGTTCTTTTCAGCCATTTCCTGTGGCATTTTCAATTGTATTAAAATAATAGAATTGAAAGCAGAGCTAAAACATATTAATTTTTCGTATTACACAAATTCCGGTAAGGAATATCAGATTCCGTTGAGCTATCAGCTTTTCGGAAAAGAACTGTTTTCTGCACCTATTATTTTAGTGAATCATGCACTAACCGGAAATTCGGATGTTTCCGGAGAAAAAGGCTGGTGGAAAAACCTGATCGGCCCGAATCAGGTGATTGATACAGACCAGCATACTGTTCTGTGTTTTAATATTCCCGGAAACGGCTATGATGATTTTTTTATCGATGAACATGAAGATTTCACCGCTTCGGATATAGCCGGTCTCTTTTTAAAAGGTCTTGATATTTTAAATATTAAAAGTTTACATGCCATTATCGGAGGTTCTCTGGGTGGCGGCATCGGCTGGGAAATGCTGGTCAAGAATCCCGGTCTTGCTGAAATTTTTATTCCGATTGCCTGCGATTTCAAAACTCATGACTGGCTTCATGCCCAATGTCTGGTTCAGAAATTTTTACTGAATCAGAACAATAAACCTTTGCAGAAAGCCAGAATTCATGCGATGCTGTGTTACCGTACTCCTGAATCGTTAAATGACAGGTTTAAAAACAGATACAATCAGGAAAAACAAAAGCTGGAATCGGAAGACTGGCTGATCTATCATGGCAATGCGCTTAACGAAAGGTTTAGTTTAAAATCCTATAAGCTGATGAACCATCTGCTGATGAATATTAACGCGGAAGAATTAAAGCTCAAGAATATCAGGGCGCAAATACACCTGGTTGCAGTAGATACCGATTTATTTTTCCCCGCAGCCGAAATCCGGATGTGCTTTCATAAATTGAAAGAAAATAAAGAAGATGTTTTCTACCACGAAATAAAATCAATTCACGGGCACGATGCCTTTTTAATGGAATACCAACAATTAAATACGATCATAAAAAATATTTTGTAGAAGATGAAGAATAATGCAAACGAGATAAAATTTTTGAAGAACAGGTCCATCATCAAATTTGAAGGCGAAGATTTCCTAGGGGAAATCGGGATCGACGGACGGATTTTTAAGGCGCTCACCTTAGCCCGGATCAGCGTGGGAGTCATTTCCCAACAGGCTATTGAGAACGGACTTTCCATCCTTGTACAGGAAAGCGATTCCGAAAAGGCGGTAAACTGTCTGATTGATGAATTTGAGGTGGAAAGGAAATCGGGAAAAGTCTCCCAGATTTACAGCATTAATAATGTGTCGGTTATTGGATTTGTTGCCGAAGATTTCAATAAAATATTGGCAGAACTGGCAAGGAACAATGTTTTCCCTTTGCTTTTAAACCAGATCGCAGCGGAAAAAAGAGTCAACATTGTTGTAACCTCCTCCCAGGACGAAAAAGCGAAGAACATCATCGAATCTGAAATTTCCAAAAAGCCGAAAACTGTACATTTGGCAATTATCGGCCACGGAAATGTCGGAAAGACTTTGATCGAGCAGGTGCTGGAATCTTCCGAAGAGATCAAAAGGAGGAAA
Organism: uncultured Chryseobacterium sp.; assembly: GCA_913774355.1. Lineage (GTDB taxonomy): Bacteria > Bacteroidota > Bacteroidia > Flavobacteriales > Weeksellaceae > Chryseobacterium. The sequence goes on along the minus strand of CAJYGB010000033.1, from coordinate 102,808 downwards.
AAAATTGATCTGAAAGTAGTAGCTGTAGCCAACTCCAGAAAGATCGCCTTCAACAAAAAAGGATTTGGAACCAACTGGAGTGATGAGGTTTTAACGGCGGAAAGTCCATCCAATATTCAGGAGCTGATCAGTTTTTCAAAGCAAAATCAACTGGAAAACTTAATTGTTGTGGATAATACCGCAAGCAAAGATTTTGTCCACAATTATCATGCGTTGGCCGAAAACGGTTTCGACCTGGTATCTTCCAACAAAATATTCAACACCCTGCCGATCGAAGAATACCGCAAACTAAGATATACGTTGAATAAAAATAACAGGCGTTACCTCTATGAAACCAATGTAGGCGCAGGTTTGCCATTAATCGATACCATAAAGCTTCTTCATCTTTCAGGAGAAAATATTACCCGGATCAAAGGGGTGTTTTCAGGAACGCTGAGCTATGTATTCAATAATTTTTCCTTGAGAGACGAAAAGTTTTCCGCCATCATCAATGAAGCATTGGAAAAAGGATATACCGAGCCGGATCCGAGGGAAGACCTTTCCGGAAACGATGTGGCCAGAAAGCTGCTGATCCTGGCAAGGGAACTCGACCTCATCAACGAATTCAGTGACATCAGGATCCAGAATCTCGTTCCTGAAAGCTTGCTGGATATTTCAAAACCGGAATTCCTTTCCAGGCTGGATGAGCTGGATGAAGAATATCAGAAAATCAAAGAAAACCAGAAGCCGGGACATGTATTGAGATATGTCGGAGATCTTCACGGTGATTTGCAGAAAGACAAAGGCGAACTGGATGTGAACCTTATCTCCGTTCCTGCAGGTTCCGCTTTAGGCCAGCTGAAAGGCTCGGATTCGATCTTCGAAATTTATACCGAAAGCTACGGTGAAAACCCGATTGTCATTATGGGAGCCGGAGCCGGAGCACAGGTAACCGCAAGAGGGGTATTCGGAGATATTTTAAGAGTAAGTGAAACGAAATAAACAAATGTAACAATATAAAAGTGTAACAGTTTACCAATATATTATGCTGCGCAAGCCGAAGCAATTTACTGTTGCGGATAATTATAAAAAATAATGAATAACCTTATAATGCGGGAGTCTATCAATATTTATCACGGCTGTCATGCTGAGCCTGTCGAAGCATTTCATGAGTGTACTGATATACTGCTTCATTTGTAAATTTATCTCTATGGAAAATTTTGAAACCTTTGCCATAAGAACCCAGACGGAGAGAACGCAGTTTGATGAGCATTCTACGCCGCTTTTCGTAACCTCAAGCTTTGTGTTTGAAGATGCAGAAGATATGAGGGCAAGCTTTGCCGAAGAAAAACCGAAGAATTTATACAGCCGTTTCTCAAACCCGAATGTAACGGAATTCACCGATAAAATCGTAAAAATGGAAGGGGCAGCAGCCGGATATGCTTTTGCAACAGGAATGGCAGCGATCTATTCCACTTTTGCCACCTTGCTGAATGCGGGGGATCATATCGTAAGCTGTCAGTCGGTTTTCGGCTCCACCCATACGTTGTTCACAAAATATTTCCCGAAATGGAATATTGAAACCACTTATTTCAAAGCGGAAGATGCGGAAAAAGTAGAACAGTACATTCAGCCGAATACAAAAATCTTATATCTGGAAACCCCGACCAATCCGGCGATTGAAGTATTGGATCTGGAATATTTCGGACAGATTGCAAAAAAGCACAATCTTATTTTTATTGTGGACAACTGTTTTGCAACCCCTTATCTGCAGCAGCCGATAAAATACGGTGCCGACATCGTCGTGCATTCCGCCACCAAGCTGATTGACGGCCAGGGCAGAGTACTGGGTGGTGTTGCAGTCGGAAAAGCTGATTTGATCCGTGAAATTTATCTTTTTGCCAGAAACACGGGGCCGGCCATGTCACCGTTCAATGCGTGGGTTCTGTCTAAAAGTTTAGAGACCTTAGCGATTCGTGTAGAAAGACATTGTGAAAATGCCCTGAAAGTCGCTGAATTTTTGGAAAATCATCCAAATGTGGAACTGGTAAAATATCCTTTCCTGAAATCCCATCCGGGATATGAAATTGCCAAAAAGCAGATGAAACTGGGCGGAAACATTGTGGCTTTTGAAATCAAAGGCGGTATTGAAGGCGGAAGAAACTTTTTAAACAAAATTAAAATGTGCTCGCTCTCCGCCAACCTGGGTGATACGAGAACCATTGTCACCCACCCGGCCTCCACAACGCATTCCAAATTAACGGAGGAAGAGAGAAACGAAGTAGGAATTACGGCAGGATTGGTTCGTTGCTCGGTCGGTTTGGAACATGTAGATGATATTATTGCGGATCTCAAACAGGCGTTGGAATAATTCATCAATAGGAACGGGCTTTAGCCCGTTTTTAAAATCAACAAAACAAAATGGGCTTTAGCCTAAGCATACAATGAAAAACTCACAACAACTATACAAAGCCTTATCCGAAAGAATTTTAATTCTCGACGGGGCCATGGGCACCATGCTCCAGCGGTACAAATTTGAAGAAGAAGACTACCGCGGCGAGAGGTTTAAAAACTGGGAACATCCGGTAAAAGGAAACAATGATCTGTTATCTCTTACGCAGCCCCATGCGATTGAAGAAGTCCATAAAAAATACCTGGAGGCAGGTGCTGACATTATCGAAACCAACACCTTTTCGGGAACGACCATTGCGATGGCAGATTACCACATGGAAGAGTTAGTGTATGAACTCAACTACGAATCGGCAAAGATCGCGAGGAAGGCCTGTGACGAATACACCGCCAAAAATCCGGACAAACCTAGATTCGTTGCCGGATCCATCGGACCGACCAACAGAACGGCCAGCTTAAGTCCGGACGTGAACGATCCGGGATACAGAGCCATCACTTTTGAAGAACTCAGGGTGGCTTACAAACAGCAGTGTGAAGCACTTTTGGATGGTGGCTCCGATATTCTCCTGGTAGAAACCATCTTCGATACGCTGAATGCCAAAGCCGCATTATTTGCGATTGATGAGATCCAGGATGAAAGGGAAATCAAAATCCCGATCATGGTTTCCGGAACGATTACCGATGCTTCCGGAAGAACGCTGAGCGGGCAGACTGCAGAAGCCTTTTTAATCTCCGTTTCCCATTTGAATCTGTTAAGCGTAGGCTTCAACTGTGCACTGGGAGCAAATCAGTTAACGCCGTATTTAGAAACGTTAGCGCACAATTCGGAATTCTATGTTTCTGCGTATCCGAATGCCGGGTTGCCGAACGCTTTCGGGAAGTATGATGAAACGCCGGAAGACATGGCGGGGCAGATTAAAGAATACGCTGAAAAAGGTTTGATCAACATCATCGGAGGTTGCTGTGGTACCACGCCGGAGCATATTAAAGCCATTGCCGATCTGGTTGCGGAGTATACGCCGAGAAAAGTGAAGGAAATCGTCTGAAATGAATTGATTTTTTGATGAATTAAGGCCAAAAGGGAATAATTTTTACTGTTATATTTTATTCAGTCACACAAAATTAGATATAATGGAAAAACCGATTTACTTAAAAGATTCAGAAGATGCGAAATTGTTTAATGAACTGAGAAAGAAAGTGAACCAGCGGGTAGAAGCCATTCCTGAAAACCGGGATATTTATATTCAGATCAAAGCAGTCATTCTGCCTTTGGTCTATTTCGGCTTGTATGTATTTGCCCTTCTCAATGTGAACAGGCCTTGGGTGTACATTTCAGGATTTATTTTGATGGGGATTTCATTGGTTTTAATTTATCTGAATTTAATCCATGAAGCGGCACACAACAATATTTTTAAAAGCAAAAAGCTTAACGGTATCGTGCTGCAGATTTTTGATTTTGTGGGAGCCAATTCCTACATCTGGAAAAAGAGACATATTGCCAGTCATCATGCCTATCCCAATGTAGACGGCTGGGACACCGATATAGAGCAGAGCGGATTATTGCTGATCGTTCCGTGGATTAAAGCGAAAGGGATTCAGAAATACCAGCACCGGTTTTTCTTTCTGGTTTATCCGCTTTACCTTTTCAACTGGATGTTCATCAGGGATTTCAGAGACTTTTTTGATAAGGACAGGGTAATCCTGAAAACACAGGGTGCCATTCCGGTAAAAGAGAAAGTTAAAATGGTTGCATATAAGCTGTTTTACTTTTTTTATCAGATTGCCGTTCCCATCCTGTTTTTCAAAGTCTCAATCGGGCTGGCTTTGGGAGCGTGGTTTTTACAGGTGATGGCAGCAAGTATTTTTGCCCTGTTTGTCCTGCTGCCTCTGCATCCGCTTCCCGATAATGCTTTTCCGAAGCTTGATGAAAAAAACGGACTGCCATTCAGCTGGATCCGCCATCAACTGGAAGTTACCAATGACTTAAAAGAAAACAACTGGTTTGTACGGAATGTGCTGGGAAATTTTAACTTTCACGTAGCCCATCACCTGTTCCCGAATTACAGTTATGCTTATTATAACGAAATTACCGAGGAGATCGAAGCATTTTCCAGGGAACATAACTTGGGGTATAAACGGTTTCCGATTTTTACCGCTTTGGGCAAGCATGTGGATTTGCTGAAGCAGAATGCGAACAACGCATACTACATTTTAGAAGAATAATAAATTGATGAAATATTTAAGATTATCAGGGCTGGAGCCTCTGATTATTACACCGGAAAGTAATTTTATCAACGTTGGGGAAAGAACCAATGTTGCCGGATCTAAAAAATTTTTAAGATTAATAAAAGAAGAAAAATTCGGGGAAGCACTCGATATTGCACGCCATCAGGTAGAAGGCGGGGCACAGATTCTGGACGTTAATTTCGACGACGGACTCATCGACGGGAAAGCTTCCATGGTTAAGTTCTTAAATCTCATTGCTTCAGAGCCGGATATCGCCAGGATTCCTCTGATGATCGACTCCTCCAAATGGGAAATCCTTGAAGCGGGTCTTCAGGTGGCCCAGGGAAAATGTGTGGTGAATTCCATCAGCTTAAAAGGTGGCGAGGAAGAATTCATCAAGCAGGCCAAAGCCATTAAAAGATATGGGGCTGCTGTGATTGTCATGGCATTTGATGAGGTGGGGCAGGCCGATACGTATGAACGCCGGATCGAGATTTCAAAACGGTCTTATGATATTCTGGTCAATCGTTTAAATTTCCCGGCAGAAGATATTATTTTCGATTTAAATATTTTCCCCGTAGCGACGGGTATGGACGAACACCGCCGGAATGCTATCGATTTTATAGAAGCCACAAGGTGGGTCCGTCAGAATCTTCCGTATGCATCGGTGAGTGGCGGGGTTTCCAATGTTTCCTTTTCATTCAGAGGAAATGATACCGTAAGAGAAGCCATGCACTCGGTATTCCTCTACCATGCCATCCAGGCGGGGATGAATATGGGAATCGTAAATCCGGCGATGCTGGAAGTATACGATGAAATCAACAAAGAGCTTCTGGAACTGGTAGAAGACGTGATTCTTGATAAAAGGGAAGATGCTACCGAAAGGCTTTTGAATTATTCCGAAAAGCATAAATCCGTTAAAAAAGAGAAAGTTGAGGAACTGGAATGGCGTACCAAACCTTTGCAGGAAAGAATCACCCATTCTCTGGTGAAAGGGATCGACCGTTTCATCGAAGAAGATGTGGAAGAAGCCAGACAGCAGGCAGAAAAACCATTGCACGTAATCGAAATAAATCTGATGACGGGAATGGGTGTTGTCGGTGATCTGTTCGGAAGCGGGAAAATGTTTCTGCCACAGGTAGTGAAATCTGCCAGGGTCATGAAAAAAGCGGTGGCTTATTTACAGCCGTTCATCGAAGCTGAAAAAGACGGTTCCAAGCCGGCCAACGGGAAAATCCTTATGGCTACCGTAAAAGGGGACGTTCACGACATCGGAAAAAATATTGTGAGTGTCGTGCTGGGCTGTAACAATTATGAAATTGTCGACCTGGGGGTAATGGTGCCTGCTGAAAAAATTATCCAGGCAGCCATTGATCATCAGGTGGATGTCATCGGCTTAAGCGGGCTCATTACACCAAGTCTTGATGAAATGGTGTACATTGCTTCGGAACTGGAGAGACAAAATCTTAATTTCCCTCTGCTGATTGGGGGAGCAACCACTTCAAAAGCCCATACCGCTGTAAAAATCGATTTAAAATATAAGAATGCCGTTGTACATGTGAATGATGCTTCCCGGGCCGTAAACGTGGTAAGTTCGTTATTGGGCGACCGGAACAAAGAATATGTTGAAAATTTGAAAAATGACTACTCCGAATTCCGGGAAAAATTCCTCAACCGGCAGGTAGAAAAAGATTATGTTTCCATTGAGGAAGCGAGAGAAAATAAATTTAAAATCGATTGGGAAAACGAAGAAATCTTTACTCCGAACCAATTGGGAATTCAGGTTTTTGAAAACCAGGATTTACGGGAATTGCTGCCGTTCATCGACTGGTCGCCGTTTTTCAGAAGCTGGGATCTGCACGGAAAATACCCGAATATTCTGGAAGATGAAGTGGTCGGTGCACAGGCAAAAGAACTGTTCAAGGATGCCCAGGTGATTTTAAAACGGATTTTAGATGAGAAATTACTGACGGCAAAAGCTGTTTTCGGAATTTTTAAAGCCAATTCCAATGAGACGGATGACATCCTGATCTTCAATGAAAATCATGAGCAGCAGGTAAAATTTATTACACTGAGACAGCAGGCGCAGCGTTCCAAAGGAAAAGATTACCTGGCCTTAAGTGATTTCATCGCTCCTCAAAATTCCGGGAAAACCGATTATATGGGAGCTTTCTGTGTAACCACCGGTTTCGGAACGGATGAACTGGCCGCAGAATATGAAAAAGCCAACGACGATTACAACGCCATCATGGTAAAAGCCTTGGCCGATCGTTTTGCGGAAGCTTACGCTGAATTTTTACACAAGAAAGTCAGAACCGAATATTGGGGCTACGCCAATCAGGAAAACTTAACCAACGAAGAACTTATTGCCGAAAAATACAAAGGGATCCGTCCTGCTCCCGGCTATCCGGCTTGTCCTGACCATTTGGAAAAACATGCCATCTGGGATCTTCTAAAAGTGAAAGAAAACATCGGGGTGTACTTAACGGAAAGTTTAGCAATGTTCCCGACCGCTTCGGTTTCCGGGTATTATTTCGGAAGCCCGCACGCCAAATATTTCGGCTTGGGGAAAATCGCAGAAGACCAGTTGAAGGATTACTCCGTAAGAAAGGGGATTTCTTTGCAGGAAGCAAGAAAATGGTTGTCGCCGAATTTAGCGGATTAAAATCTATTTTTGTAATTAAAATAGCATCATGAAAAATATCAAAATATTAGAAGGTTTAGCCGAAATACAATCCGTTGATGAACAAAAAAAGTCAATCGATGAACACCGCCCGTTTTCTAAAGAACTGGAAAATAAAATTTTTCAGAAATTAAAACTGGACTGGAATTACAATTCCAATGCTATTGAAGGAAATCAGTTGAGTTATGGAGAAACTGTTGCTTTCTTAAATTTCGGACTGACTGCTAAAGGAAAACCTTTCAAAGATCATTTAGATATTAAAGGACACAATGAAGCAATTGGTTTTATGCTCCAACTGATCAAAGAAGACCGACCGCTTTCAGAAAGTGATATTAAAGATTTACATAAAATAATTTTGGTTGAACCTTATTATTCAACAACGTTTTCTCCTGAAGGAATTGAGTTTCAAAAGGAAATAAAAGTCGGACAGTATAAAACCTCACCCAATCATGTAAAAACGGTTTCGGGAGACATCCACTATTACACAAATCCGGAAGAAGTGGCTTTTGAAATGAATAATCTGCTGGAATGGTACCGGAATGCCGAAGAACAAAACCTTCATCCTGTAGTGATGTCCGCACTTTTTCATCACAAATTTACTTCCATCCACCCGTTTGATGACGGAAACGGCCGATTGGCAAGAATTTTAAGCAACTTTATTTTGTTAAAGCATCATTATCCTGTACTTGTTATCAAGAATAAAGAAAAAATTCAATATTACGCGGCTTTAAATATTGCCGATAATGGAATTTATGAAGATCTGGTAAAGCTGTTTGCTGAAAACATCAGTCTTAGTTTTAATATTATTCAGAAGGCTATTAATGGGGAAAATATTAATGAGCCAGATGATTTGGATAAGGAAATTGAACTGTTTGTAAAAGAATCGCAAATTAGCATCGATACCGTTTTAAATTTTGAGCAAAATAAAGAGTATTTAATAGAGCATTATGTAATTGATTTTCTTAGATATTTATTACCAAAATTAAATAAAATTGGAACTCTTTTTCAAGAATCAACTATAGAGTATTCTAAAATCACATATTTATTAGAAAATTTTAAATTATTGGTTAAAGATATAGCTCTTAATGAAAATGATTCTAATGAAGAATTTAGATTTTCAATCTATCTTAAAGATCACATTAATGATGAGTTTAATTACGATTTTGATTTAGAAGTATTACTAAAAAGAAAAACTGTGAAATATACAATTAGTAGAACTTTCTGGATAGATCATCCTATTGTAGATCCTTATCCAGAGACAGAATATATATATACAAATATTTACAACTATAGTATTGATAATTTTCAAATATTTAATGAAATATCCAAAGAAATAATTAGTCATGCTATTAATTATATAAAAAATAAAACTAAACAAGGTTAATGAAAATCACCGACCATATAAAAAACGCCAACGGCAAAACTCTTTTCTCCCTCGAGGTTGTTCCGCCGCAAAAGGGCATCGGAATCGAGGATCTCTATAGAAACATCGATCCGCTGATGGAATTCAAGCCGCCTTTCATAGATGTAACCACTTCAAGAGAAGAATATATTTACATCGACAAGGGAAACGGGCTGATGGAACGCCGGATCACCAGAATGCGTCCGGGAACACTGGGAATTTGCGCCGCCATTCAGCATAAATACAGCGTAGATACTGTGCCGCATCTGTTATGCGGAGGATTTACCAAGGAAGAAACCGAATATCTTCTCGTAGATTGTATGTACCTGGGAATCGATAATGTGATGGCCTTAAGGGGGGATGCGATGAAAGGGCATCAGTATTTTGAGCCAACCGCCGGCGGACATGCCAGTGCCATGGATCTGGTACATCAGATTAATAATTTGGGAAGAGGTAAATATCTGCATAACGAAGAAAAGGAATGCGAGGAGCACAATAAATTCTGCATTGGCGTTGCCGGATATCCCGAAAAACACATGGAAGCCCCATCGATGAATTATGACCTGAAATGGCTTAAGCAAAAGGTAGACGCCGGAGCAGACTATATTGTAACCCAGATGTTTTTCGACAATAAAAAATACATCGAATTTGTAAAAAAAGCCCGTGAAATGGGAATTACTGTTCCGATCATTCCGGGGATCAAACCGATTGCCACGAAAAAGCATTTAAAAATCCTGCCCCAGATCTTTAAAATCGATTTACCGGAAGAGCTGATCAATGAAGTGGAGCATGCCAAAAATAACGAAGCCGTCAAGCAGATCGGAATCGAATGGGCGATTGCACAATGCCGGGAACTGCTGGATTTCGGAGTTCCGGTGCTGCATTTTTATTCCATGGGCAAAAGCGACAATATTAAAAAAGTAGCCGGAGCGCTATTCTGATAAAGTAAAATGAATCTTATGAAAGTCCTGAAAAAAATCAGGGCTTTTTTTATGCTACCTGATTTCGCTCTGATATTGCAAAAGTCTTTCAAAAACACTGCGGGTGGTAGGTTTTGTAGAATTCAGATTGAAAATAAACATTCCGCTTTCAATATTGAAATAATATTTGGCTTCTTGGTCCTCTACTGAGAACCATTTTAAAAGCCCGTTGACAATATTGATGTCTTCCCATTTGATAGTACTGTCGTACAAAGGAAATGTATGGGGATGCTGATGCAGAGTGTCTACAAAATGAATATGATTATCTTCCACATAAATCATTCCGCTTCCCTGAAAAGCTTTGATCTTGAAAAATTCATTTTGTGCATTTCCCATATTATAACGTACAAAAGCATAATATTCCGGAGTTCCGATTTCCTGAAGAAGCAGGTTCTGTTTTTTTCTACGGCTTCTGGCTGCCAGATAGGCGATCAGGAAAATGATTGCCGGAATTGATAAAAGAAAAATTAATAAAATAACAATGAGAACAATAATCGAGGTCATCAGTGTACGGTTTAAGTTTTACATTACAATTCAGGGTGCCTTTCAAAATTCTTGTTTCTGTCGAACAAATATCGGTAGGTTGCCAGTTTCCGCGTAACGGTCGTATCCAGGTTCTCCGCGATCCTGATCATTTTAGGATTAAAATCGCCGATCCACTGCATTTCCGTGACTTTAAAATCGGTGTGCTTCCTAAGATGCTGTGTTCCTTCCCAGATCATGTATCCTTCAAGGCCCTTTCTTTGCCACTCCGGAACCACACCAAAAACAAGACCAATCATTTTCTCATTTTTCCTGAATTTTTTAATCCACAGAAACTTCAGCTTTTCCCACCAGCCGAATTTTCCGTTGAGGTATTTGAACCATTGGTTGGTATCCGGAATATTCATCCACATGGCGACAGGCTTTTCCTTATCATAAACAAACCAGGAAATATGCTCGTTGATGATAGGTTTCATCATTTTAAACATTTTCAAAACCTTGGACTCCTCCATCTGCTTCCCTTCACCGTGGGCAGCCCACGCTTTATTGTAAATTTCGGTAAAATCACGGGCAAATTTCTCCAGGTGGCTCTTCGTCATCGGCTGTGCGGAAATATCAGGATTCTTGCTGTGTTTGGCGTGCATTACCGTGAATACCCTTGAAACTTCTGCAAAAATCGGTCTGGAAAAGCAAAGCTGTTCAAAGTAAATTTTAAAACCGTAGTTTTCAAAAAGATCTTTGTAATAAGGGAAATTATAGTTCATCCCATACAGCGGTTCAATAAATCCTTCGATCACAAGTCCCCAGAATTTATCACGTTCCCCAAAATTGATCGGTCCGTCCATAGCTTCTATGCCCCGCTGCTGTAGCCAGTTTTTACAGTAATCAAAAATAAAATCGGCCGTTTCCTGGTCATTGATGCAGTCGAAGAATCCGATTCCTCCGGTAGGCTGTTTCTGCTGATAGGTCCCGTTGATGAAAACCGCCACTTTCCCAACTGTTTCCTGTTGCTTATTTCTGAATAAAAAACGGGCACATTCTCCGGTTTTGAACGCCTTGTTTTTTTCGGGATTGAAAACATCTTCAATATCGATATTCCTTGGTCTGATGTAGTTTTTGTCGTTCTTGTAAAGCCTTGCCGGAAACTCTAAAAATTCCTTTTTCTGGGAGTCGTTCTGTACTTCTTCAGCAGTAATCATGAGGTAAAAAGATGGTGGAGGTGAAAGATAATGTTTTTCAGCCAAATTAAATATGACGAACAGATTTTATCCGTATTTTTGTGCAAATTAAATAAAAATGGTTGATTTTACGGATAACGACGATGATATTTTTACGGGAAAAGAACATACGCCTATAAGAAAAGATGCTTTTGATAAATCACCGGAAGAAAAGATCGAAAAAATTACCGGACTGTTCGGGGAGATCATGGAAACCCTGGGTCTGGACATGACCGACGATTCTTTAAAAGACTCGCCAAGAAGGGTCGCCAAAATGTATGTAAATGAAATTTTCGGAGGGCTTCTGCCGGAAAACAAACCGGGGATTTCCACCTTTTCAAACAAATATAAATACCGCCAGATGCTGGTGGAAAAAGATATTACCGTATATTCGTTCTGCGAACACCACTTTTTGCCGATTATCGGAAGGGCACATGTGGCCTATATTTCCAACGGCGAAGTGATCGGGCTTTCAAAAATCAACAGGATTGTAGATTATTATGCAAAAAGACCGCAGGTTCAGGAAAGACTGACGATGCAGATCGTGGATGCTTTGAAAGAAGCACTGGGGACAAAGGATGTGGCCTGTATCATCGATGCCAAACACCTTTGTGTCAACTGCAGAGGAATAAAGGATACGGCAAGTTCTACGATTACCGCAGAACTGAGCGGAATTTTCAGAACCAATCCGATCACAAGACAGGAATTCCTGCATTATGTGGGAAGCCATGCGAAATTGGATTAATTAAGAAACTAGAGTACTTTTAGAAGTATTAAATGCTATTAATTTAAACTCAAATATATACTTTTGAGAAAGGAAGGAATTAAGTATGAAATATCATCCAGGTAATCACCAGTAATTTCAAAAGTAAAAAGCATTAAAGTTAATCATGATAAAATTTAAAAAAGTTTCACATAAAATTTTCATTACAACCATTATTTGTTGTAACCGATAATCCATTGAAAAACTTTAAACCCATAACTTTGAATACAATCATGCAATTAAAAATATACAACTCGCTTTCAGGCGAAAAAGAAATATTTAAACCTATTTTAGACGGGAACGTCGGAATGTATGTCTGCGGGCCCACCGTTTACAGCAATGTGCATTTGGGAAATGTGAGAACCTTCCTTTCCTTTGACTTCATTTACAGGAGTTTGATGCACATCGGGTATAAAGTGAGGTATGTAAGGAACATCACCGATGCCGGGCATCTTACCGATGACGGCGACGTCAACAACGACCGTTTTGTAAAGCAGACGCGACTTGAAAAGCTGGAGCCGATGGAAATCGTACAGAAATACACCGTTGATTTTCATAAAGTGCTGGATCTTTTTAACCTTTTGCCGCCGAATATTGAACCTACGGCAACCGGTCACATCGTCGAACAGATCGAACTGACCCAAAAATTAATCGAAAGAGGATTTGCCTACGAAAGCAACGGATCCGTGTATTTCGATGTGCTGGAATACAACAACAGGGGCTTGAACTACGGAGAACTCTCCAAAAGAAATATCGAAGAACTTTTTGCCAACACCCGTGATCTGGATGGACAGGGGGAAAAGAAAAATCCGCAGGATTTTGCGTTATGGAAAAAAGCTTCTCCGGCACACATCATGCGGTGGAATTCGCCCTGGGGTGAAGGATTCCCGGGATGGCACCTGGAATGTACGGCCATGAGCACGAAATACCTCGGTGAAACCTTCGATATCCACGGAGGTGGGATGGACCTGAAATTCCCGCACCATGAATGTGAAATTGCACAGGGAAAAGCCTGTAACGATGCTGCTCCGGTAAATTACTGGATGCACGCCAATATGCTGACGATGAATTCCCAAAGGATGAGCAAATCCACCGGAAATTATATCCTGCCGATGCAGCTGGTAACCGGGGAAAACGATTTCTTTGAAAAACCTTTCCATCCATCGATTGTACGTTTCTGCTTCCTGCAGGCCCATTACCGAAGTGTACTGGATATTTCCAATGATGCGATGCTGGCCAGTGAAAAAGGGTTTATCCGATTGATGGAAGCCATTAAAGTATTGCAATCTATCACGCCGAACGATGAAAAATCATCCGGATTCAGTTTGGAAGAATGGAAGAGTAAAGCTTATGATGCATTGAGGGACGATTTCAATTCCCCGGTGCTGATTGCCCATTTATTTGAAGCCGTAAAATACATCTTTGCTTTAAACGATGGTAAGGAAACCATCTCAACGAAAGATTTAGAGGATTTAAAATCTACATTAAATGCTTTTGTTTTTGATGTATTGGGACTTCAGACGATTGAGGAAAACAACAACGAAAAACTTGACCAAACTTTAAAAGTATTAATCGAGTTAAGAAACCAGGCCAGAAAATCGAAGAATTTCGAACTTTCCGATCAGATCCGCGATAAACTATTGGCAGAAGGCATCGAACTGAAAGACGGAAGGGATGGAACTTCATACGTATTGAATTAAATGAAAAATATTCTGATATAAACTCTCACAGTAATGTGGGAGTTTTTTGTGCCTATACTTCGGATGTATTCTTAATGTAAGATTGGTTGTAGTCATGTTGATAAAAAACTTCCAGCATCCCGCTTCCCGCTTCCAACCTATTAATCCGACTTCTACTTTGGGTTCACGCTATATAACATCTGAAACCTCCGTCTTTACCTCAACCTCAAAATTTTTTCTCAATCAATGGTAAAATTATGTAACTTAGTCATACTAAAATGATTAAACATTAAATTTATAAACCTATGAAAAAACATTTACTACCTTTATTCTTATTGCTTACAGGCGCAAATGCTTACGCCCAACAGGATTTTTTCGCATTGGTCGGAAAAGATACTCCGAATATCGTTTTCAATGACTTCCGTGCAATCGACGGGACCAGCGGAACTTCCGGGGAAAAAGTTTTTACTTCGGATTCTTCGGCGAAGGTTTTTTCTCAAAGCAGAAACAGCTCCGTTACTGAAGATAGAAATACTTCCAGCAATGCCCAGGCTGTTAACATGGCTACCCTGGCTTTCGATCCTTACAACAATAATCTGGTGTATATGCCGATGTTTTCTTCAAACATCTATGTGTTAAATGCTAAAACCAAAGAAATCACCCTGGTGGAAAATAATCTTGCGAGGGTAACTTCCTGTGACATCAATTCGCATTTTACAAGAATGGCTGCCGGCTATGACGGAAATATTTATGCCATTAACAATTCAGGAACCCAGTTTCTCCAGATTAGCAGAAAAGGAAATCAGTATGCTGTAAATGATCTGGGAATCATCAAAGACGATGCTTCCAACGGCAAAAATTCTTTTACAACCATTGATACAGGCTTTGGAGGCGATATGATTGCCGATGCAGACAACAATTTCTATATCTTTTCAGCTTCGGGAAATGTATTTAAAGTTTCGACGAAAGAACTGAAGGCGAAATTCGTAGGGAAAATTTCCGGAATTCCGGATAATTATTCCGTGAACGGTTCCGCCGTAAATGCCCAAGGGAAAGTAGTAATTGCCAGTGCCAAAGGAGCTCCTTTATATGAAGTGGATATCAATACACTACAGGCAAAGCCTTTGGGAGGCGAGCAGAATCTGCACATCTACGATCTTGCAAGTAAATATTTCGCCAACGACAGGGCGGCTTCAACGACGGCCTTTGCGGGTCTCGAGATCTATCCTACAAGAGTAGATGATCAGTTAATTAATATAAACGTACATGATAAAGCGGTAAAAGGAAACATCAGACTAAATATTTTCGATATGTCCGGAAAAAATGTAATAAAACAGAATTTATCAGTAAAAGACGGTTTCCTGAATCAGCAGGTTCAGCTTAAAAACCTGGCAGGCGGCGCTTATCTGGTCAGCATCACCGACGAATCCGGCAGGATATTATTGAACAAGAAAATTCTGGTTGCAGAATAAGATGAATTCTATTTAAAACTAAAAAACCTTTTCAAACGCTCTGGAAAGGTTTTTTTAATGAATATTTGATATTCAATAAGTTTTCTTTTTCAGGATTATAACGTATTTTTATAAAAAAATATAAATGAAGCTATACTTTAATGTAGGTTACAGTACAAAAGTCGGGGAGCAGCTGCAGTTGGTGATCAATGATGAAAGTGCTGTACAGCAGACTCATGCTATGGTTTACGGGGAAAACGGGTTGTGGAAATGTGAGGTGGATTATTTTTCAAGATCGGTTTCCTACCATTACAGAATGGTGGATGACCGGGGAAAGCTTCTTCGCGAAGAGTTTGTTCCACATCACCTGAATTTTCCGCATAACTATAAAGAATTTTCCATTTTCGATGAATGGAACAATAAAAACTTTCCGGAAAATTATTTAAACAATAAAATTTTTCATAACAAGCTGAATACATTTAAGCCCGAAAAAATTTCGGTCCTTAAAAAGCATACCCATTTATTCAGGATCGAAGCTCCCTTATACCATCCGGGCTGGAAGATCGTCCTGTTCGGAAGTACGGCTTCATTGGGGAATTGGGATTATAATAAAGTAATTCATCTGGCCCAGACGGATTTCGGCATATGGGAGACGTCGCTCGAAATTCCGGAAAATGAATTCATTCAGTATAAATATTGCCTGTATAACAGTACGGAAGGAAAAGTAATGGATGTGGAGAACGGCGAAAACCGTTTTGCCGTGCCGAATCAGCAGAAAGATGTGTTGCAGATCGTTTCCGATCATTATTTTAAATTCAAGCTGTACCAGATGTACCACGATGCGGGAGTAGCCGTTCCGATCTTCTCCCTGAGAACGGAAGACGGATTCGGGGTGGGTGAATTTTCAGATCTGAAAAAACTGGCGGACTGGTCAAATGAAACCGGGCTCGGCATCATCCAGATCCTGCCGATTAACGATACGACCGCCAATTATTCGTGGACGGATTCTTATCCTTACGCTGCCGTTTCAGTATATGCACTGCATCCACAGTATATTTCCCTCGAAAACCTGGATGTTAAGCTGTCGGAGGATTTACAGGAAGAATACCTGGCTGAAAAAGCAGAGCTGAATGCACTCGAACTGATCGATTACGAAAAAATGATTTCCGGAAAATGGAAATACCTGAAAGCAATTTTTAATGAAGATAAAGAAAAGATTTACAAAGACCGGAACTTTAAGAAATTCATTAAAGACAACGAAAGCTGGCTGGTTCCTTATGCTGCTTTCTGCGTATTGAGGGATAAACACAGAACACCGAATTTCAATGAATGGAAAACGCATAAAAAATATATCGCAGGAAAAGTATCGGCATTCTTTACCACGAAGAGTAAAGATTATGATGCTTCCATGCTGCATGCGTGGGTTCAGTATCAGCTTCATAAGCAATTAAAGGAAGCGATTGATTATACCCATGATTTGGGAATCTCCGTAAAAGGCGACCTGCCGATCGGTATTTACAGGCATTCTGTAGAAGCCTGGACGGAGCCTGAACTTTTCGGAATGGATTTCCAGGCCGGGGCACCGCCGGATCAGTTCACCGAGTTAGGACAGAACTGGGAATTCCCAACCTACAACTGGGAAGCGATGAAGGCAGACCATTATACCTGGTGGAAAAACAGATTTAAAGCCCTGGAACAGTATTTCGATGCCATGAGGATCGACCACATTTTAGGCTTCTTCAGGATCTGGAGAATGCCCGTTTCTGCTACTCAGGGAATTTTAGGATATTTTTATCCTGCGGTTCCGGTTACGCTGGATGAATTCAACGCACGCCATATTCCGTTTAATTTCGACAGATACTGCAAACCTTTTATCAACGATCAGATACTGCGGAATTATTTCGGGGAGAGCCGCGAAAAGGTCTTGGAATTTATTACCAGTAACCATGACGGGACATATTCATTTAAACAAGAATTTGATACCCAGCGAAAAATTGCGGATTTCTTTAAGAAAGATCCGGATAACCCGATTGAAGAACAGCTGATCTCACTCTGTGCCAATGTTCTGTTTCTGGTCGAAGAACGAAATGGTCAGGTGGTATACCATCCGAGATTTAACGTATATCATACCGATTCTTACCATCACCTGTCAGATTGGGAAAAGAAAGCGATCTATGATCTGTATAACGATTATTTCTTCAAAAGACAGGATCATCTTTGGAAAGAAAAAGCCATGGAGAAACTTCCTGTCATCCTGAATGCGACAAAAATGCTGATCTGCGGAGAGGATCTGGGGCTTGTCCCGGACTGTGTTCCTGAAGTGATGGATGAACTGGCCATCGTTGCTTTAAAAGTGCAGCGGATGCCTTCTGATAATATCCCGTTCTATAATCCTAAAAATGCAGGATACCTGAATGTGGTCACCGCTTCTTCCCACGACAGCTCTACATTAAGGCAGTGGTGGAAAGAAAACCCGGATTTAACGCAGCAGTATTTCAATCAGCAGTTGGGACAGTACGGAAAAGCACCCGAAGAACTGGATGCCTATCTTGCGGAAATCATCATGAAGCAGCACCTCTATAATAATGCGATGCTGGCCGTTTTCCCGATCCAGGAGTTTCTGGCTACAGACCAGAAGCTGGTAAACCCGAAAATGGATAACGAGCGGATCAACAATCCTGCCGTGTTTCCGCATTACTGGAGATACAGGATGCACCTTAATCTGGAAGATCTAAAACAGGAATCCGACTTCAACAGCAAAATCGCTTATTGGGTGAAAGATAGTGGAAGGTTGTAAATTTAATATTTGATTATCAAATAGTTAACAATAAATTAAAAGAAGTTTTATCATACGATTTAACTTCTTTTTTCTATTTACATCAAAAAGATAGAATTAAGAATTCTGCTATATTAACCAATTAACGACTATAGAAATGAAAAAAATATTAATCGGTTTTGCTTTGGGTATTGCGACGTTGTCGTTTGCTCAACAGTATCCCAACAATGGCTGGAACGATGACGGCTATTATGACAATGACGGAGGATATTACAGTGATCAGGATGATCAGAATTATTTCCCTGACGATTATTATTATGATTATCCACAGGACTATTATCCGCAGGATTATTATATGACCAATTATAATGATTACAGGAACAGCATCATCAGCATCGACTGGAATATATTCTTCGCTCAGAACAGGCTGAACCGCTGGCAGATCGACCAGATCATGAGATTGAATAATCTGTATGTAAATTTTTCGACATGGAATAATTTCTACCGATACAATCCGGACAGATGGTATTACGACAGATTCTACGCATTACAGAGAATTATGGGACCAAGGGTTTTTGTGGTATTCCAGAATAATTATTACAGAGGATACAGCCCGGTGGTATATTTCCAGAATTACAGACGGACCCATTACGGCGCAATATGCAGGCCAATGCCACGCTACAGAAATGTAAATATTAATATTTACAGAGTAGATCGTGCAAGATTCCGCAGAATGGATAACCCGACATTCAACATTGTGAGAGGAAGCGACAGACCGAATAACGGTTTCAGAGGATCGGTAAGAGACGGTAACGGCGGATTCCGTGATCAGTCCGGAAACAGAAACGGAAATCCGGTTTTCAGAAATGATAATCCGGGAATAAGGAATAACGGCGGTGGTTTCAGAGGAGGCAACGATAATGGAGGATTAAGAAACGACGGCGGAATGAGAGGAAACGGGGGATTCAGAACAGAGCGCGCCGAAAGAACGGAAAACAACGGAACCCGCGGCGGAGGCTTCAGAGGAGGTGATATAAGAAGAGAGGAAGCTCCTAGACGTGAGAATAACGGTGGCGGTTTCAGGAATGACGGCGGCTTCAGAAGAAACGAAAGCCAGGCTCCGCGGGAACAGAACAGAGGAGGAGGAGGAGAAAGCAGAGGAAACGGTGGATTCCGTACCGGATTTGCAAAGAATTAATTTTCATATATTATATTTAAGTGGTGTGAGGGCAGATTTTCGGATCTGCTCTTTTTATTTTTTTTTATGGTTAAATAATTAATATTTAAATTTAACATTAATTGTGAATTTTTGCTTTTAACTTTTGATTTAACAGATAATCAAAAAGATATAAAAGAAATAATTAAAGATTTAAGAATATGAAAAAATTAGTTTTAGCGATAGCATTTATCGGAATGGGAAGTTTTGCAATGGCTCAGCAGACAACGCCGACCCCTCAGGACAGACAGGCAAAAAGAGCGGAGATGAAAGCAAAATTCCAGCAGAGAGAACAGGAGCACCTGGCTCAGATGCAGAAGGATTTAAACCTGAACCAAGCTCAGGTAGATAAGATCAAGGCGCTTCAGGATAAAAGAAAAGCGGAAATGAAGGCTGAGTTTGATAAAAACAAAGGGGAAAGACAGGCCAGAATGGAGCAGATGAAAGCGAAGAGAGCGCAGATGGACGCAGATATGAAGCAGATTCTTACGCCGCAGCAGTACGATAAATGGCAGGCAGACCGAAAAGTAAAAATGGAGCAGCGAAGAATGGCAATGAAGGATAAAGGAATGAAAGGGCCAAGAATGCACAAGCCGATGGATACGGCTCCGGAGCCAATAAAGTAGTTTATAATTTTGATTTTTTTAATGTGTTGAAGAGCGGAGATTTTCCGCTCTTTTGTATTGGTTTTAAGGTAAATTCGATAGTACTATGTTCAGCAAACTGACAAAATAAAAAAACGTTAAATAGAATTTTCTATAAGTAACGGAGATATCATTTCTCATCGAATGCAATTATTGGCGTGATGTTCTGACAATAAAACTTCCGTCCCATCAATCTGATCTTCTTCTTTAGGTTCACGTTAATTTTATCTAAAACTTTTGATTTCGGGGTTTTATTCCCTAATTTTGACGGTAAAATTATGACTTATGGTAAGTGAAAAAATTGCAGCATTAATCAACGAGCAGATCGCGCACGAACAGTATGCAGCACAGTATTATCTATCGATGTCTGCATGGTTTTCCGCAAAAGATCTTGACGGCATTGCCAATTATTTCAGAGTGCAGAGCAAAGAAGAACTGATGCATGCCGATAAAATGTTCGATTATTTAAATGACGTAGGCGGACAAATCATTATCGGTGAAATTCCGAAGCCACCACATGAATTTACAGATGCCATCGACATCTTTGAAAAAGCACTGGCGCACGAAAAAGTGGTTACCAAAAGTATTTTTAATATCGTAAAGAATGCCAATGACGAAGGCGATTTCGCCACCACTTCTTTCCTGCAGTGGTTCATCAACGAGCAGGTAGAAGAAGAGGCCAGTGCCTCACAGCTGGTGACCAAAATAAAAATGGTAAGCGACAACCCTTCCGCACTGTATCTTTTCGATCAGGAACTGGCCCAGAGGGTTTTCACTCCTGATGCGACAGCCTAGTTTAAATTAATTCAGTATAAAAAATTCCGGCGGCACCTTTGGTGCCGCCGGAATTTTATGCCTGCTTCTTTAAAAATAAGTATTCCAGAACCATCCTGGAGAAGGAATGGTTTTAGTTTTCCCTTACCGAAGAATCAGAATCTACCCGTTTTTTCAGTTCTTTCGGGTTGGTATCTTTATAAGGGGAACAGAAATATAAAGCCGATTCACATGCGGATTGCTTTTTAAATAGACCACCGGAAATTTTTTCTCGATAAAAGTCTTTGCCTTATAAAAATTTAGCGGATTAATATCCGTCTCAGATTGATAGGTTTTCCCTCCGGTCTGAAAAGTATAGACAAACTCGTAGCCCGTTCCTCTTCCGTAAGGTTTTATTTCCTGAATTCTGCCTGCCGTATAAAGTCCTTTCGCCTCATAAGAGGTTTTGTATTTATTTATTTATTTATTTATTTATTTATGAACTGATAATCGTAAATCAAAAGTCCGGTAATTAAAAAGACTGATGAATAAACATTGTACTTTTTAAAAAAAGCCATCATGGTTACAGATAAATCAGCTGCGTCTTCAGAACTTTTCTTCCCAGTTTTTCCAGGATATTTTTATAATTCTCGATCTGATTTTCATCCTTTGCTGACGGGTCGCCTGTCTTGAAATCAACAATAATATAACCTTCATCACTTTTAAGGATACGGTCGGGACGGTAGACACGGCTTTCCCCATTTTCCGTAATCATAATATCTTTTTCGTTGATAACTTCCCATTTTTCATCAAAAAACTCAGCATTGTTCCGGATGATCTCTTCCAGGTTTCTGTGAATTTCTTTACTTTCCTCAATCGTAATATGGCCTTCCAGAACATAACATTCCAGTACTTTGCGGATGTCTTTTGCCGTATTGATCTGAGACAGCAGCTCGTGAACAAAAAGCCCAATCCTCACTTTTTCCACCCGTACCTGATAATTTTTGGAAGGCGTGGCAATTTTGATCAATGTGTTTTTTTCGTTGACGTTTTTTAAAGCCGGAATATCTTTGGTCTCGAAATGCGAGGCTTTATCCTTGGAATATTTTTTCAGCATTTCGGGACGGATCTGATAGATATCGAACTCATCAAGGTTCTCAGGATTTTTAGACTGGAGGAACTCCAGCAGTTCAAGATTGTTCGACGTTTTGTTCGCTTTCTGAATATAAAAAAACAGCTGTTCGACAGGGCGCGTAGTGGCTACATATTGCAGGCACAGCCTGTCCACCATATTTTTATAGGCATTCTGTTTGTTGAAAATCTCAATTTCCTCATCATACACCTCAAGATTTTTACTGAACTGATTGATATTTACTGATCTCAATGCGCTATCGGTTGTGGTTTCAAACCAGTTAGTAAATTCGGCATCGCGGTTCTTGTTCATCATTGGGATGAAAACGATCGGGAATTCGAGTCCCTTCGCTTTGTGGATCGTCATGATTTGGATCGCATCAATATTTTCCGAAGCCTGAATAGTGTAGGATGAAGCTTCTTCATCCCAGTATTTGAGAAACTCCTTGATGCTTGCCCCGGCATTCTGGGTAAAGTTGAAAAGCATTTCCAGGAAGTTCAGTAGGAAATCGGTTTCCTTATTTTCTGCGGAAAATTCGTTGATGTAATATTCTATAAAATTGTATAAATTAAACCTCGGAAAATTATCCTGTCTCAGCTGTAAAGCATATGTATGCTGAATGAACTGAAGTACCTCCTCATGCCCTTCGATATCCAGGATGGCCTTCATTTCCAATGTGAAATCTTCCATGTGAATCCTTCCTAGTTTGTTCAGGTAATACATCATCATGATCAGATTCGGTTTGTTCTTTGGATTGGTTTCCCAACGCAGGAATTCGACGACCGCTTTCAAGGTGTTGGAAAGTTCCAGCGTAAGCCCTTTATCAGAAATCGTTTTGATATTGGTCTCTTCGCCTTTGTACTTCACTTTGAGATTCCCCAGCTTCTGGGAGTAACTGAAAATATCAAAATTACCGCGGCAGAGAATCGTAATATCAGAAAACCGGAAACCGTTATCCAGGATCTCCTGGAGATCTTTCCGCATCCTTTCTGAAGTATCGTTGTAGAAATCTTCATTGGTGAGATTTTCGATAAGGTTTACCTTTATACGGCCTTCAATCGAAGACTTCGGATCCTGTATGCCGTCGGTCCCGAAAATATTTTTGTGTTCTTCCGTAAGATATTCCGAATGGTATTGATAAAGTTCATTGTTAAACCGAACGATATTTTTAGCGCTTCGCCAGTTATCTTTCAGGACCAGCAGATCCGCCTGTTTAGGGGTTCTTTCCTTTTTGTTGATGATGTCCAGCATCAGTTTGCTTTCCCCGCCCCGAAAACGGTAGATACTCTGCTTCGGATCGCCTACCAGCGTAAAAGAAGTATTCTCCGTAGAGATGGAATGGTCTCTTAGCGGAAGGAAATTCTGCCACTGCAGCTCCGAAGTATCCTGGAATTCGTCAAAGAAATAATGCTGGAACTGTGAGCCTACTTTTTCATAAATAAAGGCAGAAGGTTCGTTTTTAAGATTTTCATTGATGAGGATATTGAATTTTGAAAGCAGAACGAGATCATTCTCTTCCTCTATTTTTTTTAATTCATCCTGAATATCCTTATTCACTTTTAAAGGGAGCAATGCCGATAGAATTTTCTCCTTTTTCTGGGTTTCGATGTACAGAAGGATCAGCTGCATCCGGTTTTCCAGCAGCTGGTCCAGCACTTCTAAAATTTCAGACTCTCTATTTTTTGATTTTGACGAAGCGCCTTTCCGGTAGTTGTTTACCACTGATTCTTCTGCGGTCGTCGGGAAGGGGAATCCCGGTCTTTTCTGTTGGTAAAAATCGAGTACTTTCGTGAAAAATCCGCCGATCCCGTTTTTCCCCTGGGCAAAATCTTCAATCTCAATATTTCTGGATCTGAACAGTTCGATGGATTGGGTAGCCAGTTCGACCGCCAGCTTTTTATTCAGGGAAATTTCCTTGCGGAGCGTATTCTTTATATTTTCGTAATTTGTATTATCGAAATCTTTGTTGTTCTTAAGGTGTTCGTAATGAATGTCTTTTACGAATTCTTTGGCCGATCCGTAAAGGCTTTTATTTAAATTGATCCGCTCGTTGTTTTCCAGGCTGTAATCCACATAATCCATAAATGAATTTGAGATTGCCTCGTTTTCCCCGATCTGGTCGAGCATTTTATCCACAGCTTCAATCAGGAAAGGCTCCGCTTCAATCTCAAGGTTGAAATTCTTGGCCAGTCCCAACTCATATGAAAAGCTTCTTACCAGCCGCGAATTGAAACGGTCGATGGTTCCGATATTCAGGGTGGAGTAGTTGTGGAGCACGTAATCCAGCATTTTCTTTGCCCGGTAATGGAGCTCGTCGATGGTAATTTTCAGACCTTCTTCTTCAAAAGCTTTCTGGATATTTTTTAAATCCCCGTTTTCTGCAAAATTATCAGCAGAGAAATTACTTAGCCACGTAATAATCCTCTCCTTCATCTCATTGGCGGCTTTATTGGTAAACGTCAATGCCAGGATATTCCTGATCGACTGCTGCTGATTAGGATACCGGAGGCAGATCATCAGGAGCCTTTGCACTAGGACATATGTTTTTCCCGAACCTGCCGAAGCATTGATTACCGTATACGAATTTTGCATAAATTAAGTGGAATTCCATCTGCAAGTTACCTAATTTTTACCTGAAATTTTAACAATTTTCCACCGCTATTTAACAGTTTTGAAAATAAAATTCCAAAAGAAATGCCAAAAGGCGTTAACTGTGGTTAAACTTGCCGTTAAGTCTGAAAATAGCTTTAGTTTTGTTTAATAAAAAGCTGTCCGTGAAAATTAAACTATTCTTTATTTTATTTACCGTTTTTTTCATCAACATCAGTGCTCAGGATTATATCTTCGGAAAAATTACCTCTGAAGACAACAATGAAATACCCGATGTTACCGTTATCAATATCAGGACGGATGAAAGAGTTTTAAGTAACCGTGATGGGCATTTTATGATATCAGGAAGGGCAGGGGACGAACTCCGTTTTATAAAAACCGGTTATGAAAGAGCCAACAAAAAAGTAACCCGGGAGAATATCGCATCTCCTATTAATGTGATTTTAGTAAGGGCTGCTGAGCTTATTGCAGAAGTGGAGATTAAAAAAAATATTACAGGTGATCTTAAAACCGATTCCAAAAATCTTAATTCTCCAAGAAAAGTCGAAAAGCTGAAAAGCGATCTGGCAGTGTATATGTCCCAAAAATCCGATCCGAGGATCATGGCCGCAAGGCCTGGAGAATTCGTACAACCGAAAGGGCAGGGCTTTTCCATAGGCAAAGTAAAAGACAAATGGGATGATCTGGATTTTGCCAATTACCTTACCTACGCCTTGGGAGAAAAATATTTTACGGACCTGAAAATTGATAAAACCTTTATTCAGCATTTCATCTATTATGTTTTCGCCGGAGGGTTTGAACGGAAAAATATCCTGAAATATGGTTTTTGTAATGATGCCGATCTGATGCGTTTCCAGAGGGCGGTATTGGTAAGGATTTCATCATACAGGTCTCCTCAGACTCAAAAATAATGCTGATGAAAACCTGGCTGTCCATGATTCTGATTCTGTTTTTTACCCCCGTATTTTCACAGCAGAAAATTTCGGGGAAGATAACCGATGAAGAAGGAATCGCTTTACCGGCTGTAACGGTAATAAATATGGCAACGGACCGGAAAGCATACACCGTGGAAGACGGTACATTTTCCATTGAAATATCTTCTCCTGATGATGAGATCCGGTTTGTAAGAAATGGTTTTGAGAGATCTTCCCTAAAAGCTCAGTACGGACTTAATAAGAGCCTGAACATCCGGCTTACCCGGGTTGCTGAGGAAATTGAAGAAGTAAAGGTTGCCAAAATTACCGGAGATATTTCCAAAGATTCAAAAGCTGTGGCTAAAGTCGACAAATCGCAGATCGTAGAAGATGCCGTAGGGCTTCCACAGCCGGTGGGCAAAATGCGGGAAACTCCTGCCGATGTAAAGCAGGTACTTATTCCGATCCTGCTGGGAACGCTTAATGTACAGGGTTTGTATGACCTTATAAGCGGAGATGCCCGCAGAATGAAACGTCAGTACCGGTATGATGATCTTCAGGAAGATATCAAATGGATCAGAGATCGTGTAGAAGATGAGTATTTTACCAAAGAAGGGATTCCGGCTGAGCGCATTTCCGAATTTGTCGAGTTTGCATTTATCAATCAGCCGCAGTCCAGAGCTTTCGTAAGGTCTAAAAATTTAGCAGGTGCCCTTTCAAGAATGGAAGATGCTTTTCCGGTTTTTGTCGGGAGGCTGAAGGAAGAAAAAGCTCGGAAATAAATGTTAAAGAAATCTTAAAATATGGAATGGAAATTGATATGGTAGATCACTGGGAATTTCACTGAATCATACTTATAAAAGTCATATGTTTTTATGAATAAAAATATTTTCGCTACTGCTATTGCTGCCTTGGGGTTTGTTATAGGCCTGGGCTTTCTTGGAAATGCCATTAAAAACAGGAACAAATCTGAGAATACCATTTCCGTGACCGGATTAGGTACCAAACAGTTTACGTCCGATCTCATTACCTGGTCGGGAAATTTTTCTAAAAATAATTTTGACCTGAAATCGGCCTATGATGAATTGGCTCTGGACAGAAAAACAATCAATGATTATCTGTTGTCGAAAGGCGTTAAGCAGAGTGAAATTGTTTTCTCTTCAGTGGATATTCAGAAACAGTTTAAAAATTATACGGATTCCAGCGGGAATAATATCCAGAACGAATTTACCGGATACAATCTTACACAGACGGTTTCCATTGAAAGTAAGGAAGTGGCAAAAATCGAAAACCTTTCCAGAAATATCACGGAAATCATCAACCGGGGCATTGAATTTACTTCTTCTTCTCCCAGCTATTTCTATACAAAATTGTCTACGGTAAAGCAGGAAATGATTGCCTCGGCTACCAAAGATGCCAAAGAAAGAGCAGAAAAGATCGCGGAAAATTCAGGAAGCAAATTGGGGAATCTTAAAAAAGCAACAATGGGTGTTATACAGATTACGGCCCCGAATTCCAATGAAGATTATTCTTACGGCGGAACTTTCAACACCGCCTCAAAAGATAAGGAAGCCAGCATTACCATTAAACTGGAATATGAAGTGGATTAATCTTTAAGATTTTAACCAGGATTTTAAATGTTTAAAGATCATTTAATCATCTTCAAAAAATTTGGGAAATCTATAGGAAATAAAAAATCCGAAGCAAAAAACTTCGGATTTATATTTTAATGATATTTAATTTATTTCCATTGATTTAAAGGAAAAAAATAGAAATTGACCCGAATTTTAAATATCTTTTTCTTTTAATCAGTATCCAAACTAGATCATTTAATAGGTAAGACCGGTATCGAGATGTCGACAGAAGAAACTTCCAGCATCCAGCTTCCCTCTTCCAGCTTTTTTACATGTCGTTATTTAATGATAAACAATATCGTATATTTCATCTTTTATTTCCTTCAGGTTTTCAGGGGAATAATTGGCCAGCAGCCATAATTCCATAGGGTCTTTTCCCTGGCCGTAACTAGGTTGCACATACATTTCATCGATCACGGTAAAGCCGTTTTTGCGGTAAAAAGAATAGCGCCTTTGGGTTTCTTCATTCAGGTGGCCATGCTCAATTTCCAGGATGATCCGCGGATAATTTTCAAAAAGATATCCGGTAATGGCGGACCCCAGCTTTTGGTTTCTGAATTCCTCAAAAACCTCAAAATGTTCTACAAAAGCAAAACTGCTCAGTTCCCAGATGATGAGATAGCCGATGTTCCTGGCATCATGCAACACCGAAACGATTTTCACTTTAGGATGCAAAAAAAGCGGACACAGCTTATTCCAGTCACGCCTTTCATTTTCAGGAAAGGTTTTGCAGTAAGCATCAAAAATCTCCTGAACCCTGTAGTCTTCAGCAGAAGTAATCTGTAAAAATTCCATAATTATAAATCAAAAACATTGGGCCTTCGAGTAATGAAAATATCCTTTACCCAAAGCGTAAAGGCCAGCCCCAGATAAATTAAAAAGAAGAAACCTGCCGTTGCAAATGTAGAATAAATGAAAAATACACGCAGCTTGGAAACCGGGATGCCCAATTTTGCACCTATTCTGGTTAGGTTCCCAAACCATTCTCTTTCCATCTTGTGGCGGATATTATCTAGCATGTGAAGGTTCTTTTAAAAGTTTAAATCCAATACTGCAATGTAAGCAATTTTTTTCTTCGCACGAATGTTTAAAATGATAAATCAGGCTCTGGCTCTCCAAAGCGGTACTGCATTTAAGGCCCAGCGTTTTCCAGCCGTCCGTCACCGAGTTCTTCTCTGCCGGAATATGGTTGTAGAAACCGATGATCTCATCAGCAATATTTTCACTATGGTATTTGTGAAAGGTATATTTCAGAGGGAGGATTGTGTTGAGGATGATCAGTTCCATAAAATCTTTGGAAAGGACTTTGGGCTGGTCTGCCGGAGAGATTTTACCGAAGTTGAAATGATTGTCCCAGTATTCTGAAGCTTTTACGTCCTGCAAAAGACGGAAAAGTTCTTCCGCTTTGCTGATCCGGATAATTTTTGAAAACAGGTTCTGATGCTCATGGTACAATCCCGCAAGCTGCGACAGGCGGATGGTCGGGAAATTCGGCGGGCGTAGTCTCAAAAATTTCGGATGGAAGGTTAAACCGGAAATATTGAACTTAGACCTGAGAAAATCAAATTCGCGTTTCCAGATTTTCATCTGCTCATCTTCAGGATGCTCCAGCCATCCGGCCATTCCAAAGAACAGGGCTTCCAGCTGGGTCCGGTTCTGCCGGATTTTATTGATGATGCTGAAATCGATGCTTTCGGCCATCTGTCTGAAAATAAAAGCATTCACCTTTAGCCCGAAAGAATAGGCCAGGCTATGGAATAAGACCGCTTCAAAATTATTCCTGGACTGCGTTAAATTCTGTTCCAATTCCAGAGACTTTTCCTCCAGTTTTTTCAGGACATTTTCCTCATGGAAATGAACCGGGATTTTCGCCGGATCACAAATGGGTTCGCATGGGATAAAATGTGTTCCGCTGATCAGCTTTTCATATTTCCTGAAAACGTCCTGATCAATATAATCCTTCAGTTCAAGCGTGGTAATATTTAGTTCATTGAGTTCGGCAATTTCCACATCATGCTGAAAAACTACGTGAAGAATAATGTTCCGGTAATTCGGATCGATGGAGTGATTGTGGAAAATCCAGTCGGAAGACTTTAGATGAAGCTCGATATTCCCTGCGAAGACAACGCCGTTGATGTTAATTTTCCCTCCTAAAAAGTCAGGCCCTGCATCGGTATTCCATTTGCCGAAATCCAGGATTTCCACCGGATCGCCCGCCGTATTTTTAAAATCGAAACGGCTGAAAATTTTGTAGTTCCAAAGATATTGGAGTAATTTTTCCGTCATAGGTGTGTTTTTTGTGTTGTACTAATTTAGGGAATATTTAGAAAAATCAATTCATTACAATTACAAAACATTATTTGAAAACAAAAAACAGCATCCTTTATCAGAATGCTGCTTTATATAATTTGAATAAAAGCCTAAGCTTTCGTCAGTTCGTTCTTAAAATTCTCAATCGTCGTGCGGTACATTTCTTCGTAGATCGGAAGGACGTTTTTCAGATCGAATTTGATGGCCTGCTCTTTAGCATTTTCCTTCATCGTAGTAAGAAGTTCTTCATTGCTCAGCAGCTTGATGGTGTAGTTGCTCATGGCTTCTACGTTCCCGATTTCTGCCAGGAAGCCGGTTTCGCCCTGGATGTTTACCTCCGGGATTCCTCCCGCGTTGGAACTGATGACCGGCGTATGGGCCGCCATCGCTTCCAAAGCCGCCAGCCCAAAGCTTTCCTGCTCGGAAGGCAGTAAAAATACATCCGAAAGCTGGAGGATTTTATAGAGATCGTTTACTTTCCCCAACAGGCGGATCTTGGAAATCAGGTCCGGGTTTTCTTCCAGGAACTGGTTTACTTTTTCCATATCCGGGCCTTCGCCGATGATAATGAGCTTCGATTTTACCTTTTTCTGCACATTTTTGAAGATCTGCAGCACTTCATCCACCCTTTTTACGGGACGTAAATTGGAAACGTGGATCAAAATTTTCTCATCAGGATTGGCAAATTGGGTCCGCTGGCATTCGTTGCGTTCCTCAAATTCGGAATTGTCGATGAAGTTGGTAATGACCTGGATTTCCTTTTTAATTTTAAAGAACTGCAGGGTATCGCGTTTCAGGCTTTCGGAAACCGAGGTGATGGCATCCGACTGGTTGATGGAGAATTCCACCGCATGTTTATAGCTTGGGTGCTGTCCTACTAAAGTAATATCTGTTCCGTGAAGGGTGGTGACCAGAGGAATATCGTTGTTGTCTTCCTTCAGCATCTGCTTGGCGGTAAAAGCGGCATACGCATAAGGGATTGCGTAATGGGCGTGAAGAAGATCAAGTTTGTAAAGATTTACAACGCGGTAAATCATCGAGCTCAGCGCAATATCATAAGGCTGATATTGGAACAGCGGGTAGGTCTGAACATTTACCCGGTGAAAGAAAATATTCGGGTTGGTAATGTCGAGTCTGGCGGGAAGCGCATTGCTGATGAAATGGACCTCATAGCCTTTGTTGGCGAGGGACATTCCGAGCTCTGTTGCCACGATTCCGCTTCCTCCATAGGTCGGATAGCAAAGGATGCCTATTTTCATGTATTTTGTGGGTATTTTTTAATTTTTTGTACTACAGTTCTTTTCATAATAATCGATGAGAACTTTAACTTCATTATTTTTGATTTCAATTTTTCCGTCATTGAAATCACTTACCAGCTGGGGGCAGATATCTGTAAAAAAATTTTTAACCTGTCGTCTTACAATTTGTTTTTTATTGGGTGTCCACATACTATTGTCAAAATATATTAGATGTGGTTTTTCATTTTTATACTGGAAAAAAAAGTTATATAATTCAGAGGGTTTTACCGTGTAATGATAAGAGTTTCTCACTCCGGCATCATAACTGTATCCTACATACGTTGAAATGTCTTCTGAGGTTGATATTTTTCTGATCCATCCATAATTTGATTTAGGTTTATCAGATAAAAAATAATAGATGAATTCCCTAAGTTCCGCAGTCACGGACTGGTTGTTATTCAGATTAATATATTCAACTTTATCCAGTAAATTAATCTTAATTTTTTCTTTCTTTTTAGAGCCATTTTCTATGAATGCCAATTTGGTCTCTTCGTTGGACACCATATCAGCCTTTCCTGTTTTTTTACTCCCATCCAGAAAATACAGGATAGCATCAAATTTTTGCGCCTTTATATTTAAAGAAACGGTAACAACCAAAACCGTTAAAAGTTTACTGATTTTTAACATCATTTGTTTTGTGGATTTATTTTTGTGAATTATTTTAAATCAATTCCCATTCCCGGTTTTAGGGTATCATTGACCAAAACAGGAAGCCTGCCATGGATGACCGTTTTCCCCTTTAGCGCATCGGCCGTAGCTGTCATGGAATCGTCATTGTTTTCATAAGAAACCAATACGGTCGGCACACTGGAAATGTCAATATCCTTCAGAGCGTATGGACTTCCGAAAACGGTAAGGATCACATTCTGGTTTTTCGTTAAATCCATTAAGGTTTTCTTTGAGGCGTCAGAAATTTTATAAGGTTTATAAGCCGTAGAATTATCTTTATGGAAACCTACGATCACTGTAGAGTTTGCCGGAATGGTATTGATTTCAGTCGCTTTTTTAATGATGATATTTGTCCCCAACCGATTGGCGAAGGTCTGGTAAGGTGCTTCTTCCAAAGGAACATAATAAATCTCTTTTCCATTTAAAGGGAGGAGTTTCTTGTCATTTTTCAGTAAAGTGATGGCATTGGAATATAATTTCTGAACCAATATTTGATGCGAATCGTTGTTCAGATCCGGATTGATGTTTTCCGGATTTCTAGGTTCGTATTTATCCAGGCCAAGAAAATATTTGGTCAGAAGGATTTTCTTTACGCTTTCCTCCACTCTTGATTGCGGAATCTCTCCCTTGTCAATAGCTTTCTGTATTAATTTCTTCCCTTCGGCAACGCCCTGTGAGAACAGCATAATATCGTTTCCGGCTTTAAAAGCCATGGCGTCCAGCTCTCCAGGTTTGTATTTGTTGGCCACAGCGCCCATATTTAAAGCATCGGTAATAATGAGGCCTTTATAGCCTAATTTATCTTTCAATAATCCGGTAATAATGTTTTTTGAAACGGAAGCCGGAATTCCTTTGCCGGATTCAAGGGCAGGAACATACAGGTGTGCCACCATCACCCCGCCGATTCCTTTATCCATTAATGCTTTAAAAGGAGCAATTTCCACAGAATTCAGTCTTTCCAGATTATGGGAAACCACGGGCAGATCCAGATGGGAATCCGTATTCGTATCGCCATGTCCCGGGAAATGTTTGATTGCTGCCAGTATATTGTTGTTCTGCAGGCCGTTCGCATACGATAGAGCGGAATTTACCACATTGTTTACCTCCGAACCGAAGCTCCTGTTGCCGATAATCGGGTTATTCGGATTGGTATTGACATCGACTACCGGCGCAAAATCCCAGTTGATGCCCATCCTGTGGCTGTCTTCCGCGATTTTAGCAGCCATCTGCTCAATCAGGCTTTTATCCTGAATGGCACCCAGCGTTATGGCCCAAGGAAATTTATGGGCGGCAGGAATCCGCTGGAACAATCCCCATTCCGCATCCATCCCGATCATCAGGGGAACTTTCGATTTCTGCTGGAATTCATTCACGAGGTTGATTTCTCTGGCGGCATCGTCCTGCATCAGGATCAGTCCGCCTATTTTATCATTGGAAACAATGCTCCTTACTTTTTCAATTTCATTTTCTCCCCGGTTGGTATACAGGGCAACGATAAAAAGCTGGCCTAATTTTTCGTCCTGAGAAAGATTTCTATACGTTTTGTTTACCCATTCGTCAGCCTTTTTCATTTCTTTTTTTGAAAGGTCTTTCGGGACGTATTGAGCTGTAAGTTCTGAGCTTAAAAAAAGGAAAATAAAGAGTGATGTATAAACCAGTTTCTTCATAATGATTGAATAAGAACAAAAATACAATTAAAAAAATGATGGAAACCATATTTTTGAGTTTTTTGGTATATGATTTGAATACGCTTCATAAATAATAAACAACTAAACTTTTATAAAATGAAAAAAATTCTTCCGATTTTACTGTTGGCTTTTGTAAGCCTTTTTATATTCAGTTGTGATAACAACGATAACAATCCTGTTCAGGATAACGATACTTATTCTCAAATGAGAGATATTACAGGTTCTTTTAACAATGGGAACAGTTATGCATTTACACAGGGAATTAATATTCAGGGTACAGATGTTGTGCTTGTGTACAGGAAAGCCGGTAACGCCTGGCAGCAACTTCCATACACATGGTATTTGGACGCGGCAACCTCAACTTCAGCCAGAAAATTCGACTATAATTTCGTTTTCGATTCTCAAAATGTACAGATAAGAATTGATAACGCGAATTTTAATCTTTCTACTATGTCTTCAACGGAAGCTGCCAGTTATTTAAACAATCAGACATTCAGAATAGTCTTGGTTCCTGCAAGTTCCGGTAAAGCAAGTGTAGATTACAGCGATTATAATGCTGTTGTGAAATACTATAATCTTGATGAATCAAAGGTAATTAAGACGACAGTTACAAAATAATAAGAATATATCTTTTCAGTTTTTATAATTACAAAAAAGCTCCGGGAAATATTTCCCGGAGCTTTATTTTATTTACGTTCTGTTAATTATATATGGTTAATTCCATTATCATCCAGCAGATGGCCGAAATAATCTTTTTTGGTTTTCAGATATCCTCTGCTGATCTCATTAGCCGGGATCTGCAAGGGAAGTCTTGAATTCAGATGAATATTGCTTTCCTGTACATACTTTACCTTTTCGGGATTATTAGTAAGCAGGTTGATGTCTTTTACGCCAAGCAAATGTAAAATCTCAATGGCAACACCAAAGTTTCTGTCGTCTGCAGGAAGACCGAGCTTAAGATTGGCTTCTACCGTATCAAAACCCTGTTCTTGTAAAGCGTATGCTTTCAGTTTGTTGATAATTCCGATATTTCTTCCCTCCTGGCGAAGATAAATGATAATTCCGCCGTTTTCATGGATGTACTTCATGGCAGCATCCAACTGCTGTCCGCATTCACATTTTTTTGAATGGAAAACTTCGCCAGTAATACATTCCGAATGGAAACGTACGTTTACAGGCTTGGAAAAATCCGTGTTTTCCGCGATGATGGCCATGTGCGGCATCCAGTCGTTTTCATTTTCGGAGAGGGCGATCATTCGGAAAATTCCGTATTCCGTAGGAACATTGGATTCCGCCTGAATTTTAATCATTGATTTCCTTTGGTTTTAATTTCTTTTTATAGAATCTTCAATGGCTGAAACGTTGCTTTTCAGCCGAACCAGATACCTGTTGAGAACCTCATTATCGTCACTGTTGAGATTTTGTCTTAGTTTCTGAATCTTTTTGTATGATTTTTCGAAGTCTTTTAGGGCTTTGTTTTTTCCGGATATATTATTGGCATCAATGGCATACAGGTAATTTTGCAGGCTGTATTTTAATGCGTTAACTTCGGTATTTAGAGCTGTACTTTTAAATTGTGGAAAGGTAGCTGTAATATTGGAAATTTCAGAAGCATTTATGTTTTCCTTTACATTCATTTCAATGCTGTTCCTTGTGCCTTTATCCGAATCAGAGCCTTTGGCATCACTATAAAAGCTGTTTGACAACGGAGAAAAGTTTGGCTTTTCCGTTGTACACGAAGATGTAGTGATGATTAGTACTCCAAAAAAAAATATTCGTTTCATTTTTGCTGCCCCTTTTGATAAAGGATTGGATTAAGACTCTCATCGTTGTACATCTTCATCTGTTTGTACACTTTCATCTTAACGTCACCGTTCTCAATATCAGCAAGCAACTGATTAATAGAGGTCGAAAGATCTTCCTGCTGGGTAAGAAGAACATCCAGTTTGGCCTGGCAATTGGCCCTGTGCTCTTCTGAAGCAGATTCCCTGTTGGCTTCTAACGACATATGATAAACTTTTAATGCAAGAATAGATAAGCGGTCCACCGCCCATGCGACAGTCTCCGTATTGATCTTTGCATCAGGTTTCGGAATTATATTTTCGTATTTTTTAAGAAACCAGCTGTCAATAAACTCCACCAGATCAGTTCTTTTCTGGTTGGATGCATCTATTGCTCTCTTAAGAAGCAGGGCTTCAGCCGGATCAATATTTTCATCTCTTATTATATCTTCCAAATGCCATTGAACGGTATCAATCCAGTTCTTTGCATACAAAATCCGTTCCAAAGTATCTTTTTCGAACGGATTGTTAATCTGGGTGTTGACATCATCAAAAACATGATAATCTTCAATAGATCTATTGAAGACTTTCCATGCAGTCTCGGTAAAATTCATCGGGTAAAAAGACTTTTTAGTTTCCTGAAGGGGGATTGTTAGTCGGTTTGTTTTCTGCGCCCGGCTTATCTTCTTCCTTTACAGCGTCTTTAAATTCTTTAATACCGGAACCTACTCCTCTCATTAATTCAGGGATTTTTTTACCTCCGAAAAGTAAAAGAAGAAGGATCGCTACGATCAGGATGTGTTGCCAAGATAATGACAATATTGCTAATGTATTCATTTCTAAAATTTTTACAAAGTTAATCTTTTTTTAATAAGAAACCCAGCCTAATGGATCTACTGGTGTGCTTCCATTCCATACTTGAAAATCAAGCGTATACGTACCGTCAAAATCCTGTCCGATTACCCCGACCGGTGTCCCTGCGGAGACCTGCTGGCCTTTGGAAACACTTACGCTTCCAAGGTTCGAGTAGATGGTAAAATAGCTGCCGTGTCTCAGCATCACAGTTTTTGTTCCGTCACTATTTGCCAGAACCGAAGATACGGTTCCCGGGAATACGGATTTTGCTCGTGTCCCGGCGGGTACGGAAATTTTAATTCCGTTATTCTCTTCATCTATATTTTTAAATACAGGATGAGGGTGTCTTCCGAAACGATGGGTAATCTGTCCGATTTTATCTGCAGGATATCCCAATCTACCTTTATTATCGGCAAAATTGCTTCCTGCTACAGTTGTTACACCATAGTTCGTCATAGCTTTGCTTTCCGCTGCTTTCTTGTCGTCTTCTTTTTTCCTTACCAAAGCTGCTTCTGCTGCTCTTGCTGCTATCAATTTATCCGAGGCCTCTTTGGCCTTTGCTGAAGCCTCATCGGAGGCTTTTTTTGCGGCTACTTTCCGTGCTTCGTCTCTTGCCGTAGCTTCAGAGCGGGCCGCTTCTTCATTACGTTTTCTCTCTTCTTCGGCGCGTTTATCGGCTAGTTCCCGGGCTTTCCTCGCTTCAACTTCAGCAGCCAGCCTTTCTTTTTCCAATGCTTCTGCGCGGGCCTTAGCTTCTGCTTCTATTCTTGCTTTTTCCCTTTCTGCAGCTATTTTTGCTAAACGTATTTTTTCTGCCTCAGCTTTTTTCCTTGCTTCTTCTTCTGCTTTGGCTATTCTTATCTCTTCGGCAATGATGCTTCTGATCTGCCCTTCCAGTGCTTTGGATTGCGTCTGTTTCTGTCTCAGCTCAGCCGTCAGCTTGGATTCATTTTTTTTGAATTCTGTTACCAGCTGTTCTTTCTGGGCCCTTTCAGCATTGATGGTGGTTAAGTCTTTCTGCTGATTCACCAAAAGATTTGCCTTTTCTTTTACTGAGTTCTGCTTTTGAGCGATGGTCTGTTTTATTTTGTTGGCCGCGTTCGTAATTTCGGCCGCTTTTTTATCCTGATAATCAGAATACTGTTTTAAATACTGAACCCTCCTTATTGCTTCCCCCATATTTTTGGCGGAGAGAATAAAAGTTACCTTGTTCTGTACGCCTTTGTTTTTATAAGCATTAACAAGCACTTTCGCGTAATTGTCACGCAGTACTTTAAGTTCGCGATTCTGCCGGTTTATTTCTAACTGCCGCAGGTAAATATCATCTTCAATAAACCTTTTTTCCTTCTGGGTATTGGTGTACACCTTTTCCCTTAAGGCGAGTTTTTTATTAACGTTTTCAAGATAAGCGACGGATAATTTCGATTCCGTTCTCGTCTTTGCAAGGTCGGTGTTTATTTGTGCAATTTGTTTTTTAAGTTCAGCATTTTGCTTTTGCAGCTGTTCTTTTTTCTGATTCTGCCCATGGTAGAATCCGAACAGTAAAATACCTATTAAAAAGCTAAATTTTTTAATCATTGAATCTCAATTTTCTTATAACTGGATGGCACAGAATAGGGTGTATCCATCCTAGAAAAATCAAATTTCGTATTTTCTATTAAAATTTGGCTGTTTTTGCTTCCTTTTATAATTATTTTAACATTTTTAGGCAGCCTCACATTATTGGGCTGCAATTCCCAGTCGTTGTACTCAATCTGCATGGAATCGTTTGAATTGGCATCCCGGAGATTTAAGGTTATCAGGTTAAAATCATCGGAGTACTGCATCATAATTTTATATTCGCGTTGTCCATCCTTTGTCTCAATTTTAATATTGGAAATTGATTCCACAAGATAACCATCGTTGTTTTTGACGATTCTTGCATTCCTGTTGCTGATGGTGAAAAATGTCCTTCCCAACAGCAGTTTCTCCAGGTTTTTATAATCAATAAAATTAACATTTAGAAGGTTATTTAAATAATCAAAATCTGAATCGATATAATTTTTGTTGTACTTGTCCACGGCTTTGATCCCTTCCGGAGTGATGAGTGCCCTTGCCGCATTAAAGAACAGGAAATCAATTTTTGCCCATATTTTTTTATCGGTTTCAATATAAATAATGGCATCCAATGGACTTACCCTGATGTTATCTGCTGTAATCTTGCTGCTTATTTTTAAATGGTCAAACTGGGGGTGAAGGTAAATCTTCTGGTAAAAATCCAGACGGTCTGCCACATTCTTTCCGTCGGTGGAAATGTCATCAGGATCAGCCACCACCACAGCAGTGCTATCTGAATTCTGATCCGTTTGTACGGCCGTTTTCCGGGATTTACAGCTATAAATCAGTAAGGTGAGGATAAGTAACGGAATCCACTTTTTCATGAAGGAAATTTGATAAATCGTTGCAATATTAACGCCAAACCACACAAAACATTTTGTGTGGCCTGAATATATTTTATTTGAGGTAAATATTTTCTGATCTGAAGAAATTATTTAGATAGAAAATCAAGAACGGAATAATCGCCCAATGAAATTTCTCTCGCTACCCCAAAATACTGAGCCGAATTTCCGATCATCGAGTTGGAAAGGTTTCCGTGGTTGATTTGTGTGTTTTCCTGGATCAACGAGTTCTCAATATTAGAATTAACAACTACCGTATTGTTACCCAAAGAAACGCCCGGACCTACTTTTGAGTTGGAAATTTTTACATTTTCGCCGATAAAACATGGTGGGATGATCAGGGAATTTTCGATGATAGCAGAAGCAGGGTGAATGTTCATTGCTTCTCTTTCATATTCCAGAATTTTGCTGTTGGTTTCTACGGTAGCATTCTTGTTTCCGCAATCCATCCAGTCATTTACTTTTCCCAGGGTGAATTTTGCTCCTTTTGCCCTGAGGTTTTCCAATGCTGTCGTCAACTGGTATTCACCACCGTTTTTGATGTTGTTATCCATGATGTAGTTGATCTCGTCCATCAGTTTTTCAGCACTGTTGAAATAGTAGATCCCGATAATGGCAAGGTCGGAAACGAAAGTTTGCGGTTTTTCCACAAAGTCCGTAATAAAACCGTAGTTATCAAGTTTTACAACTCCGAATGCGGAAGGATCTTCAACGCTTTTCACCCAGATTACGCCGTCTGAGTTTTTATCCAGAATAAAGTCTGCCCGGAAAAGCGTATCGGCAAAGGCAATAACAACATCTCCGCTCATCGACTGTTCTGCGCATTTGATGGCATGTGCCGTTCCCAGCGGGTCGTTTTGGTAGTATATGCTTCCTTTTGCTCCCAGTTTTTCAGCAATCTGAATAAGCGATTTCTCAATTTCCGAACCGAAATCCCCGATGATAAAGGCTACTTCTTCAATTTCTTCCCCAGCAACTTTAGCAATATCTTCCACCAATCGCTGTACGATCGGTTTTCCGGCAATCGGAATAAGCGGTTTCGGAACGGTAAGGGTGTGCGGACGTAATCTTGATCCACGTCCAGCCATAGGAACAATAATTTTCATAGATGATAAATGAATATGTTTTTTTGTTTAGTACGTTTTAATTTCTGATAAAGATAACAATAAAAGCGATGTGTTGTCATGCATTTCCAATATCAGATTATAATTTAAGACGGAACAGGTATTTAGCAAAACAAGGACCAAAACTTACTTCCTGATTTTCGCCAGCAGCATATTTTTTTCAGAATAAACTAAAATTCCCGTATATACAATAAATAAAAGGTTTCCGATCCATAGGTTGTAATCGAAAAAGACAACGATAATGTAGCTGAAAAGCATAAGCATTCCTAGGAACAATGTCATCTTTTTTATACGGTATGGAATCGGGTAGTATTTCTGGCCTAATAAATAGGAAGTGATCATCATAGTAAAGTAGGCAATAAAAGTAACCCAGGCAGAAACCATAAAGCCGAATTTCTTTAAAAATAATAGATTTAAAACAATAGTTAGTCCTGCTCCAAGCCATGAAATTACAGTTCCGATCCTGGTCCTGTCCGTCACCTTATACCAAGTGGAAAAATTATAATAAATACCAAAGCAGAGGTTGGCAATAACAATAATCGGAATAATATCAATGGCTGTCCAATAAGAGCTGCTTGGAATTAAAATTTGTTTTAACCATGAAATATTAGCTATAATTCCCATGGCAACCGTTGAAGCAAAAAACGTAAAATATTCAGTTACTTTAGCATAAGTATCCTTTGCATTTTCATTATTCATCTGTTTGAAGAAGAAAGGTTCGATCCCCATTCTATAAGCGGTTACGAAAAGTGTCATCAGTACGGCCAGTTTATAGCATCCTCCGTAAGCCCCCGCATCGCCCTCTGGAATAAACCAGATCTGAATGGCTTTATCAAAATTTTCATTGAACATAAAAGCCAGCCCGGCAATCATAATCGGCCATGAATATGAAATCATTTTGCGGAAAAGATCGGCTGAAAAATCAAGCCTAACCTTAAAGACTACAGGAAGCAGTAGAATAAATCCTAAAAAACTTGCTGCAAGATTACTATAAAAAGGAAACGAAACTTTTTCCTTTAATCCGAAATCCTGTGAAAAACTTAACGGAATATATAAAAATAAAGCAAGCGTAAGTGCAGTCTGAAAAAGAGATTGCAGTACTCTTACCAATGAATATTTTATGGGTTTGTTGTTATAACGAAGCCAGGCAAATGGAATAACACAAAGGTTATCAAAAAATGCAATCCATGCAAACCATCGGATATATTCAGGATTTGATGAGTATTTCAGCGTATCTGCAATGGGCTGAGCAAAAATGAGGCAGCTTAAAAGGAAAATTGTAGATAATCCAAACAGAAACCAGAATGAAGTATTGAATGTCCTTTTCTGATTGTCTTTATCTGAAGAAAAACGAAAAAAAGCAGTTTCAAATCCGAAAGAAAGCAGGATATTGACAAAAGAGATCAGTGCATAAAGATTTGAAAATATGGCAAATTCTTTTTTATCAATCTGATCGATATATAAAGGATTTAAAATAAATAAAATGACTCTGGGCATAATCGCCCCGATTCCATAAATAATAGTCTCGTTGAGAAGTTTCTTCAAAATCTGAAATTTTATGCAAATGTAAATATTTAGAAATTGATTTTTTATCGGTGGGGTTAAAATTCATTCATAAACCTTAATTTTGGAAAACTTTGTCAAAGGCTCAGAACATTGACAAAGTTTGGAGTCCTAAAACTGAGCGTTTCATCGCAGGTAAAATGCTTGATTTCAGAAACCCCTACAGCTAATCAAAAAAAGTAAAAATGAAGACCTTAATTAAAAATGTAAAAATCGTCAACGAAGGAAAGATTGTTGAAAGCGATATTTTAATTGAAAACGAATTAATTTCAAAAATAGAATCCGGAATTTCGGAGCCGGCCGACCGGGTAATCGACGGCGAAGGGAAGTATCTTTTGCCGGGTGTAATTGACGACCAGGTGCATTTCCGCGAGCCGGGATTAACACATAAAGGAGATATCGAAACGGAATCCAGGGCAGCCATTGCCGGCGGAACCACCAGTTTTATCGATCAGCCAAACACCGTTCCGAATGCCGTAACGCAGGAGCTGCTGGCCAATAAATACGAAATTGCGGCTCAAAAGGCCTACGCCAACTACGGATTTATGATGGGCGGAACCAATGATAATCTAGAAGAAGTACTGAAAACGGATCCGAGAAACGTTCCCGGAATCAAACTGTTTTTAGGTTCTTCTACCGGAAATATGCTGGTGGACAATCCGGAAACACTGGAAAATATTTTCAGCAATACCAAGATGCTGATCGCGGTTCACTGTGAAGACGAAGCGACCATTAAGGCCAATACCCAGAAATACATGGATGAATACGGCGAAGACATTCCCGTGAAATTCCATCAGCTGATCCGGAGCGAAGAAGCCTGTTATAAATCTTCCTCAAAAGCCATTGAGCTGGCAAAGAAAACCGGAGCAAGGCTTCATGTCTTCCATTTGTCAACGGCGAAGGAAACGGAGCTTTTCAGAAACGATATTCCTTTAAAAGATAAAAAAATTACGGCGGAAGTCTGTGTACATCACCTGACGTTTACCAATGAAGACTACGAAACGAAAGGCGGACTGATCAAATGGAATCCTGCCGTAAAAACCCAACACGATAAAGACGGACTTTGGGAAGCTCTGCTGGACGACCGGATCGATGTTATTGCGACGGATCACGCACCACACACCTGGGAAGAAAAGCAGAATGTCTATACCAAATGCCCGTCCGGAGCCCCATTGGTTCAGCACTCTCTCACGGTAATGCTGGAAAATTATAAGAACGGCAAAATTTCCCTGGAGAAAATCGTTGAAAAAATGGCCCATAATCCGGCTATTTTATTCAGGATTGAAAAAAGAGGATTTATCAGAGAAGGTTACAAAGCGGATCTCGTATTGGTAGACCTAAATGAAAACTGGACGGTTGCCAAAGAAAATATCCTGTACAAATGCGGCTGGAGCCCGCTGGAAGGAATGAATTTGCACTCTAAAGTTACCCATACGTTTGTTAACGGAAATCTTGTTTATGATAACGGGAAAATCAATGAAGGAAAATTCGGGGAACGGTTGCTTTTTGAAGCTTAGAAAATAATAAAAAAAGCCTTTTCAAATTGTTGAGAAGGTTTTTTTCTGATGTTTATTTAAAGAGTATTAGTCTGTTGCAATCGCGTCAATTGCTTTTGCCAGTGAAGTTTCCATAATTCCGGGAATCGATAAGCCTTCTGCACGGAAGGAACTGA
Source organism: uncultured Chryseobacterium sp. (assembly GCA_913774355.1). Classification (GTDB taxonomy): domain Bacteria; phylum Bacteroidota; class Bacteroidia; order Flavobacteriales; family Weeksellaceae; genus Chryseobacterium. The sequence goes on along the minus strand of CAJYGB010000033.1, from coordinate 60,459 downwards.
TATCCAAAATTCCATAAAATCCAGAAATATGTTGGAAAGGTATATTGGAATCATAGATTCAGGAAGGTCCGGCCTAATAGATACTGCCTGAAATAAAAGTTATGTACAATTTTTTGTTATTGTTTAGTAAATCTCCCGGTTCTGTCTTTACTATATTTGAAAGTATCGATTGTTGCTAAGGAAAGTGATCTCGTGTGAAGATAAAAAAGTATTGATGTGTACCTCTTCCAAAACCGGAACTGGTTATTTTGCGAAGTTACGTTATGTTAAAATTTTTAAACCACATGTTTTTATAGGTGAGGATGGTTTTTCTATCATCTTCGTAACTATTTATCAAATCTCATGGTAATTCAAAATTAATAATCAGGATTACTTAAAATTGAAAAGTTAATTTTAAAGCACGCCAAGAATAGGCGCAAACATCCGTGAGAATCCGTGGGACATAAAAATCAAAACCTACTTTTTCGGTTTAGCACCCATATAAAAAGTAAGCTTTCCTCCATTCATGATATCCGAATGTTTCAATGTGAAATTTTTAATCTCTTTTCCGTCCAATAGGATTTTCTGCACATATACATGTTTCGGTCCTTGATTAACCGTTTCAATTTCAAACGTTTTTCCGTTTTCCAGGTGCAGGGCTGCATGATCGACAGCGGGGCTTCCAATCGCATAATCTTCCGATCCCGGAGCTACCGGATAAAACCCCAAGGAACTCAGAATATACCAGGCACTCATCTGTCCGGCATCATCATTTCCGCCCAGTCCATCGGGTGCAGCCTTGTATTGCATTTCCAGGATCCGTCTTACCTGGGCCTGGGTTTTCCATGACTGGCCTGCCCAGTTGTAAAGGTAGGCTACATGATGCGCCGGTTCGTTTCCGTGGACATAACCGCCGATAATTCCTTCGCGGGTAATGTCTTCCGTATCGGCGAAAAATTCATCCGGCAGATGCATCGTAAACAGCTCATCGAGTTTGGAGGTAAACTTTTTCTTTCCGCCCATCATCCGGATCAGTTCATCCGGGTTTTGAGGGACAAAAAAGCTGTAATTCCAGGAGTTACCTTCGATAAATCCTTGTCCGTGAGTACTCAGCGCGTTAAAGTCTTTTTTGAAGCTTCCATCGGCCAACCGCGGACGCATAAATCCGATACTGTTGTCGAAATTGTTTTTCCAGTTTTCGGAACGCTTGATAAACGTATTGTAAATTTCCGTTTCTCCCAAATGTTTGGCCAACTGTGCAATCGCCCAGTCATCGTAAGCATATTCCATTGTGTTGGAAACGGAAGTGCCGTTTTTCTCAGCCGGGATATAACCCAAATCAATATACTGCCCAATACCTTCGTAATCTCTTTTGTTGGCCGTTTCCACACAGGCTTTCAGAGCTTTCCCGGCATCTCCGGAATAATTGCCTTTGATGATTGCATCGGCCACAACGCTTACACTGTGATAACCGCTCATGCACCAGTTGTCGTTGGCATAATGCGACCAGATCGGCAGCATCTTCATGGAGAACTGATTGTAGTGCTCCATCATCGATCGTACCATATCACCGTTTCGCTTCGGTTGAATGATATTAAAGAAAGGATGCAGCGCACGGTAAGTATCCCAAATGGAAAAGGTGGTGTAATTGGTAAATCCTTCCGCTTTATGGATGTTCTGATCAAGCCCTTTGTATTCTCCGTTGACATCAGTGTATACCGTAGGATTAATAAACGTATGATACATCGCCGTATAAAAATTCGTTTTCTCTGTTTCTGAACCTTTGATGACGATTTTATTCAGTTCTTTATTCCAATTTTCCTGGGTTTGTGCTTTCACCTGATCGAAGGAAAGGTTTCCCGCTTCCGCTTCAAGATTTTCCAGCGCATTGGCCTGGCTTACCGGCGAAATCGCCAGCTTGACTTCAATAGCTTCATTTTCATTCGTACTGAAATCAAAATACATTTTCAGGTTTTTCCCTGCAATCTCCGGGAAGTTCTTGGTCTGGTTGAATTTTCTCCAGAATCCGTTGTAAACCTGTTTGCCATCATAATTTTTCTGGCCGTATGCGGTAAAAGGCTTTGAAAATTTCAGAGCAAAATAAACGGTTCTCGTTCTGGCCCAGCCGTTCGTCTGCCGGTAACCGGTAACTGTAGTTCCGTTTTCCACACGGATGTATGTCCAGATATTTTTGCCGTCGTAATTATAAATCCCGGCCATCAGATCCAGAATAATATGCGCCTGATCGGATTTCGGAAAAGTATACCGGTGAACGCCGACACGTGTCGTCGTCGTGAGCTCCGCAAGAATATCATGATCTTCTAACTTTACTCTATAATAGCCGGCTTCGGCAGTTTCATTCTGGTGGGAAAACCTGCTCCGGTAGCCGTTTTCCGGATGAGAAGCCGTTCCGGGATTCAGCTGCAGCTTCCCGACGGTCGGCATGATCAGGAAATCTCCCAGATCGGAGTGTCCCGTTCCGCTGAAATGCGTCGAGCTGAAACCCACGATCGTTTTATCTTCATAGCGGTAGCCGGCGCAATATTTATACACTTCACCGTTGTATTTTCCGTTCAGCTCATAGGCAATGGTATCCGTTTCGGGACTTAGCTGAACGGCTCCGAACGGTGCGGTAGCGCCTGGATACGTATGGCCCATTTTTTCGGTACCGATCAGCGGGTTTACATACAGAAACAGTTTTTCATATTGCTGAGCCTGTAAGTAAAAACCGGAAAATAAAAGAAAGATAAAAGCAGCGATCTCTGACCTTTTCATAGAACGATATTTTTGTGAAGGGTAAATTTATAAAAATTAAAAGATAATGATTTATTGCTTAAAAATTTAATATGAATTGGCTGAAAAGGGATGCTGGGTGCTGGAAGCTTTGCTGGTCAATATCATAACCAGCCGATGAAGATCAAGCTCGGTTTTTTTCACCTTGCTCCGTAGGAGCAATATCTGTGTAGTAGCAAACATGAGAATTCTGCGGCATCAGAACTCCAGAGGAGTTCTATCTTACCAGGATGGCAAACCTGTAGCGTGCTTTTCATTTAAATCTTAAACAAAAAGGGTGTGATCTTATATTGTTAGAAACAACTACTTCTCAGAAAAACGGAAGCCGATCCCGTGTAGGTTTTCGATAACGATGTTTTCTTCTTGGGCAAGCACTTTACGAAGCCTCGAAATGAAAACATCCAGGCTTCTGCCCATGAAATAGTCATCATCGCCCCAGATGGCTTTCAGGATCTCCTGTCTTTTCAGGACCGTATTTTTGTGGCGGATAAAATAAAAAAGCAGCTCGGATTCCCTTTGGGTAAGGGTAATGGTCGTTTGAGAATCTTGCAACGTATAATTTTTAGGATCAAAATCGAACTTTCCGACTTTGTATTTTTGCTGAGCGCTGTTTGTTTTCTTAGACCTTCTCAGGAAAATTTCGATTTTTAAGATCAGTTCTTCAATGCTGAAAGGCTTCACCAGATAATCGTCGCCCCCGATCTTTAGCCCTTTGATCCGGTCTTCCTTGAGTGCTTTTGCAGAAATGAAAATAATGGGAATCTCGGAATTTTTGCTGCGGATCTGTTCGGCAAGTTCAAAACCGTTCATTTCCGGCATCATGATATCCAGCAGGCAAATGTCAAAATCCTCCCGTGTAAAAGCTTCCAGGGCAGATTTGCCGTCGGAGAAGCAGGAAATGTCATAATGGTTTTCAAGGCTGTCCTGAATCAGGAAAGCGATGGTCTGATCATCTTCGGCGTACAGAATTTTAGATTTTTCCATGGTATTTTCAAAATACTAAAAAGGGATAAACAGGGTGGTGGTAATGCCTTTGTCGCTGTTGTTCTCCACAGAGATCTTCCAGTTGTGCTGCCGGACGACTTTTTTGACATAAAACAAACCCAGTCCGAAACCGGTTACCTCCTCACTTTTCGGCGTATTCACCCGATAGAACTTATCGAAAATATGAGGAAGATTTTTAGCGGGGATTCCCATTCCGTTATCTTTAAACTTTAAAGATAAGCCTTTTTGTTCGGTATGGGAAGAAATAATAATCACGGGTTGTGTCTCGCAATATTTAATGGAGTTATCTATTATATTGTAAATGATATTGGCAAAGTGGAATTCGTCAGCAATGATGGAAGTGTCTTTATCAACATGAATCTCAATTGAAACATTTTCACTCTTCTGTCTGATTGTCGAAACAATTTCCTGAATAAATGGCATTAGAACAATCCGTTGTGGTTTCAGGGATAAGCCTGAAGCATCGTTCTTGGCGATATTCAGGATTTTTTCGATGTGATGGTTAAGTTTATTGCCCTGATCGGTAATAATGGAGGTGTAGGTTTGGAGCTTGGGATTTTCCTTCACCGCATTCTGCTTGGTCAGCGCCTCCGAAGCGAGCAGTATCGATGATAAAGGGGTTTTGAATTCATGCGTCATATTGTTGATGAAATCCCGCTGCAGTTCCGAGAACTTCTTCTGCTGGATGATCGTGTAAATGGAGTAGACATACACCAGAAGGATAATGATCAGGGCAAAGGTAAGCAGGTACCAGAACCTGAGCGAACTGATCATATATGTTGTTTTATTCGGAAAGCGAATGGAAAAATAATACACCAGGTTTTTATGCTTCGGGAATTTAATCACCTTATTGTTGGTTTCGTCCTGATCTTTGGAAATATACTTTCCGTAAAGCATTTTATCGCTGTGGCAGTTGTAAACGGCATACACGTAATCGGTATTGATCTGGAATCTTGTGAATTCCGTTCTAAGGTAATGCTCCAGGACATCAGGATGAAATTCGTTATTGATGTTCACTACATAATAATCGTTGGAAATATTCTGAACCGGGCTTTCGGCAAAAGAGGCTTTTCCGTCGGAAAGTTTCTCCACGACTTCCAGTAAGGCAATATTTACCGTCTGGTTGAATTTTTTATCCTCAAGATTGTACGCCTGGCGTGTCCAAAGCAGTTGGGCGATCAGGATACCTATAATAGCCACAAAGCCGAGCGTAATGATAATATTTAGTTTCTTGATTTCCATTTGCAGGACAATATTATCCAAAAATATCTATTAATTTTTGATCATTAACAACTTATTAACAAATGTTTGAGAACGGTTAACAGGCTCGATTCATAATTTCCGCTTACATTTGTTCTGTTAAATAAAATTATCGGTTAATCATCATTAAAAATGTATATCATGAAAAAATTAAAAGTTACCGCACTTCTTGCTGTCTTAGCATGTTCTCCGTTCTATGCAAACGTATTGCCTTCCGTAGGTACTCCTGTAGTAAGCGTATTGGCAGATGCCATCAAATGGAAATCGGAATCTATTGAAGTGGGAAATATTCCTCAGGGAAAACCGAAAGTGATCAGATTTGAGTTTACCAATACGTCAAACAAGCCGATCATCATCGAAAATGTAGCACCTTCATGCGGATGTACTACAGCGAATTATACAAAAACGCCGATCCTTCCGGGAAAAGTAGGTTTTGTAGAAGCAAGCTATAACGCTGCCAACGCAGGACCGTTCATGAAAACGGTAAATGTTACGACCAGCGACAGCAAAACACCAAAAACCCTTTCGTTCAAAGGAACGGTAGTGGCTTCTTAATTAATTTTAATCTTGTTATAAAAACAGCCTGACATTTCTGCCAGGCTGTTTTTATTTGGAATTTGTTGTTTTTAATGATGTGCAATTACAATTTTTTTACTGATTTCTTCGGAATTCACTGTAAGCTTCAGAATATAATTTCCCTGCGGAACTGATGAAACATTGATTTCAATCCGTCCGGAGGCCGGCTTTTCACTGCGCTGAAGGATTACCCGTCCGCTCATGTCCAGCATCTGGTATTTTATTTCCGGCGTTCTGCTGTTCTCAACATCCACGTAAATATATTGGCTTGCCGGAACAGGATATACTTTAATGCCTTTTTCAGAAGTCACGCTGGAGGTGCCTAATGTTGTTGCACAGACCGTACCTGCTTTCTGTGCATTGGAAATAACATCCACTTTCTGGTTTCCGGTAACATAATAATCCAGCTCAGACGTTACCATCAGGCTCATGCTTGCTCCCAGCCAGTCCTGGAGAAGCGAGGCAAAAATCTGCCGGTAATCGTATCTCCTCTGGTTTTGGTTGTAGTAAAAACTGGTCTGGTTCGTAAATACCGGATGGTCGCCCAGAATTCCTGCCGCTGCCGCATTACCGATCACAAAGAACGGTGCGAGATCGCCATGGTCGGTTCCGGTACTTCCGTTTTCCCGTACCTGCCTTCCGAATTCACTGAAGGTGACGGTCATGATCTTGTCCGCAATGCCCAGCTGCTGAATGTCTGCCTGGAAAGCGGCTACCGAATTGGCAATATCGCCCAGGAGATTGGCGTGGAGTCCCAAATGGGTGCTTCCGGCCTGTACCTGATTAACGTGCGTATCAAAGCCGCTAAGATTCACCTGGAAGATTTTCGTTTTGCTACCCCCTTTGATCATCCGGGCTACGGTTTTCAGCTGCTTGCCCAATGAAGAATTGGGATAGGTGGCGGTAGAGTTGTTACCTGCATTAAATACCTGCATCACCCGATTGTAATAAGCATCCATGCTTGAAGCGACACCTTTAATATAGGTTAGAAGATCATTATATTCAGAATTCATCAGGTTTAAATTGCTGAAAACGCTGGATTGGAACCCCGTCATATTATACTCTATATTTTTCTCCGTTGTATGCTCATAAAACAGGCACGGATTCAGATTGCCCATCTGGATCGCCAGCGGATCGGGATTAAGGGTGGTTGGGTTCCCGGCCAATCCCGGATACAAAGCGCCCAGATATCTTCCGAATATCCCGTCCAGCAGATCCGAATTGACGGTGCCGTCCTTACCGGCAAACATCAGGTTTTCCGACCGGAAATGCGAATAATTCGGATTCGGGTAACCTACCCCGTTCATCAGCAAAAGTTTCCCGGAATCATAAAGGTTTTTAAAACCCGTCATAGAAGGATTCAGGCCGACAAGTTTCCCGGAAGATACCGTGCTGTCTAAAGGAATATAGCTTCCCGTTCCCGAGCTGTTAATCTTAATGTTAGGACGCAATGCGGCGTAGGTGCTGTACTGGCTTACGGGGATTACCGTATTAAGTCCGTCGTTGGCACCTGCCAGCCTCAGGATCACCAGGGAACGGTCATTAACAACATCGCAGCTGAGCTGGAAATCCAAAAACTGGTTCATAAACCGGGACGGCATTCCATTAAGATAGAAAGGAGCGCCTACTCCTGCGAGAGAAATTAATTTTAAAAAGTCTTTTCTGTTCATGATCTTAGAGTATTTGGAATTCAGGAGATTTGATGATGGCTTTTACCAGACGGTCGATAGGGATTTTTACATTGGTTGCATTTCCTGTGTTGATATAGTTGTTCCATTCATTCTGCCAGTTGATCGGGCTCAGATTATTCAAAAAAATGGTTTTAAACTCATCATAACGAGTACCGTCCGGGACTTCCACAAACATCATCTGCAGGAATTCGGTAACCAGCGTATCGGCATTTCCCGGGTTGGTAAAATAGCCGCTGTCTTTTACGAAAGCAGCATTGTTCAGCTTAAACGTAAATCCATTATACGTCAGTCCGTTGATAAAGAAATCAATGGTGTTGTTATAACGTATTCTTAGTGATGAGGTCGTAATCCAGTTTTTGTCGTAATTAGGGCTGCTGGAATAGGCGGCATATCCGTTCACCGACTGCGGGCTGAATACCGGCATCCCCATATTGGAGGAATAATTCGCAACGACGCCCATAAGGCTGTGGATGGCCGAAGGATTTGCAGTGTACGCCGGAAGCTGTAAATTAAGTAGGGAAAACATATGAAGATAAAGCTCCACAGGGTTTCGTACAATATTCCCGATGGTCTGGTCGCCAGTAATACTGTCCTCTTCATCATAAAAGTGCTTACTTTTCAGAAGGGTGGTAAGCGTAGGGAGAATATTATAATTATCGGCTTTCAGCGAAGCAGCCAACGGGACAATGATGCTGTTTTCTATATCGGTAGTAATAAGCCTTCCTACAAAATAGCGGTATATTCTTCTGCAATAGGCTTTTGCTGTTTCATCTTTATCAAATACCATGTTGATGAAGTTCTGAAGCTCTGACTTGATCGTAGCTTCAGTTGTTCCTCCGGTAATGGCCTGTCCGCTGAATGCGGAAGAAAAGGTTTTGGTTCCTGTATCATGGGTATTTACTTTAACCTGGCCAGTGGGAATATTGGTAACGGAATCCAGTGAAGTAAGTCTTGCCGTTTTATCAAGATGGATGGATGAGGTTAGTGAAAAACCTGTGAGTACTCTCGCAGCCTGTTGTACATCGGTTTCCGTATAATTCGTGTAATTTCCCGTAGCGATCTGCGGACCTTTTAAGATCGTGAAAAGTTCCAGAAATTCCCGGGCATAGTTCTGATTGGGGCTGGTATTCTGGTTCAGGTTGTTATTTAAGAACAACAGCATTCTCGCATTTTGGGTAACCCGTACAGCAAGATCTTTCAGGCTTCCGCTGGTGTGGAATCTCAGAAGCTCTCTGTAATCGAAATTCGTCCAGAATGAAGCGCCATCGTCCGTTACAAAAAGGATGTGGAGGAAGTACACGATTTTGTACTGTGCCGAAGGATCTTTTAACGCGCTGTGCAGCCACCAGTACAGATCGTTTTTCACAAAGCTGGCCGTACTTTGGCTGTCGGTAATCGTTGGGTTTGCTGCTGTAGGAACAATCGTCTCGCCTACATTATTAAGCGGTGACGGCGGAACCGGATTGCTGAAGGTGAATAATTCCGTGAGGGCCTGCTGCGGCGTTTTGGTAGCGAAGTCGAGAATTTTTGCCTTTGTAATATTATAGGTTGTCCGTCTCAGAAGATGATAGGCGTTTGAAAATCCAAGGACAGTTGTTTTGGGAGCAAGGCTTGGCATGATGGTTTGTATTTTTAAACAAATTTACAATTTTAATGATAATGTGATATTTTTATTTTGAATTTAATGTAATTTTAATATTGATTAAGCGGATGTTTTGAATAATGGGTTATTCGCTGCAGAATATTATCGCATAATTATTTTATATATTCCGCATAGTTTTTTAATCCTGAGAAATAAATTTTTATAGTAAATTTACGGAACACACGATTGAGATAATAAATACAATTCTTCTCCGTAAAATAAAAATTATGAATCTTTATACACAACCGATGCTCCGGGAAGGAGCTCTGAAAGATAAAGTAGCCATTGTAACAGGAGGCGGAAGCGGACTGGGGAAAGCCATGACCAAATATTTCCTCGAACTGGGCGCTAAAGTAGTCATAACATCCAGAAATCTGGGAAAACTGCAGGGGACAGCCAAAGAACTGGAGGAAGAAACGGGAGGTAAAGTACTCTGCGTAGCCTGCGACGTACGGAACTGGGATGAAGTGGAAGCAATGAAGGAAGCGGCTTTAAAGGAATTCGGTAAAATCGATATCCTGTTAAACAATGCTGCAGGGAATTTCATTTCTCCAACCGAAAGGCTTACCCATTCGGCTTTTGATGCAGTTCTGGATATTGTATTAAAAGGAACAAAAAACTGTACGCTTTCCATCGGGAAACACTGGATTGATTCCAAAACGCCGGGCACGGTGCTGAATATTGTAACCACCTATTCCTGGACGGGTTCTGCTTATGTGGTTCCGTCGGCCTGTGCTAAAGCCGGCGTACTGGCTATGACAAGATCGCTGGCAGTGGAATGGGCGAAGTACGGAATCCGTTTTAATGCCATTGCGCCGGGGCCATTCCCGACAAAAGGTGCCTGGGACAGACTGCTGCCGGGAGATCTTCAGGAGAAATTCGATATGCGGAAAAAAGTTCCGCTGAGAAGGGTAGGAGAGCATCAGGAACTGGCGAATCTTGCCGCGTACCTGGTTTCCGATTATTCAGCTTATATGAATGGGGAAGTCGTTACGATAGACGGCGGCGAATGGCTGCAGGGTGCCGGAGAATTCAATATGCTGGAAGATATTCCGCAGGAAATGTGGGATGCACTTGAAGCGATGATCAAAGCGAAAAAATCAAACTGAATATTTTCCCTGATTACTATGGTAGTCAGGGATTTTCTTTTAAAGACATTTACCTATTTCTTCGCAAGTCACTCAAGCAGACCTCAATTGATAAAATTTCTGATATTTTAGTTTTTTTTGTAACAAGTCTGAGATTTTCTTTACCTATTTTTAAATGTTCAAATCTTTTATCTAATGAAATTGAAATTCCCCAATTTACTTTCTGCTGTTGCAATTTTTGCTTTTACAGGTAATGCTTATGCTCAGGAAGCCCCGAAATACGATTACGTAGAGGCTTTTAAGCCGTTTTTCTACACCCAGACCGGTACGCCGACAAGATCGGCGAGCGGACAACCCGGATACGCCTATTGGCAGAATTCGGCCAGTTACAACCTGAATGTAAGCCTGAATGAAGCTAAAAATGAGATCACGGGAACTGCTGAAATTACCTACACCAACAACAGTACGGACAGATTAAGTTTCCTGTGGCTGCAGCTGGACCAGAATTTATTTGCAAAAGATTCAAGAGGGAATGCGGTAGTGCCGATGTCCGGAAGCCGTAACGGAGCACATGGTGAGGAATTTGACGGAGGTTACAGAATAAAATCCGTAAAGCTGGATGGTAAAGACGTAAAATATACTGTCACCGATACGCGGATGCAGATTGACCTTCCTTCTGAACTGAAAGCGCAGGGAGGTGTTGCCCGGATTAAAATAGAATATTCTTTCCTTTCTCCAAAATACGGTTCCGACAGAATGGGAATCGAAGATACTAAAAACGGGAAGGTTTATACGATTGCCCAATGGTACCCGAGAATGTGCGTATACGATGATGTGCTAGGATGGAATACGATGCCTTATCTTGGGGCTTCCGAATTTTACCTGGAATATGGAGACATTACCGCCAATATTACTGTTCCGGCCAATCATTATGTAGTGGCTTCAGGAGAATTGCTGAATGCTAAAGAAGTATACTCCAAAGAAGAAAATAACCGTTGGGAACAGGCGAAAAACAGTGACAAAACCGTAATGATCCGCACGGAATCCGAGATCGGGAAAAACCAGCAGGCAGGTACCAAAACCTGGAAATTCAAAATCACACAGGCCAGGGATTTTGCTTGGGCTTCTTCACCGGCGTTCATCCTGGATGCTGCGAGGATTAACCTTCCGGATGGTAAAAAATCAATGGCGATCTCAGCGTATCCCGCAGAAAGTGCAGGGAAGGATGCTTGGGGAAGATCCACCGAATATACCAAAGCAGCTATAGAGCATTATTCTGCAAAATGGTATCCGTACACTTATCCTGCAGCGACCAATGTAGCCGGAAACGAAGGCGGAATGGAATATCCGGGAATTGTGTTCTGCCACATGAAGTCTAAAGGAAGCGAACTATGGGGCGTTACGGATCATGAATTCGGGCACAATTGGTTTCCAATGATCGTGGGCTCCAACGAGCGACTTTTTGCATGGATGGATGAAGGGTTCAATACTTTCATCAACGAGCTTTCCACAGAGGCTTTCAATAAAGGGGAATATTATGAAAAGAAAAATGTCGCACAGATGGGTGCTTTCCTGATGAACGACAATTTCGAGCCGATCATGGTAGGACCGGACAATATGAAAGAAAACAGCATCGGGATCCTCGCCTATTACAAGCCGGGGCTTGGTTTGGGAATTCTTAGAGAATCGATTTTAGGACCGGAAAAATTTGATAAGGCATTCAGAACGTATATTGAAAGATGGGCCTTTAAGCATCCGACACCGTGGGATTTCTTCCATACGATGGAAAATGTTTCCGGCGAAGAACTGAACTGGTTCTGGAGAGGCTGGTTTATTAATAAATGGAAGATCGATCAGGGAATAAAAGACGTGAAATATGTAAATGGCGATTTCAAAAACGGAGCACAGATTACGGTAGAAAATATCGGGCAGTTGCCTATGCCGACCACTGTACAGGTAAAATTCAAGGATGGAACCGAAAAAATGGTGAAGCTTCCGATCGAAGTCTGGAAGCGAAATAAAGACTGGACTTTTAAACTGGATTCCAATAAAGAAATCGAACAGGTGAAGCTGGATCCGAATTCACAGATTCCCGATGTCAACAGCCAGAATAATCTATGGACTTCCGCGCAGGCAAAGCCTGTGGAGAAAATCAATATCAAAGACTTTACCGGGGTTTATGGCAGTAAGGAACTTCCATTGAAAATCACATTTACGGAAAAAGATAATAAGCTGTATGCCCAGGCTACCGGCCAGCAGGCATTCCCGCTGGAGTATACCGGAAGCAATACCTTTACTTTTGAAATGGCGCAGATCTCCATGACGTTCAGCCAGGATAAGAAAACCATTGTTTTCAGCCAGGCCGGAAAGGAATTTAAGTTTACAAGAGAATAAGTTTTAAATTAAAAATAATAGCATGCGCTTAATGGTGTATAGCTAACTGGTAAAAAGGCTGTCTGAAAAGGCAGCCTTTTTCATTAGAATATTACTGTACGTAATCAAACCTGTCAGGTTTTAATTATATGGCAAATGCTCGGATTTTAATTTAAAACCTGCTCTTTTATGAACAGAATATAATGATAAACTTCGGTATTTATATTCCCGCTCTGAGACATAATCTTTATTTTTGCTTAATTTTTAAAGTAAAAAAATGAATTTCAGATTTTCAATCGTATTCCTGGTTGCTTTTGCATTAGGATTTGCACAGGATCTTAAAGTAATGAGCTTTAACATCAGACTGAATGTTGATTCCGACAAAGAGAACTCCTGGACAAACAGAAAGCAGGATGTCACCGATTTGCTGACCTACTATCATCCGGATTATTTTGGGGTTCAGGAAGCATTGCCGGATCAGATGAAAGATATTAAGAACGGGCTGAATAATTACGATTATATAGGCGTAGGCCGGGACGATGGAAAAGAAAAAGGGGAATTTTCCGCTATATTTTATGATACCAATAGGCTTCAGGTAATGCATTCCGGGACATTCTGGCTTTCCGAAACACCGGAGAAGCCTTCAAAAGGCTGGGATGCCGCTTTAAACAGAATCTGTACCTATGCGGTTTTCAAAGATAAAAAATCAAAAAAGGAATTTATGGCCCTGAATCTGCACTTCGACCATGTCGGAAATGTAGCACGGGTTAAATCTTCAGAGTTGATTTTAAAGAAAATCAAAGAAATCAATCCTAAAAATTTACCGGTAACCGTGAGCGGCGATTTTAACCTGACGGAAGATTCGGAGCCGATCAAGATCATGTCGAAAAACTTGGAAGATACCTTCTACCATTCGGAGACAAAACATTACGGACCAAAAGGGACTTTCACAGGATTCAATGTCAACGAAGTTCCGCAGGAAAGAATCGATTATATTTTTGTAAAGGGCTTCCTGATCAAATCGCACCGTCATATCAATGACAGGAGGGAAAATTTGCTGTATCCTTCCGACCACTTTCCGGTGCTTGCCGAATTACAGTTTATGAAATAATAAGGATTTAAATAAAAGAAAATATTCCAATATCAGTAAAAGCGCATTTTTGACATGCGCTTTTTTTTGTTTCCGAAAATCGCATGCTGTAAAGATTCGCGTTTGGATTTCTGCCGGAGTGACATCGCATACTATTTCTCCATAATAACCAATACTGTAAATACTTTTGTGGAAAACTTGTTTTTAATTTAAAACTTATTTAAATAATTGATTTTTAAATATTTATTAATTTAAATTTTACCAAAATAAAGGAATTTAAAAGTTATCCACAAACCGATCCCCGGCTTATCCACAAGTTATCCACAATTTTCCTGTAGTGAAATTTGCAATTGAATTATTAAAAACAGTCTTTTTCCCTGGTACAAAAATTTGCAGGGGCAATAAGGCTGGTATTGCTGTTTTTTGTACTTTTATATTGAATTAAATACCTATAATTTAATGAAGAGAATTATATTGGGCGTTGTGCTTTTAACTTCGTGGCAGCTTTCCGCACAGGAACTGTATATGCCGAGAAATATTAAAAAAGCATACGAAAACGGAACCCGTGACAGATCGGGTGCTCCGGGAAAAAACTACTGGCAGAACAAGGGGATTTATAATGTTGAGGTAAAAGTAGATGCCGGTTCAAAGATCGTTTCAGGGAAAGAAACGATCGTGTATACGAACAACAGCCCCAATGCACTTAACGACTTAGCCATAAGGTTCGTTAATAACCTGCATAAACCTCAGGCGCCAAGATCAGGAATGGTATCCGAAGATTTTCTGACATCGGGATTACACCTCAAATCGTTTGTCGTAAATGGCGAAAAATATGCGGTGAACAGCAAAGATTGGGGGACAGTGGAAAAAATAAAGCTGAATGCTGCACTCAAGTCCAAAGCAAAAGCGGAAGTGAAAATAGAATGGGAGTATCCGCTGTCGGTGCAGAGCGGAAGGGAAGGGCAAATTGACCCTGAAACATTCTATGTCGCTTATTCTTTCCCAAGAATCTCTGTGTACGACGATTACAATGGCTGGGATATGCTGCCGCATTCGGACAGGCAGGAATTCTACAACGATTTTAATGACTACAGTTTTGCAATCACCGCTCCGAAAAATTATGTAGTCTGGGCAACCGGCGATTTTCTGAATCCTGATGCTGTCCTGCAGCAGGAATATCTGAAACGGTATAAATCTTCCCTCAAAAGCGATAAGGTGATTCATGTTGCGAACGAACATGAGATGAAGTCGGGAAAAGTGACCAAACAGAATAAATGGAATACCTGGAAATTCAAAGCCAGCCATATTACCGATTTCTGTTTTGCGCTCAGCAACCATTACGTCTGGGATGCGGCCAGTGTACAGCTGAAAACGAAAAGGGCCAGCGTGCAGGCAGGGTATAAAAACGGAGCTAAAGATTTTGAGCATTATGTAGAGTGGATGCAGTATAACCTCGATTGGTTCTCAAAGAAGTGGCCGGGCATAGAATATCCGTATAATGCAATGACGGCAATTCAGGGATATGCCGATATGGAATATCCGATGATGATTAATGATACAAGCATTCCGGATGACTTTCAGGATGCAAGGCTTACGGCAGATCACGAAATTGCACACACCTATTTCCCCTTCTATATGGGAATCAACGAAACGCGTTATGCTTTTATGGATGAAGGCTGGGCCACTACGTTGGAATATCTTATCGGGATTGATGAAAACGGAGAAGCAAAAGCGAAAGAGTTTTATCAGAATTTCAGGGTCAAAAGATGGATTAATGATCCTTCCACGGAAGAAGACCAGCCCATTATTACCATGAGTACGCAGGTAAGCGGTGCCGGCTACGGAAACAATTCGTATGTAAAAGCTTCCCTGTCTTATCTGGCATTGAAAGATTACCTGGGCGATGACCTGTTCAAAAAAGCCCTTCATCATTATATGAACAACTGGAACGGTAAGCATCCGATCCCGTGGGATTATTTTAATTCGATGAATACGGGCGCCGGGAAAAACCTGAACTGGTTCTTTAACAACTGGTTTTACACCAACAACTATATCGATCTGAAAGTGACTAATGCTTCGCAGATAAATGATCTTCTTACTGTGAATGTTGAAAATGTAGGAGGTTTTGCAGTTCCTTTTGATGCTGAAATCGGTTATGAGGACGGAACCATCGAAAAGCTGCATTTTTCGCCGGCTGTCTGGGAAAAGGACCAGAAGCAGATGGTGCTCACCGTGCCGATTAAGAAGAAGGTAAAATCGGTAAAGTTTGATGGAGGGATTTTCATGGATTACACTCCGGTAGACAATCAGAAAAACTTATAATAAAAAATGCTTTTAACTCTATAGAAAACCCGGCTGCTCAAGAAAGAACAGCCGGGTTTTTTATAAAAATTAATGTGAAAAGCTTAATAAAGTCTCAGCCCGGATCTTGCTCCTGAAGAAGCTACTACCGACTGCATTCTTGATTTCTGCCCTGCAGAGAACATGAACATGGCTGCATCATCCACATAATCCATATAGTTCATAAACATTACGGATCTTTGGGTACCGCTGCAGGTATTGTAAAGAGGATAGCTTGGCTTTCCTGAGTTGGCCCCGGTTTGGGTAGGGGTGTCGGCTACAAGGTCATTTCCGCAGTTGGCATCTCCCCAGATATGCCTCAGGTTCAGGTAGTGTCCAACTTCGTGGGTAGCGGTTCTTCCTAAGTTAAACGGTGAAGAAGCGCCTGTTTTTCCGAAATACGGAGCGGCAATTACTACACCGTCATTCCATAATCCTGCGGATTCAGGGAAGGTGGCGTATCCTAAGATCTGTCCCATATTTCCTACTACCCAAATGTTCAGGTAATTGGACGGGCTGGTGGCATCGATTCCGCCGCTGGACGATTTTTTCATCGCATCATTGGTGCTCCAGCTGGTTTTTGTCGTGGATTTTCTTACGGTATTGGCTAGTCTGAACCTTACTTTAACATCGCCTGCTTTTACGCCCTGGAATTCAGTAGGAATTTTAGAAACATCACTGTTGCTTCCTGCATAATCGGCATTCAGGACGGCAATCTGCTCTGCAATACGGGAATCGGAAAGGTTTTCTGAAGAGGTTCTGTATAAAACATTTACGACTACCGGGATTTCCACAGAGCCGTCAGATAATACTTTTCCGAGCTTAAGGTCGTTCTCAAATTTTAAGGTTTTTGATTCCAGCTCGGAATATCTCTGTCTCAGTTCCGAACTGTTTTTGAGGGCGTTTTGTCTGATTTCTTCAGAAGCACAGCCCCTTCTTAATGCAGCTCCCGAAACCGGGGCACTAAGGTCCTGAGAATTTTCATTCTGGTTGGAAAGATTGTCGCTGTTACAGGCAGACATGAAGCCAAGTACTAAAGCTCCGAATAATAACTTTTTCATAGATATATATATTTTGTTACGTAAGATGAAATTATAGTTTTTGAAATTACTGTGCAAGTATTTCACGAAATTGTTAGTTATTTTATTATTCGATCAATAGTATTTATTGGAATATGTTATTCAATGTGTATTTAAAACGGGTTTTAATTGTAAATATTTTACGGTAATCTGTGTTTTGTTATGTGTCATTTTAGCTTTAAATAGATAGATGTGTGGACGTGTTTAGATTTGATCATTAAAAATTACTTCTTTGAAAACAGGGAAATATCTCAATTGTAGTTACAATATAAGTGAATGTACTTTAAAATTTAAGATTCTGCGAAGCGGTTTTTATTTTAAAATTGACTGGCCGATTTTAGATTTAGTTTAGTATAAAGCTGATCGCGATAACTGTTTCTTGTTTAACAAATTTTGAATTAGCTGAAAAAAAATTGTGTTGTTATCTGTAGAAAGTTAGATTACTTTAGAATTAAAAAACGCTGTACTCATGCTAAGTAAATCTTAGACCAGACGGAGTCTTTGCAAATTAAAAACAGTTGGTCGAAAAACCTTTACGGATTTTACGGTTATTAAGAGCCTGTTTAAATTTTAATTCAGCAAACTTTCCGTCATTTCTCTTAATTTTCTGAATTAAATAAACTTTGTTTATTCTTCCCTTTAATACGATGATTTCAATTGATTTAATTGAATATCGCCGGGCAACCGATATATTGATTTTTTTAAGCTAAAATGCCTTAAATTCTTAATAAAATATAAAAGGTAAATTTAAACATGCTCTAAATTTAGCAGGATAAAAGTAAGTGCCGCAGATTTTGTCTGCGGCACTTACTACAAAAATAATATATATGAAAAAACTACTTATAAGTCAGTTGGTCTGAATACCAGACCTGTCTCCTCGAAATAATCCAGCGTAATTCTGTCGCCGTCGTTTACTTTCCCAGCGAGGATTTCCCTTGACAATTTATTGAGGACTTCCTGCTGGATCACTCTTTTCAGCGGTCTTGCCCCGAAAGCAGGGTCGTATCCTTTGTTCATCAGGTAATCTACGGCATCCTGGGTTGCGGTCATGATAATGTTCCGTTTGGAAAGCATTTCATTGAATCCTCTCAGCTGGTAGGTTACGATTTTTCCGATCTCTTTTTTCCGTAGCGGCTGGAACAGTACGACCTCATCGATTCTGTTCAGGAATTCCGGACGCAGGGTCTGTTTCAGTAAGTCGAAAACCTGATCTTTTGTTTTATCAACAATCTCATCCTGGTTTTCATCGGTAATATTTTCAAAATTCTCCTGGATCAGGTGTGAGCCTAAATTTGAGGTCATGATGATGATGGAGTTTTTGAAATTCACCACCCTTCCTTTATTATCGGTCAAACGTCCGTCATCTAAAACTTGAAGCAATGTATTGAAAACATCCGGATGCGCTTTTTCAATTTCGTCCAGAAGCACTACGGAATAGGGTCTTCTTCTGACAGCTTCTGTCAGCTGCCCACCTTCATCATATCCTACATATCCCGGAGGCGCACCGACTAATCTTGAAACGCTGTGGCGCTCCTGATATTCACTCATATCGATTCTCGTCATATTGTTCTCATCATCAAATAAGAACTCTGCCAATGCTTTGGCCAGCTCGGTTTTTCCAACCCCGGTAGTTCCAAGGAACAGGAATGATCCGATCGGTTTTTTATCGTCGCTCAATCCGGCTCTGTTTCTTCGGATCGCATCGGCTACTGCTGTAATGGCTTCGTCCTGTCCGACTACCCTGTGGTGAAGTTCGGTTTCAAGACTTAACAGTTTTTCCCTCTCTGACTGCAGCAATTTGGTTACCGGAATGCCGGTCCATTTAGCAATTACTTCGGAGATATTCTCGGAAGTCACTTCTTCTTTGATCAGCTCATTCTGGTGGTTCTGCATTTCCAGCTCAAGTTTGGAAAGCTCATCTTCTTTTTCACGAAGTTTACCGTACTGGATCTCCGCTACTTTGGCGTAATCCCCGGCTCTTGAAGCTCTCTCCGCTTCCAGTTTCAGGGATTCGATATCTTTTTTAATCTGGGTTAAATCCTCAGACTTTTGCTTTTCTTTCAGCCATTTGGCGTTGATCTCATTCCGCTGCTCAGAAATCCGGGCAATATCTTCTTTTAAATGGTCGATTTTGGTCTGGTTGCCTTCCCTTGAAATGGCGGCCAGCTCAATTTCCAGCTGCATCAGCCTTCTATCCAGGACATCAAGTTCTTCCGGTTTGGAATTGATTTCCATTCTCAGCTTGGCGGAAGCTTCGTCGATCAGGTCAATCGCCTTATCCGGTAAAAATCGGTCGGAGATATACCGCTGCGACATTTCAACGGCAGCAATGATTGCCTCGTCTTTAATTCTTACTTTATGGTGTGCCTCATACTTATCCTTGATTCCACGGAGGATGGAAATGGCGGATTCGGTATCCGGCTCTTCCACCATTACCTTCTGGAAACGTCTTTCCAAAGCTTTATCTTTCTCGAAATATTTCTGATATTCGTTCAGGGTCGTCGCACCGATGGCTCTTAATTCTCCTCTTGCCAACGCCGGTTTAAGGATATTTGCTGCATCCATTGCGCCTTCACCGCCTCCGGCTCCCACCAAAGTGTGGATCTCGTCGATGAAAAGAATGATCTGCCCGTCGGATTTGATCACCTCATTAACCACCGATTTCAGCCTTTCTTCAAATTCACCTTTGTACTTGGCACCGGCGATCAAAGCTCCCATATCCAGAGAATACAATGTTTTATCCATCAGGTTTTCCGGAACGTCGCCACTGATGATTCTGTGTGCTATTCCTTCCGCGATGGCAGTTTTACCCACACCCGGTTCACCGATCAGGATCGGGTTGTTTTTGGTTCTTCTGGAGAGAATCTGCAGTACCCTTCTGATTTCTTCATCACGTCCGATCACCGGATCAAGTTTGCCTTCTGCAGCCAATTCGTTGAAGTTCTTGGCATATTTATTTAAGGATTGGTAAGTTTCTTCCGAGCTTGCAGAAGTCGCCTTGCTGCCTTTCCTCAGTTCTTTGATTCCGCCTTCCAACAGGTTTCGGGTGACGCCCATATCTTTCAGCATCTTGGATACTTCCGAATTTGTTTCGATCAGGGAAAGCCATAAATGCTCAATGGTTACGAATTCATCGCCCATTTTTTTGGCAATATTCGGGGCATCCAGCAATACTTTGTTGGCGGATTGGGAAAGATAAATGTTTCCTCCCTGCACCTTTGGAAGTTTCTCTAAATTTTCACGGTTGCGCTCCCTCACCAAAGCGGCATCCGCTTCGGATTTTTTCAGCAGGAACGGCGAAATATTTTCATCCATCTGAAAAATACCTTCAAGAAGATGTTGTGGCTCGATACTCTGGTTGCCGAATTCCATGGCTACCTGTTGTGCGGCCTGGATGGCTTCCTGCGATTTTACAGTATATTGGTTTAAATTCATATCTCTATATTTTTGATGTTATTCAGTTTTTGCTTTGATTTCAGACATCAGATTTCAGACCATAAGTATTTAATAAAATGTTAATTTTAAAAATCTGATTTTCTAACTTCTGATGCCCTCCATCGTATTTAATCATTTAATTCGTGAGCTATATCGCAAAAAGTATTCAATTGTTGATTTTTCAAAAATAGGAGACAAATTTTCCGGATTTTTCATTTTTAGTTAAAGGTCACTGGTCAAATTTTCCTACATTTAATATTTTAACAAAAGATTTCCGGAATAAAAGTCAGTTTGTAAAGTATCTTAAACTAAATCTTAATCAATAATGAGCAAATTCTTTTTCAAAAGACGGCGAAATTGAAAAGATTTTGATGGGATAATTCGCACGGCAAGTTTTAAGCAAAGTCAAAACGGTGTAAAAGAATTTGGTTCAGCCGTAATTTTAGTAGAAGAAACTTCCTGCACCGTCGTTCTTTTTCCAGTCAAAATTGGTGCTCTTTCAAAAATCATATCCCAAAAATCCCGTTTTACAACCAAAATAAGTACTTTTGCGTTTTACCTGATGGAACTTAAAGAAAAACAGAAGAAAATATTGGACGTTGCCGTAGAACTTTTCAAAGAGAAAGGCTACATGGGAAGTTCCGTACGTGATCTGGCGACACGGCTGAATATTAAAGCAGCTTCTTTATATGCGCACATCCGTTCTAAAGAAGAAATCCTGGAGTGGATCTGCTTTGGCATTGCGCAGGATTTTTTTGACGAACTTCAGGAAGTAAAAAATACCGAGATTGCGCCGAGGGAAAAACTCAATCTGTTTATTGAAAAGCATTTATCGGTAGTCCTACAGAACCGGGATGTGACCCATATCTATTCCAACGAATGGAAGCATCTGGAAGAAAGGCTGCCCGAATTCTTGGAATTACGGAAAAACTACCAGCAGGAGGTGGAACAGCTAATCTCCGATATTTACAAAGCAGAGCAGTGGGAGATCCGTTCCCCGTCCTTTACCACAAGATTCATTCTCCATACCTTAAACAATTCTTATTTCTGGTTTAAAAGAAACACGGAATCCACTACGGAAATTACGGCAGAGATCCGGGATAAGATCCTTTTCGGATTGCTGGGAAAACGTAATGTTTAAAGCCGGCTTTTAATTTTCCCACGGATAGCACGGATTTTCCCGGATGGCTGCGTTTATTTTTGACACATAAGTCACAGAAAGAATTTTAAATAGGCTGAAAATATTTTAGAATACATAAAAAAAATCAGAGATTTTTTTAAAATTTTGTGCTCTTTTATACATTTTATATTTAGCTTTCTTGTTCGACCCGAATATCTTTTGCGGCTTTTGTGATTAATATTTTCCCACGGATGACACGGATTTTCACAGATAATAAGGTGGCTTCGGTTCCGCTCAGCCGCCGGATATCAGATGTAAGGATACAATTTATGAAAATCTTTGATTTTCTCTAATGTGCTCTAAAATATGCACCAAGCTTTACCTGAAAATCTCATGTTTCTTATGTGCTAAAACTCATCTTCCGTAATGCTAAGAGTCCTACATGACGAAAATCATAAAAATTTGGCAGAAACAAAAAATCTTTTTACATTTACACCTAACAAATGTTAGTTAGTTGAGTTGATATGGATTTTTCAGTGGAATATTTACAATTAGATCAGTTGCGGGCTTTACAGTCTGAGCGGCTGGTTCGTTTGGTACGGTATCTGGGGGAGAAATCGGAATTTTATGCAGGGAAAATGATGGAGTCAGGACTTTCACCGGAAGATATTCGATCCATTGACGACATTGCTAAACTGCCGATTACCTATAAACAGGATCTTAGGGATAATTATCCGTTCGGATTATGTACGGTTCCTAAAAGTGAACTGCAGCGGATTCACTGCTCCAGCGGGACAACCGGTAAGCCTACAGTGGTAGGGTACACAAAAGAAGATGTAGACCTGTTCAGTGAAGTGGTCGCACGATCACTTAATGCGGCCGGAGCCCGACCGGGCATGCTGCTGCACAATGCTTATGGCTACGGGATTTTCACCGGAGGACTGGGACTTCATTACGGAGCCGAGAAATTAGGAATGAGCGTGCTGCCGATTTCAGGAGGAATGACGGCCAGACAGGTGGATTTAATTATCGATTTTAAACCTGAAGTAATCTGCTGTTCGCCATCGTATGCGCTAACCATTGCCGATGAATTTGCCCGCCGTGGAATTTCCGCAGAAGAGATCAGCCTGAAATATGCGGTGCTGGGTTCAGAGCCCTGGACGGAAATCATCAGGCATCACATTGAAGAAAGGTTGGGCGTCCATGCCACCAATATTTACGGACTCAGTGAAATTATCGGCCCGGGTGTATCCGTAGAAGACTTTGAAGAAAAGGGAGGTTCCTACATCTGGGAAGACCATTTTTATCCTGAAATTTTAGACCCGATCACAAAACAGCCGGTTCCTTTCGGGGAAGAAGGCGTTCTGGTGATAACGACCTTAACAAAGAAAGCCATGCCGCTGCTTCGTTACTGGACCAACGACATTACCAGCCTCTATTACGATGAAAAAGGAAAGAGGACGATGGTAAAAATAAAACCGATCTTGGGAAGGGCAGACGATATGCTGATCGTAAGAGGCGTCAATGTATATCCGAGTCAGATCGAGGAAGCTTTTTCCCATATTCCCGGCGTAGTTCCGAATTATTACCTGACACCGGTAGAGAAAGAACAGATGTGCGTTGCACTGGATATTGATGTAGAAGTGGATGATGACTTGGTAAGAACGCAAAATTTAAGTTTAAATACCGACGATTATACTATTTTTGTCGGAAATTTCGGAAAAACTATAGAGAACGAAATAAAAAAACGGGTGGGTATCACCACGAAAGTGAAAATTCACGCCCAGAACAGCCTTCCGAAATGTGAAGGTGGAAAAATTAACAGAATACTTAAAAAATAAATGAATTCATTTTACAAACTAAAAACGGTAAAAGTTCAGAAAGATACCAGCGATGCAGTGAATGTAGCTGTTGAAATCCCTGAGGAACTGAAGGATAAATTCAGGTTCAGGCAGGGGCAGTATCTTAATTTCCGGATGATGATCAACGGAAATGAAGAAAGACGTTCTTATTCCATCTGCAATGCACCGAGCGAAAAAAGCAATACGCTGGAAGTATTGGTGAAATTGCTGGAAGGCGGAAAGGTTTCCGGGTATTTCAACGAACATCTTCATATGGATGAGCTGCTGGAAGTGATGCCTCCGATGGGCGGATTCAATACGTCTTATCACCCGACCAATGTGAAAACCTATATCGGACTGGCTGCGGGAAGCGGAATTTCTCCGGTTTTATCCAATATAAAGGAAAGCCTTTACCAGGAACCTAATTCCAATGCGTATCTGTTTTACAGCAACAAAAGCATGAGCCATGTGATGAAGAAAGCCGAAATTGAAGAACTGGTGAAAAAGTTCAACGGCAGGCTGAAAGTCATTTACCTGGTTAGCCGCGAGAAGCACGAGGATGAACTGTTTGAAGGAAGGATCTGTCCGGACAAACTGGAACAGCTGTTTGAAAGGCATGCTGAAATCGATGTGAAGGAATCTACTTACTTCATCTGCGGCCCTGCAGAAATGATCAAAAGCGTGGCGGATTACCTGAAAAAGGATAAAAAGGTACCGGCCATTCAGGTTTTGTTTGAATATTTTACCGCTCCGGATGAAGAAAACACGGAGGAAATGAGCGACGAATTCAAAGCCATTGCCAATATCGAAAGTATGGTAACAGTGATCATTGATGACGATGAATATTCATTCCATTTGAATTCAAAAAAAGAAAGTATTTTAGATAAAGCATTAAAGGACAATCTTCCTGTGCCGTTTGCCTGCAAAGGAGGAGTGTGCTGTACGTGTAAAGCCGAAGTTCTCGAAGGGGAAGTCTTCATGGAAAAGAACTACGCGCTTACCGAGGAAGAAGTAGCCCGCGGCTATGTACTCACCTGCCAGTGTCACCCGACGACTAACGTGGTGATGCTGAATTATGATGTGTAATTAATATACCAATTTAACAGTCTACCAATGTAACAATAATTGTCAGACTGTTCAACTGATACATTGCTACATTTTAAAATTTAAAAAATTTTAATTATGGACTTAGAAAAATTCGTACAATACGTACATGACGAAAATAAAGTGGAACCGAAAGATGTGATGCCTGATGATTACAGGAAGCTTTTGGTTCGCCAGATTTCCCAGCACGCTCATTCCGAAATTGTTGGGATGTTGCCGGAAGCCAACTGGATTTCCAGGGCACCTTCATTAAGGAGAAAAATGGCTTTGCTCGCTAAAGTTCAGGATGAGGCCGGACATGGACTGTACCTGTATTCCGCGACGGAAACATTAGGCGACGGAACCGTAAGAGCCGACCGTGATGCCACTTATGAAGATATGCTTTCCGGGAAAGCCAAATATTCGAGTATCTTCAACTACCCGACATTGAGCTGGGCGGATATCGGCGCGATCGGTTGGCTGGTAGACGGTGCGGCGATCATGAACCAGGTGATGCTGATGGGGAATTCCTACGGTCCTTACTCAAGAGCGATGGTGAAAATCTGTAAGGAAGAATCCTTCCACCAGAGACAGGGGTATGAAATCCTGATGGCGCTTTGCCGCGGAACCAAGCAGCAGAAAGAAATGGCGCAGGCTTCGTTAAACCGTTTCTGGTGGCCGGCTTTGATGATGTTCGGGCCGAATGACGACAGTTCGCCAAACTCTAAGATCTCCATGAATTACAGGGTTAAAAGAGAAAGTAATGACAGCCTGCGTCAGCGTTTCATCGACGTTACCGTTTCCCAGGCTGAGTTCTTAGGGTTAACTATTCCGGATAAAGATCTGAAATGGAATGAAGAAAGACAGCATTATGATTTCGGGGAACTGCCATGGGATGAATTTATGGAAATCCTGAAAGGAAACGGGCCATGCAACAAAAAACGCATCGAAACCAAAAGAAAGGCGCAGAGAGAAAACGCCTGGGTGAAAGAAGCAGCTGCCGCTTTTGCAGAGAAACAACAAAAAGAAGTAATATAATCATGTAACAATATACCAATGTAAAAATGTAACAATTATTGTCATGCTGAGCTTGTCGAAGCATTTCATGGAGTAAAATTGGTCATTGATACATTGTAAAATTAATTTGAATATGGCAAATTTAGATATGTGGGAAGTGTTTATTCAGACTAAACCGGGATTGTCCCACAAACACGTAGGAATCGTACAGGCACCGACTGCCGAAATGGCGTTGCAGAATGCGAGAGACGTTTATACCAGAAGAAAAGAAGGAACTTCTGTTTGGGTAGTGCCAAGCAAATATATAGTGACTTCGGAAGGCGTTGACAAAGAAGCATTCTTCGATCCGGCAGACGATAAACTGTACCGTCACCCGACTTTCTACGAGATTCCGAACGATGTAAAAAATATGTAAAACAGCAGTTGGCTGTTAGCTTCTTGCCATTTGCCAAAAGCTATACGCCAAAAGCCAAAAGCTAAAATAATGAACCCATTATATAATTATTTATTAAAACTGGCAGACGACAGCTTCATCATGGGGCAGCGGTTGTCGGCGTGGTGTGGCGAAGGGCCTTATCTGGAAGAAGATATTGCGTTAACGAATATCGCGCTGGATGAACTGGGGCAGGCCAATAACTTTTATGTGTATGCTTCGAGAGTGATCAATAACGGCAAAAAGGAAGACGATCTTGCTTTTTTAAGATACGAGCACGAATATGTGAATGCGCACTGGACCGAACTTCCCAACGAAGATTATGCCCATACCATTCTGAAAGTCTATGTTTTCGCAGTATACCAAAAGCTGATGTATGAAGCATTGTCCAATTCGGCAAATGAAGAATTGGCCGCTATTGCCCAGAAGTCTCTGAAAGAGGTACGGTATCATTACACCCACGCGGCTTCCTGGATGAAAATTTTCGCTCAGGGAACGGAAGAAAGCAGATCCCGTCTTGAGAAAGCCATTGAGAATATCTGGGAATATACCAAAGGCTTATTTGCCAAAACCGAAGGCGAGGATGATCTGGTAGCTTTGAACATAGCTCCGAATACAGATGCTCTTTACGAAGAGTTCTTAGCAATCACTAAAAAAGACTTTGCTGAATACGGATTGGAATATCCAACCAATCCTTTCATGCAGCCAAAATCCAGAACAGGCTATCATACAGAATATTTCGGATATATGCTTTGCGAACTGCAATATATGCAGAGAGCGTATCCGGGATGTACCTGGTAAGATTAATGGAACAATGCAGCAGTTTCACAACGTAACAATTTGTACTGCTGTTAAAATTATACTTTGATGGCTTTGCTTAGTAGAACGCCTTTGCGAACTTAAAAACAAGTAGTTGTCAAAAAAACTTAGCGCACTTTGCGTTTAAAAACTTTTCAGAATTAAAAAGATTGAGAAATCCTTTAGACATATTAGAAATGGTTCCCGATCCGGAAATCCCCGTGATCAATATCGTGGAATTGGGCATTGTAAGAGCAGCGAAAGTTACCGGCGAGAATTCGTGCGAAGTAACCATCACGCCCACTTATTCAGCCTGTCCCGCTATGTTTACCATCGAGGAAGACATTATCAAGATCATGAAGGAAAACGGCTGGGACGCAAAAGTGGTGACCAAAATGTTCCCGATCTGGACAACCGACTGGCTCACGGATGAAGCCCGGGAAAAGCTGAGAGCTTACGGAATCACGCCACCCGAAAAAGGAGCCGACGAGCATCATATCGGAAAGCCGAAAAAATGTCCACGCTGTGGTTCGGAGCACACCAAGCAGATCAGCAGGTTTGGATCGACCTTGTGTAAGGCTTCCTACCAATGTCTGGACTGCCTTGAGCCGTTTGATTATTTTAAATGCCACTAAAATTAATATAACAATGTAAAAATATACCAATGTAACAATACATCAATGTAGAAAATAACCAATAAAATTCAGACCGAATTATAAGTATTACATTGTTAAACTGGTATATTGATAGATTATTGTACTGGTACATTGTTACATTATTTTATATTTGTTTAATCATAAAATTAAAAACTATGTACACCCAACTCGATATCGAAACGCATTTCGAAGGAAAGCTGAAAATCGCTTACCTCAACCAGCCGGAAACCATGAATGCGCTAACCAAGCCTTCACTTTCGGACCTGAAAGATTTCATCAGAGAATGCAGCAATGATCCTGCCGTTCGCTGTGTCGCCATTTCCGGAAGAGGAAGAGCGTTCTGTTCAGGCCAGAACCTGGATGATGCCTTTGTAACCGGTAACGAACATCACGATCACGACATTATCCGGAAAATCGTAACCGATTATTATAATCCGTTGGTATTGGAACTGACGCGTTGTAAAAAACCAGTCGTGGCATTGGTCAATGGTCCTGCGGTAGGTGCCGGAGCGATGCTGGCGTTGATCTGTGATTTTGTACTTGCCAACAATAAAGCGTATTTCTCCCAGGCTTTCTCTAATATCGGATTGATTCCGGACACCGGAGGAACGTATTTCTTACCAAGATTATTGGGTCGACAAATGGCGAATTATCTGGCATTTACCGGTAAAAAATTATCCGCTGAGGAATCAAAAGCCTACGGCCTTGTGGCTGAGGTTTTTACAGAGGAGGAATTTAATTCAAAATCAATGGAAATTCTCGAAAGAATGTCCAACATGCCGACTGCAGCCTTTAAGCTCACCAAAAAAGCATTCGCCAATTCTTACAATAATACATTGAAAGAGCAATTGGAACTCGAAGCCGACCTTCAACAGGAAGCCGCAGAAACAGAAGATTTCATAGAAGGCGTAAATGCATTTTTACAGAAAAGAAAACCTGAATATAAAGGAAAATAAATTAATATAACAATGCAACCAGTGTATCAGTTTGCCAATCTTATTGTTACATTGTTACATTGATATACTGTTACATTATGAATATAGGAATCATCGGTGCCGGAACCATGGGAATTGGCATCGCACAGGTAGCTGCGACGAACGGATGTAAAGTTTTGGTGTATGACGCAAATGCCAAACAGGTGGAAACGGCAACCCTCGGTCTGGAAAAAACACTGACCAAACTGGTAGACAAGCAGAAGATTTCAGGTGAGAAAATGACTGAAATTTTAGCCAATATCTCCATCGCAACGGAACTGAAGGACTTCAAAGACTGTGAACTCATCATTGAAGCCATCATCGAAAATAAAGAAATCAAAACCAAAGTATTTACGGAACTGGAAAACCATGTTTCTGAAACCTGCATCATCGGTTCCAATACCTCATCCATTTCCATCACTTCTCTAAGTGCTGAACTGAAGCATCCTGAACGTTTTATCGGAATTCACTTCTTTAACCCGGCTCCACTGATGCCTCTGGTAGAAGTGATCCCGTCTTTGCTGACGGGAAAATCGTTGCCGGAAAAAATCTACAGCCTGATGAAAGACTGGGGAAAAACGCCGGTGATCGCCAAAGATATTCCCGGATTTATCGTAAACAGAATTGCCCGTCCGTATTACGGGGAAGGATTGAGAATTGTGGAAGAAAATATCGCAACGGTAGAACAGGTAGATGATGCCATGAAAACGTTGGGTAACTTCAAAATGGGTCCTTTTGAATTGATGGATCTCATCGGAGTGGATGTGAATTTCTCCGTTACCACAACAGTTTACAAAGAATATTTTTACGACCCGAAATACAAACCGTCCCTGCTTCAGCAGAGAATGTCCGAAGCCAAATTACACGGCCGGAAAACCGGGAAAGGCTTCTATGATTATGCAGAAGGAGCTGCTAAACCTGAACCTCAGAAAGATGATTCGCTTTATCAGCAGATTTTTATGAGAATCATTTCTATGCTGATCAATGAGGCGGTAGAAGCTAAAAGATTGGGCATTGCCAATGATGAAGATTTGGAACTGGCCATGCAGAAAGGCGTCAACTATCCGAAAGGATTACTGGCGTGGGGACAGGAAATCGGATATGCAAAAATCTCCGGAACCCTGCAGAATCTTTATGAGGAATACCAGGAAGACCGCTACAGGCAAAGTCCGTTGCTGAGAAAAATGATTTCATGATTTTCCCATCAATTTTTTATTAGATAGATTCTGATTGTATTAATATATAGACAATTCAAGTGGCAAGTAAATATTCAATAGATAAAATAAAAATCGATTATGATACGGATACGAAAAACTATCCACCTTTTGTATTACAAAAAATCGAGGAATTTTTTCAGAAAGTAAGAAAAAGTAAAATTGCATGGAAGGTGGCTGAAGATCTGCAAAAATTAATCGTTAAATTTCCAAGGATTCCCGAATTCAAAAATTTTCTTGCAGTAGCTTTTGAAAGACTCGACAGAAAAAATGATTTGAAAAACATTCTCCTGAAGACCGTTGAAGAACATCCTGACTATATTATTGGAAAAGTTAGCCTGGCCAGATTTTATATGGATAATGATGAAATCGATTTGGCGGAAAGTGTATTCGGATATGCTGAAAATGTATCGGATTTGCTACCCGGACAGCAAATTTTCCATTATACTCAGGTTCAGACTTTTTATTATATCCGGGCCTTGATCGAACTTAAAAAAAACAACGAGCAGAATGTGGTGGAAATACTACAGCTTCTTCATTCCATGGATGCTGAGAAAGGTTACATCGATGATCTTGAAAGCAGATTAATGATGCACAGCCTGCCGGATTTCAGGGATTATGATCTGGAACCTCTTCCTGAAAAAATTATTGAGATGGATTCTTCTGAAGTAGAACCAGCTCTTCAGAACAAAGAATTATATAAACTTTACAAAGGTAATTTAGCTTTTACAGACGAAGTCAGGTCTTTGGATAGAAATTCGGTTATCAATGATTTGCGGAAGCTTTTAAAAGATGCCGAAAACCGTTACCACCATTTCCTGTCTTTGGGAACCGATTTCCCATTTCCGATTCATGTGCTATTGTTGTTGAGAGAACTGAAGGCTGAAGAAGCTTTAGAAGACATTCTGGATTTTATAAGCAATGATGAAGATTTTCTTGAATTCTGGTTAGATGATTTTCTCTCCGAATACCTTTGGGAAGTGATTTTTGTGCTTTCTGAAAATAAGAGGGAGACGCTTAAAGACTTCTTGTTGAGACCGGGTATTTATTCGTTTTCCAAAGGAGCCGTCTTATCTGCTATGGTACAGGCATCGTTTAAAGAGGCTGATATCCCTGACATGTGGAATTACTGTTTGTCTGTTTATATCAACGCCAAAGAAGAAGATAATATCATTTCAAAAGAATTCTTCTCTTTGTTTGTTGCGGATGTATTTCCATTCGTTCAAAAGGATTTCGTTGAAAATATTAAAATCCTTTTTGATAAAGGTTGGATAGACGAAACACTGACAGGAGATTTTGAAGAATTAAAAAGCATTAATCTCATGCCTAAGCAGAAAAATTTAACAGAAATATCCGAGATCTGCAAAATTTATTCATGAGTAGGTTAAAAAAGAAAACTCCGATTATTGAAATAACAAATGCTGATACGGAAAAGAAAGATAAATTATAGGCTAACAGGCAATTAAGAATATTAAATGGAATTAAAATCCACAAGGTAAGTTTTGAACTTTTTCAGTTAAGAGAAATATCAAATGTATTGAATTTCGATAAAGATGGAAACAGTATTTAAAAAAGCCCGACTGGAAAGATATATAATGAAGTAATTAAAGTTTTGATGCATATAGAAGAATTCAGAGCCGAACTGGAAATCAGGCTGCGTATCGAAAAAGAGTATCTGGTTCAGGAACTTTCTTCGATAGAGAGCGATCAGGACCGGCTTGAAATATTGTCGAAATTTAATATAAAATACAAAGTGCTCGTTCAAAGAATGGCAGATGAGGAAGGCATTGATCTGGAGGCGTCTGATCTTAATGAAAATAACAGCGATCCGAAAAACCTTTCCAATGGCCAGGTTATTCTGGGGAAAACCATGAGTATTTACGACCGTTTAGCTGATGAATTATATGAAGAAATCATACAGTAGTAAATACTTTAATCTAAAACTGAAATCATGCTTAAAAGAATATTGACTAAGAAAAATGTCCTGCGCTCCCTGGTGAACGCAATTATTTTCACTTCCTGTTTCTTTCTGGTAAAGCTTCTTTTTTATAAGTTCGGATGGGATGATGAAGAAAGCCTGAATGCATTTGGTTTTGTATTTTATTTCCTCTCTATATTTTTAGGTTTTTTCATCTTGGATGGCAGAGATTATACCTGGAAAGATTTACTGAAATTTAAAAATTTAAATAAAAAATAAATGACCCCAAAACAGGTTGCAGAATATATGCTCGGTCAGGACGAGTTTTCTCAATGGATGAATATTAAACTGATTGAAGTAGAAGAAAATTATTGTTTAATAGAAATGCCCGTTAAAAAGGAAATGATCAACGGGCTGAAAACGGTGCATGGAGGCATTACCTTTGCCTTTGCCGATTCCGCACTGGCGTTTTCCTCCAACAATTCCGGAGATGCTGCCGTAGCCCTCAACTGCGTCGTTAATTTTACCAAAGCCGGAAAAGAAGGCGATGTTTTCAGGGCAGAAAGCATCCTGGTGAATGAAACCCGCAAAACGGCAGTTTACGATATAAAAATCACCAATCAGAACGATGAACTGGTAGCCAAATTTGTCGGAACCGTTTATAAACTAGGAAAAAAAGTAACAGAGTTATAAATATAATGTAACAATCAAACAGTATAACAATATATCAATATAATAATAAGTAACTAAAACAATTAAATTTAACACAAATGATCAATTTCGAAAATAACCCATTAATAGAAAAGAGTGTGCAGTTTTCTTTACACATTATTGAGTTTTGTGAACTGTTGGAAGATAAGAAAAAGTATGTTATAGCAAATCAATTGCTGCGTTCCGGAACAAGTATCGGAGCCAATGCATTTGAATCCCAGAATCCGCACAGTAAAAATGATTTTATCAGTAAAATAAAAATTGCGGCTAAAGAATTAGAAGAAACAAAATATTGGCTCTATCTCTGTAAACATTCCAAAACGTATCCATTTGATGAAAAACTGGAACATCAAATTACAGAAATAGGGAAAATTATATATAAAATATTAAGTACAAGTTTAAATAAAAAACAAGACATTTAGTATTGTTGCACTGTTACATTGCTAAATTGTTACATTAAATTATGAACAACGTATACATCATAGACTACATCAGGACTCCCATTTCAAAATTAAGCGGAGGCCTTTCAGAAGTAAGAGCTGATGATCTGGCAGCGATTGTCATCAAAGAGATCATCGCGAGAAACCCGGAAGTTCCGGTAGAGGAAATCGAGGATGTGATCTTCGGGTGCGCCAACCAGGCGGGTGAAGACAACCGGAATGTGGCGAGAATGGCTCTGCTATTGGCCGGACTGCCGTATAAAATCGGAGGGGAAACCGTAAACAGATTGTGTGCTTCGGGAATGTCGGCGGTTGCCAATGCGTTCCGTGCCATTGCTGCGGGAGAAGGTGAAATTTATATCGCCGGCGGTGTGGAACATATGACGCGTTCGCCGTACGTGATGTCAAAACCGAGCACGGCTTTCGGAAGAGATAGTCAGATGTTCGATACCACTTTCGGATGGAGGTTTGTCAACCCGAAGATGAAAGAAATGTACGGGGTTGACGGAATGGGAGAAACGGCGGAAAACTTAGCCGATATGCACCAGATTAGCCGTGAAGACCAGGACCAGTTTGCCTTATGGTCTCAGCAGAAAGCATCCAGAGCGCAGGAAAGCGGAAGACTGGCAGAAGAAATTGTACAAGTGGAAATCCCGCAGAAAAAAGGAGAACCTAAAGTTTTCGATAAAGATGAATTCATCAAACCGACTTCTACCCTGGAAGGCCTGGCAAAACTTCGTCCCGCTTTCCGTAAAGAAGGCGGAACGGTAACGGCAGGAAACGCTTCGGGAATGAACGACGGGGCCGCTGCATTGATTTTAGCCAGCGAAGAAGCCGTGAAAAAATACGGATTACAACCGGTTGCTAAAATTTTAGGTTCCGCGGTAGCCGGGGTAGAACCCAGAATTATGGGTATCGGTCCGGTAGAAGCTGCTCAGAAATTATTGAACCGACTGAACCTGTCACTTGACGATATGGATATCATCGAATTAAATGAAGCCTTTGCCGCACAGTCTTTAGCCGTTACAAGATCATTAGGCTTAAAAGATGATGATACCAGAGTCAATCCGAACGGAGGGGCCATTGCCATCGGTCACCCACTGGGTGTTTCCGGAGCGAGAATTATCGGTTCGGCCGCCATGGAATTGCAGAAACAGAATAAGAAATACGCCTTGTGTACCCTTTGTATCGGTGTCGGACAGGGTTATGCAATGGTTATTGAAAAAGTGTAACTTTTTTTTAAATAATATAACAATTTATCAATGTAACAGTATAAAAATGTAGCAGTGAAACAACTTTTGCGTAATGTCATGCTGAGCCTGTCGAAGCATCCATTTGTAAACTGGTATATTGATCCCTTGTTACATTAAATTTTTAACAAAAAATTTATGAATATTTACTCCTACCACGGCATACGGCCGATCATTAAACCTTCCGCTTACGTTCATCCGCAGGCGGTGATTATCGGGAATGTGGAAATCGGTGAAGAAGTATACGTCGGTCCCAATGCGGTCATCCGCGGCGATTGGGGGAAAATTATCGTGAAAGACGGCGCCAATGTACAGGAAAACTGCACGCTGCATGTTTTCCCGGGCATTGAAACCATTCTGGAAGAATCGGCACACATCGGCCACGGAGCGATCATCCATTCCGGACATATTGGAAAAAATTGCCTGGTGGGAATGAATGCGGTGGTGATGGACAAAGCGGTCATCGGTGATGAATGTATCATTGGCGCGCTGGCTTTTGTTTCCGCCAACTTCAGATGCGAAGCGCGGAAACTTATCGTCGGAAGTCCGGCAAAAATCATCCGCGACGTTTCCGATGAGATGATCAAATGGAAAACGGAAGGAACAAAACTGTATCAGGAACTGGCCAGGGAAGGGAAAGATGCTATTCTGCCCTGCGAGCCGTTTACGGAATATGTAAAACAGGTTCCAACTAAAATTATCGATTACAGTATTTGGGATGACGTGAAATAAACTTTGAAAGTTAGGCCTCTCTAAACCTAACACAAACCTCATAGGTTTTCAAAACCTATGAGGTTTAGAGTTACTCAGTAGATCCCTTACTTAAAAACACAAAAATGAAAAAAAATACAAACATCGATAATTTTGAGTGTGGATATGTTTATCATATCTATACTCATGCTAATGGAAAAGATTTAATTTTCAGGGAAGAGGAAAATTACAGATATTTTTTAGAGAATATTTTAAAATATATAATCCCTGTTGCTGAAATATATGCTTACTGCTTAATCCCGAATCATTTCCATTTACTGCTTAGATTTAAAGAATTAAAGCATGTTGAAAATGAGCATTTTTATTTAATGAAACAGTTTAGTAATTTATTAAACGGATATGCAAAAGCCTATAACAAGAGATATAATAGAAAAGGTTCTCTTTTTCTTGATTATCTGAGACGCAAGAGGGTTAATGATGAAAAATATCTGACTAAATTACTGCACTATATTCACAATAATCCGGTGAATCATGGTTGGTAAAAGATATCAGAAACTGGAGGTATTCATCATATCATTCTTATATCAATACAGCAAAGACGAGTCATGTTGAAAGAGCTGAAATGATGAAATATTTTGATACGATAAATGATTTTATAATGTATCACCGCTCTAGTATAGAGTATGATTTTATGGAAACTTTATAGTACAAACCTCATAGGTTTTCAAAACCTATGAGGTTTAAAAACCGCATCAGGTTAAAAATAAAGAAAAATGATTAAAAAAATCCTGCTGATCTGCAGCATGTTATTGGGACTTTCAGCTATGGTTTCAGCTCAAAATGGTAACGTAGAGCCATTAACGATCGGTGAAATCCGAACATTGAAATCTAAAATTTTAAATGAAGACAGAATATTGAATATCTATCTTCCGCAGAATTTTGATAAAGCCAAATCCTATCCGGTCATTTATCTGCTGGATGGAAGCCTCAATGAAGATTTTATCCATGTTACCGGACTGGTGCAATTCTTCAACCAAATGTACTCGATGCCGGAAACCATCGTGGTTGGAATTGCGAATATCGATCGGAAAAGAGATTTTACTTTTCATACAGATTTGAAAGATCTACAGAAGGATTACCCGACAACCGGACATTCTGACAAGTTCATCAGTTTTATTGAAAAAGAATTAAAACCTTATATTGAAAACCAGTTTAAAACTACTGAAACATACATTTTCGGACAATCATTGGGCGGACTTTTAGCCACAGAAATTTTACTGAAAAAACCGGAGCTGTTCAATAATTATTTTATCATCAGCCCGAGCTTATGGTGGAATGATGAAAGCTTATTAAAAAGTGCAAATCAGTTGCTAACCAAAATTCCGGATACGAAGAAATTTATTTATATTTCGGTCGGAAAAGGAGAGCATCCGGTGATGATAAAAGATGCACAAGATTTATATGATGTGCTGAAAAAATCCGGTAAAAATAACTGGACGATCGAATATAAAATGATGGAAACCGATAATCATGCAACTATTTTGCACAGAAGTTTGTATGAAGGTCTGGTGAAATTATTTCCCTATCAGGAACAGAAAAATTAAATATAACTGTAGACCGGTGTAAAAATGTAACAGCTAATTGGTAAACTGTCACATTGATACATTGTTAAATTAAATTTTATGCAAAAACTAAAAAACTATATCCACGGCGAATGGATTGAAGGAACCGGAAATGGGATTCCTTTGTATAATGCCGTGACGGGAGAGCAGGTAGCCGTTTCCGATACGGAAGGGCTGAATTTTGAACAGGCTCTGGACTACGGAAGAACCGTAGGATACAAAAATCTTTCATCCATGACGTTCTATGACCGTGGAGAGATGCTGAAAAAAGTAGCCTTATACCTTCTTGAAAGAAAGAAAAAATACTACGAATTATCCTATAAAACAGGAGCAACTCATGTGGATTCCTGGGTGGATATCGAGGGCGGTTTCGGAACGTTCTTTACGTATTCCGGATTGGCCAAGAGAATGCTCCCGAATACCCCGTTCTGGGTAGATGGAGAAACCCAGAAAATTTCTGCTAACGGAACTTTCCTGGGAACGCATATCTTAACGCCGAGTGAAGGGGTTTCCGTTCAGATCAATGCGTACAACTTCCCGGTTTGGGGGATGCTTGAAAAACTTTCCACTTCCTTGTTAGCCGGCGTTCCTTCCATTGTAAAGCCATCACCGTTCGGTTCCTATTTAACGAATGCCGTATTCCAGGATATGATCGAAAGCGGAATTCTTCCTGAGGGAGCGGTACAATTGGTGTGCGGAGAGCCGGGGAATATCCTTGATTATGTTCAGGATGGTGATTCTGTGCTATTTACAGGTTCTGCAACCACAGGGAGAAAACTGAAATCCTTACCGTCGGTGGCGGGAAATGCCGTTCGTTTCAATATGGAAGCGGATTCCCTGAACTGCTCCATCTTAGGACTGGAAGCAAAGCCAGGGACGCCTGAATTCGATTTATTCATCAAGGAAGTCCGCAACGAAATGACGACCAAAGCCGGGCAGAAATGTACCGCCATCCGAAGAATTATCGTTCCGGAAAATTTAATCGGAGACGTTCAGAATGCTTTATCGAAAGCGTTGGACCAGACTAAAATCGGAAATCCGTTAAGCAGGGAAACGAGAATGGGATCTCTGGTCGGGAAACAGCAGTACGATGAGGTGATCAGAAAAATAAATTTATTGAAAGCTGAAACGGAACTTATTTACGACGGACAGCACGAACTGGTAGATGCAGACTATGAAAACGGAGCCTTTATGAGTCCGAAACTGTTCTTAAATGACAAGCCGTTTGAAAAAAATATCTCTCACGACGTCGAAGCCTTCGGACCGGTTTCAACATTGATGCCGTACAAAGATGCGGAAGAAGCGGCGGCTTTGGCGAAAAGAGGAAAAGGAAGTCTGGTAGGATCCATTATTTCTCACGATGAAAAATTCGTAGCCGAAACTTCCTGGAAAATGGCTTCCCAGCACGGAAGGATTTTCGTCTTGAACAGAGACAACGCGAAGGAAAGCACCGGTCACGGTTCACCGCTGCCGACACTGATGCACGGTGGTCCCGGAAGAGCCGGAGGAGGCGAGGAGATGGGAGGACTGAACGGTCTTCATTTTTTCCTTCAGAAAACAGCCATTCAGGGATCACCAGATATTTTAACTGCGATTACCAAAGTGTACCAGCAGGGTGCTGAAAAGAAGTATTCGGATAAGCATCCGTTCCAGAAGTATTTTGAAGAAGTGGAAGTCGGCGATTCCCTGGAAACGGCGGGAAGAACCGTAACCGATGCCGATATCGTAAATTTCTCCAATGTTTCATGGGATCATTTCTATGCCCACACCGATGCGACGAGCTTATCGGGAACCATTTTCGATAAAACCGTAGCGCACGGATATTTCATCCTTTCCGCAGCGGCAGGATTGTTCGTTTCCGGAAAGAAAGGACCGGTGATCGCCAACTACGGACTGGAAAACTGTTCGTTCTTCAAACCGGTCTATGCCGGAGATACCATTACGGTTTATTTAACTGCTAAAGAAAAGATCAACCGTGGCGTAAAGGGAAGAAATATTCCTTCCGGAGTGGTGAAATGGTTGGTAGAAGTTGTCAACCAGAGAGAGGAAGTGGTGTGTGTAGCGACCATTTTAACGTTGGTGGCAAAACAATCGCCGTTCATCGATCTGAATGTAAAAAATGTTCAGAAACTCCTGAACGGCCTAACGGAAAATACCGTTTCACAATGGGGAAAAATGTCTGCCCAGCAGATGATCGAACATTTGGAGCACGGTGTACTGGTAAGTCTCGGCGAGCCGGAAGCAGACCAGTGTTTTACGCCGGAAGAACAACTGGAAAAATGGCAGGATTCGCTGTATAACCACCGCAAAATGCCAAAAGACTTCCAGGCTCCCTTCCTGAATGCCGACGGCTCCTTACCGGAACTGAAGCATAAAAACCTGGAAGCCGCGAAACAGTCGTTCCTGGACAATCTGAAAAGATTTTCCATTTACTACAGAGAAAATCCTCAGGCGGAACACATGAATTTCGTATTCGGAAAACTCAATAAGGAAATGTGGGAACTAATGCATAAAAAGCATTTTACCCATCATTTCGAGCAGTTCGGATTGATATAACATATGGCAATACAGCAAAATGAGGCTGTCCAAAAAGTTGGGCAGCCTCATTTTTTTTGGGGAGCAGCCGGTTTTTTCTTATTTTTAAAATTCCAGATCAGGTAGAATAAGAATAAAACAAGCCACACGCTTACCACAACAGCGGCAAAAATCATGCGGATGGACGGATGGAGATAATTCGGATGGTAAAACAAATGATCGACAGCCTTTAATTTTTTAGCCAGGTCATTTCGTTCAAATGTATTCCGGATGCCATTTAAAATTTCTTTTTTATGATCCCGGTAATAAAAGACATCTTTTGTCAGGTCCTCGGGAATAATCTGTGTTTCAATATTATATTTTTTCAGCACCATGTTCAGCTTTTGAAAGCGATGCAACAGGGAATCCTGTTTGTACCGGTACAGCAGGTTGTATCTTTCTACAGCATTATGATACTGTTGTTCAGAAACCGGAAGATCAGAAGCAGGAGAAAATAAATTGTTGTTTTCAAGGAAAATACATACCCTGTCATCATATTCCGGTTGTACTTCCTGACCCTTATAAATAATTTCTGTACTGTCTTTAATAACTTTTTCGGAAATAATCCTCTTATTAAATTCTTCAGGATCCATTTGTAAAAAATCAGAAAAGAATTTTGCACCGGTGCTTATCTTTTTCTTATCGGAAGTTAACACTTTTAACGTATCGATGCTGTAGTAGGTATGCTGAATCGAATAATATTCTTCATGATCCGTAGCGTACCGGATAGAGTCTTTCTGCCCGATAACAGGATAAGGCTTAGGGTACAGGATATGCTCCGGATTAAAGAGCTTTTCTGAGCTGTAAGAGGTAAAGTTATACAGAAAAGGGCGCAGTACGTTCAGCAAAGTTTTGTCTTTATTCAGATCTTTTTCAGGCAAGTCATGTCTAAGCTTGGCATTCATCCCTAGGCTGTAACTGATGAAAAAAGTAAACGTGAGAAAAGAAACAAGCAGTAAAGCTGCTCCTGTTTTAAAAAGATTAATAAAAGAATAGCCCTGCCTTGAATGTTTCCAGAGCAGTATGACTAAAAACACAAATAAAAATAATCCGGATATAAAAAAGTGGGAAATGGAAACATCATCGTAAAATTTGAACCGATAAAACTCGGTATAGATAGAAACCTGCTCCAGTCCTTTGAATTTAACATATCCATAGAGGAAGTACCCCAGATGAATGATCAATAAGACAACAACCGATTTGACGAAAAACCGTTTTAATTTTTTATCCATACAATGATTTTGGAAATGGTGTCTTGAAAATAGACAATTTTTTCCTGTCACACTAAATAAATTTTCAGAAAAGTAAGACTTTGTTTGAGAAGTTGATAAAGCCTGACAGGAAGTATCATTTAGATTAGGAAGATATCAGCTGTTATAAACTTTTGTTAAAGTTGATTCCCTGTCTGATTTTTTTCTTTTTATTACATAATTTAATAGAGAAATCAATCACAAAATTGTAAGTCATGAACAAAACCTGGATTAAACGGTGGGAAAGTGTCAGGCATTTGTTGGTCTGTCCTACGGATCTTGAAAGCTATTTTACATCAAAGGAAATTTTTGGCCTGCCTATGGAAACGATGGATATTGGGCAGATTTCTCTCCATTCCGGTAAAGTGGTGGTCAGAGATCCTCTGGTATATCTGAACTCCGCACAGGAACCTTATTTCATAGAAACACCGAAAGGTGATTTTCCCGTGACCGTTGCCGTTGTAAAGTCAGAAGAATGGGGTAGCCGGTATGCTGTTGTAAGAGTACGGTTTACCAATGAAAAGCCGGTGATCTATCGGGAAGCTTTGATCGGGAATGAAAATCTGGAAGATATACAGCCGGATGATTATTTCGGATTTCACGTTGATGCCGGCTTAGCGTGTATTACCGATGCGGAAGCCCTTCCAGCCTTTGACCGTTTTGTAGAAAGTCTCAATGTGGATAATCTCTATGATGATTATTTTGCAAAGCTTTTTAAAAAAAGCTACAAAGCACATCCTGAAAACCAGCGGGAAAGTGGCGATTGGATCAACTGGACGATTCCAGGAACTTCATATAAAATGCCGATGTTTGCCAGTGGTTTCGGTGACGGCAGCTATCCGGTATATTTTGCTTATGATGAGCACGACATTGTGTGTGGACTTTACATTCAGTTTATCGATATTGAACTGGCGTTAAGTGATGAAGAAGAGGATGATGAGGAGGAGGAGGAGAAAGGACGACCACAAAATTTTATATTTTTAAATTAATGGATAAAAGCTTTGCCGTCCAGGTGATCGAATTTAACCGTACGCTGCATTACACCGGTAAACTTCCGGATGATTTCCAAGTGTTGAACCCATACCTCGACAATCCGGAAACACTGGAAGTGATGCAGCAGTTTTACCATAAATACTACAATGACTCCAACCGGAGAAAATTTCTGTTGGGAATAAACCCCAGCCGTCACGGAGCAGGTGTTACCGGAGTTCCTTTTACCGATACGAAGCGGCTCCAGAGCATTTGTGGAATTAAGATGCATTCAGCCTACACCCATGAGGTTTCATCCGTATTCGTCTATGATATGATCGCTGAATATGGCGGACCGG
Organism: uncultured Chryseobacterium sp.; assembly: GCA_913774355.1. Classification (GTDB taxonomy): domain Bacteria; phylum Bacteroidota; class Bacteroidia; order Flavobacteriales; family Weeksellaceae; genus Chryseobacterium. The sequence continues at coordinate 19,168 of CAJYGB010000033.1, read as the reverse complement.
AAGAATTTTACAGGGAAGTATACATTAATTCACCTTTTCCCCTGGCCATCGTCAGGAAATCGAAAAGAAACTGGGTTAACGCGAATTATTATGATGATAAAGCCTTGTTTAACGATGTGAAGGATTTCATAATCGATTCTTTAAAAAAGCACCTCAGCCTGAATCTCGACGCTTCGGAAGTTTTTATCATGGGCAAAAAAAATGCGGGCTTCCTCACAAAGATCAATCAGGAAGCCAATTTATTTGGAAAAATGACGGTCCTTGAACATCCGAGATACATTCAGCAATATAAATCGAAGGAAAAACAGCTGTATATCGATAAATATATTTTAGCTTTGAAAAAATAAAAATCCCCTGCTGTAAGGGGATTTCTTCTCATTTATGCAATTAGAATCTTCGCGATCTTCTGCAGCGTTAAAGTTTTTATGGTTATTAGTCTTTATATTATAGGTACCAATTATTTCTCAATGATGGTATAAAGTTTACAAGATATTTTATTCTGAAGCTTTTATTCTTAAATATTCAATTAATTCCATTTATTTGAACCCTGCTTCGTTGACAAGACCAAAGTAACAGCAATTATAAATTTTGTGGTAGCGTAGAAAGTACCAAATTAATGATTCCGTATTTATACGGTATGGTAGAAAAATGTTGCTTATTGCCAGAGACTTTCCAGAATGGGTTTCATTACGTAAAGGATTGTAAGACAACAGCTGTGAGTATTATTGAATTTGAACTTTGCTTTTCGCCGAACTTTCCTATTTTTGTGTAAATCCAATTTAAATTAAAAATGAACGAATTTGTAGTATCAGAACTGAAAAACAATATTGCCGAAATTACCTTTGGAACGCCGAAAAGCAATGCTCTTCCGGGAGCCATCCTTGAAAAACTGGCGCAGACCATTCTTGAGGAAGGGGCAAAAGATGAGGTGAAAGCCATTCTTGTAAAAAGCGAAGGGGAAAAGGCGTTCTGCGCCGGGGCCAGTTTCGACGAATTGCTGGAAATTGAAGAGCTGGAGAAATCGACAAAGTTTTTCGGAGGTTTTGCAAAGGTCCTCAATGCCATGAGAAACTGCGGTAAAATCGTAGTGGTAAGAGTACAGGGAAAAACCACTGGCGGCGGCGTGGGAATTGCCTGTGGAGCAGATTACTGTTTTGCGGTAAAAGACGCAGCTTTAGCTCTAACGGAAATTAACCTTGGTATCGGGCCGTTCGTCATCGGACCTTATGTGGAAAGAAAAATCGGGAAGTCGCAATTTTCCGCGATGGCCATCGATGCGGACTTCAGGTCGGCGGAATGGGCAGAACAGCACAATATTTACCATTCGGTTTCCGAAAACATGGCAGAAATGGATGCCAAGCTGGAGAAGTTCCTGCAAACCCTTGCTTCAAGGAGCAGTGATGCTTTAGCTTTGATTAAAAAAGTATCATGGGAAGGAACGGACCATTTCAACGAACTGATGCCGGCAAGGATCCATATGAGTGCCAGCCTGATTCTGGAAGATTCTGCAAAGAAAAGCATCGGAGCGATTAAGGAAAGACTGAGAGCAAAGTAACCTGTTTCCTGAAAGATATGTCTGTATAAGCATTTCAAATCCCCCGATACAGATATGGTATCGGGGCCGAAGATAATGTAGAAATGCCGCTATCTAAATTAAATTAAAAAAATACAAATTATGGCTAAGCAGTTTGGCAAAACCTGGTGGGGACAGGAGTGGCTACTGGCCTTGAATAATATAGATTACAGCAACAGGCTTCCCAGAGGCTCAAGTTACGCAAGGAAAGGTGCCGTAAAGCAGATCAGAATAGATGGAAATCATATTTTTGCTGAAGTGGCAGGAAGCAGTCCTTTCCCGTATAAAATAGATATATCTATCCCGACATTTGATAACGATAAGATTGAAATTTTTTTGGAAGCTGTCGAGCTGTATCCAATGATTATTTCCAGACTGCTGAACCGGGAACTGGATCCGCTACTGCTCCGGCTGGCACAGGATGCTGGCCTCCGGATTTTTCCAAGGCAATGGACGGATCTTACCATGTACTGCAGCTGTCCGGATCGGGCTGTTCCCTGTAAACATCTGGCTGCCGTTATTTATAAGCTTAGCGAAGAAATTGATAATAATCCTTTCCTTGTTTTTGAACTCCACCTGCTGGATCTGATAGCCGAGCTCAATAAAAGAGGGAGCTTTATCAGCAGAAAAGCGGTAGAAATTCCTCAGCTGGCAGACTTTTACATCGAAGATAAAAAAAAGAAAAGCGTTTCTGTAAAAGATGCTCCGGGCAGAGAGGACATTTACAGGCAGCTTATTTTTACTTCGCTTTCCCCCATTCAGGAGCCGCTGATGTCTCTGCTTCCTGAAAAACCCGTATTCTTCAGCAGTACAACCGATTTTAAAAGTAAGTACGGAACGGCAGTACAGAAGATCGTGAAAAATGCTCAGAAAATCCTTCAGGGAAAAACAAGTTTTGCCCATGCGGCAGGCTTCCCGGAAAATGAAGATGGCAAGATCACTATTCATGACACCTGCTTTATCGTGACCGATGAAAACTTCAGGGTTGCGGCAATGATCGGTGAAAGCCGTGTTTCCGTCCGGAGGATGATGGTGGAGCTCAGCCGTATCTCATCCGGCAGAATGCAGGATTACCAGCCTTCGGCAGCTTCTCTGCATACCGCATTTCTCCTGGCGCTTCACCTTACGGCAAACGGTGCCGTTATTCCGCAGGTGGTCATAATGCCGGGCGGAAAATATGGCGTCCGCTGGATTCCGGCTTCTGTCAGTAAAGAAGTGAGAGCGCTGGAGAGCGAAATGGCAGAGATCATTATTCCCGGTATACTCCGGTGGCAGGAAGCAGGATCCGAAAAAAAGATGAAGAACATGGCTCAGAATCTTCTATCCGTTTTCATCACCGAACTGATTACCGCGTTATCAGGAAAAGAACAAGGAGAAATATTTCATGATCTCTTTTTTGCCAATCGTTCCTATGCTTTTAATGCACCCGGAGAGCGGGCTTCTGCAGGCGGCATACAGACCTGGCTCCAGAAGTATTATCTTACACAGGGCGGGCTCAGGCCGCAGCTTGTGGTTTCAGAAACAGACCGTCATCTTTTTTTAGTGGAAATAAATGTTTCCGGCATCAAAGAATTTCCGGAAGAACAGATTTCCCTCAGAACGATCCTTTCGCTTGACATTTTTAAGAAATACAGGTCGGATATTTTACAGACCATGGCCGCCATGTCCGACTTTATTCCCGGGCTTGAACAATGCATTAATTCGAGAGGGAAGGACCTTATCGTGATGGATCATGTCTCTTTCACTCCTTTCCTCTTTCGGATGATTCCCGTAATCAGTCTGCTGGATGTGGAGGTTCTGCTGCCCAAATCATTGCAGGACATCCTCCGGCCGAAACCCAGTGTCAGGGTAAAAACAAGGCCGGGAAGATCTTTTTTAAACCTGGAACAAATGCTTTCCTTCGACTGGCAGGTAGCTGTAGGAGACACGGTCATGGATGAAGAAGAGTTTAAAAAAATACTGGATAAATCGGATACCCTGATCCGATATAAGTCACAGTATATGTATGTAGGAAAAGAAGAACTTGAAAAACTGCATCGGCATTTTTCCTCAGGTCAGGAACTTTCATCGCGGGAAATCCTCCATGCAGCATTGAGTGGCGAATATCAGGGCGCAAAAATTACCATGGATGATGAGGTGCTGCGCCTTATTGAAGAACTGACATCCGTAAATGAGGTTCCTCTTCCGGAAAGCATCAGGGCAGAACTCAGGCCGTACCAGAAACGCGGCTATTCCTGGCTCTACCGGAACTCGAAAATAGGCATTGGCTCTCTGCTGGCTGATGATATGGGTCTGGGAAAGACATTGCAGGTCATTACAACATTACTCAAATACAAGGAAGAAGGATTGCTGGAAGATAAAAAAGTCCTTATTATTGCCCCTACCGGCCTGCTGACCAATTGGCAGACGGAAATTGAAAAATTTGCTCCCTCCTTATCGGTAGCTCTGTTTCACGGAACCGGCAGAAAGATAGCTTCCGGACATGATGTTTTGCTTACGTCATACGGAATTGCCCGTACCGAGGCATCCAGGTTAAAAAAGATTCCGTGGCAGACTGTTGTTATTGATGAGGCACAAAATATTAAGAATCAGGATACGGCTCAGGCAAAAGCTGTAAAGAGCATCCCGGCAGACTATTGTATTGCCATGAGCGGAACCCCTGTGGAAAACCGGCTGAGCGAACTTTGGAGCATCATGGATTACTGTAACCGTGGTTTTTTGGGCAGCAGCAAACAGTTTAAAGAAGATTTCGGGATGCCCGTGGAAGTCTATCATGACGTGAAAGCTGCTGAAAAACTAAAAAAGATTACGGCTCCCTTCATGATGCGACGGCTGAAATCAGATCAGTCAATTATCAGCGATCTTCCTGATAAAATGGAAATTAATACATTTACAACACTGACGGCTGAGCAGGCTGCCCTGTACGAAAAGACCCTGGAAGAAGCTATGATGGCTATAGAAGCCATTGATCCTCAAAACAGCAAAGAACTTTTCAAAAGGCAGGGGCTGGTGCTTCAGATGATTCTGGCCCTGAAGCAGATATGTAATCATCCTGTCCAGTTTCTCAAGAACAACAGACTGGATGCTTCTTTGAGTGGCAAGATGGCCTTGCTGTTCGATACGGTAGACAGTATTGTGGAAAGCCGGGAAAAAGTCCTCATTTTTACCCAGTTTAAAGAAATGGGAGATCTGCTTCAGCATTTTCTGGAAGAACGTTACAGAGAGCCGCTCATGTTTTATCACGGAGGATGTACGCTAAAACAGCGGAAGGAAATGATTCACCGGTTTCAGCATAATCCTGCCGACAAAATTTTCATTCTTTCCCTGAAAGCTGCCGGAACAGGTCTGAATTTAACGGCTGCAAGCCATGTCATCCATTATGATCTCTGGTGGAATCCTGCGGTAGAGGATCAGGCTACGGATCGTGCTTATCGTATAGGACAGAAAAATAATGTTATGGTTCACCGGTTTATTACCAGAAATACTTTTGAAGAGAGAATTAATGAAATGATTCAATCCAAAAAAGCGCTTGCTGATATGACGATAGCTATCGGAGAAAGCTGGATCGGTAATCTGAACAACAGGGAGATCAAGGAACTGTTTGCTATAAAATAACGTGAGTCAGATAATTTTTTAATTTGTTTTAAGTAATTTAAAAAAATAAGAAAGCAAACTGGCCATTCACAATTCAACTTTTTTCCAAAAAAATTTTGCACATTCAGAAAAAATAATAACTTTGTAATTCAAAGTTCTTTTTATGGAATCAAAAAACTATCACGAAGACTTATCACACATTCGTTCTATGATGGAACGCTCTTCCCGGTTTATTTCCTTGAGCGGATTATCCGGGGTCGTTGCGGGATTAGCCGCTATCATCGGAGCTGTATATGTGTATTTTGTATTTCAGAAGAATGGAATTGATTATTTTGACGGGAAAAGAAGTGTTTTCGGACCTTCTCTGGTAAAAGAACTGGTGGTGATCGGAACCGTGATTTTGATCGTAGCAGTGCTTAGCGGTTACATTTTTACCGCCAACAAAAGTAAAAAGAAAGGACTGAAGATCTGGGATGCTACTACAAAGCGACTTTTGATTACCTTTGCAGTCCCTTTGGTAACGGGAGGTTTCTTCTGCTTAGGATTGCTATATCATCATCTTTTTGTATTCATAGCCCCGGCAACGCTAATTTTTTACGGCCTCGCGCTGGTGGGCGCGGAACGATATACATTGACGGATGTAAAATATTTAGGATATTGTCAGATCATTCTGGGGTTGATCTCCTTATTCTTTTTGGGATGGGGACTGCTATTCTGGACAATAGGTTTCGGAGCCCTGCATATTGTATACGGATTGATTATGCATAAAAAGTATAAGTAAAAATGGATGATTCTGCTTTTTTTATTATTTTAATCCTGGCAGCTGTCATTTTAGGTATCTTTTGGCTTGTATTAAAAAATAAGAAAAGACGATTTCTAAAGAGTATCCTGTTAACTGGTATTATTTCTCCGGTTATTTATTTTCTGATCATTTCTATTCTGATCTATAGTATAACCAAAGAAAGAAGCAGAGATTTTGATTCCGTTATATGGCAGTTAAACAAAAGAACGGAAAGCGGAGTTGACAATTATAAAATGATTGATGATCTTATTGATAGTAGATTACTGATTGGTAAAGATTCGTCAGAAGTAAAAGAAATCTTAGGTAGCCCTGAATTGAAAGATAAACAACAGAACTTCTGGCAGTATTATGCAGGAACAGGTACCGGCTTTGGTTTTACGGATCATCAGCTGATTGTGAAATTTGCCAATAATAAAGTCATTATGCTTGAGCATATAAAACAGCAAGATTAATTAAAATGATAAAAATAAATCAACTCAACAAAGAATTCGAAAGCCGGGTAAGGTTGGGCATCATGTCCGTTCTTATGGTAAACGACTGGGTTGATTTTTCCGAAATGAAAGCTTTACTTGAAATTACGGACGGTAACCTGGCGAGTCACAGCAACGCATTAGAGAAATCCGGTTACATTGAAGTTAAAAAAGAATTCGTCGGCAAAAAACCGAAAACCTCTTACCGGGTGACCCAGAGCGGAAGAGAAGCTTTTACACAACACATCAATGCGCTTGAAAAATTGCTGGGGAAATAAGCTATATATTTTTTTATACTTTAACTTTGAAATACAAAGTACTTTTAATTATTAAAAATTTGAAACTATGATTTTAGACAAACAGAAAACAGCCATTATTTTTGCCATACCGGCATTACTGATCATTACTGCTTTTTTCGGAAACTTATTCTTTGAAGGGTGGAGCTGGTCACCGTTTGATTTTCTCATTGCCGGAATATTGCTTTTCGGGACGACATTTTTTATCAACCTGGTCATCAGATCACAGAAGGCGCTTCGTTCCAAATTCATGATCTGCTTCGTTATTCTTTTAGTATTGGCGATATGGATCGAACTCGCTGTTGGAATTTTCGGAACCCCTTTCGCGGGAAGCTAAAACAGAAATTTATATGGTCCGTCCGGAAATTACAATATTCAAACTTAAACGTGATGAAAGAGTTTAAATATAACAGAATTGCATTACAGTATTTTTGTGCAAACTGGTTGATCGGGATTTTGATTATACTATTAATGGTACTAAAAATAGACGATGATACCGTGATGATATTCATCTTTTTATCCGGAATTAATTTGGTCATCAATATATTTTCAGTGTTGCTGCTTTTTGCATTGATCTTCATTTTTCCTGAAAACAGAACCGAATTCAAAAATTCCATGATATTGCTGATATTCAATTTTCCGATTCTTTTTTTCTTTTTTCTCATCCTGTCATTAATTTAAATTTTATAAACTATGAAAAAACTACGCGTCCGCTTTCTGCTTTTCGTTTACGATAAAACCCAGAAACTTTACCGGAAATATTTTAAGAAAAAGAAAAGGCAGTGGCGGTTTACGGAAAAACAGCTGCTGGAATTTCAGGAAGATTCCCTAGGCCGGAAACTCGGCGAATTTTACAGAAAGCATGGCTTCAGCATGATCCCGAAAATGGAAAATCATGATGTCCATCATCTGATCACCGGCTGCGGAACCCATTTTGAGGATGAAATCGCCATGCAGTTTCTCCTGCTGGGGAACGGAAAGCTCAATGCCCACCTTCTGGCAGCCATCGTGTTGGGAAGCCTCATCCTGCCGGAATATTTCAGGGATTATATCAGAGCCTATAAAAAAGGTAAGAACATGCGCGCTTTTTACCACTGGGATTTTGAAGCGCTGCTCTGGCAGAATTTCGACCATTTGAAAGACTTTATTCAACAGAAAAATACCACTGTTTTACATTAAATTATGGGAAATATAAAATTCAGTATAGAAGGAAAGACCGCGTTTTATCTTTCATTCACCTTGGGAACGCTCCTCCTGATAATCTATCTTCTTACAAGAAGCGAATTTCTGTTAATCATAGGATTCTACTATGTTCTTGCAGCTGCCGTCATTAATGTCATCGTATTCTTTTATGAACTCATATTCTTTATGTCCAATAGTACCGACAATAAGCCGCACGGAAATGCTGCCGTCCTCATGCTGCTGAACATCCCGATCAGTATCATTTATTTCCTGGCGGTCATCAACTGCTGCAACTTTTAATTTTATAAATAAGCCATCATGAAAACACATCATTATATATTTCTTACCACTATCCTTTTCATCATCCTCTTTTACGATCAGAATGTCGGTCTGAACCTCGGAATCATCGGGTTGATCTACGCGGTTCTCACTTTTTTCAGAACTCCGCAAAAGAACAGGACCAAAACCTTTATTTTCCTTTTTATAACAAGCATTTTTTCCAGCTGTGCATTTGCCTGGTACGGGGATTTCCCTTCATTTCTGGCTGTGATCAGCTCGGTGATTTTGTTGGGCTACCGCTCACGGAACAGAAGAATGAAAATCCTGTTGTTGATTCCCGTTATGGTTACTAACCTTTCTACTTTTTTGTGCAGGTTCTTCAGTTTTGATCAATGGCTTCCAAAGAAAAAAATACATGGATTTTGGCAGAAAGTATTTGCATTGATATTCGTCCCGTTGCTGTTAATCTGTGTTTTCTTTTGGATCTATTCTGCCGGAAGTGATCATTTTGCAGGTCTTTTCGAAGATGTTGAATTTGATATTAAATTTTGGCAGCTCATAGCCATTGCCACCCTGGGTATTTTTATTGCTTTTACGTACTGGAATCATGTTGTCGAAAGGTTGATTTATAAAACCAACTCTACTTTAGATAATGACTTCAATGAAAAGGATAAAGTACTGAAACCTACCTATTCTTTTTTTGATCTTGATACAGAAAGAATGAGCGGCGTGATTTCCCTCCTGGCCCTGAATATTTTGCTGGTATTTTTCATTATTACCTATAATTACGAACAATTCTATGAAACGGTAAAAACTCCGGTCCGGCTTTCGGAAGAAACCCACGAACGGGTAAATGCCGTAATCATTTCGATCATCATGTCGATTCTGGTCATTATGTTTTACTTTAAATCGAGCTTTAATTTTGATCCTAAAGCAGGCTTCATGAAAAATTTAGCAAAAATCTGGATTTTCCTGAATGCGGTATTGGTAATTTCAGCAATGTTGAAAAATTCGGAATACATAACCAGCTACGGATTTACCTATAAAAGACTAGGCGTATATGCATTTTTGATTTTAGCACTGGTCGGATTGTTCATGACTTTCATTAAAATTCGAAGACAGAAAAGAAATGTTTTTTTGTTCAATTCAATGGTGTGGTGTATATATGGAATAATTCTTATCTGCAGCTACATCAACTGGGGCGGAATAATTACTTCCCAAAACATGAAACGTAAAGATTTTGTTCTAAATTATTATGAGATAACCATTAATTTTAATGATAGGCAGCTGTTGGAATATGCCTCAAAAGCTCATGACGAAAATCTCAGAAAATCGATCCTCAGCAAAGCCAGAATGCACAGAAATGAAAAAATACTGTCCAGAGTCCTTTATTATCAAGCCATAAAGTAGCAAAGAAGAAATTTAATCAGTAAAGATTAATCTATTAAAATCTAATTTTATTTTAAGGTTATGATGGAATTAATGGAATAATTTTGGCATCATTAACTGCCTATAGTTTGGAACATACAATTAAATTCATTATTATGAAAAAAATCTTATTGCTCATTCCCCTGATCATCATTTCCTGTAAAAAAGAACCGAAAGTTACGGAAATGCAGACCCTGGATTCAGATTCAGTGGCAGTTTCAGAACAGGCCTCTCCAATAGAGAAAGCAGATTCTGCCGCCGTAAAAATGAAAGATTCCGTTATCAATAATGCCCCAAAAACAAAAGAGGTACTAAGCAAAGGAGTAATGAGGGATGTAAAAGATGGGCAGATCATCCGTACCGCCGACGCGGCACAGCTTCCTTTCAAACTGGGGGAAGAATTTACGAAGGACGGCCAGGAATTTATTTTAAAAATTACCAATTTCAATAAATCGACCTTAAAGGCGAAAATTTCAACCGACGTCAAGGATTTTAACATCCGTTTCAATCAGATCAAACTGCCTAACGGCGACTACGACGGGCCTTTCGGAAAGGAAATTACCTACGATGTAAAAGGGAAAGGCGAAGTATGGCTGATCGTCGGGAAAAGCAATATGGCATCCGGCACAACGAAGGGAAGTTTTACCATAAATGTGGAGTAATTTCCGATTTGGTATAATTTCTGCAAACAAAATTTAAAATTTATCATTATGAAAAATATATTTTTGACAGCGGCAGTGACTTCAGTGGCTTTGGTAAGCTGTGGTACCGTACAGTCGTTGGTTCAGAATACTTTTCCTTACACGGCAAATGTCTTGGTATCTACCGGTGTTCCTGCGGATAAGGAAGTTTCTTCCACAGCAACTGCTTCCAATATTCAGACATGGTTTGGAGGGAATAATGATGCTAAAATTAAAGATGTAAGGATTTCGGATGCAAAAGTATCTGTGGTTTCACCATCCGGAGGAACGCTTAATGCCTTCAAATCGATTAAAGTATATATTTCATCAAACGGAACCGGTGAAAAGCTGGTAGCTTCCAGGTCCAATATTGCAACCGACGCTTCAAGCATCAACCTGGACCTTGAAAATACAGGGTTTCTGGATAGTGTGGTGAAAAGTACGGGCGTTACCGTAAGAACGGTTTATGAATTGAAAAATCAGACAAGTTCAGATATGAACCTCAGGGTAGCACTGAATTTCAGCAGTGTGCCTGCTAATTAATTTTTTATAAAAGTTTATTTAAAAAAGCGCCTTTCAAATCATTTGAAGGGCGCTTTTGAGATGTTATGCTATGATTCTTATTTGAAATCTACCAGCTCGATGTCGAAAATAAGAGTGGCTCCCGGAGGAATAACGTTTCCTGCGCCATTGTCACCGTAAGCCAGGTTGGCAGGGATGTAGAATCTGTATTTTGCCCCTTTGCTCATCAGCTGAATTCCTTCCGTCCATCCCGGAATCACGCCTGAAAGATTTAGTTCGATCGGTTTTCCGCCGTTTTTATCCGTAGAATCGAATACCGTTCCGTCCATCAGTTTTCCAGTATACAGTACATTGGCCGTGCTTGAAGCGGCAGGTTTTGCTTTTCCGTCCCCCGCTTTCAAAACTTCATACTGCAGGCCGCTGGCCGTTGTCTTAATATTCTTGTTCAGCTTATTCTTTGCAAGAAATTCGTCGCCTTTCTTTTTGTTTTCTTCTGCTTTTACTTTAGCTTCCGCCTGCTTTTTTTCATTCTGCTTCTGCATAAAGCCCTGCAGGAAAGTTCCCATTTCTTCTTTCGGGAACAGCGTCGGCTTGTCAGCCAAAGCATCTTTAATTCCCTGAGCCAGAAGTTCGGCATCTGCCGGGAAGCCCTGTCTTTTCATGTTCTGCGCAATATCAAGACCAATATAGTAAGAAGCTTTCTGCTCGTCCGTATACGATTTCTGGGCGTAGGCAAGGTTTACTCCTGTAAGAAGAACCAAGGTAAATAAGGTTTTTTTCATTGTTGAATATAAATAAATTTTTCTGCGAATTTAAGCTTTTGTAACGGAATCCATCACAATAGTTACCGGACCGTCATTAATTAATGAAACTTTCATGTCGGCCCCGAATATTCCGCTTTCTGTTTTCAGTCCGGATTTTGAGATTTCTTCTTTAAAATATTCAAAGAGCGGAACGGCTTTATCTGGTTTTGCAGCTTTGATAAAAGAAGGACGGTTCCCCTTTTTATAATCGGCAATCAGCGTAAACTGGCTGATGCAGAGAATCTCTCCTTGCACATCCTGTACGGAAAGATTCAGTTTGTCCTCTTCGTCCCCGAAAATTCTGAGGTTTAAGATTTTCTGAACGAGCCAATTGGCATCGCTTTTCTCATCATTTTCATCAACCCCGATCAAAAGCATCAGTCCTTTTCTGATTTCACCCACGGTTTGTCCGTCTACTTTTACGCGGGCTTCGGAAACTCTCTGTATAACGACTTTCATTTTTTAATAATAAATATTTAATACTTTGCTTCCCGGATCGTAATTGTAAAGATACGTCTTCGGCGGAACGTTGGCCACGGCCGTCGGCTGTCCGGTCAGTAAAATCCATTGGGCATTATCTTTCGGGCAGACGATCCTGATGTTGTCCTGAACTTCAAGGGTTGTATTGCTTTCGGGGCAGATATGCGGCGCGTTTCGGTCGTAGGCTTTGAATGTCGTGTCCGAAGCCCGTACAACGATCAGCCCTCTTGTTCCCGACTGTTGTTCGTTAATATAAACCCATCCGCCGACCTGGTTCAGATTATAATAAGCCGGAAGATTCAGATTTAAGCTTACATTGATCGGATTGGTTGGGAAGCAACTTACGGTATCTTCGCGGGTTCCGCATGAATGTATGCATAAATTACTGAAAATCAATAATGTGATGATGGGTAATATTGAGAAACTTTTTTTCATTTGAATTTAAATTTTTATATATTTGTAAAAATTAAACGATTACAACTCGAAAACATTGTCCGGCAAATGTCGGATTATTTTTTTATACTAAAACTAAATTTTGAAAATTATGGCAAGCTATGTTACAAAGGAGGGACTGGAGAAAATGAAAGCTGAGCTGGAGCAGTTGGAAACTGTAGAAAGACCGAAAATTACCCAGCAGATCGCTGAAGCAAGAGATAAAGGAGATTTGTCTGAAAATGCAGAATACGATGCAGCCAAAGAAGCCCAGGGAATGCTCGAAATGAGGATTTCCAAGCTGAAAGACGTTATTTCAGGTTCAAAAATAATAGATGAAAGCCAGTTGGATACCTCAAAAGTTTCCATTCTTACAACAGTAAGGCTTAAAAATAATGCTACAAATCAGGAGCAGGCATTTACCCTGGTTCCGGATAATGAAAGCGATCTTAAGGCCGGAAAGATTTCGGTAAATACACCCATTGCCAAAGGCTTACTGGGAAAAGCGGTAGGAGAAACGGCAGACATTACTTTACCAAACGGCAACAAACTATCGTTTGAGGTATTGGAAATTACTCTGTAACAGACACTCAACTTTATATTTTAGAACATGAGTACCATATTCACAAAAATCATCAATGGCGAGATCCCTTCCTACAAAATAGCTGAAGATGAAAACTTTATTGCCTTTCTGGATGCAATGCCTTTGGTAAAAGGGCACACACTGGTAGTTCCCAAAAAAGAAGTGGATCTGATTTTTGATCTGGAAAGTGAAGAATATAAAAACCTCTGGGGTTTTGCACAGGAGGTTGCCAAAAAAATTAAAAAAGCAATCCCGTGTATAAGAGTAGGAGTGGCTGTGGTCGGACTGGAGGTTCCTCACGCCCATATTCATTTAATCCCCTTAAACCAGGTGGAGGATATGAATTTTAAAAATGAGCGGCTGAAGCTTACCGATGAAGAGTATACCGGGATCCGGAACTCCATCATTAATTCTTAAAATACCAGGAACTCGTGAAACTCATTTTACGGGTTTCTTTTATCTATACCTTTATTATAGTTATATAACAAATGAATTCAAACCAATGTTCTTTCTGCGGAAGAAAGAGAAATGAAGTGCAGATGCTGATTTCCGGACAGAACGGCTTTATCTGCGAAAACTGTATCGAGCAGGCACATGCTATCGTAAAAGACAGCGGATCCAAATCCGGATATGCCCCGGCAGAAAATATAAACGAACTGAAAAAGCCGAAAGAGATCAAGGAGTTTCTTGATCAGTATGTCATCGGACAGGACCAGGCCAAAAAGCAATTGTCCATTGCAGTTTACAACCACTACAAAAGACTCCTTCACGCTCAGGAAGAGAATAGGGAAGTGGAGCTGGAGAAATCCAACATCATCATGATCGGCGAAACGGGAACCGGAAAAACCTTGCTGGCAAAGACTATTGCCCGCGAACTGAATGTACCGTTCTGTATTGTGGATGCAACCATTTTAACCGAAGCCGGATATGTAGGGGAAGATGTGGAAAGTATCCTTTCCAGGCTTTTAATGGTTGCAGATTATGATGTTGAGAAAGCGGAAAAAGGAATCGTATTTATTGACGAGATTGATAAAATTGCCAGAAAATCGGACAATCCTAGCATTACCAGGGATGTTTCCGGGGAAGGCGTGCAGCAGGGATTACTGAAACTGCTGGAGGGAAGCATCGTAAACGTTCCGCCACAAGGAGGAAGAAAGCATCCTGATCAGAAATACATCCAGGTAAATACCCAGAATATACTCTTTATTGCCGGTGGCGCTTTTGACGGAATTAAAGAAATTATTGAAAGAAGAATGAACAAGCAGGCGATCGGCTTCAGTTCGGAGAAAATCAATAAGACAGGTGAGGACGAATATATATTAACAAATATTAATGCAATTGACCTTCGTTCCTTCGGATTAATTCCCGAGCTTTTAGGGAGATTTCCGATCATCACGTATCTCGATAAGCTCACGAAAGAGACAATGGTTAGGATCATGAAAGAACCGAAAAACTCTATTGTGAATCAGTTTATTGAACTTTTCAAAATGGATGGTGCCGAATTGGTGTTTACGGACGGTGCTGTTGAAAAAATTGTGGAAGAAACCATGGAAAAGGGGCTTGGAGCAAGGGGTCTGAGGGGAACGACGGAAAAAGTACTGGAAGATTATATGTTTTCAATAGGGGAGGAAAAAGAAATCATATTAACGGAAGATAATATTTTTGTTAATAGATAAAATATTTTTGTTTTTTAGTAAAAAAGGCATACCTTTGCCATTGAGATATTGTATTAACGCACAAATATTTATATACAATGAGAAAAAGTTTATTTGCTATTGGCTTATTAACAGCCATTTGTTCTGTTCAGGCGCAGAATGTTCTGATACACGTAGATGATAATGCTACTACGTACGTAAGTAAAGGCACTCTGGTTTACAGTGGCGGCGGATTACAGATGAGAGGTACAGGAGTTATCGAGAATCATGGTAATTTCATGATTCAGGGAACCACCACAGATTCTTTTAAAACCATTACTACCAGCAATGTTGATAAAACGGAAAGCAGTGGCGGAGGTAATTTCATTAATAAGCTTAATGAACCTACTGCTTATTCTACCTATAATACCAACAGTTCTTCTGCAACACCGGCTTATACATACGGTCAATTATTTATTTCAGGAGTTCCTCAGGCCAATATTACCGGGATCATAGACCAGGAGTACAGAGCCGTTAACCATGGTACCTACCAGCAGGTCGGTCTTCCTTTTTATGATAAAACAGCATCTACATTAAGCTCTGAATTAGGAAAAACATTTACGAATGTAAGACATTCAAAAAATGAAATCCTTTGGAACAACAATACAAACGTTGTAGCACAGAATTTTGGTACCGGCTACAAGATAGGAGTCGGACTGGACGGATTTGCTTATTATATGTTGGGAGGTTTGGGCCTTGATGTAAGCAATACGACAAGAACGCTAAAAGGACGTCCTCTTACGGATATTGGTGCTTCTACTACGTTGCAGGGTGCCGGAGCAAATGTGAATTTCGGAACAAACGGGAATGCGCTTAACCAATACAATGAAAAGTATTATTCTTATGTTCAGGATGAATTCGAAACCACACCGTGGGTTGGGACATATGGTAAAAACGTTTATCAGTTCGGTAATCCGTTTCTAACCAATCTTGATTTGTCAAATATAAAGAATCCGGCTACTACTGATGGGGTTTATATACCAAATGTCCAAGGTGTAAGGCTTGAAATTTCTCCGAATGCTGTACAAACTACATCTGGAGGAACTACTACAACCGGCGGAAACAGTGCATATAAATATATTACTTTTGCAGCTGGTTCTTCTACTCCTACAGGGGATATTAATTACATGATGGTTAGACCGATGGGTACTTTCGTTATTAAATTAGACGGTAGCTCAGGTACACCACCCCAACTTAACTTTGCAAATCTTCGAAGATTTAATTATTATACAAGAAATGCCACTACGGCTTATACCGTAACAGCAAACAAGAATACTACTTTGGGAACTGTAAAACAGCTGGGTGTTATTGGTCTTGATGCTAATGGTAATGAAGTAGCCAGAACATATTATGTGGTTTATCCTGATGGAGCTACCGGACATTCTGTAAATGCCGCAAAAACTCAGGTGACATTAGATGTTACTGATGTATTAGGTACTTATGAAGAAGCTTCTACCGGAGGGGTTGACACAAACTATCAGTCTCAGTACTGGTTGTATATTAACGAAGCCAACGAAGCTAACTTTAAAGGCAAAAATATTAAGATGAAAAACTTTGATCTTAATACGATAAAGTCTTATAAGTTTGAAATTCTTGAAAATGCAAGCCCAATCAATAATGGTGTTCACACCTTATCTTCTGGTATTGGTTTTTATTATAAATCACAGACCGGAACTGTTCAGCCTGCACTTCAGGGTGCTGTAATTCCTGTAAACGGAGCTGAATATGATCTTTATTACGGTGAACCAAGCAGTGTTGTATTGGCAACTAACGAAACGAAGTCTCCTTCAAGAACGGTAGTCGTATACAATCCTGGAATTGAGAACTACATCGTTAGATTCGATCCTAATTGGAAAAAAGCAGATATTGAGGTTTATGATATGAGCGGTAAATTGGTTATTGCTAAGAAAGCAGTTAATACTTCTACAGATTTTGTAATCGAACTTGACAGTAAACTTAAAAATTCTTATGTTGTAAAAGTTGTTTCCGACAAAGGAGAAACTGTTAATACCAAAATCTTAAAATAATAAATATGAGAATAATAAATAAACTAGTTTCAGCTTTTTTCCTGATTTTCGGATTTCTTCTGATCAATGCACAGAAGATGCCGCCGGCGCCAGATTCCGGGGCAACCAATAGAGGCGCAGTTGGACCAGGTGCACAATCCTCTCCAATTGATATGTATGTGTTTGCATTAGTCATTATTGCAGTAATGTTCATTGTATTTTTCACCAAAAAATATACAAGCAGAAAAGCATAAAATTTTATTAAAATAATATTAAACTCTCCGATTAATCGGAGAGTTTTTTTATTTTTACCTTATGAAAAAGATTTTTATTATTCCGGCATTATTGGCTGCATTTTCATTACAGGCTCAGTTTACGGTTACCATTCAGGCTCCTGCCGATTTCAAAGACCAGGATGCTATTTTATATACTTTAAACGGTTCAAAGGATATCATATTTACTAAGGAACAAAGTAAAAATAATACATGGACGTTCCGGTATCCAAAAAACTATATGGGAATGATGAAAGTGTATTTTCCGGGTTCCAACAATACTTTTAACTTTATTTCAGAAAATAAGGATGTAACTGTTAAACTGGAAACTCAGGGAAATAAAGTTAAAGATATTAAATATCTTGACGAAGCTAATGATGTAATGAGTAAACTTCAGGAAGGTTCACAGAAAAAAGAAATGATACTTCCGGCTTTGACTCAGATCAAGGAATATTATAAAGACAATACAGATTTTGGTAAGGCTTTGAAAACTGAGATCAGCAGACTCTCGGGAGGTACTGAAGGTATTGATCAAAGTCAGCATCCTTTTATTTATTACTATAACTCAAATTACAGTAAATTTCTTTCCAACAATCCTGCGAAAAAGGTAAGTCAGGATGAAATCATTAATTTTATTGACAAATCAAATGATATGCTTGAGACTTCGTCTCTTTTGAGACCTATTCTGGTTGCTTATCTTAATACAGGTGGAAATACGAATGTAGGAACTTCTGTAGATAAACTGTTGGATACACTAAAGGTGGAAACCCCACGCGGCCAGACCGTTCTTTCTGAATTGATCGACATTTTTGATGTATACGATATGCAGGAATTTAAAAATAAATACCTCAGTCTTGCTAAAAACCTCAAATGTACGATTACGGATAGGTTGGCTTCCACATTAAAATCAAATGCTAACGTTGAAATCGGAGCGGCTTTCCCTGATTATAAATTTCAGTCTCCTTTAAATACAAATGCAAAATCATTATATGATGTAAAAGCAGACAAAAAAATCATTATCTTCTGGTCTTCAACATGCTCCCACTGCGAAGAGGAGCTTCCTAAGTTACTTACTAAATATAATGATTTAAAAGCGAGAAACATTCAGGTCGTAGGATTATCAATGGACGTGGATAGAGATTCATATGCTAAAAAGATTACAGCATTTCCGTGGATAAATGATTCCGAATTAAAAGGCTGGAACAGCAGTTATGTAGATACCTACAACGTTCATGCGACGCCAACGTATTTTATTTTAGATGCTAACAATAAGATAATCAATAAACCAGAGCATGTTGCCGATGTTTTGGAGTATTTTAAATTAAAATAAATTTGGAGGGAGTAAATATTTTTGTATATTTGCACCACCAAAACGGCGAGGTAGCTCAGTTGGTTAGAGCGCAGGATTCATAACCCTGAGGTCACGGGTTCAATTCCCGTCTTCGCTACAATAATAGAGGGGTGTAAGAGATTTTCTTACACCCCTTTTTCTTTTTAGTTACAACATAGGTACAACATTTTCGGATTTAGATAAAGCCTAAATTTCGAAATCTGTTGCTTCATTCCACAATTCCGGAGTTTATTATATTAATTTTTTATTTCCGGTACAAGACTTCAACTTCTATGTTAATTTAAATGAAATGTCATATAGCAAAACATTATATTTCAAAATTTCAGTTTAAATTACTTTCCCATTCTCCAACTCTTTGATTTTTTCAGGAGCTTTTTCCGGCTCTGTGCTAATACTCCTCTCGTCGGCCTTCTCCCACATGCTTCCTCATCAAACCCAGTACTTCCCAATGCTTTCCACCTTCCGCTGTGGGGTAACCGCGTCGATCCGGGCTAGGACGGTAGTTTTTTCATAAGCCCCTTAACTCTTAAACACTTTACCCTCCAACCCCTTCACTCTTTCCATCTTCCGCTTTCATTTCAGCCTTATTCTCCGTCTCCATTTCAGCTTTCCCCTCAATGTGGATAACTATGGTCTTGTCATTAACCTTCGTTGTTGTAGGGTTTTACCGTCACTACTTACCCACAATGTAATTTTTATATGAACAATATGTTAATTGGAT